>NZ_JBHZOU010000011.1:5063-66366 GCF_042787775.1 Priestia sp. YIM B13552
TTTGTCTTTGCATTTATCTTTGCCATGATCTTTTTCGTGTTTGTCTTTGCATTTATCTTTGCCATAATCTTTTTCGTGTTTGTCTTTGCATTTATCTTTGCCATAATCTTTTTCGTGTTTGTCTTTATCATGGTTTTTTTCATCTTTATTTTTACGAAGGTCATACATGGCTTTTAAGCAGTGCTTACTTTCATCATTTTGATCATAATAAATTTTAGTCAAATGAATTCCCTACCTTTATTTAAAATTGGTGTTTCTATATATTCTATTTTTGAATAGAAAAATTGCTTGTACATTCGGAAAAAAGTGGCTTTTAAACTATTTTTAACTTAATCGTTAAAAATGATTGAGGAAGAACTGAGAAGAAATTAGTAAACAAAAGAAAATTTACGAGTTTAAAGATCAGGAAAAGATGAAGGGCAAAATTAAGAAGTTATAGATGAATAGTTCATTAAGCTCCCGCACGTTGCAGAAAAATGGCTTGAAAATCAATTTATTTATATATTCCCAACTCTTTACCCCAGGTTGAAATTTTTTCAAGATGGTAACTTAAGAGCTCACCTTCACGATTATCAGCAAGCCTTCTTAGTTGAGTATGAAGACCTCTTTCTAACGTTCGCTGGAGATAGGCCATTTTATAAAGAGTCATTGGATTTGTTTTAAAGGTAATTCCGTATTTTTTCATTTCATTTACATATATTTGTACACACTGAGTTCGTATTTTTTCTGCGTTTGGCTGCCAATCTTTTCTGAATCCCAACAATAGTTCTACTAATACAACCATGTCAAACCATACTGGAGAGTATTTGGCTGATTCCCAATCGATTAATTGAATATTCCATGGTGTATTTTGATTAACATTTTTGCTACATATATTTTGCATATGAAGATCGCCATGCGTAATAGACGATCCATTTTCAATTAATTCCGGAAAGAAATCGGGTCCTTTATTGTATACCTTGATTAATGATGGGTAATAAGGTTTTATTAGATGACTAGTGCGGTTGTCTTTCATTGCAGCATGCAGTAGATCAATTGTTTGATTCATATATTTGATCCTGTTTTTTTTCATAGAAGTATAAACGGGGAGCCAATCATTCCAAATAGTTTTGTCCTTTCTAAACCTGCCTTCGAAAGTTTGACCATGAAGTTTAGCTATACTAGGAATAATATATTGAAAATGAGATGGAAAGAAGGTCAATTGTCCACGTATTTGATTAACAAATTCCATGAATACCCACGTTTCGTTTTTGACCGTTTCTATGAGGTAAATGCGAGGCAAAAATTCTTTTAAAATTGGATAAGCTTTTTTATAGATATTGATCTCCACTTCATTTTTGTAGGCTGTTGAATTGTATACCTTAAAGATTATTGGATAATAGCCATCCTTTTTTTGAAGCAGTAATTTATATATACCACTTCGTTTTGTTGATTTTAAACACTTGATTTCTGAAGGAACGATTGTAACTTTCTCACTAATAGAATAAGAAAGTTTTTCAGCTATTTTTAAATCTTTAAGCAGATGAGGTAGAGTTTTAAGGTCATACACACTATTCATTCCTTTCTCTTGGGTTTCCAAGCATTAATTAGATGAGACCATGCGCTTCTGAAAAATGGCATTGGATCATTCCATGCAAATAATGCAAACTCTTTTTGTCCTTGTAATCCCTGGTAAAAATCCTTAAAAGTCATCTCTGAATTCTTTTTCTTTTGAAGAAAAGTAAGATAATATCTTACAAGGTAAATCCATTTAATACCGTCTATTTGATGTAACCTAGGTTCTGGATTTTGGTTAGTTAGATATAAATAATACATGTAGACAAAATCAACGCCTGAAGGGCCTGTGAGGCTATGAGTAAGCCAAAAACGAGGATTTATTTCAATGAATTTATAAATTCCATCTCTTGGGTCTTTCTTGAATTCAGCCATACCAATACCTTTGAGCTCTATTTCTTCAAAAAACGGAATGCATATATCGATAAGTTCAGGCACTCTTTTACTGACAATATGAGCACCTGTTCCAAATTCTGCAGGGAATTGATGATTTTTTTGTAAGGAAAATAACCCAAGTAAATTCATATTGTCATCATAGAAAGTAGCTACTTTATAAAAACACTGGTTATCTCCAGGAATTAGTTCTTGAATAATTAACTGTCCGCATTCCCTATAAAAAGGATATTTATTTCTTAACTCCTCGGGATTTTCAAATACAATTGCTTTTTTATTAACTTTTTTTCTGAATTCATGTCCAAGAACAGGTTTTAAAATACAAGGAAAATCAAGAGTTGAAATAGCATCTTCAAGTTCTTCTTTATTATCTATTACATATGTTCTCGGGCATGGAATATTATGCTTAATAGCGAGTTCATAAGTTTTGTTTTTATCAAGAACTTGTTCAATTAAAGAATCACCAGGAAATAAAAACAAGAAATATTTTAGCAATTCATCTCGATTTTTCGAGATGAATTGTACATAATCATCTGCTCCTGTATATAAGATAGGCTTAGAACCAACCTCCTTAGATAAATTAATTAAAAAATCTAATAGTTTTTTTTCTTCAGCTAAAGGACTAGGGCATATACCACAAGTAGCGAGACGTGATTTTCCTATTTTATATGGTTTTTTTGTGTCAAAAGCGTACACTTTTATCCCTTTTTTGGCTAAACTTCTAATAATGCCAACGCCATTGGCGCTAAGGTCAAGGATAACTGCAGGATGTTCATGTTTCATACCTTAATTCATCTCCCAAAAATCGGTGTACAAATGTTTTATTTTTCCTACCATACTGTCTATGGTTAAGTGTTTTTTAGCGAAATTTTTAGCATTTGTACTCATTTTATTTCGAGCTTCTTTATTCGTAATCAGAAATTTTAATGCATGAGCCAATTGTTCAGAATTTCCAGGTTCTAAAACAATCCCTGTTTTATTATTCTTTATGAGCTCAGGGATGCCGCCGCAATTTGTGGAAATTACGGCAGTTCCACTATGCATAGCTTCAATTATAGAAAGAGGTAAGCTATCGTTGATTGTGGGGAGTACAAAGATATCGGTTTTATTTAAGATTAAGGGTACGTCATCTCTAGATCCTAAGAATTTGACCATGGATAAACCTAGAGCCTTTTTCTGCCTTTCTAATGTTTCCCTCATTTGTCCATCACCAACAATTAACACTTCGATATTTGTGGTATATTTTTTAATGTATGATAACGCTTCAAATAAATGGGTGTGTCCTTTTCGCGGTCCAAGTCTAGCTACGCATGTAATAGTAAGCTTGTGTGAATGTGTTTCTTTTTCTTGCCTTGGACTCAGTGGATAATCAATACCTGTAATGACTGTAGTTATATTTCTATTTTTTGCACCTAATTTTATTAATGGTTCACGAAATGAATCACTAAGAACAATAATATGACTTGCATATTCTATCGCTTTACTTTCAAGTTCTTTAAAATATGCTTCTTCAACAGAATCGTTTTTAATTATGTTAAATTTTAGTCTGTTGAATGTAAACATACCATGAGGTGTATAAAATAAGGGTTTTCCGTAGGTTTCATTAAATCTTCCTAAGATATTTGCTGTAAATAAATCTTGAGCATGAAGGATATCGTATTTTTCTAAATCTATAGTTTCTAACATTTTTTCATATACATATATAAGTCTTTTATGATTTAAGATTCGATCGCTATAACTTCCATAGCGCTTTGTAAAGAAACTTTTTAAATTTGGCGTAACGCTTTCTCGAAACTTTTTTACTTTAGAAGTCGAGAATTGATTAGGAGAAATAATGTCTACTTTATGTCCTTGACTCTTTAAACCTTTACTTAGAGTAGTAATATAATTAGAAAGGCCTCCTACATGAGGATAGCTCCAAAATGTAGCAATTAAAATAGAAAATTTCTTTTTTGACCCTTTTGTGAAAGGGTTTCTTTTTTTAGGTTGTTCCGTTGAAATAACTTTTTTTGGAAAGTGTGATTTAAGTCCATAATAGTGGTCTAATCTTTCAACTATATAAGGGTAGGGGAAAGTAATTTCATTGTTCATTTCCAAACCCTCCGTATAATTTCGAAAGCTTCAGCATAAGGCACGCCAACGCTCATGCCCCGTAGCCTTCCTAAGTACTCAATGCCCTCATAAGAACGAGGATGAGGAAAATCTCTCATTTCAATATCATAATGTCTAAGAGCATTGAGTTTACACTCCATATGTGCTGTAACATCTACGAAATAATTTGGTTTGAATGTTTTATCAGGAGTGGAAGCATTCCATTCACTAGACGATACTGTTTCAAATGTAATTAACTCTATAGGCGAGGTATTAGGAAGAGGTCTAGCTGCAGTTAGTACCGCTTGAAAAGTAATTTGGTGATCTTTATTTAGATCACCGTAATGGTGTGTAAAGATTTTTACCGGTTTGTATTTTTGGATAAGCTGCTCAATTTCTTTCGTTAACTCGTGAAGAGGAATCATTTCTAGCTCTAAATTGACATGCTTAAGGAATATTACTTCATCAATGCCAATTTCTTTATTAGCAAGCCGGCCGAATTGCTGGATATGATGTGCTTCTTCCTTTCTTCCTAAAGCAGTAATTACTGAAATCACTTTATAACCTTCGTCTACCAACTTTTTTAAGGTTCCTGCAGTTCCTAATAGTTCGTCATCAGGATGAGCCCCAATTACTAGTATATAATTGCTCATATTCGTGCCTCCTATAGCTTCTTCTTCTATACTTGTACTATAAACAATATATGAATTTATCTAAATATTAGAAACCGTCATTGGCGGAGAATTGAAAATTAAGTAGTTACATGCTAGTTAATCATAAAAAATCTATACATCAATAATTTTATTATGTAAAGCAGTCAATAAGGGGATATAACCCTTACAGTAATGCTGAAATACCAATTTTTAGAATAATTTCTAAGTCATTTTTCGTCAACAATAATTAATATTAAAAGTTAATTAGAATTAAAAGAATTTATTTCATAGGAATAAGACCTGTTACCAGATGTTAACAGATCTTATTGATTTATTAGGGTTTATATTATTAATGTTTGGAACTTGATTTCCATAAATTTATAACCCTGATTTTTTTACAAGTATCGTTGCAATTGCTGTAGTCATCATGTTTCTCCTGCTTTTTACAAACCTCTTTGCAAGAACTATGCTCATCATGTTTTTCGTTCTTTTTGCAAGGTTTTTTATGAGCCTCTTCTGCATAATCCCAATCTTCTTTATATTTCATACTGATATCACCTCTCTCTCTTACTATAATATGTAAATGGAAGTAACAGGAGAGGGTGCCTGTCTTGGATTTCATCAAAAATTTTTTGCGAACTTTTATGTAAATAGATAACTATACAAGCACTTTAATTTTAAAGGAATATAATAATAAATGTGGAAAGGAGGAGGTTGGCTGTGGGGAAACCTTATTTTCATTATCGTAGTGATGATAGCGAAGATTATAGATTACCAGAAATAACTTTCTTTAAAAGATACAATCAAAAAAAGAGTCTGTTTCCTGATTTTGAAATAAATAACAATGACCAATTTATTTCATCTAATAGCGTAAAAAAAAGTCATTTTTTAATTGAAAAAGTATTGGAAGGTTCTTCGGAGGTATCATTAAGAAAAAAAGAGAACGTATTCATGGATTTTAAAAAGTATGCGGTAGTTGGTCAAGGAAAAGATGGAGTTATTTATCAAGTGACTTCTAATCGATGTGTAAAAGTATTTTTTAAGGAAGAAGTATATAAAAAGGAGTTAAAAGCCATACAAGTTGGGCAGTCGTCTTCTATTATTCCTCGTCTCTACGGTTATGGATCAAATTACATAGTCATGGAGTATATAGAAGGAATTTCCTTAGCAAAACATCTAAAGAAGAATAGGTATATAACGAAGTCTTTAGTTATGCAACTTATAAATCTCATTGATGAATTGAAAAAATTAAACTTTAGTAGACAAGATACGGAATTACGCCATATTCTAATGAATGAACAGGGAAATTTGAAAGTAATTGATCTTAAGAGAGCCTTTAGTTCTAATCGCCCTATTCCTGTTAAATTACTAACTGAATTGAAGAAATTAAAGTTATCAAAAGAATTTTTATCCTATGTTAAAGATATTTGTCCATCTCTTTATCAAAAATGGAGAAAATTTGATGAGAAGTAAATTTCCCAATCGGTAGTTAACATCATTAAGTGTAGCAACAATAAGCACATTAAAATAAAGTTATTGTTGCTACAGGTTGTAATATAAAATCATTGTTATGCCACCTCTTATAAAACATAAATATTAGTGGTATGTCTTATATTAGGCATCAGTTATTGTGTAAGGTGACTGATCACCGACTGGGAGGGTAGCAATAACAATATTGGTTGCCCCGTCAATTACAGATACTATACTATTTTCTTCGTTTGTAACGTGGATTTGGTTGTTACCTTTATTAATATCAATCACAGATGGCTGTTCCATTACAGGTACTATTCCGATAACAGTGTTTGTTCCTGCATCAATCACAGAAACAGTATGACTGTTTTTATTAGCTACATAAATTCGATTGTTAGATAAGTTAGTTCCTACGTCGTTAGGTTGGTCACCTACTGGAACTGTAGCCATTATTGTATTCGTTAATCCATCAATGACGGAAACTGTATTTTTAAACTTATTAGCGACATAAATCCGATTAATATAAGGATGAACATCTACGTTAATTGGATGGGTTTCTACAGGAATTGTAGCAACAACAATATTTGTTGAACCATCGATGACGGAAACTGTGTCACTACCTGCGTTGGTTATATAAACCCTATCCATATAAGGATTAATTCCTACACCTGATGGTTGCCCTCCTACTGGGATAATTCCAATAACTGTATTTGTGCCAGCATCAATGACGGAAACTGTATCGTCACCTTTATTAGTCACGTAAATTCTATTGGTAGATGAGTTACCATTTACGTTTACTGGCTGACGACCTACATTTATAGTCGTAATTAACTCATCTGTGACCCCATCAACAACAGAAACCGTATTATTGTCCTCGTTTGTTATATAAATTTGATTATTAGATGATTTTCCTTGTGAAGATGGAAAATCAACCGCAACATGTACAGCCTTCGCTTTTTTTCCCATTTTACTCAACTCTTTTCATAAATACTGTTAAGAAAATTGTTGAAAACATAAGGTACTTACCTTATGTACAAATATATGATGTTAAATTTATTTTATTATCTTAAATTTTTTTAAACTAGAGATCCATTTTATGATTAATACCTAATGGGAATCTTTTGTTAATTAAATTAAACTGTATGTTATTCATAAATATCGTGTATTTTTAAGTGATATTTAAAAATAGGTAGAGGAATTGTTTCCTTTTAAGGTAGCGTTGCATATGTTGTTATGAAATAAAACCTTATAAAAAGGAGCGATATATATGAGCGATTCACAAAAAAATCCGGAAATTGTGCCAAATAAGCTAATGGATTTATTAGTAAACGATGTTTTTTCTAAACATGGTATAGATAAAGAGCAAATCAAAGGAAGACTATCTGAAGAAAAAAAACAAATGCTGAAAGAAATGGTTGAAGATTTATCAAAACGAGTAGATGAATTTGTTCAGCAAACAAAGGATAATAATAAAAAAAGATAAACTGTAACACTTCCAAACGCCATTCAATAGGCGTTTTTGTTGTTTTTGAAAATGGTTGAACTCATTAGTCGATTGGCCCAATCCTATTGATTGGTATGCTCATATATTAATACATACCATGAAAAAGGAGTGTTAGTTATGTCATCTAAAAAGTATTATTCTTACGATGTAAAGAAAAAGTGCAAAAACAGACATAAAAAAGATGATTCTAAGAAGCATTGTAAAGATGGCTGTAAAGTAGATCACTATGAAAGTGAATCTACAGAGTACGAATACTATAATAGTCGTGAGAGTTTTGAAAGCCCTGAGTTTTTTGATGCAGAAGTAGTCCAAGATGCAGATCAACTTTCTTTAATTGATCAAGAATCGAATGAATTAATTTGGATTAAAGATTCTTGCGATATTATGGTCACTACAACAGATACTCAAGCTGCTATTGGTATTCAAGTAGCTATCCAAGTAGCTATTGCAGTAGTACTTCGTCTTACTATTGCTGATTCAGAACAAAACGATGGTATCCTTCAAGACTTATTGCAACTATCTGATATAGAGCAAACAAATAAGCAAAAAATTTATATTGAAAACTCTAAAGATGTAGAAATTACAACTACTGATACAGATGTTGCACTTAATGTCCAAGTACTATTACAGGTACTAGTTGCTATTATCGTGCTTATCGATGTTCTTTAATAAAAAACTAAAAGAGGTGAAAAAACATGACTGAAAGAAAATGGAGAGCATTAGATCATTGTGAAAATAAACGCTTTAGTGGTAAAGATGTTTGGCAAGAAGCAGATCAAATTGCTAAAGCAGAACAACAATCTTTTGAAAAAATTATTGTTAAAGATTCAGAAAACGTTAAAGTGCAATCTACAGATACTCAAGTCGCAGCTACTATTCAAGCTGCTTTACAGATAGCTATTGCAGTAGTAGTTCGTATTTCAATCGGCGATAATGAACAAGGAAATGCTGTTATTCAAGAGTTAAAGCAAGTTTCTAGCATTAAACAAAAAAATGCACAAAAAACAATTGTTGAAAATTCTACAAATGTTAGGGTTAAAACTACTGACACTGATGTAGCTGTAAACCTTCAATTATTACTCCAAGTATTACTTGCCATCTTAGTTTCACTAGATATTCTTTAAGATTTCTTTAATTACCTTCTGAGCGTAAAAAGCAGGGAGGTAATTAGAGAATGTCATTGTCTAGTTATTGAGACATTACGGTTCTAACCATGAATATATTTAGCTAAATTTATTCGGATTTTATTTTTAGAAAAAGAAAAAAGAAAATTCCCTTTCATGATGGAGGGGGATTTTCTTTTTTTTATCCATATTTTTATATTTACATCATATTTTATTAAGTATAAAATGTAAAAGTTTTTCAAAAGAAAAAATAAGGGATGAAGATAATGAAAAATATTCATGTAATTTTATTAAGTTACACTGATCAGAGCTTAAAGAGCGCACTAATGTCTCTCAATCATATTAAACAACGTGTATTAGATGTAACTATCCTTAGAGACGAGAATATATCCTCGTTTTCAAATTATAATGATATTATAAGAAAAATAAATTACATATCGATAAATGACAATGACTTAGGACTTACGCTCAATAAGCTTATCAGTAACCTATCTGGTCAATACATTTTCTTTCTTCATAATCAGATTCTAAATTCAAACGTTGCAAGTCTTAATTTAAACTTATCAAACGATCAAAAAGTCATTACTTATTCTCAAATTCTAAAGAATAAAACAATTAGACTACCTTTTTTTATTGAAAGGGATTTATTAAAAGATAACAAATTCTCGTCAAAATATGAATTACCATTTAAAGAAGCACTTTTACCTTCTTGGTTATTTAAAATTAATAAATCCTATATAAACCATACAAATCGAAAGATTTTTAGCGAAATAAATAAGCATAAAACTACTAATATGGTACAAAAATTTGATTTTGTGGAAAGATACAACTCACCATCAAAAAAAAATACAGATAACTGTCCTACTATTTCTGTAATGATTTCTAATTATAATATGGAGAGATACATAGGTTCAGCTTTGAATTCGTGTTTATTGCAACACCGTCAATTTAATCAAATCCTTGTTATTGATGATGGATCAAAGGATAATTCATGGGAGAAAATAAATGAGTTTTCAAAGTATTCTCATGTTAAAGCTCTTAAAAAAGATAATGGTGGAAAAGCCAAAGCGTTAAATCATTTATTACCATATATTAATACAGAATTTGTACTGGAGTTAGACGCAGATGACTGGTTAGATCCAGATGCTACGCTGATTGTAGGTGATATACTGAAGACACTAGATAAAGAAGTGAGTGTTCTGTATGGGAATTTAAGAATATGGAAGCAACCTAGTATAAATAATATAAGCTATAAATGTATTGCTAAAGGAAAACAAATAGGAAATAAAAGTGAATTAATTTCTTACCCATTTCCTCTGGGTCCAAGAATATATCGTACGGATCTTTTAAAAAGGAATAAGGGATTTCCGATTATCGAATTCGAAAATGGAAGGATGTATGAGGATGTTTTAGTACTAAATCATTTATTAAAAAAAGGAAATCTACTATATAGGGACTTTACTATTTACAATGTACGAGAACATAACTCAAGTATTACAAAAAAAAATCATCCCAATTGGAATGATTTTTTAAAGTATCTCGATTAATTAAGCAGCCTGAGGTAATCTAATAAAGTTAATAGATGGAATCGAAATTGTCAAATTAACACCAGGTCCATATCCAGAGCTTTGAATAATAGTGAGTAGTTCGCCTGAAACAGATAAAAGAATACCTTCAAATAAACTGTCATCAAGAGCAATTTCTACTTGTGAACCAATCCGTTTTGCTAATTCTGCTGATAAAGTACTTGCAAACATCTGTTAATCGCCTCCTTATAGTTCTGTCACTGTTTCAATTTGAGAAATTGCAACAAAAACTAATGATCCAGTGCTTTCTACTAATACCACGTAATCGTTCTGAACAGCCATTAATGTTCCTGTAAGTGTATCAAAAGGTGTGGAAATTTGTACTTGTTCGTTTAATAATGTTAACAAATATTCCGGTAAATTAGTTGGGGTAGATGGGGTAGAAGAGCCTCTTCCCGGAAGTGTTATAGGAAGTGATAAATCTAGATTTAATAAATCACGTCCTAACACGTCAAGGTTAAGACCTAATAGCTCAGTAGAATTTGGAGTAGTTTGAGATTGTGTTAATTGAAGTAATCTTCTTAACAGTTGTGTTCTAGCTTCACTTGAAAGTGCCAATAGTATCATCCTTTCCTCTCGTAAGACACAGTTTTTGAATTTATATATCTATATTCTTATAGTATGCTTATCCTATGAGGATGCGCTCGGCGTTTTAATCAATTTTTTTGGTAAACCTAAATATATTTAATTCGTTTTATCGCTAAATTTCTTTACAGTACTTATAATTAAATCTTGCTGTTCGAATGTCATTGCAGGGAACATTGGTAAAGCTAGAATACTCTCTGAAACTCTTTCTGTGATTGGAAAATCACCTTTTTGGTAATTTAGATATTGAAAAGCTTCTTGAAGGTGAAGTGGGATGGGGTAATAGATAGCGGAGGAAATATGATTTTTTTGTAAAAACTGAGATAATGCATCTCGATTTTCTAATTCAATACAGTATTGATGAAAAGTATGCACTCGAGCTCCTAAAACAGTAGGTGTTTTTACTAAACTGCTTAATTTTTCTGTATATCTTTTTGCAATTTCATATCTTTGGTGTAAAAAAATGTCCAGATACTTAAGTTTAACAAGGAGAATAGCTGCTTGAAATTCGTCAAGTCTTGTATTCATTCCAATCATGGAGTGTACATATCTAACTTTACTTCCATGATTCCGTAGCATCATGAGCTTATCATAAAGATTTTTATTGTTAGTTACTATCATTCCTGCATCGCCATAGGCACCCAGATTTTTTGATGGAAAGAAGGAGAAACAGCCTATATCACCAATCCCTCCAACTCTTTTGCCATTGTACTCTGTTCCAATAGATTGGCATGCATCTTCGATTATTTTTAAATCAAATTCTCTTGCAATTTCTTTTATCTCGTTCATTTTGGCGGATTGTCCATATAAATGAACAACGATAATAGCTTTAGTACTTGGCGAAATTTTTTCTTTTATTTTTGAAGGATCTATATTGTATGACTCTTCTTCTATATCTACAAATACTGGTTTGGCTCCTACTTGAGCAATTACCTCGGATGTAGCAAAAAAGGTAAACGGAGTTGTAATTACTTCATCACCAGGTCCTATATTTAAAGCCTTAAGAGATAGAAATAGAGCGTCTGTTCCATTACCTACACCAACAGCATACTTTGTATTTGTATAATCAGCTATTTGATTTTCAAGTTCTTTTCCTTTCTTTCCTAAAATATATTCTCCGCTTTCTAGAACCTCTTTTATTGCTTCTAAGATAGGTTCTCTTAGTATATCTAATTCTTGTTTTAAATCCACCATTGGAATCATAAAAGAATCAATCCTTTTAGTATTTTTTATAAAATTCTAACATCTAACTATTTACCAATTCCCTCATATTTAATTCCTAATTTCACTATTTCTTCTTTATTTAAAGCATTTCTTCCATCTAATACTATCTTACAATTATTAAATACTTCAAAATCTAGGTTTTCATATTCTTTGTGAAAGGCTTGAAGGATAACAATATCAATTTTCGAAGTTAATGTATCGTTTAATTCTAAAGGTGTAACATTATGAGTAGAAATTTCATTATCAGTAAATAATGGATCATTTAAAAATATATTTGCATGTTTTTTCTTTAGATGTTCCATTAGTAAAAGTGTGGAAGATTTTGTTGTTTCCTTTACATTCTCTCTAAAAGCTAGGCCTAGAATAAGAACATTTTGATTTTGAAGAGATCCAATAGTGGTCTCAATTTTTTCAACTGCATAGCTTGCCATTGTATCATTAACCTCTCTAGACAATTGGATTAAACCATTTTTTAACCCTCTATTTATAAAGAAATATGGATAGATTGGAATACAATGTCCTCCTACTCCTATTCCGGGATAATGTATATTTGAAAAAGGTTGACTATTGCTGGCTTTTATAACTTCTAGCATATTTACTCCCTTAGAATCAGCAAACATCGCCAGTTCATTCGCTAAAGCGATATTTACGTCACGATATACACATTCTGCAACCTTAGAGAATTCTGCTGTTTCCAAAGAGCTTACTTTTATTAATTCGCAATCTAAGGATTTTTGATAAAATTCAGATGCTAATTCAAGACTTTTTTCATTTAAAGCTCCCAACACTTTTGGATAGTTGCTTAAATCTTCTATAATCCGGTTAGAATAAACTCTTTCTGGACTATAAGCTAAATAAAAATCATCTCCCATTTTTAGGCCTGAAGTTTCTTCAATCTTTTTACCAAACCTATTTCTTGTATCACCAGTAGGTAGTGTTGTTTCAAAAATGACCAACGTACCTTTTTTTATACTTTTAGCAATATTCTCAACAGCTAGGTCAATAAAAGTGTAATCAACTTCATTTTGGTTGGTAATCAATACGGGAACGATTACTATAACTACTTCGGATTTATTAACGGCTTCAGAAGTATCTAAAGTGGCCATCAATGTTTGGTTGCTGAAAGCATTTTGTACCAATTGTTCTAAACCTGGCTCATTCTTTACATGAGATATTCCCTTATTTACTGAGTCAACTACTTTCTTATTAATATCTACTCCAAAAACATTAAAACCGTTATTAGCAAAAACTGCTGCTAAAGTTAGTCCAATTTTACCTAAACCAACGACGGTAACATTTTTTTGCTTTGTATTTCTATCATTCATTTTTTACAACTCCATTATATTTAATTTGTAAAAAGTTCCCCTCATAATTTATGTTTTAAATCGGGAAAATGATTGGGTTATTAGTAGAAAAATAAAATTAACTTAACTTAACTTTTAAAATTATTATATATCTTGAACAGTCTCCGCTCCATTTCTCCCCAATTGTATACATCTTTCATTATTTTCCGAGCATTAATACTCATTTCCTCCAATTTGCTTTTATTTCTCGATAAGAAGATAATGGCATTTGCATAGTCTTTGGAGCTTGCGTGCATTTTATTTATCACATAACCGCATTGGTGATATTCAATAAACTTTTTCATATCATCACATCTATTAACTAATACTGGAACGCCGTTATTTAAATAACTGAAAAACTTATTTGGCATGGCAAAACGATGGTTCAGTGAATACTTTGCTTCTAAATCAATCCATCCTAAATCTATGTCGGAAAAGGTAAAGGGAAGCTTAGTGTAATCGACCCAACCTAAAATCTCAATTTTATCCTTCAAATGAGAGGGAATTAGTAGTTTATCTCTTTCAGTTTCCTTAGTGCCGCCAATGATTCTAAATCTAAAATCTATTTCTTTGTTACATAATTCTGTGATTTCAATTATTTTATTGAAATTCCCCTTAGTTTGATGAATGATTCCTTCGTAAACAGCTGAAAGTGTTTCATGTTTTCTTTGTTTGAGAGGCAAGATTGATGAAAGAGGAGGTGAATTGTAAATTATTTCAATAGGTAAATTAGGGGCGATTTTCTGATACCAAGCTTTTATAGACTCCGATACTGTAATTAAATAATTAACTTCTCTTAGCATACATTGGAGCATATCTATCATGGTTTTTGTTATTTTCCTGTTTGTAGTATTAGGGTCTGGATCTAACTCATGGCTATCGTAAATTAATTTTATATCTTTTGCTTTAGTGGCTTTTAAAGCTCTTTTAATTCCAATTCCTGAATATAAGGAAAAAAATTCATGAGCATGATAAACATCTGCTTCTTGTGCTATTCCAATCTTTGTTAATGGATCATCAAATCTATGATATGTCCCTGATTGGATATTGTAATTTAAGTTTTTTAAGTTTCGTTGGGGATAGAACTTTTCGTAAGTAATAACTTTAATTCCTTCATGAGTAAAAATGTCTGAATTAAAAGAATTTATAAACTTTTTTCCGCTTATATCAAATAAATATCCTTTAATTTTAGGTACAATCATAGTCACTTCATATCCTTGTCTTAGAAGACTCTTTGCCTCTTTTTGAAAAATTCTTGCGTCTAAAAAGGGATGTTCCTGAATTAAAAAACAAACCTTCATAAATCAATCCCCCTCTATATGGATGCTATAAGTTTTATTTAATCCTTTTTTTAAACAAAATTGCTTCTGAATAAGAAATTTAAGAACACCTTCATAAATAGCTAAGATAAAAGAATTTAACAATTATTATAAACATTAATAATATGTAAGGTATAAAAAATAAAGAACAAAAAATTAAATAAGTAAAGGAGAATTGTTAATGAAGGTTCTAACAGTGGTAGGTGCAAGACCTCAATTTATCAAGGCTTGTATGTTATCAAGGCTATTTAATAATGGCTCAGAGATAGAGGAGATATTAGTACACACAGGTCAACACTATGATTCTAATATGTCTGATGTTTTCTTTAAACAATTACAAATTCCTAAACCGAATTATCATCTTGGAGTAGGTTCTGATTCTCATGGGAGACAGACTGGTAAAATGCTTATAGAAATTGAAAATATTATTCTAGCTGAAAATCCTGATATTGTTCTTGTGTATGGGGATACAAATTCTACACTCGCAGGAAGTTTAGTAGCTTCAAAATTGCATGTTCCTATTGCCCATGTAGAAGCTGGCCTGCGAAGTTTTAATAAAAAAATGCCTGAGGAAGTAAATCGTTTGTTAACAGATCACCTTTCTACTTGGCTGTTCTGTCCCACAGCAGATTCTATAAAAAATTTAAAATGTGAAGGTATAGAAAAAGGTGTATATCTCACAGGCGATATTATGTATGATGCTACATTACATTATAGAAATATTGCCATTAAGCATTCAGATATTCTTTCACAATTAAAAGTTAGTCCAAGAGATTATTATCTTGCTACTATTCATAGGGCTGAGAATACAGATAACCCTAATAAATTAAAAGGACTACTTACGGCGTTAGGAGAGCTGGATAAAAGTGTAGTACTTCCCTTACATCCTCGAACTAAGAATAAAATTGAATTTTATAATTTACAGAAACTACTTTCTTCCTCTAACATTAGAGTGGTTGAACCTCTAGATTATTTTGACATGCTAGCTTTAGAAAGCGCGGCGAAAATTATTTTAACAGATTCAGGTGGTGTTCAAAAAGAAGCATATATGCTTGAAGTCCCTTGTATTACACTTAGGGATGAAACCGAATGGACAGAAACTGTGCAAGCTGGTTGGAATACCCTAACTAATAGTTTAGATTATAAAACTATCTTGAAAGCTGTGTCAGATATAAAAATACCTAATAATCATCCTTTGCTTTTTGGGGATGGAGCAACTGCTAATAAAATATACAATATTTTATTGGCCTATAAACCCTGAAATGAAAATATATATATAGCTTTAAAATAAAAAATTTTCTCTTTAAAAAAATTTTTAAAGAGAAAATTCTTACTCAAATATCAAACTTATTTATACTTCCTACTAATAACGAATTATAAATTTTTAATAAATCTTTCTCCATTTCGTCCCAACTGTAAAGTCTTTCCATGACTTTTCTTGCATTAATACTCATTGTTTTTAGTTTTTTTCTATTTTTGTTTAAATAAAGAAAGGCTTCCGCATAATCCTCAGCAGTAGCTTTAGCTTTATTAATTACAAGTCCACAGTTGTGTGTTTTTATAAAATTCTCCATTTCATGACATTTGTTAACCACGACTGGTATACCGTTATTTAAATAACTAAAAAATTTATTGGGTAGAGCATACGAGCGATTTAAGGAATTTTGTAAGTCATCAAAGTCAATCCAACCTATATCTACATCTTTCATGTAATTTGAAATAGCATGATAATCAACCCATCCTGTTAATTCAATCTTTTCTTCTAAGTGGTCCGGGATGGATAGTTTGTGGCCGTGTAAGACACCTCCTATTATTTTAAAATTGAAATCAATTTTCTTTGAACAAAGTTCTGTTAATTTAAATATCTTATCTCTACTCCCTTTTCTATTATCTGCAATATGTCCTTCATAACAAACTGTTAATCTAGACTGATCGTAGTTTCTTTGTACATAATTTTGTGTTAATGGTGGAGAATTATAAATTATTTCTGTAGGAAGGAGGGGGTTTTTTGCAATATACCAAGATTTTATAGAATGAGAAACTGTGATAAGTTGATCGATTTCTTCAATCATAGTCTCTAAAAGCTTTAGCATCTCTGCTTTATTTGTTGGTGTTAAAATTCTATTGTCTAAAGGATCAGGAATAAGGTCATGGCTATCAAAAATTAATTTTATATTTTTATTCCCCTTGTTATTCAGCATTCTTTTAATTCCGATTCCTGCGTACAAAGATGCTAATTCATGAGCATGATAAATATCTGCATTTTCTTCAATTCCAAGCTTGGTAAGTGGATTGTTAAATAACGAATCATTATTTTTCACAAGATTTTTATTCATTTCTGAAGCAGATGGTTTAAAAGTTTCCAAATTGTAAGTTACAATTTTAATCCCTTCATGTTTAAAGATTGTTGCCGAAAATTTTTTATCAAAAGGTTTTTTATCGACATCAAATAAAGTTCCTTTAACTCTAGGAACAATCATAGTGACGTCATAACCATTTCTCTGTAAAGATTTAGCTTCCTTTTTGAAAATTCTTGAGTCTAAAAAAGAGTGGGTATGAACCAGCATACATATTTTTTTTCTCATTTTGCACCTCCATTTAAATTGTATACCTTTAATTGGGAATTGCCTTTTGACTTTCAATATATAAAATTTTAGCCTCCTTGATAAGGCGATTTTTCTAATCCATCGTATAAAGGATTATTAACCCATGAATCTGTGTATTTTTTCCACTTTGTAGAATAATCTAATAGTTGTTTGTTGTTAGTAATCTCATAAAAATAATTTAACTTATCAATGTGTATAAAATGATATACATTATGCCATTTTGAACCAAACTGTTTAAATGTAGTAGGAATTCCAATTGCATCTAAAGGCTCCCATGGAAGCTTGACTTTTATATCATTCAAACCTTTTTGAAGGGATAATTCTTTGATAAAGTGATATGAAGCACTTTTTTGTGGTTCTATAATTTTAGTGGGAAAATATTGTGGTTGGGCAATAAATATTTGGATTTTAGCTGTGTGAGGACTAAATAATTTAATGGAAAGTTCATTTTCTTTCGGATATGAAAACCTACTCAATAATACTTTTAGTAAAGCTGTGTTTTTTCTAGTTAATATTTTCCCATTTTTTTGAAGTACAGAAGAACCTTCAATAAAATTCGCATATCTTCTCTTAGAATCAATTTTTAGTTCATAACTATCCTCATCAGGGACAATGAGGTTTACTCTTTGTAATTCAAACTGGGTAGAAGGGGAGAATAGTTTAACTGTTGTCATTCCATTTAATGTATATCTTGAATTTGAAAAATATGGAGCGTCATATAGAGGGAGTAATTTGCTTAGAGTTAATAGATTATCCGTCCAAAAATTCTCTGCTTCTGCATCTTGTAATATATCTGCATAATTTTTAATTGCAGATATTGTGGAAAGCCATCCATTTAATACATACCCATTTGGAGACATGGGATATTCTTGAATACTGGGACCTTTTGAAGAGTTATGAAATACGCCTCCTAATGAGACCGGTATTTTTAAACTTGCATATACTTTTTTTGCAGCATCTTTATAAATTGATATATTAGTTAATTTATAGACTTGGGCAAAAATTTCTGCATAATAACTTTGCGTTAAACCTGAATAGTATTCCTTGCTTGTAGAATTAAAAAGGCTATCCTTTTTATACCAAAATACAAGAGCATTTCTAAATGTCTCCATTCTATGAATAGCAGCATTTGCTACTTTAATAGCAGCATCTTGATACTTCATTTCTTTTGTTTTTCTGTATTGAAATAAGTAATCCCTTATTACATAAACACCATAAATTGGGTGACAATGAGTTTCATTCCCTATTTCCTTTCCAGGATATCCATCTTCCAAAAATTTAATTTTATATCTGTCTCTACTTACAGCTGACAAACGAGGTGTGAATTCTGGCATTTTATCGGTCATTTTACTCCTCCTAAAAGAAAAACAAAATTTCATTTCATTTCATCATACTTACCTTAACTGTTACTGTAGAAAAACATATTTTTTTAAGTCAATAAAAGGGGGGCATGGGGCATCTGGGGCATCGAAAAGCTAAGCATCAAAGTAATTTATAATAACTCACACACAATTAAAGATTTATATTGATCCTAGTTTGTATGTATGATGAATAGTTGCATTAGTTGTTATATTCATGAATACGAATCTTTCACTTTATTTTCCTTGCAGCTATTCCAATGAATACCCCATAATCATCTATATTTTTGGTTACTACGGACCCTGCTCCTACTATGCTTTCAGAACCGATTACTATATTGGGTAAAAGTGAAGCATTATTTCCTATTTTAGCTCCCTTCTTTATATAGGGTCCTTTTAATTTATAATCTTTTTTGCCCATATATTTATCATTAGACATGGAAACGCATGGACCGATAAAAACATCATCTTCTAGAACTGTATCACCTGTGATATAAGAAAGGGTTTGAATAGTGCAACGCTTCCCAATAATTGAGTTAAGTTCTACAATTGCTGCTCTTCCTATAATTGTTCCCTCATTAATGGAGACATTTTCCCTTATACTTGCATGATCACCAATAAATACATCTTTGGAAATAATACTACCGAGATATATAGAAACCAAATTTCCAACCTTTACATTATTACCAATAACTAACTTCTTATGGCTATCAGTAACTTTACGCATTTTATGATTACTCTTTGCTTGTATTCCTAATACGCTATTTGCTCCAACTTCTACATTGTTTCCTATTTTTGTACCTTCCAATATAACTGTATTGTGACCAATGATTACATTTTCACCAATTTCTACATTGTTCTCTATCACAACGTTATTTCCTATTTTTATACTTTTAGGTATATGGGACATCTAAGAACCTCCTTGAGTTTTTATGAAATAAAATCTTCAATTCTATTCACAAGCTGTTGCGCTCTAATTTGAAGTGAATGATTTTGATTTATAAATTGGCATCCCTGTTCAGCAATTCGCTCTCGATCCTTTGCATTAGTTAAATAGTATGCCGCTCTATCTTTAAAATTATATTTGTTAATCTCGACGAAATGAATTCCAGGGATAAAACCAAGGTCTTCTAACTCCTTAAAAGTGGGAGCAAGAAGTAGGGATTTGCAGGCCAATGCTTGAAAATATTTCTTTACAGGATATTCAAGCACTGAGGGACAAGTAAAGAAAATTTTTGATTTATTAATTTCTCTTGCATATTTTTCTCCAATATATAGTTGTTGTTCTTCTTCTTCACTAAATTCTCGGTAACCAGGATGACTATGATAGATAAAGTCATTGCTTTTTTCATAATACCTAAGGATTTCTTGCCTCAATGGATAGAAGTCATTAACTGCTCCCATCATTAATAGATTTATCGTTTTTATACAACCATAGTCCTTATACACTTCTGTATTCACAAAATGGGGGAACCATTCCATTTTGTTGGTATATTCTGAATAAATTTCACGGGATTTTTTTCGTGTCACTGAAAAAAGGTAAGAAATATTACTTTTTCTTATAAAATGTCTTCTTTTTTCTTTAAATCTGTGGACATCATTAATTATTAATCCAGTAGGTATATTAACAGAAGAAAGTCCTTTAATAATTGGAAACATCTCATTACTCAAGTCATTTAACAATAGAATAAAATCAGGTGTAACGTTCATTTTTTTTAATATATCACTTATCCTTCCTGAATTTCTGTGTAAGGTTAAATTAGTGATTTTTTTTAATTCATTTTCTAAAAAATAATAGTTTTTATCTAATAAACCAGAAGTCTTAGGAGTTATAAATAATAAATTTATCAACTTTATCTTTCCTCCTGTTTTTCCATTCTCATTATTTATAAATAGGCTTTTTTAATAAATAGTAAATGGGGTTTAAGTGTTTAGTATAAAAGTCCAATCCTCTTTTCCTAGCTTGCATAAAATATGTTAGCAAGTTATGTAGAGTGGAGGATTTTTCATGAAAGTTGGTGTAATTGGGACGGGAAGTATGGGCGAAAAACATGTTCGAGCATACTCTGCACTATCGAACTATTGTCATCTAATGGGTATTTACGATAATAACAAGACCAGAGCCAAAGAAATTTCTAATAAATATGAGGTAACCCTGTTTGAATCAATTACAGAATTGTTGAAGGTAGTGGATATAGTCAGTATAGTTGTACCGACAGAATATCATTATGAAATTGGTTTATTATGTATTAAGTATAACGTTCATATGCTTATAGAAAAGCCCATCACAAATAACGTCAATGAAGCAAATGAATTAATTCAAAAAGCAAAAGAAAAAGGGTTAAAAATTCAAGTAGGACATATTGAATTATATAATCCTTTAATTAATATACTCAAACATATGTTGGTTAATGAGAAAGTTATTGCATTTGATGTTCATCGGATGAGCCCATATGATCAAAGATTGGAGACCGTAGATGTTGTGCAAGATTTAATGATTCATGATATTTACATTCTAAAGGAATTAGCAACCTCTGAAATTTCAAATTTATGTGCTTTAGGACAAATAATAAATAATACTCCAAAACATGCATCTGCAATTATCAAGTTTAGGGATGGAAGTGTAGCTCATCTTACAGCAAGTTTTAAATCAGTAAAAAAGATTCGAACTATTCGTGTGTTTACAGAGAAAAGTATTATCAGTGCGAACTTATTAAATGGACATATTGAAGTAATAAAAACTGTTGAGGGTTATAAAGATTTTCAAAATAATAATGCGGATATACAAAGAACAGAAACTATTGAAGTACCCTATATTGATTCATTAAAATTACAATTAGGGGATTTCATTAATTCGGTAAAGAATGATACTCCTCTCACAGTAAAAGGGGAAGATGGAGTAAATGCATTAGCTATATGTAATAGAATAAGCTCCTATATAAAGGAATCAGAAAAATCCTTGAAAAATAAAAATTCTAAGCAATAGTTAATTTAAAGTACTATTTTTTATTTACAATAAAACGTTATCAATAAAAAAATAGTACTTTATAGAATGTTTTTAATTTTAATTAATGGCCCATTAAACAATCTATTTTAGTCTCTTAGTATATCAATAGTAATATTATTAATCCTTTATTATTTTAAGTGATGAAGTAAATTCTGAAGTCCTTAGTTGTTATTTTACCTCCATCTTTTTGTACTAAGCCTTCTAACTAAAGCTATAAAGTGATAACAAAGGAGCTAAGTTGACCTTTGTGTCTAGCGTATGCAAGCTACCATTTTTCTTGCTTTTCTGTGAAAATTTATTAATTACAGTTCTTGTTATCAAAAAAACTTCTTAGAACGACATGTAAATGAACAGATAAAGATAATATAGGTATATATTTAATGGTTCTCCAGTAAAGAATGTGAACATAAGAAGAGAGTATATGAAAAGATGGACAATGTTTAGAAGATTGATTAGATTGAAGGTAAAGTTGAATATCAGAATCATTTATCTTAAAGGAGAATGGGGCTCAATTCTTACAAAATGACTGTAAATCCCTCCTATATGAATTATAATTTCATGTAGGAGGGATTTGCAGTCGCTGATTACATACATGCCGCTATCTAATTGAAAAGTAAAAAAAGCTAACTAAATTTGTTAGCTTTTTTACTCATGTTTAAGATTGTGATTTTTTAACATTTTCCTCTAGATTATAAAACATCAAGTTGTACTAGCAACACTAAAAGTATTTGTAACAAGATTTCAATACTTAATATAAATTCTGTGTCTGTAATTAGTATTGTAACATCCTTAGAGTTATCGATAGTAATCTCTTTATTATTTATTTGCTCTATATTAGATCTTTTACTGTCCCTGTTTCCTCTAGAGTAGTCGTTAACATTTATATCATCAAATATGGAGTTAATAACGAATGAAATTACTAATTGCAAGCTTAGGTGGAGTGAAGTAGCAGTTTGGGTCTCTGTTAATTGAATTTTAACTCTGTAGGAATCTTTTATCCAGATTGAAGTTATATTTGTACTTATCTCAAATAATTGATCTAATATTTCTTGAACCACACTTCTTTGTTGAGGTGTTTTTTGAATCTGATTTTCTAGTTGAGGATCAATGGGTATTGGCCAAGGAAATCTTTGTTTTCTGATAAGAGTAAAATTGACTACTGCAGTCTCTCCTGATGTTAGGTTGACAACCTTCGATTCTGAAAGGTAATTATTAGAACTGGCCTTCACAGTAAATACACCTGCTGGTAAGTTAAATATTGTGTAGTTACCTTTAGCATCAGTTAGAGCACTAGCAATAAGATCCCCTTGATCATTAAACACTTCAATAAGAATATTAGCTAGCGGTATTCCAAGTTTTTTATCCAGAACAGTTCCAATAATACTAATTAGGTTTGGAGTTAAATATACATTAACTTCTGTAGTTTTATTTGCTACTATAGTTATTTGTTGAGTCTGTGGTATGAAGCCTTTAGAGGATACACGGAGTGTATAAGTGCCTGGCGGCAATCCTCTAATAGTAAAATTACCCAAACTGTCTGTACGATCAGTTGCAACTACATCTCCTTGACCGTTTAAAACTTCGACTAGAGCTCCTTGTATTGATTGCTCGGTTTCTTTATTAATTACTCTTCCAAAAATACTGCCAACATTTGATGTAGGGGTTAGTAAAATTGAGACTGGAGTCATATCTCCCGCCATTACAACTACTTGCTTAATAGATGGAGCAAATCCTTCAGCAGATACACGAAGTGCGTAATCGCCTGGTAACAACCCTCTAATGGTAAAGTTCCCATCTTTATCGGTACGGATGGCGGCAATCACTTTTCCTTGAGTATTCAAAACTTCCACTAAGGCTCCTTGTATTGGTTGCTGAGTCTCCGAGTTGGTTACTTGGCCGGTGATTGTTCCAAACTGATTAACGCGGACAAGTTGGAAATTCACAGGAACAAATACAAATTCACCTTCTCTAATAAGAGCTGTTTGCTGCTGATCTACATAATTAGTAGCACTAGCAAATACTGTATAAGTGTCTGACGGTAACCCTTGAACCACATACTGGCCATTTTCGTTTGTAAATACGAAAGTAACAAGTTGACCTTGGCTATTTACAATATCAATACGGGCATTTGAAATAGGTGTATTTGTTGAAGCGTCTACGACTTGACCTGCAATCGTACCTAAAACTGGAGAAGGACGTGTTAAAGAGAAATCTTTTTCGACTTTTTGATTAGGCGCAAATTCAACCTGTTCAGTTATAGAAGTATATCCGGATGCTGATGCAATAACTGTTAATAAGCCTTGAGGTAATCCTTCAATAATATATTGACCGTTTTGATTCGTTAATCCAAATGCAATTGGTACTCCAGAAGTATCAAATACTTCAACAAGTGCCCCGACAATAGGTGATCCTGTCTCGGCGTCTATAACTCTTCCACTCAATGTTGCTGGGTTTCCTAATAATGAGAAATTTACAATTCCTACTTGATTTGGTACAAGGGTGACACCTTGTGTTTGTGCTTCAAAATTCACGTTGAGTGCAACTACTTGATAGAATCCAGGTGAAAGATTTGGAATGAAATAATTACCGTTAATATCCGTTTGTGTTGTCGCAATGACTACTCCTAAGTTATTAATAACGCGAATTCTAGTATTAGTTAAATCTTCCCCTGTAGCGTTATTTGTTACATTTCCTTGAATTATTGCCGATTGCTGCAGAAGCTGGAAGTTAAATGTGAGTGTTTGGCCAGCAACTACAACTCCACTTAGACCTTGTGCTCCAAAACCCGATGCAGTAGCCACTGCAGAAACTTCACCTTCAGTAATACCTTGGATCACAAATTGACCTAACGAGTTAGTAAGTGCGGTCACCACTAAAGGACCAGAAGCACTTTGATAGCGAATCGTTACTGAGGCCCCAGCGATAGGTGTGCTCGCTTGGGCATTTATAACAGTTCCTGAAATCGTTGCAAATAATGAATCCAATTGAACATCTAGTATAGTCGTCTCATTTGCAATGATTGTAGAACCAGCAGCTAAACGTTCAAATCCAGGAGCACTAAATACGACTCGATAATTTCCTGGAGTAAGTCCCGAGATAGCATATTGACCAAAATTGTTTGTTATTACTGTACTAACAAGGCCGCTTGTGATGTCAAATACTTGAACTGTTGCTCTTATAATAGGCTGCCCATTTTCACCAGCGACGGAACCTGTTAAAGAACCAGGTGATGGATTTAAGGACAACGTAGTAGTACTTGTAATATTTGGATTTAAAATAATTCCTTTAGAGTCAGCTCCAAATCCTACTGCGTTAGCTGTAAGAACTACAGATCCTGGAGGAAGGTTCTGAATAGTAAAGAAACCATCTTCGCTGGTGGTTGTCACGGCAATAACTTCCCCATCATTGGAAGTAGCAGTAACAGATGCTCCTTGTATTCCTTCACCTGTAACTGAGTTAATTACTCGACCAGTAACTCTAGCTGGACTTGATTGCAATAAAAGGGTAGTAAACACGTTTCTATCAGCTTCTACATTAATTCCAACTGTACCATTAATGAAACCGGAAGCAGAAGCAACGATAATATAGTCTCCAGGTTCAACATTTAAGAAGGAGAAAGTTCCATCAGAACTTGCAGTTGTTGTGAAAATTAGAATACCATTTTGATTAAGCAATGAAACTGAAACATTAGATCCAATAATAGGTTGTGACAAATTATCTAAAATAACGCCACTTATTGAACCTGTGAGGCCTGTTAATACAAAATCTGTAATAGTTGTTGTATTAGATTGTACCAGGGCTCCTGCCGTTTTTGTTTCAAGTCCTGGCAAATTCACTGTTACAGCGTATGAGCCTGGAACTAAGCTATTAACCTGGTAATGGCCTCCTTGATCAGTTACAGTTGATCCTATAATAATACCTGTAGATCCTAAAATTCGGACGGTAATGACGGCACCAGCTAAAGGATTTCCATTTATATTTGTGACTGTACCTGTTATTGATCCAGGGTTTGAAAGTAAAGTGAAATTAACATCTTGTCGAGATTCCCCTTGATTTAAGGTAATAGTGGACAACTGTGATTGGAATAGTTGAGCAGAAATAATAATTGTAAACGTTCCTGCTGGAATATTGCTAATTGCATACCGTCCATCGGGTCCCGTTACACCAAACCCAATAATAGTCTCATTTTGATCTAAGATGCGAACAGAAGCATCATTAATTGGTGTGCCTTCAGTGGTTGTAACAATACCTGAAATAGAGGAAGGATTTGGTTGTAAAAATAGATTTGTAGTAGTTGTTTGATCTGAAATAACGGTGCTTCCAGATGAAGCACTTGCAAAATTAAATTCCGAGCTTACGATTGTATAGTTCCCTGGCTGCAATCCAACAAATTGATAGTTTCCTTGTTGATCAGCTACTGTGGTTGCAATAGGGGTTAAACTTTGATTTGGAAAAAGTTGAGCAATTGCACCAGGAATGGATTGATTTGTAACAGCATTGCGTATAGTGCCGTTAATGTTCCCTGGTTTTGATACTAGTACAAGGTTCACAGTAGCTACCTCGTCAGGCTCAACGTTAAAATTAGTGAATGCATTTTGGAAGTTTTGTTGGCTTGCTGTAATTTTATAAGTTCCTGGTGTAAAGCCTCTAATAAAGTAGTTTCCGTTATTATCTGTTTGGACTCGACGTACTAGCGAACCTTGTTCATCGAATAACTGTACTAGAGCGTTAGTAAGACTAATACCTGCTTCATCGGTAATTTTACCTCGAACGGACCCTGGAAGAGCCTTGAGTGTAAGGTTCACAGTTTCAACCTCTCCTGAATCAAGCAGTATTGAAATGGTTTCAGAACCAAATGTAGGAGGTCCACTAATAATAACTGTATATGAACCAGGCGCGATACCTGTTAGCTGATAAAACCCATTTTGATCAGTTACCGTAGTAGCAACAATTGGACCTGCAGGACTTAAAGCGCGTATCACAACACTGACACCCGAAATTGGTTGGCTGCTTTCTACGGAAGTTACCGTTCCTTGGATTATTCCAGGATTTGGTGAAAGATTTGCTGAAATGACTGTATCTTCTCCAGCATTAATCATAAATTCTCTAAACTCACTTCCAAAATCAACAGCATTTATAACAGCTGTATACTGTCCAGGAGAAAGGTTTGACACAGTAAAAGCCCCTTGAGCATCTGTTACAACGGAAGTGACAAAAGAACGGTTTTGATCAAAAATTTGAATAATAGCACCTGGAATTGGTACTGTAGTTGATTCATTTGTGACTTGCCCTAATAGGCGTCCAGGGTTAGGTGACAATGATAAAAGTGTTGTAGTTGTATCCCCAGCAACTAAAGTAACTCCGATAGAGGAAGTTCCAAATTTTTGATTTTGAGCTGTGACAATAAATGAGCCAGCTGGTAAGTTCGAAATTAAAAAGCTTCCATTTTCTCCGCTTATGGCAGTTCCTATAACCACACCATTTGAACGTATAATCACAATCAGGGATCCAGCTATTCCTTCTCTATTTTCTGCATTAACGACTTTACCTGTTAATGTTGCCGGTAGAGCCCCCAATCTAATTGTAGTTAATGTTTGTTCATTGGCACGGACAATAGCAGACACAGTATTAGAAGCAAACCCAGGGGCCGTTACATTTACTAAATAGGTTCCCGGTGATAAGTCAAGGGCATTAAATGTTCCATCAGAATTAGAAAGAATTGTTCGGATCAATACTAAATTTTCGTTATAGATTTTTACTTGAATGCTTTCTCCTGTAACTGGTATTCCTTGTTCACTTAATATCTGACCCTGGATGGTTCCTACTAGAGGTGAAAGAGCAGTATTTAGGACTGTTGTTATATTAGTAGTGATTTGTGCTCCTAACACAAAGTTGCCAAATCCATTTTCAAAAAAGGAAACGTTATACTCCCCTGGAGCAAGGTTTTGAATCATATAACGGCCGTCTACATTGGTAAAGGCGGTAGCTACTACTAATCCTAGAATATTTCGGATAGTAACTGTTACGCCAGGTAGAGGGGTTCCAGTTGACGAATCAGTGACAATTCCAGTTAGTGTGCCTGAATTAGCTAAAAGAATAAAATTAACTCCTGTTTGAATCTCCCCTGCAATCAACGTTAAACCGCTTGTAGTAGTTGAAAATCCAGTTTTTGTAGCAATAATTCCATACGTTCCAGGTGGCAATCCGCCTACTGCATAAGCTCCATCTAAACCCGAAACACCTGTGCCCAAGACTGTTTCATTTTCATCTACGACTCTTATTGTCGCGTTCGATAGAGAATTACCATTTTGATCCGTAACTGTTCCCGAAACTGAGGCCGGATTAGGCTGTAACGAGATATTTGCTGTTGTTTGAACGTTTGGCAAGACTGTTGCACCAAGTACGCCGCGCGTAAAACTTGTGGAGTTAGCTGTCACAATATAGTCACCAGGTTCAAGACCATTAAAGCGATACACACCGTTTTCATCCGCTACGGTATTTGCTACTGGTATTAAACTCTGAGAAAGGAATAATTGAACAGTAGCACCAGCGAGAGGGAGTCCTGTTTGTGCATTTGTAATAATACCATTTATTGAGCCAGGATTTAGCTCTAACGGTACATTAATTATATTTGTTTGCCCCGCAGCTACCATAAATCCTATTGTTTGTCTTTGAAAGGATGAGTTAATAACAATCATTGTATACGTTCCTGGCTCGAGATTTTGCACTCTATATTGGCCATTAGGATCAGTCTGCATAACCGCTACAATAACTCCGTTGTTATTAATCACACGAACAAACGTATTTGGTAAAGGCGCACCTGATGCTGCATTTATTACTACTCCCTGAACAGCACCCGGATTAGGCGTTAATGCAAGCTTAACGGTTGATGAAGAGTTAGTAATTACCTCAACTGATGCTGCGCTAGTTCCGAAATTAGGAAGTGTTGCAATTACAGTATAAGTGCCAGGAGCAAGGTTAGGGATTGTAAATACTCCATTTCCATCTGTTGCTGAATTAGCGACCACTGGTCCTGCTGGAGAGAATTGTCGTACAACGACACCTACTCCACCGAGTGGCTGGCCGTTTTGTTGATTGAGGACTGTTCCCAATATGGTTCCAGGGTTAGGTGTTAAACTGAAGTTTAAAATGATTTCTTGGTTAACGATAACGACTGCTTCTTGGGCAAGTGTTCCAAAACCTTGATTAGATACAAGAACTCTGTAAGTTCCAGGTGTAATATTTTCTAAAAGATACTGGCCATTTTGATCTGTTACGAGTGTAGCTACAAGAGCTCTTGTGAAATCAAATACTTGGACAGTAGCCCCTGCAAGTGTTTCGCTGGTTTGGATGTTCCGGATGGTACCTGTTAAACTGCCTACTTCTGGAGTTAAGAAAAGTGTCACATTATTAGTAGAACCAGGGCCAAGTTGGACAGATGTAGAAGCAGAGCCTAAACCAGGCTGCGTTGCGGTAGCTGTAATTACTGCTGTATTTGGAGGGAGGTTCCGGATGATGAATTGGCCGTTAATATCACTTACAGCATTACCAAGAATAAGACCGTTAAGATCTGTTATAGTTACAATTACACCAGACAAAGATGCCCCAGTTTGTTTGTTAATAATTTGCCCCGTAACGGTTGCAGGATTGGGAGTGAGTGGCACGATAATATTTGTAGTTTGTTCAACTGCTACACTGGCACTGGCAATGGCTGTGGCAAAATTTAGGGCTGTTACTTGAATTAAATACGTTCCAGGAATTAAATCAATAACATTAAAAGTCCCATCTGCATTCGCAAGAAGTGTTTTTAGTAAAATACCGCTTATATCAAATACTTGAATCTGAGTATTTGAACCCGTAATAGCGTTGCCTCTTAAATCCGTTATAGTTCCACTTACTGTTCCTGTTAGAGGAGGAAGGCTTAGATTTGCAGTAGCCGTTTGATTTGCTTGAACAATTGCTCCTATCGTCACTGTTCCAAAACCTGTACTTGATCCAACCACAGAATAGGTTCCAGGAGAAAGGCCAGCAATAAAGTAATTTCCATCTGTGTCAGTAGTATCAGTTGAGACTACGATATTTGTTCCACCAATCGTACGTACTATAGCAATTGCTCCGATGATTGGTTCCCCTGTCACACTATTAATTATTTTTCCAGAAAGATTTCCAGAAAGAGGATTAAGTTGTATGTTTACATTTGATAATATCTGTCCAGCTGTTACTGTTGCTGCCGTAAGTTGAGTTGCGAAACCTGAGGATGAGGCAATGATTGTTAGTGTACCTTCAGGTAGATTTGAAATAGCATAATTTCCATTCTGATCAGTAATACCGGTTCCTAAGACTGTTTCATTTTGATCCAGAATTTGAATAGATACATTAGAAATTGGTGCACCTTCGGGAGTTGAGACTGTTCCTGAAACTGTAGCAGGATTTGGGAACAATTGAATATTTGCGATTGTTGACTCATTTGAAAGAATTAAAGCCCCAGTGCCGCGTCTAGCAAAATTCGTAGCTGCAGCTACAACTTCGTACTCGCCCGGAGCTACCCCTGCGATTGTATATAAACCAGCTTGGTCGGTTACTGCTTGCGCAATAGGTGTTAGGCTCTGGGACGGAAAGACAAGAATAGATGCATTGGAAATTGGTCTACCTGTAAATGAGTCGGTAACACTTCCTGTCAATGTACCAGGGTTTGGTTGAAGAATAACGTTAACAGTGGTAATTTGATCAGAGAAAATTTGAAATCCTACAGTCTTTCCTTGAAAAATAGACTTTGTAACTACTAACGTATAAAAACCCAGTGTGAGACCTGTGATATTAAAGGAACCAGCTTCGTTTGTTATTACCTCATTAACAATTGTTCCATCTTTTCGAATCACTTGTACTCTGGACTCTGGAATTGGCGATCCAGTGCCCGCAGCCGTTATTGTACCTTGAATAGTTCCTGGGTTAGGTGCAAGCCCAATATTCACTGTTGAAGATGTATTAGGAACGACAACAGTTGTAGCTGATGTAGTGCCTAAACTAGTTGCTTCGGCAATTATTGTATAGGTTCCAGGTGGTAAATTAATTGTTGAAAATTGTCCTTGAGTATTAGTTGTTGTATTTGTCACTATAGGTCCAGCTGGTGAGAATTGGCGAACTGTAATGATGGCACCTTGAACTAGGGCACCTGTTTGCTCATTAGTAATAATACCTGTAATTGTGCCTGGAAGAGGAGTAAGAGACACATCAGTAGATACTGTTTCGCCTGGTGTAAGAGTTAACGTTTGTGTCTCTGTTGCGAAGTTTGGTGTCGATATTATAATAGTAACTTCCCCTGATGGTAGGTTGGTAAGTTGAAAGTTTCCATTAAGGTCTGTTACAGTATTTGCCGCGACCTGCCCATTTACTACTGCTGTAACTGAAACACCTTTAAGTGACGTACTTGTTTGCTGGTTTGATACCTGCCCTGTTACTGTAGCAGGATTTGGTGTTAATAGAATGGTAACATTGGCAGTTTGATTAGCTACAACTACGGTAGAAACAGTGTTCACTCCAAAGTTAGGAGCTTCTGCACTGATGAAATAAGTTCCTGGTGCTAAATTTGAAATGGTAAATGTACCGTTAGGTAACGCTGTTATTGATTGTATCAGGAGTTGATTCTCGTCAAATAAACGGACAAAGATATTCGATCCTGTAATCGGATTTCCACTCGTATCGCTTACCAAACCTGAAATATTTCCTGTATCTAAAATAAGGGTGAAATCTGCATTTGTTGTTTGGTTACTAAATACTGTAACTACTTTTGTTTGTAGTCCAAATCCTAGTTGGTTAATTGTGACAGAGTAAGATCCTGGACTAAGATTTGAAACCACATAGTTCCCTTGTTGGTCTGTATTTGCGACTTGCACCGCTATTCCACCAACAGTTTGAAGACTACGAACTGTTACAGTGGCTCCAATAACAGGATTACCAGTAGCGCCACTGACAACTTGCCCCGTAATGTTACCTGGGTTTGCTTCAAGAGGAATATTTACACCTGTTAAAAATTGTTCCGGTCCAACGGTAATTCCCTGGTTACTTGTTCCAAATCCAGGTGCTGATGCCACAAGGATATACGTTCCAGGCGCAATATTACTAATTGTATAAGCACCACTGATATCCGTTGCTCCAATTCCAACAACATTCTGGTTTCTGTCAAGTAAGCGTAATGTAGCATTGGAGAGGGGATTTCCTGAAAAATCAGTAGCTTGCCCAGAAATAGACCCAGATAGAGGAGCTAATGATATTGTAATATTTGTAGTATCTCCAGGTGTTATTGTAGCTCCTACGACTACAGAACCAAAGTTTGTAGCTCTGGCTAACACGTTATATTCTCCAGGTTCTAGACCTCTTACAATGAAACTTCCATTTTGATTGGTAATTGCATTCTCAATAGGAATAAGATTTCCTGTAGAGAATAGTTGTACAACTGCTCCAGACAAAGCCACACCTGTTTGTAAATCACTTACTGTTCCAGTAAGTATTCCAGGGTTAGGGGCTAATGAAATATTTTGAGTAATGGTCTGATTCGGTCCAATTGAGAAGCCAACTGTTTCTCCTTGAAATTCAGGATTTGTAGCTATAAGGCTATATGTTCCAGGCGCTAATCCTTGCGCTTGGAAATTTCCGCTAATGTCCGTCTGGGTAACAGCAATCGTAATCCCATTCACATCAACTACTCGTATAAGTGTATTTACTATAGGTTGCCCCGTTTGCCCACTCGTAACGGCCCCTTTAATGATTCCCGGATTTGGAGGTAAATTTACTAAGACAGTGGATACCTGATCTGACTGCACTAAGGTTGATGAGGCCTGCGATCCAAAGTTTGGTTCAGAGACAACAATAGTATAAGCGCCTGGCGTGAGGTTAAGGACAGTGAATTGACCTCGAGAATCAGTTGTAGTGGTAGCTATAATAGGACCTACCGGAGAGAATTGGCGTACTGCAATACTTGCCCCTGAAATAGGCGAACCAGTTTGCTCATTATAGATTACCCCTGTAATTGTTCCAGGATTAGGCACAAGTGTGAAATTTAACTCCGTTACAGCCTCTGGATTTACTTGAGTGTCTCCTAATACTGAACCAAAATTTTGTATAGTTGCAATCACCCGATATGAACCTGGTGATAACGTCTGAATTTGATAAAATCCATTCTGATCTGTTTGTACGGTAGCAACAAGAGCTCTTGTTGAATCGGAAATTTGTAAAGTAGTTCCAGGTATTACTTGCCCTGTTCTTTGATTGATAACTGTTCCCTGAAGGATTCCGGGATTTGGCGTTAAAGTAAGTGTCGTTGCTCCTTCTCCTCCTGGTGTAAGGATGACGGCTTTTGAATCACTTCCAAAGGTTTGGGCTACTGCTGAAATAATTAAAGTATTGGGGGGCAAATTATTAATTGTGAAATTGCCATCTAAGCCACTTGTTCCAGATCCAACAACGATTCCATTAGAGTCCGTTACTGTTAAAATTGCACCGTTGATTGACAAGCCTGTAGCAACATTAAGGACTTGCCCCGTAATAGATGCTGGGTTAGGTGTTAGTAAAATATTTAACTCATTTGTTTGATCGGAAACAATCACTATACTAGTCGTTTGAGCTGCAAAATTAGGGGCTGTCACTAATAAGTTATAGCTGCCTGGAGGTAAATCTAGTACTGCAAATGTCCCATCCGACTGGGCAAGTAATGTCTTTAATAAAGTCCCTCCCTGATCAAATACCTCAATTTGCGTGTCTATTCCCAAAATAGGACTACCCTGTAAGTCTGTAATGACACCTGTGATTGCCCCCACATTTGGTATTAGAGCAACATCGGCATTAGTTGTGATATCGCTTTGGACAATTGCTCCAACGTTTGAAATACCAAATCCATTTGCAGTTGCCAATACGGTATATATTCCAGGAGCTACACCGGTAATAAAATACGTACCGTTTTCATCAGTAATATCAAATCCGACAATTAAGCCAATCCCTCCACTAGTACGAAGCAGAACAATCGAACCTACTATAGGATCTCCCGTTTGTCCGTTAGTAATTTGGCCTGTTATAATTCCTGGATTTCCAGTGAGTCCAAGGCTTACATTTTCTAAGCCACCAGCGCCAAGAGTGACTCCACTAACTTGACTTGAAAAGGTGGGAGCAGTGACAATAATAGTTTGAGAACCAGGTGGTAAATTACTGATTACGTAATTTCCATTTTGATCCGTCAAGGCTGTTCCTAATACTGTTTCATTTTGGTCAATGACTCTTACAGTGGCATTTTCAATGGGATTTCCCTGTGAATCCGTTATTGTTCCACTAATAGTGGCAGGGTTCAATGATAGTTGAAGGTCTGCCCTCGTCGTTTGATCAGCGGACACAATTGCTCCCACGGCAGCACGCGTATAGTCACGTGCAGTGGCAACTACGATATATTCACCTGGTGCAAGACCAGGAATTTGATACGTACCATTCTGATCGGTAACTGCATTGGCAATAGGAATAAGACTTTGAGCAGGAAAAACCTGAACTGTAGCTCCGTCTAATGGTAATGCCGTTTGATTATCGGTAACTCTTCCACTGATAAAACCAGGATTTGGTTGGAGGGCTACATTAACTTCATTAATATCTCCTGATGCAATGATAAATCCTACACTTTCCCTCTGGAAATTAGGTGAGACAGCAATCAATAAATATTCTCCCGGTGATAACCCTTCTACTCTATAGGCTCCTGTCGTATCAGTTTGAACCTCCTGTATAATCACCCTGTTATTATCTAAAACTCGTACAAATGCATTAGTTAAAGGTTCACCTGTTTGCTCATTGCTAATTATTCCTTGAACAATACCAGGATTGGGAACTAAAGAAATAGAAACTGCTGAAGCAGCATCTGACTCCACAAAAACGGAAGCAGCTTGACTTCCAAAATCAGGATCGAGAGCAACTACCGCGTATGATCCGGGTGCTAGGTTATTTATAACAAATTGCCCGTTTTGATCTGTTGACAGGGACGCAATAATTGGTCCAGTAGGTGAAAACTGGCGAATAATGATAGAGACGCCTAAAAGTGCTTCCCCTGTTTGACGGTTGGTAATTGTTCCTTGAATTGTACCTGGGTCAGGTGGCAAGAAGAAGTTTAAAACTGTTTCTTGATTTACACTTATAGTTACCTCTTGAACAATAGCACCATAACCCTTAGCTGTTGCAATCAAACGATATAAACCTGGCAAAAGATTAGGAACTTCATAGAATCCAAACGTATCAGTCACAACTGTAGCGATTATCCCTCTTGTAAAATCAAAGACTTCAAGGGTTACTCCGGCAATAGGTTGTTCTGTCTGCTCGTTAAATACGGTTCCTCTTAATACTCCTACAGAAGGTAATAAACCAATATTTGTTTCGATTGATTGACCGGGAGTAAGGATAATAGATTGAGAACTGCTGCCATAATTATTAGCTGTAATTGAAACAACAAGCGTTTGAGGTGGTAAATTATTCACAACAAATGAACCATTTTGATCCGTAACTGTGCCTCCAACAACAATTCCATTCGGCAAAGTAACTGTTACTATGGCTCCGCCGACAGGCTCTCCTGTAGTTTGGTTAATAATTTGCCCAAATGTTGAAGCTGGATTTGGTTGTAAAACGGCAGTGACATCTGTAGTTTGTTCAGAAACTATATTTGCACTTAATGTATTAGTTGCAAAGTTAGGTGCAGTAACCGTCAATCCATACGACCCTGGTGTCAGATCTAATATTGTAAATGAACCGGTACTATTCGCTGTTAGAGATTTAAGAAGTGTTCCATTTTGATCAAATACTTGAATTTGAATATTGTTACCCGTAATTGGATTGCCTTGTGGATCAACCACTGTACCGGTAATGGAACCAGTAAGTGGAGTTAATAAAACATTTGCAGTAGCTACAGTATCGCTAATAATTATTACTCCCACTGTGTTTGTTCCAAAGCCTGGCTCAGTAGCCGTTACTAGATAGGATCCAGGTGAAAGATTATCTAACCGATAGTTTCCTTGCAAATCCGTCGTTGTGTTAGCAACGATAATAGAGGTAGCACCTGCACGACGAATGATAACGTTAGCACCCGCAATTTCTTCACCTGTCTGCTCATTAACAATTATTCCATCAAGGGATCCTGGATTTGGTGTAAGTTGTGAGCTAAAATTCGTTATTAGTTCACCTGGACCAAGAGTAATGCCAATTAATTGATTACTGAATCCATCAGCAGAGATAATACCATTTTGGAATCCTGGAGGGATGTTGCCAATTGTAAAAATACCATTTTGATCAGTAATACCGGTCCCAAGTAAATTTTCACTTTGATCAACAATTCGGATTATAGCTCCAGGGATAGGGGTTCCGTCAGTTGTATTAATAGTCCCGCTTATTGTTGCCGGATTAGGCAGGAGAAGAAGGTTTGCGACTGCTGTTTCATTTGAAAATATGGTGGCCCCTACCACTGCTCTTGCGTAATTTTGGGCATTAGCAACGACAGTGTACTCTCCTGGTTCCAAGCCAAGTACGTTGTAAGAACCACTTTGGTCTGTCACTGCACTTGCAATTGGAATCAAACTTTGTGAAGGGAAAACTTGCACTGCTGCCCCTGCTAAAGTAGTACCAGATTGACTATCAAAAATTGTCCCTGTAATAAATCCAGGATTTGGTTCTAAGGCAGTGTTAAGCGTATATAAATCCCCTGCTCCTACCCTAAAGCCAAATGTTTGACTTTGAAAAACAGTATTTAAAAATACAATTGTATATGTGCCAGGTTTTAATCCTTGAAGGCTATAGTTTCCATTAATATCTGTTTGAATCACTGCTACTAAAGCTCCGTTATTATCAATAACACGAACTTGTGTATCCACAAGCGGTGTACCGGTTTGGATGGAAGTAATCTGTCCCTCTATCGTTCCTGGATTCGGTGTTAAAGCAAGTGAAACAGTCGAAAGTACATTGGATTGAACTAATGCGGTAGCACTTTACGCTCCAAAATTTAGATTGTAAGCTGTTACTGTATACGTACCAGGCTCAAGATTTAAAACAGTAAATTGGCCGCTACTATCTGTTGCTATTGTTTGCACAATGGGACCAGTTGGTGAAAATTGTCGAACAACAATAGTTGCTCCAACGATAAATTCTCCAGTTTGCTCATTCACTACTGTACCAAAAATAGAACCAGGATTTGGAGCTAGACTAAAATTAACAGCAGTTGTTTGATTTGAGAACACTTGAGCATCTTGTATGCTGCTTCCAAAATTGTCGGCACTGGAAACTACTTGATAAAGACCCGGGGTAAGACCTGCAAATTGGTAAAAGCCATTGCTATCTGAAACAACAGTGGCTACAAGTCCAGAAGTGAAATCAAATATCTGGACAGTTGCTCCGGCGGTGATTTCTCCAGTTTGCTCGCTTGTAATGATCCCATTTATGGTACCAGGATTTGGTGCCAGACTTAACGTAGTAGTAACAGTCTCTCCTGAAGTTAAAATAACAGAACGAGATAATGAACCGAAATCAGGCGCTACTGCTGAAACAGTAACAGTGGTAGGAGGCAAATTTAGAATAGAAAAGTTTCCATTGCTATCCGTGACTGCACTACCGATTGGTAGACCATTAATGTTGGTAATAGATACTATGGCGTTAGTAACCGCGTTCCCTGTTACTTCGTTAATGACTTGACCGCGTATCGTTCCCGGGTTCGGTGTTAGAGGAACAGTAAGCGTTGTAATTTGATCAGCAGTCACAACGGCCCCAACCGTAGTAGCTTCAAAGTTTGGTGCTAAGATGGTTAATTGGTATGATCCAGGCTGTAAATTATTTATTAAGAAAGAACCATCAGACTGTGCGACTAATGTTTGAAGCAATAGACCACTTTGATCAAATACCCGAAGTTGAATATTAGGGCCTGTGACTGGGATTCCTTGAATATCAATTATATTTCCAGAAATCGTTCCCACCAGAGGAGATAAAGTTATATTTGCTTGCGTGACTTGATCACTGACTACGATCGCTCCAACGGTATTAAGAGCAAAGTCAGTAGCAGATCCAGTGACTGTGTAAGAGCCGGGTTTTAAACCTGTTACGGTATAATTTCCAACTTCATCGGTTGCCGTTGAGGATACAACTACAGAGATACCAGCAACAGTTCTGACAATGGCAATTGCTCCTACAATTGGCGTGCCTGTGGAAGCACTCACTATTTGCCCAGTAATACTACCAGGATTAGCTGTTAAGACAAAATCAGTGCCTGTTGCTACTTGACCTGGAGTCAAAGTGACCCCTCCAAGTTGAGTGGCGAACCCTGGAGCAGTAACAATAATCTTTTGATTTCCTTGTGGTAAATCAGTAACAGAATAGTTTCCAAGTTCATCTGTAACGACTGTGGCAAGTACGGTTTCATTTTGATCAAGTATCCTTACAGTAGCATTTGGAATAGGAGATCCAGTGTCGGATGTAATAGTTCCCGAAACGGTTGATGGATCTGGAGTCAAAATAATATCTGATGAAATTGTTTGATTGGAAAGTACAGTGATACCAGTAGACGAAGAGGCATAGGTCCCAAATGAAGCAGTGAGAGTATACGCTCCAGGAGATAAACCCGTTAAAAAATATTGACCTGTACTATCCGTTACTAATGTAGCAATAGGGGTTAAGCTTGAAGCAGGGGAAATACGAACTGATGCACCAATGAGTGGAGCTAATGTTTGAGAATCAAATATTTGCCCTGTTATAGCTCCAGGATTGCTAACTAATTCTACATTTACCACAGACGTTTCACCCGGTTCAGAAATAAAGCTTACTGTCTGGGATTGGAATAGTGGATTAATAAAAGATAGTGTATATTGGTCAGCACTAAAACCAGTTATTTGATAGAAACCATTAATGTCTGTTTGAGCCTGTGTAATAAAAATTCCATTATTGTCAATGAGTTGAACAAGAGTGTTAATTAGTGGCTCACTGGTGTCTTGATTAATAATATTTCCTTGAATGCTTGAAGGTAATTGTTGCAAGTTAAAATTAAGATTAATTGTTGCCCCAGGTGTAAGTGTGACGGACGATGACTGAGAACTATAGTCCGGATCAATAATAATGACAGTAAAACTACCTTGTGGGAGGTTGGAAAGTATATAAGATCCATTTGAGTCAGTTTGTGTAGTAGAGATAATAGGGCCTGTAGAAGTGAACTGACGAACGATAACATCAGCACCAACTATTGGTTGGCCAGTTGTTATATCAATGACCTGCCCTGTAATAGACGATGGATTTGGCTCTAAAGCAAAGCTTGCGATAGACTGTGTATCAGCAATAATCGTAAAGCTGATAATTCCACTTGTAAACCCTTGTGAAGTGGCTATTGCCGTATACTGCCCAGGTGCCAAACCGGAAACAAGAAATTCTCCTGTTGGATCAGATACAACTGAAACGACAGCTGCGCCGGTTTGATCGAATACTTGAATACTTGCAGCTGGGAGTTGTTCCCCATTAATACGATTAACGATAAAACCGGAAACACTTCCAGGATTAGAGGTAAGCGTAAGGGTTGTATTTGTTGTCTGACTAGCATTTAAAATAACCGCTTTAGAATCTGTTCCGAAATTTTGTGCATTTGCCGTTACTATAAAAGGACCTGCTGGCAAATCTTCTAGAATAAATGTTCCATCTTGCCCTGATGTTGTTTTTCCTACTAACAGCCCGGTATTCGGATTAATAACTGATATAATGCTTCCAGGTATACCTGTAAGCGTTTGTTCATTAATGACCTGCCCTGTTAATATTGATGGAGAAGGTTTAAGTGGTACAAACGTGGAAGTCTCTTGGTCCCTGAGAACTTGAACACCAACTGTGTTTGCCTGAAATCCAGGAGCTGTAGCATTAAGAATGTAATTACCGGGGGGAATATTCGAGAATACAAATGTTCCATCAGGTTGAGCAAGTTCTGTGAGTAACAGCACGCCATTTTGATCAAGAAGTCGAATTTGTAAATTCTGCTCGTTAATCTCGGTTCCTGCAGAATCGATGAGTTGCCCACGAATTGAGCCAGGTAGTTCACTGAGTTTGATATTAGCTGTCGATGTTAAATCACTAGTAACCAATGCGCCTACAGTCTTTGTGCCAAATCCTGGAGACGACGCTGTTATAGTATAGCTGCCAGGCGCAAGCCCTTGAACTAAAAAGTTTCCTGAAGAATCTGTAGTAACAGTAGCAATGGCAGTACCTGATCCAACAGTCTGTCGAATTATAACACTTGTATTTGTTAACGGTTCTCCATTTGTCTCGTTTGTAATAAGGCCGCTGATTCCACCAGGATTAGGAACGAGACTAAAGTCTATGTCTGTAATGACATCGCCGGGTTGTAGGGTAATTCCGCCAATTTGACTACCGAAATTTGGCGCAGTTACCACAGTAGTAAAAGAACCTGGTGGGAGATTTCCGATTGAATAATTTCCATTACTATCCGTTCCGGCTGTTCCAATAATGGTATCATTTGCATCTAGAACCTGAACTATTGCATTGGGAATTTCATTTCCATTTATATCCGTAACAACTCCTGCAATAGATGCAGGGTTTGGGGGGAGTATAAGATTCACCGTGGTTGCTACATTTGAGTAAACTAAGGCCCCTGCCGATTGAGTTATAAAGTTAGGGCTTTGTGCTTTTACAATATAACTACCAGGAGCTAGATTTAGAAACTGATAGTTTCCATTATTATCTGCTACTGTACTTTGTATAAAGATATTGTTCGTATTGTAAAGTTGAACAGCTGTATTCGGCTGATTTGGAGATATGTTCCCAACAATGGCTCCTGGTAAAGACGATAAAGTTATATTTGTAGTTGTGGTAGCATTTGCTAAAACAATTGCACCTGTAACATTAGACTGAAAGTCTGTAGCATTTACTACGATGTTATAACTTCCAGGTGGTAGGCCTTCAACCGTGTAATTTCCTTGACTATCTGCTAAAACAGTTTTTAATTGGATGTTATTCTGATTAACAACACTTATTGTGGCACCACCAATAGAATTGCCTGTTAGTGTATTTACAACTTGCCCAGTGATATAGCCAGGACTTGGGGTAAGCGAAATCTGAATGTTCGGCTGACTCCCTGGCGGTACATTCACGGATGCAAAGTTTGTTTGGAAATTAGGAGCCGTTGCAAAAATAGTATAGGTACCGGGAGCAAGTTGAGGAACTTCAAAAACACCTTGCTGGTTAGCTAATACATTTGCAATGACGGCACCATTTCCATCCAAGACTCGCACTTGTATTTGTGCACCTGCAATTGATTCTCCTGTTTGTTGATTTAGAATTGTTCCAGTAACAGTAACGGGACTAAACACAAGCGTGAAATTCAAAGTAGTTGTCTGGCTAGATTGAATAGTGGTACCTTGACTTGAAGTTTGAAGATTAGGAGCTGTTGCGGTTACTATATAGCCTCCGGGAGCTAAATTAGGGATGGTATATAAACCGCTTTGGTCGCTTACACCAGTTCCGATTATTGCCCCTCCAGTATTGGTTCGTACGTTAATAACTGCTCCTGAAACTGTATTATCGTTTGTATCAATGATTAATCCAGTTAAAACACCAGGATTAAGGGTAAGAGCAAAATTGACAGTTGTTGTTTGAAAAGCAGAAACCTGCGCTCCCTTTACTTGAGATTGAAAGTTTTGAGCGATTGCATTTACTGTATAACTATCTGGAGCTAAGTTAGGAATGGTATACGTTCCTGCTTCATTAGTGTTAACAGAGGCTACTAAGTTGTTATTTAAAAATACATTGATAACTGTACCAATAAGAGGAGCACCTTCATTATTTGTTACCGTTCCAGTGATAACACCTACATTTTGGTTTAAGGCTGTGGAAAGTGTGGCTGTTGTATTTGCTCTAACAACTGTGCCGACACTCTGACTTGCATACCCCTGCTGTCCAAATGTTACGGTGTAGGTCCCAGGAGCTAGATTTGCAATAGTATATTGTCCCTGAGCATTGGTAGTAGCTGTTGCAATAGTAACGCCAGCTTGATTCACCACATTTACAGATGCCGCTATAAGAGGATTACCTGTTTGGGCATCAGTTAAAGTACCTGTCAAAGTACCAGGAGATGGTTGAAGGACGATATTTTGAGTTGTCGTCTGTCCCCCTTGAATAGTAAAACCTAGTAATGAAGTTTGGAAGTTTTGAGCGGTCGCTCTTAATCGAAACGTGCCAGAAGCAAGCTGGTTGATCGTATACTGTCCTTGAGCATTTGAAGTTGCGGTCGCAATTATGTTACTTCCTGAATCAAGTATTTCTATAACAGCACCTTCAATTGGTGTACCTGCAGAACTTGTAATTGTCCCTGTGACTGTTCCTGGTGAAGGGATTAAAGTAAAGTTTGAAACAGTTGTTTGCCCAGAATTAATAGTGACCCCTCCGCTTTGTGATTGGAAGTTTGTCGCGCTGACTGTTAGTGAATACTGTCCTGGAGTAACATTAGAAATTGTATATTGTCCTTGAGTATTAGTTGTAACTGTCGTAATAACAGTATTAAATTGATCAATTAATCTAATTGTTGCTCCGTTCACTGGAGTTCCATCTTGAGATAATACGGTGCCTGTTACATTTCCAGGTTGAGGCTGTAAAATGACGTTTAAAACTTGCGTTTGTCCAGCAGTAATCGTTGTTGTACGGGTTGCTGTGACAAAGCTTGAAGCTGCAAAATTTAAATTGTAGGTACTTGCAGCAAGTTGGGTAAAGCTATAATTTCCTTCCATATTAGTTGTAGTTGTAGATATTAATACATTGCTTTGGTTGCGAAGTTCTACAGTAACTCCACTAAGAGGTAAACCAGTCTGCCCGGAGGTTACCTTTCCTGTAATTGATGCAGCTGCAGCTACTGTTACGTCATTAGCAGCTGTTACCGGAGTTAATTGAGAGCCGGTAAAGTTGTCAGTAGCAGAAACAGTAACTGTGTTTAGCCTTCTTGTACCTGCTGTAGAAAATGTTCCCACCACTGTATAAGTGAGCGTAACACTCTGTCCTGCGGTTAGGTTGCCAATATTCCATGTCAATGTCTTATTAGCCGCATTAAGAGTGGCAGAGCCACCGGAAGCTGTAATATTACTTACACTTGACAGCTGATCAATACCAAAGACATCGTTTGCAACTACGCTTCTTGCTATATCTCGGCCTGTATTTGTTACTGTTATCCTTTGTGTCCATGTTGTTAAGGAACCTGTTAAGAGAGAGGTTGGACCGGAGGTAATTGTTTTAGTTGCAGTCAAAGCTGCCCGAACATCTACATCTGCTGGGGGAGTTGGATTTGTTATCGATTGAACAAATTGGAAGTTTTCACCAGCTTGTAAAGAATCTTTATTATAATTATTTGCATTTGCGGAAGAAAAAATGACTAGCCCAATGGGAGTTGAGGCGGTAATTCCAAGAAGTGAAAAAAAGTTTGCAGCGGGGAATTGAAAATCTATAAAATAATCAGGGTTTCCACCAAAATTTGAACCATCATTGGTTAATGTAGCTCTGGCTACATCAAAATTGACAATTGGACGCGAAAAATTTGGAGCTCCACGTCCATCTGTTCCTTCTGCAGGATCATTCCATGAATTATAAACCCGTGTCGTGTTTTTAATTAAATTTATAGTATTATCCAGTCCGTTAACGTTAGCTAGCCAGTCATAAACACCGGGATCTCCTGACGTATTAATAAGTACTCCCCAACCGTAATTAGCGAATCCAGTTAATTTAGAGTTTCTTGGATCCTCATTAACACGAATTCTAAAATAAACATTTGTTGCATCATATGCAAAAAATGCTGCAGGAAATTGCGTGTTGCCTACAAGGTCTGTTGCTGCAGGAGATTGGTCCCCTACCATATCAAATATAGGTTGGGTTCCTATTAATATTGGCTGAAATTGGCTGTTTGAGGGAAAAGCCATTGTATTACCTCCTTATAAAAATTAACCTTATATTTTATTAGGCTAATAAATAAGGCGTTACAATTTAGAACAGGATATAATAGTAATTCCGTGCATAAGCAGGCCTGATTTTATACAAACTAATCTTTAATAGAAAATTGTTCTCTTTTAAAAAACATTTATTAAGATATGTATAAATTAAAAAAATGACTCCAAAATACAAATTTTGTAAATGGAGTCAGAGAATAGTTTGAATCATATTTTTAGTTATTAAATGTTTTATTCTATATAGCCATTGGGGTTGTTCTTCTGCCAATTCCAGGAGTCTCGACACATATCGCTGAGATTTTTGCTTGGTCGCCATTCTAGTATTTCTTTAGCTTTAGTCGTATCTGCAAAACATTTATCAATATCTCCAGCTCTCCGGTGGGTGAAATTATACGAAATTTTTTGAGACGTTATATTTTCGTAACTCTTAATCAAGTCGATTACACTATATCCAACTCCCGTTCCGAGGTTAAATACATCAATGCCTGTAGTTCCAAGAACTCTCTCCAAAGCTTTTATATGCCCCTTAGCCAAATCTACAACATGAATGTAATCCCTTATCCCTGTCCCATCATGCGTATTATAGTCTTTGCCGAATACATTAACCTTTTCTCTTTTTCCTATCGCAACTTGATTAATATAGGGCATTAGATTATTTGGAATGGCGGAGGGATCTTCCCCTATCCTTCCGCTTTCATGCGCTCCAATTGGATTGAAGTATCTCAAAAGGCTAATACTCCAATTATGATCTGAAATATATAAGTCGCTTAAAATTCCCTCAATAATCAATTTTGTTCGTCCGTAAGGGTTTATTGGTCCTAATGGAGAATCCTCAGTAACTGGTACATGTTTTGGTATTCCATAAACGTTTGCAGATGAGCTAAATATCAGTTTTTTAACATTGTGTTTTTTCATTATTTGACAAAGAATTAAGGTCCCAGTGACGTTATTATGATAATAATGAAGGGGAATTTCTATTGATTCATTAACAGCTTTTAGTGCGGCAAAATGAATAACGGCGTCAATCTTATTTTCAGAGAAAACCTTCTCTACAGTTTTTTCATCAAGTAAATCTCCATTGTAGAATTTGAAATCTTTTTTAGCTAATTCGGATACCCGTTTCAATGATTCAGGTTTGCTATTAGAAAGATTATCTATTACTACAATCTCATAGCCGGCATTGAGGAGTTCAAGACAAGTGTGACTCCCGATGTATCCAGCTCCTCCGGTTACCAATATACTCACAGATATTCCTCCGTATGCTCCTTTAATTTTGTATGTTGTAAGAGAGTTTGTAAACCTAACAACCTTAGATTATTACAAACAGGATTAGTGCTGATTGTTTATAATGTCAGGTTCTAAAAGACTGGTGTATCTTTATCTTTTATGCGTTGAATTCTCTAGTATATTAAATGCTTAATTATGTATTTTTGCTTGGACAAACTTACTACACTTTCAAGATAATTTAACCGTTATTATGGATTGCTTTAACTATAAATTTTTAACCTCTAATATTAACTCTGAAAAAGCTAAGTGAAAATGTTACTAAAGACCTTGGACAAGCACACATTTCTTTTTTATAAAAATGAATAAAATATAGAGAGTTCATGAAGAAAGGATGATTACAATCAAAAAATATTACACCCACTACAATTCTAGAGATGGCAATTATTATTTAAATGAGCGTTACCCTAACTCTCAAAAGGAATATAGGGAGGCACAAGAGGAAAATGGAATCGATAATGCAGCTGACATGGCTTTTAGAATACCTGTATTTTTGAGCCACCCCTCCTCTCTTAATACTATTCAATCGAGATTTCTCCGACGTCTCATTCGAGAAATTGAGAATGTTTTACTTTTTCCACGTACTTTACCCGATACAGAGCAGTATCCTGAAAAAACATTGACAAACGTACGACGGTTGGTGCTCTCAAGTTATGGATTAATTGCAGTCAATATGCAGCAGGTTTTTGCTAATTATACACAAACAAATACAGGAGAAAATCTACCCCAACCGTCATGGGAAGGCGCTCCTTTTTTACAGATAGAACCTAGTATGGGTTATCAAAGAGGATTACCTCTCCTGCTCATCAAAGAAAAAGGAGTCAATAGCGTAGGTGTATGGAATCCAGCTGTCACTCCATTCCAGATCATAGAATGGGACTCTACCAAACCACTTGATGAGTTCTTTAATCGAGTTGAATGGAGAGAGATATTTCAAAATTGGATTGCTCAAGTGAGAAGTGGATATTATTACCAAACAGAACCGCAGTATCGCTATGGTCCTAGAGAAATGTAGAGATGGTAGTTTCAAAGAAATCATAAAATTTCTTATAGTGGAGGTGAAAACAATTGGCAATAATAAACCGTGGATCTTGTGTAGGAGTTTTATATAGAGCAAGCAGTGGCGCTTCATGTAGAAATGGATATTGTGTTCATAACGGAAGGTTGGTAGGTGGCGTTGTAAATGCTACTTCTAATACGCTAACTGTCACTACACGTATAGATACTACAAACCTTCAATCCTACTATGGCATTCTTCTTAGTCATTTGGCTGTTGATAGCTCTACAGGACAAGTAACTCAACAATATCTTTATTTTAGAAGAAACCAGATACAAATGGTAAGGGTAACACCTTATACTGGATATAATGACCCTAATTGCCAAAGGGCTAACCATTATAATATCCCTAATATTATTTATCCTGGAGAATGTGTAGGAATTAGATACCGTTCAGGTAACGAATGGAGAATTTCTAATGGTCGGTATTTATATTGGACAGGACAAATTAATCACTGCATATTTGATGAACGCCCTCAAAGTACCAATAGACAGTTTCTACGACAGCTATGGTATTCTCATTGGATACTTGATCCAAATAACGAAAGAAATATCGTTCCGAGAAAAGCTTCTAGAGGACGTGGTGCCCCAGGCGGAGAAACCAGAGTTTATGTGTTTAAAAATAGGATTCCATCAAATGGACAAACTGTATTAGTAAAAGCTGCCTCACCTGTAAATTCTCCTTCAAGACCTTATAGAATTGTTTACCAATCATAAATTTTTTCTGGCAACTAACTATAAAGTTTCGAAATTCAATATTTAATCACTAAAAATAAATTAGAAAAGCAGCAGGATTTTCTGTAATGTACAAAAAATCCTGCTGCTTTCATAGTTTAAGTTACATATTAACCGCCAAAAATCTTACTCCAGAATCCTTTTGGTTTTGAATCTAGATTTTCTTGGGCGGCCGCGATCAGTTTTTTTGTATCGCTAATTTCACGTATGGCACTAGTCAATTTTTCGTCTCGTTTTTCTAGGTTGTTTTCAATATATTTGTCTTGATGGTCTAGCTTTTCTGTAAGTTTCTTTATAAGACTCCCTTGTTCATCTAATCGTTGGATAAGTGCTAGTTGAAATTGCTCATCTTTTTCAGAGCGATTAAGCAATTCTTGAACTTTCTCTTCAAGAGATTCTACTTTCTTCTCAAGATTTGATTGAACTTCAACTGCTTCGGGCACAATTTCACCTTGAAGCCATTGATTTATCATCTTATAGCTCCAATTTTGTTCTTGAATTCTTTTTTTTATTTCGGTTAATAAATCAATGTTTTGTTTGTTATACCTTCTATGTCCGCCTTCTGTGCGTTGAATTTGGAGGTTGAACTCTTTTTCATATAAGCGAATAAGATCCACACTTAATCCAGTTAGCTTTACTGTGTCTTTCAAAGTATAAACTACTTCATTCTCATTTTTTTCAAGCATTTTTCTAGGATTCTCCTTTCTATATAAAAATCTAGATAAACTTTCAAGTTGATATATCAATGTTAACAGCGATTCTAGAATGTAGTTGTACGAGATATTATTCAAGCTTTACATTTCTAGTAAAATTCTATTAATTACTTTATATTCCTGTTTTCTATGTACATTTTTTCTTTTGTTTCACTCAACTTCTTATTCTTCCTTTTCAATTCTAAATGAAAACATGAACTTTACAAGAGTAAAACCATTTATTTTAATCGTAGATAAATTATATAGGTGATTCAAAAAATTAATTTAAGAGTTAACGCTTGCTCTTCCTTAATTAAATTTTCATTTTACCGAATGTTTCTAAAAAATGTTTTTCATGAGTTAAGAAATATCTTTGGTAATAAAAATTCACATCTTTCCCTTTTCCGAAATTCAAAAAACTAGAATGCTTATAGAGTTTGATATAAAACGGTTTTAGAAGAATCTAGAATGTACTTTCTCTAGCTTTAATTCAAGATTCATGTATACCATATTAAGTATTCTTTACAAAAGAATGTAAGCGTTATATTCCTTCCTTTTTCAATCTATTGTAGTGATTTAATGAAATTTCTTTTTTTATTTATGCAATTCTTATAGAAGTATTTTATTAGTGTGAAACTAACATTAATTTTTTCTAAGTTATTTAAACCTTATAATGAAAGCTAGAATATAATGAACATTGATAATAAAGCATTTTTAAAGAATCTAGAGTGAACTTCTGCTAGATTTTAATCAAGAATAATAAATCTAATTAAATTCTAGATAATTTTACGAGAAATCCGTTCTTATACAATTGAGGTATGACCGTTAAACTATAGATTTATAATACATGAAAAAACTATTGCCATGACATTTGACTTTTTAAAATAGGTGAATTCCAAAAATGTGAACCGTGAAGTTTAACTAAAGTTCAACTTCACGTTTTTTCTAAAAAGAACTAAAATAAAAATGGATTTAAGTTCAACCTATAAGGTGAAAATACTGATATAAAGGTATTTAAGTAGGAAATAAGTTTAACTTAATTTCAAGAAAGTTTTTCATTTTGTTTTTAGATATCGCTTAAACCGATATAAAGCATGGCGGCTAGACAATCCAAAGTAGTAAATAATGTGTTCGTTGGAATATCCCTCATGAATTTTCTTTAGTATACAGCTGTTTCGAAAGTGAGTAGATCTTACGATCGCTTTTATGCCAGAACGTTTAACTTCTCTTTCAATCATACGTTTTGTACCAATTACACTAATCCTTTTAGGTTTACTTAAACTGTAATCATACCAATAAACCATTTTTTGAGGGTGAAAAGAAATAAATAACGGATCATTTGTATAATCCCTAGGTCTAAATAACAAAGGGATCGTTGATAAGTAATTATATATGATTTTCTTGTCATGTTTAGAAAGCTCCAAGGTGCGTTTTGTTTTATTATTGTCAATCGTTAATGTATTCTGTGCAAAGTTAATGTCTTTTATAGTTAAAGATACAACTTCATTAATGGTAAGACCGTAACGGAGCAGCAGGATGAATATAGAATGATTACGAGGTCCTATATATTTATGTATCTGTAACTGAATATCACTTAAATGTTCGTCACTTATAACTGAATCTAAAAGAATCAAAGTATCAGATTGAGTTATAAAATCAGTATCAGTTAATTCTCGTTGTTTTTTTGTTGTTGCTTGTAAAAGACCAATATCATTTGTGAGGTTATAATATTTCAACAATCCGTTTAAATGTGATGCTACACGTCTCAGATTAGCTTCTGACAAGTTTTTTTCTTTTAGATAGGTAAAGTATGATTCGTAATATTTCTTGCCTCCTGGCAAAGTTTCTGAAGGTATATTAGGGTGATAACGATTTAACCATTCAAAAAACTGTTTTAGATCATGCTTATACATTGAGATTGTAGAAGGTTTCTTTTTAGAATCGACTAAGTGAGACAGGAAATCCCGAAGCAAAATAAAGTCATCCAAATAAGACACATCCGATCTTTAGGTGAATTTAATATACTATTATTGTAACAAAAAAATAATAAACAAGCTTACTAAAAGTGTTCTAATTGCGTTCTGTATATTAAATTTACCTATCTTTGTGAAAAAACGTGTAAAGACCCAGTCTTTACACGTTTTTTCCATATTTAATTTCTATTTAAAACTTTACTTTGTAAAAAATCTTTATAAATCTTTTTTAACTCTTTATTTTTAAAATCCTTAACAAGTCTTGGCTCTAGACCCAATTTTTCATGGTTTTTGAAGTCTTCTTTCATATTTCGAATGACTTCTTGTAAGCCGGCTTCTTTAGCTTTTTTTACTTCTTCTTGAGTGGGTTGATCTGAACTTAAAATCAGCATTTTTTTTAATTCTTGAAACTGCAGGAGCTTTTCTTCAAATTCCATTTGAGTTCCAATTTCTTTTAAAAATGATTCTTGCTTTTCCTTTAATGTAGCATCTTTAAGGAGTTGTTGTTTATCTCTATCTTGGGCTATAAAATCTGGAACTAATTCTTTTTTTGCAGTCTTTTTAGAATTAATAAGCTTTGATTCCTGTGAGAGCTTGGCGTAATCTTTTTGAATCGCTTTTACTACGTAGGAATGAGGATGAGTAACATCTCCAGTAATCAAACGATCTTGTGTATATCTAATATTTCTTTCTAGGTGTTCTTTTGTAAATTCTGATAAAAGCCACTCTATTTTTTCCGGTTTAACTCCTAAGTCCACTAAATCGTTCTGAATAATGTTTTCGTGATTTTCTAACTCCACTAAGTGTTGATTTAATTCTAGTTTTTTCTCTTTAGTAGCGCTAGCATCATTCAACGCGGGTGAACTAGTAATGATAAATTCTATGGATGTTACTTTTCTACCGGTTTTTATTTCTACGAATTCAAAGTGGATATCCGTTTTATTATTAATTTCTTTTTGAGCTACTGCTAATACTTTACTTTTAAAATGGCCATACTGTTTATACTTAGTAGGTTCAATAGCTAAAAAATGACGTAATTCTTCAAGAGTCAGTTCCCTTTTTCGCAGACGCTCATATTGCTTAAGCAGCTCATAAATACGAATGGAATAGACCGAATTGAGTCTCACTACATTCTCTAATTGATACGATGTGAATTTTTCCTTAAGCTCTAAAAACAGATACTTTAAGCTAGGATGAAATTGTAATGTTATGTATCCTTCGTTTTCTTCATAAATAGACGTAATTACCCAGTTGTAATTTCTTTGTCTGCCTTTTTCTTTTATCGTAAGAATTTTTGTTTGAAGGCCATTCACTATTTCTTTTAAGTAAGAGTAAAAACCTGTTCCTTTCTTATTGCCTACGATTTCGATAAAGTCTTTAGCTCGAAATCTATAGGTCTTCAACGTTTCATCATTAGGCTGCACTTTAGATGCCATGATTAAAAGAATTCTTTGCTCTTGTAAAGACAATTTATATGTACTCTCAATGAGGATGTTTGATTTAGTTACCCAATTTTTTATATTTATACTTTCCAGATCATATGGTTGAACGACAGTCGTTTTCTTCATAAAATCCCCCATATTTTTCTAAACTATCACTAAAATATCATAAAAGTGATACTGTGTAAATTGCATGTTAAATAGCAACCTGTCCTTAGAAATTAAATATCACGCAAAATTAGTGATACTTCATGAGGTTTGTTAACTTTAGAAACCTTACTCATTCTTGATTTATTAAACTCAATCTTCATTTTAACACGCAAAATTGGTGATAGTTGAGGCATGTCTGCATTTTCAACGCAAAATTAGTGATACTTAAAGCACATCTAGATTGTCCACGCAAAATTAGTGATACTTAAGCCATATTTGCATTTTCCACGCAAAATTAGTGATAGTTCGCGCAAAATTAGTGATAGTTTCGCGCAAAATTAGTGATAGTTTCACGCAAAATTAGTGATAGTTCGCGCAAAATTAGTGATAGTTCGCGCAAAATTAGTGATAGTTTAGGCTTATAAACATTGTAATATCAGTGTCTATGGGCTCTCTAAAACAATAAAACAATAAAACAAATATATAAAACAATATATAAAACAGTAAAACAACATAAGAGAGTAGCTGTTTTTTTACTTTATAACTTTAAAGATTAATAATTAAGTAAAGGAATCCATTTGTAGTGAGGTTTTTAGAATATTAGCAGTATATCCCAGCGAAGAAATTTTTAATCATATGTAAAGTAAAATACGGAGGTTTTATGAGGAGTTCACGAATTCTTATTGAATTATAAGATTAATAGACGGTATAATAGAGTCACCAAAACAGTGCGGAATATAAAAAGACTCCAACGTGTGCAAGTGGTGCGCCAACACCCTTACACCGTTAACCCTAAACCAACTAGGGAAAACACCTGTCGAAGTCCTAATACATAAATTTAATTACGCCTTTATTTTATCGGATAATTAGATTTATTTCAAGGGCGTAGTCTGTCAAAAAATCCGACATCGTTTTCCTATTTTCTGGGATGCGATGTCTTTTTTTTGTTCCTGAAAAGGAGAGGATAGACTAATGGCTACTACGCGTATGCTTACGACAGAAGAATTTGATTATATGAAAAGTTATCAGAGTTTTATAGAAAACCGTTCTCAACATCAATCAATGAAACGAAAATTACTTAAAGAAATTATCAACCTTTATGGAGAGAAATTTTATCGTCTCCATGAAGGAACTAGAAAAGCTTTAGACCGTCTTTGTTGGTTTGCTGCAGAAAAAGGATTTTGCTTCCCAGGCAGTACATACTTAGGTAAAACCTACGAAAAGTCAAAAGGCACAATCGATCGTCATTTAAAAGAATTACGAAAACAAGGACAAATTGTTACAGTTTATCGTCGCTGTCCTCGTAACAATGGAAAAGGGAACCCAGTGCACTTATTTGTAAATCACCCTTATTTTAGTTATTGGGTTAAGTATTTACAGCTTGATTTAGAGTCTAATGTTGAAGCAGATGTTAAAACAGAAAATAATGAGAACGCTTGGGAGAGTAAGAATAAAGATACAAAAAAACAGTCTACCTATAATTTATCTTTAAAAGATTTAAATAAATACATACGTAATAATGTTAATTATAAACTCTCATCGGATTATGTACCGTCTTTTATTCCAACAGCTTTTAAAGATGCTGTAAGACCTTTTTTTCCTTACGCAGACGATATTTATGAATTATGGGGGAAAGTGCGATTAGCTTATAGAATAAGTGATCTTAATCAACCTTTAGAACACCTAGAATTTGTGGCTATTCAAGCATTTAAGGAGACAGTTTTTGCTTATAAGAAAAAGCGGATAAAGAACACTTTTAGAGCGTATTTTTATGGAACACTTAGAGGTTTATTTGCAGTGGAACGTAGAAGAGAAGTTCAGCAAACTTCTAATAGTGCACTATTTTATAACTTTTTAGAAGCATAATTCTTTTTTGAAACTTCAAGTATTTATAAACTTTATGATCTTATATGAGATGGTTAAGCTTGGCCGCATTAGAAATTTTGCTTTATCAAAAACATTTTAAATTCATACAGGTGAGAAAAGTGGAGATTTTTGGCGGCCAAGGGAAAATGAATAATTAATACAGAACTTCTTTAATTCGTTCTGTATTCAAATTATGCTATCTAAAAAATTGAAAATCTAGAATTACCTATTTAGAAATTCCAGATTTAGATATAACAAGGCTCTCACAAGTATATACACTCGGAAAGCGTGTTGCTGACAAGGGATTAGGAATGCTTGCTATTGTTTGAAACTATAAATTAAAAGAACACGGGAAATAACTCGTCAACGTAGATACATGCTTTCCGTCTACAAAAACTTGTCCATGTTATATTTTGGTGAAAGAAATACTATTATCAGAACCTACCTACCGATATATATCATCTCGATCTAGATAAAAATTATGATTCAGCCATCAATGTCGAAAATGAAGGCATACGCATATTAGCAAGTACCTGATACGAAAAAAAAGATGTAAACTCTTGGAATGAAGGGGGTTAGCTTGGTCTATTTTTCCATCTATCAAAAGCGACGATTACCCAAGAAGTTCCTATTTCATTAATCCTTAAGGTTAATAAGTGAGGGGAATTCACAAATATCGTTAGGCAATTAATAAAACTGCCAAAGCTTGCAAAAAGGTCTGTATAAAAATAACGGTGTCAGTATTAGTTGCAGTTACATTAACATGGCTACTGTTTTTAATAATAACTTTTTGGCGGCTAGACTGTATTACTTTTACAATTTGAGTAACTTCCTGTATAAACAGTTTAATTGAATTGGTATCTAAACCTATTAATAATAAAAAGATCGCTAACAACTGTATAAATGTTTGAAAAATTATTATCGTCTGTCTATCCGTTAAGTTAACATCAACATTGCAAGAATTTTTCACGAAAACTATTGCATCGGAAAATTGATTTCCGGTAATTACTTGGTTTTCGTCGAATCTGATAAGCGCATCGATGTTATTATCTTTTTTTCTGGAATGCTTTGAAGGTAGACAACAACAATGATTAGAGCATTTGTGAGAACAACGGCGGCAACGTTCTTTTTTAGAAGAGCCCAAAGTTTAACCTCCTTTGTATAGTGATATTTTATTAATATGAAAAATTTTCAAAAATGCTTGTATGCTTGTCCAATGGTATTGAAATTATTTCCTATATTCCACATCATGTTGTGACAAGAAATCGTATTTATATAGTGTGGTTCATTCCACTAGTTTAGACGGAAACAAAGAGTTGGTGTACGACTCAGAACATTTATAGGAGAAGATTAGTATGGTGAACGAAAGTGAAGATTTGTAAGCTTCGTGAGGATTAGATCAAGATAGTTCACAAATTTGTTTGGGTATTGGCAAGAGGGGATGCAGGCTCATAATGCTGCTGTGACACGTCCCATATCTTGCCCGCAGTAAAGAACCCACCTAATCTTGTCGTAGATATAAGCTGTGGAACTTGGTAAGCCCTTTGTCATTTGGATGTGCAGTAGGGAAATCGTAAGCTCAAACGATATGGCAGAGGGTAAAGGATACGCAAGAAAGGGAATACAGTTATCTCGAAAGGGACTCGCACGGTTCTTAGGGGAGCAGGGGCAATCATGCCCCAAACTTACCCGACGTAACTAGGGTCGTATATGGTACACGACTGAAAAGAGCAGAAAAAAACTACTGGCTAAGATGATGTTTTCTGTTCTTTAAGGTAAGACTTACGGTCTTTTGGGTAATTTACATGAACTATTTGATATTACTTTTAATCTGCATTTTTTGTTTTCTGACGATTTTTTTGCTTTTTTCACAGCTATACCCCTCTTTAAATTTATAATGATTTTACATTGATTATTATAGGCCTAGATACTAAAATTGCTTGGGCTATTGTCATTGTATTGGTTATTTTATTAATCATTATTGGCGCTTCTTATTTTTGTGGCTTTGCTGGAGATTGTTAATAATTAAAAGTTAGTTTTATGCTAACTTTTTTATTTGTTTTTCTTGTTTATACATAGCAATTGCTGATAAAATCCATTATGGTAATTAGGGTTGCATATGATATACAACTAGAAGAACAGAAAAACCAACCTTTAAGTCCCTAAAGGTTGGTTTTTCTATTTAACGACTTTATACAAAGATACCTCCCGGCATCTTGAGTAGTTTGCTCAAAAGTTACCTCAGTTATGCTGGAGGTATTCTAGATTCCCATGAAGTGCCGTTCCATCGCCATCATGCAGCTTTCCAATAGTATCAAGTCTCCTTGGTACCATGCCCACCCCGTAAAAGCTCCATTGTCATCAGAGAAGTGGTAGCTAGCACCAATTTGCGCCCATCATGTCTGAGGATTCTCATTAACATAATAGTACTATCTTCCTGGAACTAGCATAATTAGATTGTAATTGAAAAGACCCAACATAATACATAAAAGAATTCACGTATTAGTACACCTAGCGACTGAGTCTTTTAAAAATCGCTATATTCTTCGAGATCATCGTCGTCTAAAGACCCAGATACCTGTTCTAAATCTGCAATCTGACCTTCTTTTAAGGTTTGAATTTCTGAAGGCTTCTCTTCTAAATCTTCTTGTTTACCTACAAAACCGTTAGCCTTAGCTAATTGTTTTAATTCTTTCAATTCTGAATTGATATGTTTAAGAAGTTCTTCTGTTCTATGCCCTGGTTCTACTTGGTTGGTAGATGCACGGTGAAGGTCTCGAACAATTAAAGATGAAATATAGTCCCCTAATTTTCGAGACTTTGCATATTTTGCAAGTATGCCATAGACTTCATCACTCAACTGATTAGTTTTAATTGTAAAGGCGTTCTGACGCTCTGACATGGTTATCACCTACGTTGTTAGGATTTAACGGCTCTCTTCTCGGTTTGTTTCTTTTGAAGGTAACCAATGCTTCGAATCTCTAAGCCGAATAAATTCAAGTGACGACTATCTTCTGGTACTTTATGATATTTCTCTGTACGTTCTTCGCCAATTTTTTCGTTCATGCTATTCATAATGGCTACTTCTAGTGTAGGAGCGACACCGCCACTATATACATATTTTCGGATTTTATTGGCAGGTGGTGGAGCCACATCATTTAACTTGGCTAGTAAAATCTCTACGTAATCCCTTAGAGAAGATTTGATTTGAGCTGTCAAATCAATGGATTCGCCTGTGTTTTCATTTTTTAATTCAAACTTTTGTTTGCTGTAGTTATCTAAAATAAATTGATCAAAAGCGCGTAAATCGGTAAACAACTCTGGGAATTTTTCTTTTCTTAACTTATCGATATGTGCTAAATATGGAATACCTTCGATACTTTGGAATGATTCACGACTGTTCGCAGCCTTCAATCCTTCAGGTAAGATTACAACATCAATAGATCCTCCACCTATATCGACCATCACAGTTTCACATTCCACATATTCATTGGCATCTTCACGGTCTTGAAGTGTTAGGTCTTTCTTTAACGCAAAGCGTGCAATTTCACCTTCTTTTAAACATACACTTTCTTCTACAGAGACCTTTATTTCTTTTTCGAACCCTGGTGTATGAATGCGGAAAGTATGGTCATCTAAGAAGCGAGTTGCCATTGCTTTTTGTGCTTCACCAAATGTGCTTTCTTTTTTTAGTAACCAGATTGGTAACATCGTAGAGAAATAGTCAATCTCGATGTTGTTGTCCTTTTGATCTTTTGCATGCAACGCATGGTAATACGCAATGGCAGCTAAAAATGTCACGTATGGAATATGACTTGTAATTTTATTATGTAAACGATTGATGTGATTGTTTGCTAATTGTTGGCTTGCGGCAATGTCACCAACTAAGAAATAACGTTCTTTTTCTTCCTCTCCAATGGTTGTAGACAGTAAGATACGCTTTTTAAATTCCTCTGGTGCTGTCACCGCATCTGTAAAGAATGAATCAGCAGCTTCTTTTTGGAGTTCTACTACGTTGGTTGGAAAATCAAATAGGTACCCATCCATAATATTCATATCGACTGAGTTCCCACAGTCTTTATTAAAACGTGAAATTTTCATCTCTATACACCTCTTTTTTTAGTTGAACTTCTGTTGAACTAATTATACACAAAGAAAAAAGGTTGTTCAATCTTCTAGTTGAACTTATTTATCATCAAAAACTTGCAAATATCAACAATAATATTTATTTAGTTGAACTTATTGTAAAGTGAAAAAGAAAGAGAGAAGGAAATGGGTGTTGAGAATAAGAAGGTAATAAGTCGCCTATAATGTAAGCGAACTACATCACCACCACATTAAGTACTTTCATCTGTCTAAAAAGAAAGTATGCAACCTATTCTTATCTAGAGAAATAAAATTTGCTACAATAGGGGTAAGCAAAGGAGGGGTTTTATGGATCGTACGATCATTCAAACCGTTACGAAGTTTTTACACACTCACATATAACCTTCTTTTATCATTGTATTTGGATTGTTTGCAAAAGGAATTAACCATCGAGAAAGTGACATTGATATTGGTTTTTATACAAAGAATAAAAAATAGATAAATATGAAATTTTTATGCTTGCACAAGAATTAGCTGTCTTGTTAAAGAGGGAAGTGAATTTAGTTAATATTGCGGAAACTTCGACCGTTTTTCAAGCTCAAATTTATACGACTGGCACTGTTATTTATTCAGAGGATGACACACTGCGTATGAATGAGCAAATGAAGGCTTTAAAGATGTATGCAAAATTAAATGAAGAACGAAAAGGTGTCTTACGTAAAGTAGACGAGAGTGGAAGTATTTATGAGAAATGATGTCATTTTAAATAAAATAAGTGTTATTGAAAGGTGTAATAAGCTTATCTTAGATGTGTATCAATAAAATCCACAAAACCTACTGGATTACACAAAACAGAACTCTATTATTTTAAACATACAACGTGCATGCGAAGCTTGTATTGATTTAGCGATGCATATTGTAGCCGAAGAATGTTTAGGTCTTCCACAAACGAGTAGTGAGGCTTTTGATATGCTGGAGTCACAATCTATTATTACAAGCGAAATTGCGTATAGAATGAAAGCTATGGTAGGTTTTCGAAATATTGCTGTTCACGATTATCAAGCCATTAATCAAGATATTCTTCAACAAATTTTGGACAAACATTTAAGTAATTTTACTAGGTATGCAAAGCAAATTCTTGGTTATTGAGTTTATTCAAAAATAAATTTTAATAGGTGATTATATACATAAAGATAGAACTTCCTTATAATTGGAAGTTCTATTTTAATCCCCTTAAGTTTAGAAAAATTCTATAATTTATTGTTAGATTATTATAATTATTTTTTCTTCATTTTATCTTCTAAATTGAATTTTTTCACTTTATCTCTTTTGTTGTTTCTTCCACATTCTTTAACAATTACACCGTCTTGATTTGCGTTTTGTCCACCTTGTTTAGCAATCTGTCCACCCTGATTGGCATTTTGACTATGATTACCACTAATTTGTCCTCCAGTTTCGGCGTGGTTGTAAATATAAATGTTAATGTGAGTGCAGTGTTTTTCTCTTTTTTTCTTTTTCTTTTTTTGTCTGCAATCAGGTTTTTTATTGTGGTGAGAAGTATACATTTCTATTTTAATCACCCCTTTTTTTATAATGAATTAATTAGAAGGCGTAATCAAATTAATTCATCATTACAGTGTATTCAGAGATAGACAAGCTGCAATATGAAAAAGCCTATATTTAGTAAAAAGAGTTTCTTATTATTTCGGCTATTGCGAGATCAAAATGGTTTAGAAGTTATATGTAACAATAAAGCTTGTTTCTTTTTAAAGTACAAAAGTTTTTATGTACGATATAAGAGCCATTTTCTTAACTAACTTCATATATTACATATACTTTAAATATAGAAAGAACTATTGAGAATAATAGTTCTTTCTATATCGAGCTAAATCAAGCGTTCAGCTGTAAGAAGGGCTGTTTGTTTAAATTTTGAATGATTAACAAGAGGGTGGGATGCTTTGTGGAAAACGAAATAAATTATCAGGATCATATTTTGCCTTTATTTCTCGAAGCCTTGCGAAGTTTGAGCCGTAGTATGCTTTTCCAAACTTTTCAATGTTTTGGTCTGGAACATTAACATAAGAACCTTTTACATATGGTTTCATCAGCTGACGTACTTTTTCAACTGATGCAAGGTTGGAAGCTTCTTGTGATTTATTTTCCCAACTAGCCGTCCATTCCGTATAAAATAATGGACGGCGCCAAAAGAATGCTGTTTCATTACTTGGTACTCTGCTTAGAGCACCACCCCAATTTATAAAAAAGAAATTAGCTTCTGTGCCAGTAGCTTCTTCTAAAAATTTCTTCATGATTGAAATAGGCTCTTCCGACCATTGATCAAGTCCCCAAGCCGAGGAGAATTTAACATTCTGATCGGATCTACCAGGGATTGGCTCATCGGGATCTAAGAAGTCTATAGCATCTGGATAGCATAATGTTTCTATAACTTTTTGTGTTGGAGTTCCAGCACTTAGTAAAGGCTTTAACAATTTAATCAGCTCTTTTTTTGAACCGAGGAAAATTCCTTCTGCATGACACAAACCATTTACTTTGCTGTAAATCTCAAGTATGCACCCTAAACGTTCGTCTACAAACGGTGCCCATTTTTGCCAAGCTTTAAATACCGTTTCTAATTGCTCCCATGGCCAAATAATATTGAAGACGGTTGCAGTTTTAGGGGCACGATGAACTTTAAACGTGTATTCGGTATTATATCCAAAGTTCCCGCCCCCGCCCCCTCTAGAAGCCCAAAATAAGTCCTCATTACAAGATTGATTTGCTTGAAGAATCTTGCCTTTTGCATCTACGGTTTCCAATGCAAGAAGGTTATCGCTTATAAGGCCAATTGATCGTGAGAGTACTCCAAATCCTCCTCCCATTGTAATTCCTCCAATTCCAACGGTAGGGCTATCTCCAAAAGGAGCCATAAAGCCTTCTTGAGCTAACATCTTTACAAGTGGACCCACATGAATGCCTGTTTGAACTGTTGCAATCTCAGCTTTTTTATCAAGGCAAACTTTATTCATGTCGCTTACATCAATAACAATTCCTCCACTTACTACTGAAAGGTTCTTATCCAAAGCATGACGGCCACTTCTGACACGTAAAGGCACTTTATTCTCTTGAGCCCATTTAATAGCATTACTGACATCGTATGAATTTTGTGCAAAAACAAAGACAAGAGGGCAGACATCAACATAAGGGTTCCAATTCTTAATTGCTTCCTTATAGCCAGGGTCCCCTTTGAAGATGACTCGTCCTGTTAAATGTGTTGACATATACTTCACTCCTAATGAACATTAGATTTCCAATATTAGTATTAGTATATGTGGAAATTGGACAAACTCTTGGGTAGGTTATCTAGTAACTCAAAAATATATGCCAAGGATATTAAAGAGAGTAAAGGCAGTGTTTGTAATATGTTTTTGAAAAGAAATTTTTGTTATTAGAAAGAGTATAGATCAAGATAAAAGGAAATTACATTCAATTTATTTCTATCTGCCCTAATATATTGAGGTTGAAAGAAATTTCCGTATATTGGACAAGTGTACAAGCTTGTCCTTAGGTTTATACATATAATATGTAAATGAATATTGAAAAGAGGGACAAAAATGATACCAAGATGTATACCTGATGTTCCGCATTGTATGCCTAAAATACCGCACTGTATACCCGAAGTGCCAAGTTGTGTGCCTAATATACCAAGATGTATACCTGATGTTCCGCATTGTATACCTAATATACCTTGTACTTCTAAATACTAATTGCTTTCGTTTTATATAGGGTAATAATTCATTCAGAGCAAAAAGATTATTCTTTTTGCTTTTTTTCTTGTTTTATCATATGTTATGCCGATAGGGTAGGGGTATCTTCGTTAGTTCGGTCAAACTATGGAACACTATTCCATTAAAGTGCTGATTTTAAGTTATATTCTAAACTGTATAATCCAAATATAACTTTCATTAAGACAAGTATTGTACCTAAGTAGATTTGTTTGTTGAGGAATATTTTTTTAAAAAAATAAAAAAACTATTGATTTTTAAATTAAAGTAGATTAGAGTAATAAAGCGTCGTTAAAAGAGACGATGTTGATGATGAAAAAAGTTGTTGACATTATGTTGATAACTTGATAAGATAGTAAAGTCGCTTAAGAGCGACGGTTGAACTTTGAAAACTGAACAAAGCGACAAACGTCAACGTTAATTTTTATTTTTTAAATTGAGCAAGTCAAACA
>NZ_JBHZOU010000012.1:0-59058 GCF_042787775.1 Priestia sp. YIM B13552
CGAACACGGAAGTTAAGCTCTTTAGCGCCAATGGTAGTTGGGACTTTGTCCCTGTGAGAGTAGGACGTTGCCAGGCACCTGAAAAAGGACTAGCTATTTTAGCTAGTCCTTTTTTGTTTACAATTTATTTGTTTTATGAAAAAGTATAGTAAGAACAATAAAATTCACGATTTGCAGGTTTTGAAATAAATTTTAGTGGCAACGATAAAAGTAAAGAATAAACTTTAATAGTACATAGTTGAAAATTTTTTCGTTTCCTTTTATATTTAAATTAAGGTCAAATATAGTCAAAGTCAGAAGGAGGGGGCAGCGTGCCAAATATCTCTGACATTATCGAACAGTATTTAAAACAAGTACTTGAATTAAGTGAAAGAGAAATTGTTGAAATAAGGCGCAGTGAGATTGCTGATAAATTTCAATGCGTTCCGTCGCAAATTAATTACGTTATCAATACCCGTTTTACAGTTGAAAGAGGTTATCTTGTAGAAAGTAAGCGAGGCGGCGGCGGCTTTATTCGTATTGCAAAAGTAAAAATGCATGATGCAGCGGATTTGTTTCAGCAAGTAATTGAGATGATTCAAAATGAAATTTCACAAGTAAGTGCTGAAAACGTCATTATTAGGTTAGTTGAAGAAAAAGTCATCACAGAACGAGAAGCAAAAATCATGTTGAGTGTTATCAATCGTTCAGTTATTAATATTGAACTTCCTTATCGTGATGAGCTAAGGGCCAATCTTTTAAAAGCAATGCTTAATTCATTACGCTACCGATAAGCTCATGATCTATTTTATTTAGAACAGGGAGTGATGACAGGATGATTTGTCAGCAATGTGAAACGAGACCTGCAACTCTTCACTTCACAAAAATCATTAATGGTGAAAAGACGGAGATGCATGTATGTGAACAATGCGCTTCAGAAAATGGAGATGCATTTTCTTTTTCAAATCAGCAAGGTTTTTCAATCAATAACTTACTAGCTGGCCTACTTAACCTAGATCCAGCAGTAACTGAAAATTATAAGCAACAAAGTCAGGAGGTTCTTTCTTGTCCTACTTGTGGCATGACATATCAAAAATTTGCTAAAATCGGCAGGTTTGGATGTGCAGATTGCTACAAAACATTTGAGCGACCTCTTATTCCTTTCTTGAAGAGGTTGCATGGAGGTAATTATCTACATCACGGAAAAATACCAGCAAGAATTGCAAGTAATCTTCATTTAAAAAAGGAATTACAGGCATTAAGATTGAACTTAAAAGAGTATATCGAAAAAGAGGAGTTTGAGAAAGCAGCCGAACTTCGTGATCACATTCGATTACTAGAAAAGAAGATGAACGAATCGAGAGAGGAGGAAGCGTAATTCATGTCCCAGGATTTGTTCTTTTCCCAGCCTGTTAGCTCTTGGATGCGTCAAGAAGCTTCGAATTCAGATATTGTTCTAAGTAGTCGAATCAGGCTGGCTCGAAATTTAACTCATTATCTTTTTCCAACTCTCTTTTCTAAAGAACAAGCAGTTGAAGTGGTTCGAGTATTCGAGCAAGTTTTTCAAAAAAGTGAGAACACCAATCAGTGGAATTTGCATTTACTAAAGATGAACGAATTACAGCCTCTTCAAAAGCAAGTGTTGGTTGAAAAGCATCTTATCAGTCCTAACTTGGCTGAAGGAGATAACAACGGAGCTTGTTTTTTATCAGAAAAAGAAGATTTGAGTATTATGGTTAATGAAGAAGATCATTTACGCATACAATGTTTATTTCCAGGCCTTCAATTATCTGAAGCTTTAAGCACAGCGAATAAAGTAGATAATTGGATTGAGAAATACGTAGATTATGCGTTTGATGAAAATAGAGGGTATTTAACCAGCTGTCCCACAAATGTGGGTACTGGGCTACGTGCATCCGTGATGATGCATCTGCCGGCTTTAGTGATGACCCGTCAAATTCATCGTATTATTCCCGCTATTAACCAGCTTGGCTTAGTGGTGAGAGGAATTTATGGAGAAGGTAGCGAAGCTTTAGGGAATATCTTTCAAATTTCTAATCAGATAACCTTAGGGAAATCTGAAGAAGATATTGTGGCAGATTTAAATAGTGTCGTACAGCAGTTGATTACACAAGAGCACTCTGCACGAGACGCGCTGTTTAAAACATCTCATGTAGAGTTAGAAGATCGAGTGTATCGTTCATATGGAGTATTGGCCAATAGCCGTATTATTGAGTCAAAAGAAGCTTCACAATGTTTATCAGATGTTCGATTAGGAATCGATTTAGGGTATATAAAAGGACTGAGTCAAAATATATTGAATGAACTTATCATTATGACGCAGCCAGGCTTTTTACAAAAGTATTCGGGAGGTCCCCTAAAGCCTCAAGAACGTGACATTAAAAGAGCCACCTTAATTCGAGAACGTCTCACTATAAATAAAAACACAAATTAAACGTGGAGGGTGACGATTATATGATGTTTGGTAGATTTACAGAGCGCGCACAAAAAGTATTAGCTTTAGCACAGGAAGAAGCACTACGCCTAGGTCACAACAACATTGGAACGGAGCATATTTTATTAGGTATCGTTCGCGAAGGTGAAGGAATTGCAGCAAAAGCTCTTTCTGCTCTAGGCCTAAGCACTGAAAAAATTCAAAAAGAAGTGGAAGCATTAATTGGCAGAGGCCAAGAATTAACGCAGACCATTCATTATACACCTCGAGCGAAAAAAGTCATTGAACTTTCAATGGATGAAGCCCGAAAACTTGGTCATTCTTATGTAGGAACAGAACATATCTTACTAGGCTTAATTCGTGAAGGTGAAGGCGTTGCAGCACGCGTTTTAAATAATTTAGGTGTCAGCCTAAATAAAGCTCGTCAGCAAGTGCTTCATTTATTAGGTAGCAATGAAGCTGCTTCAAGTCATCAAGGCGGAGGCTCTTCAAACGCTAATACACCTACGCTAGACAGCTTAGCACGCGATTTAACAGTTGTAGCGCGCGAAGGAAGCTTAGACCCTGTTATCGGACGTGGGAAAGAAATTCAGCGTGTTATTGAAGTGTTAAGCCGACGTACAAAAAACAATCCTGTATTAATTGGGGAGCCAGGTGTCGGTAAAACGGCAATCGCTGAAGGTTTGGCTCAGCAAATCGTCAACAATGAAGTTCCAGAAATTTTACGCGATAAACGCGTTATGACTTTGGATATGGGAACGGTCGTTGCTGGTACAAAATACCGCGGAGAGTTTGAAGATCGCCTGAAGAAAGTAATGGATGAAATTCGTCAAGCAGGTAATATCATTCTCTTTATCGATGAGTTACACACATTAATTGGCGCTGGTGGCGCAGAAGGTGCTATCGATGCTTCTAATATTTTAAAACCGTCTCTTGCTCGTGGAGAACTTCAGTGTATCGGTGCTACGACTTTAGATGAATACAGAAAATACATTGAAAAAGATGCAGCGTTAGAGCGTCGCTTCCAGCCAATTCAAGTGGATGAACCAACGTTGGAAGAGTCTATTCAAATCTTAAAAGGGCTTCGTGACCGTTATGAAGCGCATCACCGAGTATCTATTTCTGATGAGGCAATCGAGCAAGCGGTGAAACTATCAGATCGCTACATTTCAGATCGTTTCTTACCGGATAAAGCAATCGATTTAATTGATGAAGCTGGTTCAAAAGTGCGTTTACGTTCATTTACAACGCCGCCAAATTTAAAGGAATTAGAGCAAAAATTAGAATCAGTACGCAATGAAAAAGATGCGTCTGTTCAAAGTCAAGAATTCGAAAAAGCAGCATCTTTACGCGATACAGAGCAACGCCTACGCGAAGAATTAGAAGACACAAAGAAAATTTGGAAAGAGCAGCAAGGTAAAGAAAACTCAGCTGTAACCGTAGAAGATATTGCGATGGTTGTATCTAGCTGGACGGGTGTACCGGTCTCTAAACTGGCACAGGAAGAGACAGAAAGACTGCTGAACATGGAAGAGATTCTTCACTCTCGTGTAATTGGGCAAGAAGAAGCGGTAAAAGCAGTTGCAAAAGCTGTGCGCCGTGCTAGAGCAGGCTTGAAAGATCCAAAACGTCCAATTGGTTCATTCATTTTCTTAGGACCAACAGGGGTTGGTAAAACAGAGCTTGCACGTGCATTAGCGGAGTCAATCTTCGGTGATGAAGATGCAATGATTCGTATCGATATGTCTGAGTACATGGAGAAACATTCTACTTCCCGATTAGTAGGTTCACCTCCAGGATATGTTGGATACGAAGAAGGCGGCCAGTTAACGGAAAAAGTAAGAAGAAAACCTTACTCAGTTGTTCTTTTAGACGAAATTGAAAAAGCGCATCCGGATGTATTTAACATTTTATTACAAGTGTTAGAAGATGGACGCTTAACAGATTCAAAAGGCCGTACAGTTGATTTCCGTAATACGATTTTAATTATGACATCAAACGTAGGTGCTGATACATTAAAACGAAGCAAGCACTTAGGGTTCACAGTAGAAGCAGAAGGGCAAGACTACAAAGATATGAAAGGAAAAGTAATGGCGGAAATGAAGCGCGCGTTCCGTCCGGAGTTCCTAAACCGTATCGATGAAATTATCGTCTTCCATTCATTAGAGAAACCTCACTTAGCTGAAATCGTTAAATTAATGGCGGATCAGTTAACAAAACGCTTAAAAGAACAAGAAATTGATCTTGAATTAACAAAAGAGGCAATTGATAAGATTGCAGAGGAAGGTTTTGATCCAGAATACGGTGCTCGTCCACTTCGTAGAGCAATTCAAAAACATATTGAAGACCGTTTATCTGAAGAGCTGCTAAAAGGAGTTGTTCAAAAAGGTCAGAAAGTGACGCTAGATGTAGACAAAGGAGAATTTGTTGTTAAATCCTCCGCTCCAAGCAGCATCAGCTAAATTTACTCAAACCAAGACGAGGCATACGAAAAAACACGTATGCCTCCCTTTTTATTTTAGCTTAGGAAATAGTGTACAATAGAGATAGAAATCGATTGAATGAACGGAGAGATTGATAACATAATGGCGAAACGAAAAACAAAATTTGCATGTCAGCATTGCGGATATGAATCAGCAAAATGGATGGGGAAATGTCCCGGATGCGGAAGCTGGAATTCTATGGTAGAAGAAATGGAAGAAACGAAATCATCACGCCGAGGAGCTTTTTCCGGAGCTACTGCTTCTAAAGTTCAAAAACCTCAGTCAATTACAGCGATTGAATCTACAACAGAACCACGAATTTTTACACCTTCTGCAGAGTTAAATCGTGTATTAGGTGGAGGTATTGTCAGAGGCTCACTCGTTTTAATAGGGGGAGATCCGGGTATCGGAAAGTCTACTTTACTTTTGCAAACCTCCGCGCAGTTAGCAATGAAACAAAATAAAGTACTATATATTTCGGGAGAGGAATCAACCAAACAAACGAAGTTAAGAGCGGACAGGCTAGGTGTAAAAGCTGAAGAGCTTTATGTTCATGCAGAAACAAACTTAGAATTAATACTAGAGGCCATCTCAAGCATGCAGCCTGATTTTGTGGTGATTGATTCAATTCAAACCATTTACCATGCTGATGTGACATCAGCGCCAGGAAGCGTCTCACAGGTGCGAGAGTGTACGGCTGAACTAATGCGTGTTGCTAAAACGAATGGAATTGCCATCTTTATTGTGGGTCATGTAACGAAAGAAGGGGCCATTGCAGGACCAAGACTTCTTGAACATATGGTGGATACGGTTCTTTATTTTGAAGGAGAGCGCCATCATACGTATCGTATATTAAGAGCGGTTAAGAACCGATTTGGATCTACAAATGAAATGGGCATTTTTGAAATGAAAGAAAGTGGGCTAGAAGAAGTATTGAATCCATCTGAAATCTTTCTAGAAGAACGGTCTCAGGGAGCAGCAGGATCAGTTGTTGTCGCTTCAATGGAAGGGACAAGACCCGTATTAGTAGAGCTGCAGGCGCTAATCAGTCCAACGAGCTTTGGAAACCCTAGAAGAATGGCTACGGGAGTAGATCATAATCGCGTTTCGCTTATCATGGCTGTCTTAGAAAAGCGTGTAGGAATGCTGCTGCAGAATCAAGATGCGTATTTAAAAGTAGCAGGTGGAGTGAAATTAGATGAACCAGCAATCGATTTAGCTGTAGCCGTTAGCATTGCTTCAAGCTTCAGAGATGCTGCTTCTAGCGCTACAGATGTTATTGTAGGAGAGGTAGGATTAACAGGTGAAGTACGCCGAGTGTCTAGAATTGAACAGCGCGTTCAAGAAGCGGTAAAATTAGGGTTCCAACGAATTATTATCCCCGAGAAGAATTTAGGGGGATGGAAAGTCCCAGATGGTATTGATGTGATTGGGGTATCAACAGTAGCGGAGGCTCTGCAATATACATTAGGAGGATAAGCAGTGGAAGGAGAAAAAACAACAGTTAGTCAAAAACAAATATCAGAAATTCTGCAGTTTGTAGCACCAGGAACCCCTATTCGTGACGGTATCGATAACGTCTTGCGGGCAAAGACGGGCGGCTTAATTGTTATGGGCTACAATGAACAAGTCAAAAAGATGGTGGATGGGGGATTTTCGATTAATTGTGCATTTACACCTGCGCACTTATACGAGTTAGCCAAAATGGATGGAGCGCTTATTTTAAACGACAGCGGAAGCAAGATATTATTTGCTAATGCTCAGCTCATGCCAGATCCCTCTACTCCTTCTTCACAGACAGGAATGCGTCACCGTACAGCAGAACGCGTAGCTAAGCAGTCAGGTGTATTGGTGATAGCTATTTCACAAAGACGAAATGTGATTACGCTTTACAAAGGGTCTCTGCAGTATGTATTGAAAGACATTAGTGTTATTTTAGCAAAAGCGAATCAAGCGCTTGGGACACTTGAAAAGTACAAGGCGGTATTAGACGAATCGATTACAAGTCTCAGTGCATTAGAGTTTGAAGAGCAAGTAACTCATACAGATGTGCTGCAGTCGCTTCATCGTACAGAAATGGTTCTGCGTATTAAAAATGAAATTTTGAGCTATATTAGCGAGTTAGGAACAGAAGGAAGACTAATCCGTCTCCAAATGAATGAATTACTTTCCCACTTAGAGGAAGAAGCAACTTTATTAATCAAAGATTATATGTATGACCTCAGCTTTGACCCTTACCGAGTAATTGAACGCATGCAGCAGCCGTCAAATAATGTTCTTCTCGATGACCAAACGCTCCTTCGCTTAATGGGATATCCCATGTATACAAGCTTTGAAGACAGCGTTATTCCTAGAGGGTATCGAATGCTTCATAAAATTCCAAGACTTCCATCGATTATTATTGAAAATCTCATTGATGAATTAGGGGATTTAAAAACGATAGCAGATGCGTCGGTAGAAGAATTGGATGAGGTAGAAGGCATCGGTGAAATTCGAGCAAGGAAAATCAGAGAAGGACTGAAAAGACTAAAAGAGCAGCATCTTACAAACCGTCAGCTATAGGATATTAATTGACATTAAATGTTTGATTCATTAAGATATTGTGAAAATACAAAAAAAGTGACAGTTTGTTTACAAATTCTGTTTTTTGGTTAAATAACAGGTTTCAATCATTGTAAACTGTTTATAATGATAAAGGGAGGTGAAGGCGTGTTAAAACGTTTTGTACAGTTATTTTTTATTATTACAGGTGGTACATTGGGCGTCTTTTTTATACCTGAACTTATTCAATTATTAAATCTGCAAGATGTAGCATTTCTAGAAAAGCCTTACGTCGATGCAATACTGGGAGCCATTTTGTTTTTCCTTGTCACGTTTTGGATTGTTGATTATATAGTTGAATTAATTCGCCGAGTGGAAGAGGCGTTACTGAAGGCGCCTGTAACGGATGTGCTTTTTGGGAGCTTAGGATTGATTTTAGGGCTTATTGTGGCCTACTTGGTCGGAGCTTTTTTAGGCAGAATTCAACTTCAAGTAGTAAGTACCATTTTACCAATCTTTCTAAGTATTCTTTTAGGTTACTTAGGGTTTCAAGTCGGGTTTAAAAAACGTGATGAGCTTGTAAGCGTGTTTTCGATGCCGGCTCGAATTGGGAAGAAAAAAGGCCAAGAAGAAGAAACAGATAACGAAGAATCATTAAAGTCTCTTAAGATTTTAGATACAAGCGTTATTATTGACGGCCGTATCGCAGATATTTGTCAAACAGGATTTTTAGACGGAACGATTGTTATTCCGCGCTTTGTGCTTGAGGAACTTCAGCATATTGCTGATTCTTCGGATGTTCTAAAACGAAACAGAGGTAGACGAGGTCTAGATATTCTAAACCGTATTCAAAAAGAACTGGCAATGAAGGTAGAAATTTATGAAGGCGATTTCGAAGACATTCAAGAAGTAGACAGCAAGCTGGTTAAATTGGCAAAGCTGACTTCCGGTTTGGTCGTGACAAACGATTTTAATTTAAATAAAGTATGTGAACTTCAAAATGTTGGCGTTTTAAATATCAATGACTTAGCAAATGCCGTCAAGCCAATTGTACTTCCAGGAGAAGAAATGAACGTATTGGTTATAAAAGACGGTAAAGAGCATAATCAAGGTATTGCCTATCTTGATGACGGTACAATGATTGTGGTAGAAGAAGGAAGAAATTATATTGGAAAGCAAATTGATGTACTGGTGACGAGCGTACTCCAAACCTCAGCAGGCCGTATGATTTTTGCGAAACCCAAGTTATTAGAAAAAGCACTGTGACGTAACAGGTAAAGGGAGTATACCTATGAAGTATGAAATTATCGTGTTAGCTGCAGGTCAGGGGAAGCGAATGAAAGCGGGGCGGAACAAACAATTTTTAACTATTCAAAACGTTCCGCTTATCATTCATACGCTGCAAAAATTCGAACAAGATCCTTGGTGCAGTGGAATTGTACTAGTCGTAAACGAAAAAGAAGTGCAGATTTTTGAAGAGTTATTAATCAAATATCCAATTCAAAAGGTTCAATCTTTGAAAGTTGGAGGCGATGAACGTCAACATAGCGTTTATAACGGTCTTAAAAGTTTAAAGCAGGCTCAGATGGTATTAATTCATGATGGCGCTCGTCCATTTGTTCAACAAAACACAATCCATGAGTTAGTAGAAAAAGCTGCTAGTGATAAGGCTGCTGTGCTGGCTGTTCCAGTAAAAGACACAATTAAGCGTGTGAAACAGGGTACTGTCATTGAAACAGTTGAGCGCTCTAGCTTGTGGGCTATTCAAACGCCGCAGGCTTTTCTTTTTGATGTAGTAATGGATGCACACGAAAAAGCAAAAATAAATGAATACTTAGGCACCGATGATGCAAGCTTAGTAGAAAAAGCGGGGCAAAAAGTATCGATTGTAGAGGGAAATTACGATAATATAAAACTAACAACACCAGAAGATTTGTTATATGCAGAAGCTATATTAACAAAGCTAAACAGGACTGAAGGAGTGGAAAAATGAACATTCGAGTAGGACAAGGTTTCGACGTACATGAATTTGCAGAAGGAAGACCTTTAATCATCGGCGGTTTAGAAATTCCGTATGAAAAAGGATTATTAGGCCACTCAGATGCAGATGTGCTGTTACATACAATCGCAGATGCCTTATTAGGAGCGGCGGCTAAAGGAGATATCGGAAAGCATTTTCCGGATACAGACCCTGAATTTAAAGATGCTGATTCAGCAAAGCTTCTTCAACACGTATGGAAACTGCTAAAAGATGAAGGTTATGAATTAAGCAATGTAGATTGCACCATTATCGCGCAAAAACCTAAAATGGCTCCTTACATTGAACCAATGAGAGAGCGTATTGCGCAGCTGTTAGAAGCAAGCATTTCTCAAATTAACGTCAAGGCAACAACAACAGAAAAGTTAGGCTTTACGGGACGCGAAGAAGGAATTGCCGCCCAAGCAGCCGTTTTAGTTTATCAAAAATAAAAACAGTTGACTTTGACAGATACCTATTTGGTGATAAAATTAGAACATGTCTAAAACATATAAATACATACTATAAGTAATATTAAATTGGAGGTCATCTTAGTTATGTCAAGCGAAGTAAGAGTTCGTTATGCCCCGAGTCCAACTGGACATCTTCATATAGGGAATGCAAGAACAGCACTATTTAATTATTTATTTGCACGAAATCAAAACGGTAAATTTATTATCCGTATTGAAGATACAGATCAAAAGCGTAATATCGAAGGCGGAGAAGAAAGTCAGCTGCGCTATTTAAAATGGTTAGGTATTGAATGGGATGAGAGTATCGATGTAGGCGGCGAGTACGGTCCTTATCGCCAGTCTGAACGTACGGAAATCTATCAAAAATATACGGAAGAACTTCTTGAAAAAGGATTAGCTTATCACTGTTACTGTACGTCAGAAGAGCTTGAAAAAGAGCGTGAAGAACAGCAGGCGAACAGTCAAATGCCGCGCTATTCAGGTAAGTGCCGTAACTTAACAGCTGAACAGCGTGCTGAACTAGAAGCAGAAGGCCGTGAGCCAAGCATTCGCTTCCGTGTTCCTAGCAACACAGAAATTAAGTGGAATGATATTGTCAAAGATGAAGTATCATTTGAGTCTGAAGGCATTGGTGACTTCGTTATTGTGAAAAAAGACGGTACACCAACATATAACTACGCTGTAGCCATTGATGATTATCTAATGAAGATGACACATGTTCTACGCGGAGATGACCATATTTCTAATACACCGAAGCAAATTCTTGTGTATGAAGCTTTAGGCTGGACGCCTCCTGTATTTGGTCATATGACATTAATCGTAAATGAAAATCGCCGTAAGCTAAGTAAACGTGATGAGTCAATCATTCAGTTTATTGAGCAATATAAAGAATTAGGCTACTTGCCGGAAGCACTGTTTAATTTTATTACAATGCTTGGCTGGTCACCTGTGGGAGAAGAAGAAATCTTCTCTAAAGAACAGTTCATTGAAATTTTTGACCCAGCTCGTTTATCAAAATCTCCAGCACTATTTGATACAAGCAAATTACGTTGGATGAACAACCAATACATGAAACAATTGGATTTAGACGAGGTAGTAGCTTTATCAGTTCCTCACTTGGTGAAAGCTGGAAAAGTTGAAGAAACGCGCGATGCAGAAACAGAACAATGGGTACGTGACTTAGTCGCTCTATACCAAGAACAAATGAGCTTTGGCGCGGAGATTGTTGAACTTACTGAAATGTTCTTTAAGAAAGAAATTGATTACAGTGAAGAAGCAAAAGCAGTGCTTGCTGAAGAGCAAGTACCGGAAGTGTTAAAAGCATTTGCTGAAGAGATTTCTTCCTTAGAAGAATTCAGCGCTGATGAAATTAAGGCAGCAACAAAGGCTGTACAAAAAGCAACAGGTCAAAAAGGTAAAAAACTATTTATGCCAATTCGTGTAGCAACAACAGGCGAAACACACGGTCCTGAGCTTCCAAAAGCTATTTCTCTTTTAGGGAAAGAAACAGTTTTAGCTCGTCTAGAAAGCATTTATAGTTAACAAATTTCTATTTTGCCCATATGATAAAATAATCAAATATGGATATCGTTGAGAAGGAAGAGTAGGCAAGTTCATTGCATATCAGAGAGGGTTATCACCGGCTGAAAGTAACCTATGACAAAACTTGTTGAAGTGCGCCTTTGAGTCTTTTGTTGAATGCTGCTAAAGTAAGTAGGCAAAAGCGGGTACTTTCACGTTATGAGAGAAGAGTTGGGATCGTTTGTTGATCCAAACAGAGTGGAACCGCGTATATACGTCTCTGTGTCATTTGACATAGGGGCGTTTTTTTATACAATCAATGAGTAGATAGAGGAATAGCGGAATTGGGGTGAGATGATGCTAAAGTTGTTAAAGGAAGACATTGAAGCCATATTTGAACAAGATCCTGCAGCAAGAAGTTATATTGAAGTGATATTAACCTATTCGGGGTTGCATGCTATTTGGGCACATAGATTCGCTCACGGGCTTTTTAAAAGAAAGTGGTTTTTTCTGGCACGTGTAATCTCACAAATTAGCCGATTCTTCACAGGGATTGAAATCCATCCGGGTGCGAAAATTGGCCGCCGCTTTTTTATTGACCACGGAATGGGAATTGTGATTGGGGAAACGTGCGAAATTGGAGATAATGTAACAGTATATCAAGGAGTAACACTCGGAGGAACAGGGAAAGAAAAAGGAAAGCGTCACCCGACGATTGAAGACAATGTCTTAATTGCAACAGGTGCTAAAGTGCTAGGGTCGATTACGATTCATGCACACTCCAAAATTGGAGCAGGTTCAGTTGTGTTAAATGACGTCCCAGAAAACTCAACGGTTGTTGGTATCCCTGGCCGAGTCGTCATTCAAAATGGCGTCCGGATTCCAAAAGATTTGAATCATCAAGATTTGCCAGATCCAGATGCAGAGCGTTTCAAACAGCTAGAGAAAGAAATTTTACACCTGCAAAATCAATTAAAGGAATTAAAAGAAGGGAAGATTCACCATGGCAATTAAGCTATATAACACGTTAACACGTCAAAAAGAGACGTTTGTACCGCTGGAAGAAAACAAAGTCAAAATGTACGTGTGCGGACCGACGGTGTATAACTATATTCATATTGGAAACGCGCGTCCTGCGATTGTATTTGATACGGTGCGCCGCTATTTAGAATTTAGAGGCTACGATGTAGAGTATGTCTCAAACTTCACAGATGTAGATGATAAATTAATTAAGGCAGCAAAAGAGTTAGGAGAAGATGTTCCAACGATCGCAAACCGCTTTATCGATGCTTACTTTGAAGATACGTCAGCTCTTGGATGCAAGCATGCCGATGTGCATCCGCGCGTAACTGAAAATATGGATATCATTATTGAGTTCATTGATGAACTTGTGAAAAAAGGTTATGCGTATGAGTCAGAGGGTGATGTATACTATCGTACACGTAAGTTTGAAGGATACGGAAAATTATCACATCAGTCTATTGATGAATTGCAATCCGGTGCTCGTATCGAAGTTGGCGAAAAGAAAGAAGATCCATTAGACTTTACTCTTTGGAAAGCAACCAAAGATGGAGAGATCGCATGGGATAGCCCTTGGGGTCAAGGAAGACCGGGCTGGCATATCGAGTGCTCGGCGATGGCACGCAAGTATTTAGGTGATACAATTGATATCCACGCAGGCGGTCAGGATTTAGCTTTCCCTCATCACGAAAATGAAATTGCCCAATCAGAAGCGCTCACTGGGAAATCGTTTGCGAAATACTGGCTTCATAACGGGTATATCAATATTGATAATGAAAAGATGTCTAAATCACTAGGGAACTTCGTGTTAGTTCATGACATTATTAAAAAGCATGATCCTTCCCTACTTCGATTCTTTATTTTATCTGTTCACTATCGTCACCCAATTAACTATAACGAAGAAATTTTAGAGAATACGCGCAAAGCGCTTGAGCGTCTGCAAACAGCTTACGGCAACTTAACTCACCGTCTAGAGGCAGCAACAAATCTTCAAGAAGATGCTTCAGAATGGTTCGAAAAGCTAAAAGAGCTTCGCGAAACGTTTGTTGAAGAGATGGATGATGATTTTAATACGGCAAATGCTATTTCTGTTCTGTTCGAGCTAGCAAAGCAAGCTAACTTGTATTTGTTAGAACAAACAACGTCTACAGATGTAATTGAAGCCTTTATTAAAGAGTTTAAAGAATTAGGTGCTGCAATAGGCATTACGTTTGGAGAAGCTGAACTTCTAGACGAAGAAATTGATCAATTGATCCAAGATCGTATTCAGGCTCGTAAAGATCGTAATTTCCAATTAGCAGATCAAATTCGAGATGAATTAAAGGCTAAAAATATTATTTTAGAAGATACGGCGCAAGGAACAAGATGGAAAAGAGGATAATAGTGTTATGAGCAGCAGTAAATTAGATGTAAAACAGCTAAATAGCTTAGCTCTTGCTTATATGGGTGATGCGGTGTTTGATTTACATGTTCGCCGCCACCTGCTGGTGTTAGGGACAGTGCGCCCTAACCAGCTTCATAATAAAGCTAAAAAATACGTATCAGCAAAAGCACAAGCGCAAATCGTATATTATTTTAAAAATGAAAACTTTTTTACTGAGGAAGAAGAAGGTGTACTGCGCCGAGGACGCAATGCAAAGTCCGGTACAGTCCCTAAAAACACAGATGTGCAAACGTATCGCTACAGTACGGCATTTGAAGCGGTCGTAGGCTATTTGTATCTTTTAGGTGAAGAAGAACGAATGATGGAACTTATTACTAAAGCTATCTCTTTCGTCGATGAAGGAGAGGGAGGAATGAATCATGGAACATGAATTTATCATTGGACGTAATCCGGTCCTAGAAGCCCTAAAGTCTGGGCGCGACATTAACAAACTATGGATTGCCGAAGGATCGCAAGGCGGTTCTATGGGGCAAATCACGCAGTTAGCAAAACGTAATGGTGTATTGGTGCAGTTTGTACCGAAAAAGAAAATTGAGCAAATGGTAGACGGTATTCATCAAGGAGTAGCTGCACAAGTGGCTGCTTATCAGTATGCAGAGTTAGATGATTTATTTAACTTAGCGGAAAAACGTAATGAAAGTCCGTTTTTTCTTCTGCTAGATGAGCTTGAAGATCCCCATAATTTAGGCTCTATTATGCGAACAGCCGATGCCATTGGCGCACACGGTATTATTATTCCAAAGCGCCGTTCAGTTGGATTAACGGCCACTGTAGCTAAGGCCTCTACAGGAGCGATTGAACATGTTCCCGTAGCAAGGGTAACAAACCTATCAAGGACGATTGATGAATTAAAAGATCGAGGCGTATGGATTGTTGGAACAGATGCGAAAGAAAGCGATGATTACCGCAACTTAGATGGAGGTATGCCGCTTACGTTAGTGATTGGAAGCGAAGGAAAAGGCATGAGTCGTTTGATTCGTGAAAAATGCGACTTCCTTGTACAGCTTCCAATGGTTGGGCATGTTACATCGTTAAATGCATCTGTAGCAGCTAGTCTTCTCATGTATGAGGTTTACCGAAAACGCCATCCTCTAGGTGAATAAGAATGGATATTCTACTGGTGGATGGTTATAACATGATAGGTGCGTGGCCCGACCTAAGAAAGCTTAGAGATAATGATTTAGCCGGTGCTCGAGACCTGTTAATCGAAAAGATGGCAGAGTATCAAGCATATATGGGTTATCGTGTCATTATTGTCTTCGATGCTCATATGGTCGAAGGAATTGAAAAGAAGGCAAAAAATCATAAGGTTGACGTTGTATTTACAAGAGAAAATGAAACAGCGGATGAGTACATTGAAAAGCTGGCTCAAGAGCTAAACAATGTAAAGACACAGATTCATGTTGCTACATCTGATTTCACGGAGCAGTGGGCAATCTTTGGACAAGGTGCGCTTAGAATTTCTGCTCGAGAATTGTACAACGAAATTGAGCAGATTGAGAAACATATTAATCTTGATGTGAAGTCTATTCAAAATCAAAAGCCAGCGGCACGCATTCAACTTTCCAATCAAGTAGCCGAAATTTTCGAAAAATGGCGTCGGGGACAGCGGTGAGGTTATTGACGGTACGGAATTAGCTACTGTATAATATTTCTATCTACTGTGCGGTCGGGGGGATCGATATGGGCGATAATTATGGGAGAAAACTGCATGCTCATTTCGAACAACAAGAGGATGAAACAGTTGTCGATCTTGTGCATAAAGGCGATATTGACGCATTAGAGTATTTGATTCATAAATACAAAAACTTTGTGCGAGCAAAGGCGCGGTCATATTTTTTAATTGGGGCAGACCGTGAAGATATTGTACAAGAAGGTATGATAGGGTTATATAAGGCAATTAGAGATTTTAGAGAAGATAAGCTAACTTCGTTTAAAGCTTTTGCTGAACTTTGCATTACCAGGCAAATTATTACCGCTATTAAAACCGCAACAAGGCAAAAACATATTCCATTAAACTCTTATGTATCATTGGACAAGCCAATATATGATGAAGAGTCCGACCGAACCTTAATGGATGTTATTTCGGGGACAAAAGTAGCAAATCCAGAAGAGTTGCTCATTAATCGAGAGAAGTTTGATGATATTGAATTAAAGATGGCTGAACTGTTAAGTGATCTTGAGCGAAAAGTTCTCGTTCTTTATTTAGATGGTCAATCTTATCAAGAGATTTCAGAAGAGTTAAACCGCCACGTCAAATCCATCGATAATGCACTTCAGCGTGTGAAGAGGAAATTAGAGCGCTACCTCGAGATTCGTGAAATCACAATGTAGCCTTCTATCCTCATATTGACATGCTAAGAAAGTCTGTGATACTTTTTTATAGACATTATCACTCTATAGGTGGTTGACATTATGCGTAAAAAAGTTGTACTTGCGTGTGTGCAATGCGCTAGTCGTAACTATACGACTATGAAAAACACACTGCAAAACGAAGAGCGTTTAGAAATGAAGAAGTTTTGCAAAACGTGTAACGCACATACGATTCATCGTGAAACAAAGTAGATCAATAATCTGCACAGACTAATACCCCTTTTAATTTATTGGAGGTTACAAACATGAACCGTGTAGGAAATTTCTTGCGTGATGTTGGGCGTGAGATGAAGAAGGTAAGTTGGCCTAAAAAAAATGAGCTAACTCGTTATACAATTACTGTTATTTCTACAGTTGTATTTATGACACTCTTTTTTGTAGTAGTTGATTACGGAATTTCGTCACTTATTCGTTTAATCCCTTGAATAAATTGACTTAAATCATGGTATAATAAAGCTAAATTATGTTTTTTTCAGAAAAGCCCGGAGACGGGTTTTTTAATTTGCTTTAAGAATGATTGTGCTAGGAGTCAACTATTTTCCTAGTGCGTTGTCTGTGCAATAGATTAGGACATCTTATTTTATAGTGAGCTGGGAGGGAAGGACGTATAGTCCTCAGAAATGGAGAAAAATTGGTATGTAGTCCATACTTATTCTGGATATGAAAATAAAGTAAAAACAAATTTAGAAAAGCGCGTAGAAACAATGGGTATGCAAGATAAAATTTTCCGCGTTGTTGTTCCTGAAGAAGAAGAAAGAGAAATTAAGAACAACAAAGAAAAGATTACAAAGAAAAAAGTATTTCCAGGGTACGTGTTAGTTGAAATCATCATGACGGATGATTCATGGTATGTAGTTCGTAATACACCTGGCGTTACGGGCTTTGTAGGTTCAGCAGGTTCTGGATCAAAGCCAACTGCTCTTCTACCAGAAGAAGTAGAAATGATCTTAAAACAAATGGGCATGGACGAGAAGCATGCTGACTTTGACTTTGAACTAAAAGAAACAGTATTGGTTCAAGAAGGTCCGTTTGCAAACTTTGAAGGTACCATTGAAGAAATCGATACAGATAAACGTAAAGTTAAGGTTCATGTGGATATGTTCGGAAGACAAACGCCAGTAGAGCTAGACTTTACACAAATTGAAAAAATATAATCTGTAAGACCTTGCAATTCATGAAGTTTAATGTTAATATTTCATAAGTCAGTATGTCTCAAAACTAGAGACTAAAACAACTATTTCTTTATTTTATATATAAAGAACATTGAGTGGGAGGGCATCGCCCTATTACCACATCACGGACTTAAGGAGGTGTGTCTCGTGGCTAAAAAAGTAATTAAACTTGTTAAGTTACAAATTCCTGCAGGTAAAGCAAATCCAGCGCCACCAGTTGGTCCTGCATTAGGTCAAGCCGGTGTTAACATCATGGGTTTCTGTAAGGAGTTTAACGCTCGCACAGCTGATCAAGCTGGTCTTATCATTCCTGTTGAAATCACGGTATTTGAAGACCGTTCATTTACATTTATTACGAAAACTCCACCTGCTGCTGTACTACTTAAGAAAGCGGCTGGTATTGAGTCTGGTTCTGGTGAACCAAACCGTAATAAAGTTGCAACAGTCAAGCGTGACAAAGTGCGTGAGATTGCTGAAACTAAAATGCCTGACTTAAACGCTGCTAGCGTTGAATCTGCAATGCGCATGGTAGAAGGTACAGCGCGCAGTATGGGAATCGTAGTTGAAGACTAATTCCATTTGATTGGGTGTTAGAAGGTTGCGAGAAATGGAAGTTTTCCTATGCTCGCAACCTTTATTAGTGGGAGGTTATTCCGTTAAAACCACATAAGGAGGAAACAAAAATGGCTAAAAAAGGTAAAAAGTACGTTGAAGCTGCTAAGCTTGTAGATCGTACACAAACTTATTCAGTACAAGAAGCGATTGAATTAGTAAAGAAAACAAACACAACTAAATTTGATGCAACTGTAGAAGTAGCATTCCGTTTAGGAGTTGACCCTAAGAAAGCTGACCAACAAATTCGTGGTGCAGTAGTACTACCAAACGGTACAGGTAAAACTCAACGTGTATTAGTATTCGCTAAAGGCGAAAAAGCTAAAGAAGCTGAAGCTGCAGGCGCTGACTACGTTGGCGATGCTGACTACATCAACAAAATCCAACAAGGTTGGTTCGAGTTCGATGTAATCGTAGCTACTCCAGACATGATGGGTGAAGTTGGTAAACTTGGTCGTGTATTAGGACCTAAAGGTTTAATGCCAAACCCTAAAACTGGTACAGTAACATTTGATGTTCAAAAAGCAGTTAACGAAATCAAAGCTGGTAAAGTAGAATACCGCGTTGATAAAGCTGGTAACATCCACGTACCAATCGGTAAAGTATCTTTCGAAGAGAGCAAGTTAGTTGAAAACTTCACTACAATCTTCGAAACTATGGTAAAAGCTAAGCCGGCAGCAGCAAAAGGCACATACATGAAGAACGTAGCTGTTACTTCAACAATGGGCCCTGGTATCAAAGTTGATACTGCTTCATTCTCTGCTTAATAAATTTGGAAATAAATCGGTGTTGACTTTTTGAAAGTCCCTGATTATAATAGATAATGTTGTTAAAAAGAATAACATTTGTACCGTAGACAGTAGGTGCTGCAAAGCTTAATTCCCTACCGAGGTGTGTGAGATAAATTAGTGAAACGTTATGGTTCGCTTACTACACCTCCATGTCTTTATTGTCATGGAGGTTTTTTATTGCACCTTGTCTGAGTGTACGGAAGGAAATCTACAGGAGGTGTAAAGATGAGCAACGTAATTGAACAAAAGAAACAAGTCGTAGACGAAATTGCTGAAAAACTTCAAGCGAGTAACTCAATAGTTGTCGTTGACTACCGTGGTTTGAATGTTGCTGAAGTTACTGAACTTCGTAAGCAATTACGTGAAGCAGGCATTGAGTTCAAAGTTTACAAAAACACTTTAACTCGCCGTGCTGTAGAAAAACTTGAACTAACAGATCTTAATGATGCGTTAGTAGGTCCAAATGCAATCGCATTTGGTGGAGAAGATGTTGTTGCTCCAGCTAAAATTCTAAACAACTTCGCGAAAGAACACGAAGCGTTAGAAATCAAAGCTGGTGTAATTGAAGGTAATGTTGCATCTGTTGAAGAAATTAAAGCACTTGCAGAACTACCATCTCGCGAAGGCTTACTTTCTATGTTGCTTAGCGTGCTTCAAGCTCCAATTCGCAACCTTGCTCTTGCTACAAAAGCTGTGGCAGATCAAAAAGAAGAACAAGGTGCATAATCTAGTCTGTTATATATAACACAATCACAAGGAGGAAATTAACAATGACTCAAGAACAAATCATTGAAGCAGTTAAAAATATGACTGTTTTAGAACTTAACGATTTAGTAAAAGCAATCGAAGAAGAATTTGGCGTAACTGCTGCTGCTCCTGTAGCTGTAGCTGGCGGTGCTGCTGGTGAAGCTGCTGCTGAGAAAACTGAATTTGACCTAGTACTTGAAAGTGCTGGCGGACAAAAAATCAAAGTTATCAAAGTAGTACGTGAAATCACTGGTCTTGGCTTAAAAGAAGCTAAAGAAATCGTTGATAACGCTCCAAAAGCTCTTAAAGAAGGTATTTCTAAAGAAGAAGCTGAAGAAGCAAAAGCTAAACTTGAAGAAGTTGGCGCTTCTGTAGAAGTTAAGTAATTATTGCTTAACAACTGATATAAAAAAGCTCGCTTGTACAAGCGAGCTTTTTTGCTTCTGTCATCCTTTTCATTTATAGTAAAGAAGAACATATTGATTAGGAGGTTCTATTTTGACAGAACATTATTTTTCCAATACACCATTGTCTGCAAGTAATGAAGAGCGCTTTTCATTTGAATTGAGAGGAACCTCTTTTTCATTTACGAGTGACCGCGGTGTTTTTTCAAAAAAAGAGATCGATTTTGGATCGCGCCTGTTAATTGAAACGTTTCAAATGCCCGAGAGTCCCGGCCCGCTTCTGGATGTTGGGTGCGGATATGGCCCAATTGGGTTGGCACTTGCAAAAGAGGACAGCCAAAGAAACGTTCATATGGTTGATGTTAATGAACGTGCATTAGCACTAGCTCAAAAAAATGCTGAAGTTAATTCAGTATCCAATGTTTCAATCTATCAAAGCTCTTGCTATGAAAATGTGAAGGAAACGAATTTTGCAGCTATTCTTAGTAATCCGCCGATCCGTGCGGGTAAAAAAGTTGTTCATGAAATTCTAGAAAAATCATTAGATCACCTTGCTGACCAAGGAGAACTTTGGATTGTGATTCAGAAAAAGCAAGGAGCGCCATCTGCTCTTGCGAAATTAGAATCTCTATTTAATGAAGTAGAAGTAGTAGACAAGAAAAAAGGGTATTATATCATATGTGCTAAAAAATGTTGACTAATATTTTTTAGTATGTTAGCATTATAAAATGCCAATATATAAATATTCCATATAAGCTCGGGTTATACATAAAATAAAAGGTATAATTTTGAATTATATGGGAAAAACTAATAAAATCAATAGTACGTTTTTATGAAATTGTGGTTTTCTATTTAAAGAGACCATTTTTCTTTTGTTCAATAATAAACATATGGTTTATTATATATTTTGAATAATAACGCTTGATTTGAGGGGTGAATCAGTTGACAGGTCAACTAGTTCAGTATGGACGCCACCGCCAACGCAGAAGTTATGCTCGTATTAGTGAAGTTTTAGAGTTACCGAACTTAATCGAGATTCAAACGGCTTCATACCAATGGTTTTTAGATGAAGGTTTACGAGAAATGTTCCAAGATATTTCTCCAATTGATGATTTTACAGGTAACTTATCACTAGAATTTATTGATTACAGCTTAGGTGAGCCAAAGTATTCAGTAGGAGAGTCCAAAGAACGTGATGTAACTTATGCAGCACCTCTTCGTGTTAAGGTGCGGTTAATTAATAAAGAAACAGGTGAAGTAAAAGACCAAGATGTGTTCATGGGAGATTTCCCATTGATGACCGAAACAGGTACCTTTGTAATTAATGGTGCTGAGCGTGTTATCGTATCACAGTTGGTTCGTTCACCAAGTGTTTACTATAGTGGAAAGCTTGATAAAAACGGTAAAAAAGGATATACAGCAACTGTTATCCCTAACCGTGGTGCATGGCTAGAATATGAAACTGATGCAAAAGATGTAGTATACGTGCGTATTGATCGTACTCGTAAACTGCCAGTAACAGTGCTGTTACGCGCGCTAGGTTTCGGTTCTGACCAAGAGATTATCGATTTAATCGGTGATAATGAATACATCCGTAATACGCTTGAAAAAGATAATACGGAAACAACGGAAAAAGCGCTATTAGAAATCTATGAGCGTTTACGTCCGGGTGAACCACCGACAGTTGAGAATGCGAAGTCTCTATTAGTATCTCGCTTCTTTGATCCAAAACGATATGACTTAGCGAACGTAGGTCGCTATAAAATTAATAAAAAGCTTCATATCAAACATCGCTTATTTAATCAAAAGCTAGCTGAAACATTAGTTGATCCTGAAACAGGTGAAATTATTGCAGAAAAAGGCGCAATGATTGACCGCCGTCTGCTAGATCGCTTGATTCCGATGCTTGAAGGTGGAGTAAACTTCAAAACTTACAGCCCGGTTGGTGGAGTAGTAGAAGACGATGTTACATTACAATCTATTAAGATTTATGCGCCAAATGATCCAGAAGGTGAAAAAATCATCACTGTATCAGGTAACGCGTATGTAACAGAAGAAGTTAAAAATATCACACCTGCTGATATTTTAGCATCGATCAGTTACTTCTTTAACTTGCTTCATCAAGTAGGAGACACAGATGATATCGACCACTTAGGTAACCGTCGTCTGCGTTCTGTAGGTGAATTGTTACAAAATCAATTCCGTATCGGTTTATCTCGTATGGAACGTGTTGTTCGTGAAAGAATGTCAATTCAAGACACGAATACAATCACACCTCAACAATTAATTAATATTCGCCCAGTTATTGCGGCGATTAAAGAGTTCTTTGGAAGTTCTCAATTATCACAGTTCATGGATCAAACGAATCCATTAGGCGAATTGACGCACAAACGTCGTCTTTCAGCTCTAGGACCTGGTGGTTTAACGCGTGAGCGCGCTGGTTTCGAAGTACGTGACGTTCACTACTCCCACTATGGCCGTATGTGTCCGATTGAAACGCCAGAGGGTCCGAATATCGGGTTAATCAACTCACTATCTTCTTATGCAAAAGTAAACAAATTCGGTTTCATCGAAACACCTTACCGTCGTATCGATCCTGAAACAGGTAAAGTGACAGAGCGAATTGACTACTTAACAGCTGATGAAGAAGATAACTATGTTGTAGCTCAAGCGAACGCTCGTCTAGGTGATGATGGTTCATTCTTAGATGAAAATGTCGTTGCACGTTTCCGTGGAGAAAACACGGTTATCCGTCGCGATCGTTTAGACTATATGGATGTATCACCAAAACAAGTTGTATCTGCCGCTACAGCATGTATCCCATTCTTAGAGAACGATGACTCTAACCGTGCATTAATGGGTGCGAACATGCAACGTCAAGCAGTACCTTTATTAAATCCTGAAGCACCAATCGTAGGTACAGGTATGGAATACGTATCTGGTAAAGACTCTGGTGCAGCCGTGATTTGTAAATATCCTGGCGTTGTAGAGCGCGTAGAAGCCAAACAAATTTTTGTTCGCCGCTATGAAGAAGTAGACGGACAAAAAGTTAAAGGTAACTTAGATCAATACAAACTATTAAAATTTGTTCGTTCTAACCAAGGTACTTGTTACAACCAGCGTCCAATTGTTTCAGTTGGCGACGAAGTAGTAAAAGGTGAGATCTTAGCCGACGGTCCTTCAATGGAAAAAGGTGAGCTTGCTTTAGGGCGAAACGTAATGGTTGGTTTCATGACATGGGATGGTTACAACTATGAGGATGCCATCATCATGAGTGAACGCCTTGTGAAAGACGATGTATATACGTCTGTTCATATTGAAGAATATGAATCTGAGTCTCGTGATACGAAGCTTGGACCTGAAGAAATTACGCGTGACATTCCAAACGTAGGTGAAGATGCGCTTCGCAACTTAGATGAGCGTGGAATCATCCGCATTGGTGCAGAAGTAAAAGACGGAGATCTTTTAGTTGGTAAAGTAACGCCAAAAGGTGTAACAGAACTAACGGCTGAAGAACGTCTTCTACACGCTATTTTCGGTGAAAAAGCGCGTGAAGTTCGTGATACTTCTCTTCGTGTACCACACGGCGGCGGTGGAATCATTCTTGATGTTAAAGTCTTCAACCGCGAAGATGGCGACGAATTACCACCAGGTGTAAACCAATTAGTCCGTGCATATATTGTTCAGAAGCGTAAAATTTCTGAAGGTGACAAAATGGCCGGTCGTCACGGTAACAAAGGTGTAATTTCACGTATTTTACCTGAAGAAGATATGCCTTACCTACCAGACGGTACGCCAATTGACATCATGTTAAACCCATTAGGGGTACCATCTCGTATGAACATCGGTCAGGTGCTAGAGCTTCATTTAGGTATGGCTGCTCGTAAGCTTGGCATTCACGTTGCGTCTCCAGTATTTGATGGTGCGCGTGAGGAAGATGTTTGGGCAACAATCGAAGAAGCTGGCATGTCTCGTGATGCTAAAACAGTTCTATATGATGGTCGAACAGGTGAACCATTCGATAACCGTGTATCAGTAGGGATCATGTACATGATCAAACTTGCTCACATGGTAGACGATAAACTTCACGCTCGTTCTACTGGACCATACTCACTTGTTACACAACAACCACTTGGTGGTAAAGCGCAGTTCGGTGGACAGCGTTTTGGTGAGATGGAGGTATGGGCACTTGAAGCATACGGTGCTGCTTACACATTACAAGAGATCTTAACAGTGAAATCAGATGACGTAGTAGGTCGTGTGAAAACATACGAAGCAATTGTTAAAGGTGAAAACATTCCAGAACCTGGCATACCTGAATCGTTCAAAGTATTAATTAAAGAACTACAAAGTTTAGGTATGGATGTGAAGATGCTTTCTGCTGACGAGCAAGAAATTGATATCATGGACTCAGAAGAGGACCATGAGCAACCAACAGAATCAATTATTGCAGATAACGAAGAAAGCCTTTCTGAAGGACAAAAAGATCCTGTCACAAAAGAGTAAGGAATTACTTTCATATAAACGTTAAGGGAAAAAACCTGTAGATTAAAAGGGAGGTAGGCTCCTTGCTAGATGTAAATAACTTTGAGTATATGAAAATCGGTCTAGCTTCGCCAGATAAAATTCGTTCTTGGTCGTACGGTGAGGTAAAAAAACCTGAAACGATCAACTATCGTACGTTAAAACCTGAAAAAGACGGCTTATTCTGTGAGCGTATTTTTGGTCCACAAAAGGACTGGGAATGTCACTGCGGAAAATATAAGCGCGTTCGTTATAAAGGTGTTGTATGTGATCGTTGCGGCGTAGAAGTTACGCGCGCAAAAGTTCGTCGTGAACGCATGGGTCACATCGAGCTAGCTGCACCTGTTTCTCATATTTGGTACTTTAAAGGTATTCCTAGCCGCATGGGACTTGTCTTAGACATGTCCCCTCGTGCGCTAGAGGAAATCATTTATTTTGCTTCTTATGTAGTAACAGATGCTGGTGATACACCACTTGAAAAGAAACAGCTTTTATCAGAGAAAGAATACCGTGCGTATCGTGAGAAGTACGGACAAACTTTCCATGCAGCAATGGGTGCTGAAGCTGTTAAAAAATTATTGCATGACATCGATCTTGATAAAGAAGTAGATGCTTTGAAAGAAGAATTGAAAACTGCTCAAGGTCAACGTCGTACACGTGCTATTAAACGTTTAGAAGTACTAGAGGCTTTCCGTCATTCTGGTAACGAACCTTCTTGGATGATTTTAGACGTTCTACCGGTTATTCCGCCAGAACTTCGTCCAATGGTTCAATTAGATGGTGGACGCTTTGCTACGTCTGACTTAAACGATTTATATCGCCGTGTAATCAACCGTAACAACCGCTTAAAGCGTTTATTAGACCTTGGAGCTCCTAGCATTATCGTTCAAAACGAAAAGCGTATGCTTCAAGAAGCTGTAGATGCATTAATCGATAATGGTCGTCGCGGCCGTCCGGTAACAGGACCAGGTAACCGTCCATTAAAATCTCTTTCTCACATGTTAAAAGGTAAGCAAGGTCGCTTCCGTCAAAACTTATTAGGTAAACGTGTTGACTACTCTGGCCGTTCGGTAATCGTTGTAGGTCCGAACTTAAAGATGTATCAATGTGGTCTTCCAAAAGAAATGGCGTTAGAGCTTTTCAAACCTTTCGTAATGAAAGAGCTTGTTGAGCGCGGTTTAGCTCATAACATCAAGAGTGCAAAACGTAAAATTGAACGCGTGCAACCTGAAGTATGGGACGTATTAGAATCGGTTATTAAAGAGCATCCAGTTCTTTTAAACCGTGCACCAACGCTACACAGACTAGGTATTCAAGCATTTGAACCTACGCTTGTAGAAGGTCGCGCTATCCGTCTTCACCCGCTTGTATGTACAGCATATAACGCTGACTTTGACGGTGACCAAATGGCGGTTCACGTTCCATTATCTGCAGAAGCACAAGCAGAAGCACGTATCTTAATGCTTGCTGCTCAAAATATCTTGAACCCTAAAGATGGTAAACCAGTTGTTACACCTTCACAGGATATGGTATTAGGTAACTACTACTTAACGCTTGAGCGTGAAGAGGCAGTTGGAGAAGGTATGGTGTTCAAGGATACAAATGAAGCACTATTAGCGTACCAAAACGGTTATGTGCATCTTCATACACGTGTAGGTGTGTATGCAGGTTCTTTAAACAACGAAACGTTTACAGAAGCACAAAATCAACAGTTGCTTGTTACAACGGTTGGTAAATTAGTTTTCAACGAAATTTTACCAAAATCGTTCCCATACATTAACGAACCAACAAGAGAAAACTTAGAAGTGAAAACTCCTGAGAAGTACTTTGTTGAAAAAGGTGCAGATGTGAAGGAATTCATCAAGAATCAACCGGCTATCGCACCGTTTAAGAAAAAAATCTTAGGTAATATTATCGCTGAAGTATTTAAACGTTTCAAAATTACTGAGACTTCTAAAATGCTTGACCGTATGAAAGACCTAGGTTTCAAATATTCTACTAAAGCTGGTATTACAGTTGGTGTAGCTGATATCGTGGTTTTAGGAGAAAAAGAAGTTATCTTAACAGAAGCGCAAGCTAAAGTAGATAACGTACTAAAACAATTCCGTCGTGGTTTAATTACTGAAGATGAGCGTTATGAGCGTGTTATCTCTGTATGGAGTAGCGCGAAAGACGTTATCCAAGGTAAATTAATGGCGTCATTAGACAAACGCAACCCAATCTTCATGATGAGTGACTCTGGTGCCCGTGGTAACGCATCTAACTTCACTCAGCTTGCAGGTATGCGTGGACTAATGGCCAACCCGTCTGGTCGTATCATTGAGTTACCAATCAAATCTAGTTTCCGTGAAGGTTTAACGGTATTAGAGTACTTTATCTCTACCCATGGTGCACGTAAAGGTCTTGCCGATACGGCTCTTAAAACAGCTGACTCAGGTTACCTTACTCGTCGTCTGGTTGACGTGGCACAAGACGTTATCGTACGTGATGACGACTGTGGTACAGACCGCGGTATTCTGGCTGTTGCAATCAAAGAAGGAACAGAAGAAATTGAGAAACTTGATGAGCGTCTAATTGGACGTTATGCAAGAAAAACACTACTTCACCCAGGAACAAACGAAGTGTTAGTGAAAGAAAACGAACTGATTACAGAAGACCTAGCTGAAACAATTGTGGATGCTGGTGTTGAAGAAGTATGGATTCGTTCTGCATTCACTTGTAACACTCGCCACGGTGTATGTAAAAAATGTTACGGTCGTAACCTTGCAACTGGTTCAGAAGTTGAAGTGGGTGAAGCAGTTGGTATCATCGCTGCTCAATCTATCGGTGAGCCAGGTACACAGTTAACGATGCGTACATTCCATACAGGTGGGGTTGCTGGAGACGATATCACTCAAGGTTTACCGCGTATCCAAGAGATCTTCGAAGCGCGTAACCCTAAAGGTCAAGCCGTTATTTCTGAAATTGAAGGTACAATTGCCGGCATTTCTGAAGGACGCGATCGTCAACATGAAATTACTGTTCAAGGAGAGATTGAAACTCGTTCTTACACAGCTCCGTACAGTGCACGTCTGAAAGTTATTGAAGGACAGCGCATTGCACGTGGTCAAGAATTAACAGAAGGTTCAATTGATCCTAAAGAATTACTAAAAGTAAAAGACATCACGGCTGTACAAGAGTACTTGCTTCGTGAGGTGCAAAAAGTATACCGTATGCAAGGGGTAGAAATTGGAGATAAACACGTAGAGGTAATGGTTCGCCAAATGCTTCGTAAAGTGCGCGTAATGGATTCAGGAGATACAGATGTATTACCAGGTTCATTACTTGATATTCACCAATTCACTGATGCAAATGAAAAAGTATTACTTGAAGGCAATCGTCCAGCGACGGGTCGTCCTGTATTACTTGGTATTACAAAAGCATCTCTTGAAACTGATTCCTTCTTATCTGCTGCATCATTCCAAGAAACAACGCGTGTTCTTACGGATGCTGCAATCAAAGGAAAACGTGATGAGTTGCTTGGACTTAAAGAGAATGTTATCATTGGTAAGCTAGTTCCAGCTGGTACAGGTATGACGAGATATCGTAATGCTGAACCGATCAAAAACCAAGCTGAAGAAACGGTAACAATCGACTAATTATAAAATCATTACTCTAGAATGGATGTTTTTTTAAAAAACTACAAAACGTTAGTTGACATCCATTCTAGGGAATGATACTATATCAAAGGTGCTCCTATAAACTACCTGTTACTTTGGAGGATATGATAATGTCTTATGAAAAAGTATTACAGGCTGATCATATTATTGTAGGAACAAAGCAGACGGTGAAAGCATTAAAAAAAGGTACAGTAAAGGAAGTCATCATTGCTGAAGACGCTGATTTTTATGTCACATCCATTGTGGCAAAAACGGCACAGCAAGAAAACGTTCCGTATACGTATGTCCCTTCTATGCGAAAGCTTGGTCAAGCTTGTAGGATAGAAGTTAACGCTGCAACTGTTGCAATTATTAGTTAACACGTTTTTGAACTTTTAGTTTCAAAGACTTTGTTTTTTGCTAAAAAATGAACCACCTGGATGTGTGGTCTTACAAAAGGCGAAAGGAGGAAAATTTAAATGCCTACTATTAACCAATTAATCCGTAATGGTCGTGTGAGTAAAGGTAAAAAATCTGACTCACCTGCTTTAAACAGAGGTTACAACAGCTTCAAAAAAGCTCAAACTAACCAATCTTCTCCACAAAAACGTGGTGTATGTACACGTGTGGGTACTATGACACCGAAGAAACCGAACTCGGCTCTTCGTAAATATGCTCGTGTACGTTTAACAAACGGTATCGAGGTAACAGCTTATATCCCAGGTATTGGTCACAACTTACAAGAACACAGCGTGGTACTTATCCGCGGTGGACGTGTAAAAGATTTACCAGGGGTACGTTACCATATCGTACGTGGTGCACTTGATACTGCTGGTGTGGATGGCCGTATGCAAGGTCGTTCTAAATATGGTACTAAGCGACCAAAAGCAGCTAAAAAATAATAGCTTAACAATTAATAGATAAACTTTTAAAAGTGAAAGGAGGAAGTAGAATGCCACGTAAGGGACCTGTTGCAAAAAGAGACGTATTACCAGATCCGATTTACAATTCTAAGCTTGTATCTCGCTTAATCAACAAAATGATGCTTGATGGAAAGCGCGGTAAGTCACAAGCTATTCTTTATAGAGCATTCGATTTAGTACAAGAGCGCAGTGGTAAAGAAGCTATGGAAGTATTCGACCAAGCTCTTAAAAACATCATGCCTGTACTAGAAGTTAGAGCACGCCGTGTAGGGGGTTCTAACTACCAAGTTCCTGTAGAAGTACGTCCAGAGCGTCGTACTACTTTAGGTCTTCGTTGGTTAGTAAACTATGCTCGTCTTCGTGGAGAAAAAACGATGGAAGAGCGTTTAGCTAACGAAATCCTTGATGCAGCTAACAACACTGGTGCTGCAGTTAAGAAACGTGAAGATACTCACAAAATGGCAGAAGCTAACAAAGCATTTGCTCATTACCGTTGGTAATCTTTTAACGAAACTTTTTAAAAAACAAATTATAATATGGAAGGAGAAATACCTAAGATGGCAAGAGAGTTCTCCTTAGAAAACACTCGTAATATTGGGATCATGGCTCACATTGATGCTGGTAAAACAACAACAACTGAGCGTGTTCTTTATTATACTGGCCGTATCCATAAAATTGGTGAAACTCATGAAGGAGCTTCACAAATGGACTGGATGGAGCAAGAGCAAGAACGTGGTATCACTATCACGTCTGCTGCGACAACTGCTTCTTGGAAAGGTCACCGCGTTAACATCATTGATACTCCTGGACACGTAGACTTCACTGTTGAAGTTGAGCGTTCATTACGTGTACTTGATGGCGCTGTGGCAGTTCTTGATGCTCAATCTGGTGTTGAGCCTCAAACAGAAACAGTATGGCGTCAAGCGACTACGTACGGTGTTCCCCGTGTCGTATTCGTTAACAAAATGGACAAAATTGGTGCTGACTTCTTGTACTCTGTAAAAACGATCCACGATCGTTTAGGTGCAAATGCTCACCCAATTCAGTTGCCAATTGGTGCTGAAGATGAGTTCGAAGCAATCATTGACCTAGTGGAAATGAAAGCATACTTCTACGAAGATGACTTAGGTACTCGTTCAGAGTCTCGTGAAATTCCTGAGGAATACAAAGAGCAAGCTGAAGAATACCGTGCAAGCTTAGTAGAAGCTGTTGCAGAACTTGACGAAGAATTAATGATGAAGTACTTAGACGAAGGCGAGCTTACAGTTGAAGAACTAAAAGCTGGTATCCGTAAAGGTACTTGTGACGTTGAATTCTACCCAGTTATCTGTGGTTCAGCATTCAAAAACAAAGGTGTACAATTAATGCTAGATGCAGTAATTGACTACCTACCATCTCCAGTAGATGTACCAGCAATCCAAGGTATCGTACCTGACACAGAAGAAGAAGTTACGCGTGAGTCTAGCGACAACGCTCCTTTCTCAGCATTAGCGTTCAAAGTTATGACGGACCCTTATGTTGGTAAATTAACATTCTTCCGTGTGTACTCTGGTGTACTAAGCTCTGGTTCATACATCAAAAACTCTACAAAAGGTAAGCGTGAGCGTGTAGGTCGTATCCTACAAATGCATGCTAACTCTCGTGAAGAGATTTCTGAAGTATACGCTGGAGATATCGCGGCAGCTGTAGGATTAAAAGATACTTCTACTGGTGATACTCTATGTGACGAAAAGAGTCTTGTAATTCTTGAGTCTATGGAATTCCCAGAGCCAGTTATCTCTTTATCTGTTGAGCCAAAATCAAAAGCTGACCAAGATAAAATGACTACAGCTCTTCAAAAGTTACAAGAAGAAGATCCAACTTTCCGTGCGGAAACTAATACAGAGACTGGTCAAATCATCATCTCTGGTATGGGTGAGCTTCACCTTGATATCATCGTTGACCGTATGCGTCGCGAATTCAAAGTAGAAGCAAACGTTGGTGCTCCTCAAGTAGCTTACCGTGAAACTTTCCGCGCTGGTGCGAAAGTTGAAGGTAAATTCGCTCGTCAATCTGGTGGTCGTGGACAATTCGGTCACGTTTGGATTGAGTTCGAACCTAACGAAGAAGGAAAAGGCTTTGAATTTGAGAACAAAATCGTTGGTGGTGTAGTTCCACGTGAATACATCCCTGCAGTTCAAGCTGGTCTTGAAGATGCATTACAAAACGGTGTTGTTGCTGGTTATCCATTAATCGATATCAAAGCTGCTTTAGTTGATGGATCTTACCATGACGTTGACTCAAGTGAGATGGCGTTTAAAATTGCCGCTTCTATGGCTCTTAAAAACGCAGTATCAAAATGTAGCCCAGCTATCCTTGAACCAATGATGAAGGTTGAAGTTGTTATCCCTGACGAATACTTAGGAGATATCATGGGTGACATTACGTCTCGTCGTGGACGTGTAGAAGGTATGGAAGCACGCGGTAACGCTCAAGTTGTACGTGCATTCGTTCCACTTTCTGAAATGTTTGGTTATGCAACTGCATTACGTTCAAACACTCAAGGTCGCGGAACATATTCTATGCACTTCGATCACTACGAAGAAGTTCCTAAATCAATTTCAGAAGAAATTATTAAAAAAAATAAAGGTGAATAATTGATTTTCACTCTTTATTGAAGTATAACTACTTATGTACGCTGTGAAAGTGGAGCTCATTCCCTTTCACGGCCTCATAAAACATAAACTACATGAATTTTAAGGAGGATTTTCGAATGGCTAAGGAAAAATTCGACCGTTCAAAAACACATGCCAATATCGGTACAATTGGTCACGTTGACCATGGTAAAACAACTTTAACAGCTGCTATCACTACTGTTCTTGCTAAGAAAAGTGGTAAAGGTGCAGCAATGGCTTACGACATGATCGACGCTGCTCCAGAAGAGCGCGAGCGTGGAATCACAATCTCAACTGCACACGTTGAGTACGAAACTGACACTCGTCACTATGCACACGTTGACTGCCCAGGACATGCTGACTATGTTAAAAACATGATCACTGGTGCTGCTCAAATGGATGGCGGTATCTTAGTAGTATCTGCTGCTGATGGTCCAATGCCACAAACTCGTGAGCACATCCTTCTTTCTCGTCAAGTAGGTGTACCTTACCTAGTTGTATTCTTAAACAAATGTGACATGGTAGACGACGAAGAGCTACTTGAATTAGTAGAAATGGAAGTACGTGACCTTCTTTCTGAATACGACTTCCCTGGTGACGATGTACCAGTAATCAAAGGTTCTGCTCTTAAAGCTCTTGAAGGCGAAGCTGATTGGGAAGCTAAAATCATCGAGCTTATGGACGCTGTTGATGAGTACATCCCAACTCCAGAACGTGACACTGAAAAACCATTCATGATGCCAGTTGAGGACGTATTCTCAATCACTGGTCGTGGTACAGTTGCTACAGGTCGTGTAGAGCGTGGACAAGTTAAAGTTGGTGACGTTATCGACATCATCGGTTTAACTGAAGAGCCAAAATCTACTACTGTAACAGGTGTAGAAATGTTCCGTAAGCTTCTTGACTATGCTGAAGCTGGCGACAACATCGGTGCTTTACTTCGTGGTGTAGCACGTGAAGAAATCCAACGTGGACAAGTATTAGCTAAACCAGGCTCAATCACTCCACACACTAAATTTACTGCTGAAGTATACGTTCTTTCTAAAGACGAAGGTGGACGTCACACTCCATTCTTCACAAACTACCGTCCACAGTTCTACTTCCGTACAACTGATGTAACTGGTATTTGTAACTTACCTGAAGGCGTAGAAATGGTAATGCCTGGCGACAACATCGAAATGACTGTTGAACTTATCGCTCCAATCGCGATTGAAGAAGGTACTAAATTCTCAATCCGTGAAGGTGGACGTACAGTAGGCGCTGGCGTTGTAGCTAAAATCAGCGAGTAATTTCTCGTTTCAGTAAAGGGAGTAGGGTAACCTACTCCTTTTTTTATTTGGTGATAAAAGGTAAAGATAGTTTTTATTATTACACTTGCAAAATGATCTCCTTTTATATATAATGAAAAAAGTGTGCGACACATAAAAAAGTTTTTTAACTTTATTGTTGCAATATGAACCCATTTTTAGTATAATAAAAATGTTGGTCTTTGACTGCGATGATGCGGAAGGTTGCCGACACACCCGGCCGCTTTGCCATGGCGAGTGTGGGGAAATTTCCGCGGAGAATGTCTATTGTAAAATAGGCGAAAAAGGAGGGAAAATAATGGCAAAAGAAAAAATTCGCATTCGTTTAAAAGCATATGATCACAGAATTCTTGATCAATCTGCTGAGAAAATCGTAGAAACTGCAAAACGTTCTGGTGCGGCTGTATCTGGTCCGATTCCATTACCGACTGAAAAATCAATTTATACAATTCTACGTGCAGTACACAAATATAAAGATTCTCGTGAGCAGTTCGAAATGCGCACGCATAAACGCTTAATTGATATCGTGAATCCAACACCACAAACTGTTGATTCATTAATGCGTTTAGACTTACCATCTGGTGTAGATATCGAAATTAAACTTTAATTTAAAATAAAGAATGAAAAGATACTTAGGAGGTGTGACTAATGGCCAAAGGAATCTTAGGAAGAAAGATCGGTATGACTCAAGTATTTGCTGAAAATGGTGACTTGATCCCAGTAACAGTAATTGAAGCTTCTGCTAACGTAGTTCTTCAAGTTAAAAACGCTGAGACAGACGGTTACGAAGCAATCCAATTAGGTTTCGAAGATATCCGTGAAAAACTATCTAACAAACCTGCAAAAGGACATGCTACTAAAGCTAATACTGCTCCTAAGCGCTTCATCCGTGAGTTACGCGGTGTGGACGCTTCAGCATATGAAGTTGGTCAAGAAGTCAAGGTTGATATTTTCGCAGAAGGCGATGTAATTGATGTAACAGGAATCTCAAAAGGTAAAGGTTTCCAAGGTGCTATTAAACGCCACGGACAATCTCGCGGACCTATGTCTCATGGTTCTCGCTACCACCGTCGCCCAGGTTCAATGGGTCCTGTAGCTCCAAACCGCGTATTCAAAGGTAAATTATTACCAGGACGCATGGGTGGAGAGCGCATCACTGTGCAAAACTTATCAATCGTTAAAGTTGACGCAGAACGCAATCTTTTATTAGTAAAAGGTAACGTGCCAGGAGCTAGAAAATCTCTAGTTACTGTTAAATCTGCAGTTAAATCTAAATAATAATTCTTCGAGAAAGGAGGAATAACCAATGCCAAAAGTAGCATTGTTTAACCAAAACGGTGAAAACGTTGGAGAAATCGAACTTCAAGATGCCGTTTTCGGTATCGAACCAAACAACAAAGTACTTTTCGACGCGATCGTAATGCAACGCGCATCTCAACGTCAAGGTACTTCTAAAGTTAAAAATCGTTCTGAAGTAAGAGGCGGTGGCCGTAAGCCATGGCGTCAAAAAGGTACTGGTCGTGCTCGTCAAGGATCTATCCGTTCTCCACAATGGCGTGGTGGTGGCGTAGTATTTGGTCCAGTTCCAAGAAGCTATAGCTACAAATTACCTAAAAAAGTTCGTCGTTTAGCAATTAAGTCTGCATTATCAACTAAAGTTCAAGATAACAGCATCGTTGTTCTTGAAGCTCTTTCTTTTGATGCTCCAAAAACAAAAGAAATGGTAGCAGTTCTTAAAAACCTAACAGTAGAACGCAAAGCATTAGTAGTAACTGCTGATCTTAACGAAAACGTTGCACTTTCAGCACGTAATATTCCTGGTGTAACAGTTGTTGCAGCTAATGGTTTAAGCGTATTAGACGTTATGAACCATGATAAGCTTGTAATCACTAAAGACGCAGTTGAAAAAGTAGAGGAGGTGCTTGCATAATGAAAGATCCTCGTGATATTATTAAGCGCCCCGTAATTACAGAACGTTCAACAGACTTAATGGCTGAGAAAAAATATACGTTTGATGTTGATGTAAGAGCTAATAAAACTGAGGTTAAAGATGCTATCGAAAAAATCTTTGACGTAAAAGTTGAAAAAGTAAACATCATGAACTACAAAGGTAAATTCAAGCGTGTAGGTCGCTACAGTGGTCTTACTAACCGTCGTCGTAAAGCGGTAGTAACACTAACTCAAGAGAGCAACGAAATCGAATTCTTCGAAGCTTAAGATTACTAGAGAAGGAGGGAAATTGAGATGGCGATTAAAAAGTATAAACCAACCTCAAATGGTCGTCGTGGCATGTCAGTTTCTGATTTCGCTGAAATTACTACTGACAAACCAGAAAAATCGTTACTTGCACCTGTCAAGAGAAAAGGTGGTCGTAACAACCAAGGTAAATTGACTGTTCGTCACCAAGGTGGTGGGCACAAGCGTCAATACCGTATCATCGATTTTAAACGCGATAAAGATGGAATACCTGGACGCGTTGCTACAATCGAATATGATCCAAACCGTTCAGCTAACATCGCATTAATTCATTATGCTGATGGTGAAAAACGTTACATCCTTGCTCCTAAAAACCTAAAAGTAGGTTTAGAAGTTATGTCAGGTCCTGAAGCTGACATTAAAGTAGGTAACGCGCTTCCTTTAGCTAACATTCCTGTTGGTACAGTAGTACACAACATCGAATTGAAACCTGGTAAAGGTGGACAATTAGTTCGTTCTGCAGGTACATCTGCTCAAGTACTTGGTAAAGAAGGTAAATACGTATTAGTACGTTTAACTTCTGGTGAAGTACGCATGATTCTTGCAACTTGTCGTGCAACTGTAGGTCAAGTTGGTAACGAACAACACGAGTTAATCAACATCGGTAAAGCCGGTCGTTCTCGTTGGTTAGGTATCCGTCCAACTGTACGTGGTTCTGTAATGAACCCTAACGATCACCCACACGGTGGTGGTGAAGGACGTGCTCCAATCGGACGTAAGTCTCCAATGAGTCCATGGGGTAAACCAACACTTGGTTACAAAACTCGTAAGAAGAAAAACAAATCCGATAAATTTATCGTTCGTCGTCGTAAAAAATAACGGGATTGAGCTACGGTTCAAACGAACCGTAGGACAATCACGAAGGGAGGTTCATTTATGGGTCGCAGCTTAAAGAAAGGACCTTTTGTAGATGACCATTTAATCAACAAAATTGAGAAGTTAAACGAAACTGACAGCAAGCAAGTAGTAAAAACTTGGTCTCGTCGTTCAACTATCTTCCCTCAGTTCATTGGTCATACAATTGCTGTATATGACGGTCGTAAACATGTACCAGTTTATGTTACTGAAGACATGGTAGGTCACAAACTTGGTGAATTCGCACCATCTCGTACTTACAAAGGTCACGCAAGTGATGATAAGAAAACAAGACGCTAATATGAGAGGAGGCTTTTAAATGCAAGCTAAAGCTGTCGCGAGAACAGTACGTATTGCTCCTCGTAAAGTTCGTTTAGTTGTAGATTTAATTCGAGGTAAGCAAGTGGGTGAAGCGCTAGCAGTGCTACTTCACACGCCAAAGGCTGCTTCTCCAGTCGTTGAGAAAGTATTAAAATCTGCTATTGCCAATGCAGAACACAATTATGAAATGGACGCTAACAATTTAGTTATTACTGACGCTTTTGTTAACGAAGGTCCAACTTTAAAACGTTTCCGTCCACGCGCTATGGGACGTGCAAGCCAAATTAACAAGCGCACAAGCCACATCACAATCGTGGTATCAGAAAAGAAGGAGGGATAATTCATGGGTCAAAAGGTAAATCCGGTCGGTCTTCGCGTCGGTGTCATCCGTGATTGGGAATCAAGATGGTTCGCTGGCAAAGACTACGCTGACTTATTACATGAAGACTTAAAAGTACGTGAATATATCGCTAAACGTTTAAACGATGCAGCTGTTTCTAAAGTTGAAATCGAACGCGCTGCTAACCGCTTAAACGTAACGATCCACACTGCAAAACCTGGTATGGTAATTGGTAAAGGTGGTACTGAAGTAGAATCACTTCGTAAAGCTCTTAACCAATTAACAGGCAAGCGTGTACACATTAACATCCTTGAAATTAAACGAGCAGATTTAGATGCTAAACTAGTAGCTGAAAACATCGCTCGCCAACTTGAGAACCGTGTATCATTCCGTCGTGCTCAAAAGCAAGCTATCCAACGTAGCATGCGTGCTGGCGCACAAGGTATCAAAACAATGGTATCTGGTCGTTTAGGCGGCGCTGATATTGCTCGTTCTGAATATTACAGTGAAGGTACAGTTCCACTTCATACACTTCGCGCTGATATTGACTATGCTCACGCTGAAGCAGATACTACTTATGGTAAACTTGGTGTGAAAGTATGGATCTATCGTGGAGAGGTTCTTCCTACTAAAAAGAAAACTGAGGAAGGAGGAAAATAATTATGTTATTACCAAAACGCGTTAAATATCGTCGCGAACACCGCGGAAAAATGCGTGGACGCGCTAAAGGTGGTACGGAAGTACATTTCGGTGAATTCGGTTTACAAGCTACTGAAGCTTCTTGGATTACAAACCGTCAAATCGAAGCTGCTCGTATCGCAATGACTCGTTACATGAAACGTGGCGGTAAAGTATGGATTAAAATTTTCCCTTCTAAACCTTATACTGCTAAGCCTCTAGAAGTCCGAATGGGTTCTGGTAAAGGTGCTCCTGAAGGTTGGGTAGCAGTTGTTAAACCTGGAAAAGTAATGTTTGAAATTTCAGGTGTATCTGAAGAGGTTGCACGTGAAGCTTTACGTTTAGCTGCACACAAGCTACCTATAAAATGTAAGTTTGTAAAACGTGAAGAAATTGGTGGTGATTCTAATGAAAGCTAATGAAATTCGTGACCTTACCACTGCTGAAATTGAACAAAAAGTTAAGGCTTTAAAAGAAGAGTTGTTTAACCTTCGTTTCCAATTAGCGACTGGACAATTAGAGAATACTACTCGTATTCGCGAAGTGCGCAAATCGATCGCTCGTATGAAAACTGTAGTTCGTGAAAGAGAGATTGCTGCTAATAAATAATTAAGTCTGAGAGGAGGCTTTCAGAATGAGTGAACGCAACCAACGTAAAGTTTACACTGGCCGCGTAGTTTCTGACAAAATGGATAAGACTGTTACTGTTCTTGTTGAAACTTACAAAAAGCATTCGCTTTATGGCAAGCGTGTAAAATACTCAAAGAAATTCAAAGCTCACGATGAAAACAATACAGCTCAACTAGGCGATATCGTGAAGATCATGGAAACTCGTCCGTTATCAGCTACTAAACGTTTCCGTCTAGTAGAAGTTGTAGAAAAAGCTGTTATCATCTAATAGTTAAGATAGATCGGATAAGAATGATTCATCCGAAGGGAGGTTTCGTACATGATTCAACAAGAATCTCGTTTAAAAGTTGCAGACAACTCTGGTGCACGTGAGGTACTTACTATTAAAGTACTTGGTGGTTCAGGTCGCAAGACAGCAAACATTGGTGATGTTATCGTTTGTACGGTGAAACAAGCAACACCAGGAGGCGTTGTTAAAAAAGGTGACGTTGTTAAAGCTGTTGTTGTACGTACAAAAAGTGGTGTTCGCCGTACTGACGGTTCTTACATCCGTTTCGACGAAAATGCTTGCGTAATCATCCGTGACGACAAAGGACCACGTGGTACTCGTATCTTCGGACCAGTTGCTCGTGAATTACGTGATAATAACTTCATGAAGATCGTATCATTAGCTCCAGAAGTTATCTAATTGATATATAGAACAAATACAAAATGCCTTTTAAGGAGGTGCGAATAGGATGCATGTTAAAAAGGGCGACAAAGTAGTGGTTATCTCTGGTAAAGACAAAGGTAAGCAAGGTGAAGTACTTGCAGCTTTCCCAAAGAAAGACCGTGTACTTGTTGAAGGTGTGAACGTTGTGAAAAAACACTCTAAACCTTCTCAAGTAAATCCACAAGGTGGAATCGTTAGCCAAGAGGCACCTATCCACGTATCAAACGTAATGCCGTTGGATCCTAAATCTGGTGAGCCAACTCGTGTTGGGTACCAAGTTATCGATGGCAAAAAGGTACGTGTAGCAAAAAAATCTGGTGAAACTTTAGATAAATAATTAATGAAATGTGAAGGGAGGTTTAGTTCACATGAACCGTCTTAAAGAGAAATTTACAAAAGAGATTACTCCTGCTCTAGTTAGCAAGTTTAATTATGAATCTGTAATGCAAGTGCCAAAAATCGACAAGATCGTAATCAACATGGGTATCGGTGATGCTGTTTCTAACTCAAAAGCTTTAGATAATGCTGTTGAAGAACTAGCTGAAATCACTGGTCAAAAACCTGTTGTAACTCGTGCGAAAAAATCTATCGCTGGTTTCCGTCTTCGTGAAGGTATGCCAATCGGTGCGAAAGTTACTTTACGCGGCGAGCGTATGTACGAATTCTTCGATAAACTAGTATCAGTATCACTTCCACGTGTGCGTGATTTCCGTGGTGTATCTAAAAAAGCATTTGATGGTCGTGGAAACTACACGTTAGGTGTTAAAGAACAATTGATCTTCCCAGAGATCGATTATGATAAAGTAACTAAAGTTCGTGGTATGGATATCGTTATTGTTACAACAGCAAACACTGATGAAGAAGCTCGTGAGCTTTTAACTCAGTTCGGTATGCCATTCCAGAAGTAATAACTGCCAACGTTAAGCAGAGGAGGCGAAAATGTGGCTAAAAAATCAATGATTGCGAAGCAAAAACGCCAGCAAAAATTCCAAGTACAAGAGTATACACGTTGCGAACGTTGTGGACGTCCACACTCAGTACTACGTAAATTCAAGCTTTGCCGTATTTGTTTCCGTGAGCTTGCTTATAAAGGTCAAATTCCTGGTGTTAAAAAAGCTAGTTGGTAAAACCCAAGTTTGGGAAGGAGGTAAATTAATATGGTAATGACTGATCCTATTGCAGATTTACTAACTCGTATCCGCAATGCGAACATGGTTCGTCATGAGAAAATTGAAGTTCCTGCTTCTAACATTAAGAAGCAAATTGCAGAAATCCTTAAGCGTGAGGGTTTCGTACGTGATGTAGAATACATCGAAGACAACAAACAAGGTATTATCCGTATCTTCTTAAAATACGGTTCAAATAACGAACGTGTAATTACAGGCTTAAAACGTATCAGTAAACCTGGTCTACGTGTTTATGCAAAAAATAACGAAGTACCACGTGTACTTAACGGTTTAGGTATCGCAATCGTTTCTACTTCTCAAGGTGTTTTAACTGACAAAGAAGCTCGTCAAAAGCAAGCTGGTGGAGAAGTATTAGCGTACGTTTGGTAATAAGTTTTAAATGTGAATGGAGGTGTAACTATGTCACGTGTTGGTAAAAAGCCTTTAGAACTTCCAGCAGGTGTTACAGTTACGAACGAGAGCAACACTGTAACTGTAAAAGGACCAAAGGGTGAATTAACTCGTACATTCCACCCTGAAATCGAAATTAAAGTTGAAGACAACGTATTAGTTGTTAATCGTCCTAGTGACAATAAAGAGCACCGCGCTCTTCACGGAACTACTCGTAGCCTTTTAGGTAACATGGTTGAAGGTGTTACTAAAGGATTCGAACGTGGTTTAGAATTAGTCGGTGTAGGTTACCGTGCACAAAAATCTGGTAGCAAATTAGTATTGAGCGTTGGATACTCTCACCCAGTTGAGATTACTCCTGAAACAGGAATCGAAATCGAAGTTCCTTCTCAAACTAAGATCGTTATTAAAGGTATTGATAAAGAACGCGTAGGTGCATTAGCTGCAAATATTCGTGACGTTCGTCCACCAGAGCCTTACAAAGGTAAAGGTATTCGTTACGAAGGCGAATATGTACGTCGTAAAGAAGGTAAAACTGCTAAGAAGTAATGCCGGTTAGGTAAAAGAAAGGAGTGCCCGAAATGATCACGAAGCTTGATAAAAACAAAGTTCGTAAAAAAAGACATGCTCGTGTTCGTGCGAAGTTATCTGGAACTGCAACTCGTCCGCGTTTAAACGTGTTCCGTTCTAATCAACATATTTACGCACAAGTTATCGACGATTTAAATTCAGTAACAATCGCAAGTGCTTCAACGTTAGATAAAGACCTGACTTTAGAAAGCACTGGTAACACTGAAGCTGCTATCAAAGTTGGCGAATTAGTCGCTAAACGCGCAGTAGAAAAAGGTGTAAACGAAGTAGTATTCGACCGTGGCGGTTATTTATATCATGGCCGTGTTAAAGCATTAGCTGACGCTGCTCGTGAAGCTGGATTACAATTCTAATTGTAAAAGGAGGGAAAATCATGCGTCGTATTGATCCAAATAAATTAGAGCTTGAAGAACGTGTTGTTACCGTTAACCGCGTAGCTAAAGTTGTGAAAGGTGGACGTCGTTTCCGCTTCGCTGCATTAGTTGTAGTTGGTGACAAAAACGGTCACGTTGGATTCGGTACTGGTAAAGCACAAGAGGTACCAGATGCAATCCGTAAAGCAATTGAAGATGCGAAGAAAAACTTAATTACTGTACCTATGGTTGGTACAACTATTCCACACGAAATCCTTGGACAATTTGGTGCAGGTCAAATTTTCTTAAAACCTGCTTCTGAAGGTACAGGAGTTATCGCTGGTGGCCCAGTTCGTGCGGTACTAGAATTGGGTGGAGTAAGTGATATTCTATCTAAATCTTTAGGTTCAAACACTCCAATCAACATGGTACGTGCAACTCTTAACGGTTTAGCTAACCTAAAACGTGCTGAAGATGTTGCAAAACTACGTGGCAAGACTGTAGAAGAACTGTTAGGATAAGGGAGGGATATGGAATGGCAAACAAACTAGCAATTACCCTTACTCGTAGCGTAATTGGTCGTCCAGAAGATCAACGTGTAACTGTTCGTACACTTGGCCTACGTAAGTTAAATCAAACTGTCGTTCAAGACGATAATCCTGCAATTCGCGGAATGATTAACAAAGTAGCTCACCTTGTTACAGTAAAAGAGCAATAAGTATAAATTGTCACTCTAAGGAGGTGCTCCGGAATGAAACTTCATGAATTGAAACCAGCTGAAGGTTCACGTAAAGTACGTAACCGTGTAGGTCGTGGTACTGGTTCAGGTAACGGAAAGACTTCAGGTAAAGGTCACAAAGGGCAAAACGCTCGCTCTGGCGGTGGCGTAAGACCTGGCTTCGAAGGTGGTCAAACTCCTTTATTCCGTCGTCTTCCAAAACGTGGGTTCACTAATATCAATCGCAAAGAATACGCGATCGTTAATTTAGAAGCTCTTAACCGTTTTGAAGATGGAACTGAAGTAACACCAGAATTATTAATCGAAACTGGTTTAGTAAGCAAAGCAAAAGCTGGCGTTAAAGTACTAGGAAACGGTACATTAAACTCTAAGCTAACTGTTAAAGCTGCTAAATTCTCTTCAACTGCTAAAGAAGCTATCGAAGCTGCTGGCGGTACAGTTGAGGTGATCTAATGTTTCAAACAATCTCCAATTTAATGCGCGTGCGTGAAATAAGACAAAAAATCTTTTTCACTTTGTTAATGTTAATTGTCTTCCGAATTGGTACATTTATTCCTGTACCTAGTGTTAATACGGATGTACTGAAATTGCAAGATGGGTTAAATGTATTCGGAGTTCTGAATACATTTGGCGGCGGCGCGTTAAAAAACTTCTCCATTCTTGCTATGGGCATTATGCCTTATATTACAGCATCCATCATCGTCCAATTATTGCAGATGGATGTTGTACCTAAGTTTACAGAATGGTCAAAGCAGGGAGATGTTGGGCGCCGTAAATTAGCTCAAGTAACTCGTTATGGAACAATTGTGCTTGGATTTATCCAGGCTTTAGGTATGTCTATAGGATTCAACAATATTTCGGGCGGACAATTGATCGCTAATCCAGGAATTTCTACGTATCTTCTAATTGCTACAGTGTTAACGGCAGGTACTGCCTTCTTAATGTGGTTAGGAGAGCAGATTACTGCAAAAGGCGTAGGTAATGGTATTTCTATCATTATCTTTGCTGGGATTGCAGCTGGTATTCCGACAACATTAAATCAAATTTATGCACAGCAATTTGAAGACGTTGGGGATCAATTATTCATTCGTATCGTAACGGTAGTTTTAATTGCGATTGCAGTTTTAGCTATTATTGTTGGGGTTATTTATTTCCAACAAGCGCTACGAAAAATTCCTATTCAATATGCAAAGGGTTCAGCTGGTCGTAATCCTGTTGGAGGTCAATCCACTCATTTACCGTTAAAAGTAAATGCTGCTGGGGTTATTCCTGTTATCTTTGCAGTTTCATTTATTATCACACCACCAACAATTGCATCATTTTTCGGTCCAAATGATGTAACGACGTGGATTCAGAATACATTTGACTATACTAAGCCAATTGGTATGATAGTGTATGTAGCGTTAATCATTGCTTTTTGTTACTTCTATACATTTGTTCAAGTTAACCCTGAACAAGTAGCAGAGAACTTGAAAAAGCAAGGTGGCTACATCCCAGGCATCCGTCCTGGTAAAAGCACACAAGCTTATTTAACGAAAGTGTTATATCGTCTGACATTAATCGGTTCGATATTCCTTGCGTTAATTGCTGTGTTGCCGGTTCTGTTCATCAAAATTGCAAACTTACCATCATCTGCTCAGATCGGCGGTACTAGTTTGTTAATTGTTGTCGGTGTAGCTCTTGAGACAATGAAACAGCTTGAGAGTCAATTAGTGAAACGCCATTATAAGGGATTTATTAAGTAAAGCTGTTTAGTGGGAAGCAAGCTGCTTTCCCATTAAACGGATAAGATACTGAGGGGGAAGCAAGAAATGAATTTAGTGTTAATGGGCCTTCCTGGTGCTGGGAAAGGTACTCAAGCAGAAAAAATCGTTGAGCATTACGATATCCCTCATATCTCAACAGGAGATATGTTCCGAGCTGCAATTAAAGAAGGAACGCAACTAGGTTTAAAAGCTAAATCATTTATGGACCAAGGTAACCTTGTTCCTGATGAAGTAACAATTGGAATTGTGCGCGAGCGTTTAAACAAACAAGATTGTGAAAACGGCTTTTTACTTGATGGCTTCCCGAGAACAGTAGCCCAAGCAGAAGCTCTTGAAACAATTACAAAAGAACTAAACAAGCAAATTGATTATGTGATTAATATTGATGTAGATCAAAGCATTTTAATGGAGCGTCTTACTGGACGCCGCATTTGTAAAGATTGCGGAGCTACTTACCACTTAGTATTCAATCCTCCTGCGAAAGAAGGAGTTTGTGACAAATGTGGCGGAGAGCTTTATCAACGTGCAGATGACAATGCTGAGACGGTTTCAACTAGACTTTCAGTTAATGTTAAACAATCTCAACCTCTACTTGATTTCTATCAAGAAAAAGGTTATCTACGCAATATTAATGGTAATCAAGATATTAACATTGTGTTTGAGGATGTTCGTCAATTACTTGCTGGGGTTAAGCAATGATCATTTGCAAGACACCAGAGGAAATTGAGGTCATGCGTGAAGCTGGACGAATCGTGGCTTTAACTCATCAAGAGTTAAAAAAGCATATCGCTCCAGGTATTACGACTATAGAATTGGATGCAATTGCTGAAAATTTTATTCGTCAACATGATGCAATTCCGTCTTTTAAAGGGTATAATGGTTTTCGCGGCAGTGTATGTGCTTCTGTGAATGAAGAATTAGTTCATGGTATTCCGGGTGAACGCAAGCTTAATGAAGGGGATATCATCAGTTTAGACATCGGAGCTAAATTCGGTGGCTATCACGGTGATTCAGCTTGGACATATGGAGTAGGAAAGATTTCATTAGAAAATCAAGAGCTGCTTGATGTGACTGAGCAATCTCTCTACAAGGGATTAGCAGAAGCTAAGCCGGGCGAGCGTTTGTCGAATATTTCACATGCTATTCAACAGTACGCAGAATCACGTAACTTTTCGATTGTAAGAGAATATGTTGGCCATGGGGTCGGCAAAGACTTACATGAAGATCCGCAAGTACCTCATTATGGTCCACCGAATAAAGGACCGCGTCTACGTCCAGGCATGGTATTGGCAGTTGAGCCAATGGTGAATGCTGGTATGCGATATGTAAAGACATTACCTGATAACTGGACAGTTGTCACAGTAGATGGTAAAATGTGTGCGCACTTCGAACATACTATTGCAATTACTGAGACGGGATATGAAATTCTGACAGCATTGTAATGTTAAAGGATGTTATCTCTATCCATTCCTCGCTAGATGCACTGGACAGTAAACAGTAATTATCTAAATTCACGATGATCGTTTTTCGTCTGAATTGCTGTTAAAATGGTAAAGATGTATATTAGCGTCAATCATCTTGAATTTAATGATTACGATCTCCGGATGTTCAGAACAGGTTCTTTTTAAGTCGTTTAATGATAGCTTGTTACTGTTTCAAAGAAAGGAGAGCACTTTAATGGCAAAAGACGATGTAATTGAAGTTGAAGGTACAGTTGCTGAGACTTTACCTAACGCTATGTTCAAGGTAGAATTAGAAAATGGTCATACAGTACTTGCTCACGTATCAGGAAAAATTCGCATGCATTTCATTCGAATCTTACCTGGTGATAAAGTAACTGTAGAATTGTCACCATACGATTTAACTCGCGGTAGAATTACGTACCGTTTCAAATAAAACCTATGCACTCCGTACTATCAAGGAGGTATGAAACATGAAAGTCAGACCATCAGTTAAACCAATCTGCGAAAAATGTAAAGTTATCCGTAGAAAAGGTAAAGTAATGGTAATTTGTGAAAACCCTAAGCATAAACAAAAACAAGGTTAATCAATAAGGAGGTGCACTATTCATATGGCACGTATTGCTGGTGTTGATATTCCTCGTGACAAGCGTGTAGTAATTTCATTAACATACATTTTCGGTATTGGTCGTCCAACTGCTGAAAAAGTTCTAGCTGAAGCTGGAGTTTCTGAAGATACTCGCGTTCGTGACTTAACAGAAGAAGAATTAGGTAAAATTCGTGATATTTTAGATAGCTATAAAGTAGAAGGCGATCTTCGTCGTGAAGTTTCTTTAAACATCAAACGTTTAATTGAGATTGGTTCATACCGTGGTATCCGCCACCGTCGTAGTTTACCAGTTCGTGGTCAAAACAGTAAAAACAATGCTCGTACACGTAAAGGCCCACGCCGTACTGTAGCGAACAAGAAGAAATAATTAGTAAGGGAGGTCATTAACAGATGGCACGTAAAACTAATACACGTAAACGTCGCGTGAAAAAGAATATTGAAGCTGGTGTAGCTCATATTCGCTCAACGTTTAACAACACTATTGTAACAATTACAGATGTTCACGGTAATGCGATTGCTTGGTCTAGTGCAGGCGCACTTGGCTTCAGAGGTTCTCGTAAATCTACTCCATTTGCTGCGCAAATGGCTGCTGAAGCTGCTGCAAAAGTTTCTATGGATAACGGAATGAAAACTCTTGAAGTTACAGTTAAAGGCCCTGGTGCTGGTCGTGAAGCAGCTATCCGTGCTCTTCAAGCTGCAGGTTTAGAAGTAACAGCTATTAGAGATGTTACTCCTGTACCTCACAACGGATGCCGCCCACCAAAACGTCGTCGTGTATAATTAATATGTATAGATTCTATTTCGTTGTCTATAATGATGATGGTGTAGAATTTATTCATGCAACGAAATGTTTTCCATTTGTTGTGCACATTCGGGAACTGTCTAATAGGGAATTTCGGTTAGGCATTTGAGAAATCAGCCGTCTAGCCGAGGTTTCGACGTTTTGAAGGAGGGTTTATATTGATAGAGATTGAAAAGCCAAAAATCGAAACGGTAGAAATCAGCGATGATAGAAAGTACGGTAAATTCGTCGTCGAACCACTTGAGCGTGGATATGGTACTACTTTGGGTAACTCCTTACGTCGTATCCTATTATCCTCACTCCCTGGTGCAGCTGTAACATCTATTCAAATTGAAGGTGTATTACATGAATTTTCAACAGTTCCTGGAGTTGTTGAAGATGTAACAAACATCATTTTAAACGTTAAAAAGTTAGCGTTAAAGATTTACTCTGATGAAGAGAAAACACTTGAGATCGATGTTAAAGGTCCTGGTACAGTAACGGCTGCTGACATTCAAGCAGACAGCGATATCGAAGTTCTAAATCCGGATCTTCATATTGCAACACTTGAGTCAGATGCTCATTTCCGTATGAGACTTACTGCTCGCACAGGTCGAGGTTATAATCCTGCCGATGCTAACAAGCGTGAAGACCAACCAATTGGTGTACTTCCAATTGATTCAATCTATACGCCTGTTACTCGCGTATCGTATTATGTAGAGAATACTCGTGTTGGTCAAATGACAAATTACGATAAGTTAACGTTGGATGTTTGGACTGACGGTAGCATCGAGCCAGAAAAAGCTGTTGCTTTAGGTGCAAAGATTCTAACTGAACACTTAAATATCTTCGTTAACTTAACAGATGAAGCTCAAAAAGCAGAGATCATGGTAGAAAAAGAAGAAGACCAGAAAGAAAAAGTTCTAGAGATGACGATCGAGGAACTGGATTTATCTGTTCGTTCTTACAACTGCTTAAAACGAGCAGGCATCAATACTGTACAAGAGCTTGCTAATAAAACAGAAGAAGATATGATGAAAGTTCGTAACTTAGGCCGTAAATCTTTAGAAGAAGTTAAAGCTAAACTTGAAGAATTAGGTTTGGGTCTACGTAAGGACGACTGATTATATCTACCTGTTTAACTACTTAACAAAGGAGGGGACCTCACATGTCTTACCGTAAATTAGGTCGTACAAGCGCACAACGCAAGGCGCTTCTTCGTGATTTAACAACTGATTTAATCATCAGTGAACGCATTGAGACAACTGAAGCTCGTGCAAAAGAATTACGTTCAACTGTTGAAAAAATGATTACTTTAGGTAAACGTGGAGATCTACACGCTCGTCGTCAAGCTGCATCTTACATCCGTAATGAAGTAGCTAACGAAGAAGCTGGTCAAAGCGCTTTACAAAAACTATTCAGCGATATCGCTACTCGCTACGAAGATCGCCAAGGCGGTTACACTCGTATCTTAAAAGTTGGACCTCGCCGTGGTGACGGTGCTCCAATGGTTATCATTGAATTAGTTTAATATTTTTAATACAGATAGAAAAGGGCGAGACAGTGTGTAACTAGTCGTTGCCCTTTTTTTATACCTAAAACCGGGTAAATAGCGTAAAAAATCAATGTAGGCAATGCTGCAATAGAAAAAGCTGAGAGGAAGATAGCGTTGAAAGAAATGTCTTTAGAGGTAAAAGATTTATGCTTTCGATACGATCCTGAAGCAGACCTAACATTAGATCACCTTTCTCTCTCTGCTTATAAAGGTGAATGGTTAGCGATAGCTGGACATAATGGATCTGGTAAGTCGACGCTGGCACGAATTCTAAACGGCCTTTTGCTACCTGAAAAAGGAACGGTTCGAGTGGGCGATACGCTTTTATCTGAAGAAACAATATGGGATGTGCGCAAGCAGATTGGAATGGTGTTTCAAAATCCAGATAATCAATTTGTTGGCTCAACCGTTCAAGACGATATTGCGTTTGGGCTTGAAAACAACGGGATTCCATTTGAGATTATGGAAAAACGTATACCTGAAGCAATCGACATGGTCAATATGAGTGCTTTTCTGGATCAAGAGCCTCATCAGCTATCAGGTGGACAAAAACAGCGTGTGGCCATTGCGGGTATAATTGCCGTACAGCCATCTGTCATCATTCTAGATGAAGCAACATCTATGTTAGATCCTATTGGGCGAACTGAAGTGCTTGAAACTGTTAGAAAATTAAAAGAAGAAAAACAACTGACGGTTATTTCAATTACTCACGATTTAGATGAAGTAGCAATGGCTGACAGAGTCGTTGTGATGAACAAAGGGAAGATCTATGCAACAGGTACTCCACGCGAAGTATTTGCATTAGGTTCCAAGTTAACGGATATTGGACTAGACTTGCCGTTTTCCGTTAAACTAAGCCATCGTTTTGCTTCCGTAGGAATTCCTTTATCAAAAATTCATTTAACAGATGAGGACTTGGTGGACGAACTATGGACATTATATTCAAAGAAGTAGAGCATCGTTATCAAGTTAATACACCATTTGAACGAATTGCTCTACATGACTTAAATTTAAACATTCAATCAGGTACATTTTTGGCTGTTATTGGCCATACTGGTTCTGGGAAATCAACAATCATACAGCATCTGAACGCCTTATTGAAGCCAACTGCTGGTGAAATTCAAATCGGTGAGCGCACCATTAAAGCCAATCGAAAAGAAAAGAATTTAAAAGCTATTCGTCAGCAAGTAGGCGTGGTGTTTCAATTTCCAGAACATCAGCTTTTTGAAGAAACGGTGGAAAAAGATATAGCTTTTGGGCCAATGAATTATGGCGTTTCGGAAGAAGAAGCAAAGCAAAAAGCAAGAGAGCTTATCAAGTTAGTAGGGTTGCCAGAAGACATTCTCACCAGATCTCCTTTTGATTTGAGTGGTGGACAAATGCGTCGTGTAGCGATAGCAGGTATTCTAGCGATGAATCCTAGTGTGCTAATTTTAGATGAACCAACTGCTGGATTGGACCCTAGAGGGCGTCAAGAAATTATGAATATGATTTATCATCTTCATAAAGAAAAAGGCTTGACGACGATTCTCGTGACTCACAGCATGGAAGATGCAGCTATGTACGCGGATGAGCTAATTGTGATGAATAAGGGAACGATTGCGATGAAAGGGTCACCTAGAGAAGTATTTGGTCAGCATACGCAGCTAAAAGAATATGGATTGGATGTTCCAGAATCACTTCGCTTTATGCTGAAGCTGCAAGAGAAATTTCAGCTTGAAGCATCGGATACGGTTATTACCTTTTCTGAAGTGGTAGAGAAAGTGCAGCACCTTATGCAGCAAGGTGAACGATTATGATGAACTCAATCATTATTGGTAAGTATGTGCCGGGTCATTCTGTTGTCCATCGAATGGATCCCCGAGCCAAGCTGCTTCTTGTATTTGCGTATGTATTAATTGTGTTTTTAGCAAATAACCCTATCGGCTATGCTTTTTTAGGTGTGTATACCCTTATGATAGTGGCCATGAGTAAAGTGCCCGTTTCGTTTATTTTAAGAGGGTTAAAGCCCGTTATGTTTATTATTATCATCACGTTTCTTTTGCACATTTTTATGACAAAGGAAGGTCCTCTTTTGTTTGAATGGGGATGGTTTTCTGTCTATAAAGGCGGCCTTATTCAAGGTGTTTTAATTTCCTTGCGCTTCTTGTTCTTAATTTTAATTACGACGATGCTAACTTTAACGACTACGCCTATTGAAGTAACAGATGGAATGGAAAGCTTGCTGAATCCATTTAAAAAGCTCAAGCTTCCTGTACACGAATTAGCTTTAATGATGTCCATTTCTCTTCGTTTTATTCCTACATTGATGGAAGAGACAGATAAAATTATTAAAGCGCAGACAGCACGAGGAGTGGACTTTAGCAGCGGCCCCATTGCGGATCGTTTGAAAGCTGTGGTTCCTTTGCTTGTTCCTCTATTTATAGGTTCATTTAAGCGTGCTGAAGAGCTGGCTATTGCCATGGAGGCAAGGGGTTATAAAGGCGGAGAAGGGCGTACAAAGTATCGTCAATTGAAATGGGGAAGCATAGATACAATTATGCTTTTACTTCTGCTGGCAGTAGCAGTTGTTTTAGTGTTGATTAGAACGTAAAGATTGTTTGGTGAAAAGATGAAACGTTTAAAATGTATAGTTGCATACGACGGCACAAACTTTTCAGGTTATCAAGTTCAGCCCAATAAGCGAACTGTTCAACTGGAGATTGAAGCCGTTTTAGAGAAAATGCATAACAAAAAAGTGCCGATTTACGCCTCTGGACGAACGGACACAAATGTTCATGCACAGGGGCAAGTCATTCATTTTGATACAAACCTAAATATTCCATGTGATAAGTGGAAAAAAGCATTGAATTCAATGCTACCAGATGATATTGTAATGAAGAATGTATGTGAAGTTGATGCACATTTTCACGCCCGGTATGACGTTACTTCAAAAGAGTACCGCTATCATATTTTGCGCGGCGAAGATCGAAATCCTTTCACTCGTTCTTATGCATACCATTACCCTTATCCATTAGACTACTCAAAAATGAAAAAAGCCATCACATATTTACTCGGTACACACGACTTCACAAGCTTTTGTTCAGCGAGGACAGAAGTGGAAGATAAGATTCGTACGATTTACAAGATTGATATGTATGAAGAGAATAGTCAGCTTATGTTTAGATTCGTTGGAAGTGGCTTTCTGTATAATATGGTTCGTATTCTTGTTGGAACGCTTTTAGAAGTAGGACAAGGCCGTATTGAACCAGATGCTATAAAAGATATTCTAGAAAGCAAATCACGTCCTCGTGCAGGGAAAACTGCGCCTTCGCAAGGGCTATATTTATGGCGCGTTTTCTATGACAACTAAACCTGGTGTAACATTTTCTTGACATTAGTAGCTTAAAGATATAATATATCATATGGTATGTATTTTAACCCCACGGTTAGCCCCGGAAATTAATCGTGTTGAAATAGAAGGTTGAAATAATTTTATAATTGATGATGAAAATTAGGAGGGAAACTCATGCGTACAACTTTCATGGCGAAAGCAAACGAAGTAGAGCGTAAATGGTATGTTGTCGATGCTGAAGGTAAAACTTTAGGTCGTTTAGCAAGTGAAGTAGCATCAATCTTACGCGGTAAACATAAACCAACTTTTACACCACATGTTGATACTGGTGATCACGTGATCCTTATCAATGCGTCAAAAATCGAACTAACAGGTAAAAAATTAACTGATAAAATTTATTACCGTCACAGCATGCACCCAGGTGGTTTGAAACAACGTACAGCATTAGAAATGCGTACTAACTACTCTGAGAAAATGCTTGAATTAGGAATCAAAGGCATGCTTCCAAAAGGTAGCCTAGGCCGTCAAATGTTCAAAAAATTACATGTGTATGCTGGTGAAGCACATCCACATGAAGCACAAAAACCAGAAGTTTACGAACTTCGCGGATAATTAATAAGAGGAGGTTATTATCTTGGCACAGGTACAATATTACGGAACTGGTCGTCGTAAAAGCTCTGTTGCTCGTGTACGTTTAGTACCAGGTAACGGTCGCGTAACAATCAACGGTCGTGAAATCGAAGAATACATTCCATTTGCTGCACTACGTGAAGTAGTAAAACAACCACTTGCTTTAACTGAAACTGTAGGTAACTATGACGTATTTGTAAACGTTAATGGTGGAGGTTATGCAGGTCAAGCTGGCGCTATTCGTCACGGAATCTCTCGTGCTTTATTAGAAGCAGACCCTGAATACCGTGGAACATTAAAACGTGCTGGTCTATTAACTCGTGACGCTCGTGCGAAAGAACGTAAAAAATACGGTCTTAAAGGCGCTCGTCGTGCACCACAATTCTCAAAACGTTAATTTTATATTACGTTTCAAGCCTTGGTCTTTGGACAAAGGCTTTTTTTATTTGTTGTTTGCGTATGAGACGAAGGCTTGTGCAGACAATATGTAAAAAAGGGAGGCGTTATCGTGAACGAGGTTACATATTTAAAAGAAAAACGTTATGAAAAAGAAATGAAATATGAACGCAAAGTCCTAAGGGAGCTGTCCTTTGATTTGCTTCAAGAGAGGCTGCGCCGTTATTTTCATCCCATGTTTCAGTGGAATATGCTAGGAGACGAACATGTGGAGGAGTACTGTCTTGATATTGCCATCGAATCATTTTTATTAGGTGCCCGGGTGAGTAAACGTGGTAAAGGCTACGAAGATTTTCAAAAGCACAGTAAGCAAGAAGAGTCTCTTTTAATTGATACATTGTACGGAGCCGTCAGCATGTCTGTAACAGATCTTTATCAAGACGGTCTGTATTATTTATGTCAAGGGTATGTGCAAGACTGGTGGAAAGAAGGTTATCGAACCGCAGAAAAAAGACGTCGGTTACGTTTGCATTAAAAAGTACTCATAATTCCCGTTCTTGTCCCATATAGAAATAAATAGGTGAGGCAAGAAGGGAAGGGATAAAATGTCTAAGGTAAAAATAATGAGCACAATTATAGCGCTTCTCGTTCTTTTTGTCATTGTACAATATCAGATAGATCATAGAACATCATCCGGTTCGCTTTCACTCCCTCTTAGCGGGAAAGTTATTGTACTAGATCCTGGACATGGCGGTGTTGATGGAGGAGCCGTAGGAGAGGATGAAGTGCTTGAAAAAGAAATAACTCTTAAAATTTCGTTGATGCTTCGGGACTATCTGCAAGAGCAAGGGGCACTTGTTATTATGACGAGAGAAAAAGACGAAGACCTAGCGGCCAAAGACACAAGAGGATACAGTCGCAGAAAAGTAGAAGACTTAAAAAATCGCTTAACGATGATTAATAAATCCAATGCTGATTTGTACTTAAGTATTCACTTGAATGCTATTCCATCCTCTGCATGGAGAGGGGCTCAAACTTTCTATTATGGGTCCCTAAAAGAAAACGAGCAAGTGGCTAAACTCATTCAACAAGAGCTAAGAAATAATCTGGATAATACGACTCGTGAAGCAAAAGCTATTCAAACTCTTTACCTTCTTAAGCATTCTAAGCCACCAGGTGCTTTGGTTGAAGTAGGATTCTTATCAAATCCTACAGAACGTAAAATGCTTCAATCGAAACGCTATCAAAAAAAGTTAGCTGAATCCATTTATGAAGGAGTCAGCCGGTATTTTACTGGAGAAAAGCCCAAATAAAAAGCATAGCATCCTTCTATTCAGAAAAATCTAATATGTATGATATACTTGATAGTATAAATAAATAGATTTTAACATGGTGGTGGGAGTATGCTAACGGAAAAGCAAGTAAAAGAAGTAGTAGGGGAAATTACAGATCCATTTTTAAATAAAAAACTATCAGAAACAGATGCGATTAAAGAAATAACAATTAAAGCTGAAAAACAGCATATAAGCCTGAAGATTGCTGTTGCAAAAACAGGTACTAGTGAACAGCTGAGCCTTCAAGGCACGATTGTAGAAGAATTAAAAAAAGCAGGTGTACAGTCGGTTGGACTGCGATTTGTTGAGTTTACGCCTGAAGAACTTCAGCAGTACCGTGCTGAGCAACCGAATACTGGCAACTTACTAACTAGTCCGAATGCACCTGAATTTATTGCTATTGCCAGCGGTAAAGGAGGCGTTGGTAAATCAACAGTCTCTGTTAATTTGGCCGTTTCTCTAGCTCGTTTAGGAAAGAAAGTTGGTTTAATTGATGCTGACATTTATGGATTCAGCGTCCCAGATATGATGGGAATCACACAGCGTCCTGTAGTAGAAGGTGAAAAGATTATTCCAGTTGACCGTTTCGGAGTAAAAGTTATTTCCATGGGCTTCTTTGTAGAAGATAATTCACCTGTTATCTGGCGAGGACCTATGCTTGGAAAAATGTTGACGAGCTTTTTTACAGAAGTTGAATGGGGAGAATTAGATTATCTTTTACTAGACTTACCTCCCGGAACAGGTGATGTCGCATTAGACGTTCACTCCATGCTTCCTGCTTGTAAAGAAGTAATTATTACAACACCACATCCTACAGCGGCATTTGTTGCAGCTAGAGCGGGTGCTATGGCTTTGAAAACCGATCATGAGGTAATTGGAGTTGTAGAAAATATGGCCTACTTTGAAAGCCAGCTAACAGGGGAAAAAGAGTATGTATTTGGTAAAGGCGGAGGTCCAAAACTCGCTGAGGAACTTCAGACAGAGCTGTTAGGACAGCTTCCGTTAAGTCAGCCTGACTGGAATGAAGAAGATTTTGCACCTTCCATTTACGATGAATCGCATCGTTTAGGTAAAATATATGGAGAGATTGCAAGCAAGATTGCATTTATTTGCGAAAATGAAAAAGCAGCAACAGGAAAATAACAAAAAGCACGCGCTGTTCGAGCGCGTGCTTTTTGCTATTATACAGAGAGTTCAATTTGCGCCTTTTTTAAATCAAATGCTAGGTTTTGTTTTAAGAGAGCTAAAAATGTTTTTCCGGCTGTACTTACGGTGTGAGACTGGTGCTTTAAAATGCCGATTGCAGGCCCCTCATGCAAGTCATGAATCGTTTTAACCACCACTTGATCTGGCGGAAGAGTTGCGCTTATTTGTGGAACAACGGCTACTCCTAAGTTTTCTTTTACAAAATGCTGAAGTGTGCTAATAGTGCCTAACTGGACTTTAGCAGGCAGTTGGCCCGTTCGTTCAAAGATTAGCTGCTCAATTTTCTTTTGAACGGAAGATTGCCCAGCTGTAATCAGCGTTTCGTGTATTAAATCTTTTGCAAAGATTGTTTTTCTTTTTGTTAGAGCATGATTGAATGGTAGTAGCAGCACAAGTTTTTCCGTTAGTAATGCCTCAAATTCTATATCTCTGAACGATTCTGAGACAGTGCCAATCGCGAAATCAATTTCTTGATTGCGTATATGTTGATGAAGATGCTTTTCGTCTGCAACGAGTAAGCTAATTTCTGTGTTGGGATATCTTTTTTTAAATAATGAGAGAATGGAAGGCAGTCGACTGCTTGCTGTAGGCTCTGCAGCACCTATACGGATAGTGCCAGCTTCGCCTGTTGAATAATCCTTTAAGGTGTTATTTAGATATTCATATTCCTTTAGTAAAATATTTGCCCGCTCGTAAAAGATTTTACCTGCTTCAGTAAGTTTTATGCTTTTTCCTCGTTCTAAAAGCTTAAATCCTAGTTCGGATTCTAACTTTTGAATGTGCAGTGTAATGGTAGGCTGAGAGTACTTTAAATATTCAGCGGCTAATTGAAAGCTTCCTAAACGAACAATGGTTTGAAACGTTTTAATAACGCGAAATTCCATCGAATTCCCTCCTTTTGCTATAAAACGATTGTGTTAATTTCTAATATTTTACCATAAAGCTAAGAATTAAAGTTTACAATTCCAATAAAAATACTAAGTATTAAAAAATATAAAGAAGTTATTTAGGTTTTTTAATAAAAATAAATGACATAATTAAATACGCACCTCATATGAGATGCGTATTTAATCACTGCTGTTGCTGTTCTCCGCCTGAATCAGATCCAGAGGAAGAAGAACCACCATCGTCGCTGCTTTGTTTTTGTCCACCTTGTGTTTCTTCAGCGGCTTTCAAAAGAATGTCTTGAATTTTAGATTGATAAAGAGGGCTATCAAACGTTTCGGTCATAATCTTTTGTAAATAAGTGCGATATTCTTTACTCTTTAAAACAGTCAGTACTTCTTTTTCCATAGCCGGATCCTTTAAAACATCTTGAAGCATTCCTTGATATTCAGGATCTTTCATCAGTTGTTTGATGACCGTCTTATTTTCTTTTTCTAAACTTTTAGCAAAGCTTTCAGCAAACTTCGGATCATCCATGGCTTTTTTCCAAAATTCCACGCCTTTATCTGAGACTAGGGTTTGAGAAATTGTATCTTTTATCGCGTTTTGATCCATTAAAATATCTTGTCTAACAGAAGGGTCTTTCATAATTGCCTCGACTGCTTTTTTTCCTTCATCTGTTTTTAAAATATCAACAACCATTTTCTTTGTTTGATCATAATCCATACCATTGTTCTCTTCATCTTGCGGTGCACAGGCTGTAGCTAAAAGCATACACATTCCTATATAAATGAGGAGCATGAGTCGCTTTTTCATAGTAATGAGCTCCTTTCCTAATATGCTTACGCTTAATATGAGATAATCAAGGTTTTTTATTCATAAAAGAGCTCTAGATTTTTCAAAACGTGATTGGTACAATTTATGAAAAGGTACAATTTTGTAACTTATGGGGGAGATGGAAGTGAATAGTCGAAATTGGGTTCGTCTATTTCTAACCACGTTAGCTGTCGGGGGGATAAGTACAGCTTTTGTTGGGTTTACGGTGCGCTGGGGGGAATACGGTCACTTATTTCAACAAGGAAAGATAGGAGAAATTGTTGCTGTTTTAACATGGCTCGTAGGCGTAGGATTTATTTTTAGTTTAATTAGCCAAATGGGTTTTTTTGCATATTTAACTATTCACCGATTTGGGTTGGGAATTTTTAAATCTGCATCACTTTGGAAATCGGTTCAAATTGTATTTGTTTTATTTGTATTATTTGACGTTGCTTATTTTCGATATAAGTTCTTTCAACAACCGGGAGAAGGCATAGGCAAGTATATTTTGTTAAGCGTTTTCTTGTTAGCGGTAGGGTTGTTAGTGGCGTATGCAAAGAAAAAGCAGACGAATAAAGAGGCTTTTGTACCAGCGCTGTTTTTTATGATTGTTGTAACGACAATTGAATGGTTCCCTGCGCTGCGAACGAACGAAGAAAGCTGGCTTTACCTTATGTTGTTTCCACTTCTAATTTGTAATATGTATCAACTTCTTATTTTGCCGAAACTTCTTACGCACGCAAGAATAGCAAAAGCAGACAAATAGCATATTTGTCTGCTTTTGCTTTCCGTATACAGTGGGAATAGATCTTAGCGGATATCTTTTACTTGGGTTTTTGAATTTGAAATTAATGTTGAAACACTTACGTTTGAGACTTTTTTATTTTGTAATGAATTTTTGATATATGGAATAGCCTTTGCTGTTTGTTGAGCGGAGTCAGACGCGTGCAGCAAGATAATATCTCCACCATCTAAGGGTTTTGTGACATTCGATACAATCTTTTCAACTCCTGGATTTGTCCAGTCTTTAGAATCGATGCTCCAGTGCACGGTTGTATATCCTATATCCGCTGTTAATTTTAAGATGTCTTTATTAAATTGCCCGTTAGGAGGCCGAAGAAGGTGAACATCTTTAAGTCCTAGGGAATCAAAGACTTTTTTTGATTTTGCAAGATCTTGTCTGATTTCATTAGGTTTTAGACTTGTATAGGAAGTATAGTCATAGCCCATTGTTCCAATTTCGTGGCCTTCTTTTTTTATGCGCTCTACAACATCTGGATGACGTTCAGCCCATGAAGCAGATAAAAAGAAAGTAGCATGTTCAATATGCTGTTCTTTCAGTTCATTTAGAATAGGAATAGCTCTTTCGTCTCCCCAGCTGATGTTAAATGTAAGAGCGACTTCGGGATTTTTATCATCCGCCTTATAAACAGCTCGTGGACCATTATCTGTTGAAAATACAGGAAAGTGAAACGTCTGTTGAGCATAAAGAAAAAAGCTTGTAAAAAAAGCAGCAACTACGATAAGCATTGTTTGTTTGATTCTTTTGGCTCGAATAGTATAAAACATATTCATTTTGTCACCTCATTTAATAAGTAGTACTTGTCTAATTTGTATGCGTTTTGTCTACAATTAATAACAGGTAAGGAAAAGAACGACTGATTTTATTTTGATGTTTGAGAATCAATGTCGCAAAAAGCAGGTGAATGAATGAAAATTTGTTTATTTAATCAAGTGGAGTGTTTAGAGTTAGAAGCACTACTCAGAGAAGAAATGAAAAGAACAAACGTTGCTTTTCAACAAAGTTTGAATCATGTAGTTCTTGAACGAAACATTCAAGAGAAGTATCAAATCCTTTCAAAGATCTTGCTAAGGTTCAGTGAAAACAGGGAAGTAAATAAGGTTTTTTGATAAAACGAAAAAAACTTTTCGAAAAGTGTTGACTTTATATAGTACAGATGTTAAATTATTAAATGTCGCTGATGAGTGATTGGAAAATAATCGCAATTCATCAGAAATAAAATATTAAAAAGTTGTTGACAAATGAAAGACAACTTGTTAATATAAAAAAGTCGCTCAAGAGCGGCGGTTGAACTTTGAAAACTGAACAAAGCGACAAACGTCAACGTTAAATTTTATTTTTTAATTGAGCAAG
>NZ_JBHZOU010000013.1:0-39547 GCF_042787775.1 Priestia sp. YIM B13552
CGCGCCCGAGAGGAGTCGAACCCCTAACCTTTTGATCCGTAGTCAAACGCTCTATCCAATTGAGCTACGGGCGCTTCTTATGATGTTTACCGCCGTTGTTTTGGCGACTTTATTATAATATCATTTCTGTTTTCTTATGTCAACACTTTTTTAAAAGTTTTTTTGGTGCGGCCGAGAGGACTTGAACCTCCACGGGGTCGCCCCCACTAGGCCCTCAACCTAGCGCGTCTGCCATTCCGCCACGACCGCTAAATACATAAAATGAATAAGATGCGGGTGAAGGGACTTGAACCCCCACGTCGTAAAGACACTAGATCCTAAGTCTAGCGCGTCTGCCAATTCCGCCACACCCGCAAGAAATGAAAATGAGCCATGAAGGACTCGAACCTTCGACCCTCTGATTAAAAGTCAGATGCTCTACCAACTGAGCTAATGGCTCTTTATGGCTGGGCTAGCTGGATTCGAACCAACGCATGACGGAATCAAAATCCGTTGCCTTACCGCTTGGCGATAGCCCAATAATTTAAATGGCGGTCCCGACGGGAATCGAACCCGCGATCTCCTGCGTGACAGGCAGGCATGTTAACCGCTACACCACGGGACCATCCAAAATTATGTATAAAACAGTCAAATGGTGGAGGATGACGGGATCGAACCGCCGACCCCCTGCTTGTAAGGCAGGTGCTCTCCCAGCTGAGCTAATCCTCCACGAATATGTAAATGAAAATCAATGGTGACCCGTACGGGATTCGAACCCGTGTTACCGCCGTGAAAGGGCGGTGTCTTAACCGCTTGACCAACGGGCCATTATAAAATGGCGGAGAAGGAGGGATTTGAACCCTCGCGCCGCTTACACGACCTACACCCTTAGCAGGGGCGCCTCTTCAGCCACTTGAGTACTTCTCCATATGGCTCCACAGGTAGGACTCGAACCTACGACCGATCGGTTAACAGCCGATAGCTCTACCACTGAGCTACTGTGGAATAATATTTATCAGACTTCTTACATTGTAATCGACATTACATGTAATGTCAATAAGTTTTTGTAATTTATTTGCCGTTTATTTGAGACGGCTTTATTAATTTATCATAATCAATCTATTTTAGTCAAGCATCTTCTACATTTTTTTTAATTTACCTTTACACTTTCCACAAACATATTTAACCGTGTTCACTTTTCTTTTTCGAACATATTTTTGATCGCACTGCATACATACATATATGTGCTCTTTTTTCTTTCCATCACTTTCTTTTTTTAATGCCTGACAAAATCGGGGGGCCCCTACTTCTTTCATTAGGCTTTTAAAGTCTTGATCTCCATGCTTATACCCTTTCCCCTCAATATGTAAATGATAGTGACAGAGCTCATGTTTAATGATTGCTACTATTTCTTGTTTGCCATATTGTTCAAAGTATTTGTAGTTTACCTCTATATTAGATGTACGTAATAAATACCTTCCACCTGTCGTACGTAAACGAGGATTAAAAGTGGCTTCATGACGAAATGGTTTGTGAAACAACTTCAATGAAATTTCTTCTACAAGTATTTGTAAATCCTTATCATTCATCTTATATACTCCTCTACTGTATGAAATCACCTGACTAGCTCTTTGGGCATACACTTCATTACATACTCACTATTTACCTTATCATAAATGAAAAGGAGTGATTGTCCTTATGCCAATGTGGCTACAAAAACAAATGAGGCGCGCTTATTCTGAAAAAGACCGTGCACAAATAAAATTGCTCAATCAATGTTGGTTTTTTTATCAAAAAAATAACTCCGCTTCTTAATCACTTCTTTTTAAAAATAAAATTGCCTTTTCAGAAAATCTGAAAAGGCAATTTTATTATTGATGGGGCGGAATCATCGTCAATGCGACTCTTCCTTTTTTCATATCTACGTCTTCTACCCACACATTCACCAAATCTCCTACTGAAACGACATCGAGGGGGTGCTTAACGTACCGATTCGTTAATTTAGAAATATGGACTAGACCGTCTTGCTTAACTCCTATATCGATGAACGCTCCGAAGTCTACGACGTTTCGCACCGTACCTTCAAGCTGAATACCTTTGGCAAGATCCTCTAGCTTCAAAATATCCTGACGGAGCAAAGGTTTTGGCAGTTCATCACGAGGATCTCTTTCCGGTCTTACGAGCGCTTCTATAATGTCTTTTAAAGTAAGCTCCCCTATACTTAGTTCTTCTGATATTTCGGGTAAAGAAATATGTTTTAATGCTTCTTTTACTTTCTCCGTTCCAAGCTCAGTCTCTTTCACTTCAGCTTTCTTTAAAAGCTTTTTAACGTCTCCATATGTTTCAGGATGGATACCCGTTCTGTCTAAAGGTTCTTCACCTTCTATAATACGTAAAAACCCAATACACTGCTCATACGTTTTAGCACCTAGACGCGGAATTTTCTTCAGCTGTTTTCGGTTAGAGAATTTTCCGTTTTCATCCCGATATTTTACAATGTTTTGAGCAACTGTCTTATTTAGACCAGCAACGTATTGTAGAAGCGAAGCAGAAGCCGTGTTTGCATTTACTCCTACCTGATTTACTACTGTCTCTACAATAAAAGTCAGTGAATCATTTAATTGCTTTTGAGACACATCATGCTGATACTGCCCTACTCCTACCGACTTAGGATCGATTTTCACAAGTTCAGCCAGCGGATCTTGCAGCCTTCTGGCAATCGATACAGCGCTTCGCTCTTCTACTTGAAAATCAGGAAATTCCTCTCTAGCAACATCAGAAGCCGAATATACGCTTGCTCCCGCTTCATTCACAATCAAATAATAAACTGGGTTTTCAATTTCTTTAAGAACATCCGCTACAAATTGCTCCGTTTCGCGAGATGCCGTTCCGTTTCCAATGGCTACTACTTCAATAGGGTATTCAGCGAACATTTTCTTTAATTTATTTTGCGCTTCAGCTGCTTTTCTCACAGGAGGATGTGGATAAATAACATCAATTTTTAATACCTTGCCTGTTTCATCTACTACAGCTAATTTGCAGCCTGTTCGAAAAGCTGGATCTACTCCTAATACCACTTTCCCTTTCAATGGAGGTTGGAGAAGAAGTTTCCGTAAGTTTTCAGAAAAGATGTGAATGGCTCTTTCTTCGGCTTTTTCTGATAGCTCTTTACGGATTTCGCGTTCAATAGATGGTTCTATTAAGCGTTTATAAGCATCTTCTATAGCTGAGATGATATAACTTTCAGCTGAAGAATCCCTTTTTTTGATTACTTGTTTATGTAAATATGAAAGAATACGATCTGTAGGCGCATCAATACTCACTTTTAAAATACCGTCTTTTTCTCCTCTATTCATGGCTAAGATACGATGAGGAACGATTCGCTTTACCGCTTCTGTATATTCATAGTACATTTCATAGATATTTTTTTCATCTTTTTCGGGATCTTTGACTGAAGTAACAATTATGCCATCTTTTACAGTAGTCGTACGAATCCATTGACGGTAAGATGCTTCGTCAGAAATTTGTTCCGCTACAATGTCTAGGGCTCCCTGAATAGCTTCTTCAGAAGATTGAACTCCCGCTTCTTCATTTATGTATGTTTTCGCTTCGTTCTTCACGTCGGAACGTGGAAAACTTAGTAACCACTGTGCTAATGGTTCAAGACCTTTTTCTTTTGCTACAGTTGCTTTTGTACGTCGTTTTTGCTTAAAAGGGCGGTATAAATCTTCTACTTGCTGCAATTTCTTCGCTTGATGAATTTGAGCAGCCAGTGCCTCAGTTAATTTCCCTTGCTCTTCAATTAATCGAAGAACTTCCTCTTTACGCTCCTCTAAATTCATTAAGTAGTTCCAGGAATCTAAAATATTCCGGATTTGGACTTCATCCAAAGCACCAGTTTGTTCTTTTCTATATCGAGCAATAAAGGGAACTGTATTACCGTCTTCTACTAAAGCAATTACGTTTTGTACTTGCTTTTGTGAAATCTCCACCTCTTTACTTACACGTTGAACAATTTGATTATCTAATTTCGTTGCAACAGACACAGCTTATCCTCCTAGCTAAATGAAACTTTGTCTTTATTGTAACAAAACTCACATGCAATAACACATGTGAGCTAAAAAGAAAGGCTATGCAGTTGGAAGATGACCAGCGATATACGTAATATCGTCATTATGAGATCGAATTGCTGCCTGTAGCCGTGTCGACAATTGATCTACATTCATCGAGTTAGCAAAAACAGATTTAACCTCTTTTAATTCTAAGCCATCTGTATGAATCAAAAATTTAGAACCGGAGTCATATGGGAAGGTTTGTGTGCGGAACTTTTGAATTTTCCCTGATAAAAAACCTTGAATTGGCAGAGGGTACGTTAATTTCCCCTCCGGAGAATACAGATAAAAGCGGATATTACCTACATTTGTATAATGAAATTCGTTATGTTTTTTATCAATTTTCAAAATAGCTACTGCTGCGCCTCTTGTATGTCGAGTAGCTTTGTTGCACTTAGAAATGATCTCATCCACATCTAGATGATGATGAGCTTTCGCTACATCCGTAACAGCTACAGAAGCGGCTCTGGCTTGTTCACCGCTTCCTAATCCATCTGCCACTGCACATAGAAAATAGTCATCCGTTTCTTTGACATAGTAACTATCTCCACAACATATGTTCCCTTGCTTTGGTTCTTGGTATATATGAGTTTGAATCGACTTTGTATTAGGGTCTACTGTCATCACGACATATACTCCGAATCGTTAGAATCTGAGCGAGCTGCAGTCCTTAGCTTATCAAGCGCTCTTCTTTGCAGTCGAGATACATGCATTTGAGAAATCCCTAACTTCTCACCGGCATCTTTTTGACTCAGATTTTCAATAAAGGTATAGCGAATCACTTCTTTTTCTCTATCGCTTAATACATGAAGAATTTTTTCTAACACTAACCGCTGATCAGTTTTCTCATAACCCGACTCTTGTTCACCTACTAAATCAAGGATTGTCACAGTGCTTCCATCAGAGTCTGCTTCAATGGAATGATCAACAGACAACGCTTGATAACTTTGCCCCATCTCCATCGTTTCTAAAATTTCTTCCTCTGTCACTCCGATATGATCAGCAATTTCTTTCACTTGAGGAGATCGCTGTAAACGGGTTGTTAGCTCTTCGACAGCTGCTTTAATTTTAGGACCTAATTCTTTGATGCGGCGCGGCACGTGAACACTCCACGTTTTATCGCGTAAAAATCGCTTAATCTCTCCAATGATTGTAGGAACAGCAAACGATTCAAAGCTTCTTCCAAATGAAGCATCATACCTTCTAATAGCTCCTAACAGTCCTAGCATCCCTACCTGCACAATATCTTCATGTAAGCTTCTGCCTTTTGAATAACGACGTGCAATAGATTCAACAAGGTTCTTGTAATGTACTACTAGATCACTTTGTGCTTCTTCATCCTGCGTTTTTTGAAAGCGCTCAATTCGTTCCTGAACCTGTTCTTTAGTTAATTTCATAGGTTGAGACTGTGTTTTCATCACTCTCCACCTGCTCTCTTTGCACATACTTAGTCATCATTAGCGTTACACCTTTTGAATTGACCATTTTCACTTCATCCATTAGTGTTTCAATTAAATATAAACCAAGTCCACCTTCAGGAAGAAATTCAACTTCTTTTGATGTTTCATAAGGTCCTATATGTTCCTTAAGCTCTTCAAAATTGAAGCTTTCACCTTTATCGACCACCATGATTTCTAAACGGTCATCAAATAAACCAAAACCTACTCTCACTTCACCATTTTCTTCACTCTTGTAAGCATGCTGCACGGCATTTGTACATGCCTCACTCACAGCAATTTTCATATCTTCAATTTCATCATAAGAAAAACCCATCCGGTTCGCTACACCAGACAGCGTCAGTCGAATAATCGCTACGTAGTCTGGCTTAGCAGGAATCTTCATCTCAACAAAGTCATAAGGCTGTTTCATTTTACGCCACCTTCTACTTGTGAATTCACGTTTAAAATGTCTGTGAGGCCCGTAATATCAAATAAGCGCTTGATGCGCTCTGATACACCAACAAATTTCAAAGAGCCGTTATTTTTCTTATTGGCTTTTAACAATGCAATAAATACACCTAGTCCTGTACTATCCATGTATGATACATCGGTTAAATCGACTATAATTTCTGGTTCGGTATGTTCAGTAATTTCCATGAACTTTTCTTTTAGCTTAGGTGCTGTATATGCGTCAATCTCTCCAGCCAGCTTAATACGATATGCTTGACCGTCCTTTTGTATATCTATTTTTAAATTCATCGTATTAGTAGACCCCCTCTAATTTTGTGCTATCTTTTCTGTACCCTTATTTAGAATACTTAAACTAAACTCTTCAAAATAATCAATGTAAAGTCATCCCTCAATTGAAAATGCTGTAATTTTTCCAGCTCTTTATATACAGATTCTACAATTTCTTGAGGAGACAAATGCATGTATTTTCGAATTAATTTTATGATGTCCAATCTTTCAATAAATCCTTCTTCGGTTCTGCATTCTGTTACGCCATCTGTTAACAGAACAATCATATCGCCTTTTGAAAGCTGCTGCTCGTACTGAAGATATTTCACATGGCGATCGACTCCTAGCACGAGTCCTTTTGCTTCCAAATCTTCAAATGAATCAGCTTTGGCATCATAATAAAAACCTGGTTCATGCCCTGCAGATGCATAATCAAATAAGTTTGTCTCGGGATTATAGCTTCCGTAGAACATCGTAATAAACATACTTGGATCTACGTTTCGCTCTACAATATTGTTCAAGTTCTCTAATACATAACTTGGATTTTTTCTTGAGTCCGGTAAGCTGTCCATTGCATACTTGATCATAGACATACACATTGCAGCTGGAATTCCTTTTCCGATCACATCGGCAATGGCAATACTTAACCCGCCGTGCTCTTCTTCTACAAAGTGAAAATAATCTCCGTTCATCTGTTTAGCCGGTACGCTAATCGCGCCAATTTCTAAAGTTGAACTAGGCGGAACCTTTGTCCCCAACAGCGTCTGCTGGACGTTAGCGGCAACTTCAATTTCAGAACGAAGTTCCCGCTGCTTATTTTTTAATGTTTGATGCTCACGAAGAGCAAGACCGTAGCTAATCATTACCTCAAGTAAAAAGTCCAGAGAATGCAGCACTTTTTCTGGAATATCAGAATAAATTTCTTCAATCACTTCTTTATGAATGCTCACAATATCTTCTGGCGATATTTCATTCTCTAAAGATTTTCTACTTAGTTTTTGTCCTTGATACAAAATTTGTTCATTTTGTGTTTGGATATAGTTCCCCAAAATATCTTTGTATAAATCTCTCATCTCTTTATCAAAAGACATTATCTATTTCCTCCTACCGGAGCCACTTAACTGCTTTAATCTCAGTACCTTCTCCGACATTTGTTTCGATGTCAAACTCATCCATCAATCGTTTTACCCCAGGAAGCCCAGCTCCTAGTCCACCCGATGTTGAGTATCCATCTTCCATTACTTTGCGAACGTCGGGGATACCTGGCCCTTCATCTGTTGCTACGACAAGAAGACCGTTTTTTCCTCCACGATTTAATTTCTCAATATAGATTTGACCCTTACCCGCATATAGGTAAATATTACGAGCTAATTCAGAAATGGCGGTTGTAATACGAGCTTGGTCAACTGTTCCAAACCCTAGCTCTTTCGACACATTTCTACCTAATTGGCGTGCCGCTACGATGTCCCATTCTGTTACGATTTTTACGCTGGATTGGAATTCCATATACTAATCCCCCAATTCCGATTGGAGTTTCTCAAGACCTTTTTCTAAATCGAGTGCAGTAAGAACATCATTTAGGCCAATCCCTAACTCAACAAGTGTAATAGCTACTGCAGGCTGGATACCTGTTAATACTACTCTAGCCCCCATCAAATTAGACATGCTAACCACGTCACCTAAAACTTTTGCGATGAATGAATCGATCATATCAATTGAAGTTAAATCGATTACCACTCCTTTTGCTCCAGTTTGATGAATTTTACTTAGCAAATCTTCTTGGAATTGAATAGCCGTTTGATCATCCAGCTCCCATTGAATGGATACCAATAAATAGTCGTACAATTTCAAAATGGGTATTCTCACGTTTATTCCTCCGATTCTATATCAACTATTTTCCGCTCAGTCATTTCTAACGCAAACTCTACGCCTTTTTTTAATGAATTTTTCGTAATAATTTCGTTTAAGTTAATACCTAAGTTCACAATAGTCTGAGCAATTTCCGGACGAATTCCTACTAACAAACACTTGGCTCCAACCAAACGTACGGCTTCAGCAGCTTGAATAATATGATGGGCAACCATCGTATCCACTACTGGTACTCCGGTAATATCTATTAATACGACCTCTGATCGGTGCTTTACGACACCTTGCAGTAAATTTTCCATAATTTTCTTTGCGCGATCAGTGTCAATTGTTCCTACAAGCGGCATTACTGTAATTTTATCAAATACCGGTATTAATGGAGCAGACAATTCTTGAAGTGCAACTTTTTGCAACATAACTGTATTTTCCCACGAGTTGGAGTATTGTTCTACTATTTTGTTATAAATAGGGCTTAACCATTTGTCAAACCGATAGAATAATTCAGAATGAGTTTGGTCAGCCTTTACATGTTCACTGTTTACATACCCTTCGACCACTACGTGACCCAAGTTACGTACACCCTGTGTTAAATAAGCAAGAGGCCATCCTAAACTCACAACTCGTCCTACTACTTCCTCTAGTTCCTCTGCAAAATTTTCCTGATCACGGAATGCTTTTGCCAAAAGTAAATTTACAAAATCAGAGCTTACATTTACGTACACTTGCTCGGATACAATGTTTTTAATGCGCTCTGTTTCCACATCATTCATTAACACTAGCCATCGATCAAAAATTTCTGATTTATGATTTTGTATATAATTGAATAAATCTTGATTCATGAGGTCCTCCTTGTGAGTCAATACACTCATTTATATCTATATATATATTATCATTTTTAAAAGGTTTCTTATTACAATATACGTTTACTGATTATTCCTAGTCAAATTAAAAAAGTTGCTCATAAAGGAGCAACTTAGCATAAATGGAAGTATAATTCTAAAAGTCGATAAGTCCTACACTGATTTGCAAGGCTTCATCCACTCTGTCCATCATTTCATCATCTAAATGGGTAATCTTGTCTGTTAGCCTCTGTTTATCAATAGTACGAATTTGTTCTAGTAAAATAACTGAATCTCGCTCAAATCCATAGCGCTTTGCATCAATTTCAACATGCGTAGGTAACTTTGCCTTTTGAATTTGAGCAGTGATCGCAGCTACAATAACAGTTGGGCTAAAACGATTGCCTATATCATTTTGAATGACAAGTACAGGGCGAACGCCTCCTTGTTCTGAGCCAACAACAGGAGATAGGTCAGCAAAATAAACGTCGCCACGTTTGACTACCAAGTCATTACCCCCCGCTTACTAAACGATCCACAGTATGATCAGCTTCATACTCTGCTAGAAAAGCCTCGGAAGCAATATTTAAGTTTATCTTTGCCATCTCCATATATCCACGTCTCATTGATTCGCGAATATGGCGTTTTTTTCGCTCACGAAGGTACAATTTTGTTGCTTGGTGAATAAAATCACTTCGGTTGCCATTTTCTTGTTTAACCATAAGATCGAGCTCCGATACTAAATTTTTCGGTAATCTTACTAGGATTTCTGTAGTTGCGCTCGCTTCAGACACAAACATACACCTCCAACATCAATACACACACCAATAGTCTCATCTTTCCTTATCATAACATTGATTAGCTTTAATGGAAAGTTAATTCTGTCAATTTCTACACTATTATCGTCAATTGATACCCTCTTTTATGCATGGAAGTTATTATTTTATTGTCTTTTGTTCGCAGACTTTTTATGTTGACTCAGGAAGATGTATATTCAGCGCAAGATATAATTATTAACATCAATATGCTGCAAATCTCTTGTATAAACCCTCGGAACCCTTGCTGCAATCATGCAAGGGATTTCATAATTAATTGTTTCAAGATGCTTCGCTACTTCATCAATTGTAATTTCAGCATCTTTTTGTTTTCCAATAAATGTTACTCTTGTACCCATTTTATACATTTTAGGTAATTTAATCATCAATTGGTCCATGCAGATTCTACCAACAATTGGCACTTTAAATCCATCTACTAATACTTCAAAATTACTTAATTTACGAATCCAGCCGTCTGCGTATCCTACTGGGATAGTAGCAATCCATTCATCTTCTTTCGCTTCATAAGTAGCTCCGTAACTGATATGACTCCCTTTTTTGACTTTTTTAACATGCACGATACGGCTGTGCAGTGAAAAAGCCTGTTTTAACGGAATTGGCAAGACTTCTTTTAATTCCTCAGAAGGACTCAAGCCATACATAGAGATACCTAAGCGTACGCCATTAAAGATATCTTTCGGACGACGAAGCAAGGCTGCGCTATTTGCACAGTGAATCATCGGAGGTGTAAAATTATATTCTTTCACAATTCGAACCATTTCTTCAAAGAATGTGTATTGTTCTTCAAAATAAGATGAGTTTAGCTCGTCTGCTGTTGCAAAGTGTGTAAACACTCCATCCAGCACGAATCCCGAATGAGAAGCGATGATTTTCATCGTTTCGTGTAATTCTTCTTTTGTTCTAACTCCCAAGCGACCCATGCCTGTATCTATTTTTAAATGCATATGCAGCTGACTGTTTTCACCTAGAATGGACGCCGCTTCTTCAATCCAAGCTTTGCTATAAGCAGTGACTGTTATATCCCACTCCAATGCAGTTTGAATGTGTAGGGTAGGCACGGCGCCTAATACTAAAATGGATTCCTTTATTCCTTTTTTCCGAAGAGCAATAGCTTCATCCAAAAAAGCTACAGCTAGCATATCAGCCCCAGCTTGAAGCGCAATCTCTGCTACTTCTTTATCTCCATGCCCGTACGCATTCGCCTTCACTACGGCCATTAACGTTTTATGCCCCGGTATCAGTTCTCTTACATGATTCACATTTTGAAAAATGGCTTCTACATCAATTTCTGCCCATGTTTCTCTATAAAATGCATCCATTACTACGACACTTCCTTTTTTCAGAACCATTCTAAACGTACTTTCCTCTGTTAGTATAATACATCTATAGCCAAACTTCATCTCGATCTTTATTCAAATTAAGCAAGAACAAGCCTACATATATGCAGGCTTGTAAGCTTCTCTTATTTTCCCATCTGACTTTGCACAGATCTAGCAACTGTACTCAATTCATCTGGTGTTAGCTGATCAGAAGCCAGCATAAAGTCTACTCCATTATATGTCCAAGATAGACTTTTATCCGTTAAAGCTCCCACAGTAAAACCTAAATCAAAGGGCTCTCCGGCAGTAACTGTAGATGTTGCTGTTTTAGCTACTTGCGCTTTTTCTTGTACAAGCGTAAACGGCTTTTCTCCTTTGTACATTAAAACGACTCTCTCGCCATTTTCTGTCTCAATTTTCTTTTCCTTGGACAGCTTTGTACCTTTTGGAACATCCTTAGGATAAAGGACGCTAAATGATTTCTGCTGAGCTAATGTTGGAACGTCAATCTTTGCACTTGTCATGTTTCTTTTTGTATCAAAAGCCCCTTTATCAAACTTAGAATCGAATTTCACCTTAGAGAAATCAACTTTTATTAACACTTTATTATCCGTATCCATAATTTTAACCGAAACAGGCGCTAAGTCACTTTTGTTCAGCGTAATTTCTTGTTTAGGAAGCATCGTGCTATTTTGATAGTTGGTTTTTGTTTCAAAAATATAATGCTTATCCGTTGATTTAAAACTTGCTTTTTCATCCTTCACAATATCTTGGACAAGGGATTCATACAAATAAGCTTGACTGCTATTTTGCGGCCAGTCACTTTGAAAACGAAAGCTTTTATTTAAGGCGGGCGTTAAAACAAAAACCCCTTCATCATTACGCAAAATCATTTGGCTTTGATCTTTCTTTGTATTTTTCAAATTCACTCGATAATACATAGGCTTACTATGCCAAATCTCTACATCGTATACTTGAGCATCTTTCCCTGTATTTAATGTCATCTTAGCATCTGATTTATAACCCGCCATTTCTTGTACCTTGGCATCCAATGCATCTGTTACATCCTGCTGACTTTTTTCACCGCATGCTGATAAGGCTAAGAGAAAAAAGGCGCAAACAAATAAGCCAATCCATTTTTTATGCATTTCCCCAACTCCTTTATTTCGTATATTCACAGCTAAACGGAGAAGCAAGAACATATCTTGTCTCCCCTATCCACACTATGAATATATGAACAAGAAATAGTGAATATGCAGACTAGCTTGACAAGCGTTCAATAATTACTTGAGCAATCGCATAGTGCGCACTGTGGGAAATAGATACGTGTACAGACGCGTCCAGCGGTTGTTTTGTAACAATGTGGGGTTTTCCTCTTTCATCATTCACAATTTCGATATCTTGGAAGCTGAAATCTTTTCCTATTCCTGTTCCAAGAGCTTTCGAATATGCTTCCTTCACAGCAAATCTTCCTGCTAAAAATTCGACCTTACGTCGGCTTGATAGCTTTTCATAGCGTTCTTTTTCATTTTTTGTTAAAATCCGAGTAACAAAAGCACTTTGACGCTGCACCATTTTTTCAATCCGCTCTAACTCTGTAATATCAATTCCAGTTCCTATAATCATTTTCATTTAATCCTCTCTTACAGAATAGTATATAAAAATGCCTTTATAAAAAGGAGTGACAAATATGTTCGTACGCACAGAAAATGCAGCTGAATTTAAACGTTTTTATCCTGTTACCTTCACGCTTATCTGCATCCACATTGCGCTATGGTTACTTGCCGCTCTTCCCTCACACCTTGCAGAATCTTTTATACATCAGCTTATTGGTGTGAATAGCTTAATTTCTCAAGGAGACTACTGGCGACTTTTCACACCTATCTTTTTGCATCTAAGCTTTTCACACCTTCTATTTAACTCATTTTCATTGTTCTTGTTAGGGCCAGGTGCTGAGCGTATTCTTTCTTCTTATAAGTTTCTTCTATTCTACCTTACGTGTGGATTGCTTGGAAATATCGTTACATTTCTAATCCAATCTTCTTTCTACAGCCATGTGGGTGCATCCGGTGCCATTTTCGGGCTGCTTGGGTTTTACCTCTACCTTGTAATAAAACAAAAGCACGTGCTTTCTAAAAGTAACCAGCAAATCATTGTCGTCTTTTTAATTATTGGATTACTTTCAGGTCTGCTAACGCCAGGAACCAACAACACAGCTCATTTCGTTGGAGGTATTGCTGGATTTCTTCTCGCTTTTCTCGCGTTCAAACAGAAAAACAAGCCACAGATATGAGGCCTGCTTTAAGATTTAATATAAAAAGTGGATGAGTTAATAAATTCCACATCTTCATAAGACTTCAAGTCTCTTACTAACTGAAAGAGCGCTTCATCTTTTTTCTTAGCTTCAATCATGCAATCAATTTGCGGTATCGTTCCATTTACTTCTTTTAAAAAGCTGTAAAACCCATTAACATCGATATAATCTGCATGGGCTCTAAATTCTTTATCACTTTTAGGACTAGATATATGCATTTTTAGAGGAAGCGTTTCCTGTTCCCACGTTCTAATGATACGGTCCCAATGCTCTTGCCATGAAGTTTCATCGTTGTTTGCCTGATGATGATGAAGATCAAAAATGATTGGGACATTTAGTTTTTCACATAAATACAAGACGTCCTTTATATGAAAGGTTGTATCGTCGTTTTCTAACATAATCATTTGCTGAAGGGATTGAGGTACAAGCCCCCAATTATGAATAAACTGCTCCAGTGCTTTTTCTTTATCATTATAAGCTCCTCCAACATGTAAAACACAGCGATTTTGAAGCGGAATATCCATTCCTTTCAGCAATTTTTGATGCATGCGAAGAGTTTGGATAGAATGCTTAAAAACCTCTTTATCCGTTGAGTTTAAAACAACAAAATGATCCGGGTGAAAATCTACTCGCATTGGATGTTCCTTCAAAAATACAGAAATACGCTGAAGAGCATCTTTTAAAGGAGCTATGTAGTTCCACTCTTTTAGCGCCTCATGGTTAGCTAATGGAATTAACTTAGAACTGAATCGAAAAAACTCAATTTCACTCCACGCATTGTGTTTTAATAACCGTAAGCAGTTTTCTAAGTTGGATATTGCAATACGTTCGAGCTTGCGAATGGCCGCTTCATGGTCTTTCACACGCTGAAATTGTGCAAAAGTCATTGTTTGAGAAGGAGAACTATTTTCCAAATGAACGCTCATCGCCACATAACCTAACCGAACAATGGTCGACATCAGTGAACACCCCATTTTATTTTACTCATAGTGTGCACCAATAAAATAGCAATTAACACATAAAAAAAACGAGCCTGTTAAGGCTCGTTTTTATTTTACGCTTTGCTGCGAGAATCTTTACGATTACTGCTGCTATTGCGATTTCTATTATCACTGCCGTTGCTTCCACCGCGACGCTTGTCACCAAAACGCTTTGAGTTTCCACGACGATTTTGCTGTGAGTAGTTTTTAGAGTTAGAACGTGAACGACCTCCGCCATTTCCACGTTTGTTTTTATCACCTTTTGCAATTACCGGTGGTTCAGCAGTTAATTGAATTGGTGATTCGTTTGGTTCTTTTGTAAATAATTTGATTGCTGCTGCCACTAATGAAACTGAATCGTGCTCTTCAAGTAACTCTTCTGCCAACTGTTTGTAGTAAGATAAGTTGCCTTGTGTCACAGATTCTGTTAATTTGTCAGCTGCAATACGCTGTTGACCTTCCATTGCTTCATCAAGCGTTGGAGGAGTAAGACGCTCCATTTTACGTTTTGTTGTACGCTCAATATTGTGTAACTGTCCAGTTTCTCTTGGCGTTACAAATGTCATAGCAGCACCCATTTTACCAGCACGTCCTGTACGTCCGATACGGTGTACATAGCTCTCTGGATCTTGAGGGATATCAAAGTTGTATACATGAGTAACACCAGAAATATCAAGTCCGCGTGCAGCTACGTCCGTTGCAACTAATACATCAATAGAACCTTCTTTAAATTGACGTAGTACAGATAGACGTTTCGACTGCGTCAAGTCACCATGGATACCTTGTGCAGAATAACCACGCATATTTAATGCTTCTGATAACTCATCAACACGGCGCTTTGTACGACCAAAGATGATAGCTAATTCAGGTGATTGCATATCTAAAAGACGAGTAAGGATATCAAATTTACGCTTTTCTTGTACTTCTAAATAATACTGCGTAATGTTTGGCATCGTTACTTCTTTTGCTTGTACTTTTACCACTTTTGGTTCGTTCATGAATTTTTCAGCAATGCGACGGATTGGAGTAGGCATTGTTGCTGAGAATAAAAGTGTTTGGTGGTTCTCAGGTACGTTTGATAAGATTTTTTCAATGTCTTCGATGAATCCCATGTTTAACATTTCATCTGCTTCATCTAAAATAACTGTATGAACATCTTGTAGACGAAGTGTACGACGATTAATATGATCTAGCATACGCCCTGGTGTCCCTACGATGATATGAGGGTGCTTTTTCAATGCACGAATTTGACGACTGATATCTTGACCACCGTAAATTGATAGCACGCGTACGCGCTTTGTTTGACCAATTTTGTAAAGTTCTTCAGATACCTGTACAGCAAGTTCACGAGTAGGAGCAATAATTAACCCTTGAATTGCATCTACGTTTACATCAACTTTTTCAATAAGAGGAATACCAAATGCCGCTGTTTTCCCTGTTCCTGTTTGTGCTTGTCCGATCAAATCGTGACCTTCTAGTGCTAATGGGATAGTTTCTGATTGAATTGGTGTTGCTTCTTCAAAACCCATTTTACTCACAGCTTTATTAAGCTGTTGACTTAATCCTAAATCTTGAAATAATGCCAAGTTTTTCAAACTCCTTTTATATTTAGACTATCTATATTTTACAAAAAAAAGCATTCTCCGAGGAAACGGAAAATGCTCTAAACGACTACTTCAATAAATTCAACGTTTAGAGTATAAGCGCCTCAAGACACTCAGACTACATCATAACACTATGGCTTTCCGTTTGCAATAGAGCTTACTTATACTCTTTTTAATATCACGGTAATTTATGCATCATTTTTGAGATAACTTCCTCAAGCTTCATCCCTCGAGATGCTTTCACTAAAACCACATCTTCTCTTGTTGTAATCGCTGTTAATTTTTTAACAAGCTCATCTTTCTCCTCAAAGTGCATTACCTTATCTTCTGCAAAATTATTTTTTGCTCCTTGCTCAATTTCAACAGATAAGGGGCCGTATGTTAGAACATAATCAATTTTTTCTGCTTGAATAAACTCTCCCACTTCTTTGTGGAACTCTTTTTCCTGATCGCCTAATTCAAGCATATCCCCGAGAACAAGAATTTTTTGCTTATAGCCTTCTAAATCATGCATCAGCGTGATAGCAGCTTTAACGGACGTTGGGCTTGCATTATATGCGTCATTAATGAAGGTCAGGCCATCTGTTCGTTTCACGAGCTCCATACGCATATTGGTTAGCTTTAATTCTTTTAATCCCTTAGCGATTGTTTCATTGTCTAGTCCAAAATAATGACCTACCGCAATAGCAGAAAGCGCATTGTGAACATTATGTTTACCTAATACCGGGATAAAGAACGAATATGTTGTTTCACGTGAAACAGTGAATGTGGTGCCTAACTCTTCAGCTGAAATAGCACTTGGATATAAATCGTTTTGTTCTGAGCTGCCAAATGTCACCGTTTCAAATACTGGATTAACTACGCGTGATGTTAAAAGTGGCTCATCACCATTATAGACAAGCTGACCTGTTGGCGCTAAACCGCTTGTAATTTCTAATTTCGCCTCCGCAATTCCATCGCGGCTTCCTAAGTCTTGAAGGTGCGATTCTCCGATATTTGTAATAATGGCCACATCAGGCTCCGCTAAATTAGAAAGAAACTCAATTTCCCCTCGGCTGCTCATGCCCATTTCTAAAACTGCAATATCATGAGTTTCATCTAAACGCAAAATAGTAAGCGGCATGCCAATATGATTATTAAAGTTTCCATCTGTTTTCAGAACACGGTAAGTTGTATCAAGCACAGCTTTCACCATGTCTTTTGCCGTTGTTTTTCCGTTACTTCCTGTAATGCCCACTACTTTAATATCCAACTCATGACGATAGGATTTCGCTAATTGCTGAAGAGCTTCTAGCGTATCATCGACTAAAATAACACTAATGTCTGTCGGTGGATTTTCTTCATCTTTGTTCCACAGTGTAGCGACCGCTCCGTCTTCAATTGCTTTATGAACAAATGTATGCCCGTTAAAACGTTCCCCTTTAATTGGGATATATAAATTACCTTGCTGAATGGTTCTCGTATCAATTGAGACTCCCTCAATTACAGCTGCTTCGTTCCCGCTATGGAATACACTTCCTGGAATCATTGCAGCTAGCTGTGTAAGCGTACGTTTAATCATTGTTGGTTTGCTCCTCTCGATATAAAGTAAACTATGGATAACATTAATTGAAACTAAACACAGAAACACTATTCATGATGAATAGTGTTGTGTGAGTTACATTGTGTGTTTAATTTGCTGCTTTTCGGTATGACGTTCAATTGCTAGTGATACAAGTTTTTCAATTAAATCTGGATATTCAACACCTGCGTGTTTCCACAATAACGGGAACATACTGAAAGGTGTAAAACCAGGCATCGTATTCACTTCATTAATAATGAATTTACCTTCTGATGTTAAGAAGAAATCTGCACGTACAAGACCAGATCCATCAATTGCTTTAAATGCTTTGATTGCTAGTGCTGACATTTCTTGATGCTGTTCTTCTGTAATTTCAGCTGGAATAATAAGACCTGTATCGCCGTCTTCATATTTGGCTTTGTAATCGTAAAACGCTTTTTTAGGTAAAATTTCTCCAACTACTGAACAAGCTGCTTCATCATTCCCTAACACACCAATTTCAACTTCACGGCCAACTGCTGCTGCTTCTACAATGATTTTCCGATCGAATAAGAAAGCTTCAACAAAAGCCGCTTCTAGCTCTTCGCGGTTATCACATTTGCTAATCCCAACGCTTGAACCTAAGTTTGCCGGTTTAACAAAGCAAGGGTATCCAAGTGCTTCTACTTTTTCATAAGCAACCGTTCGATCTGCTTCCCACTCGCGGCGGATAAATGATACGTACTCTACTTGAGGCAGACCTGCCTGTGCAAACAGCTGCTTCATTACAACTTTATCCATACCAGCTGCTGAAGCTAATACACCGTTTCCAACATAAGGAATATTTAATAATTCTAATAATCCTTGTACCGTACCATCTTCTCCATTTGGACCATGAAGAAGTGGGAAAATAACATCTAGCTGATCATCTGTTTTTGAATCTGTTAATGCAAACATTTCTGTATTCAATGAAACTGGTGAAATAGCTGTTCCGTTATCTTGAATTTCTAATTGAGCAACTGTTTCAAGCGGACCAGTCAGCTGTGTGCCGCGAATCCACTTTCCTGTTTCTGTAATGTAAATTGGATGCACTTCATATTTATCGTGATTAATTGCTTTTGAAACTGCTAGAGCTGTTTGTAAAGATACTTTATGTTCAGCGGATTTTCCTCCGTATAAAAGGCCAAGCTTAATTTTCACTGATGTTCCTCCTAACACATATTCATCTTTTCTATTTTATCATGCACGTTTAGATAGTAAACAGAAATATTAACTATTATTACGTATGTCAAAATAGCTAGGCTTGTGAAAGAAATTCCAGCTTTTCCTTTCATTATTTAAAATGACCTTTTCACTTGGATTATTTATTTTTAAAAAAACTTTTTTGATTTTAAATCTTTTTTAAAAGTTTATTTGTAAAGTTTATTTATGCTAAAGATCACCATCAATAATCGAAACTATAGTTCTGGTATAAATCAGGAGGTTCAACAAACATGAGTAAAATGGGAAAAACGATGATTGCTGCATGCAGCGTAGCCATTGGAAGTATTTATGCAACTGGTTATATAAACACTCTATCTGATGCACAAGCTGTTCAAGTCACCCCGGCTCATCATCAGAAGAAAACGACGGATCAAACAGACAATCAAACGATTGTCAATGACAGCTGGGGAGAAGATGTTGCTTCCTCTAATAAGAAACAGTCATCAGCGAGTGCCGAAAGTTCTGCTCCTAAAACAAAATACAAAGATGGAACGTATTCTGGCCAAGGAAGCAACCGTATCGGAACTGTCTACGTATCCGTGACCATTAAAAACGACCGAATTGATACAGTTGAAATTACACAAGCGGATACTCACTATTCTCAAAGTTACATTGAGGGCCTTCCGGCTCAAGTCGTACAAAGACAAAGCTCAGATGTCGACGTCGTGAGCGGAGCAACGCTTAGTACAGAAGATTTTCAAAATGCTGTGGACGACGCACTTCAGCAAGCAGTGAATGCATAAAGGAGAAACGAATGATGTCCATAAAAACGTATAGCCGCTCTGTCTTATGTATGGGAACAACCGTCTCCATTCAAGTAATTGCTCCCCAATCAGAAGAAGCAAATGTCCTTCACCATATCTCAAAGGCATTTACTATTTTTAAAACCGTTGAAACGACATGCAGTCGATTTGATGCCACAAGCGAAGTTATGAAACTAATTAGACATGTCAAAGAGCCTGTTTCTGTTAGTCCTCTATTATTTGAAGCTCTTCATTTCGCTATCTTAGTAGCAAATGAAACGCATGGAATCTTTGACCCAACGGTAGGAAAGCAATTAGAAAACCGCGGTTTTAATGAACATTACTTATATGGAAAACCCGTACAAGTGAACGAAGCAGTCGACTCTGGAAGTTATAAAGACATCGTATTGGATACACATAAAAAAACGGTTTGTTTACAAAAACCGATGATTATAGATCTTGGAGCGGTCGCCAAAGGGTTGGCGATTGATTTGGCTGCCCGCTCCCTTCCTTATCAGCATTTTATGATTAATGCAGGAGGAGACATCCTAGTTAAAGGACGCAATCAACACGGAGAGTTGTGGAAAGTCGGGATTCAGCATCCTGTGATTCAAACGCAGTCACTACTGACTTTACGTGTAACAGATACGGCTGTCTGCACATCAGGAAATTATGCTAGAAAAAATAATACACATCCATCAACGCATCATTTGGTTAATCCCTTATCTCCATCCACTCGAAGCAGTCTGTTGAGTTGCACAGCTATTGCTCCTTCTGCCATGCTGGCCGATGCATTATCTACGTCAGCTTTTATTTTAGGAGCGGAAAAAGGAGTAAATTTATTGAATGATGCCGACATACGCGGCGTGCTCTTCGACTCTAGTTTCACTCCTTTTTTTACATCACATATGGAGGAATTAATAAATTATGACCACACGTTCTGAACGAAGAAGCGGTGTTAAATATATCAGTACACCAAAAGGTTATATTATTGTAGATGAAAACAAACCAAAAGAAATAAGTCTTTGGGCGCAGCTAGTTAAAACCCCTAAAAGATATGTAATCGCTATGCTTCTGCTTTTAACTTTATTAGGTGAATTCAACTCTTCTGCCTTTCAAGGATTAGGACACCTACTGCTTGCCGTATGCTCGGCGGCCGCCTTAGATTTAGGATTTTCTTTTGCTTATAAAAAGAAAATTCAGCTTCCTGACGGCGGAATTATTACTGGATTAATTATTGCCTTAGTACTCAGCACCTCTACACCTGCTTGGGTCACATTTTGCACTGTAGCTGTTGCGATTTTATCGAAGCACTTCGTAAAAGTAAAAAAGAAGCCTATTTTTAACCCTGCTGCTTTTGGTCTTCTCTTTTCACTTATTGTCTTTTCAAGCGGCCAAAGCTGGTGGGGGAGCTTATCTTTACTACCCGTATGGCTCATTGTATTCGTGTTTGTGACGGGGTACCTTGTGACGAGCAAGGTAAATAAATTCCCTCAAGTATTTGCGTTTTTGGGCGTGTATTTTGCTATTTTCACGATTATGTCATTAATAGGAGTAGGCGATGTAGCAGATGCTTTACGAGCTCCTTTTGTTAATTCCGCTTTATTTTTAGCCTTCTTCATGGTGACGGATCCGCCAACTTCTCCTGCCAAGTATAAAGACCAAATAAAATTTGGGCTGCTTGCGGGGGCGATTAGCGCTATAGATTACTTAGTTTTTGGCGGCCTTGCCTATTTATTAATTGGCCTGTTACTTGCTAATGCATGGAAAGCGTGGAAGACCGCCACCAAAAAAGTGACGAAAAAAGCTGCCTGATGATAGGCAGCTTTTTTTCATAGCGGAATTTTCACATGAAATTCCGTACCCACGTTTTTTTGGCTAAAAACCTTAATTTCTCCGTCATGAGCTTGTACAATCCATTTAGCAATCGCGAGACCTAAACCTGACCCTCCTTCGGCACGTGCTCGGCTCTTATCACTTCGATAAAAGCGATCAAACACATATCGAAGGTCTTTCGCTTCAATGCCAACGCCTGTGTCTCTAACGATTAACGTCATAGAGTGATGATATTTCTTTAGACTGATGTGAATGCTTTCTCCAGAGGGCGTGTATTTAAAAGCGTTATCTAATAAAATCATACATAGCTGATGAAGTCGTTCTTGATCTCCTCCGCACATTAACGATTCAATTTCCCTTGTGAAGTGCAGCTCCTTTAGTTCAAATATGGGCTCAAATTGATTAGCTACTTTATCAACCAGCTCGCCCATATTAAAGACCGTTTTGTTTAGCAGCTGCGCACTTGAATCAGATCTAGCCAGTGTTAGTAAGTTACCCACCAGCTTCGTCATCCGCTTCACTTCGTTTAAGCTTTGATAAATATTTTCGCTTTCTTGCTCGATCGTATGATTTGGTCGTCTAAACAATAGCTCGAGATGCGTTTGCATCACGGAAAGAGGCGTTCTTAACTCATGGGAAGCATCTGCAATAAATTCGACCTGTTTGTTCCACGACTTTTGTATAGGTACAAGCGCTCGATTAGCTAAAAACAAGCCAGCCACAAGCGAAAGAAGCAGTCCGATAAACGCTGAAATGATAAGAAGAAAAGCAAGGTGCTCTAAGGTTTGAGTTTCTGGATCTACGTTTAAGACAAGTTGAATCGTTGAAACGTCTTGATCTTTTATATACCCTTCGTTTTTCACATTCATCACTCGATAAGCATGACCGTTTACCTCTTGCGACGTTTGGGCTTTTCCTTCTGAGAGCGCAGGCTTAAAGTCGTCAATATCGTTTGTATATAACCCTTTTTTAGGTGTGATTTTGATTAGTTTTTTATCACCGCTCCAAAGTAAAAACGCAACCCGTCTTTCTGTTTCTCTCTCATTATTTTCCTGAATCTCATGTAAATTTCTTTTTTTTACCTGCTCACTCATCTCACTTAACCGATTGTCTGGATTTGAAAAAATAACATGCTGCATATAAAAATATAAAACTAAACTAAAAATGCTCAAAATAACCATCAGCACGATTGTGTTAAATAACACAAGCCTGATTCTCGTCTTTTTAAACATGCTCTTCCCCTTTTAACATAAAGCCTACGCCTCTCACTGTACGTACATAACCGTCACAATTAAAAGGCTGAAGCTTCTTTCTTAAATGGTGAACATAGACGTCTACTACACCCACTCCTACGTCAGATGTAAATCCCCATACGCGATTAAAAATTTGATCTCGAATAAGGATTTGTTCTTTATTTCGAATAAAGTATTCCAAAAGCTGAAATTCTTTAATCGTTAACGTTAGGGCACTCCCATTTATCATAACTTCATGATTGTCTTCTCGTATAGAAATGGGACCATATGAAATCATGCCTTCTTCTGCCTGCAAGTCTCTGAGCATCACCCTTAACCTCGCAAAAAGTTCAGCCATGGCAAAAGGCTTAACCAAATAATCATCAGCTCCATAATCGAGTCCTTTCACTCGATCTTCTACACTATCCTTTGCAGTGAGAAAAATAACTTTCGTCAGCACCTTTTGTTTTCTTAGCTTTTTTAGTATGTCAAGTCCTGTCATACCCGGCAGCATAATATCTAAAATCAAAGCATCATAAATATTCTGCTCTGCTAAAAACAAACCTTCATCTCCTTCAGACGCACAATCAACTTCATATCCTTCTTCTTTTAAGCCTTCTACGATACCGTGTAATAATGAAGCATCGTCTTCTACCACAAGTACACGCATATCAAATTCCCCCTTTTGTGAGTACCTAAGTAAGCATTATCTTAGCATGTCACTTTTAAAAATATTTTAAAACTAGCGTGTTATCATCTCTTATACTTTATAAAAAAAGTTATGCCTGCAAGCAGACATAACTTTTAACTAAACGCTATTTATGATCAGGACGTCGGTAAATGAACACCGCTTCTTTTGGCAGTTTACCAAACAAAAAGCTAGCAAACGGTAAAAGACGATGACATCCCCAAATGATGAGGTAACAGCCTGCTAATGTTAGAATATAGCGTGCCAAAATTTCAATGTGAAACATGTAGTTTCCTTGTATTGGTACTGCTTTTGCCACAAAGTTTAAAACCATCGGGTGAATCAAGTAAAATCCAAACGAGTACATGGCAATATTTTTAACAATCGTCACGGACTTCACAGAAAGCTTTTCAGCTAATATCTCTGCAATTCGGAAGAAGAAATAACTTCCAGCGACCAAATAAAGCGTATTAACAGCCTCATACGTAAAGCCTGAAATTTGGATTGTCTTCATTGTGTACAAGTGATAATTTAACAGTGAAATAGCTATTCCCGCTCCGAGCGTCACCAGAAATAATACAATATTCGAACGACTGTACTTTTTATCCACTTGTTCGCGATAATAAATGCCAATCCAACCGCCAAGTAAAAACGTAGCCATTGTATTTAAAAACAAATTAAATGAAGTGATATGATACGTATTGTTAAGCATTAAATAACCAAGCTGAATGATAATGCCAAACAGCCACATGTATTTTTTAAAAATGGTTACTTTTTGTGCTAGCCATACAAAAACCGGCAGCACGAGATAAACTTGTACAATTAAAAAGATAAAATGAAGCTGATAGTAGGACTCTCCGCGTAAAATACGTTTCACAATATCAGCTGCATTTAATTCTGTTGCTCCTACATAGTACGAATAAAATTCATAAATAAGTGCCCAAACAATATAGGGAACCAAAATATATGTCACTCTTCGAGCATAATACGTTTTCCATAAAGTCTTTGTTAAAGGCTTGTTAATATAACTATAAAAGAAAACCAAACCTGTAATCACAATAAAGATCCCTGCTTCAATTCGAACAATTCGGTTAAGAAAATGATATTTCTGATAAGCTTCGCTTGCAAATGGCAGTACCGTTGCATATGCTGCTGTTACATGTACGAGCACAACCATCATCATAGCGAATAACCGTAGAAAATAAATGGATTGAATATGCTGCTTTTGTTTTTGCTTCACTTTTTCTCTCCTATATAATGTGAAATATAAATTCTGGATGAATAATAGAACATTCAATTTTTTCTTATCTTTCCCGTTTTACAAATAAAAAAGCTAATAACATAAAATAAATGTTATTAGCTTTACTCGTTTGTATTTTATCTTTCCTCTTGCTATCACGCAACTGAATTTACAAAAACAATAAAGAACTTGAGTACAAAGACCTAATTAAGTTCCTTTTATTTACGGTGCATTTTAAATTCCAAAAATAATTCATTGTAATAAGCAAGCATTCGTTTGCCTAAGTTATTATATACCTCAAGCTTTTTTGTTAGTTCTTCCTCTGGGTAAAAACGTTCATCTTCCGCTACTTCTTTCGGCAAATATTCTAACGCTTTTTTATTAGGCGTAGAATATCCTACATATTCCGCATTTTGAGCAGCGTGTTTAGGATCCAGCATAAAATTCATGAATTTATGTGCGCCTTCTACGTTTTTAGCCGTTTTTGGAATAACCATGTTATCAAACCATAAATTCGAACCTTCTTCTGGAACAACGTAATTCAGCTTATCGTTTTCACTCATAATCTCAGAAGCATCGCCTGACCAAACAACGCCAATTGCCGCTTCTTCATTTGCTAGGAGCATCTTAATCTCATCTCCTACAATAGCTTTTACATTTGGTGTTAATGTATCAAGCTTTCTTTTTGCTTCTTGAAGATGGGCTTTATTCGTATCATTTAATGAATAATTTAAGCTGTTTAGCCCCATTCCCATCACTTCTCTAGCGCCATCTGCAAGTAAAATTTGATTTTTCAGCTTAGGATCCCATAAATCATTCCAGCTTTTTATCTTCTTGCCATGAATCATATCAGAGTTATACACAATACCCACAGTTCCCCAAAAATAAGGAATAGAGTACTGATTGCCAGGATCAAAGGATAAGTCTAAAAAACGCGGATTAATGTATTTTAAATTAGGCAGCTTCGAATGATCAATTGGCAATAGCAAATTTTCTTCACGCATCTTGCTAATCGCGTACTCAGAAGGCACAGCAATATCAAATGTCGTACCGCCTTGTTCAATTTTTGTCATCATTGCTTCATTCGAATCAAAGGTCTGATAAATGACTTTAATTCCGGTTTCTTTTTCAAACTGATTCACTAAATCAGGATCAATATAATCTCCCCAATTATAGACGGTCAGCGTATCTCCTCCAGAGTATCCTTCGGCATTGTTCAAATGATGAACCACATACATAAGAACGAAAGAAAGGATGACGATGAAGATAAACGGCTTTGCTAATTGCTTCATTTTCCAGTCGCCACCCCTTTCACTTTATTGCTATATCGCTGACTGATAAAGTAATAACCAATTACAATCAGCACGGTAAACATGAAAATAAGAGTAGAAAGAGCATTGATTTTCAACGAGACCCCTCTTCTTGCTAACGAATAAATTTCTACTGAAAGCGTAGAAAAACCGTTCCCGGTCACAAAGAACGTAACCGCAAAATCATCCAAAGAGTAAGTTAAAGCCATAAAAAAGCCTGCAAAGATACCCGGACGAATAAATGGCAATACCACTTTCGAAAGTACTTCAAAGCGGCTTGCGCCCAAATCACGGGCTGCATCAAGCAGTGTCGGACTCATTTCCTGCAGCTTAGGCAGAACCATGATGACCACGATCGGTACACTGAATGCAATATGCGCTAATAATACCGATATAAATCCGAGCTTTACACCGATAATGGTAAATAGAATTAAAAAAGATGCGCCAATAATAACATCTGGACTCACAATTAACACATTATTAAATGTTAACAGCGTATTTTGAACACGTCTGCGCTTCACGTATACGATAGCAAGTGCCCCTATCACGCCAATAATAGTTGAAATACCCGAAGACAGTAGAGCAATAATAAGAGTATTCAAAACAATAATAAGCAAACGCGTGTCTTGAAACACTTCTTTGTACCAATCTAACGTAAACCCTTCAAATTCACGCATGTTTCCTCCGCTGTTAAAAGAGTAATACATTAAATAAAAAATGGGCGCGTATAAAATGAAAAATACAAGAAATAAATAAAGGTGGCTGAACTTCCACTTTCTCTTCATTTTACACACCTCTCTTTCCAGTGCCTGTTATGAGCATCATAACGGCCATCGCAATAATTAAAAAGACGGCTATGGTGGCGCCCATGCCCCAATCCTGCGTCACTAAAAAATGTTGTTCAATCGCTGTTCCCAGTGTAATGACGCGGTTTCCAGCAATTAAACGCGTAATCATAAAGAGGGATAGTGCTGGGATAAAAACAGCCTGACAACCTGATTTAACCCCTTCTAGCGTTAGCGGAAATACCACGCGTTTAAATGTCACCCATGAAGATGCCCCCAAGTCTCGCGAAGCGTAGATAAGCGAGGGATTAAGTTCTTCCAAAGAGTTAAAGATGGGCAAAATCATAAAGGGGATAAAAATATACACCGATACAAATACAAAACTAAAGTCAGTAAATAAAATTTGATGAGTACCAAGTCCTAGAAATTCAGTAAACTTATTAACCGTACCATACGTGCCAAATATACCTAAAAAAGCATAAGCTTTTAATAATAAGTTAATCCACGTCGGTAAAATAATCAGTAGAAGCCAAAGCTGCTTGTGCTTAAGCTTCGTTAGTAAATAAGCTGTAGGATAAGAAAAAACCAAGGAAAATAACGTAATTAAAAAGGCATACCAAAATGAACTCAGCGTCATCTGTAAATAAACCGGAGTAAAAAATTTCTTATAGTTTTCAAGCGTCAGCTCATTATCGATGTTGAAAAAAGAATAATAGACAACTAATACAATGGGAGCAACTACAAAAAGCAAAATCCATAACACGTACGGGACTAAGTAAATATTTCTTGATTTAGTTTGCATCGTAATCCTCTTCATAACCTTCGAGTCGCTTATCGAATTCTTCTTCCGTTTCGTTAAATCGCATAACATGGATAGCCTCAGGTTCAAAATATAAACCAATTTCTTCCCCAACCGTTGCCTTTTTCGTAGAGTGAACGAGCCACTCATTCCCTGCATGGTCATAGCCTAAAATTTCATAATGGACTCCTCTGAACAGCTGTGAATCTACACGAACCTGCAGCTTTCCTTGATCGGAGCTTGTAATGGCTAAATCTTCAGGGCGAATCACAATTTCAACCTGCTCATTTTGGTTTAATCCTTGATCGACACATTCAAATTGCTGGCCGCCAAACTCCACTAAAAAGTCAGCAATCATTTTACCTGGTACAATATTTGATTCACCAATAAAATCGGCAACAAAACGATTAATTGGCTCATCATAAATATCTGTAGGTTCCCCGCTCTGCTGAATTCTTCCTTTATTCAAAACAAAGATTTCATCGGACATCGCAAGCGCTTCTTCTTGATCGTGCGTAACAAAAATGAACGTAATACCTAGACGACGCTGTAATTCTCTTAACTCGTATTGCATTTCTGTACGCAATTTTAGATCAAGAGCTGAAAGCGGCTCGTCCAGCAAAATGACTTCGGGCTGGTTTACAATTGCTCGTGCAATTGCTACACGCTGTCTTTGGCCGCCCGACATTTCCTTTATTTCTCTGTTTTCATATCCTTCTAAGTTAACAAAACGAAGAGCTTCTTTAACTTTTATTGCAATATCAGCATTTTTCATCTTCTTGATTCGAAGACCGAATGCTACATTTTCAAATACATTCAGATGGGGGAAAAGCGCGTAGTCTTGAAAAACCGTATTAACCTGTCGTTTGTTAGCCGGGACATCATTAATTCTTTTCCCATTAAAATAAATCGTTCCGCTTGAGGCTTCCGTAAAGCCTGCAATTAATCGTAAAATCGTTGTCTTTCCACATCCCGATGGACCTAAGAGGGTATAAAATTTCCCTTTTTCAATTTCAAAGCTTACATGATCCAATACAACTGAATCATTATCATATTGCTTGGTCACATTTTCAAATTGAATAATTGTATTCGTAGATGTCATTTCACTTCACCTCTTTTGTTCTATAAATAAGACTCTGTCGCCACGATAATTAACTCTGTTATTCCGTCATGAGCATTTAAAATCTGATGTTCTTCAGAAGCTTGAAAATAGATGGTTTCTCCTTGTTTGGCTTCATATATTCTGCCTCCAAGCTTTACCTTCACACACCCGCGCAAAATGTAGCCAAACGTTTCTGAAAGGGAAGGCTCAAATCTCTTAAATGCGCCTTTTTCATGAAGAATAAGACGAATGGGCTCCATTTCTTTTTCATTTGATTCATGCACAAGCCACTGAATATGGTAACCTTTTTCATCTTCGCAATAACTCGTGTAGTCTTCCTCTCTGTATACAACCTTTTGAACATGCGTATCAATTTCGAAGAATTCTTTCGGTTCGCACCCTAGCACTTCCAAAATACTAAAAAATGTTTCTAAAGACGGTGAACTTAAATCGCGCTCTAGCTGCGAAATATAGCCTTTGCTTAAATCAGTACGTTCTCCTAGCTCTTCTTGTGTTAAACCTTTTTTTAATCGTAAATTTTTAATTTTCTTTCCTATTTCCATACTCTCGATCCTCAACTGTATTTAAAATTAGCAAACAGCATGAATGATTGTTCATGCTGTTCCAAACTCAAGTTTTGTTTTACTTAACTTAAAGTTTACTTTTAACCTTAAAATATTATACATGAATTATTTTTTAGTACAACCTTAAACACTTAAAAAATAAAAACTCCTTTTATTTAAAAGGAGTTTTTATTTTTATTTATACAACTTATGCGTTTCGTATTGTTTCCCGGATAATGTATCAAACTCAACTTCATGGTAATCTTGAAGGTCTTTTGCGGCTTTTTTAGAGAGCGCTGCCTGATCATCTACTAGCTTTCCTTTTGAATCTATATACATATTTGAACGAAAAGCCGGCACTTCTGTTTTCATTTGATTCAACTGATCGTAGAACAGATTACTTTTGTAACCAAGAGATTGAACAAGTGTCGGAGCAATATAAATAGGACTCATCGTACCGAGATTTTTATCTATTTTCGTATCGTAATTAGATAAAAATAAGAGCGGCGTCTCATAAAATTTTTGAGATGTTTGCTGCGTCTTCTCGTTTCCAAAACCCGTTTCTTTGTAAGCTTGAAGGTTTTGTCCAAGTGCTGGCAAATGATCTCCCCAAAATACTACAATGGTCGGCTCGTCCAGCTTTTGAATTTCATCGTTCAATCGTTTTAAAGCAGCATCTGAACGTTTAATTCCTTCAGCATAAATTTCAATTTCCTTTTGCATTTCCGGTGATAGCCCTTTACCGGTTACTTTAATGGTTTCCTGACCATTATATTTATCCGCTGAATAAGGAAGATGATTTGCAATCGTTACAGCATGCACAAATGCAGGCTTTTTCGACTGGCGAAGCGTATCGAGTACTTCATCAACTACTGCTTCATCAGAAACAAACTCTTTGTTATCTTTTTGTGTATGCTTCATTTCATCAATAAACTTCACTTGATCAAATCCCAAGTTTGGATATACATTTTGTCTCATATAAAGCATGCCGCTGTTTGGATGCATAGCCGTTGTAGCATAGCCTTGCTTTTCTAAATAAGAAACAAAAGACGGATATTCTTTTTTACTCAATACATGCTGATAAGGAAGGCCTCCAGGGTTAAAGAAAGACAAAGAGTAGCTCGTCAGCGCTTCGAACTCCACATTAGCTGTTTCCCCGCCAAACGAAGGACTTAAAGACCATCCGGAAGGATATTTCTTTTGAAGTTCTCTTGTATTTTTCATTGGATCTTCAGAGAACGTCACGTTAAGCTTTGTTGGGTCCCAAAATGTTTCGTTCATCACAAACACAACGTTTGGTTTGACTTCAGTCTTGCTTTCTTGTGTTTTCTCTTCCTTTGACTGAATGCGCTTTGCCACTTTTGCCATAGCTTCTTCTGAGTAGTCATCCGGCTCTTGCAGCACATCTGTTTTAACATTTGAAATCATGCCAATAACAGGTCCATTATAGTAATAATTATTTTGCTGATTCCAAGGCATCAGCGCAGCATATTGATCATAATATTTTTGAGCAAACGAGTGTTCAAAGAATAAAAATGATTTCATTAAAAAGATGAGCGGCAGAATCATAATAATTCGAAGAAACCATCGAATTTTAATTTTCGGCAAGAAAAACCAAAGAGCGATCAGTACGACAATAGATCCAATAACTCCTATTACAATAGGAATTGAAATCGAATCTTTAATCATCGGAATAACTTCTTTTAACTGACTCGCCTGAATAAAATCGTTCGGGAACAACGGTTCATTTCGAAAGATTTTTTTGTAATAGTTTACAAGAGCTAAAATAAAATACAGAACAAAGGTAATTCCAGCTCCTAAATAAGCTTCCCCTACTAGCATAATGATCGCTAGTGTTAACAGCGAAAGTAAAAATACCGTAAAAAGATAGCGTTCGGGATATGCTTGCATCCACTCTATTGTTTTGCCTGGATTATGTATATCAATATGATAGATAACAAAAACCATAGCAGAAACGGCTGCTACGGCAATTGAAAACACAATTGCCGTAAAAATGGCATACCACTGCGAATCTTGTATTCTCTCTATGTGATTAAATCGAAGCAGCAAATAGAAAGTGAGCGCCCATAAAACAAGTGAGCATCCTCCTATTAATACTACGAACCCAGCTGTATGGATTTGGGCCCAATCAAACAACATTTTTGTGTCATTTGACACATTAAACATAACAACACTGTATAAAAAAACGCTAAGCAGGCCATACGCTGCCAGCATTGGCAAAGAACGATACAAATGTTTAAACATAACCTTAAGCCTCCTATTTACAATATCTTAACACTTTTAATATGATTTTAACATTCCTATCTCTCTCGCTTTCACGCCTAATTTTCCCATAATCATACCACTAACATTTCCCGAGAAATTTCACACGAAAAAAGCCCGCTTTTCTTATGAAAAGACGGGCCTCTTAGCCGTTTTATACGTATGTAAAAATTGCTGTTATGAACGCTCTTTCACTGCTTGTGCTTTTAGCAAATCACGAATTTCTGTTAAAATCTCTTCTTCTTTTGAGAGAACAGCCACTTCTTCCTCTACTTTCTCTTCTTCTTTTCTCTTAAAACGATTAAAGAAACGAATAAATAAGAAAATCGAGAATGCGACAATTAAGAAATCAACAATTGTTTGAATAAAAGATCCATATAATACCGTAGCATCTCCAACCGTGAAGGATAAATCTTTAAAGTCTATCCCTGCTAACAACAAACCAATCAGCGGCATAATAATATCATTTACAAGGGACGTGACAATTTTTCCAAATGCCGCTCCAATAATAACCCCGACAGCTAAATCTAATACGTTTCCACGCAAAGCAAACTCTTTAAATTCTTTAAGCATCTGTTTGTTCCACCTCCTGCCCTTCATTTCAAACCTTCATGATAATACATCCTAAATTAAACAGACAAGGTGCATTTTCGTTTTTCTCTTTTTCATGAGATATGTACCAGACCTTTAGTTGTATTTCTGCCCAGATTTTTACTTTATATTCGTTTATAAATAAGATGCACTTTCAGTTTTCATTCAGGAAAGGTTCATATTCAGTACATTTTCCTTTTATACACTAATAGCATGTAATTCATCAAATATGTAAACGAACAATAGAGGAGATGGCTAGAACGTGAGAAAAATTCTACTGCGAGCAGCGGCGTTGTGTCTCGCAGCTATTATCAGTATTTCTTATACAGCAAGTGCGGCGAATGCAAGTGAAAACACAGCAAGTAAAGATTTAATTATTATTAATAAAAAAACAAATCAGCTTGCTTATTTTCATAATGGGAAGTTAGAAAAGACGTATTCAGTAGCTACTGGAAAAACATGGAGCGATACGCCGGTAGGTTTTTTCAAGATTGTCAACAAAATTAAAAATCGTCCTTACTATACAGGGCATATTGCAGGAGGCGCTTCTAATAACCCTCTTGGCTCTCGTTGGCTAGGGCTTAATGCAAACGGAACAACCGGCGACACATACGCTATTCATGGGAATAACTCAGAAGATAGCATCGGCAAATATGTAAGCCACGGCTGCGTACGAATGCATAATGCGGATGTCGAAGAATTATTCAATAAAGTGGCAGTAGGAACATCGGTAACTATTACGTATTCATCAAAAACCTTTGAAGAGCTGGCAAAAGTATACGGCTACGGACAGCTATGAAAAGATAAAAGCTTATCCAAAAAATTTGGATAAGCTTTTATTCTTCTCTATTCCCATACATGAGCTCCGTACTGTGTGAATATAGCTCAATAATATTCCCAAACGGATCTTCACAATAAACCAAGTAATAAGGTTTTCCAGGTCTTGTATTCCATACTTGGCTTCGCTTTTTACCACCTGATTGTTCGATTTTATCCGCCAACTTTTCCACGTCATCGGCTATTAAACACATGTGAAAATAACTTTGATACTGCTCATCGCTGTCTTTTAATACAAGAGGCATTTGCGGCTTATTAAATTCAAACAGTTCAATGCCTACCTGGTTGTCAGCTGTCATGTGAGCATTTTTCATTTTTTTGATATGAGACCCCAGTAAATCTTGAGTCATATTTTCAGCTTTTTCTTCCTTCGCATTAAACTTATAAGGACCGGCAATCAGCTTAAAACCTAAAACTTCCCCATACCACTGCACGGCTTTTTCTACATCAGGTACAGCTAATCCAACGTGCGTAATAGCTACCATTTTATCACCCTCCTATACACAAACATTCCCTTTCTGCTAAAAGAAAAACAGCCCATTTAAAATGGACTGTTTACACGTACTAAATTCATTCACGATTTTAAAGCATTATATTGAGCAATGATTTCTTTTGTTAAATCATTACTTGCCTCTAACTCACTAATCTCTTTTAATACATACTCAATACCATACTCCTGAATATTCGCTTGAAGCTTCATAGCCTCTTTATCTTCTTGCGGGTCAAATAAAAGCGCAGCGGCAATAGCCCTTGCTAAATAGGTATAAGAAAGGCCCGCTTTTTTTGCTTCTAGCGCTGGACGAATCAAACGATCCTGAGGTCCAAGCTTGCGAATTGGCGCTCTTCCTACCCTTTTAACTGAATCATTTAAATGAGGATTTTTAAAGCGTTCAATGATTTTAGTAATATAAGCTTTGTGCTCCTCTTTATCTAAGTCATATCTTTCAATTAGATAGTTTCCTGTTTCTTGTAGTGTTTGCTGTACTTGTTCATAAATATCTGAATCTCTTAACGTTTGATCAATTGTTTCTTTTCCTTTTAAATAACCAAAATATGCAATCACCGCGTGTCCCGTATTCACTGTAAATAACTTTCTTTCAATAAAAGGAGCAAGGTCAGGCACAATCGTCATTCCTTCTACAAAAGGAATATCTTCAGGTGCCTCTACTACCCATTCATAATAGGATTCTACTAAAACATCAAGCGAACCTTGGTCATGTTGAATAGGCACGATACGATCTACAGCTGAATTGAAGAAAAAGACCTTATTTATCATATGAGCTTTTGTCTCTTCATCCAGCGCGTCAAAAATATAGCCTTTTAATAAATCTGTCGCAGAGATTTGATTTTCACATGCAATAATATATACATTTTCGTCGCTTGCTTTTACACGTTCAGCCAAACCTTTAGCAATTAAAGGAGCAATGCGAGGCAGAACGTTCGGTCCGATGGCCGTCGTAATGTACGTTGCTTCTTTAATCGCTTTAATGACTGCTTGTTCTTGTGTCAGATTATTTAAACCAGATACGTTTTGAACAGCTAATGTCTCGGGGTGCTCTGCGGCTGTTATTACGTTATACCCTCCATCTGTGTTTAACTGATTAATAATCTTTTCAGCAATATCTACGAATGTGACGTGATAGTTGCTTTGAGAAAACAATGCCCCAATGAATCCTCGACCGATATTGCCTGCTCCAAAATGAACTGCTTGTTTCACAAAAATCATTCCTTTATCAAATTATTTCGAAGGTACTCATGAAACGTATCCTCTAGCTTTTTGCGAATTATCTCTTCATTCGAGGACGAAAAAATCATCATTGCTTCATGGTCTTCAATTAAACTGGTACTAATTAAACTTAAAATTTCTTGTTGTGCTTCACTTAACTCTTCAGGTGCGAGCATTAATAGAAGGTTACGCGCCTGCATATTTGTTCCGTCCATGCCTTTAACTGTGCAAGGTTGTTCTAAATGTGAAACCTGAAATATCAGCTCGTTCACGTGATGTTCACGGCAATGGAACAGTGCCATGCTCGTTTGCGGAATGCCTAAACCGCCTTTGTTTTCTCGTTCCTTAAGCTGATGAATAACGCAGTTAGCATTGGTTATTAAACGTTCTTTTTCAGCAGCTTTTACTACGTGCGAAATCACTTGATCGTGACTCACTGCATCCGAAAATCGATACATTCTAAGGTTTTGAAGAATTGATTCGATACTTCCATGCACGTCTTTAATTTGTTTCATCGTTTCCTCAAAAGACAGTTTTTCTTTACAAACGGTCTTATTTTTATATTGGAACGAGCGATAGTCCTTATCTTTGGTTAACTTTTGAATGTTTTTCTGTAAAAAATTCTGGACGGATTGAATATCCTCTTCGGTTAAGAGTGGATTGACTAAAATGTAATCGACATTTAAAAAAGGCAGTCTTACTGTTGAAATCACTAAGTCATACCCTTCAAGCGCGGCTTCTTTGATTTCTTTTACCGATTTAATGACAACTGAATTAATCTCCGGAATCTCTTTACGAATACGGCTAGCTAACATTTTCGAGGTGCCAATTCCAGTTGGACAGACGATCAGTGCCTGAATTTCCATGACTTCTTCTTTTAGCACTAGCGTTGAACCAAAATGCAAAACAAGATATGCTACTTCATCATCTGGAAAAACTAAATCCGGCAGCTCTTGATCGATACTGTTTCTCACAGCCATAAATAAAACCGGGTATTTTTTCTTAATCTCTTCTGTTAATGGATTAAAAAGCTCCATTTTTTGCTTAAGACGAAAAATTGCCGGTTCCATATGAGCAAGCAGCCCCTGGTAAAGGGAAAAATCACCGGTTAAGTCGGTGTTAAGCTGAACAGAAACGTGAGCAATCATATTCTTAATAATCTGCCCAACCACTACGCTGTCGTAATATACGTCTCTAGTAGTTTGGAATTTTGCTGCACGTAGCCGCACTGCTAAGAAATGAATATCTTTTTCTGTAAAAGAAAGAGAAAATACCCGTTCAATTTCCCGGCAAATATCCTTCATTAAGAACACTTCACTTGCCAGCTCTTCCGTTTGGCGGCCGTCGTCTTCTAGATACATTTGCTTTTTCGTTCGCTGTATCATAATGCAAATATGAACAATGAGCCCTATATAATCGCTGTCAGCCAGCTTAGAATGATGCTGATTAATCGCTCGATGTACAATTCCGTCTACTTCTGCCAAATAATCTGGATAAAAATAATGCAAAATTGTTTCATCCGTATGCTGCTGATTTTCTGCTAAAAACAAGCACTCAATTAACTCCTCACTAAAGTGAACAAGAAAATAATTAGCTAATGCTTTCCGTTTATTGGCTTCAGTAGCTTGAACCTCTACTCCCACCCCTCTTTTTCGATGAAGGAGAACGTCAAATGTGGTTAACCACTCTGTTAATTCATCTAAATAAGCAGTTAGTGTAGTGATACTTACTTCTAAGTCTTTAGCCAGCGTTTGTAATTTAAATGAATCCCCTTCTTCTAGAAGAAGAATTAAAAGAATTAATTTTCTTTCCTGTGGAGACTGATCCGTCGTTTTAATCTTCATCAGCTCTTGAATAAGACGAAAAATTTGTTCATTTTTACCTTCAATCATTAGTCCCTCATCTTGTGTACGAATCAGCTTCAAATCAAATTTTTCAAGTATTGATTCAATTGCCTTCAAATCTCTGTGAACGGTTCTTACACTTACATTCAAAAAAGTAGCAAGTGTAAGGGCTGTATGTTTTCCTGCCGTTTTAATAATTAACTCAATGATTGATTTTTCTCTTGAAGTAATAAACAAGAACATCAACTCTTTTCTTATTTATAAACAAAGGATAAAAAGGCATCTCCATGCCTTTCTATCCCGTTAGTTACTTTGAATAATAGCCATTAATTCTTTAGCTGATTTGGCATGAACCATCTTTTCAATATTGTCCATATCAGAACACGTAATCGCGATACCAGATAAAATTTCTAAATGGGTGCCGTCTTTTCCGGCAATTCCAAAAATCAAACGAACTTTCTCACCATCAAAATCAACGCCTTCTGGCACTTGAATCACTGTAAAACCGGATCTTAAAACGTTCTTTTTTGCTTCTTCCGTACCGTGCGGAATCGCTACGTCATTTCCCATATAAGTAGAAGTCATATTGTCGCGCTCAATCATCGCTTCAACGTAGTTTTCTTCTACATATCCGCCTTTTACTAACACGCTCCCTGCAAATCGAATTGCTTCTTCCTTAGAAGAAAAGTGCTGATTTAAGAAAACGTTTTCTTCTTTTAATAAACCATCATTACTATCTGTATTATTTTCTGCAGATACTCTTTTTTCTTTTTCCGCTTTAGAAGTAGTATGATCATTTTTTAGTTGGTCAATTAGTTTGTCATATTCCGGACTAGATAGAAAATTATCAACCGAGATATGATACGCATCTGGAACTTTGTTTTGAGCTCTTGGCGTTAGCTCTTCCTGTGTAATAACGATTTGAGCATCACTTGGAATATTACTGATCGCTGTATTCGTTACCGAAATATTTAAATCTGCTTGTTTAACTTTCTTGCGAAGAAGAGAGGCGCCCATCGCACTCGATCCCATACCTGCGTCACAGGCAAAAACAATTTTCTGAACGCTTGCTGGTACTTCTCCTTGTTGTTTTGTAAAGCTTCCTGCTACAGAGCTCTTCTTGCCTTTCATCTCTTGCATTTTGCGAGCTGCTTCATCCAAATCTTCTGTTTGCTTGCCCGTTTTTAAAATTAACGAACCTACAATAAACGATACGACGGCTGCAACGAGAACACCGGAGATATTTGCAACATAGCTGCCTGCATTACCTGGTGTAGCAGCTAAAATAGCCAAAATACTTCCTGGTGAAGCAACCGCTTGCAAGCCTCCGCCTAAAAGAACAAATGTAAATACGCCGCTCATTCCGCCTAAAATAGCCGCAATGATTAGAAGCGGACGCATTAAAACGTAAGGGAAGTAAATTTCGTGAATTCCGCCAATAAAATGAATGATGGCCGCTCCCGGCGCTGACTGTTTTGCTGTTCCTTTTCCAAAGAAGCAATACGCTAACAAAATTCCTAATCCCGGACCAGGATTTGTTTCTAATAACAATAGAATGGACTGTCCGTTTGTTCGAATTTGTTCTGCTCCGATCGGAGATAAGATCCCGTGATTAATAGCATTGTTTAAGAATAAAATTTTAGCAGGCTCAATTAGAATACTTGTAAGAGGAAGAAGGCCATGTGCAACCATCCAATCTACACCCACTACAAGCGCGCCTGTAAATCCGTCCACGGCTGGACTAACACCTAAAAAGGCTAGAATTGCTAGAATTCCTCCAAGAATACCTGCTGAGAAGTTATTAATTAACATCTCGAATCCTGTTTTGACTTTACCTTCAATAAACTGATCAAACTTCTTGATGATGTAACCGCCAAGCGGTCCCATAATCATAGCGCCTAGAAACATCGGAATATCAGATCCAACGATGACGCCCATGGTCGCGATAGCACCTACAACGCCTCCACGCTGATCGTGTACAAGCTTTCCTCCTGTGTAGCCGATTAGCAGCGGAAGCAAATACTTGACCATTGGATCCACTAGTTTGGCAAGGCTTTCATTTGGAAAAAAGCCTGTTGGAATAAATAAAGCAGTAATAAGTCCCCATGCAATAAATGCTCCGATATTTGGCATAACCATTGAACTTAGAAAGTTCCCAAACTTTTGTACAGCTACTTTTATATTAGATTGAGCCATTTGCTCTCTTCCTTTCTCTACGTGATGATACTTTAATCGTAAGAGATTAAACGCTTTCATTCAATGAATAGGAAAACTAACTTTGTCGTACCACAGACAGACAAAGCTTTTAATTACATAAAAAAGCAGCTGAACTGTAAAAGTTCAGCTGCTTTCTAACTTAATATTTATCTAATTCACTTACAGGAGATTGAATAATAACCGGATTTTTCTCTGGATTTAACCATTTTAAAATAGAGACAACTTGTTCTTTAGAAGTAGCCGTACATCCTGCGGTATAATTTGTTCCTACATGGAAGAAGATTGCACTTCCCTTTCCTGGCGTTCTAGATTCATTATAATTAATGACAAACCCATAATCGTAAGCGGGGATGTCCATGTTCTCAGCGCTCGTCCAGCGGCCATTCGCCGGCTTTTGCTGCCACGTATTATATAGAGAGCTTTTTGAATCGTCTACCCACACATCATTTGCTGTAATCTTTCGATATGGAAGCTTAGTTCCAGGATTTGCATAGCGTCCGAATGCTGTGCCAATTGTATATTTCCCTGTCGGAGATTCCATATCTCCTTCCTTTTTCGATAAAGCGAATCCTTTTTGTCCAAGTACACCGTTCGCGGTTAAAACTTGCTTCCATTTTCCATCAACTTTTTCAAACGTTTGAATTTTAGCAGACTTCGTATCGTAGTTATCTGCTGTAACCAAGATGACTTGCTGAGCGTTACCTAACGTTTTAAAAGAATCCACTACGAGCTTTGGCGATGTTGTAGCTGAAGCCTGTACATAGTCACTGCTTACATAGCCTGTGCGGCCGTTATAGTTAATTTTGTACCAGCTTCCGCTTTTGCTCACCACAGACAGCTTCTGACCTTTTGTCACACTTCCTATGGATGCATAATTGGTACCTGCTCCGCTTCTTACATTCAGCGTGCTTGCCGTTACTGT
>NZ_JBHZOU010000013.1:39581-51259 GCF_042787775.1 Priestia sp. YIM B13552
CGCTTTTGCTCACCACAGACAGCTTCTGACCTTTTGTCACACTTCCTATGGATGCATAATTGGTACCTGCTCCGCTTCTTACATTCAGCGTGCTTGCCGTTACTGTGTACATTGTGCTTTTTGCTGGTGGCGTTGCTGTTCCTGATGCTTGTACATAATCGCTGCTTACGTAGCCCGTGCGGCCGTTATAGTTAATTTTGTACCAACTTCCGCTTTTGCTCACCACAGACAGCTTCTGACCTTTTGTCACACTTCCTATGGATGCATAATTGGTACCTGCTCCGCTTCTTACATTCAGCGTGCTTGCCGTTACTGTGTACGTTGTGCTTTCTGCTGGTGGCGTTGCTGTTCCTGATGCTTGTACATAATCGCTGCTTACGTAGCCCGTGCGGCCGTTATAGTTAATTTTGTACCAGCTTCCGCTTTTGCTCACCACAGACAGCTTCTGACCTTTTTTCACGCTTCCTATGGATGCATAATTGGTACCTGCTCCGCTTCTTACATTCAGCGTGCTTGCCGTTACTGTATACGTTGTGCTTTCTGCTGGTGGAGTTGCTGTTCCTGATGCTTGTACATAATCGCTGCTTACATAGCCCGTGCGGCCGTTATAGTTAATTTTGTACCAGCTTCCACTTTTGCTCATAACAGATAGCGTTTGACCTTTCACTACGCTGCCGATAATCCCGTAAGTCGTTCCCGCTCCGCTTCTCACATTTAGCTTGCTTGCCGTTACTTTATATGTAACCGTCGCTGCTGCATATGCCTTTTCTTGATTTCCCCCGATTGAGCCAAAGCCAGGCGTTACAGCCGTTGCAAGTGTAGCTGTTAACGCCATCCCCACCATTAATTTTTTCAACTGCTTTCCCTCCATTTATCTCTTATAAAATTCTACTATTTTCTATTCTTAATTCATTATCTTACCATATTCCAAACGAAGGGAAAGGGTCAATAGATGCTTTTCACACGGCCTATAAAAAAAGACAGACCTCCTTGATAGGTCTGCCTCTTTCACTATTATCCTAAATCAACGTTGTGATATACTTGCTGCACATCTTCTAAGTCTTCTAATGCATCAATCATTTTTTCAAACTGAGCTTGTGCATCTTCAGGAAGAGTGACATCATTTTGAGCAAGCATCGTTTGCTCAGCTACTGTAAATTCCGTAATACCAGCATCGTTGAACGCTTTTTGTACCGCATGGAATTGATCCGGATCAGCATAAACAATTACAGAATCTTCTTCCTCTAAAATGTCACGCACGTCTACATCTGCTTCCATTAACAGTTCTAGCGTCTCTTCTTCATCCTTACCTTCTACACCAATAACAGCTGTTGGATCAAACATGTACGCTACTGATCCGCTTACTCCCATATTACCGCCGTTTTTACCAAAAGCAGCACGCACGTCTGAAGCTGTTCTGTTTACGTTATTCGTAAGAGCATCTACGATAACCATTGAGCCATTTGGTCCAAAACCTTCGTAACGAAGATTATCGTAATTTTCTTCTGATCCGCCTTTTGCTTTTTCAATCGCACGGTCAATAATTGCTTTTGGCACATTGTATGTTTTCGCGCGTTCCAATACAACTTTTAACGCTTGGTTTGATTCTGGATCTGGCTCGCCTTGTTTCGCAGCCACATAAATCTCACGGCCAAACTTGGCATATATACGACTTGTATTAGCATCTTTTGACGCTTTCTTTTCTTTAATATTGTTCCACTTACGGCCCATATTGTTTCACTCTCTTTCAAAATTGAATCTAATAAAATAAATAGGCAATGATATATCCGTCTTTATTATACATCAATTCCCTCTTACCTTTCGAGTTTAATACTTAAAAAAGAAAAGCAATCTTTTGGTATATTTCATTAACTAAATAAATGAGAAAACCATTTGATAACCGGCTGAATGATTTTTGTATATACATTTTTAAGCGGTTTGTATATACATCTCATCCAAATCCACCGTAAAGGATAGTAGATCATATGAATTACGATCCACTTAACTCCTTTCCAGAAACAGAGGAATATACGCTGACAAAATGAAACCACAGGAATAACAATTTCATTGTAAAATGGCAGCACAACATATTTCCAGAAAAGATAACAAGGGTAACAAACTAGATACAACACAGGGTATAAAACGTACTTCCATATAAATCTAGTTATAGGCAAAAAACATCGTTTCCAAACGAAGAGAATAAAAGGATAGATGAGGACACTCCATAGCCAAGAAATAGGATAAACGAACAAGAAACGTATAATGTATCTCCAAATGAAATCAATGACAGGTTGAATAATTCTTGTTCCTATCCATATGAGGGGCTTAGCGATAAAATATATCCATAGCTTACACAAAATTTGAAATACAAAATAAAAGGGAAAATACAAGACAAAAAAGATGCCTCGCAACACGTACTTGATACTTTGAGCTACTCCACTAATACTTTTCACTTCCTTTTTTATAAGTGAGTTTCGTTCATTTACCTACTCTATTATATAAAATAAATTGAGCAAGCAAATATATTTTTTAGCTCAATGAGAATTATATACAAAAACACCCTTCTATAAATAGAAGGGTGTCTAGAACCTTATTATTCTACAGTAACTGATTTTGCTAAGTTACGTGGTTTATCTACATCGCAATCGCGGTGCAATGCAGCGTAGTAAGAGATTAATTGTAAAGGAATAACCGCTGCTAGTGGTGAAAGTGTTTCATGAACTTTCGGAATCACGTAGCGATCTTCTTCTGTTTCTAATCCTTTCATTGAAATGATACAAGGATTAGCTCCACGTGCTACTACTTCTTTTACGTTACCACGGATGCTTAAGTTTACATGTTCTTGTGTTGCTAATGCAATAATTGGCGTATTGTTTTCAATTAAAGCGATTGTTCCGTGCTTAAGCTCTCCTCCAGCAAATCCTTCTGCTTGGATGTAAGAGATTTCTTTTAGTTTTAACGCACCTTCTAAACCTACATAATAATCAACAGAACGTCCAATAAAGAATGCGTTGCGAGTTGTTGCTAAGAATTGAAGAGCAATGCTTTCCATTTCTTCTTTGTCGTCGCAAAGTACTTCCATTGTGTTTGCTACGATTGCTAACTCTTGAACTAAATCAAATTCTAATTCAATGCCGCGTGTTTTTGCTGTTACAGCCGCTAGAATTGACAGCACTGCTAATTGAGCTGTATAAGCTTTTGTTGATGCTACAGCAATTTCCGGACCTGCATGAAGTAATAACGTATAATCAGATTCACGAGATAATGTTGATCCCGGAACGTTTGTGATTGTTAACGCTTTGTAACCTAGTTCTTTAATTTGAACTAATACTGCACGGCTGTCAGCTGTTTCTCCACTTTGAGAGATAAAGATAAACAATGGCTTTTCAGATAAAAGCGGCATGTTATAAGAGAATTCACTTGCTACGTGCACTTCTACTGGAACCTTCGCCCACGTTTCAATGAATTGTTTACCTACTAGGCCTGCATGATAGCTTGTTCCACATGCTACGATATAGATGCGGTCTGCTTCATCCATCGCTCCTAAAATGTCTGCATCAATGTGCAGTTCATTGTTCTCATTTTGGTACTCTTGAATGATTTTACGAACAACTAAAGGCTGCTCATCAATTTCTTTTAACATATAGTGAGGGTACGTACCTTTTTCAATATCACTTGCATCAAGCTCTGCTGTATAAGGTGCTCTTTCTACCACTTCACCATCAAGCGTTTTAATTGTTACGCCTTCTTTTGTCACAATTACTGTTTCTTTATCCATTAATTCTACGTACTGATCTGTTACTTGAAGCATTGCCATAGCATCACTCGCTACAACGTTAAATCCTTCGCCAACACCTACAAGAAGCGGGCTTTTGTTTTTAGCTACGTAGATTGTATTTTTATCTTCGTTATCAACAAGAGCTAGTGCATAAGAACCGTGAAGCAAGCTTACTGTCTTACGGAACGCTTCTTCTACATCTAAGCCTTCTGCTGCGATTTTTTCAATTAACTGAACGATTACTTCTGTATCCGTTTCGCTTTTGAACGTTACATCTTGTAAATATTCACGTTTCAAAATAGCATAGTTTTCAATTACACCGTTATGCACAAGTGTGAAGCGTCCAGATGTACTTTGATGCGGGTGAGCATTTTCTTGGCTTGGTACACCATGAGTTGCCCAACGCGTATGACCGATACCTGCTGGTGCTACAACACTGTGATCTACTGCCTGACGCAATTCTGCAATACGGCCTTTTTCTTTGAATACGTGTACGCCTTCATTGTTAACAACTGCAATACCCGCTGAGTCATAGCCACGATATTCTAACTTTTCAAGACCACGTAATAAAATTTCTTTCGAATCTTCTGTTCCAATATATCCTACAATTCCGCACATAGATAAAATCCTCCTTCATGTATGAAAAGAGAGTCTCTTTTCATCATCAATGATTATCATCTCAATGCTTTTGTCCAATAAGTCACCTCATTGTTTTTCACATCAAGTTTTCGGCCGTGATAATCAACAACCGGGAGGCATCCGCCGATACTTCGATAAACCTCCTCCTCGTCAACTAAGTCGTTTCCGTCCCTTTACTTAGTTCAGGCGCTTTGTATTCACTTTTAAAATAGATTGTTCACTCCTTTACATAAATTAAGAGACGAACAGATTTAATATTACAATAAGAAGTGAGAAAACGTCAATTATCTTCTTTACTATCTGTAAAAACAGCCTTTAGCATTAGATAATTTCCAAGAATTTTTCTCAACAATATAAAAATATGCATAAGCAGCTTGAAACGTCACCGCTTATGCATATAATTAATGAATTACTCTAAGCCCATTTCTTCTTTTACTACTTCTACGATACGCGTTACATAAGTTTCACATTCTTCTTGTGTTTGTGCTTCAACCATAACACGTACTAACGGCTCTGTTCCTGAAGGGCGTACAAGTACTCGGCCATTACCGTTCATTTCTTTTTCCACTTCTTCAATAACCACTTTTACCTTCTCGTTATCTGTAACATGATGCTTATCTGTTACTTTTACATTTACAAGAAGCTGAGGATATTTTTTCATTTCAGCTGCTAATTCTGATAAAGGCTTTTTCGTTGCTTGCATAATGTTTACAAGCTGAATAGCTGAAAGCATACCGTCACCTGTTGTGTTGTAATCTAAGAAAATAATATGACCTGACTGTTCTCCACCTAGGTTATATTGATTAGCTTTCATTTCTTCTACTACATAACGGTCTCCTACACCAGTTTGTGCACTTTCAATCCCGCTAGCTTCTAGTGCTTTATAGAAGCCTAAGTTACTCATAACGGTAGAAACAAGCGTGTTTTTCTTTAAACGTCCTTGTTCATATAAGTATTTTGCACAAATGAACATAATTTGATCACCGTCTACAATCTCGCCTTTTTCATCGATTGCAATTAAACGATCTCCGTCTCCATCAAATGCTAATCCAACATCCGCTCCTTTTTCTTTTAAGAAGGTACTTAATGCTTCTGGATGTGTAGATCCTACACCGTCATTGATGTTTAATCCGTTTGGAGATGCCCCCATTGTAGAGATATCTGCATCTAAATCCGCAAATAAATGTGCTGCTAACGATGACGTTGCCCCGTGCGCACAGTCTAATGCCACATGAATACCTGAGAAGTCTTCATCAACCGTTTGTTTTAAGTATTGAAGATATTTTTGTCCACCTTCGAAGTAGTCATTTACCTGACCTAAGTCTCCCCCAACAGGTCTTGGTAATTGATCTGTTTCACTATCCATTAACGCTTCAATTTCATTCTCTTGGGAATCTGAAAGTTTAAATCCATCTGGACCAAAGAATTTAATTCCGTTATCTTGAACTGGGTTATGCGAAGCAGAGATCATGACTCCTGCTTGTGCGCCAAGTGCTTTTGTTAAATACGCTACCCCTGGAGTTGAAATAACGCCTAGTCGCATAACTTCTGCTCCAATTGAAAGCAATCCTGCAACAAGCGCTCCTTCTAACATATGACCAGAAACGCGTGTATCGCGTCCGATTAATACTTTTGGTCGCTCTGAATCTTTTGTTAGAACGTAACCACCTAAGCGTCCAATTTTAAAAGCAAGCTCAGGAGTTAATTCACTATTGGCAACTCCTCGTACTCCGTCTGTTCCAAAATACTTACCCATTAATTTTCTCTCCTTCATGTCAAAACATTTAGTTTCCTGATGTATTATCTGTCTGTCCATCTACGGGTGTAGAATTTTCATCACTTTGATTACTACTGTCGTCACCAGTTTCTGTACTATCTGTTGGTGTATCTGTATTATCTTCAGGTGTATCAGTCTCTTCGCTTGGTTTATCAGTTGAATCACCTGAATTTCCCGTCCCAGGATTTGTTCCCGATCCTGATCCAGTTCCCGTGTCTGGCTTTGTTTCTTTATCGCTATCGCTCGTGCTTCCACTTGTTTCTTTATCTGTTTGCTCATCATTTGTCCCTGATTGTTTTTTCGCTGTTACACGAACTTTTGCCTGTTTAGTCGATAGAGTCGATGTAACAGAGTCGGGACTATTTATTATAATAGGAACCGTGTGCTCCCCGGCAGATAAATTCCCTACATTCGCTGACAAGGTAATGCCGCTTTTCGTTAACTTATCTAAATCAGATTTTGGTCCTTTTACATCCGCATCTACTGAAGTAGGAGAAAGCAGTTCATAAGTGTACTTTGAGGATTGACCAGTTAAAGAAACCGGTAAATTCTTAAATGACTTAGTCTCAGCTGCACTTGCATCCGTTTCTTCTGCGTCTTGCTCATCACCTTGTTTGTCTACTTCCACATGAACGGTAATTTGTTTAGGACTTACACTATCTATTCCGTCTGGAACAGGGACGTTCACCTTAATATCTTTAGATTTCGTAATACCGGTAACATCGACTGGAATATTATCAATTTTATCGATTTTTTCTAAAGAATCAGATGGACCGATAATTTTTACTGTATCTGTTTTAGGCTCTAGCTTCGTAATATTGACACCGTCGCCTGGCGTGCCTTCTTGAATCACATCGATCGGCACTTTTTTACTAATATTTCTCACTGGGATTGTTACATTGACCGTTTCTGGTTGAACTGTTACATTCAATTTATTTAAATTCTTGTCTAGTGCGACAACAGTTGCTTGTTTCGTGACTGTTTTTGAAGCATTATCTAAATCAATAATAGCTTTCACATAAGCAACTTGGTCTAATTGACTTGATGCGCCCGTTACCGTGACGGCTCTTGGACTAACGGTTGCTTCCCCTGCTTCATATCCATTCTTCACCTTGTTTTTATCGTAGCTTGCCTCTACTGAAAACTGCTTTGAATCGCGTTCTTCAATTGTTACGTTTACAATATCAGGCTTAACCACTACGTTTAAATTATCAGAGATATTTCGATACTGAACCTTGACTCTATGCTGTCCTAAGCTTAAATTATCAAGGTCAATATAAGCTTGATAATCTTTTTGTAGCTTTGTTTGAGCCAAAATATTTTTAGGACCTTCCAGTGTCATAATAACCGTATCCGGAACACCTCTTACAATTCTGTTCTTCTCATTGTAGGATACTTGAACCGGAACATCTGTTAATGTTTCTACTCCGGTGTTGGCAGAACTGCTTCGGTTCAGAAACTTATTTGATGAACTGGCACCATCATCTAAATTAACAGATAAATATAACATGAAGGCTAACAGCAACGCGATAATTTTCATAACCCACGATCGATTCATCAATTTATCCATTCTTCTTCAACCTCCATTGCCAACGAGTGGAAGAAGTTGCTTTAGAAGTTGTGACTAATTCTTTTTCGAGCATTTCTCTCAATGTATCAATTGTCAATTCACGATACAATTCACCATTTTTGGTAACGGAAATGCCTCCAGTTTCTTCAGATACAATAACAGTCACACTATCTGTTACTTCACTTATTCCTACAGCAGCACGATGGCGAGTACCTAATTCTTTTGAAATAAAAGGACTTTCAGATAAAGGTAAGTAACATGCTGCAGCGGCTACTTGATCCCGCTGTAAAATAACCGCTCCATCATGAAGTGGTGTATTCGGTATAAATAAGTTGATTAATAATTCAGAAGAAATATTAGAGTTGAGCGGTATACCTGTTTCGATATAGTCACCCATACCCGTCTCTCTTTCGATTGAGATCAATGCACCTATGCGTCTTTTAGCCATATAATGCGTTGCTTTTATAATCGCCTCAATCGTAACGGTACGTTCATCCTCTTCAGGCAAATTACTGCGTGAAAACAAACGTCCTCTCCCAAGCTGTTCAAGCGCTCGGCGCAGCTCCGGCTGGAAGATAATAATGATAGCTAAAAACCCATACGTTAACGCTTGGTCCATTAACCATTGCAGCGTATTTAGTCCAAGGAAGTTACTTATAAAGCGGACAACTAAAATCACCGTGATTCCTTTTAAAAGCTGTACTGCTTTTGTACCTCTTATGACCATAATTAATTTATATATGACGAACCATACCAGGAGAACATCAACAATTTTTCCTAAATATGAGAGGATTGGCAGGTCTCCAATAGGCATCTTCTCACTTCCTCTATATATGTAATAAAGATAACATAACCGTTTTATTATACCATAAAACAAAATTACACTGTAAATTACATCTTATTTTTAAATCCTTGTTCCTATATAATGTAGCCTTCTTTTTATATAAATAAAACCGTCCACTATTCCTCTCTAACAAGATAAGCGGACGGTTGTATGTTTCAACTATTAAAAGTCAACAGCTTGTTTGGCATGAGTTTTGACGTTATACCACACCCAGTCAAAAATCTTGTCTAACTCTTCAATATTGCCTGTCACTTCTCCTGCAGAAGCTAGGTACTTATCACCATGTATAACAGTAACATTTCCATCTACTTTTCCTTCAATTTTAATATCGCCATTTCTCACAGTAATATCACCTTTGACGGTCTCACCTTTTGGTACAACGACTGTTTTATCGTGAATGACCAAGTTCGGCTGCTTTGAAACAGAAAAGTCTTCATCCGTTTCCCAAGCTGAAAACACGGTGCCGGACATTAACAGCACAAATACAGCAGCTGCACTAAGAATCGGGTGGTTTGTAAACCATCTATTCATTCGAATTCGATTCTTCTCACGCGGTAACCCAGCCATAACACCTGCTGTAAAGTTCATAGGTAATTCTATATGAGAAGTGCTTTGCACAAATGCAATGGTTCTTTTTAACTGATGCATATGCTGCTGACAACCTTTGCATTGATGCAAATGCTCTTTTAATAATAGTTCATTTTCTTTTGTAATATCTCCATCCAAATGTTCATGAATGAGATTTACATACATTTTTGGACATTTCATTCTTAGTTCACTCCTTACAAGTGGCGAAGTCGATTTCTTAAAGCTTCACGTCCTCTGTGAATTCTAGTCTTTACCGTACCAAGCGGCAGGTCTAAAATATCGCTGATTTCTTTTAACGACAGCTCATCTATATATTTTAGGACAATGACAGTTCGATATTTCTCAGGTAGCTTTAATATTTCCGACTGAATGAATTCTTGCAATTCTACTTGCTCTAGTTCTTCCTCTGGTAAAGCCTGATCGGCAGCTATTTGAGAGTACATATTTAACCCGTCGGTCCCGGCTACTTCTGCATCTAAATAATAGTCTGGCTTTTTTTTACGAATTCGATCAATACAAAGATTTGTAGCAATTCGATATAACCAGGTGGAAAATTTTTTACTCGTGTCATAGCTATGAATATTTACATAGGCTCGAATAAACGCCTCTTGTGCAGCGTCTTGCGCTTCTTCCCGGTTTCCTAACATTCGATAACATAGATGAAAAAGTTTATCCTTGTGATATTCTACTATGTCAGCAAACGCATCCTGGTCACCTTTTTTTACTTTTTTTATTTTCCTTTTTAATAATAAATCCATGTAACGGTTACCTCCGCCCATTGCGGGATAGTATATATACGTGTACTTTATCATAAAGTTTCACTTATGCTTAATTATTTTAACAAAAATTTGTCAAATATGTTTAAAAAGATCGTACGTAGGTTATGTAATTAGTATAGATGAAAAGAAGAGGAGTGGAAAGCTTGACTCATACAAAAGAGAACCTTTTGAATCAAATTGAAGAATGCAGAAATAACATGGTCACCCTTGCAGCAGAAAACCCTTTATCATCACTAACAGTGGTAAGAGTAAGTTCAGAGTTAGATGGTTTATTAAATGAATATGAAAAGTTTTTCTCTATATAAAGAAGCTCTCGAATCCGAACTAAGAGCTTCTTTTTTTTACCTTCATATATGTTTGATGTACCTTTTGGTAGGTACTAATGTTTTATACTAATTTTTCTCCTAAAAGTGAGCCCATTAATGCAACAGCTACGGTAGCTGTTTTATTCCGTTCATCTAAAATAGGATTCACTTCCACAAACTCCGCAGAAGTGATTAGCTGAGATTCTGCCAACATCTCCATAGCTAAATGACTTTCTCTGTAGCTTATTCCACCGATAACTGGCGTTCCTACTCCAGGTGCATCATGTGGATCCAGTCCATCTAAATCGAGTGATAGATGAACCCCATCTGTTTTATCACGCAAATATAAAATTGTTTCTTCCATTACTTTTGTCATACCCATTCGATCTATCTCATGCATCGTATACACTTTAATTCCTTTTTCCTTTATTAGCTCTTTTTCTCCTTCATCTAAAGAACGTGCTCCGATAATCACAATATTTTCTGGCTTGACTTTAGGTGTATAACCGCCAATTCGAGTCAATGCGTCGTCTCCTATACCTATACTTGCCGCCAATGGCATACCGTGAATATTTCCTGAAGGAGACGTATCTGCTGTATTCAAATCTCCGTGTGCATCATACCAAATCACGCCCAAGTTTTGATAATGACGACTTACTCCTGCTAGTGTTCCGATAGCGATGCTGTGATCTCCCCCTAGCACTAAAGGAAACCTTTTATTTGTAATAACATCACTTACGGTCTGAGCAAGCCTCTCGCTAGCATCTGCTACAGCTTTTAAATTCTTTAAGTTTGTATTTTCATCACTATGTACTCGTTCAGCTAAGGCAATTTCAATATTCCCTTTATCTTCTACACTATAGCCAATATTCTCGATGCGTTCAATAACACCTGCATATCGTATCGCACTTGGCCCCATATCGACCCCACGGCGAGTTTGACCTAAATCCATTGGTACTCCAATAATTGAAAGCTTATTCATCATATGTCCCCCCATCACAAATGTTGCTACTCTCTTATTGTAACGGCTAAATGAGCGATGGCTCAACTCGACACTTTTTTGAATATATATACAATTCTAATTTGTAGAAACTGCACAAAAAAACCTTTAAGCAAATTGCTTAAAGGTTGTACGTTTATATGTATGGTGGAGCCTAGCGGGATCGAACCGCTGACCTCCTGCGTGCAAGGCAGGCGCTCTCCCAGCTGAGCTAAGGCCCCAAAATCTTTTTTTATATAGAAATGGAGCGGAAGACGAGGTTCGAACTCGCGACCCCCACCTTGGCAAGGTGGTGTTCTACCACTGAACTACTTCCGCTTATTAAAATGAGCCATGAAGGACTCGAACCTTCGACCCTCTGATTAAAAGTCAGATGCTCTACCAACTGAGCTAATGGC
>NZ_JBHZOU010000014.1:0-49215 GCF_042787775.1 Priestia sp. YIM B13552
AAAAAATAAAAATTAACGTTGACGTTTGTCGCTTTGTTCAGTTTTCAAAGTTCAACCGCCGCTCTTAAGCGACTTTACTATCTTATCAAGTTATCAACGTAATGTCAACAACTTTTTTATTTCTTTTTGTTGTTTTCGCTTATCTGCGTTAGCAACAGATATAAATATACCAAATCGTTTTCATAAAAACAAGAGGTAAATTAAAAGTTTAAATTTTCTAATATTATTAACTAAAAAAAAGATGGCCGTAGCCATCTCTTTTTTAGCGTTGACGCATATGTGGGAATAATAGTACATCACGGATTGACGGTGCATTTGTTAGTAACATAACAAGGCGGTCAATACCGATTCCTAGACCACCTGTAGGTGGCATACCATATTCTAATGCCTCAATGAAGTCATCATCCATCTCATGTGCTTCATCGTTTCCTTGTTCTTTCTCTTTCAACTGAGCTTCAAAGCGCTCACGTTGGTCAATTGGATCATTTAGCTCTGTAAATGCGTTCGCGTGTTCACGTGCAACGATAAACAGCTCAAAACGGTCAGTAAAGCGCGGATCTTCCGCATTTTTCTTAGCCAATGGAGAGATTTCTACAGGATGTCCGTAAATGAACGTTGGTTGAATTAACTGCTCTTCTACTTTTTGTTCAAAGAATTCATTTACAATATGTCCATATTGCATATGTTCAGTGATTTCTACCCCGTGTTCTTTCGCCAAAGCACGAGCTTCTTCAACAGATGTTTCTCCCCAGAAGTCTACGCCCGTATATTGTTTAATAGCATCGACCATATGAAGTCTTGTCCATTCTGGAGTTAAATCTACCTCTTGATCGCCATACTGAATCTTTGTTGTGCCAAGTACTTCTTGCGCAATGTGTGCAATTAAGTTCTCTGTTAAAGCCATGATATCTTTGTAGTCCGCATACGCTTCGTACAATTCGATCATTGTAAATTCAGGATTGTGACGTGTAGATACACCTTCATTACGGAATACACGGCCAATTTCATATACTTTTTCTAATCCACCTACGATTAAACGTTTTAAATGAAGTTCAATCGCAATACGCATATAAAGTTCCATATCAAGCGCATTGTGGTGTGTCACAAACGGACGAGCTGCTGCTCCACCTGCGATTGAATGCATCATCGGTGTTTCAACTTCTAAATATCCATGATTATCTAAGTAACGGCGCATCGATTGAATAATGCGGCTTCTTGAGATAAATGTTTGTTTACTTTCTGGGTTTGTAATTAAATCTAAGTAACGTTGACGGTAGCGCTGTTCAATATCTTTTAAACCATGATATTTATCTGGAAGTGGACGAAGCGCTTTTGTTAGTAACGTAAAATCTTTTACTTTGATAGAAAGTTCGCCAACTTTTGTTTTGAATAAAACACCTTCAACCCCTACCAAGTCACCAATATCTACGCTGCTGAAGATTTCATACTGTTCTTCGCCAATTGCATCTTTACGTACATAAAGCTGAATTTGTCCTGTTAAATCTTGAACGTGAGCGAAACCTGCTTTTCCTTTTCCACGCTTTGTCATAATACGACCAGCTAGTGACACAGGCACTTCATTTTCTTCTAACTGTTCTTTTGTTAACTCGTCATACTCACTAATTAATTGCTGTGATGTATGTGTACGTTCAAAACGTTGACCAAACGGATCAATACCTTGATCTCGTAGGTTGCTCATTTTTTCGCGACGAACGAGAAATTGATCATTTAATTCTTCATGACTCATCGTTTACTCATCTCCATCGTATAATTAAGTTTTCCGAAACAGAAAAAAGGCCAGCATGTTTACTGGCAACTACTACGTTTCTTTAAAATTATTATAGGTTCAGTCGTTTCTCTATGTCAAATCGCTTTATTCTTGCTTCGCTTCTCTTTTTCTTCGATTTCTCTAACAAGCTACCGAATAAACCAACAACCTGCGAAACCAAACCTCAAAGTTTTACTCAGAACTCTACTTTACGCCAATATAAAAATGAATCAACTAATAAGATTCATTTTCACTTATGTAAATCATTACGATTATTTTCGAACATATCTAGTATACCCGTTGTTTGCTCTCGAAATAATTTTACATCTTTCAAATCTGATAAACGTGTTGTGATGGTTTCAACTTTTTCTTCTGCTACAGGGAGAATAAGAGATGGAGCTAGTTCGTTTAGAGGAACCATCACAAACGCTCGTTCAAACATTCGGGGATGAGGGACGCTCAGTCTGTCCGTATGAATGATTTCATTACTATAAAGTAAGATATCTAAATCAAGGGTTCTAGGTCCCCATACAATCTCTCTTTTTCGGCCTGCCGTTTGTTCAATGGCTTGCAAACAATCTAAAAGGTGCTCTGACGAATACATTGTTTGTATTTTTACTACCATGTTTAAAAAGCTTGCTTGATTCGTATACCCGACCGGGGCCGTTTCATAAACAGATGAAACAGCCACTACCTTAATCTCAGAGTGTTCCATTAAGCCAGTAACTCCTGACTTCAAATGTTCCATTCGATTTTCAATATTTGATCCTAATGCAATATATGCTTCTGTTGTCATTCAACGGCTCCTTTTAATTTCAATAGCTACCGATTGATAATAACCGGGAATTGGCGGATCGGGCTTATATACCTTTACTGTACACGCCTGCACGAGTTCATAATTAGCAAGCAATTCAGATGCAATCGTTTCGGCCACCGTTTCAACTAACTTGAACGTGCGCTTCTCTACAACTTCCTGGCATGTTTGGTATAAATCTGCATAGCTCACGGAGTATTCTAAATTGTCCGTAGTACCAGCTTGTTTTAAATCCAGTTCTACAGATAAATCCACGTGAAAACGCTGCCCTAGTTTATTTTCTTCTGGAAATACGCCATGATATCCATAGAAACGCATATCATTCACATAAATTTTATCCATCTTTAGCCTCTCCTTTCGCTTTTATACATGTAGCTCGTGTCGACTCATTAGCGACATCGTGTAAGAGCGATACTCTTTTTGCAACTGAGCTGTCAACGTATGGTCTCCTACTGAAAACTGCTTATTCTTTACACTTCGAAGAGGTACGATTTCTTGAATGGAATTTGTAACGAAAGCTTCATCACCCTCCAAGAGCTGTTCTACTGTAAATAAGCCTTCTACAACCTCTATGTTTTTCTTTTGTAAAAGCGTAAAGATAAACTGTCTCGTAATTCCATTTAAAATACCTGTTTCAAGAGACGGCGTATATACACAATCATCTTTTACAAAAAATAAATTTGACACAATGCCTTCGGCTAAGAACCCTTCTTTTGTTAAAAAGATACCCTCTTTATTTAAGTCTGAACCAACTTCTCGCTTAGCTAGTACATTGTTTAAATAATGATGAGACTTTAACCTCATGGTTCCTTCAGGCGTATTTCGTTTCGTCTCAAGAATAAGCCCCTCTTTTACAAGGGGGCTCGATGGATAAGGCATTGATTTCATATATACGATTGTAGATGGCTTGTCGTATTCTTCCACCTGCAAGCCAATTCCGCCATTTCCTGCTGAGACATTTAATCGAACATACGCATTTTTCTCATTGTTTTTCATTAACAGACTATTAATGATTCCCAACACTTCCTGTGTAGAGTAGTCCCATACAATATTTAATTCACGTAAGCTGCTACGCAGTCGATCCAGATGGTCTTCCACTAAAAATGGATGACCTTCATAAACTCGTAGCGTTTCAAACAGCCCTAGGCCATACATATATCCGTGATCAAACGGAGAAATAGTGGCTTCAGATGCAGGCTTTACTTCGCCATTTACGTATATATACATATCATTACACTCGCTTTTTTTCGTAAGTTTCAATAAAATTTTTCAGCATTTCTTTACCGTAAGAAGTCATGATAGATTCAGGATGGAACTGTACTCCTTCAATAGGTAATGATTTATGGCGAATCGCCATAATTTCATCTTCTGCTGTCCACGCTGAAATCTCAAAGCAATCCGGCAGTGAACTTTTTTCTACAATCAAAGAATGATATCGCGTTGCCGTGAACGGATTATCAAGACCTTTAAAGATAGTACGGCCATCATGATGCATTTCAGATGTTTTACCGTGCATTAATTTATCCGCACGAATCACATTCCCTCCAAAAGCTTGCCCAATCGACTGATGCCCTAAGCATACGCCGAATATTGGAATCTTACCTGCAAAATACTCGATGGCTTCTAGACTGATTCCCGCTTCGTTAGGACTACAAGGTCCCGGGGAGATCATCAAGAAATCTGGATTTAGCACTTCAATTTCAGAAAGTGTAATTTCATCATTTCTTTTTACAAGAAGCTCATGCCCTAGCTCACCTAAATACTGTACTAAATTAAACGTAAAAGAATCATAATTATCAATCATTAATATCATCTTTACTCACCCTCACTCAGCTCATTTTCGCTCTGCTCTTTTGCTTTCCATAGTGCAATTGCTTTTTTCAGTGATTCTTTGTATTCGTGTTTCGGATTTGAATCAATCACAACACCCGCACCAGCCTGCACATAAGCTTGGCCGTCTTGAATAATCATAGTGCGAATCGCAATATTTAATTCCATATCTCCATTAAACCCAATCCAACCAATCGATCCTGTATAAATTCCTCGTCGAACTGGCTCAAGTTCTTCAATGATTTCCATTGTACGAACTTTAGGTGCTCCAGTAATCGTTCCTCCAGGAAAAACCGCATCTACGATATCTACAAAATCTTTGTTGCGCGCGAGCTTGCCTTTTACATTAGACACAATATGCATGACATGTGAATATTTTTCAATAACCATAAACTCGTCAACATGCACGGTACCATATTCGCTTACTCTACCAAGATCATTACGCTCCAAGTCAACAAGCATCACGTGCTCCGCACGCTCTTTTTCGTTATGAATAAGCTCATCCGCTAACTGTTGGTCTTCTTGATCATCCTTACCTCGAGAGCGCGTTCCCGCAATCGGTCTCGTACTGATTTCATCACCGGCTTTTTTCACTAATAGTTCTGGTGAACAGCTCACAATGTGAAATTCTTCTGTCTGCATATAAGACATGTAAGGAGACGGGTTGATTTTTCGTACCTGTTCGTAGATATGCATAGGATGAGTTTGAAGCTGTTGAGACTGTCGAACAGATAAGTTCACTTGAAACACATCGCCTTGCCCGATGTACTCATGTACGCGAGTTGTAGCATCTGAAAAAGCAGCTTCAGACATCGAAACCTCACTCTTTTCGGCAACACGATGAATCCACTCATATGAGAGTCCTTCAGTACTTGCCTCCATCCAGTCCTTTTTGTATTGATCAATACGCTTATGTGCCTTCTCTTTACAATCTGCTTCGTCATTAACGATAATCCAGAGCTTTTCCTTTTCTTGATCGTATACAAATACGTCATCGAAAATAAGGAAATGAACGTCCGGCGTTTTCAATGAATCTTCAGCAAGATCAGGTATGGTTTCTACATAGCGGATATAATCATAGCTAATAAAGCCAATTGCTCCACCTTGAAAAGGAGGAAGATCTGGATTCACCTCTGCTTCAAACTTCTTCACCCAGTCTCGCATAAGATGAAGCGGATTACCTTTTTGAACAGTAGCTTGGCCATCCGTTTTGATATGAAGCTCGTTTTGTTCGCCTCGCAAAATGGCTACAGGTTTTAATCCCATCATTTGAAACTTTCCGCCTCGACCGCTTTCAAGCAGGATATGATTCGGTTCCTCTTTTGACAACTCTTGATATTTTTTGAACCATTGGTTTTTAGAGATAGAAATAGATTCGCCCCAAGTCATTCTTTGCTGCATTTGTTCACTCTCCTAAAAATAAATCACCTGCTTTCATTTTACATGATTCTCAGATGAAAAAAAACAGCTTCATATAGAAGCTGTTTTTTTATCGTTTTTATGCTTGTGTTTGTTCCTCGAATTGGAACAACGGAGTACTTAAGTAACGCTCACCGTTACTTGGAATAATCGCTAACACTTTTTTACCTTTTCCAAGCTGTTTTGCAGCCTTTAACGCAGCATAAATCGCAGCCCCAGAAGAGATACCTACTAGTACACCTTCTGTTTTTGCTACTTTACGGGCATATTCAAAAGCTTGGTCGTTTTGGACAGCGACAACTTCGTCATATACTTCCGTGTTAAGCGTATCCGGAACAAAGTTTGCACCAATTCCTTGAATTTTATGAGGTCCTGGTTGACCACCGCTTAAAATCGGAGAATCAGCTGGCTCTACCGCATAAATTTTGATATTTGGGTACTTTTCTTTTAACACTTCACCAGCACCTGTAATAGTACCGCCAGTACCGATACCTGCTACAAATCCATCTAGCTGATCGCCAAACTGCTCGATAATTTCTTTAGCCGTTGTTTGACGGTGCACTTCTGGGTTCGCCTCGTTTTGGAACTGCTGAGGAATAAAGTAGCCGTGCTCTTTTGCAAGCTCAGTTGCTTTATTAACCGCCCCTTTCATTCCTTCTGGACCTGGTGTTAACACTAACTCTGCACCGTACGCACGAAGCAGATTACGACGCTCAATACTCATCGTTTCAGGCATTGTTAAAATAGCACGGTATCCTTTTGCTGCAGCTACCATTGCTAAGCCAATTCCTGTGTTACCACTTGTTGGTTCAATGATTGTGTCGCCAGGTTTTAACACACCTTTTGCTTCCGCATCTTCAATCATTGCTAATGCGATACGATCTTTTACGCTGCTTCCTGGGTTCATAAATTCTAATTTTAAATATACATCCGCCATATCTTCTTCAACTAGACGGTTTAGTTTTACGATTGGTGTTTGACCAATTAACTCTGTAATTGAATTTGCAATACGTGCCATATGACCACTCCTAATACCAACTAATTTTATTGATTTTGTATACAATTTATCAGATGTTTTCTAAATTGTCAATCATTTTGTCTTTCCATTTACCTAATTTTGTTATATTTTTAGATCAATATATACAGGAATAGAACTTAATATCTATAAAAAAAGGCGCTCATTTATAAAATGACGCCTTTTAAGAATCTTTTATTTCATTTAGATTGCTTGTTCTTTCATTTCTTCAAGCTGCTTTTTATCAAAACGATAGGTCTCATTACAGAAATGACACTGGGCTTCAGCTTGGCCGTCTTCCTCAATCATCGATTGAATCTCTTCTTGTCCTAAGCTGATAATAGCATTGGCAATTCTTTCTTCTGAGCACTGACATTTGAACTCTACAGGCATTGTCTCCAGAAACTTCACATTTTCTTTTCCAAGAACTTCTTCTAAGATTTCCTCAGGAGAAAGACCTTTTTGAATCAGTTTTGAAATTGGCTCAATCGTCTGTAAGCGTTGTTCAATAGCTGTAATCGTTTTATCATCTGTTCCTGGCAGAAGCTGAATGATAAATCCGCCCGCAGCTAAGATCGTGTTATCAGGGTTAACAAGTACACCTACACCTACTGAAGATGGGACTTGTTCAGATGTCACAAAATAATACGTGAAATCCTCTCCTAATTCTCCCGATACAATAGGTACTTGTCCGTTAAATTGATCACGCATTCCGATATCTTTTACGACACTTAGCGTGCCATCTGTACCTACAGCACGTGCTACATCTAATTTCCCATGCTGATTTAAATCGAAGTGCGTTTGTGGATTCGTTACATATCCACGCACTTCCCCTTTAGCATTGCTGTCTACTAAAATAACGCCAATTGGGCCGCGGCCTTCAATTTTAATTGTTAGCTTTTGCTCACCCTTTAGCATAGCCCCCATCATGACTCCCGCAGTCATTGAACGTCCCAATGCTGCAGAGGCTGTAGGCCATGTATAGTGACGGCGCTGCGCTTCTCCAACTGTATCCGTTGTTTTTACTGCATAAGCGCGAACTTGACTATTGTAAGCTAGTGCTTTTACTAAATAGTCACCCATAATATACACCTCTTACTCCATATTTTTTGTATAAATTATTTGTAATCCTTTTAAAGTCAAAAATGGATCCACAATATCAATAATATCCGACTCTTTAGCAATCAATGTTGCGAGTCCTCCAGTAGCAATAACTTTAGGATTTACTGTTGCTTGCTCTTTCATTCTTGCTACAATTCCTTCTACTTGTCCAACGTATCCATATAAAATACCTGCTTGCATCGCAGATACTGTATTTTTTCCCACAATGCTATTTGGTCGCGCAATTTCAATTCGCGGAAGCTTAGATGCTCTTGAATAAAGAGCTTCTGTTGAAATATTAATACCAGGGGCAATCGCACCACCCATATATTGCTTATTTTCATCAATATAGCAATACGTGGTTGCGGTACCAAAATCAACGATAATTAAAGGGCTTCCGTATAGCTGAATTCCAGCAACAGCATTTACAATACGGTCTGCTCCCACTTCACGCGGATTTTCATATTTAATATTTAAACCCGTCTTAATTCCAGGACCAACAACAAGCGGCTTTAAATGAAAATACTTTTGACACATTCTCTCCAATGCAAACATAATAGGAGGAACAACAGAGGAAATAATAATACCATGAATATCTTTAAAAGATAAACTAACGTGCTCAAGCAAGGCTTTGATTGTCATGCCATACTCGTCTTCTGTTTTATTACGGCTTGTTTCTACACGCCAGTGATACTTTAATTCATCTCCATCGTATACACCTAATACCGTATTCGTATTTCCAACATCTAATACAAAAATCATTTCAATCACCACTTTATATAAATTCAGTATTCACACTGAAACCATCATACCATAACTGGTAAATAGACGTGTATATTCTAGATAAAATAGGAATATAATGACACGATTCTCTAGTGGATATCCTACTTATCCACCATATATACGAAAACCTTTTACCAAACCTAACTTTTGCCCATTAAAAAAATCAGTGGAGAATATCTCCACTGATTTTTATTGTCTTATGCTTTTGGCTCTTCATCGTCTGTCTTTGTTTGGATGTTTACTTTAACATCTTCATCTGTTACGTGACTAGAACGGTCTGGAAGAGTTCCATGATCTACTAAGTGGTTGATTTGCTCAGCGTCTAACGTTTCTACTTCTAACAATGTTTGAGCTACAAGCTCTAACTTGTCACGGTTTTCCGTTAAGATCTGCTTCGCACGCTCATAGCTTTCTTTAATGAAACGTTGGATTTCATTATCAATTTCATGAGCAATCGCATCACTGTAGTTTTGTTCACTGTGTAAATCACGACCTAAGAATACTTGGCCTTGTTGTGATTGACCGAATTGCATTGGTCCTAACTTTTCACTCATACCGTATTCTGTTACCATTTTACGAGCGATGCTTGTTGCACGCTGGAAGTCATTGTGAGCACCTGTACTCACTTCGCCGAAAATAATTTCCTCAGCTACGCGACCACCAAGCAATCCAACAATTTTATCCAGCAGCTCTGGCTTCGTCATAAAGTAGCGATCTTCTTTTGGTAACATAACAGCATATCCACCAGCTTGCCCACGTGGAACAATGGTTACTTTATGTACCATATCAGCTTCGTCTAATACGACACCGATAATTGTATGTCCTGCTTCATGATAAGCAACAATATTGCGTTCTTTTTTAGAAATAACTCGACTTTTCTTAGCTGGACCTGCAATTACGCGGTCTGTTGCTTCGTCAATGTCAACCATTTCAATTTTCTTTTTGTCCTGTCTAGCAGCTACTAAGGCAGCTTCGTTTAACAAGTTTTCGAGATCTGCACCTGAGAAACCTGGCGTACGCATAGCAATTGCTTTTAAGTTTACTGATTCATCTAAAGGCTTATTGCGAGCATGTACTTTAAGCACTGCTTCACGGCCATTTACATCTGGACGATCTACCGTAATTTGACGGTCGAAGCGGCCTGGACGTAATAACGCTGGATCTAAGATATCGGGGCGGTTTGTTGCTGCAATGATAATGATACCTTCGTTAGCACCAAAACCATCCATCTCAACAAGCAATTGGTTCAATGTTTGTTCACGTTCATCGTGTCCGCCACCAAGACCTGCGCCACGTTGACGACCTACAGCATCGATTTCATCAATAAAGATAATACATGGAGCATTCTTCTTCGCATTTTCGAATAAATCACGAACACGAGAAGCACCGACCCCAACAAACATTTCAACAAAGTCTGAACCACTGATAGAGAAGAAAGGAACGCCTGCTTCACCAGCAACAGCTCTTGCTAATAATGTTTTACCAGTACCAGGAGGTCCCACAAGTAAGACACCCTTCGGAATTCTTGCACCTAGCTCTGCGAATTTACGAGGATCTTTTAAGAACTCAACAACTTCCACAAGTTCTTGCTTTTCTTCGTCTGCACCAGCTACGTCTTTAAATTTAACCTTTTTCTTTTCTTCACTGTAAAGCTTAGCCTTACTTTTACCGAAGTTCATAACGCGGCTTCCGCCACCTTGAGCTTGGTTTAGTAAGAAGAAGAATAGGATGAAAATAATAACAAACGGAATGATTGACGTAAAGAACGTTACCCAGCCGCTTGTTTCATCAGCAGGTTTAAAATCAACTTCTACTTGATTATTTTCGGAAGCAGCGTCAATACGATCAAGTGCTTTGTCACCATCTACGATGTAAGTTTGGAACGTTTGATCCTTTTTATAAGAATCTAACTTCCCTTGCACAACATACACGCCTCTTTCAGGCTTCATAGAGAGTGATTTCACATCACCTTTGTCTAAGTGTTGAACAAATGTATCGTATCTCATTGGTTCTGCTTTTTGATTAGAGCCACTAAAGAAGCTTACCACACCAATAATGACTAAAAATATAAGTAAATAAAAGATGGTATTACGGAAGATCCGATTCATTTCTTACCTCCTCCCACGATAAACAAATACTGTATTCAATACTAACATAGAACATTTATCCTATCCAATAAATTGCACTTGGATATGTGCTTATTAATTGCTGTATACTTGCGGTTTAAGAACCCCAATATACGGCAGGTTACGATATTTCTCTTGATAATCTAATCCATACCCTACTACGAATGCATCAGGTACTTCAAATCCAACGTAATCTGCTTTAATAGATGCTTTACGACCTGTTGGTTTGTCTAAGAGTGTGACAATCTTAATTGACTTAGCTTTACGGTACTTGAATAACTCTACAAGGTAGCTAAGCGTTAAGCCGCTGTCGATAATATCCTCTAAGATAAGAATGTCTCGACCTTCAACTGATGTATCTAAATCTTTTAGGATTTTTACTTCACCAGAAGAAACCATCGCATTGCCATAACTTGATACATCCATAAAATCCATTTCTAAATATGTATCAACACGCTTAATTAGATCAGACATAAAAGGCATAGCGCCTTTCAATACACCGATTACCAAAGGAAAACGGTCAGCGTATTCCTCAGATAATAGCTTACCCAATTCTTTTACTTTCTGTTGTATTTCTTCTTCTGAAATCAAAATTTCTTGAATATCCTGCTTCATTCCTTACTTGCCTCCTAGAAGTTTTCGCTACTTATAGTATAAAATAACATATCTGGACTTATGTGTATGCAGTTCATAAGCAGATTTTTTCAAACCAGGTAGCCACAAAATAGTTCCTTGGCTATCTTCCACTACCGGCCAATGATCTCTGAATTGTAAAGGGATTTTTTCATCGATAAAAATATCCTTTACTTTTTTATGTCCCTTCATGCCCTTTACTCGCATTTTATCGCCATTTTTTCGTGTCCTTACCTTTAATGATTGTAAATCGTGAGCTTCATCTAAAAGAAAAACATCGTTTCCTTTTATATCTTCGACTTTATTATGTATTTCACAAATAAGCTGGTGACCATTTGGAAGCTCGACGACCCCTGGAATCGGAACAATAAATTCATATGGCTCGATGTTCCCCTCATTAAAGGTGAAAAGACAGTCGTTGTAAGATCGGATAATGCGCAAACCATTTGGAAAATCAAGCGTACCAGACGGTTTTTCACTTTCACAAAATCCTACTAACATGTCAACATGCGCTGAGGAAAGGGTTGGAGGAATTTCTTTATAGAGATAGTTTAATATTAGTTGAATACCACGCCTTTGTAAAGGCTTGCGTATCCTTAGAAAACAATCTCTATCAATGAGAATTTCATTTTGCAATTTCTTTCTCATTACTTTATTCATCACATCGGTCGTTAATTCCTCTAAGTATGCTTGATCTTCATGCAAGTTCTCGCTAAATTGTTGAAATTTTTCATGTACAGCGGCGTTTTCTTGCTTTAAAAATGGCAAAACGTAATGACGAAACCGATTTCTCGTGTACGAATCTTTCTCATTACTCGGGTCAACCCGAGGGGTAAGCCCATGTAGCTTACAGTAGCGATTGATTTCTTCTTTCGTTACGGCTAGGAACGGCCTAATAATAAATCCATCCCCATATGGCCGCTTGGGCTGCATCCCTGCGTATCCATTCATCGTACTGCCTCGAACCATTCGCATTAACATCGTTTCAATCTGATCATCTCCGTGATGTCCTAATGCAAGAAGATTTGCTTTGTGCTTCTTCATAACATGAGTAAAAAATGTATAGCGGCATTCTCTGGCTGCTACTTGAGAAGATAACTTTCTTTCCTTCTGATAGGCAGTAACATTAATCTGCTTCGCCTCACATTTAATATTCAATTGTTTGCAGTAGTTCTGCACATATTCCATATCCTGCTGTGACTCGTTGCCCCGGAACATATGATCAACATGAGCAGCAATAATCGTGAGAGATTTTTGCTCTTTCAGACTCCATAAGAAATGCAGCAGTGCTAAAGAATCAGGACCACCAGAAATACCTACAACCACTGTAGAGCCTGCGGATAATAACTGATGTTTTGTCATAAAATTGTTCACTTGCTTTTCCATAGGAATGACTCATCCTTATAATGTACACGCAATAATGTATCATTAATTTACTTTATACGAATGACTATAAGGAAAGTTTCACAATTTCTCCAAACTTTATAGCACTTGAATAAATAGATACAAAATATAAATCAACATTACAGACGTACAAAGTAGTAGCGTCTCTAACACGTGAGAACGCTTCTTCTTTACTTTAACACGAGGGGCAGACGGTTGACGAACGTTTTGAGGCTTTGTTCCTTTACTTTTTGCCCCTCTTCTTTTTTCGACCGATAACACCTCTGTTTTCATTTCTTTAGCTGACTTATACTTTCCCGTAACCGCTTGATACAAAACGTCCCCGAAAGGTTCCAACTGCTTTGTTGTTAATATAAATTGTTTTAATTGTTCAGCCGGTTTGTCCGTTTTATTAATTCGCTTGCCATAAGCTGCGTGAATCAAAACCATAGATACAGCAAACAAATCATAAGTCGGTTCTGCTTTTCGGGAGCCAAGCCCCCAGTGCGCTCGATCATAAAAGTCGGTAAATTCTTTTATTGACCGCCCTTGCAGAGTTGTACCTCCGACGTCAATCCATCGAACTTTTACGGGGTTAGATGTTACGACCAGGTTTTCTGGTTTTAAATCGCCAAATACCCACCCTTCTTCATGAAGGTTTTCTAAGTCTGTTAAGAGCTGACTTGCAAATACTTGCAGCCATTCCGTCCCTCTTGTGGAGATAAAGGAAAGGAGAGGCTGCCCTTTCACATACTCCATTACATAAAAAGAAAGAGCGTGAGAACCATAGCTCCAATCATCTACATCAAGTAAGCGCGGTCCTAGTACTTTGTCTTTGACTTGAGAGAGCTTTTTTAATACATTCACTTCTGCTGTAACGGACATGTTGGAAAAGCTTATTTTTAACGCCGCTAGCGTTCCGTTTACTAATTGAACTAAATAGACAACTCCAGTTGCCCCCACGCCTAATTTCTCAAGAATTTTATAATGGACGTGATGCCATTTTCCTTGAATTTCTGTTCCCGGAGATAGGTTACATACCTGATTCTTCAATGTATTGTTCATTATTTTTTAACAACCCTCTCAATGAGCGCTTTTTGGTGAAATAATGAGTAGCCTCTTTGATAGCCGGTCCAGTAGGCGTAATACCTCCTGCTGTTAGTTTCGGAAAAATCGTTGAAAGCGACTCTAATCTTGGATTCCAGTCCATTAGCTTCTCTACATCTTTCTTTTTCCCAGGAAATAAAAAGATTGAAAATTGATTATGCCCCATGCGAGCATTCAAGCTTAACGATAAATCTAACAGCGACTCCTTTACAGTAGGAAGCTTATTTTTCATACTTCCGCTCATGTCAACTAAAATAAGAATCTCTAAGTCAACCGTTTCCCCAAGTTCATCAACAACTTCCATGATTTCTCCTCGCTTCTCAGGAGATAACTCTTCTAATCTTGAATTAGATGAACCTAGAATTTGCTGAAGTTCTTTATTTACAACGCCTTGAAGTGTTTGCGTCATTGCCTGCCTTGTAACCATTTGAACAGTTTGAGACAGCTGTTTTACGTAAACAATTTGACTCACGCCACCGCCTGACATAGCAATGCCTTCTATTTCATTCGTGCTTTGCTCATCAATTGTGTCCTCTTCCATCACACCGATAACGTTTACACTAATTCCTTGTTCTTTAGCTAGTGCTGCCATTGCTACCGGATCTTCACCTGTATTCGAACCACCGTCCGTAATGACCAACATCTGTTTCAATGTACCTTTTTTCATAAAAAAATCCCCTCCTCATTATCAGTATTAACATGATAGACGAGGAGGAGATAAAATATACTTCTATCTAACTATTGTGCTTTTTTACGATAAGCGTAAGAAGGAATCGATGACCATTTCGGAGTATTGTGCTGAAGTTTTGCCACAACTACCGTCATATCATCTTCAATTAAACCTGATTTTGTTCGAATAACTTCTTCCATAATTAAGTCTGCGATTTCTTGTGGATCGTTTGTTTGAAGCTCTCCAATTTTTCGCTTCATCCACATTTCGTAGTTCTCAACGTGTTTTGGTCCTTCAAATACGCCGTCACTCATCATAATTAATAAGTCTTCCGCCTTCATTTGTTCATTCACAACATCCACTTCAAATTCTTCAATAATGCCCATTGGCAAATTGCTTGCCTGTATTTTAATAACCTTATCTCCACGTTTGATGAAGCTTGGCGTAGAACCGATTTTCAAGAAGTTTACATTGGCATCTTGTAAGTCGATCATCGCTAAATCTAACGTAGAAAAGATCTCATCGTTTGTACGCAGCGATAAAATAGAATTAATCGATTTAATTGCAATTGTCTCTTCTATTCCTGTTTGTAAAATTTGTTTTAACAGCTGAAGCGTTTCGCTGCTTTCATAGTGGGCACGCTCTCCATTCCCCATACCATCGCTAATAGCTAGTGCATACTTACCGGCATTTAGCTCAATCATGGAGTAGCTGTCACCGGATACAAACCCTCCGCCCTTAGCAGCATGTGCTACGCCTGTATCAACAACGTACGCTTTTGTACACCCAAACGAAACGTGGCAATAGCCTTGAGGGTATTTAGCACATTCTTCGTTCTTTACTACAATACTTTCACCTAAAATATCTGTAAGCATTGGCGCAATAATCTTCTCGCATTCTCCTCTTCCGTGACAATATGGCACCCACATTTCAATATCTACATTTCCAGGTTCTAAGCTATAAATTTCAATTTGATTGATTTCCATCCCAAAGTTACGAAGAGCTTCTAAAATCTGTTCTTCTTGTACATTTAAATTTTCGCGCTCTCGCTTAATTTCTTTTGCAAAATTCCCCATGACTTCAGAAACACCGTGAAGCTGTTCTGCTACAATCCTTCTACTTTCTTGAATTTGGGCTTTTAAGTGCTGATTGGCTTTAAAATACGTAAGTTCATGCTCAATCACATCGATGACTTTTTTCGATTTCACACAATGTTTGTCCATTTCTCGAATTAGTCTTGGGTTTTGTTCAAGAGTGCCATTATCAACTTCAAGCATAATTTCCTTCATATATTCATAGGTTGTATCAAACTGCTGTGCCCAACATTGTTCTTTTTTAAAACAAAATTGGCACGTTCTTTCGGTAACGCTGCTTAAGAAATAATCGACTTCTTTATCCGCGCTTGGCTTTTCATCATAAAATCCATTTTGCGTAAAGCTTTTGGAAAGTGCTTGAAAAACATTTGAGAACTGTTCTACGCGATTCGCTGTTACGTCTCGGATCTTGCGCACGTACTGCTGTTGTTCAAGCATGTTTTCAGATGTCCCTGGTACTAGTTTACTTAAGTTTTTCAAAACAAAAGATGGGGTTAATAAAAATAGGACAACGGCCGTCAGTGATTCATACAAATTAGTCGTCAACCCTTGATCTGCCTGAGCATATAGGCCAATTAGCAATGAACCAACAACCAGCCCAAGAGCTGCCCCTAGCTTTTTACCGTCTTTTAAAAGTCCTCCAAGCAAGCCGGAAAAAGCGAGTAAACTCATTTCGTACAAACTAGAAACATTGGCGAAGCTTAAAATTAAACCGGTTACGACCCCCACCGTAGCTCCTATCGTAGGGCCAGATACAAACGCAAAAACTAATACTAAGTAACGAGATAATATATGTTCAGCCGAAAGCCCGTAAATCATCCACCCTATTGTCCCCGTCATAACAGATGCCAATAAAATAATAAGAGAGATCACTTCTTCTGTTTTTAATGATTGTTTTCGCTTTCGGTATGAAATTAAAGGCACGCTTTGTAAGAAAATCATTGTTAAGATAAAGCTCAACCCCGCTTCTACTGCCACAAATGTAAAATCATACATGGTGAATTCCTTGGTAAACACATAAAAAATAGTTAGTTTTGTAAGTAACATCGCGCTAAATACAGTGAACGGCAGCTTTTTTAACGGATCCATTGTCAGTATGCCGCTAAATCGATGAATTAGTAAGAAAACAAATAGTGTAGCAAATACGGTACCTCCATTTTGAATGGAAACACTAAATGCCCCTGCCAATACGGCTAAACTTGCTAACGGTGCTTTTTCTTTCTTTATAGCCATTACAGCTGCAAAGAATGGCAAAGCAAATGGCATGATTTTCATTAAAATTAATGCTCGTCCTAATAAAAAACCTACGACTAGCAGCAACAATCCCCATTGAAATAACACCTTTTCCGTTTTCATACCCGCCTTTGTAAACACACGGGACATTTCTAATCTAGTTCGGTTAAATACCGCCTCTGTTGTTGGACTTGCAAAATCTCTTTCCGTCTTTTGCATTCTCCCACCACCCGCTAATTATACTTATTCATTATTATATCGCGGCGAAAGGTGAAATTTTGTCAAACGGACTAGCAAAATACCTATAATCGTTCGACTATTTTCTAGTATTATATTGAAAACTATACAAAAAGATGTACAATCTTACATGGCAATTTAAAAAATATCAGAGATACTGTTTGCCTCAGAGAAAGCCTATGCTCATCATTCTTTTTTAAAAGCAAATAATAGTCTATAAAAATAACAAAAAAGTTATTGACAATATCCCAGCTTTTTTATATTATTATAAATGTCTTTTAGAGAACGTATAATGGCGGTGTAGCTCAGCTGGCTAGAGCGTACGGTTCATACCCGTGAGGTCGGGGGTTCGATCCCCTCCGCCGCTACTCGAATAACGGCCCGTTGGTCAAGCGGTTAAGACACCGCCCTTTCACGGCGGTAACACGGGTTCGAATCCCGTACGGGTCATCAAAAAGCATGTACAACAGTACATGCTTTTTTTCTACTCTTTTTTACATATAAAAAAGCACCTTTTAGATAAAAGGTACTTTCCAAAAACTCGCTATCTATTTGATATAAGCAGCAAGTTAACCGCGTTTTGCACCGCGTCCACCGCGTTTTGATTCGGTATGGCGTTTTAGGGAAGATAAACGTTCTTCACTGTCTTTTAAGAAACGATTCATTTTTTGTTCGAATGTTTCTTTTGTACGGAAATCATTACCGCCACCACGATTGTTATTACGTTGTGGGCGTGAATCACGTGGACGGTCTGAGCGTGGCGCTCTTGCAGGACGCTCCGGTCTTTCCGGACGTTCTGGTTTGTCTACCGCTTTCTTAATTGAAAGACCAATTTTACCATCTTTCTCAACGTTAATTACTTTGACTTCAACTTCGTCGCCCACTTTTAAATGGTCGTTAATGTCCTTTACGTAATTATCAGCTACTTCACTGATATGAACCAAGCCTGTTGAACCTCCTGGTAACTCAACAAAAGCTCCAAAGTTCGTAATACCTGTTACCTTTCCCTGTAACTTGCTGCCTACTTCGATTGACATAAAAAAAATGCTCCTCCTTAAATGATAAAAGAAATCAATTTATTATATTATACAAAAAGCAAAAATACACTGTCAACGAACCATATGTTTAGTCTTTTTTTACATTAAAGATAATTTCCCCGTCTTCTGATAAAAAATAATCTCTGCGGGCAATTTTTTTAATATAATCATCGTCATTTAACTTGACGATTTCACCTTTTAACTGCTTTTGCTTGCTTTGTAATTTTGTCAGCTGCTGTTCTAATTTCACCTTCTCAGCTTTTTTGTTCTCAATAGCTGAGGTTTGCGTAATTAAAGCTGATACCATCAATCCACCAATGATTAAGGCCAACACTCCAAAAACAGTCAAACGCCTAATTAAACCGATACGCTTTCGATCTGTATTTTGTTTAATTTGCTCTTGTTTATGGCTATAATCAGTATTTAACTTCGCGACCTTTTTTTTTCGTACCGCACTCATTGAATTAGTCGTCCCCCTTGTTTTTTAAAGTGTTCACCCATGCAACGATTCTCATTATCATATTCTTTGCACGATTGTAAATTCCTTCTATATACCGAAAACCCATATGTAAAAATCGTTTTACAGGTTTAGGCATCATTCTCCAAAATACGAAAAGAACCCACCTGGTCGGTACGTAAATAAGCTTTAGACAGAATACGAGCAGCTTATGAACGGCTCGGTAGATTCCTAAAGCGACTACAAGTAGAATATGAATAAAGAAGCGGATAGGCTTGACCAAAAAAATATTACTAAGCGTTAAAACACCTCGATATAAACTTAATACGCTCGAGACAGTAAATGTTAATACTTTTAAATACAGTGATTGAAATAAGCTTTGATACGCGGCAAAACCGCAAAACAAAGCAAGAAACGCATACAAACGCAGTTCTCCTTCATTCACTAAAAACAACACATAAAAAATGAGAAGAGCTTGCACCATCCAAAACAATACGTCATTCACAAATACAAACCATGGGCGTGATTTAGAGCGATTAACAAAGTAACGATAAGTATCGAGAGAAGCACCTAAACCGCTTCCCATCGATACCATCGCAAGCATTGTATAGAGCTGAATGTTTAAACTCATCGAAACAACTTACTAAAGAATCCTTTAGCCTTCTCCGATTGGTTCTCATCTAAGTAAACTATATCAAAGATTTTTCCTTTTATCGATACAATTCCTTGATCAACGTCTAAATTTTTCATTTGCAGATTTTGCCCTCTAACTGACAAGAAACCCATCACTGTTTCAAGTAAAAATTCCTCATTGTCAAAGCTCTCTACCTGCTTCACACCCGTGATATCTAAGAGACGCCGACCCTTCATCACTAAATCATGATTTGGAGTATGGTCTTTGTTTGAATTACTTGTTTCGTAAAATTGGCTCATATCTTCATCCCCACCTCATTCATTAAGAGCATTCGCTCTTGTTATCTGTTGTTTAAAACATATGAATGAGAAAGGTGATTTAGAACAAGCCTTCATCAGTTATACTTCAGATGAAATACGCTCTTCTTTGACAATTGAGTACAAATTAGCTGCTTCTTCTTTTTTAGCTGCTTCTTGAAGAGCCTCTATTTTAACGGTAATTTTCTTCGTGCCGAATGTGATCGCTAATTCATCTCCTACTTTCACATTTGTGCTTGCTTTTGCAACGATACCATTAATGGTAATACGGCCCTTGTCTGATACTTCTTTTGCTAATGTACGGCGCTTAATTAAACGTGATACTTTTAAAAATTTATCTAACCTCATAATTCCCTCACCTTTCTGTTTTACAAACCTGTTTTTTTGGCTTCTTCCCAAAATTCATCTAACTCTTCTAACGAAAAAGATTCAAATGGTTTTTCAGAAGCTTTCACTTTTTCTTCAATATATTGAAATCGATTTAAAAATTTTGTATTCGTTTTAGCTAATGCAGCTTCAGAGTCAATTTTATAAAATCTTGCAATATTCACTAAAGCAAATAAAATATCTCCAAATTCATCGCTCATTTTTTCTTTATCACCATGCTGTACTTCCTCTTGGAATTCAGCAAGTTCTTCCTGTACTTTTTCCCACATAGGTTCAACTTCTGACCAATCGAAACCAACTTTTGCAGCTTGCTTTTGGTATCCATGCGCTTTCATTAAAGAAGGCATAGCCTCAGGTACAGAAGCTAACAGAGAAGAAGGTTCCTCTCCTTTTTCTCCTTTTTTGATTTCATCCCAATTTTTCAAGACCTCATCTGCATCATTCACGCTCTCTTCCCCAAATACATGCGGATGGCGTCTTACCATTTTCTCTGAAACACTGCGAATGACATCATCAATTGAAAACATTCCTTCATCTTCACCGATTTGTGCATGAAGCAATACTTGCAGCAATACATCACCAAGCTCTTCAATCATATTATCGTCATCTTGACGGTCAATTGCATCTAATAACTCATAAGACTCTTCTAGCAAATAGCGCTTGAGCGATTCATGCGTTTGTTTTTGATCCCAAGGACACCCGTTTGGCCCTCTGAGCGTGGCAATAATCTTTCTGAATGCGTCAAACTGATGGTATAAAATTGTTTCGTCTGCTACTGGAGGGACATAAATAGTCGTTAAGTTATTAAGCGACATTTCTCTATCTAATTCATACAGCTTGACCGGCTGGATTTTTTCTTCACTGCTTCCCGCTGCTGTTACAATGTAAACGAGGTAATCATCAGGAACATGTTCCATCAGTGTAAGCTTTACCTCTGAGGCAACGAACTGATCGTACACTTGAGCAATTAGAACATGACCGGTTAACTCTATTTCGCTTCGCTTTAAATCTGTTCCGTCTAGCAGCTGAAACCCTTCGATAGGATCGATCTTTAGCGCACCAAAAATTGGGTCTAAGAAGCTTTGTCCTCCTTTAATTTCAACAGGAATGCCTCGTTCTTTTCCTTTTTGTAAAAGTAATTGAACCGTACGTTCTGCCACTAAAGGGTGCCCAGGAACGGCATACACCACTTCTTCTATTGAAGCTTTATCGATTAAATCATTTGATATATGTTCATACACCTCTTCAAATGCATCATACGATTCGTATACGTCATCATAGGATACATACGTCAAGCCTTCACTTTCTAATTCTTTGATTACAGGATGTTCTTTTGTACGCATATAAATATGCTTTTCCTGCTGTAGCAAGCGATAAATGCCTACAGGTAGCTGTTCTAAATCGCCTGCTCCTAAACCAATAACTGTTACTTTCCCTGTCATTGCTTCACCTTCTTATTTATTTTTTAATACGTATTTAGCTAAAACACTTCCCATTGGAAGTAAACGTAATTCCTCTTCGGTAAAAATATGTTGTTTCATAATGATAAACAAATAAAACAAACCGCCTATTAAAACACCAGCTCCGGTTTCAACCACTTGTTTGCTTGTATCTAAACCATTAGACCATACAAAGTGATGTAAACAAAATAAATAGCTTTGCAAAAGAACGACCATTGCTATGCCCGTTATAAAAATACCTCCACTCGCCTTTTTCGGAACAAGATGTACAGCAAGCTTTTTATATAGACAAAATAGATTGGTTGCTGCAACGATAGCGAATCCAGCTGAGGAAGCAATGGCTGCTCCTATAGTTTGAAAATCTGGTATTAGCCAAAGATTCAATATTAGTTTGACTGCCATGCCAGCGATAACGGCTATTACAGGAGCGAAAACTGCTCCCATCCCCTGCAGTACAGCTCCAGCAGTTGCTGCTACTGTTGTAAATATAACCAACAAGCTCAAAATTTGTAAAACGTCCGTTCCGTGGGAGTCACTGTATAAAAGCATATTAATGGGTTTCATCAGCGCAATCAAGCCAAAAGCTGCCCCAACTCCGACTACAAGCGATAGACGGAGAGACAGCTGAACTTTTTCAACTACAAATGACAGATTTTTTTTCGCAATAGCTGAAGAAATAACAGGTACAAGCGAAAGCGAAAAAGCTGTACCTACTACTGTACCTAATTGAATCAACGGAAGCCCTCGGTCATAAATCCCTTTTAAAATTTGTGCTGCTTCTTCAGCCATGCCGTGCGTCGTTAGACTAGAATATAAAGTAAAGGAGTCAATAAGCTGGATAAACAACAGACCCATACCGCTAATACAAATTAATAAACCTTGAATAATAAGGATTTTAAATATTCTCTTGATGTCTGCTTTTTTTATGCGTTGAAATACTCCCTTAGAATTTGTCTTTGTTCTAAAAACAAATAAAAATAAAATAATAAGGGATGTGATACCGCCTGTTATAGAACCAAAAATAGCTCCCGCCCCTGCAGTATATAGATCATAACCATGTTGGATCAAGAAAATAGACAGATACAAAATAGTCCCTACCCGTACAACTTGTTCTGCAATTTGAGACAGCGCTGTAGGAAACATATTATGTAATCCTTGATAATAACCACGAATAACAGCAATAAACGGAATAAGTAAAAAGGAAAATGAAATAATTTGAATGAGAACCGTTAATTTACGATCTCCCATCCACTCGGCAATCGTTTCTGCGAAAATATATTCAAACGCAAATATCGTGCAGCCTACTACAAACAAAAAAGCAAACGAAACTTGAAGTATTCCCCGTATTTCCTTTCTCCGATTTGTTACCGCATACTCAGCTACTAACTTTGAAATAATTACGGGGAAACCATATGTACCTAGCTGTAGCGCAATTCCATATAGCGGATAAACTTGCTGATAGATATAAAACCCTATATCTCCCGCGATATGGTGATATGGAATACGATAAGTGGCACTTAAGATTTTCGTAAATAAACCTGCGAGCGTTAAAATAACGGCGCCGTTAAAAATAGAATAGAGCTTTGATTGTTTCTGCATTCCTACACCTTTCACCTGCAGCTTGTAATGATATGAACAACTCTTTTTATTAGCCGCTAACCACACTAGAATAGAGCCTTGTTCTTATAAAACATCCTGCACTTTCCAATAAATAAAATACCGTACCATTATATCATGTTCTCTTTATTTCTAAGGTAAGACAGCATGAAAAAAGGCAGCAGAAACTGCTACCTTTTCAGTAAATAATGTAAAATAAAGATAATTACGCTTACTGCTCCATTTGACGAGATAAGAAGCTAGCTGCTGTTTCGGCTGCTTTATGCTCTACTTCACCAAGAGACTTATCTTTTGAGAAAATGACAACAGCTCCAATCGGATCTCCATTTGCAATAATCGGACCGATTGTGTAAGAAGAAATATTTTCTTCGTATCCATCGACAAATTCAAGGTTTTTCCCATCAGTTACTAAAGAAGAACTGCGGCTTTCCATAACAGATTCCACTAACGAACTAATGTTTTTATTTAAGTATTCTTTTTTAGAACTTCCTGCTACCGCAATAAATACATCGCGGTCACAAATAAGTACAGGATGACCTAAGCTGTCGTATAGCGCTTCGCCATACTCTTTTGCAAAGTCTCCCAATTCACTAATTGGCGAATATTTCTTTAAAATAACTTCTCCATCGCGATCGACGAAAATCTCTAGCGGATCTCCCTCTCGGATGCGAAGCGTTCTTCTAATTTCTTTTGGAATCACAACGCGACCCAAATCATCAATACGACGAACAATACCTGTTGCTTTCATTCATTGAAGCCTCTCTTTCATATGATGATTAAAATAGTTGGTGAATATCACTGATGGCTATATGATAAAAGGTTCACCTTTGTTGAGGTTAGTATTCTTCACTCTACAACTTCTATTCACCAACCATCTCTTTTTTTGTTAAAAAGTGTGCTTTTATTAAAAAAATGTCCAAAAAACCGCCAAAACATGGGGATTTGGCGGTTTTTATTTCGGCTATATAAAAAGAAGGCTCAAAAATGAGCCTTCTTTTTAATTCGTAACTTGTTCTTTTTTAACAGTGGCTACTCCTTTTACTAACTGATACACAATATTGAGCCATTCTTTTTGAGCAAGTCCTTTTACATTAACCACTAATTTTACTTTCTTGCCTTCCATACCTAAGCTGACCATTCTGCCAAATTGATCACCTAGCATGAATAATTTTTGGCCGTCTACCGTTGAGCTCGCTTCTTCAGACAGCAGAATAGAAATTTCTTGTTTTGACTGAAGAATAGATTCTACTAAGTTCTGCGTTGCATATACTTTTGTTTCCGCTACTTTAAACAAATACTCAACCTCAGCCGGATACTCTCCAAAACGATCAATCATTTCATCCTGCAATTCTTGAATATCTTCTAGTGCTTCAATTCCTCTAAAGCGCTTATACATCTCAATTTTCAAGCGGCCGTCTGTAATGTACTGATCAGGAATATACGCGTCTAAGTCCAGATTCATTTCTACATTAAATTTCACATTTTCTCCATCAGACCCGCGTCTTTCCTCTATCGCTTCTTTAAGCATTTGAGAGTAGAGATCGAAGCCGACAGAATCGATAAATCCATGCTGCTGAGCGCCCAGTAAGTTTCCGGCGCCACGTATTGAAAGATCACGCATAGCAATTTTAAAACCAGAACCTAATTCGGTGAATTCTTTAATAGCTTGCAGACGCTTTTCAGCTACTTCTGTCAGTACTTTGTCTTTGTGATACGTAAAGTACGCATATGCCACGCGATTTGAACGACCTACACGCCCTCTTAATTGGTATAGTTGTGATAATCCCATCTTATCAGCGTTGTTGACAATAAGCGTATTTACATTTGGAATATCTACTCCCGTTTCGATAATGGTTGTACTCACAATCACGTCATATTCGCCTTCTAAAAAGCTTAAAATAACCGCTTCGAGTTCGGTTTCATTCATTTTTCCGTGGGCATACGTTACCCTAGCATCAGGCACGAGCATCGAAATTTCTTCTGCTTTTCGTTCAATATCTTCTACGCGATTATATAAAAAGTAAACTTGGCCATCACGCGCTAACTCACGCTCAATCGCTTCACGAACTAGAACCGGATTATACTCCACTACATATGTTTGAACCGGAAAACGATTTTCAGGCGGCGTTTCAATAACAGACAAATCCCTTACGCCCAACATAGACATATGTAATGTTCGTGGAATAGGCGTTGCTGTAAGTGTAAGGACATCAACGTTTGCTTTCATTTGCTTGATTTTTTCCTTGTGCGTTACACCAAAACGCTGCTCTTCATCGATAACTAACAATCCTAAATCTTTATAAATCACGTCTTTAGATAGTAAACGATGTGTACCAATCACTACATCTACGGTCCCGTTTTTTAGCCCTTTAATTGTTTCTTGCTGCTGTTTACGGCTGCGAAAGCGGCTCAATAGCCCAATGTTGATTGGATAGTCTTGAAAACGCTCACGGATGGTTTCATAATGCTGCTGAGCTAAAATAGTGGTTGGCACTAAAATAGCCACTTGTTTTCCATCTGTCACAGCTTTAAACGCAGCACGAATGGCTACTTCCGTTTTTCCATATCCAACGTCTCCGCAAAGCAGACGATCCATTGGTCTTTCATGTTCCATATCCTTTTTAATTTCTTGTACAGAACGAAGCTGATCTTCGGTTTCTTGATAAGGGAAAGCTGTTTCAAATTCTCTCTGTAAATCGCCATCCGGAGAAAATGCATAACCTTTACTTGCTTCACGCTCTGCATACAGTTTAATTAAGTCATCAGCGATGTCTTGAACAGAAGACTCAACTTTTCGTTTCACTTTCTTCCAGTCATTTCCGCCAAGTTTATATACTTTTGGCTCTTTCCCTTCAGAGCCTACATATTTTTGTACTTGATCAATCTGTTCAACAGGAACGTACAGCTTATCAGAGCCTTCATATTTGATATGGATATAATCTTTATGATTACCGTTAATCTCTAACGTTTCCATTCCTAAGTAACGGCCAATACCGTGGTTCACGTGTACGACATAGTCACCTACGTTTAACTCTGAATAGCTTTTAATACGCTCTGCATTGGAAAGCTTTTGACGACGCTTTGATTTCTTTACCCGTTTTTTAAACAATTCTTCCTCGGTTAAAACAGCTAATTTTTGCATTGGCAGTTCAAAGCCCATTTGTAAATCGCCTTCAATGATTTGAACAAGACCTGGCACAAGCTGACCATTTCCATCTAAAATAGATGAATCAATATCATAATCTGCCAGCACACCTTCAAGTTTTTTCACGCGCTCTTTATCTGCGCCTAAGAGGACTACCGTATAATTAGCATTTTTCCAACGTTCAATTTCACTTTTTAATAAGTTCATTTGGCCGTAAAACTGCTGCATCTGCTTACATGAAATATTAATAATATTTTGCGGACTCGTATACGATACGTGCTTCAAAAATAACGATAAGTATAAAAACTGATGTTTTGCTCGCTGAATAAGAGATGGGAGCTTATGAGATAATTGAACGTCTCGAACAATTTGCCCCTGTCCTAATAATTCGGTTATCCATTCAGCTTCCTCTGTTTCAAGCTGATCAGACGTTTCTTGAATTCGAGTTGTCTCATCAAAGATGACAAGGCCGCCTTCTGGTAAATAATCTAGTAAACTAGCAGGCGATTCGTAGAAGAATGATAAATACTTGAACATATTTTCAAGAAGTTGACCTTGACGCAGCTGTTCGATTTCACCTTTAATATTTTCTGTTAAGGTAGCTTTTAGTGCTGCGTTTTTCACTTGTTGCAGCGTCGAAGCCAGCTGTGCTTCTAGTTCTTCAATTCCTTGGGCTACTTCATTTTGATTCACAATGATTTCCGTAGCAGGGCCGATTGAAATTTCTTTTAACTGCTCTTGAGAACGTTGATCCTCGATTGTAAAAGTACGAATGGAATCAATCTCCGTATCAAATAGTTCAATTCGGACAGGTAGCTCTTCTGTTAACGGATAAATGTCAATGATTCCTCCGCGCACACTAAACTCACCCGGAGCTGAAACCATCGATGCCCGCTCATAGCCCAACTCAACTAACCTTTTTAAATAATGATCAACATCGATGTCAATTCCCATTTGAAACGGCAGCTGTGTTTGCTCCCATCTTGCTTTAGGAGGCAGCAGCTTTCGAATTCCTGCAAGCGGTGTTACAACTACTCCGCCTGTATGTTGACTCCAATAATTGAGTACTTCAATTCGCTGAGCCTTTAATTCTGGACTTGCAATCCCCACTTCTGTAGCAACTAAATCGTTAACAGGGTATAAGAAAACGTCTTTTTCCGGTAAAAGATGCAAAAGGTCTTCATACACTTTTTGAGCTTGATATAAATTATGAGTCACTACTAATAAGGGGTATTTTTTTTCCTCATTTAAGAGTGCCATTAATACAGATCGAGCTGAACCGGAAATTCCCGTTACTAACTGTTCTTTCAAACCTTCTTCTAAACTGCTGACAACAGCTCCAATTTCTTTATTTTCTTCAAATTGCTGTCTAATCCCTCGCAAAGGAATTCCCTCCTCCCATGATATGTCTAAACTAAACAGAAAAACGCTTTGGTTTGAGACCAAAGCTTTTTATTGTATAAATGTTTCGTACTGATGATAGTCTGGATTTCGTTCTAGCGCTTCTTGACAGTCTTCACAAATAATTTTAACCACGATATCTCCACTATTATGGTAGTGAATAAAGTCTTTTCGTTCATCTGCGGTCAGGTGATTAAAACCGAGTGCTTCCGTATTGTGAGCTGTCTTTTCTATCATACCGACTTTTGCGCCACAATGTCTACAGAAATAATGAATAGACATACAAATCCTCCCAAATCTTTTAGTGTTAGTATGGACGATTGAGAGAAATTTTATTCTACTTAATTATAGCGATTCATTACTTCTAAGAACGGTTTACCTAAAAAATCTTCACTCGCGTGTACAGACGTTTTCATCGCTTCTTCCATATGAACCATTTCATCTGCTGTAAAGCGCCCTAGTACGTAATCAACTACTTTCATACCGTTTTGCGGACGATCAATTCCAATACGAATTCGGTTAAATTCTTGGGTTTTTAAATGCTGAATAATTGATTTTATTCCGTTATGGCCGCCTGGACTTCCTTTTGTACGCAATCTTACTTTTCCGCACGGTAAATCTAAGTCATCGTAAATAACAAGCAAGTCTTCGACGTCTATATTAAAATAGTCCATTAACGGGCGAATACTTTCTCCTGATAAATTCATATATGTTAGAGGCTTTAATAATATGACTTTTTCTCCTTTTATTATACCTGTTCCATATATTCCGTTAAACTTTGTTTTATCTAATGAAATCATAAACTGTTCAGCAATTTTATCAATTGCCATAAATCCTATGTTATGACGAGTTCGGTCATATTCTTTTCCAGGATTCCCTAAACCAACGATTAATTTCAAAATAGATACTCCTTTCCACTCTATGTAAGTTGTACATAATAGGTAAATGTCTTTAATGTTTTACATTACTATATAGTATCACTTTTATTATAATCAATTCACACAAAAAGACGTAACCTTTTGGTTACGTCTTTTTATATTATTCTTCGTTATCTTTTTCTTTTGTTGCTTCAACATCGCCTTCAGCATCCTGAACTTCGCCGCTGTCCGGCTCTTCTTCCTGTTGAGGAGGTAGTACAGAAGCAACTGTATCTTCTGCATCATGCGTAATTTCCAGCTTTTTATCTACCTTAATATCCGCTACTGTAATTGTATCATTAATTCCTAAATCTGATACATCTACATCAATAGATGATGGGATATCTTGCGGCAAGCCTTTTAATGAAATTTCATATAGAGACTGCTGTAATACGCCGCCTTCTTTTGTTCCTTTTGCTTCTCCTACTAGAGATAAAGAAACTTCAGTATCAATTTCTTTCTTCATGTCGACCACTTGGAAATCGGCGTGGACAATTTCGTTTTTTAATGGATCAGTTTGAATATCATGTAACATTACGGAATATTTTTGCTTATCCACTTGTAATGTTAACACTCCATTGCGCCCTGCTTCACGAATAGTCTTAATAAAATCAGCACTGTTTAAGTAAATAGGTGTGGATTCTGTTTTATTTCCGTAAACAACCGCTGGGAAGTTTCCTTCGTCGCGAATCTTTCTATTTGTAGAATTTTTGAAATCCGTTCTTTTATTTGCTTGAATTGAAATACTCATTTTATTCACCTTCCAGTATGTTTTCTACTTAAAATGTACCCTTTTTAGAAGGTTGCTAAACATGAAACGCAGTTCGAACAGTAATATATCTTTGTTCATCCTGTCCAAATCCCTTTAAAACAAAGGATTAGCCCATTTAATTTTTTTCAAAAAAACCTCTTTCCATTTGGAAAGAGGTTCTGTTTATCAATCAAATAACGTACTAACTGATTGCTCTTCGTGAACACGAATAATCGCTTCACCGATTAACGGAGCTACTGAAAGTTCTGTTACTTTACCAATTTTCTTATCTTCTGTTAAAGCAATAGAGTTTGTTACAGCTAGCTCTTTGATTGTAGAATTTTGAATACGCTCAATTGCAGGGCCTGAAAGCACTGGATGTGTACAACAAGCATATACTTCTTTTGCACCTGCTTCAATTAATGCACTTGCACCAATTGTAATTGTACCGGCTGTATCAATCATGTCATCAATCAAGATTGCTGTTTTTCCTTCCACTTGTCCAACAATGTTCATAACTTCTGCTACGTTTGGACGAGGACGACGTTTGTCAATGATAGCGATCGGCGCTTTTAGACGTTCCGCTAAACGGCGAGCACGCGTTACACCACCGTGGTCCGGAGATACAACAACAACGTCATCAAGATTTTTACTCTTGAAGTATTCACCTAAAATTGGAACACCTACTAAATGGTCAATTGGAATATCGAAGAAACCTTGAATTTGAGGAGCATGTAAATCTAATGTGATAATACGAGTAGCTCCCGCTTTTTCAATGATATTTGCTGCTAATTTGGCAGTGATTGGTTCACGTGCACGAGCTTTACGATCCTGACGAGCATAGCCATAGTAAGGCATAACAATGTTAATTGTTTTAGCTGATGCACGTTTTAATGCATCAATCATAATTAATAATTCCATTAAGTGTTCATTAACTGGAGCACTTGTTGATTGAATGATAAATACATCACAACCACGGATACTTTCTTCAATGTTAATTTGAATTTCACCGTCACTGAAACGATCAACCGAACATTTACCTAATTCCACACCAATTACTTTTGCGATCTCTTCAGCTAAAGCCTTGTTTGAATTTAGCGTAAATAACTTTAAATTTTCATCAGCATATACATTTGACATTTTATTGTGAAACCTCCGTCAGGATTTTTTATTAATATCAAGCTTTTCAGCATAGTTTTCTTTATTTACTTGTTTCGCACGAGCAATTGATAATGCTTTTCCTGGCACATCATCCGTTACGGTTGAACCAGCTGCAACATAGGCGCCTTCACCAATTGTTACAGGTGCAATTAAGTTTGAGTTACATCCTACGAATGCCCCATCTTCAATCTTTGTTAAAAATTTATTTTTCCCATCGTAGTTAACTGTAATAGATCCGCACCCTAAGTTTACACCTTTTCCGACCTCTGCGTCTCCAATATAACTTAAATGAGAAGCTTTGCTACCTTTGCCAAAAGATGCTTTTTTAATTTCTACAAAGTTTCCTACGCGCACTTCATCTCCAATTAATGATTGAGGACGAATATGTGCAAATGGGCCAATTGTGACTTCGTGACCAATTTCACTATCGTGAGCAACAGAATGGCGAATAGAAGTATTATTACCTATTTTGCAGTCTTTAATTTCACTGTTAGGGCCTACTTCACAATTCTCTCCAATTACAACTGTTCCTTGAATAACCGTACCAGGATAAATAACCGTATCTCTGCCAATAACAGCATCTGCTGAAATGTACGTGTTAGAAGGATCCACAATCGTCACTCCATTTAACATATGATGCTTATTGATGCGCTTCTTCATTGTTTCTTCTGCTTGAGACAGAGCAAATCGATCATTAACGCCCAATGTTTCAGCAAAATCGGATGTTTGATATGCAGAAATAATTTGACCTTCATTTTTTAGAATTTCGATAACATCAGGTAAATAATACTCTCCCTGTACATTATCATTTGAAACTTTTGAAAGTGTCTCAAATAATTTCTCATTATCAAAACAATACGTACCAGTATTAATTTCCTGTACAAGACGCTCTTGTTCTGTGGCATCTTTATGCTCCACAATCTTTTCAACAGACCCTTGTTCATTTCGAATGATGCGTCCATATCCTGTTGGATCTTCTGCATGAGCTGTTAAAATAGTTGCCATTGCATTTGTTGCTTCATGATGCTTTAATAAAGATTCAATTGTTTCAGCTGTAATAAGCGGAGTATCTCCACATACAACAATTGTCGTACCTTTTTCATGTGCAAGTAAAGATTCTGCTTGCATCACTGCATGAGCTGTTCCTAACTGCTCTTCTTGTAAAGCAAATAAGCTTTTATCTCCAACATGTGATTTCACTTTTTCGGCACCGTGACCTACAACTGTAATTAAATTTGTTAAATCTAAACGTGATAACTGATCAATTACGTGTTGCACCATCGGTTTGCCACACACAGGGTGTAACACTTTATATAAAGATGACTTCATACGTGTACCCTGACCAGCTGCCAATATGACTGCATATCTTTTTGACATAACAGGCCTCCAATTTTACCTTTTTATCCATTAAGAATATTATATCAAAAATGACAGCATTTCAAGGAATCATTTATAAGTCATGAATTTTATTTTTTGGTAATGCTAAAGTTTTACAAAGGTGTGAAATTATATAAGTGGTAATCAAAAAGAAAAGAGCCTACTTTTCAGTAGACTCTTAATGTATCATATGTTTACGAAGCACCCGCTTCTTCGAATTCAACTTCTACCTCACCTAAACGATGATATTCTGCTAAAACAGCATCTTGAATCTTTCCGCGAGTATTTGAATTGATTGGATGTGCAATATCACGGAACTCACCATCCGGTGTACGTTTACTTGGCATGGCTACAAATAAGCCATTATTACCATCAATCACACGAATATCATGAACAACAAATTCACCATCTAATGTGATTGAAGCAATCGCTCTCATACGTCCTTCAGTGTTCACGCGGCGTAATCTTACGTCAGTTACTTCCATCTTGTTCACCACCTTTTTCTATGCGAAGCTTTACATACTTAATTCCACAGAATTTTGTGTTTTCCTGCTATTCAGAAAAAATTTTTAGAAAATTTTCGCAAAAAAAGTGAACAATTGGAAGTTACTTGCTTTTTGTTAGAAATTTGTTAATTTAATTACCCTTTAACGAGCGCAATAACTTCAATTTCAACAAGTACATCTTTAGGTAGTCTCGCTACTTCTACACATGAACGTGCCGGCTTATGGTCCCCGAAGTAGTCGCCATAGACTTCATTTAACGCTGCGAAGTCGTTCATATCTTTAATGAACACGGTTGCCTTTACAACTGTATTTAGAGAAGCTCCAGCTTCTTCAAGAACTGCTTTTAGATTTTCAAATACCTGAGTAGCTTGTACTTGAACATCTCCTTCGACTAACGTACCATCTGGACGAAGTGGAATTTGACCTGAACTGTAAAACAAGTTATTCACAACAATTCCCTGTGAATATGGACCAATAGCTTGCGGTGCATTTTTTGTTTGAACCTGTAACATATGTTCCTCTCCCTTACTTGATCAAATATATTTTAAGTAATTGCCTTCTTGTACACGAATTTGTTTATCTTTGATATTTACATCTGTTAATTGTACAAGGGACACATACTCATCCACTAAACGTTCTTCAATATCTTCTGATTCTACTAAAACTCCAATACCAGCAACAGTTGCATCGAACTCTTCAAGCAAGCTAACCATTCCATTTACAGTACCGCCAGCTTTCATGAAATCATCAATGATGAGTACATTTGACCCCACCGCTAAACTTCTTTTAGCTAACAGCATCGTTTGAATGCGCTTAGATGAACCCGATACGTAGTTAATACTAACGGTCGATCCTTCAGTTACTTTACTGTCTCTGCGCACAATAACAACGGGCACATCTAAATACTGAGCAACCGCATACGCAATAGGAATACCTTTTGTTGCTACAGTCATCACCACATCGATTTTGCGGTTAGCAAAAAGCGACGCATACAAGCGACCGATTTTATTCACAACGCGGGGGTTCCCTAAAATATCAGTTAAATATAAATATCCACCTGGCAATAAACGCTCAGGTTTTTCAATCAACCCACATAATTCTTGAACAAGCTGACCGGCTTCTTCATTCGTCATCTTTGGAATGAATTTAACTCCGCCGGCAGCCCCTGGTAGCGTAACCAAAGTTCCGATACCCTGCTGTTCAAAAGTTTGTTTAATAATCGCCATATCTTCACTAATAGATGATTTTGCTGAATCATATTTATCTGCAAAATACGTAAGAGGGATAAGGCGCTGAGGGTTTTGAATGAAATAGTTGGTCATATCAATTAATCGTCCACTACGTCGAAACTTCATAACATCCTCCTGAAAATCCGAATATTGTAATGTAAATATAACATTAACATACGGATTTATTCAAGCGTTATTCGTTCACCTAGTAGCCTAACTGCATAAACTTTATCGCAAAAGCCACGTAATCCATTATAAATGCGGTGCATACGTGAATCATGCTGTACAAGTCCGAATACAGTTGGCCCACTGCCGCTCATGAGCACAGCATCGGCGCCAAAACGCTTTATTTGTTCTTTAATGAGAGCTACTTCCGGATGCATTTTCAGCGTTACTGCTTCCAATACATTTCCGACAAGGCTACACATTTCATCATAATTTCCTGATTGTATGGCGTGAACCATCTCATCTACTTTCGGATGATCCATCTCTTCAATTTTTAAGTTTCGATATACATCTGCTGTAGAAACACCTATTTCAGGCTTAGCCAAAATCACCCAGCAGCTTGGAGGTGCCTCAATATGCTCTACAATCTCTCCGCGCCCTGTAGCAAGAGCTGTCCCTCCGTACACGCAAAAAGATACGTCAGAGCCAATCTCAGCCCCTATTTCTGCAAGTGTGTCTAATGATAACCCTAATTCCCATAACGTATTTAAACCGCGTAATGTAGCAGCCGCGTCACTGCTGCCTCCAGCTAATCCGGCAGCTACTGGAATATGTTTATCAATTAATATATTTACACCTTTTGAAATGTTATAACGTCGCTTCAAAATCTGCGCTGCCTGATAAGCGAGATTTCGCTGGTCATCTGGAACAAAGCGATTATGAGAATAAATAACAATTCGTCCATCTTCACGGTCAGAAAGTTCAATTCTGTCCGCTAAATCAATTGTTGTCATAATCATCTTAACTTCATGGTAACCATCTGGACGTTTATGTAACACATCAAGTGACAAATTTATTTTAGCCGGTGCTTTCACCATTAATTTCAACTTACTTCACCTACTTCATCTTATCGAGTTTAACGCTATTTTATCATAAAATGAACAAGATATAGCTGTTCATTTAAACATCTTTGTTTAATCCTCTTTTTTATCTTTCATTTTGGGACAAAAAAACCGAAGCGGTTATACACTTCGGTTTTCCTCATTTCACTTTAAATAATCGTATAAGCATTGATTTTCACTATGCTATTGCTTTAGCTGCTGCTGTGCAAGCTCTACAGCTCGCTTCACCATATTGCCTGCGTCTTTTGCCCGAATAGCGCCCCAGCCTTCTGCTTGTACAGTATCGTAAAAACCAAGTTCTTTAGCCAGTTCTTCTTTCAGCTTCGATGACATAATCCCTCTACGCCTTGACATTGCACATGGCTCCTTTACGTATAAAATGAAATTTCAACCTGAATCTCCTCGCTCTTTTACATAAGAAACGCGAGGACGATATGTATAGTATGTATAAAAAATATTGCATATATAATTTGAAAAAAAGACCAATAAAAAAGCAGTAAACCAATGTCCACTGCTCATCACCACTTGCTATATTGCCTATGTCATTCTTAGAAAAATTTTAGTTGCACTGTTTCCGTTAACACATCTGCGTAACTATACGAAACGCGCTCCAAAGAGTTTTCCTCTTGATCTAATTCAACGATAAAAACAGATGGGTACGTTTCTGTTAATACACCTGAACGTTCTACTGTTTTTCTACGACCACCGTTTGCTTTTAAAGTTAATCGTTGGCCTAGGTGCAAATCCAGCGCTTGCTTAATATCAGACAAAGTTTTCGCCATATTGGTCCACCTCACTATGTATAGTGTAACACATGTTAGAAAAATAGTCAAAAACATAAAATTATAACAATCTATCTCTAATTGTGTCAATAAATAATTTTCAACATGAATCTACATTTCGCTGTTAGTATGCTCGTTTTTCAACGAAATATGTATATCTTTAGCAAATATTGAAAATGATTTTGTGTAATTAAGCGTATACTTTGGCTTCATACGAAAAAACAACTGGTTGCACATCATGCGTGTACATGCTGTAACCAGTTGTTTTTATTTCTACTCATCGCTTTCATAAGGCATGCCCGTGCGAAGCAGCCCTTTTGTTTCTACTCCTCCTAAACCTTTAGCACCCGTTAATGTATTACGTAAGACGTCCCATACATTAATACGATCCGTGAAAGGAGTAAAACTTAGTTTTGCTACTACATACACAGGGTCAAGAGCATGAATATTTACACGTGAAGGTGAACTAGCAAAGTTTGCTCCAGCTTGAATCAATAATTCAAAATGCGATTGACAGGCACCTGCAAAGATCACCAGCTGATCTAAATTACCAACTCTTTTTCTTGCTTCTTGGACTGTTTGAATATAGTGCTTGGAATGTCTATAAGCAAGGAGATCATCTTTATTTCCTTTTCCTTTGGAATAGGCATCATGACCTGTCAGCACTAGAATATCAGGTCTTACATCCTCAATTAGCTTTCCAACCTTCTCCGGCATTTCTGACTCAACGCAATGAACACCATAAACAGGAACACCAATTTTTTCGTAAACCAACAAACATTTACGTAAATAATTAGGGTCTCCGTCTACGTGCAGGACCTTTCCTGGAATTTGAAATAAGCGATGTGAATGGCTGTATCCATTTGTCATGCTATATTCAGTTTTCTCTCGAACGAGCCGATAATCCTGTTGAATAAGCTCCAAGGATCTTTCTAAAAGTTCTTCTTCTTGTTTTTTTCTTTGATCCTGTTCTTTAGCATCCACAACCTCTAGATCTGTACAAGGAGCGTCGGCAATCAACCGAACGTCTTCTCCTATTAAAGTCGCATATTTCCCCGCTTCGCTGTCATTAATAGCTATAACACGAAAAAGCAAATCTCTTTGATAAGAAGGTCGTGTAACTATATCACCAATTTTGATGTTCATATGCTTCACTCCGTCTTTGCTACTTCAAAAATAAATTCTCTTCATAGCCTATGACTTCATGATAAAAATGTGATAATTTAGCGAAATGATTTTAAAAGTTGATCACTTAACTTTCCAAATTCTTGAATAGATAACGTTTCGCCTCTTCGTTTCGGATCAATTTCAGCAGTTGAAAGTGCTTGCTCAATGTCCGCTTTTTTCTGCTTCCCATTTGGCAAGTTGTTCACTAGATTGTTTAAAATTGTTTTTCGACGCTGTCCGAAACTTGCTCGTACAACTTGAAAGAAGAATGCTTCATCTTGTACTTCTACCGCTGGCTTCGGTCTTCTTAACAATCGAATAACAGCTGAGTCTACATTAGGCTGCGGATTAAACACTGTTTTAGGCACAATCATAACCGTCTCAGCCTCTGTATAGTATTGAATCGCAATAGAAAGTGAACCGTACTCTTTTGTTCCCGGTTTAGCTGCTATACGGTCAGCAACTTCTTTTTGAAGCATAACGACGATTCCACGTACCGGAATTTGCTCTTCTAATAATTTCATCAAAATGGGTGTCGTCACATAATAGGGTAAATTCGCAACGACCATTAAATCTTCTATGTTTTCGAATTCTTGTTCGAGCGTCCCTTTTAAATCCGCTTTTAACACATCTTGATGAATAACTTTTGCATTTGGGTAAGGAGAAAGCGTATCAGCTAAAATCGGAAGCAGACGCTGATCGATTTCAAATGCTAGTACTTTTTTTGCGCGCTTTGCTAGCTGTTCAGTTAAGGCCCCGATACCAGGTCCAATTTCAATAGCTCCCGTTTCTTCTGTTATTCCCGCATGATCAACAATACGATGTAAAATGTTCGTATCAATTAAAAAATTTTGTCCCAAACTCTTTTTAAATGTAAAACCGTATTTCTTTAAAATTTCCTTGGTTCGATTAGGCGTTGCAATATCTTTTAACACGATCCCTTTTCCTCCTTATTTATCTGCTCAACAGCTCTGATAAAGTCCTCTTTTGAAATTTGGAACATCTGTAAGCGTTTATGGAGCTGCTTTCCGTTGGCATAGCCAATTTTTAATAACTTTCCTATTCTTTCACGTCGAGATTTGGCTTTACTATCTCCTATCAAACGAGCTACGATTAAATCCTCTTGAGAAATCTCCATAGCTGCCCCCATCCACTCTTGCTTCACATCTTTTAGTGCTTTTTGAATAGACGCAATAGAAGCATGTTCAACTCCAATGCCTTTGCCATTTTTAGGGCGAGCCTCTTCTTTATCTAAGAATGCATGTTTACATCCGGGAACACGTTCTGAAACAATATTTCGAATTCGCTGTCCCGGATAATCTGGATCTGTAAAAATAATCACGCCTCTTGTTTTTTGAGCTAATTTTACTTTCTCAATGGTTTCTTCATTTACAGCTGATCCATTTGTCTCGATGGTATCCGCATCCACTGCACGTTTAATCGCTACAGTGTCATCTCGGCCTTCTACTACAATAATTTCTTTAATCTTCATTGCTTCCTCCAAAACATTCAGTTTTGTTCATTTGCTTTTCAGTAAAAACGAAATGCTCGTTACGCACATCATTTTTCTTCTATGAAATCAACGTTTTATCTTATTATCAACTAAATTAAAAAGCATTTACCTGTTATTTTAACTGAAAAAGGCAGAGGATAACATTCTCCTCTGCGCCTATCTTTACTTTAACACGAAAATGATTGTTATATGAGAAAAAGTTTTAATCATTAATGCCAAATAGCTTTTTGGCGTTAGCTGTTGTAATATCAGCTAATTCTTCATACGTTATCCCTTTTAACTCTGCAATTTGCTCTGCTACGTATGAAACATAACCAGGTTCATTGCGCTTGCCGCGGAATGGATGAGGAGTTAGATAAGGACAGTCTGTTTCAATTAATAGTTTGTCTAAAGGAAGCTCTGTAGCAACTTCTTTTGGTTTTTTCGCATTTTTAAAAGTAACAGGTCCACCAAAAGAAATATACATATTCATATCCATACACTGCTTCGCTACTTCAATACTGCCCGTGAAGCAATGCATAATCCCGCCTACTTCTTCTACGTGCTCTTCTTTTAAAATGGTTACCACGTCTTCCGTTGCGTCACGATTATGAATAATGATAGGTAAATTCACTTTGCGAGCTAAGCGAATTTGACGGCGAAATACGTCCTTTTGAACCTCTTTAGGTGATTTATCCCAATGGTAGTCTAATCCCATTTCCCCTAAAGCCACAACTTTCGGATGCTGAGCTAACTCTTCAATCCAAGCTAAGTGCTCATCTGTCATATCAATTGCATCTACTGGATGCCATCCTACACTAGCATAGATAAAGTCATACGTTTCAGCTATTTGAATAGCCTTTTTGATGGTAGGTTCATCGAATCCCACAACTACCATGTTTTGAACACCTTTTTCTAACGCACGATTAATTACTTCTTGCAAATCATCTTCATACTGTTCTGCGTTTAAATGAACATGTGTATCAAATAACATCTAATCGATCCTTTCCATGAATAAAAGGGGGTCCTCGCATGTTACACGTGAAACACCCCTTTTGTCTATACTTATTTTATCTTCGTGCCATTTGCTAAGTTTTGATCTACGCTTGCTAGTGAAAGACCATTCTCATCTTCACCCGCTAAAATCATTCCTTGTGATAGTTCACCGCGCAGTTTCACAGGTTTTAAGTTGGTTACACAAATTACTTTTCGACCTACTAATTCTTCAGGCTTATAAAACTTGGCAATACCTGATACAACCTGGCGTTTTTCATAGCCAAGATCAAGCTGAAGCTTTAATAGTTTATCTGCCTTTTTAACTGGTTCTACTTGCGTAACTTGCGCTACACGAAGCTCTACTTTCATGAAATCATCAATTGTAATCTCTTCAGAAGACTCTTCCTTCACAACAGGTTTTTCTTCTTTTGGAGCACTTCCTTGCATCTGCTCTTTAATAAACGCTACCTCTTCTGCTCGATCTAGACGAGGGAACATTGGCTCACCTTTTTCTACTTTTGTGCCTTCTTTAAGCATATTAAAACGCGTCGTACTTTCCCACGTTTTTAATACATCTTCTTTTACACCAATCTGAGCAAAAATTTTCTCAGGTGTACGTGTTAAGAATGGCTGCAGTAATACCGCAATGTGACGAATTGATTCAGCCAGATGTGTCATAACAGAAGCAAGTTCTGCACGCTTATTCTCATCTTTTGCTAACGCCCAAGGCTGCGTTTCATCAATGTATTTATTCGTGCGGCTTACATATTGCCAGATAGAAGCAAGAGCCACTGAAAACTCCATATCTTCCATCGCTTCTTCATATTTATTCACTGTATCTTTTTGAGCTTGGACGATAAGTGCATCAAACTCTGTTACATTGCCTTCATAAGTCGGAATAACACCATCAAAATATTTATTAATCATCGCCACTGTACGATTAACTAGGTTGCCAAGGTCATTTGCTAAGTCAAAGTTAATACGTTCAACAAACGCTTCTGGTGTGAATACACCGTCTGAACCGAATGGAACTTCACGAAGTAAGTAGTAACGAAGGGCATCTAGTCCATAGCGGTCAATCAATGTCACTGGGTCTACTACATTCCCTTTTGACTTCGACATCTTTCCATCTTTCATTAATAACCAGCCGTGAGCAAATACTTTCTTAGGAAGTGGCAAATCAAGTGCCATCAACATGATTGGCCAATAAATAGTATGGAAACGTACGATTTCTTTTCCTACTAAATGTACGTTGGCCGGCCAATATTTTCGATAGTTTTCATCGTTCTCTGTATCATACCCAAGAGAGGTGATATAGTTAGAAAGCGCATCAATCCATACGTAAATAACGTGTTTTGGGTTACCTGGAACTTTTACCCCCCAATCAAACGTCGTACGAGAAACAGCTAAGTCTTCAAGGCCAGGCTTAATAAAATTATTGATCATTTCGTTTTTACGGGACTCTGGTTGAATAAATGAAGGGTTTTCTTCATAAAAAGCTAGTAAACGATCTACGTATTTCCCCATTTTAAAGAAATAGGACTCTTCTCGAACGAGCTCTACAGGGTGTCCGCTATCCGGGCTTTTTCCGCCTACAACTTTTCCATTTTCAACGATTGGATCTACTAGTTGATGCTCTGTATAGTACGTCTCATCGGGAACTGAATACCAACCTTCATACTCATCAAGATAAATATCACCTTGTTCTAAAAGGCGCGCGAAAATCTTTTCCACGATTTCTTTATGTCTGGATTCTGTTGTACGGATAAAATCATCATACGAAATATCCATCTTATCCCACAGTTCTTTGATTCCAGATACAATATCATCTACGTATTGCTGAGGTGTCACGTTTTTCTCTTCTGCTTTTCGCTGAATTTTTTGACCATGTTCATCCGTACCTGTTAAATAACGTACGTCAAACCCTCTCAAACGTTTATAACGAGCCATTGCATCTCCCGCTACCGTCGTGTATGCATGCCCTATATGTAATTTACCACTCGGATAATAAATCGGCGTAGTAATATAAAATGTATTATTTCCATCTGCCATGTTCATAACCTCCAACATTCCATTTCAACATTTTGATTTATATGTATGTAATCATATAAACCCTGTCTTCTTATTCTACTATCTATCATACTATTTTACATGATAATTTCAAAACATTCTCTTCCTATATACACCGGAATATGACGGATTCACTTCATTTTTAAATAATCGTTATTTTTCCAAAAAATAATCCTGTTAATTGTATCAGCTTCGCCCTATTTTTATATAAAATATACCCTCATTCAAAAAGTCACTTTGATGAAAACGACAAATAGGTCTAATTTTGTCGTTTTATGTCGAATTATATTTACCCTATCTTCAAAATAGTTAATATCAAGCTATTTAGACGATTAATCTTTTTTCCAATGAAACCCCTTGTCATTCCTTGACTGACGGTCACAATTAGCTTGTAAACAAGTCGAGAAAAAAATTTTTTACCAGCTACATTTTTTTACATATAAAATGATTGACTAGTTTTGGAAACGCTGGTATTATGAAAGTACGTTGAAATTGTCGAATAATGACGAAAGTAATAACATAGAAAAATGATTACTGAGAGGAGAACGATTAACATGAAATCTACAGGTATTGTTCGTAAAGTTGATGAATTAGGACGCGTAGTAATTCCAATTGAATTACGTCGTACATTAGGAATTGCAGAGAAAGATGCTCTAGAAATCTATGTAGATGAAGAGCGCATCATCTTAAAAAAATACAAACCAAACATGACTTGCCAAGTAACAGGTGAAGTATCTGATGATAACATTCAACTTGCTAGCGGCAAATTAATTCTAAGCCGTGAAGGTGCAGAACAAATCATGAAAGAACTTCAAGATTCTTTACAAGCTTCTAAATAAAACGAAAAGCTGTCTATGATAGACAGCTTTTTTTAATGTACGTGATATTCACTATAAATGTCTCGCTTTGACACATCTCGGTCTTTTGCCACTTGCTTAATAGCTTCTTTGTTTGAAAGCCCTTCTTCTACATAGTGATCAACATGCTCGATAATGGTGAGCTGTTCCCACCATAGATTACTTTCATCTGGTGCTTCTTCATTTGTCCCTTCAAGAATTAAGCAGAATTCGCCTCTAATATCTGTGGCATTTGTCCATTCAATTGCTTCTAATACGCTTCCTCTTAAAAATTCTTCATAGCGTTTTGTTAACTCTCTACATAACACAATAGATCGGTTCCCTAAAATTTCTTCTATACTCTTTAGCGTTTCTTTTAATCGATGAGGGGCTTCATAAAATATCATGCTTTCCTTAATATACTGAAGCTCTTGAAGCTGTTCTTTACGCTGTTTTTTATTTCTGTTTAAAAATCCATAAAAATAAAACTGCCCCGTAGGTAGTCCCGAAGCAATTAAAGCTGTTAATGCTGCGTTAGGCCCCGGCAGCGGAACAACCGTATATCCTTCTTTAACGGCAGCTACCACTAACTCATAACCAGGATCTGAAATACAAGGCATGCCCGCGTCGCTTACTAAAGCAATATTTTTTTCACCATCTAAGTCGCTTAACAGCTGTTCACTTTTTGTATGTTTATTATGTTCATGATAACTTGTAATAGGCGTATCAATCTCAAAGTGGTTACATAGTTTTTTCGTTTGTCTCGTATCTTCTGCGGCAATATAATCAACTTCTTTTAAAATTCGAATCGCACGAAACGTCATATCCTCTAAGTTTCCAATAGGAGTGGGAACTAAATATAAAACGCCTCGTTCATTCGATACATCATAACTTTTTTGTGATTTCATTCTGCTTTTCTTGCTCCCTTCGAATGTAAGCCTGTTTTTGCACTCTGCTTAACTGTTTGAACCAATATTCTTTTTGCATAGCTTCTGTTTTAGAAGTAAATACCTCATGCCAAATTAATGAAACAGGCCTTCTTGCTCTCGTATATTTTGCCCCTTTTCCTTCATTATGGACAGAAATACGTTTTTGCAAATTATTCGTGTAACCAGCATAATACGTACAGTCCTTGCATTCCACTACGTAAAAATAATGATTATTTTGTTCCATATAAAATCCTTTTTAATTCGTCCGTGTATTCATCATTATCTTGGTAGACCACCAGCGGAGGAAGAATCTTTAAGTCTGGACTTCCATCCTTCGTACCTTCAATTAAAAGTGTATTTGCTTCTTTCCCATCTTTAGGATACACAAACTGAAGTCTCTTTGGCTCTAAACGGTACTGCCTCATTAACGTAACAATATCTAACAGTCTTCCTGGACGGTGAACTAATGCCACTTTTCCGCCTTGCTTCACTAGTTGACTGCTGGCTCTAATCACATCTTCCAACGAACAATGAATTTCGTGGCGAGCGATTGCAAAGTGTTCGTTTTCATTTATCTCTTCTTTATTGGATGTGGTGAAATAAGGAGGATTACATGTTACAACATCATATTTTCCATAACCCAGTTCTTGAGGCGCATTTTTTAAATCATCATGTATCATTTTAATCTGCCCATCGAGCTGATTATACGCAATACTTCTTTGCGCCATACTATGTAGCCGCTCTTGAATTTCTACACCAATAATTTTTCCCTTTGTTCGTTTAGATAAAAACAGTGGGATTACACCGTTTCCTGAACATAAATCAACCAAGTTACCTTTACGAATTGGGACATAAGCAAAGTGAGATAAAAGCACAGCATCCAATGAAAAGGAAAAGACAGACGGACTTTGAATAATGCGCATCTCCTCATCGGCTAATAGATAATCTAAACGTTCATCTCCATATAACTCAACCATAGTCGTTCTTCTCCTTGTACATCTATTATTTACATCTTTTACTCATAAAAAGAACCTCTCCAAAAGGGAGAGGTGTTGTTACTTTTTATTTAAAAATGACAAGCAAAACAAACAGTCTCCATCTTTACGCACACTTCCATAATGAATGTTACAAATATGAAAACCCTCTTGGTAAAGGCGAGCCAAATTGTCATATCCTTCTCCGATATCAATTTGTTTTTGCTCTTTTGTTTGAGCGCTTGCTTTTGAATGTCTATTTTTCAGCTTCGTTTCGAAGTTTGTCTGGTCAAGGCGACGGCGCAAATGATCATTTTCTATTTGCAGGTGATGATTTTCTTCAATTAGCTCAGCAAGATGCTCTTTCAACTCACCTAACTGCTTATATAAATGACCAATTTGTTCCTCCATGTTTGTCACCGAATCAAAAATCTCTTTTTTATCCACCTTTGCCCACCTCGTTAATCTGTGGCTTGAAACGAAACAGCACCTTCATTATTGATCTCATCCAGAGTATACTCTAAAATTTGTTCGTGATCTGACAGTTCCACTTGAATAATTCTTTCCAAAATATTCAAACCCACTACACGTCCTGAACCATCTGAAGTTTTAATTGTTGAGCCTATATCAGGAAGCTGTTCTTTTGCCGTTTCATACTCATCATTTTCATATTTTAAACAACACATCAAACGTCCGCATAAACCAGAAATTTTCGTTGGATTAAGCGATAGGTTTTGGTCTTTGGCCATCTTAATAGAAACCGGCTCAAAATCACCTAAAAACGTTGAGCAACATAGCATACGGCCACAAGGACCTATCCCGCCCAACAGTTTTGCCTCGTCTCGTACACCGATTTGACGAAGCTCAATTCGCGTACGGAAAATAGCAGCTAAATCTTTAACTAACTCTCTAAAATCAATACGGCCGTCTGCTGTAAAATAAAAAATGACTTTATTACGATCAAACGTATATTCTACATCTACTAACTTCATATCTAAATCGTGTGATTGAATTTTTTGCACGCATACGTCATACGCTTCTCTAGCAGCTTGTTTATTTTCATCCACAATCAGCCTGTCTTTTTGTTCGGCAATGCGGATTACTTTTTTCAAAGGAAGTACGACATCGTTTTCACTTACTTGCTTTTTATTAATAACTACTCTGCCAAATTCAACACCACGAACTGTTTCTACAATAACAAACTCACCATCTGGAATTGTAAGTTCTCCAGGGTCAAAATAATATATTTTTCCCGCTTTTTTAAAGCGAACGCCTACTACATCATACAAGCTTTTATCCCTCCTGCAAATCCAACACCAGCTGTTCCATTAATAACTGTAGATTCATATTTGAATTTAATTTATTTTTGGCCTTCAAGATAACCTCTAAGCGATAAATCGCTTTTTCCTGCGTTGTCTGAAGAGCTTGCTGTTTTAATTCTTCTATTTTATGACGATAGACGATTTTAGACTCTTGTCCAACTTGCAGCGTCAACAAATCACGATAAAGAAGCATCAATAAAGTTAAACCAATATGTGCTTGTTCTTTTTCTTTAAAATGTGTTACCCACTTTTCATGAATAAAAAGAAGAGCTTGTTGAGGTCTCGTTGTTAACACTTCATATAATTGTATCACTAACTTTATTGCAAGTCCAAACCATTCATCTTTACTTAATTCAATTGCTTCATCAATGCTGTTTGTTAAATTAGACAAGATGGACGCATCTACTGCGGAAAGGCCATTTTCTACTAGTTTTTCAGCTAACTGTTCTGGTGTAAGAGATCGAAATGATATTACTTGGCAACGTGAGATAATCGTATCTAATAAGCGCTGTATATTTTCTGTCAATAAAACTGCATAAGTTCCGTTGCCAGGCTCTTCTAAAAATTTCAGTAAACTATTTGCTGCGCTTACTGTCATTTTATCAACATGATTCACAATATATAACTTTTTATTAGATTCAACACCGGTTTTTGTGAATTCTGATTGCAAAAATTGAATTTGCTCTTTTTTAATCGATAAACCAGCTGGCTCAATCAAGTGAATATCTGGATGATTACCTGAATCAATTCGCCGGCAGTTACTGCACTCATGGCATGGCCTATGATTAACTGGATTTTGGCAAAACAGCGCTTTAGCAAACAAAAAACTAATTTGTTTTTTACCTGTTCCTTTGCTTCCTTCAAATAAATAAGCATGAGCAACTCGCTCTTTAAGTAAGCTGTTTTGTAAAATCTTTAATACGTTCGGCTGAAGAGCTTCAAGCTGTTCCCATGTATTTCCCATTCAATCATCACTTTCTATTTAAAATCTTCTCTCTTAAAATTGATGAAATTGATCTACTGGTAGTACGAATACTGTAGCTCCGCCCACTTCAACTTCAACAGGATATGGAATGTATGAATCTGCATTACCGCCCATCGGTGCCACAGGAGAAATCATCTGTCTGCGGTTTTCACATTGGCCCTTAATAATATCAAGTACTTCATCTACTTTATGATCATCTGTACCAATCATAATTGTTGTATTCCCTGATTTTAAAAATCCGCCCGTACTTGATAATTTGGTTGAACGAAACCCTCTTTCTACAAGTGCATTTAAAAGCTTTGAGCTATCTGAATCTTGAATAACGGCCATTACTAATTTCATGAATAACACCTCATTTTACTTTTTTGTTAAGAATAGTATAGCAAGAATAACGATCATCTGTATTTATTTTAAAATCAATTTTATTTGTTTATAAGCTTCTTCACAGACTTTTTCAACGGATTGATTTGCATCAATTCGTCGAATACGCTCTGGAAATTCACTCAAAAGAGATAAATATCCATCTCGTACTTTGTAATGAAAGTCTAAGGATTCTAAATCTAATCGATTAATCTCATCTTTTCGACCTTTATTAATTCTTTCTAACCCGACCTCAGGCTCAATATCAAAATATAAAGTGGCCTGTGGCATCGTTTGCTCAATAGCAAATTGATTGATAGCAAAAATATCTTCTACGCCTATACCCCGCGCATTTCCTTGATAAGCAAGTGAGCTATCAATAAAACGGTCGCATAATACTATATTCCCTTTATTTAGCTCAGGAATCACTTTTTCTACAAGATGTTGTCTTCTAGCCGCAGCATAAAGAAGGGCTTCGGTTCTGGCATCCATTTCCGTATTAGATGGATTTAAGATGATTTCACGAATTTGTTCAGCAATTCGTATGCCTCCAGGCTCTCTTGTTAATACAATATTATAGCCCTCTTGTATTAATTTTTGTTGAACCATATGGATGATCGTCGTCTTACCAGCACCTTCTGGCCCTTCGAATGTAATAAACGTTCCTGACATGTATAAATTCCTTTCTCTATTTAAATACTTCTATCTTTCCTTCTTCCATACAAGAGCCGCCCTGAATATGACCATTTAACCTTTGAATATGCAAAATATAGTCAATATGATTGCTCGTAATCGTTTCTCCCTCCATTAAAATAGGAATTCCAGGAGGATATGGAATAACAGATTGTGCACTTACACGCCCAATCGCTTCTTCAAACGAACACATATGCTTTGATCTTAGTTTTCTTTCTTCCATAGGCAGGAGAACCGTTGCTCTTGAAAAACGAAATGGTTTGATTAGTGGTTTTTCATATGACTTACGCTGTATATTCTCTACTGCTTGTCTAACCCGCTTAATTGTATCATTAAAATCCCATCTGCTGCTTAAAGGTAGAACAAACAATACATAGTTAACGTCAGCTAGTTCTGTATAAATATCTTGCTTTTCCAGTTCCTTTTGCAAATGATATCCTGTTGCAGCCGAACAAGTCAACGTCATTTTCAAAAGGTCGGTAACAGTTTGATCTGTTTCCACATCAATAGTTGAAAGTGTATCAATCTCATTAATCTTTTCAACAAACGAATGAATATTGTCAGTCATTCTATCAATATCATGCTGAGTAAACTGCTGCAGATAATACCTTGCTAAATCGAGAGAAGCCATAATAGGGTATGAGGGACTGCTTGACTGCAGTACTTGTAGGTAATGCCGAACGCTTTGCTTATTTATCAACGTCCCCTGCATATGTAAATAAGAACCCATAGTCATAGCTGGCAGCGTTTTATGTGCTGACTGAACAACAAGATCCGCTCCATACGTAACAGCTGACGACGGAAAAGGATTACCTAAAATAAAGTGGGCTCCATGAGCTTCATCAATAATTATAGGAATATTGTAGCCATGAATAAAATCAATGATCTCCTTTAAATCTCGCGCTACCCCGTAGTAAGTAGGATTTGTTAATACAAATGCTTTTATATCCTGAGAACCCTCTAAAGCTGCTTTAATTGTTTTAATGGATACACCTGTACTAAGATGTGTTTTTGAATCTATTTCAGGAGCTAAAAAAATAGGTGATGCCTTTGATAAAGCAATAGCATTAAAAATAGATTTATGAGAATCTCTTTGAACAGCAATTTTATCTCCTTCTTGACAAAGAGAGAAAATCGCGGCGAGATTGCCTACAGTAGAACCATTAACTAAAAAAAAGCTTTCATCTACTCCATACAACTTTGCCGTTAACTCTTGTGCTTCTTTAATAACAGATTCTGCTTCATGTAAATCATCTAATCCGCTAATTTCTGTTAGATCGTATTGCAAAAAGTCTGCGTAAGAAGACTGAATATGTGAAGGTAGAATTTGACCATTTTTGTGGCCGGGCACGTGATAAGAGAGTGACCTCTTTTCGCTGTGCCTTACTAAACGGTTATATAAAGGTAAATATGTGTCCATACATCCATTCCTTACTTTTTGTAAATATAACATTGTTAACTTGATAAAAGAATATGTAAGTATTTTTCCTATCAAAATTGATTTTTCTTTCATTATAACAAACTTAGTTGATTTTTTTGAGCCATATAAAGAAGCCCTTATAAAAAAGGGCTTTTAGTAAGAAAACGCTCCTGATATTCTCTTTAATTGATCTACTAACAATTGATAACGAAAATGAGATGAATCCACCTCTACAATCTCTATCTCGCAGTGTTGGCATATAAAGCTGGAAAACACCTCAATACCCTTTGTATGCTGTTCATGACAAACGGAACATGTTTTAATTTGTTTTTCCATTACTCTCCACCTCCACTAATTAAGTATCGACAAGATGTAACGTCTTTATGCAGTTCATTTACCCCATTTTATGTAGATAGCTTATACTCTGTGAATAATAAAAAAAGGACTAGCTAAAATAGCTAGTCCTTTTTCAGGTGCCTGGCAACGTCCTACTCTCACAGGGACAAAGTCCCA
>NZ_JBHZOU010000015.1:0-48277 GCF_042787775.1 Priestia sp. YIM B13552
GTCCTAATTATAAAGGAGAGAAGTTGTATGAGATTGGACCTGTAGTATCCGATAATAACATGATTACTGCTTCAGGAGTAGCACCTCTAGAATTCGCGAGGGACGTATTAAAAAAATTAGATGTATTTGCATCAAATACATTAGATTCATGGTATAGCTTAAATAAAACTCAGAAGTCCGAATACTTTTTTCAGTTAATGAGCTCGTTATAGATTCCTAATTATATACAAGGTCGATTACAATAATTTTCTTTTTTATTTTTGTAGATACCTATAGTCTGTTTTATGTTAATAAGAAATGAATATCATATACAGCCTAAAATAGAAAAAACTACCGTTCCTCGCCAACGGTAGTTTTTTCTCATAAAGGTCATTTATTTAAGTACTAATGTATAACTTTCCCTCTCAAAAGATATAAAGCAATACCTAAGCATCTTCGTTAGTAAAAAGAGTACGAGCCGTTTGGTTAAAGGCATCTGTTGCTTTTGATGTATCTTTCCTATCTAGCACTGCTATATTAATGTCTCTGAACGTGTTCGGCTCTAATTCTCGAAAAACTACTTGTTCTGGCAGCGACAAGATATTTTTTTTGGTTGTAATGGTAATGCCTAATCCTTCTTGTACCATACTTAGCGCTGTGTCGATGTAATCAACTTCAAATCGTACTTGAGGCTTTAAGTTAAAATCTTTAAATAAGTCATGGACTTGTACTTCATAACCGCCTCTTCCAAGTATGATATCTTCATCTTGTAAGTCAGGAATACCTATTGTGTCTTTCTCGTATAAAGGGTGACTTGAGTGCATAATGACAATCAATTGATCTTTCATTAAGGGTACGATATCAAAATCTTTATAAGGAGGAATAATAATTCCTACATCAATAGATTTAGAACGCAGCCACTCTTTCACTTGATCGACACTTCCTTCTGAAAGCTTGATTTCTAGACCAGGGTACTTATCTTCCATTGTACGTATAATTTTCGGGATAAATCTTGTACAAGCAGTTGGGTAGGTGCCAATATGAACCTTACCAATTTCTAATCCTTGTTCAGCCGCAATTAATTCATCTACTTTTTGAAATTCACACAGGATATTTCTAAAAATAACTAATACACGCTCGCCTACGTCCGTAAAAAATAATCCATTCTTTTTATTTCTCTTAATTAACGTCGTTCCTAATTCTGATTCAATAGCTGCTACGGCACGACTTACCGCAGGCTGTGTCATATGCAGTTCTTCACCAGCTTTTGTAAAACTTCCGGTTTCCGATATCTGAACAATAAGTTCAATTTGTGATTTATTCATACCAATTTTGTTATCTCCTATATAATTAATGTGCATTTTATTTATGTTAGAACCTAATGTACCCTAAAAGAGAATTAAACTTCAAGAAATCAACCGGAGGTAATTAGTATGGTCAATCGCAATATATTATTTCTATTTGCACTTATACTAGCTGCATTTAATCTTAGACCGGGTATAACGTCAGTCAGCCCAGTTTTACATGGAATAACGAAGGAACTAGGCATGAGTTCTACTTCAGCAAGTTTACTCACTTCTATTCCTTTATTATGTTTTGGTTTTTGTTCGTTATTTGCTGGCCGTTTAGCAAATCGCTATCAATCAGAGAAAGTGATCACTTTCTTTATATCGTGTATAGGTATTGCAACGTTTCTACGTGTTTTTACAAATTCATCACTATACCTATTAATAACGGCTTTATTAATTGGGGCAGGAATTGGTGTTGTAAGTCCTTTACTTTCTGGTTTTATCAAAAGCTACTTTCCAGAGAAGGCGGCATCGATGATAGGCATATATTCTACTTCAATGGTAGTGGGTGCATCCATTTCCATCGGGCTAACGACACCGCTTCAACACTGGCTCAATAACTCATGGAAAAATGGATTAGCATTTTGGAGTATTTTTGCTTTATTCGCCATTCCACTTTGGTTGATGGTAACAAAACAATCTCATACTCCTAAAAGCAAATTTTCACAAAAGAGGAAGGCTTCCTTGCCATTAAAAAATAAAGAGGCCTGGTTATTAACTTCGTTTGTAGGACTTGTAACTCTGTTATTTTATTGTTTTGCGGCATGGCTGCCAGCCATTGTAGAGGAAAAAGGGTGGACGCCAGCATTTGGTGGTCTTGCAGGTACAATAGCTATGATTGCACAGTTGCCAGCTACTTTGTTATTGCCTAGTCTCCTGAGAGTACTGCCAAATAAAAGATTTTGGATTACATTCTTTACCCTCAGTGTGATTGTTGGTTTATCTCTTTTATGTTTTACAAACGTAACGCCGATTATTTCAAGTATATGTTTAGGAATTGGTGGCGGTGGTCTTGTCTAGCTAACTTTATTGTTACCAATAGATAAGACAGCTTCACCTATAGAAGCAAGTAACTGGTCAGCAATGACTCAAGCAATTGGATATATGATTGGTGCAGTGGGCCCATTTATAATTGGATTTCTTCATGATTATTTAGGAAGTTTTGTTCCTACATTATATCTTCTTATAATTATGGGTTTCATTGTGATCCTGCTAGGTTGGAAAATCACGAAGCCAGCTAAAGTTAAAGTAGAGGGGATACCTGCGAAATAAAAACCACGATCTACTTCGTGGTTTTTATTTTAGCTGTTGAAAAAGAGTATCTAACAATTTTTAACGTATAGAGGACTATTTGTAGTCGCAAGGGGAGGTTTGTTCTCATGAATATTTTAATCTTAGGTGCCACTGGACGAGTTGGAAGTCAAATAGTGAAGAATGCTCTTCATGACGGACATCACGTTACGGCATTAGTTCGCACTCCAGAGAAGATCCAAATAACTAATGAAAAGTTAACGATTATTCAAGGGAATGTTTTAAATCAAAATGATATTGTCCGTTCAGTAGGTGGGATTGACGTAGTTATTAGTGCACTAAATACCGATGGGACTACTACTTTATCAGAAAGTATGCCACTGATTATCGAAGCAATGAAAAGGGAAGGCATACAACGGATTATCACTATAGGAACTGCTGGTATTTTACAAAGCAGAAGCATTCCACAATCAATGCGCTATGAGCTAAGGAAATCAAAGGGTAGGTCAGTACGTGCAGCAAAAGAACATCATAAAGTTTACACTATGCTAAAACAATCCAGCCTCGACTGGACGATTGTCTGTCCTACGTATTTGCCGGATGGAGAAAGCATAGGTGAATATCGAGTGGACGATGATTTTTTGCCAGAGGACGGAACTGAAATATCCGTGTCAGACACAGCAGAATTTACATTTAGCCAAATAAAAAGCAGCGATTACATAAAATCACGTGTAGGTATCGCCTACTAATAAAGCCTTATATTTTTCTATCTTTCAGAGGTGACGTTATGGACTTACATGATTTAACAAGCCATCTTATTCATCGTACAGATGTAAAACTAATGAATTATTTTAAGAAAAAGCTAAAACCTTATGGCATGACTCCAGTGCGATGGAGCATTATTAGTGTTCTAGACACTCAAACAGGGATAACTCAAAAAGAACTAGCAGAAGCCATTGATAAGAAACAAACAACTATCGTAGAAATGATTTATGCGATGGAGGAAAAAGGACTCTTAAAAAGAACGTTCAGTGAACGAGATCGTCGCTTACATTATCTGTTTCTTACAGAAAAAGGGGAAGAGATAAAGAAGACCCTTTCGCCTTTAGTTAAAGACGCCCATCTCTTTGTTACTCGTCAATTAAGTGATGAAGAAATTGATCAACTTAAAACATTGTTAAATAAGGTATATAATACGCCTTGTTAATTGATATTCTTATAAAGGATGTTATAGATGGCAAGTTAATTACTGTTTGGACTCAACTTCAACAAATTTAATAACTAGATGAATAAAATAAAAAGCGACATACCTATTAATGGTAAGTCGCTTTTAGTTATTTATCATTTTAGCTTGAATAATGTAGCGATCAGGTGCTTTTCCAATCATATGAAATGGATAGCAAGTTGTTAGTGTAAGCGTAGACTTATCTTTAGGAACAATTACTGTCCGATCTTCTTTATGTGTAATCCATATCTTTTTAATTTGGTATTCATAAAGTTTATTATCAAATTCTACAATTAGACTGTCACCCGTTTTAAGTTCACCTAGCCTTGTAAATACGGTGTCGCGGTGCCCACTTAATACTGTGTGTCCCATTCCCTTTGGAGTAGTAGTTAAATCACTAACAAACATCCCTACGCCTCTTTTCAAGGTATCAGCATCTGTTCCCCAATACACTGAATATTTCAATTCGAGTTTAGGAATAACAAGATTCGCTACTTTTTGACCTTTGTTGTAATTATAATCTTCCATTTTCTCTGGAGACATCGTATCGACTTCTTCTAGATTCACATTTTTAGTTGATTCTTCTTGTTTTACTTCAGTACTTTGTTGGCCTACATCTTCTTTTTCTTTTACTTCATAATGGTTTATTTCCTTCTGAGATAAAGTCTCTGAAGATGATCTTCCTAAGTTCCACTCAAAGAATGAATAGCCAGCTAGGGAAATGCCTATCACAAATAGACAAATGCCTAATATTCTCATATAGCTGCACCTCTATAAAAAAGAGACAGGAATAATCCCGTCCCTTTTATTTTATATATCCTTATATTATGCTTTTGAATTTTTGCGACGAGTAAATACTACCACACCAGCAGCCGCAACAGCTAAACCAGCTGCTACACCAAGTGGATTATTACTTGCTGTTTCAGGAAGCTCTTCGCCTTCTTTTTTGTCTGAAGTAGCTTTTTGCTCTGAAGAAGAATTGTCTTCTTTAGTAGCAGTGTCTTCTTTTGCAGGTTGTTCTTCAGTGGATTGTTCTGTAGTAGTCTCTTCTTTAGTCGTTTCCTCTGAAGTAGCCTCTTCTTTAGTCGTTTCCTCTGAAGTAGCTTCTTCTTTCTTACCAATGCCGTTGATCTTAGAAGTATCATAGTCAGATGGAGCTTCACAAGGAATACCATCGTCTACTTTGTTACCCCAGCCATCTAATCTCTCCGGATCATTTGTTGCTGTGTAACCTTTTGAATTCCAGTAGTCTACTACTTCTTGGTATGGCTTACCTTTAAAATCAGAACAGTCTTTATCTAAACCGTTTGATTCTGCTGATGCTGTAGTTGCTACGGTACCAATTCCCCCAAATGTTAACGCTGCCGCCAAAGCAAATGTTACTTTTTTCATTTCTCCTACCCCCAATATTTGTGTGTCAGATTTGCTAACAATTTCATATTAAACTCTTTTTCTTGCAACTTCAACAATAATCTGGGTCGTTATCTACATTTTCCCTTTATTCGTCAATTTCTTCTATTTTATATGACAATATTATTACTTTTATCCGTTTTATTGAATTAAATTAGTTTTAAATGGACAATGTTTTCCTGTTTTTTCTTTAAATTAAACCTCTTGTTTTTTCATTTTATCGTAGATTCAATTCTTCACTATGCTTGAAATTTCTTGGGGATTTGAGGATTAATGATAGGTTTTTTTCTTTAAGTTATAATAGAGAAAGATATCCAAATTTTATTTAAGGTGACAATTGGGTATCATATATTTTCTATATAAGGAGCATGTAATGAAGAAGGATATTTATGTTGTTGGGGCAGTAATTGTTGAAGATGAAAAGATCCTATGTGCGCAAAGAGGTCCAACTAAAGCATTGGCTTACAAATGGGAATTTCCTGGTGGGAAAATAGAAGAAGGTGAATCTCCTCAAGACGCGTTAAGACGTGAAATAAATGAGGAAATGCATTGTAAAGTTCATATTGGTGAACAAGTTGAACATACTGTTTATGAATATGATTTTGGAATCGTTCATTTAACTACTTTCTATTGCAAACTTGTCGAAGGAACTCCAGTTTTGACGGAGCATGTATCAATTAAATGGTTACCTCCAAGTGAGTTGAAAACTTTAGACTGGGCACCTGCAGATATTCCTGCTATTGAAAAATTAGCAAAGGCGTCTCTGATGAATTAAAATGGTTAAAATCTAAAAGAGCTATTTACTTTGGTGAATAGCTCTTTTATTTTTATATAAATTTGCCCTCGAAAATAATGAATATTACAATTAACTTAAATATTTAATATTGAATGGAGAATACGGAGTGAATTTTATTCAAAGCTTAGAAGCATCTTTACATAAGGGATTCATTAATGAAAAACACACTAAATCCGGGAGCTATACACCTAAACTATTAATTAATGATGTGAAAAATAATGAATATGTTTTAACTTCATTGTTAGAAGAACTTGATAAATGTCAGTCTTTTATTTTTTCAGTTGCTTTTATTACAGAAAGTGGTTTAGCTACGCTTAAATCTCATTTGCTGGATCTTAAACAAAAAGGAATTAAAGGTCGAATATTAACATCGACATTTTTAAAATTCAATCAACCCAAGGTATTTAGAGAATTACTTAAGATTAAAAATGTAGAAGTGAAATTGACCAACTTACATGGTTTTCATTCAAAAGGATATGTGTTTAAACATAATACCTATTATTCATTAATTGTAGGAAGCTCTAATCTAACTGCCCATGCACTAAAACTGAATTATGAATGGAATATAAAGCTAACTTCACATGAAAACGGTGAAATTGTTCAAAACTTTCAACATCAATTTGAAGAAGTTTGGAAAAGCTCGCAACCTTTAAGTGAAGAATGGATTGCTGATTATGAAAAGGTATACCTTCAAGCTGCCTATAGTAAGGTAGTACCTCAGGTGACAGGTGTCTCTATCCTATATGAAAACAATCTTATTGAAGAAAATCAAAAGATTGTGCCAAATAAAATGCAACAAGTAGCTTTGCAAGAGATTGAGGCCGTTCGAAAAGCTAGTAAAAAGAAAGGATTAATTATTTCAGCAACTGGAACAGGGAAAACATACCTTTCAGCATTTGATGTAAAAAGCTTTAATCCTAAACGTATGTTATTTATTGTTCACCGAGAGCAAATATTAAATAAAGCAAAATCAGACTTTAAAAAGGTACTTGGTGGCCAGGATGAAGACTTTGGTACTTTATCCGGCACTAATAGGCAAATATATGCTAAATATTTATTTGCTACAATTCAAAGTATTTCAAAAGATGATACCCTGCACCAATTTGATCCTGAAGCATTTGATTATATTTTAATAGATGAAGTTCATAAAGCAGGTGCTAAATCTTATCATAAAGTAATTGATTATTTTAAACCTATGTTCTTTATGGGGATGACTGCTACTCCTGAACGTACAGATGATTTTAATATTTATGAGCTATTTGATTACAATATTGCTTATGAAATTCGTCTACAAGAAGCGCTTGAAGAAGACATGCTTTGTCCCTTCCATTATTTTGGAGTGACAGATCTTGAATATAATGGACAGTTGATTGATGATACTACACTTTTGTCTAAGCTGGTGACTGAAGAACGTGTGAATCATATGATTGAAAAAATTCAATATTATGGTTTTTCTGGTGATAAAGTTAGGGGATTAATATTCTGTAGTCGAAAAGACGAAGCAGAAGAATTGTCTTGTACATTAAACAAGATGGGTTTTCGTACAGCTGCATTAACTGGTGACGATTCTCAGAAAGATAGAGAAGAACGAGTAAAACAGTTAGAAAACGGTATGCTCGATTATATTTTAACTGTGGACATTTTTAATGAAGGAATTGATATCCCAAGCGTCAACCAAGTTGTTATGTTAAGGCAAACGCAGTCAAGTATAGTTTTCATTCAACAATTAGGAAGAGGGCTTCGCAAACATATTTCAAAAGAATTCGTTACAATTATAGATTTTATCGGGAATTACAGAAACAATTATTTAATTCCTATCGCTTTTTCGGGAGATAAATCGCAGAACAAAGATAATATACGTAGACATATGCAAGATACAAGTTATATTAAAGGAGTTTCTACAGTTAACTTTGAAGAAATAGCTAAAAAACATATTTTTAAAGCTATTAATAATACTAATTTAACTGAGATGAAACAATTAAAAGAGGCTTTCAACGAGTTGAAAAATAGGATTGGTAGAATACCCTATTTATATGATTTTGTAGCAAACCGTTCAATCGATCCTATGGTTATTATAAATAAATACTCAAACTATCACCAATTTTTGGTGAAAATTAAAGAAAATGTTCCTCAGTTAACGGAGTACGAAAACAAAGTTCTAACAATGTGTTCATTAGAAGTATTAAATGGAAAACGTAAGCATGAGATTTTATTATTAGATACATTATTACATCAAGGGAAAATCAGTTTTGATAAGTATCTCTATCTCTTGGAGGAATCTAATTGTCAGGTAGATGAAAATACACTAACTTCAGTGCAAAATATTTTCAACTTATCATTCTTTACACAAGTGTACAAGGTTAAATATGGAGAACAGCCTATTATTGTTTTAAATGAAAACAAGGACTTTGTGTTTAATAAGGACATTGCTAAAAGCTTAAATTCAAATAACTACTTCAAGAATATGATTACAGATATTGTCCGAAGTGCAGCAGAAAAAAATAAGTCTTACCAATGTAATGAACCTCTAACATTGTATAAGAAATATACAAGAAGAGATGCATGTAAGCTTTTGAATTGGACTAGTGATGAAAGTTCAACTATGTATGGTTATAAAACTAAATACAATACGTGTCCAATCTTCATTACATATCATAAGAATGAAGAAGTAGAAGCTAGTGTAGCGTATGGCGATGAGTTTTTGGATCAAGAAGTATTAAAATGGTATACAAGAAGCAACCGATCATTAAAGTCAGAGGAAGTAAAAAAGATTATTGAGGCAAAAGCAAATAATATTGATATTCATATTTTTGTAAAAAAAGATGATGATGAAGGAAGCGGTTTTTATTATTTAGGTAAGGCTATTCCAGATAAAAATACTGTTCAACAAGCTGTAATGAAGGATAAAAATAACAAAGAACTTCCAGTTGTTCATATGAATATGATTATGGAGAAAAGCATAGATAGTAGGCTCTATCATTATATTAAAGGTATAAAAAACGTTTAAATTGATCTAGATATATTTTGTTTATATGTAATTTTTTAGGTATAGGAGTTAGCTGAGAATTTTCTTGAATTATTGACTTGTTAATTGGTTGAAAAAGAGTATATTAATTTTCCTCTTTTCCAAACGATTATATAGATGGAACTCATATGCCTTATGTAGTGTAAATATAAAATGATTTTTGATTGTCTATGTGACCCTATTTTATTTAAAGAAAAAGAATTACAACTGATATTTGCATTAAATCTTAGAACCTAAGCAAGGTTAGGATATATCTCTTAATGGAGGAGAACAATGAAGCATTTACAAGACAAAGCTATAAAATTCAGAGATGATCGTGGATGAGGAAAGTTTCACAATCCTATTCTTTGTCATTAGAAGCAAGCGAACTTCTTGAGAATTTTAATAAAAGCTTTCTTAAGGATCAGTAAGAAATATCCATCGGCATAGTTAGAGTTTCATAAATAAACAAAAATTAATTATTTATCCATACGAAATTTATAACAGTGAGGTGAAAGTATGAAAGAAAACAATATAAAGAATTTAAAATATGAAATTGTAAAAAGTATGAGAAATTATTTGTGAAAAAATTAGACCTTGAGAGTGAAGTAAATCGCTTGATGTCAGAAATTAATTTATTGGATGCACAGCATACTCTTGATAAAGGAAACCAGCTAAACCGACAGATAGACGATATAATCTCTGAAATTGATTATCTGAAATAGGCGCTTGAAGCGATTAAGTAAGCTAGATCAAAATATGCCAAATTCTACAATCGTAATCGATTTTAAACAGAATTCAACTGGTTTTTCCTGTCTTTGCTTATCTGGGTAAATACTTTTCACCCTTTGAACTTAAAGGATATTCAGGAGTTATTTCTTCTCACTCAAAAATATGAAAATGTGCCGGTTATATACGGGCATATGGGCGGAATTCATTGGCTACAAACGATAGAAATGATAAAAGATACTAAAAATGCTTACTTAGATATATCTGCATTTTATACAACATATGCCTTGTCTTTAGCTATAAAAGAAATACCTGAAAGAACGTTATTTAGTTCAGATTTTCCATATGGAGATCCATACTTAAATCTACAGGCGGTTAAGCGGCATACATCTAGCGGAGAAGTTGCAGACAGAGTGTTAGGTGGGAATATCTCGAATCTGCTACATCTATAAATTCAGCGTTTTTTGTTTGATGTTGTGTTGTATGGGATAACTAGCAGTGAATTTTAAAATTATTTTCTGCCTTGAAATAAAAAAAGGCAGCCAAATAGAGGGCTGCCTTTTAAACAAAATTGAACAACTAGAATTACGTTTTCTCATCACATATGATGAATTTCATTTGAGATATATCATATTCTGTAGTCCTTCAGTTCCTTAATTTCCCTCTCGGAGATAACTTTAAAGACTCACATTATAAAATCTACTTACTCAATTTTGTTTATTGCTAACAAGAGTGACATGCGGAGTTTTACCTTTTGATTTCCTAGATGAAAGATAAACGCCCACAAAGATAATAAGTAGTCCAACGATTACGTTTGGAGTAATTGTCTCTCCCAGTAGTACATAACCCCATACCATGGCCGAGGCAGGGATTAGGTAAGTAACCGTCGCTGCTAATTCAGGGCCACCATTTTTATTGATATAAAAATAGATTAACTGACCCAATCCTGAGCCAAAACAGCCGAGACCCACAATTGCCAGAATCGGAAGTGGATGAATTAACAAATCTAATTTAAATGGTTCGGTAATCAACATCCCAACTAAACCGATGATAGCACCTGTTAGTAGGGTGAAGGTTGTTATAGTTAGTACGCTCACCTCAGACAAAAACCGTTTTGTTAACTGCCCAGCAAGCCCATAGCAGATACAAGCAACAAGCATTGTTCCAATCCCAACAAACCCTTTCCCGAAAATCTGACCAAATTGAAAATTCATGAGGACGAGTATCCCGAAAAAACCGATAAGAATACCGATCCATTGACGTCCGGTAAGTCGATAAGAAAAAAGAATAAATCCGATAAGACCTGTCCAGATTGGAGTGGTCGCATTCAGAATGGAGGCAGTCGTACTGTTTATCTCAGTTTCGCTTAAGGAAATTAATCCCCAGGCTAAACCACAGTTAAATATACCAACAACAATCAACGCCTTCCAGGGGAGTTTCTCTTTAACTTTTCTACGCTTCCACCATAAAAACGGGAGCAAGATGATTGCACCTGCTAAACAACGAAAAAATACAATTCCCCATATGCCAGCTGAGGGAAGCAGCCACTTCATAAATACAAAAGATAAACCCCAAATTAAACTAAGCCCAATTAAGGCTCCATACAATCGAAACATAATACACCTCCTTACTTCACTTATTATGGCAAATTTTGTTGATTATTTCATTCCGAAATTTTGCTTTGTAGAACATTTTCTCATGTTTTTTTGTTTTCGTTATCTCGATATCTTTCTCTAGGTACATAAGGTATTTTTTTATAAAATAATAGATTCGACGTTATTCATAGGAATAATTCGGAAAGCTTTAGAGTTTTCATTGAAAGGGAACGTTTGTTCTTGTATAATATAGAGAACGAATGTTCTTTTTGATAGGTTCTTTGGATCGATTATGAGCAGCTACCAAACAGAGTCATTATATGTATCGACATGAAGGCATTCTTTGCTTTGTTTTTTCTATATTAAATGCAAACGTTGAAGAAGAGGAGAAAATGAGCTTGTTGGAGGATGTTGTAATCAGCGTGAAAGAAGCCTATGCCCTTGCCAAAACGATTGATTAAATTGGGCTTTCTCTTTAAGAGCACCCAACTATACCATCACCTTAAAGAGAAAAGATAACCAATATATAAATTATATAAAATTAGTTTTCTAAGGAGAAATAACATTGAACTCTACACTCAATAATTCAGAAGATATAAAAAGGGAAGAAGGACAAAAGCAGCTGCTTGAAAAAAGTCTTCAAGCTCATAGAAATAAAAAATGGATAATCAACTTTACTTGTACTATATCTTTTCTTTTAGCAATATTATGTTTTTGCTTTCAAGTGCCAGACGCTATAATTATTACTGTTATCTTACTGTTCATATGTGTAACTTTCCAAATCGCACATAAAATGTTAGATAGAAAAATAGAGCTGCGCTTGAAACGTATAAAGCAGGATCATAGAAAGATCATATTCAAGATAAAATAAATCCTAACTTCCTGCCTATACTTTTCTAAAGTTTAGACAATCTTGCTACGAATCAATAACGTGTCATCTTTTTGCTTGTTAGTTTAAAGTTAAGGGTTTTTGAATAGACGTAATCCAAGAATGAACGCTTTTTTACTTGTTATTGGACTCACTCGATGCTTTAGTTTAAAAAAGGAGGGCTTTATGAATTACTCTAAACTGCTTCAATATCAAGGCTGTATTTATTTAAACTCTATATTTGAACCTGAGGATAACGCGTTAATAGTGGATATTGAACGTTGCAAAATTAGTGGAAATGTAACTGAAGAGATAACAGGAGAAAGCACTTCTTCTTCGTATGCCTCTATTGATGTGGATTACGCACTTCCTATAATTCGACTTACATTCGATTGGTACATTGCATACTCTGTTAGAAACGAAAGTTTTACTGTAATAGATGAATATGAAATGTATAGAGGAGGCGCTTTTGCAGTTTATTCAAAGTCCAGATATCTAGATTTTATCGAAGTTGGTACCATAGCTGACGATATACACCCTGGCCCGTTTAAACACTATGGAATACATGCTTTGAATCATATAATTGATGTGGTTTCAACTGAACCTCCAAGTATTTCAGTAATACAAAGAGATCGAGAACAAGAGTAAAAAATGAGGTTAATATGTAGCACATTAACTATATTAAGAGGATAGCAACGCTTAATGGATCAAGAGGTGTTATAAGGCAAGGATAGCTTTGCTATAACATTTTGAAATATTTAAGATATTAAAACGCAATTTCGAGGAAAGAAATACAAACCACTTATTATTAATTGAAGAAGGCTATAAACATAAGGGGTAAAAACAATGAAATTTTATGAGGCGTTAACCTATGTAAAAAAGAACTTTTATGAACCCCATCACTTCGTTATAAAAACTATTCGAGAAGAAGCTCAGAATTCAGCTTATGGCGCTGGTACCTTTCAGTTAAATTCAAAATCTGTACGATTTAGGGTGGGGAGAACTACCCCTAACAAGGTAGGGCAGTTTGTATCCTTTTGGGAAAAAGATGCGACTCATAAAAACCAGGCCTTTTCGTATGTAAAAGCTACCGATCTATTAGTTATTAATACCTTCACTAGTACAAATAGATTTGGACAATTCATTTTTCCAAAAGAAGTTCTTTTAAAACAAAAAATCCTTAAAACGGAGACCACAAAAGGTAAAATGGCTATTAGAGTGTATCCGATATGGGATAAACCAACTAGCAAACAAGCTATGGAAACACAAAAATGGCAATTAGAATATTTTGTTGAACCGAATAATTTGTCCCACCAAAAGTTCTTAAAACTGTACTCCGAGAGTGATATCGATTAAAGCCTTACATATAAGTATACCTTACCTATGATAAGAGAGGCCCACGCATAACAGAGGCAGGATTCATTCAGTTTGTTGATTCTCTTGATAATTTATTTACCTTCATGGATCACATGCAGTTAAGTGAACTAATCGATGTTCGCATTGTATAATGAGCGAACCTACTTGAAATGTTTATAATTTTAACAACTATCAAGTCAATTGAAGGAGGGCATTTCCTACATTTGAAGAATAGTAACACCATTAAATGAATTGAAGGTTGACTATATCATTGCGAGAGCGACAGGTTAAAAAATTGAATAGGAGTGTTCCTTGATGACAAATAGCAAAATGAATCCTAAGGTTGATGAATTTTTAACTAAAGCTAAAAAGTGGAAAGAAGAATATGAGACGTTGAGAAAGATTGTTCTTGACTGTGAGTTGACCGAAGATTTTAAGTGGATGAATCCTTGTTATACGTTCGAGAAAAAAAACATTGTTTTAATGCATGGATTTAAAGAATACTGTGCGCTGCTGTTTCCTAAAGGTTCTCTGTTACAAGATTCTCATGGTATTCTAATTCAACAAACGGAGAATGTGCAAGGGGCACGACAAATTCGGTTTACCAATGTGCAAGAAATAGTTGAAAAGGAAGCCGTCTTAAAAGCTTATATTTATGAGGCTATCGAGGTGGGAAAAGCTGGATTAAAAGTCAAAGCTAAAAAGCCTGAAGAACTCATTATTCCTGATGAGCTACAGCATAAATTTGATGAAATACCTGCTCTAAAAGATGCTTTTACTACATTGACTCCAGGACGACAAAGAGCATATATTCTTCATTTTTCTGCGGCCAAACAATCTAAGACTCGAGAATCAAGGGTTGAAAAATGCATTCCAAACATCCTTAATGGAAAAGGATTAAATGATTAGTACATTTTATTTAAAACGTGGCCAATTTTGAATTGAAAATTAAATAAATTTAAGTGAACTGATTGATGTCCCATTTGTATAAAAGTAGAGTAGATTAAAAAATGACAGCGTTCAAAAATTTTTTACTTTAGGAGAAAATGCTATGGAAGTTTTCGCAGAATATTTAGCGCGTATAGATAGCCCTGACCACCGTAATCGAATAGAGGAGGTTTTGGCGTGGATTGCTAATACTTTCCCGAATTTGGAACCACAAATCAAATGGAATACGCCAATGTTTACTGATCATGGCACATTCATCATCGGCTTTGCCTCAGCGAAACATCATTTGAGCGTTTCACCTGAAGAAACAGGGATTGCGCACTTTAATCATGACATCGCCCAAGCTGGATACAGCGCTACCAAAGGCCTGTTTCGAATTCTATGGACTGAGCCAGTAAACTATGAATTACTTAAAAAAATAATTGAGTTTAATATGTTAGATAAGAAAGACTGTTCAACTTTTTGGCGGAAATAAAAAGCAGGTTATGAACGGAGAAGAAGGAGGGTACAGAACGGTGAATTTTGAAATGGTTATGAAAGACCTTGAAGCGCTTGGTACGGAACGAATTAAAAAGACTTACATAAACAATGGTGCACGCGATCCACTTTTTGGAGTGGCAACAGGAAAAATGAAGCCGATTGCAAAGAAAATCAAGAAAAATCAGGCTTTAGCCGAGCAGCTTTATGCGTCTGGTAATTATGACGCTATGTATTTTGCTGGTATCATTGCAGACCCAACAGAGATGACTGCGGAGGATTTTGAGCGTTGGATCGATAAAGCGTATTTTTACATGCTATCCGATTATGTAGTTGCAGTAACTTTGTCAGAAACCGATTTTGCGCAAGTTGTTGCTGATAGATGGGTGGCAAGCGATGAAGAACTTAAAATGTCGGCAGGTTGGAGTTGTTACTGCTGGCTTTTGGGTAATCGTCCTGACGATGAATTTAGCACAAGCAAGATTGCCGATATGCTTAATCAAGTGGAAAATACGATTCACGATTCTCCAGATCGAACGAAATCGGCTATGAATAATTTTATCTATACAGTGGGTATTTCATATTTGCCACTTCATGAGAAGGCGCTTGAAACTGCAAAGGCAGTAGGGCCGGTCGAAGTTAAGAAGGATAAGAAAAAAGTAGTATTCTTCTTGCTTCCGAAAACATTCAAAAGGATATAGATAGAGGACGGCTTGGGTTCAAACGCAAACATGTAAGGTGTTAGCATGATTTGTAATGGAGCTGCGCTACCTGAAACCAGACTCATAAGTATTTAATGGTAATTAGCTTACTATACGTAGGAGGTTTTGTTCCTTCATAAACCATCCGTTGAAGAAGTGGCAGAGGATGAAAGCAAAAAAATTCTTGGGAAAAGGGGAGATTAAAGATGAACATCCGAAAGGAAAATCTAAGGATCTGTCATAAAGGACACAAATATTATAAAAGCAGTAGCTGTCCGACCTGCCCAACCTGTGAGCAAGAACGCAAACCTGAAGAGGGATTTATTTCCATGCTATCAGCACCAGCAAGACGAGCATTGGAAAGCAACGGGATAACTTCTTTGCAGCAGCTATCAACATTTAGTGAAAAAGAGATATTACAATTTCATGGCATGGGGCCGGCTTCTTTACCTAAACTTAGAACAGCTTTGCAGGCCAATGGGTTAGCCTTTAAAAATTAAACATTAAGAACAGTTAAAACAAGAAATAGATCTGGATAAAGTGTACGAATACGCTGAATTTCTGGATATGGAAGGAGGTTAAGAAATAAAAAAGTAGTGGGAAAAAGAAGGGTTGGAGATTTAAGTTGAATAACAAATTAGATAAAGCATTAGCGTTACGAAAGAATGGAAATCACAAAGAATCTAACGAGTTGCTAAGTGAATTAGTTAAGGAATTCCCAGACAATGCTTTATATAACTATCAATGTGCGTGGAGCTTTGACATATTAGGAGAAGAAGAAAAGGCAGTGCCCTTTTACAAAAATGCCATAAAGATAGGGTTACCTTCTAAGGATATGGAAGGTGCAGTATTGGGGTTGGGCAGCACATATAGAGCCTTGGGGGAATATGAAAAGTCAAAAGATATATTTTTAAAAGGGATGGAATTATTCCCAGATAATCATGTAATTAAAGTGTTTTATTCTATGACCTTGTACAATTTAAAAGAACATAATCAAGCGATGGAACTGTTACTGAAATGCTTACTAAATACGACAAATGACAATGAAATACTAAGTTATAAAAAAGCCTTACATTTCTATTCAGATAAACTGGATCAAACCTGGAAGTAGCTTATAAAATTCACTGAATATACGTTCTTTTCCTGAAACGAGGAGAGGACTTTTTTTGTAACAATATTGGCAGGCTTTGCTAAATGAGAAAGCCCTTACATATTATATATATCTAATATGTAAGGGGCTCTATAAGAATTAAATTCGAAATAGGAGATCTTTGCTTTAGATCTTGCGCTTCTTTCTTTGTTGAAGCATTTATGTTTGTACCACTCTATCCTTACTAAACTCTTGTTCAATTAGCTTATCCATGAGAAAATCGTAAAAAACTTGGTAATTTGTTTTAGTTAGTTTGTCCAGTTCCTGGTGAGTGATAATGTTATGTTGGATGAGTAAACCTATAGCAGCTGATATACAATTTACTTTTAAATCTTCTTCCCCAAACATATAAATCACCTTCCCTTATTTACTAAGTAACCCATTCTGTATAATAGGCATACTTAAGACACGGACTTATATAAGCTCTTTTCTCAATATTGCTCTCGTGCTGATATAAAATGATAATAAAATGTTCTTAACACTTTTTAATGCATACTGTTATTTTTATATACTTCGCTTTCTTTTCCTGCAAAAAAAACTAAATGATTTAAAATTTCCCTTATTATGGAATTTTACATTTATTTTTAACAGTTAGGGAAGCTTTTGAACACTCAGTATGTATCTGAATGTCAACACCAAGAACTTATGAACGCCATCCAAAGAAAGTGAATAATGGAATTTACATCTCAATAAAATACTGTTATTACAAGTTAGTGAGGTAGAAGTATGAAAGAAACCAATAGTAAGAATTTAAAATCTGAAATTATAAAAAAGCACGAGGTATTATTTGCAAAGAGATTAGAACTTGAGAGTGAAGCAAGCCGTTTGATGTTAGAAATTAATTTATTGGATGCACAGAATACTCTTGATAAAGTAAATCAATTAAATCAAAAGATAGATGATATAACCTCTGAAATGGATTATTTGAAACAAGCTCTTGAATCCATTAATTAAGCTATATATCAAAGTGTAACTAATTCTATAAGTATAACCACGAGTAATTTAGAAAAAAGTAATCAACATGGAAGAGAAAGAAGGTATTTCTATGAAATCTGTATTGTTAATTGGACAATCAAATATGGCAGGCAGAGGATTTATTGAGGATGTACCGCCGATTTACAATGAGCATATACATATGTTGAGAAACGGTAGATGGCAAACGATGGCAGAACCACTTAATTTTGATCGTCACATATCTGGTGTTGGGCCGGCAGCCTCTTTTGCTCAAGCTTGGACAGAGGATCATCCTGGCGAGTCCATTGGGTTAATACCATGTGCCGAGGGAGGAAGCTCAATTGATGAGTGGACAATTGACGGACTATTAACAAGACACGCGATTTCTGAAGCGAAATTCGCAATGGAAACAAGTGAGTTAGTGGGAATTCTGTGGCATCAAGGAGAAAGCGACAGTTACGGAGAACGTTATAAGATGTATGAAGATAAATTGCTTTCGTTATTTAAACATTTGAGAGAAGAATTGAATGTACCAGATATCCCGATTGTTATCGGTGAGTTGGGACATTACCTTGGAGATGTGGGATTTGGAAAAAGCGCTGTAGAATATAAACAAATCAACGAGATATTATCTAAAGTCGCCCACACAGAAAAAAGTTGTTATTTTGTAACATCAACAGGCTTAACAGCAAATCCAGATGGCATTCATATTGATGCCGTCTCTCAAAGAAAATTTGGATTAAGATATTATGAGGCTTTTTCAAAACAAAAGCATGTGTTAGATGTTTTAGACGTTGAGCATGAATGGATTGAAAAGGAAGCAAAGCGTGAACTAACTAAAAATGAACGTATATTTGTTGAAAGTATGAAGTTTGCCTTGGGACAAGTAAGTTTTGAGGAGTTTTCTATTAATATCTCTACTATTAATGAAAGTAAGTAAAGCAAAATTAATCCCATTCTCTTTAGCTTGGTGCCTATTTTCCATATAAGTCTTCTTCATTCCATAAAAGAAACCTCCGTTCAAGTCATAAATTTGAACGGAGGTTTTTTATTATCCTCGAAAGGTTAATTTTATTTTTTATTCACTTGGCGTCCACTTTTTTTCTGGCTCTGGGAAGTTGTGTTGCCAGTTTGAAATTCATTGCCTAATTCAACATCATTTCTTTTATCTTGCTTCTCTACTTGCTTCTCTACTTGCTCTCTTGTTTGATTCTTTTTCTGTGTCCCTTGTTTTGACATTACTTATCTCATCTCGCTTTCATTCAGTATTGTTTTTAATATGTGCAACTATAAGAAAAAACATATAAATTAAATAAATAATTTGTTAGTTGCTTCTGAATCAAAACCCTATTGATCACCAAGCTAACCCCGGCATATAAACAACCGAGCACATCTTACATTACTACTTACACCTCACCTAATGCAGTAATTACTCTTTTTTAGTTTTAGGGTGGACGGACAAGCTTTATGGGATTAATTTGATTTTGGAATAGGTGAGAATAGTATCGTAAAAAGGACACATAATTAGTAAAACAATTATTGTTGTTTAATGTGTCAAGAGATGAAGATTTTACTCATTTTTGGAGGAAGTTGTAATGGAGAAAGATCAAACGTTGAAAAATGCGATGAATGAATGGGCACGTGTAACTGAGGATCCACAAATGTTAATGACTTATGAAGTAAAACAGGAATTCCAAGTAGATGAAACATTGACATTAAAAAAAGCTGAAAAGCAAGGAGAAAAAAGAGCTATTAAGAGAGTAGCATTAAGAATGCTGCAAAAAGGTATGGATAATCAAACAATATTTGAATTAACGGAGCTTACAGAAGAAGAGATTGAACAGATGCGTAAATAACGAATGTAAACCGAAGGTAGGAAGAAATAGATCCAAAACAACATTTTATTTTATCACGATAAAAAAAGAGCTACCCCAAAATAGGAAAGAGGTAGCTTGCTCTATTCAAGCAAAAAGTTGAATACGTTGGTTGAGTTAAAACAACTACATTATTTTAACATGTATAAAATTTTTAGTAAAACGCTATCATTTCCAGTTTTATTACCTAATTTCCTCTGCTAAAATGGAATCATAGGGATGAAGAGAGAAGGGTAGATGAGGCATATGAGTACGAGTCTATTGCTAACTTTAGGGGTTATATTTTTGGCAACAATAGCTATAGCCATTTTAATTAAGATTCCAGAAGAAGATTAAACTAAATAATAAAATGAAAAGCTATCTCAAATTATGAATGAGATAGCTTTTTTACTGCTTAATGTCTCAGTTGAAAAATTAAAATTGGTTTTATATAGAGGAATTAAATGCATAAAAATTAATTAAAAACAAATACTTTCACTGTCATAAATAAAAAGGAGGCTAGATAAAGATGGATGCACAAAGAGCACAAGAAATTGCCGATTCAGTGGACATGGCCAATGTCATACATAACGGGAAAAGCATTTACATTGAGCATGTAGACCAACAAAATGGGGTAGCTACAATTCATAACCTGGATGAACCAACTAATAAGCAAAGTGTTTCTATAACTGAACTAACAGAACAATAATTTACTCTTAGAATAAAAAAGCCGTTTTATGTAGGCTTTTTTATTTTTCTCCCATAGGATAAGAAGAAAAATAACCGCATCAGAAAAGTGTTGTCAGATCAAGGATGTATAAAAATCTAATCGTAATGAACTTCACTTTTAAGTGGAGGACTCAATATAATGAAACACCACTCCTTATAACTTCCACCTTTCAAAGGAATCCCTTCCCAACAACAGAAAATCAAGCAAATAAGAAAACATTGAGGGTTAGGAGTTATTTTTTCGCTTATGTTGACTTCTACGAAATTTTATTGTAGGATAATCTATATCATCAATAAACACATTAAATACTTATCCTACGATGCACGTTATGCCCTATTTGTTTTGAACCGTACTGTTTATTTGGGATTCCTACATTTGTTGACTGATGCCATGCCTGTCTTTGACACAGGATCGCTGGAACGTTAATATGCGGAAACCCACCTGCGAGATCGCGGGTTCACAAAACAGATTGGGAGGACGACATAGGTGGGAATCCCTTAACTATACATACCGTGCTAGACGGGGAGATGGCGGTGCCCTGTAACCTGCAATCCGCCTTAGCAGGGTTTAATTCCTAACAGAGGTATGAGTCAGGTAAGGTCTGACTTGGACAAGTGGTGTTGACAACTAGGTCCTGCACAACAGAAACCTATGAACATGGTCAGGTCCGGAAGGAAGCAGCCATAAGTAGATTCTTCTGTGTGTTGCAGCACAGCCCGGTCGAGCTAACTGTACAAGTAACGCTTATTTGATCATGTCAATGACGGGTGCACGGTGTTTTTTACTTAGCAATTTTTATTTAGTGTTAAGAAAACTATCTTTAATAGGTCTGGTGGCGATAGCAGAGAGGTCACACCCGTTCCCATATCGAACACGGAAGTTAAGTTCTCTAGCGCCAATGGTAGTGGGGACTTTGTCCTTGTGAGAGTAGGACGTTGTCAGGCAAAAAAACAGCCCATCATATCAATGATGGGCTGTTTTTTTGTATATTAATTTCGTTTAAATTGATTTCTACGAAATTAAATGGTATGTTTTATGTAATTTATTAGTATATGTAGGAGGATTTAGAGTGAAAAAAAATAGCCTAGAAGTTATTCCGTTGATTGATGACTTTAGCCGATGGTTAATAGAATCAGGCAAATCTGATAATACGATTAAAACCTATCGAGCAGTGCTAAACCAATTTCATGAATGGCTTCTAAGTGAAGGTAGACATTTAGAGAAAGTAACAAGAAATAATGTCCAAACTTATATGATTAACCTTGAATCTAATAATAAAAGTGCGTCGACTATAGAAAAAGCTTTTGTCACAATTAGCGTTTTTGCACGCTTTCTTGAAAAACCAGAAATTGTTCAAAATATTGAACGTAAACAAAAAGAGAAAAATAACGAGGTTGTACCAGAGTCATTAGAAGCAAGTGAGCGTGAGCGCCTTTTATCTGAAGTAAAGCAACAGGGAAACCTTCGTGATATTGCTATTGTATATACTTTATTACATACAGGGATTCGAGTATCAGAGATTTGTGCTTTGAATCATAAAGACGTAAAGATTAAAAAATCTGACGGTTTTTTAATTATCCGTAATGCTAAAGGGTCTAAAAAGCGACTTGTTCCTCTTTCTACAGAAGCAAGAAATAGTTTAAAGAAATATATTGATTCACTTGATTCTAATCATGAAGCTTTATTTGTCTCTAATTTTGATAGAAGAATGTCTGCACGTACGGTTCAGTACATGTTAAAAAAATATAATGTAAATCCTCATAAATTACGCCATACTTTCTGTCATGAGTTAGTTAAGAAAGGGATAGATATTGCAACAGTTGCCGAATTAGCAGGCCATTCTGATGTGAATGTTACAAAACGATACCTAAAATCTTCTACAAGAGATTTAGAAAATGCGATTACGCAAACCTTTTTATAAAAATAAGCTCTGTAACAAGAATCATGATTCTTGTTACAGAGTTTTTTTATTTAGGTGTATGTTCCTACTTAATAATTGCAAAATTAAGTATTAAAACACAATTTACATAGATGTTGACTTCTACGAAATTATAAGGTACAATAATTTTTGTTGGTAGCGAAACAAATATTAATTATTAACTTACTAGTGCATGTTTCATATGAAGGGGTAGCATACGGATAAATGTGACTGACTATAAATAATTTTCATACTTATTGGTGGCATAGTCAAGGTCTGCAATACCTTTATCACCGGTTCAAATCCGATTGCCGTCTCCACATTCTAAGAGAGAACTTAGAAAGGACCTTTAGCTCAGCTGGTTAGAGCAGACGGCTCATAACCGTCCGGTCGTAGGTTCGAGTCCTACAAGGTCCACCATTGAATCTGAAATATGGAGGAATACCCAAGTCTGGCTGAAGGGATCGGTCTTGAAAACCGACAGGGGTGTCAAAGCCCGCGGGGGTTCGAATCCCTCTTCCTCTTCCATTGTCTCTTTATTATTATCGCGGGGTGGAGCAGTTCGGTAGCTCGTCGGGCTCATAACCCGAAGGTCGCAGGTTCAAATCCTGTCCCCGCAACCATTTTTCACATGCGGATGTGGCGGAATTGGCAGACGCGCTAGACTTAGGATCTAGTGTCTTATGACGTGGGGGTTCAAGTCCCTTCATCCGCACCATTTTAGGAAGCGCCCGTAGCTCAATTGGATAGAGCGTTTGACTACGGATCAAAAGGTTAGGGGTTCGACTCCTCTCGGGCGCGCCATAAACGGGAAGCAGCTCATTTTGGTAGAGCCCAAGTCTGATAAGCGTAAGGTCGGTGTCAAGCCCACTTAGGCCTACTATTATTCCACAGTATCTCAGTGGGAGATCCATACAGAGAAGTACCCAAGTGGCTCAAGGGGCTCCCCTGCTAAGGGAGTAGATCGTTAACACGGTGCGAGGGTTCGAATCCCTTCTTCTCTGCCATTTTATAATTTTATCTGATCCGTTGACCGAGTGGTCGAGAAATTGTCCTTTTAAAAAGGTAACACGGGTTCGAATCCCGGACGGGTCATTACAAAAAAGACAGTTTGCTGATAAAGCAAGCTGTCTTTTTATTGGATAAGAGATATTGCTTTAATCCAATATGTAAAACTAATTTAAATGTTATTAGAATGAAGATAAAAAGCATTTGATAATAGTGCCTATAACTCGGAGTATGTCAACAGAGATATTTAATAAATTTCAACATTGTAGAAACGCTCCAGCTATAACCCAAAAAGAACAACCAAACAAAAAAAGCACTCACCACAAGTGAGTGCTTTTTCATTAAATAAACAATCCAACCATAATACCTGTTAAAATCGAGCCCATTGTAGCGACTAACAGCATCTTCAAGCCGAACTTGGCAACGCGTGAAGCTTGTTCACCGTTGATTGCTTGGATCGTACCAAGAACGATACCGATTGAGCTGAAGTTGGCAAATGAGATTAAGTAAGCTGATACGATACCAACTGTTTTTTCAGAAAGGTGAGGCATCATTTTTTGGAAGTCAAGCATAGCAACGAATTCGTTTGCTACTACTTTTGTTCCCATTACGCCGCCGGCTCTCATTAGTTCGTCTGCCGGAATACCCATGATAAAGGCAATTGGGTAGAAGATATAGCCTAAAATGTCTTGAACCGTTAATCCGATGACGCCGTTTAAGACGTAGTTCACTAATGCTAAAAGACCAACGTACGTTACAAGCATCGCTGCTACGATTAACGCAACGCGTCCACCGTCTAGTGCTCCGTCGCCGATTGCTTCAAACAGCGTGCCTTGCTTAGCAGGTGCTTTGATATCCACTTCGTTTTCATCTTCTACTTTTACTGGTGCAACGATAGAAGAAACGATTAAGCCAGAGAATACGTTTAGCGGAAGGGCAATTAAGACGTATTCCGCCGGAATCATCTGCATGTACGCGCCTAGAATCGAACAAGAAACGGATACTAAAGACGTTGTTGTAACGATAAATAAACGGTTTGGTGTTAAACCCCCGATGTGGTTTTTCACCGCAATTAGCGCCGTTGTATCACCGAAAATCATTGCGTTCACGGCTGTGAAGCTTTCAATTTGGGGAAGTCCCGTAATTTTTGAAACAAGTCCTCCGATATATTTGATCCCAAAGGGTAAAATACGAGAGTAGTTTAAAATACTTAATAATGCTGAAACGAATACAATCATAACTAACGTTTGGATAAAGAAAATGCCTTTTCCTGCAAGATCTCCAAACACGAACGAAATTCCGTCGTTACCAAATGATAAGATCTTTGTAAATACACTTGTGATAAAGTCAAGCACCTTGCGACCAATCGATGTATTCATCATAAAAGCAGAGATAGCAAGCTGGATAACCAGCATAACTGCGATGCCTTTATAGTTGATAAGTTTCCTGTCGTTCGACATGAGGAATGCAACTGCTAAGATAATTACAATCCCGATAATTCCCATTAAAATTGACATTTACTTTTCTCCTTACATGTATTCTATATTTATAAAAGAGGGACGTGCATAGAAATGACTATGTAAATCGGCCTCTATTTTATACAAAAACGGAACTTTTACGCCAATTTTGTTAAAAATGGGCAAAATTTTTTAGGCCATTGTAAAAAATGACGTAATTGTAAAATAATATTTACTATGTGCTATTATGTAAAGAAACATGCAGAGCTGACATAATAACTTATATTTCGACAGCCTCTACTATCTTAAATCATTTCGAACAAAAGAAAAAGAGGAAATGAAGATATTTTTAATATAATTGTGAAATATTTTTTAAACTTTCATGATATTGCCAAGATTTTAGTGGGATACACAAAAGATAAGAACGCCATCTTTAAAATGTGGTAAAATATGACGTAATTAGTAAGGGAAAAAGGGGAAGGGAGAGGTACAAATGAATGAACGTAAAATAATTCATTTAGCAACCGGAATGCCTGAACAAATGGCTTACAGTCCTGATAAAGAAATGCGTACAGGCATATGCAAGAAGCAAGTAGACGAAACATTTTTAGCAAAAGAAGGGTTTCAAGGTGACGGCGTAGCGAACTTAAAGTATCACGGCGGTCCGGATCGTGCGGTGTGCGTATATCCGTATGAGCACTATAAGAAATGGAACGAAGAGTTTGATACGGAGCTCCCCATGTCTGCGTTTGGAGAAAATCTTGTTGTTGCAGGCATGCTTGAAAAAGAAGTATGCATTGGAGACGTTTATCAAGTAGGAGACGCCGTTATTCAAGTGACGCAAGGTCGAAATCCATGCGACACAATTACAAAGAGAACGGGCGTTAAAGGAATTTTAAAACGAATGATTGAGACAAGCTATACCGGCTATCTTTGCCGCGTGCTGAAAGAAGGTACGATTACGCAAGATGCGGAAGTGAAATTGATTGAAGCTCATCCAAACCAAGTATCCGTTTGGTTTACGCTTGATTTATATTTCCATCGCTCAAAAGATGTAGAAGGAATGCAGCGGGCTTTAGAAGTGGCTGAGCTGGCTGAAGACTGGAAGCATAAATTTCAAACGCGCATTCAAAAGGCGCTTTCCGTCGCGCAGCGATAAAAAGTAAATGCCCTCTAATCGTTAGAACGTATCTAACGATTAGAGGGCATTTTTTTCTTAGAAGCGTCCGTATCCTAAGAAATGATCTTGATAATAAGAAACATCTAGGTCAGCTACAGCTACACCGTGTGAACCAGCATGAATCATTTGGCCGTTTCCGATGTAGATTCCCATGTGAGATGGGCCGCTTGTGTATGTGTTTTGGAAGAATACTAGATCGCCTGGTTGTGGAGACGAAATTTTTGTCGCCATGTTCCAGTAGTTGGCTACGCTTGTACGTGAAATGCTGTGACCGCTATGGTTGAACACGTATGCGATAAAGCCTGAGCAGTCAAATCCGCTTGGTGTGTTTCCTGCCCATTGGTAAGGTGATCCTACTAAACTACGTGCAACATTTACTGTGCTTCCAGAAGCCGTGCTTGTTGTTGGAGCAGGTGCTGGTGTGCTAGTTTCTTTTGCTGCGGATGTAGATGCAGATGCTGTAGAAGTAGAAGGAGTTGATGTGCTTACACCTTTTACTTGGCTTGCGCTTGGTTTACCTGATGCAATTGTTACGTAGCTTGAGCTTTTTGAAATCCATTTGTTTGGTGCAATTTCAACTAAGCCGTTTGCTTCTTTTAAAATAGCAAACTCTTGACCTTGTGTTGCAGTTCCAACGACTGGAGATGAAAAGCTAGCTCCTTGACGAATATTTAACGCACTCACGTTTACGATGACTTTTTGATTAGTAGTAGTAGTTGCTTGTTGTTGAGGTACGCTTGGCGTTACCTTTTCTTGTACGGGTGCTGGTGCAGCGCCTCCGTCATTAGCACTTGCTGAAGTTGTGCTAAATGTTAGGGCAGCGGGAACAAGTAATGCTGCTAACCCCATATTCATAACTGTACGATTTGCTTTCTTTAGCATGTTCTTTCTCCCTTTCCATAACTTGTTTTATTCACAAGTGTGAGTCTATCAATCCTGACAGGAAAAGTAAACATCTAATTCCAAATTACGACATTTTGTAACATAGTTTTAATATTAAAGGGCGATATAAGTAGAATTGTCACCTTCTCTGTAATAATTCTGACAATTTATCTAGGTAGAAATGTTTAGGAGATTCATAGATTTATTAGAAAATATGTAAGCTAAATGAAAAATGGGAGCAGAAACCCAGCAGCTGAATGGCTTCAAGGCTTTTGGGATGTATAAAAGCTATAGATAAAAGTGATATCGTCACTAGCGATGCACTTTATTTTTTCTGGATGAGCACATAGAGAAGAAAGATAAGCTGTCATAATAGAAACCCAGTTACTATAACTGCTATACATGAAGTACATTAAAAGCGTGCAATTGAAGTGAGCAAAAAAGAAGCGTAGTATACAAGGAGGAATGAACGCGTGAGTCATTTACATTCATATAGGTAGGAGTGGTTGTTGTATGAAACAGTCATCATCTTTTATTAATGGAATTCTTTTAGCTGCTCTCGTATTGATTTGGGGATTAACGTGGCCGATGTCGAAGCTGGCGCTTGGCTATTCATCGCCTATTTTGTTATCTGGACTGCGGTCATTAAGTGCGGGAATCATCTTATTAGCAGTCGCACTGCCAAGATATAAGCAGCTTCACTGGAAGCAAAACTGGCGTAAATATATGGTGTCAGGTCTATTTAATTCAATCTTATTCTACGGTCTGCAAACGATTGGACTTATGTTTATGCCAGCAGGGGTCTTCAGCGTTATTGTCTACTTGCAGCCGGTGCTCATCGGTATCATTGCATGGCTGTGGATTGGAGAAAGCATGAGCGCTGTGAAGATAGGGGGCTTGCTTCTTGGCTTTGTAGGTGTAGCTACCATCAGCACGGGAGAACTATCTGCTAATGCTTCAGCCGTTGGAATTTTTCTAGCTGTCCTTACGGCACTGAGCTGGGCGATTGGAACCGTTTATATCAAGCGTATTAGCGACAGTGTAGATGGCATTTGGCTTATTACCGTTCAAAGTCTTGTCGGCGGAGTGGTTATGACAGCAGCCGGAAGCGGAGTGGAAGGATGGTCTCATATGGTGTGGAATTCATCATCTATGCTGCTGCTTTTATTTTTAGCACTGTTTTCCGTTGCCGTTGCGTGGCTCATTTATTTTTATTTAATCAGTAGAGGAGAGGCCAGCAAAGTGGCGTCCTTTAATTTTCTTGTTCCGATTATTTCAATTGTCATTGGAACGCTCTTTTTAGACGAACCGTTTACGTCGTCACTTTTTATAGGGCTGGTGCTTATTATTATCAGTATTTATTTAGTGAATAAAAAAGCGAAGAATCAAAAGTTAAAGCCCTCTGATGGAGGAGACCAGGCAGCGTGAAGCTATCCATAAAAAAACCGTATTCGCAACTCGAATACGGTTTTTCGTTTATTCAGCGACTTCAGTTTCATTTGCTTTTAGCTTTTCATAAAATACGCCAAGCGAAGTCGTTATATACGGAACGAGCCATAATAACCCAATGCCAAGCGTGATCATACTTAAAATTCCCCAGCCGATAAAGCTTAAAACCAGTAAAAAGTAGGTCCACTTGTAGCCGTTCATTAACCGTCTGCTTTCAGTAATAGACTGGTTGACTGAATAATCGGGGTTATCGCGGAATACGTAGTAAGCCTGTGAATAGGCAAGGCTTTTGATGATGCCGGGAATAATTAATAAAATGCTCCATAGCACGGTATAAATAATCGTTAGTAAGTAAAGTCCGAGGGTTCTAAAATATAATCCCGCACATGAAAACGAATCAAACACGTTTCCTACACGTACACTTTCTCCTCGCACCAGACGCAGTAGTACCCAGTAGTAAGAGAAAAAGAGCGGTACGAGCAGCAGGGATACAATATTAGCTAAGGTAGACTGAGAGTATTCGGTTTCAGACCCGCTTGGAAATCCGTTGATTAAAAAGTCAATAAGTCCTGGAATACCGGCAGCAATTAGATACGTAACGAACGTAAGCAGTACGGCAAATCCCCAGCGGTTTTTCAGCGCTGCGAGTGCATCTTGCTTCACTTCTTTTATTCTCATAACTTGATGTCCCCCTCTAGGTGAGTTTATACAGAGAATTCAACCTGTACATTAGTCAATATATTAGCGATTTTTGAATATATGAATGCTTGCACTAATAAGTTGTGTAAAGATTTTTTAGAAGCTTGAAATTTGTGGAAAGTTCTTTAAAATGGAAGTATAAGGATATTTTCGATCGGAAGGAGGAATGAAAATGACGCTTGTGTATTTGTTGATTCTGGCAGTTGTTTATATCTTTCTGGATCTTGTCATGCGAAAAAAGCTCCATACAAAGATGAAAAAAAGCTATTGGAGAAGTTTTAAAGGAAGGCGTCCGCTGTTTGTCACAATTGAAATGGTGATGCTTGCTTCGTTTTTAGTGCTCATCTTCGTTATACCTCCAGCCTACACCTCGGTTTTTATGTTTCTTTTCTTTTTTCTCCTCTACGTAATTCGAGGTTTCGAAGAATGGAAGTTTGAAAGAAAGCAAAAAGAGCACTACCACTCGTGGTTTGGCGCAACTTTTTTCTTATTTGGGACGTTTATATTACTGATGACAGATATGTAAAATAAGATTTAGACATAACGAAATAAACCGCTGTTGATTTCCGTGCAAGACTTCGCTTTCCGCGGGCGGGCGGTGAGCCTCCTCGTCGCGTGTGCTCCTGCGGGGTCTCACCTGTCCCGCTTTTCCCGCAGGAGTCTTCGTCTTGCCTTCCAATCAACCACTAGAAACACCTGCATATATGAAACAAGCCTACGTTCACCATACCCATAAAAAAACCCGAACGAATTTGATTCTCCATCAAAAATCAAGTTCGTTCGGATCTTCCTTTAATCAAACTACTTTTATACAAGCTTCTTTTTTTACGTAAAGTATTGAACGACTGTGCCTTTATTTTTCTTTACGTTAACACGAGCATACGCGCCGTTAATAAGCGTGAGCTGAGGAGGGAGGTGGCCGCAGTCGATGTCATAGATAACTGGAATATGTAAATCAGAGGCAAGGTCATGATACACGTCTTCAGCGGTGTAGGAATCAACGGGCTTATTAGCGCTGCTTCTGCCGAATAAAATACCTGAGCAGTTATCAAACCAGCCCGCTAGCTTAAGCTGAAGAAGTGAGCGACGAAGGTCAGCGGTCGTGAGTTCACAGTTGTCAAAGTACCAAATCACCGGCTCAGCAGGAATGTATGTTTCTCTAAACGTTTTTACATCTCCAAAAGGAGTTCCCGCTAAGTGCCTGATCACGTCAATACATCCTCCGAGAAGACGCCCTTTGATGTGCACGTCGCTTAACTCTGTATGCTTCCAAGTGGTTTGTTCGGTTAAATAAAACACGCATGGTGACGGGTTGTCATGCTGCCATTCTTTTTGATAGTGATCAGAAGAAACTTGAGCCACGCTTTCTCCTTTTTGGGTCGTCAGCACCTGCTGCCACATCGCAGTCGTTGGATCCCAGTGCTCTCCTCGCAAGTCCACAAAGTTGGTTCCATGAGCCGTTGCAATCCCGGTGTTAAGTGTAATAGCCAGCAAAAGAACGCTGGTGTCAGAATAGCCAAGCACCCATTTTGCTGTCCATTTTGTAAAGTCTAGATGTTCAAGAATTTCAATCAGCAGCTCGCCTCCCCAAGGAGGAATAATGATATCGATGTTTTCATCAGCAATCATGGCTTGAAGCTCATTTGCACGTTTTTTAGGAGAAGCGGATTTTGCTTTATGCTGCGTCCACACGGTTTCGCCCGGTATAACAGAAAAGCCTTTTTCTTTCATGCGTTCACACGATAAAGAAAACATGGAATGAAGAGGCTTTGGTACACCAGAAGAGGGTGCGGTTATGCCGATGGTTGGGTTGGATGTAAAAAAAGGATAGGTAATCATAGCGGCCTCCTTCAAAGGTTTTAGCTTATTTTACCAGCGAGAGAAATACGGAACAAGCTTATTTTTCATTTGATTTAGGAAGATTGATAGGTTTTGTAAAAAGAATTCGTATTAATAGATGTAAAAGCAAGCGGAAAGGAGCAATGTCATGGAAGATGACTGGATTGTTACGTGTATAACGCGAAAAAAAGAAAAAGGATTAGAGCTGTTGATCGATCAGTACGGAGGGTTAATTACGGCCATTGTACGCAAGCATTTAGGCACGCTGAAAAGCTACGAGGAAGAGTGTGTAAACGACATATTGTTAGCGGTGTGGCATCATATTGATCGCTTTGATCCGGAGAAAAATACGTTTAAAAATTGGGTTGCAGCTGTTGCGAAGTACAAAGCCATTGACTATCGACGCAAATACATAAAAACGCAGTACGAATCGCTTAGCGAAGCGGGAGTGGGTGAAACGTCAGAAGCTCATAACATTCAAACAGACGACGTGGAAGAACTTTTAGATCACTTAAGCGAAGGAGACCGCGAGCTGTTTAAAGCGTATTACTTACAGGAAGTTGAGCTGAAGCAAATTGCTGAAACACAGCAGACTACCATCAGCAATTTATACAACCGGCTGTCGCGCGGACGAAAAAAATTAAAAGCGATTTTCAAATAAGAAATAAGGAGGGACAAAGATGGAAAATCAATATGACTTATTAAATGGATCTTCTGTAGATTTTGATGAATATGAAGAAATTGAGCTAACGGCAAGCGAGAAAAAGCGTATGAAAAAACGTTTAAAGCGTGACATAAAGCCGACTCGAAAAAAAGCGCGTCCGCTGATCGCCGCTGCGGTGCTGCTGCTTGCTGTGACGCCTGTGATGATGCAAAACGAAACGGTATGGGCATCGGCTGTGCGAATCAGTCAGCAAATTGGCCAGCAAATCGAGCTGCTTATGAACAAGCCTGAAGGCAGCTTGAGCAGCTACAAAAAAACGGTAAATGAAACAGCAACGGACCAAGGCATTCAAGTAAAAGTAAATGAAATGATGCTTGATGACGGACAGGTGCTGCTTGGGCTGACGATTAGCGCAGATGAATTTAGAAGAACTGCACTAGGTCTTAATCGAAACGCGCCAATTCGACCAGGAGAGCTGCGCGTGAAAATTGGCAACATGTCGTTTTTTGATTCCGCTTCAAGTATTAGAGAGGAACCAATCAAAAATAAAGACGGAAGCTGGAACTATCTGTACGCTTTAAAACTAACGCAAGCGGACACGAACGGAGACGGGAAAATCGATGTGGAAGGCTACAATGTGCTAGATCATATTGATCCGAATAAAAACTATCAAATCAGCGCTCAGTTCACAAGCCTTGAATTTGAAAAGAATCCTGCTCAGACGAAAAGCGGGAACTACCGGGATTCCTACGGAGAAATTAAAGGAAATTGGACCGTGCATACAAGCGTAAACGGCTCGAAAATTATTGCTGACACAAAAGTGTATCCGTTAAACAAAGAAATTCCGATTAACGAAAATGGAATAGAAGGCGTATTGTCCATCAAAGAAGTTCGCGTATCGCCTGTTTCGATTAAGCTGCACTATACGTTTACATCGTCAACAGGAAGCATCAATCATGGAACGAACGTGGGCGTAAAAATAAAAGACCAAAATGGAAGAGATCTTTCTGAAAGCGGCAGTGGAGGCGGAACAGACAGAGTGATAGAAATGGACGAAGAGTACCGAAATGACAAAGGAGTGGTTATGCTGCGATTTGTTCCGTATGTAAGTGATTACGAAAACGACAATTCAAAAGATTTAACCTCGGACGCCTTTAATTTAAAGGTAAACAACAACTAACCAAAATAAAAACCAGATGCCTGCTTAGCGTGCATCTGGTTTTTATTAGATATCCATTTTATTTAACAAGCGAAGAAACGTCCGTAATTCTTCATCCGTAAAATGGCTAAGCTTTTCACCATATTCTTTGGTGAGTACTTTTTCCATTTCTTCTGCAAACGCTTTTCCTTTATCCGTAATGGATAAGTAGACAACGCGGCGGTCTTTTTGACTGCGTACGCGCGTGACAAATTCTCTTTCCATGAGACGGTCGCTGACGCACGTCATGCTGCTGTTTGAGATGTGCATATGCTCTGCAATTTCAGAAACGATATGATTGCCTTCTTTATACAGCAGGCGAAGCGCTAAAAATTCATTTAAAGGAATATATGATTTTAAAGTGGGGATAACCGATAGCTGCATTTTTTTCGTTTGGTTTCGCATCGTGGAAACCACATTTTGGATAAGTTGATCTCGTGTATTCATAGAGGTTGCATGCTCCTTTTTCCGTTCAAACAATTCTTTTTCTTCTATTGTACCATATTGATTGTACATAAAGAGAAGCGGCAGGTTTTTTAGTGGGAAAAAGAGAAGTAGTACATATCTGTTGCGATAGAAAGGGGCTTGAGTGATGGAAAAGGTAATTGAGTTTAAAACGACGCTGCTTCCTTTTGATGGAGCAAAAAAGCTTGTGAATGCAAATAATTCGGAAAGTGACTTATTATACAAAGAATATTATGATCTCGGAGACGGCAAGCAGATGTGTACGCTTGTGTTTGAACGCTATTTTTTCCGCACCGGCGGCAGGGGATCACTAACGATTATTTTAGAAAATGTGTCCGGTCCAAATAAAGTAAAGTGTATTCCTTCAGGAAGCGCAGAAGGGATATTAAATATTGATTGGGGAGCAAGCAAAGATTTTGTACGATGGGTAGAAAACGCCCTCTCATCATACACGTTAGAAGAACCGCAGAGATAAAGGCAAAGCTAGGGAAGGCAATGAGCTTCTTCAGCTTTTTTTGTGAAGCGAAGGGTGAGTAGAGAAATGAAAAGATGCAAAAGCTACTGTAGAAATAAGAACTTTATGTGGACAATAAGCATTTTTTCTCTTTTTACCGGATAAATGAGTATAATATGAAATTGCAGGAAGACTTCACATTTACATAACAAAGGAGAACAACATAATGAAAAAACTCAGCATCGTATTATTTGTTTTAATGATAGCTATAGTAGGCTGTTCAAAAGGAAATGATTCAAGTTCAAAAGAAGTAAAAGGAACGATTGAAGTACCGGAATCAATTCAAGCAAATGAACAAGTCAAGCTTAAAGTCCTTGTGACGCAAGGAGATAAAAAAGTGGAAAACGCCGATGACGTACAGTTCCAAGTTGAAAAAGAAGGCTACATCAATCAAGAAATGACAAAAGCACCGCACGAAGGAAAAGGTGTATACAGCACGGACTATACGTTTAAAGAAGACGGCGAATATATGATTACCGCTCACGTGACGGTAGACGGTGACATGAAAATGTTTACGAAAAAAGTAGAGGTAGGTAAGTCTAAAGAGTAAAGCTTATAGTTGCAGAAGGGGCTTATATAGCCATGTAAAAGAGAATGCCTCGTGCATTCTCTTTTTTAGTAAGATGGCTTTAATCTAAGTAGTTCGATAGCTCAATCAAATTGTAATCAGGATCTCTAATATAAACAGAAACAATAGGGCCTATAGTACCTGTTCGTTTTACCGGTCCTTCTTCGATTTCTACATCATGTTTTTGTAAATGACTAATTACGCTTTCGATTTTTTCTTCTGTAATAAAACATAAATCAGCGGAACCCGGAAGAGGGTGCTTTGCTTTTGGCTCGAATTCATGGCCTGCTTGATGCAAGTTTATTTTTTGTTCACCAAAACGAAGCGCTATTCTTCCTTCTCCGAACGTTTCTTTTTGCATGCCTAAAATAACCGTATAAAAGTGAGTCGTTTTTTCAATGTCTTTTACCGTTAGTACAAAATGGTCTAATTTTTTAATCATGTCGCTTCCTCCTAACAATGTGAGCTTTCTTCGAAGATAGAGTAAGTATTTGATGAGATCTGAGAGGTTTTTCTATAAGCAAGTATATCATTTGTAAAGTGGAGAATAGACAAGGACAGCTGTATGTCTATTTTCAGTTCAAAAGAGTGTTTTATAAAGGGCCTGTTTTTTTAAATATTGTGGTTTTACACAATGCATTAAAGGGTTATGGGGTTTTATGTTAATATTGGATAAGGAGTGGCATTTATTTTAGTAACTTGGTCTGGAAAGTTTGTTAATTAGATGTGTTAAAAATTTAAATACATATATGAATGGAGAGGCTCGTATGTCTATGGGGATACTTTCTTTAATCACTTTTGTTGTCTGGTTTGCAGCAATTCAAGAGTTTTTAAAACCTGAAAAGAATCAGAGTAACCGAAAAATAATGATGTTAACATCCGCAGGCTCCTTGCTGACGTTAGTTCTGACCATTTCTCTTTTTCAAACACTATAAAAATACCTCAAAAAGCAGTTCTCCTCGGCTATCAGCAGCGTAATGTAGGCAGCCCTGAGTTCTTCCATGGCTGTATAATTTGATTTTCTGCAATATCCGAAAAAATGATGGTAAAAGGGAAGGGGATTAGGAATAAACTTTCTTTTTTGCTCCGCTTATTTTGCAGAAAAAAAGAAAAAGAAGCTTATGAACTGATGATTCGTAAGCTTCTTTTTTGTTTTATACGATTATCTTATTTATAAACGCTGGACGGAATTTTAAACGTATGAATGCCGTTAGAATACGGGCCGTACTCATACTCACCAAATATAATGGCAATGCCGCTACTTGTGTAGTAAAACTGATCTTCTTTTAAGTTTACAGACTTAAATTCATTAACCCAGAACTGAGCACCTTTTTTATTACGAGCAATCATTTCATTACGAATATAGTTATTAACTTTATTCAACTTAGTGTTGTTGTTAATAATATCTTTTAAGCTAATTTGTCGAGCTTTCAACAAATCGTAATTATAAGTATCAATCCAAGCGTTGCCGTGAGCGCCGCCAGCGTACGCATCATTCGTAATAGCAACACTTAAAATATTATCTTGGTTGTAAGGTACAGAGTATGTCATATTACGAGAATAAGGACCTGGTGCCCAGCCGTTTTTGCGGTCTTCCTTTTCTTGTTCTTTTAGCTCGTTGTGTTCTTTTTGTGCTTCTTTCGCAATGTTTAAAAACTTTCGATTATAGCTAGCCTCAAATGGTTTATTGATAAGGCCGGATACCTGCGGATAGCTAATGTTGCTTGCTAAAGATTTCTTCGTAACCGTTACTCCTAGTGCTTGAATTTTGTCACTAGGTGCTTTTTCATACTTAATACTTGATGACTTCTGAGCATAGGTACCCTTTGATACCCCATACAGACCACCAAATTTGCTGGACTCAGAATACACGCGGAATACTTGCCCTTTTGTCACTTTTCTAGCCGCTACTAACTTGTTGTTTTTAATGTTGTAAAGATTCGTGTTCTTTAAAACGGTAACGCGTCCTATTTGCCCTTTAACCAGTTCCTGATTCCCCCACACGACTTTTGCTTCTGCAACTGTTTGCGGAGCAAGCGGTGAGAATAACAAAGCCAAACCTAAAACAACTGCGCTAACTCTTTTGAACCTTTTCATAAAAGCCCCCTAAAGTGATTTTTTGAGGTTTTAAAGCTAATCAATACTTTATTTTCAAAAAAACCCATTCACTAGTATAGCATATTTTTACAGTTTTTTACTTTTGTTAATTTGTGTTTACTAAATTATTTTTCGACTTGATTCCTCTTATTAAATGATTAAATAAAATAGCGGGCGCACTTTATGCCTTAAGTAGAAATAAGAAAAAACACAGTATTTTACCCTAGACTAAAAAAGTTTCCTGTGGTAAACTTTCGGTATCATGACAAGTAAAAACTGAAAATTTTAAATAAATGATGCTGACATGTTCATTTTTCTGCACCAGCAGAATACCCTATTAAAAATCAACGAGCATATTTTTTTTACCTTAAAAGTTGGTCTGATGAAAAAAACATAACCTTAGGTAAAAAATGAGAAGGGACGAAAAATAGATGGCTAGTGTAAATAATTATCCATTGTCTACATTTACGACAGGTGAAACGGTACAGCTAGAGCGAATCGAAATCGAAGGTGCCTTGAAGCGACGCTTGTTAGATTTAGGATTTATTCCAGGAGCAATTATCAAAGTGCTTCAAAAAAGCCCGTTAGGAGATCCTGTTGCTTATCAAGTCAGTCATACAACGATTGGTCTCAGAAAAGAAGAAAGTTCAAAAATTTATGTAAAAAAAGTAGGTGACGACGGTGAGTGAGTATCGTATTGCACTAGCAGGAAATCCGAACACTGGAAAAAGTACGTTATTTAATAGCTTGACCGGTCTTAAGCAGCATACGGGAAACTGGACGGGAAAAACCGTAGCTAAAGCAGAAGGGACATTTGAATATCACCAGCAGCTCTATACAATCGTTGATTTACCTGGAACGTATTCACTTTATTCAAACTCAGCGGACGAAGAAGTAGCGCGTGACTATATTTTATTTGAAAGACCTGACGTTACGGTTGTTGTGGTGGATGCAACGGCGATGGAGCGAAATCTTAATTTAGCGCTGCAGGTAATGGAGATGACTGAAAACGTCGTGATTTGCGTGAACTTAATGGATGAAGCAAAGAAAAAAGGAATTGTAATTAACGAAAAAAAGCTCGCTGAATCGTTAGGCGTACCGGTTGTACCTATATCAGCTCGCAATAAAAAAGGAATTACGAATTTGCTGGATGCAATTGAAGGAGTCGTGCGAGGCCAAGTAAAGCTTAATCCTTACCAGGTGCAGTACACAAAAGAAATTGAAGCATCACTAAAGGAGCTAGAACCTCAAGTCGCTTCTATTGTGGGAAATCAATTTCCTCTACGCTGGATTGCTTTACGGGTTCTTGATGGAGACACGTCATTTTTAGAAACCATTCAGCAGCGTCAGCAGCAAGATATCAGTCACACAGAAAGGAGGAACAGCGCATATGGGAAATCCGTTAACCCCTGAAAACTCATTAGCCATGGAACAGCTAACGCGCTATGCCCAGCAGGCAAAAGAAAAAGATCATCGTTCCAATATGGTCGCAAGCATTTACAAGTCATCGCAGCAAATATGTAAAAAATCAGTTGTGTACGAAGACCGCTCAAAGCTTCAGCGCACAGAAAAGCTAGATAAAGTCTTTACCTCGCCAATTTGGGGCTTTCCAATTATGCTTGGCATTTTATCGGTCATCTTTTATATCACCATAGCCGGCGCAAACGTTCCTTCTGGATTAATCGCACAAGGTTTTGGCTGGGCGGAAGGGTACTTAACAGCTTTCTTTCAAGCGATGCATGCACCAGAATGGCTGCACGGAATTCTTGTACTAGGACTGTTTCGAGGTACGGGATGGGTTATTAGCGTGATGCTGCCTCCGATGGCCATCTTTTTCCCGGTGTTTGCGCTTTTAGAAAACTACGGCTACTTGCCTCGCGTAGCGTTTAATATGGATCGTCTGTTCAAACGAGCAGGCGCACACGGCAAGCAGTCACTAACCATGGCGATGGGGTTTGGATGTAACGCCGCAGCGATTATGTCGACTCGTATTATTGAATCGCCGCGTGAACGTATGATGGCGATTTTAACAAATAACTTTGTTCCGTGTAACGGCAGATGGCCTACGCTGATTTTGTTAGCTTCTTTATTTATGGCGACCGGTTTTACAGGAAGTGCTAAAACTTTCGTAACGGCTCTTGTTGTAGTGGGAACGGTGTTATTTGGAATTGTGGTGACGCTGTTCGTATCGTGGGCACTGTCTAAAACGGCGCTGCGCGGAGTACCAACACACTATACGCTAGAGCTTCCGCCTTACCGCAAGCCGAAATTTGTTGATACGATTGTGCGCGCGACGCTGGATAAATCGCTGTTTGTGTTAAAACGCGCGATTATTGTTGCAGCACCCGCAGCGGTGTTAACGTGGGTATTGGCTAATATCTATATCGGTGACACAAGTATTTTAATGCACTTCGTTCAGTTTCTTGATCCGTTTGCCAAGACGCTGGGGCTAGACGGGTATATATTAGCTGCTTTTATTATTGGCTTGCCGGCTAATGAAATTGTTGTACCGGTTCTACTGATGGCGTATTTATCAACGGGTTCATTAATTGAAATTGAAGATGCAACAAGACTCAAACAAATTTTCCTTGATCACCACTGGACGTGGCTAACGGCTCTTAATATGATGCTGTTTTCGCTCCTGCATTTTCCATGCGGAACGACGCTTGTGAATATTTATAAAGAAACCAAAAATGTCAAGTGGACGTTTCTTGCCTTTGCGATTCCAACAGTGATTGCGATTGGGGTTACGTTTGCGGTTGCTCAAGTGGTAAAAGCGTTTAACCTTATTTAAATATGAAATAAAAGTGCAGGGCTTTGAAAAGAGCCCTGCTTTTTTTATGAGTTGTTAATTAACTAGATATTCAGTTTTATAATGTAAGATTAATTGATATTTTTTAGGGGAAATGGTAATTTGTATGATATAGATTTGCTTCATGCACAAAAGAGATTAATAGAAAAAAGCGCCAATGAAATGCTAAAAGGAGGCTGAACGTGGGGATATTTTCTAATAAAATAGATTCAAAAAAAGCTAATAAGTATCAAACAAGGCTATACTCTTGTTTCACCATTCTCATCGTAGTGAATGTGATTAACAGCTGGTTTCTCGATTGGCTTTGGCTTTATATCACCACAAGCAGCGTTCTTGTTATACTCGTGATATTCCTGCTCAAAACACCTAAACGTGATTTAGATGAAGAGTGGAAGCAGCTAGAAATAGAGAAAGACGAGGCTTTTGAAAACAGAGTCAATTTGATGATGATGAATGAGCGAAGTGATGTGCAGGCTATTAAATACATACGAAAAGAAAAAAATCTTGGTTTGCTTCATGCGAAGCAGTATCTTGACCGTATTAAAGAATCAAAGGAATAATAAAAGCGACCTTTGACAAGCAGAGGTCGCTTTTTGATAGGCTATTTACTTTTTCTCGCCAACCGTCACTTTTTTCGTAAACATTTTCATGTCGCCTTTTATCGTCACATGAGCAGTAATCGTATATTCGCCGTCGTCTTTGAACGTATAGTCGGTGCTGTATGCGCCGTTATCCTGATGTTTTGCATCGATCATTTCCTGGTTAATATAGCCTTCTTTTTCAACTTGAATCTGTACGGCGTCTGCATTTTCGATTTTTTTATCTCCTTGTGTAACGAGTACGTTAATAGATGTTTGTTCGTTTTCTTTAATAGTTTGCGGCACTTCAATTGTTCCTTTTACTTCCTGTGACTGCTGCTCATTTCCTTTTGAACAGCCGACCACGGCAATGACTAAAACGAGCAGCAGCATGCTAAGCTTTTTCATAAATATCTCCTTTTTTAGCTTATATCCTATTATTAAATAAATTTCTCCATAAAACTTTATCACTGAAGTCACAAAATAAAATCATCCCAATGAGTGATTTTTATGAGTGTGACGGCAAGAAACTTGAACGTTTTGTTACAAAAATAGTTTGCGATCGCAACACGACTTTACAGCATTGTGTCTTGAGCTTAGGATTAAACATAATAAGCTAGTAAAAGGAGAGAGAAATATGCTCATACTTTACGATGAGCTGTACGGGAAATTTGAAGCAGACGGTGTTCTTTTAGAACTCATTCAAAGTGATCCCGTACAGCGTCTAAAAGGAATTTACCAAGGCGGAGCGAGCCGGTTTGTAAATGAAAACTGGAATACTACTCGATATGATCATTCCGTTGGTGCGATGATGCTTGTAAATAGACTCGGAGGCTCTTTGGAAGAGCAAATAGCGGCTTTATTACATGACGTTTCACATACGGCATTTTCTCATGTGATTGACTATGTTTTGGAACAGAAAGAAGAAAATTATCATGAAATGATTTACGAACAAATTGTGACCGGGTCGTCTATTCCTCCTATTTTAAAAAGCGCTGGTTTAAACTGGCGAGATATCTTGCTTGATGAAAGCCAGTGGACGCTGCTCGAACAGAACGCTCCGCACTTATGCGCTGACCGCGTGGATTATACGCTGCGGGATTTGTACGTATGCGGGGAGATTACTTTACAAGAAGTGCATGCGTTTTTGGATCAGCTTGTCGTATTTAATGGACAAATGGCGTGCAGTAATTTAGCAGCGGCAGAGTGGTTTCTAGATGCTTACTACAAAGAAGTGATTGGCTTTTTTATGAATCCGTTTAATATGTTTGGAAATCATCAGCTGAAGGAAATTATCAAGCTGGCTTTGCAAAAAGATATTTTATCTATAGAAGATTTTTTAAAGCAGGATGACGATGTGGTTCGGCTGCTGAAAAACGCTGGAGATAGCAGCATTGAAGGGATGTTATCTGCTCTTTTTAACAGCAAAGTACAAACAGGCACTGCTTCTTGTCACGATGTTCACCAAACGACAAAAATGCGCTGGGTTGATCCTCTTGTTGTCGTTTCAGAACAAGTCGTTCCTGTATCCAAACTATCTATTACTGCTCAAAGACTAATAGAACAAGCAAAACAAAAGATAGAAAAAGGAGTATACCTCAACATTCAGGCTCCGTTATAAAGGGAATCAGTACATAAAGAAAGGGATGCATAATAATGTGCATCCCTTTCTCTCATAAAAAGTTTTATAGACCTCTAAGGAAGCCTTCTTTTAACGAACTTCGTCGCGCTTCGCATTTAACTCTTTAATCGTTTCACCTTCAACTAACACAGGCTGATAGTAGGTTTCGTTTGGCAACTCTTTTTTACCCTGCAGCTTTTTAATGATCCAATCAGCCGCATCGCGTCCCATTTGTTCCTGCGGGTGGGTTAACGTTGTTAAATTAATCGTTGCATTTTTAGCGATGTACGAATTATCTTGACCAATAATTGACAACTTGTCCGGAATGGAAATGCCGAGCTGTCTGCATACATTTACGACTTCTAATCCCACTTCATCGTTATAGCAGACAAGAGCGGTCATTTCGTCTTGATTTTCAGTAAGAAACGTCTTCAAATTAGCGTACAAATCAAGCTTTGTTTCCGTGTTAAAAGACAAAATATGCTCAGGCTGAAAGCGGAGTTTTGCATCACCGAGCGCTTTTATGTAGCCTTTCATTCGGTACTTCCCCTGCAGGTCATCCATTTTTGCGATAAGCCCAATTTGCGTATGTCCTTTTGAAATTAATTCGTTTGTGGCAAGGTAGCTTGACTGAACGTCGTCTAGACAAAAAAACGGAACGTCCAATTCTTCGTAGTAGGCGTTAATCATTGTAAACGGAACGTCTTGTTCTTTGAATGATAAATAATACGAGATGTTTGGATTGTACAAATTGCTTTTTGTAGGCTCAACAATTAGACCGTCTACTCCGTAGGAAAGCATCATTTCCAACGCTTTTTTTTCTTGTTCCACATCGTTATTCGTGCTCGCCAGCAGCAGCGAATAATTATCTTTATTTAATCTGCTTTCAATTCCGCGAATAATAGAAGGGAAAATATAGTCGGAAATATACGTGGTAATTACACCGATTGTTTTGTTGGCAGAAGCCCCGCTAGATTTGGATTGATACTGATTGCTTACATAGGTGCCAGATCCTTTTTCGCTTCTTAAAAATCCTTCATTCGACAGCTCTAAAATGGCTTTTCGAACCGTATGTCTGCTGACACCATACGTTTCTTGCATGACCGATTCAGTCGGGATTTGTTCGCCCATGCTGTAATCGCCTGAAAGAATTTTGCTTTTTATATCCTCAATAATCACCTGATATTTTGGCTTCATGTTTTCACTTCTTTCGTAGTTGTATACATTCAACTTTTTTTATGCGTAAAATTTGTATGGACATATTTTATCATGAACGTGAATAAATGAAAAGATTTCCTTGGTTTTTAATCGAAAGGGAAATGATTTAAGGATTGGATACCGACTTTTTAAAAGTTTAAGAAGGGAAGAGTAGGGTGTTTTGAATATTTGTGTGCATATATAATTTTTATATTGACAAATGTACGTACAAATAAATATACTTAGGTTGTTAACAAATTCAAACAGCGTTACATAAAACGGAAAGCGCTTCCTTACTGCTATAGGTATATTTATAGCTATCAGAAAGGAGAATAAACGTGAAAACAACTCAAGAAAGCATAAAACAAGCAATTGCGAAAGGGAAAACGTCCCTTGGAATTGAACTTGGATCTACTCGTATTAAAGCGGTGCTGATTGATGAAAATTTTGAAACGGTCGCATCGGGCAGTTATGAATGGGAAAATCTCTTAGAAGACGGTTTTTGGACGTACAACTTACTCGATATTATTACAGGTCTGCAAAGTGCTTACCGTGAAATGAAGCAAGAAGTAGAACGAAGCTACGGAATCACGATTCGAACAGTTGGCTCCATTGGTGTTTCAGCTATGATGCACGGATATATGGCGTTTGATAAAACGGGTGAGCTGCTTGTTCCGTTTCGAACGTGGCGTAATGCAACAACAAGCGCAGCAGCAAAAGAATTAACTGAACATTTCCAATTTAATATTCCTGAACGATGGAGCATTGCGCATCTCTATCAGGCAATCATCAATCAAGAAAAACATCTGCCGCGCATTGATTACATGACAACGCTAGCCGGCTATATTCACTGGCTGCTGACGGGCAGTAAGGCGCTTGGCATTGGAGACGCTTCGGGGATGTTTCCAATTGATGAACGCACGCAAAATTACAGTGAAGATATGATGAAGCAGTTTGATGAGCTTATTTCTTACAAAGGATATCCGTGGCAACTATCAGATATTCTGCCTGCAGTTTATACTTCAGGTGAGCAAGCAGGTACGTTAACAGCCATTGGGGCTAGTATTTTAGATCAGTCTAAAAATTTGCAGCCGGGCATTCCGTTTTGTCCTCCAGAAGGAGATGCGGGAACGGGAATGGTGGCGACAAACAGCGTAAGAAAACGCACGGGAAATGTTTCAGTAGGAACGTCCGTTTTTGCGATGATTGTATTAGATCAAAAGCTTTCAAACGTTTATCCGGAAATTGATTTGGTTACCACGCCAAACGGCAGTCCAGTTGCCATGGTTCATGCGAATAACTGCTCAAGCGACTTAAACGCCTGGCTCGGATTGTTTCGCGAATTTTCGGAGGCGATGGGGCAAAAAGTAGAGTCGGATAAATTATTCGAAGTGATGTTAAATAAAGCGTTAGAAGCTGATCCTGATGGAGGGGGCTTGCTTAGCTACGGCTATTTCTCAGGTGAAAATATTACCGGAGTAGAAAGTGGCCGTCCGCTATTTGTCCGTTCAGCAAAAAGCAATTTTAATCTAGCAAACTTTATGCGTACACATCTTTTTACAGCTTTTGGCGCTTTGAAAATAGGGATGGATCTTTTAGTCAAAGAAGAAAACGTAAAGATTCACAGTATTTTAGCGCACGGAGGATTATTTAAAACGCCGGTAGTTGGTCAAAAAATGATGGCAGCAGCAATTAATACCCCGGTTTCCGTCATGGCCACAGCAGGAGAAGGAGGCGCGTGGGGAATGGCTATTCTTTCTTCTTATATGCTCAATAAAAGGGAGAATGAAAGTTTAGAAGATTTCTTGGATAATAGAGTCTTTAAAGAAGTGACCGCACAAGAAATTTATCCTGACGAACTCGACGTAAAAGGGTTTGAAGCATTTATTAAAAGATATAAAAAAGGGCTAGTGATTGAAAAAACAGCTGCAGAGCACCACAGCGAAGAACGGGAGGAGTTAGTGTGCTAGATAAATTAAAAGAAGAAGTATTTCAAGCAAACGTCGATTTGCCAAAACACGGACTGGTCAAGTATACGTGGGGAAATGTAAGTGCCATTGATCGAGACAGCGGTTTGTTTGTAATTAAACCAAGCGGCGTGACGTACGAGAAAATGACGGCGCAAGACATGGTAGTCGTTGATTTAGATGGGCGCGTGGTAGAAGGTGAGCTTAACCCGTCATCTGATACGCTGACGCATGCCGTACTCTATAAACATTACCCGCAAATTGGCGGTATTGCCCATACGCATTCAACGTGGGCGACCATTTGGGCTCAAGCAGGACTTGATGTACAGGCAATGGGAACGACTCATGCCGATACCTTTTATGGTTCCGTACCGTGCGCGCGCTTTTTGACAGAAAAAGAAGTGAATGACGGATATGAAGTGGAAACGGGCAAGGTGATTATCGAAACGTTTGAAGAGCGCGGCTTAGATGTGCTAGCGGTTCCTGGTATTTTACTTCAAGGGCACGGGCCGTTTACGTGGGGAAAAGATGCCAAAACGGCGGTAATGAACAGCGTCGTATTAGACGAAGTATCCAAAATGAACTTCTTTACACAAAAATTAAACGGGCTGGCTGAAGAGCTGCCGCAGCGTATATTAGACAAACATTATTTACGAAAACACGGACAAAACGCGTATTACGGGCAAGGACAATAAAAGACTTACATACAGAAAAGGGGATTATCATGTTAAAAACAGCTCAAAAAGAATTTTGGTTTATTGTTGGTTCACAGCATCTTTACGGAAAAGAAGCGCTAGCAGAAGTAAAGGCACACGCGCAAAGCATGACTGATGCTTTAAATGAAAGCGGTATCTTGCCTTATCCGATTGTTCTGCAAGATTTAGCAGTGAATGCTGACACGATTACAAAGATGATGAAAGAAGTGAATTACCGAGATGAAGTTGCCGGCGTAATCACGTGGATGCATACGTTCTCGCCTGCAAAAATGTGGATTCGCGGTACCAAATTACTGCAAAAACCGCTGCTTCATTTGGCAACACAATTTAACGAAAGCATTCCTTGGGAAACGATTGATATGGATTTTATGAACTTGAATCAGTCCGCTCACGGTGATCGTGAATACGGTTTTATCAACGCGCGTTTGAACAAGCAAAATAAAATTGTAGTGGGCTACTGGGAGCGCCCCGAAGTACAGCAGCAAATTGCACACTGGATGGACGTAGCCGCTGCTTATAACGAAAGCTTCAACATTAAAGTTGCGCGTTTCGGTGACAATATGCGCAACGTCGGCGTAACGGAAGGAGACAAAATTGAAGCACAAATTCAATTCGGCTGGACGGTTGACTACTTTGGAATCGGCGACCTTGTTCAATATGTAAATGCCGTTACGGAAGAAGAAATCAATGATTTATTTGCTGAATATGCAGACGCGTATGAATTTGTTTACGGTGATTATTCTGCAGAAGACTGGGAATCTAGCGTAAAAGTACAGGCAAGCTATGAAATTGCGATTAAACGTTTTCTAGATGAAGGCGGCTACAGCGCTTTTACGACTAACTTTGAAGATCTATACGGCATGAAGCAGCTTCCTGGTCTAGCGGTACAGCGCTTGATGGCACAGGGATACGGCTTTGCTGGTGAAGGAGACTGGAAAACAGCCGCGCTTGACCGCTTGCTTAAAGTGATGAGCCATAATCAGTCAACGGGCTTTATGGAAGACTACACGTATGAATTGGCTCCCGGACGTGAGTCAGTACTTCAATCACACATGCTTGAAGTAGACCCGACGCTAGCGGTAAACAAGCCAAAACTAATCGTTTCTCCGCTAGGTATCGGTAACCGCGAAGATCCGGCCCGCTTAGTGTTTGATGGTAAAAAAGGAGAAGGCGTAGTGGTTTCCATGGCTGACTTCGGCACGCATTACAAGCTGTTAATTAACGAAGTATCGGCATTTGAGCCGGAAGTTCCAGCTCCCAATCTTCCGGTAGCCCGCGTGCTTTGGAACATTAAGCCGAACTTCCAAGACGGCGTTAAAGCGTGGATTGAAAACGGAGGAGGCCATCATACGGTTCTTTCATTAAATTTAACGACCGATCAAATCGTCAGCTATGCAAAGCTTGTCGATCTAGAGTACGTCATTATTAAGTAAGCATTCACATTTCCGAGGGAGCGCTGCTTCCTTGGAAGTGAAAATATAGCGTTAGTAAAAGAACGCCGTTTTTAGAAATAAATGAAAGCGTTTTAAATTTGTGTGATAGGAAGCAAAACTAAGACAATACAAAGGGGATCTATAATCATGAGTAAAGTATCAAGTAAGTTTATCTTCTTCTTCGGCTCATTTGCCGGTATTTTATTCGGTTATGATATTGGGATTATTGCTGGTGCAGAAGGTCATATCCGTGAAGCGTTTCATTTGAGTCCGCTGTGGCTGGGAATTGTGGTTTCATCGCTAATGGGCGGAGCCATTATCGGTTCCATTTTAAGCGGATTATTAGGCGATAAGTTTGGACGAAGAAAGTTAATTTTAATTTCGTCTATCATCTTTCTTTTAGGCTCCATCGGTTCAGCGATTGCACCAGAGGAAATTACGTTAACGATTGCGCGCGTCTTTTTAGGTACAGCAGTAGGAACGGCTTCTTCGTTAGTTCCTGCTTATATGTCAGAAATCGCACCTGCTCATATTCGCGGGAAGCTTTCAGGTTTAAATCAGCTAATGATTGTAATTGGATTATTATTAAGCTATATCGTAGCCTTTATTTTTGAGCCGGTTCCAAACAGCTGGCGATTAATGCTTGGCAGCGCCGGTATTTTCGCAATTGTATTATGCATCGGTATGATCAAGCTTCCAGAGTCGCCTCGCTACTTAATTAAAAATGGAATGCCAGATAAAGCGCGTGAAGTGCTGCGTACGCTTCGCCGCTCAACAGCTGAAGTGGAAGCTGAAGTGTCTGAAATTGAAAGCGTAGCTGTTCATGAACAATCAGGCATTAAACAGCTGTTTCATAAAAAGTTTCGTCTAGCTTTAATTATCGGCGTCGGAATGGCAACTTTTCAGCAGATTCAAGGCTCAAACTCAATTGTTTATTATGCAACAAGCATTGCTCGTCAAGTTGGTTTAGCGCCGCAGGTAGCTGCTGGTTTTACGGTTATTGTTGGGGTAATCTTTGTCGTGACAACACTTATTTTTCTGCAGTTTGTTGATAGATTCAACCGCCGTACCATTCTTACGATTGGCGGCGCGGGTATGGCTCTTTCATTTTTCACACCGGCTATTCTAGGAGCGTTAGGGGTTAATGAAGTCGTTGTTAACTGGGTCACGTTAATTGCTCTTTGCTGCTTTATCCTTTGCTATGCGTTTTCTTGGGCGCCGCTTACGTGGATCATTGTAGGAGAAATTTTCCCGCTTTCTGTACGCGGAATCGGTGCTGGGATTTCATCTGCTTTTAACTGGACTGGATCGCTGGCAGTAGGGCTTGTGTTCCCAATTTTAGCTGATCAGTTTAGTTTGGGCGTTATCTTTTCAACGTTCGGGATCATTTGCATTCTCGGTTTATTCTTCATACGCTTTGTAGTGGTTGAAACAAAAGGACGTAGCCTAGAGCAAATTGAAACGGACATGGCAGCTCGCTCTGGAAGAAGCTCTGTACCTCCAGTTGAGCGTAATAAATACGTTTGATGGTCGTAAATGTTTTAAAAAAAGAACCCTTTGCTATGGGACTGCACCCTGTTTGTGAGACAGGACTCAAAGCACCTTTTAAACAGCCAGCTGCCGGTATTGTACTGGTGACT
>NZ_JBHZOU010000016.1:0-39712 GCF_042787775.1 Priestia sp. YIM B13552
GCGATTGTGGCGAAGTGGTTAACGCACCGGATTGTGGTTCCGGCATTCGTGGGTTCGATTCCCATCAGTCGCCCCATTTATAAACGGTATGCATATTCCAATATTGGGCTATCGCCAAGCGGTAAGGCAACGGATTTTGATTCCGTCATGCGTTGGTTCGAATCCAGCTAGCCCAGCCATATATGCGGAAGTAGTTCAGTGGTAGAACACCACCTTGCCAAGGTGGGGGTCGCGAGTTCGAACCTCGTCTTCCGCTCCAATTTTAATAAAGTTATTTAGTCTTGAGTAAATGGCGGCATAGCCAAGTGGTAAGGCAGAGGTCTGCAAAACCTTTATCACCGGTTCAAATCCGGTTGCCGCCTCCATTTATTTACAAGCTGCCGGGGTGGTGGAATTGGCAGACACACAGGACTTAAAATCCTGCGGTAGGTGACTACCGTGCCGGTTCAAGTCCGGCCCTCGGCACCATTTATAATTTTAACTTGCCTTTTTTATTTTGCCGATGTGGCGGAATTGGCAGACGCGCACGACTCAAAATCGTGTTCCTTCGGGAGTGTCGGTTCGACCCCGACCATCGGTACTTTAGCTTTACTTGACAGGATGCTTCCTGTTTTTATTTTTACTTATCGGTCGACAAATTTTGATAATATTTGCGGGTGTAGTTTAGTGGTAAAACCTCAGCCTTCCAAGCTGATGTCGTGAGTTCGATTCTCATCACCCGCTCCATACATATTGTTATCACAACGCAGTGTCTCGCTTTCAAAGCTGAGATGTTGCGTTTTTTATTTTTAGCGCAAATATAGCGTCTATCTTTTCAAGATAGACGCTATATTTACGTACATCAGTTAATGACTTGATAGGTTGCTTCTCCGCCGTGGATTTGAATGAACATGTCACTTAGGGATTTAGTTAGTTTATAAGCCTGTTCTTCTGAAAGTGAAGGCTTTAAATAAATGAACTGTACAGCTTGTGTTGTCTTTTCAGTTACGTATGCTCGGTTAGAATCGACATAAGGGCTTCCGAAAGCTCCTAGGACATCTTTTGAAAGGATTTTATTTTCTAAAGAAATATTACGTTCATTTAGAGCTTCATAAGACTCTTCTTTTTTACCGATAGTAAATTCGATGGGACCCTCTAAATTAGAGGAATCATAAATTCCAATTGGGACTTCATATTGCAATGAAAAAAAGTTATTAATGTCCACAGCAGAATTGATAGAAGGCAAATACGTTTGTTTTCCTATTCTTCTAATTAAAGCTTCTATAGAAGGACGGTATTTACTTGGATCAGTTCCAAATGTTTTGAAAAGCTTTCTCCACTCGCTAACACCTTCGAATTCTGTTACTTTTTTTGACTCAAGGTCGAAATAAATGGATTCTTGAAAGAGGCGCAGACGTCCTTTTAGCATTTGAGGAGAATCACCAACTTCAATATTTTTATACTGAATGATTCCCATTTTAAAAGAAGGGCAAAGCTGTTTAATAGCGGGCGATAATGTAAAGTTCATTTTTTTGATCCTTTCTATTATAATTAGTATTTGTTCGTTTATAGATACCATCCTATCATTTCATTGAGTGAGAAAACAGTTCAATGCATGAATATATAGAATTTCTTGGAAAGGAGGCCATTACTCACTATGAATGCGTATCAGTTGAAGGAAGAAATTATTTCATACAGCAAAGAGATTGGAATCGATAAGATTGGGTTTGCGAGTGCTTCTATGTTTGATGAGTTAAAGAATCGATTGTTAGCACAGCAAGAGTTAGGTTATGCTTCAGGCTTTGAAGAACCTGATATTGAAAAGAGAGTAGATCCCACATTAGTTGTTCCAAAAGCTAGATCTATTATTTCAATTGCACTTGCGTATCCTTCTAAATTAAAGGATGCACCAAAGAGCACAAAGGAAGATCGCCGAGGAATCTTTTGCCGTGCTTCTTGGGGGCAAGATTATCATACGGTTCTACGTGATAGGCTTCAAAAGCTTGAAACCTTCATAAAAGAAAAAGTACCTGCAGCTATCCTTCAATCGATGGTAGACACAGGCGAGCTGTCGGACCGAGCTGTAGCAGAAAGAGCTGGTATTGGCTGGAGCGGTAAGAACTGTGCCATTATTACACCTGAATTCGGTTCCTACGTGTATTTAGGAGAAATGATTACAGATATCCCGTTTCCTCCTGATAAACCGATAGAGGACGGTTGTGGTACTTGTAATAAGTGCGTTGATGCGTGTCCTACGGGTGCGCTTGTAACAGGCGGCCAGCTGAATTCGCAGCGATGCATTGCCTTTTTAACCCAAACAAAAGGATTTTTAGCTGAAGAATTTCGAAGTAAATTAGGCAATCGTTTATATGGCTGTGATACATGTCAAACTGTGTGTCCTGAAAATAAAGGAAAAGACTTTCATTTTCACCCTGAGATGGAGCCTGATCCAGAACTTGCGAAGCCTAAATTAAAACCGCTTTTAACGATGAGTAATCGTGAGTTCAAAGAGAAATTTGGACATGTTTCAGGTTCTTGGAGAGGGAAAAAGCCAATTCAGCGCAATGCCATTATTGCACTGGCCCATTTTAAAGATCAAACCGCCGTTCCAGCTTTAATTGAGTTAATTAAAAATGACGTTCGCCCTGTCATTCGAGGAACAGCGGCATGGGCGTTAGGCAAAATTGGCGATAAAGAAGCGTTAGATACACTTATGAACTTAAGAGAAAAAGAAAAGGACCAAGAAGTAATTGAAGAAATGTCAAAAGGTATAGAGATGCTTCAAGAGATCTAAACCGTATTTTTATTGATAAAGTTAGCTAATGAGTCATAGCGTATAATAAACGCTTAGAAAAGTGGTGACATTATGCTAACAAAAAGGAATGTATTATATACTTTAATTAAAGCGCGTGCGGACAGCTATGTAAAAGGTGAGCTTCATGAAGACTTCAAGCCTTTCATTGAACAGCAGTGTGAACTAAAGCGGTCTCTTATAAAAAAAAGAGAAGTTGATGTTTTAAAATGTAATATGAAAGGTTCTATTCAATCTGCTCATACGGATCAGGAAGAAACAAGAGTATTATATAAGGTGCACATTCAGGCATTTTTAAAACAAAACGATTTTTTCTATATAGAAGAAGAAATTGAAGATCGTTTAGCTCTTTTTTATAAAGATACGCTTATTCAAGATGAGCTGCTGGTAAAGGGTTTTTCTGAAGATGAGGTTGAAATGGATGTAGAAGAAGTAGAGGAAGACGAAGAAAGAGCCTCTTATTATGATCGTCTTGCAGCTGTTCAGTATGCAGAAAAACATTGGGATAAACCTAATGAAAGTTATAAGCAGTTTGAGGTAAACTGCACCAACTATATTTCACAGTGTTTGCATGCAGGAAAGGCGCCGATGCGGGGATATCCTAAAAAAGCAAACGGATGGTGGATGAGAGGGAACGCCTGGAGCTATAGCTGGGCAGTTGCTCATTCCATGCACAGCTATTTAAGTAACTCCAAATCAGGACTTCGGGCAGTGAGGAAATCTTCAGCAAGCGAACTTGTCCCGGGAGACGTTATCTGCTACGATTTTGAAGGAGATGGGAGATGGAATCATACGACCATTGTTGTAGCAAAAGACGGTCACGGTATGCCTCTTGTAAATGCGAACACGTATAATAGTCGAATGAGATATTGGGCTTATGAAGATTCAACGGCTTACACGCCAAAGATTAAGTATGATTTTTTCCATATCGTTGATCGGTAAGACTTTCGTTTTAGCAAGTTAGTGGTATAATGATGAATAGATTTGTTAGCAGAGGTGAAAATTTGTGGGAGTACACGTAGTGTTATTTCAACCAGAAATTCCAGCAAATACAGGAAATATTGCGCGAACATGTGCAGCAACAAATACGACGCTGCATTTAGTTCGTCCGTTAGGCTTTTCAACAGATGATAAAATGTTAAAGCGAGCTGGATTGGATTATTGGGAATTTGTAAATGTGGTGTATCATGATTCATTAGAGGAAGTATTCGAAAAGTATCCTGAAGCAGGTTTCTACTTCATCACAAAATTTGGTCAGCAGCCACATACAACATTTGATTATAGTGACTTAGAGCAGGATCATTTCTTCGTATTTGGAAGAGAAACAAAGGGTCTGCCAAAGCACATTATTGAAGAGAACATGGAAAGATGTCTTCGTTTACCGATGACAGAAAATGTTCGTTCTTTAAATTTATCTAATACAGCAGCTATTTTAATCTATGAAGCGCTGCGTCAACAAAATTATGCTGGTTTATCTTAAGTAAAAAGCGAGGTTCAAATTTTATTGAACCTCGCTTTTTTATTTATGTCGACGATGATATGTAGTGGTTATTTTTTAACGCCCGGTTTATCATTGTATCCCGCTCTGAAGATGGATGCTAAAAAAGCAATTGTTACTCCTAATACTAAAAGTAAGCGCATTGATTTTCCTCCTCAATCTAATTAAAAGGATTATACAGCTACTGCAGTTAAAACCGACTTCCCATATCTCATGATGGTAATAATGACAAAATAACTTTTCTAGAGACATAAGTTCTCTAACAAAGTTTAACCGTTCCTTCTTACTCTTTTATTATAGCTAATAAATACTTCACTGTGAATGCCTAGCAAGGACAAATTTCTGAATTTTACAATTTAAAAAGCATGTTCAAACATTTTGCTGCATAGATTGTATTAATCTTGTTCACTAGCACCATAACTAGTAGGGGAGGTCCTTTAATGGATATATTAAAGAAAGTTGAAAGATACCGCGAAGAAGAGAATCGTCTTAAGTGGGAAGGGACATTTGAAGAGTACCTAAAGCTGATTAAAGATGAGCCTTTAATTGCTCAGCCTGCACACTCTAGAGTATACAACATGATAAAGGATGCAGGAATTGAAGAGGTAAATGGTAAAAGACATTATAAATTTTTCAGTGGACAAATGTTTGGACTTGAAGATTCGCTAGAACGCTTGGTGGAAGAATATTTTCATCCAGCTGCAAAGCGTTTAGACGTTCGTAAACGTATTTTACTTTTAATGGGTCCGGTAAGTGGTGGTAAATCGACGCTAGTGACCATGTTAAAAAGAGGGCTTGAAGCTTATTCTCTTACTGATCGAGGAGCTGTTTACGCTATTAAAGGATGCCCAATGCATGAAGATCCGCTGCATTTAATTCCACATCATTTACGTAAAGACTTCTTTGAAGAGTATGGTATCCGAATTGAAGGAAACTTATCTCCTTTAAATACAATGCGATTAGAGGAAGAGTATGGCGGCAGAATTGAAGACGTCATTATCGAACGCATTTTCTTCTCAGAGGACAAACGAACTGGAATTGGAACGTTCAGTCCTTCTGATCCGAAATCTCAAGACATTGCCGATCTAACAGGAAGCATTGACTTTTCAACAATTGCAGAGTATGGATCTGAGTCAGATCCGCGTGCTTACCGCTTTGACGGAGAGCTTAATAAAGCAAACCGAGGAATGATGGAGTTCCAGGAGATGTTAAAATGTGATGAGAAATTTTTATGGCATTTACTCTCTTTAACTCAAGAAGGAAACTTTAAAGCAGGAAGGTTTGCTTTAATTAGTGCAGATGAATTAATCGTAGCGCATACAAATGAAACAGAGTATCGCTCGTTTATTTCCAATAAGAAAAATGAAGCTTTGCATTCACGAATTATTGTAATGCCTGTTCCATATAACTTAAAAGTGAGTGATGAGGAAAAAATTTATGACAAAATGATTCGTGAAAGTGACGTATCAGATGTTCATATTGCCCCTCATACGTTACGTATTGCGTCTATCTTTACTACATTAACGAGATTAAAAGAGCCTAAAAAAGGCGATATTGATTTATTAAAGAAAATGCGCCTATACGACGGTCAATCTGTAGAAGGCTATAACGATGCAGACGTAGAAGAGTTACAAAAAGAGTATACGGATGAAGGAATGAGCGGTATTGATCCTCGTTATGTCATTAATCGCATTTCATCTACCATCATTCGAAAAGATATTAAATCAATCAATGCATTAGATGTACTGCGTTCATTGAAAGAAGGGTTAGCACAGCATGCGTCTATTTCTGCTGAGGATCGAGAGCGTTACTTGAATTATATTTCTCTGGCGCGTAAAGAATATGATGAAATTGCTAAAAAAGAAGTGCAAAAAGCGTTCGTTTATTCATACGAAGAGTCCGCTAAAACATTAATGGATAATTATTTAGATAATGTCGAAGCATACTGCAACAAAAATAAGCTTCGTGATCCGCTAACAGGAGAAGAGTTAAATCCAGATGATAAATTAATGCGTTCAATTGAAGAACAAATTGGTATTTCAGAAAATGCAAAAAAAGCATTCCGCGAAGAAATCTTAATTCGTATTTCCGCTTATGCACGTAAAGGAAAACGATTTGATTATAATTCCCATGAGCGCTTACGCGAAGCGATTCAGAAAAAATTGTTTGCGGATTTAAAAGACGTAGTGAAAATTACAACGTCCACTAAAACACCAGATGAGCAGCAGCTGAAGAAAGTAAATGAAGTAGTGGCTCGATTGATTGATGAGCATGGATACAATTCAGTATCTGCTAATGAACTGCTGCGCTATGTAGGAAGTTTGTTAAATCGATAACTCAGTACTAACAAGAAAACATGGCACTTCCGATCTGTGCCATGTTTTTCTTATCTCTTAAAATAAACTCTGCATAATTAGGCTAATGTGTAGTACGCATTGCACTTAACCATCATATGATAAGTCATAAACATATACATGACACTAGACACTATAAAATGAATAGTTAATAGTGAAAGAATTAGTTAGCAAGTATACCATTCTTGCGCATAGGATAAGAGTAACCAACCTTTGAACTAAAGGTATTTGTCAGAAACTTTCGGTATAGCTTATGCATGCCGAGTAAAAACGTGCAGGTGTTTTTTAAATAAGGAGGGGAATAGCGTGGGAAAAGAAGTAGATAAAAGTTTTGCTGTCTCAAAAGAAGACTGGTCCCTCCATCGTAAAGGCCACGATGATCAAAAAAGACATCAAGAAAAAATTAAAGAAGCAATTAAAAATAATTTACCGGATTTAATTACAGAAGAAAATATCGTGATGTCCAATGGAAGAGAAGTAGTTAAAATTCCGATCAAATCATTGGATGAATATCGAATTCGGTACAATTATGATAAAAACAAACATGTGGGTCAAGGTGATGGAGACAGTAAAGTTGGGGATGTAGTAGCACGTGATGGATCTGCTGGAGATGGTCAAAAAGGGGCAGGAAAAGGTCAAGGAGCAGGTGACCAGGCTGGAGAAGACTACTTTGAAGCAGAAGTGTCTCTTATGGAGCTTCAAGAGGCTTTATTTGCTCAATTAGAACTGCCTAATCTTCAGCGAAAAGAATCTGATCAAATTGTTGTGGAGCACATTGAATTTAATGATATACGACGTACAGGTTTGATGGGGAATATCGATAAAAAACGAACGATGATGAGCGCTTACAAGCGAAACGCAATGACAGGAAAGGCTGCTTTTCATCCTATTTATCCGGAGGATTTAAAATTCAAAACGTGGAATGAAGTTATAAAGCCAGAATCGAAAGCAGTCGTCTTAGCTATGATGGATACGAGCGGTTCGATGGGCATATGGGAAAAGTATATGGCAAGAAGCTTTTTCTTTTGGATGACACGCTTTTTACGTACGAAATATGAAACAGTGGAAATTGAATTTATTGCGCATCATACAGAGGCAAAAGTAGTATCAGAAGAAGACTTCTTCTCCAAAGGAGAAAGCGGGGGAACCATCTGCTCATCTGCTTACCGAAAAGCGCTTGAATTAATTAACCAAAAGTATGATCCGAGCCGCTATAATATTTACCCGTTTCATTTTTCAGATGGCGATAACTTAACTTCAGATAACGCAAGGTGTGTAAAGTTAGTAAATGAATTAATGAAAGTGTCAAATATGTTTGGATATGGGGAAGTGAATCAGTACAATCGACATTCCACTTTAATGTCTGCGTACAAAAATATTCAAGACGAAAGTTTTAGACACTTTATTTTAAAACAAAAATCAGACGTTTTTCACGCCATGAAAAGCTTTTTTAGAAAAGAAACAGAAGACCAGAAATATGCTTAACCTAAAAGGCCTAGACTTGTTATCTAGGTCTTTTTTATGCGGTTTATTCAGCGCTTCTTTGGAGATAGTAAAAGTACGACTTTATCCAAAAGGAGAATAAGTGAATGAACGAAAATATAAAGAGCGAAATGCAAAAACATCAACAAAATCAGCGGTTGAACGCAGCTGAGTTAGGTTACTTATGGGCGCAATATTTAGGCGATACGCTGTATGTATGTGTTCTTGGGTATTTTCTATCTGTTGTAAAAGATGCCGAGATTAAGGAGCTCTTAAAAAAAGCCCATCAGATTTCACAAACTCATGTAGACGAATTGACGGAATTATTTAGCTCGGAAAAAATTCCAATACCAGTAGGTTTTGGGGAACAAGATGTGAATAAAGGAGTTCCTGCTTTATTTGATGATATTTTTATGGCTATTTATGTCAATGAAATGGCCATTGGAGGTATGAAGAAATATGCTAGAGCGCTAAGCGCAGTGAGAAGGCAAGATATTTATGATCACCTGTCTCGATGTGTAAAAGAAAGCGACAGCCTTTTAGAGGATTCTAACCACGTTATTTTAAGAAAAAGCATGCTGATGAGACCTCCGGTTATTCCTTATCCGGTAAAAGTGAATTTTGTGGACGAGAAAACGTTTATATCACCATTTTTCTCTCAAATGCATCCTCTAACTTCTTTGGAGGTTACGGCTATTCAAGAAATTGTTAATACAAATGTATTAGGTAAAACGCTGATGCTGGCATTTAGTCAAGTAGCTACCACACAAAAATTACGTTCTTATTTTTTTGATGGAGTTAAACTTGCGAGTAAGCAAATTAAGCAATTCACCGAGTTATTGTCTGAAGCTGACCTACCAAGTCCGCGTCTGCTTGATGCATATGTAACCAACTCAACGATTTCACCGTTTTCAGATAAGCTGATGATGTATCATACTTCCACAGCGGTGACAATTGCTATTGATAACTGCGGTGCTGGCTTGTCTATGTCGTTCCGTTCGGATGTAGCAGTAGAATTTTCTCAGCTAATCGGGCGTATAGGGAAGTATGGAAAAGATGGAATTCGGATTATGATTGAGCAAGGTTGGATGGAAGAACCTCCAATGGCAACAGACCGTAAGAAGTTGGCGGAGAAATAATAAGGAGTATGTTGTAGATTATCATTAATTTTGCGGTACCGAAACATATATAGCTAAGCGAAAATAGATTGCTCTAGACCCACTTGAATGAGCAGTGATAAGATAAAAAAGCTGATTTTTCAAGAAGTAAGTCGAGGTGTGGAAATGAACAACAGTATAAGGGAGTCCATTGCGAAAAAAGTAGCATGGATTAGCGTATGGAGCAATATTGCCCTTACGCTAGGAAAAGTAATAGTAGGATGGATTGGAAATAGTGATGCTGTATTTGCTGATGGTATTCACTCTGCAGCGGACGTATTTGCCTCTATTATTGTCTTGTTGGTTATACGAGTAGCAAATAAACCAGCAGATGATGACCATCCATATGGACATGGAAAAGCAGAAGTGATTGTCTCGGGAATCGTAGGAATTATTTTATTGCTTGTATCATTTTATGTGGTATTTGAAGGAGTCGTTGGTTTATTCCATCCGGTTGAATCTCCAAATATTTTAGCCATGTGGATTGCTGTTATTTCATACATAGCAAAGGTATTGTTGTACCGTTATTCTTTAAACGTAGCGAAGCAGCACCACAGTAAGGCAATTGAGGCAATTGCATTTGATCATAAAGCAGATATTGTTGCTTCTATTGCAGCGGCAATTGGTGTTTTATTATCGATTATTGGTGATAAAATGGATGTTCAACTGCTGTTATACGGAGATAAAATAGCAAGTATCTTTGTTGCTTATTTAATTTTTAACATTGCTAGACAAATGATGGGAGAGTCTTTTCAGATCTTAATGGAAGGCAATATTGATGAAGAGCTACTGAAAGAACTTGAAGAAAGCATTTATGAATTTGAAGATGTGAAGCGAATTGATCGCGTTCGAGCAAGAGAACATGGCCATTACATATTAGTGGATGTACGTATTTCAATTGACCACTTTAAAACAATTAAGGAAGGTCATGATTTAGGACGAGAAATCAAAGCAACACTTATGAAAAAGCATGATAATATTCAGGAAGTATTAATCCATTTGAATCCTTATTATCCAGATTAAAAAGACGCAGCGAAAATTTTCCGCTGCGTCTTTTTGCATTTTTTACATATTATTCATTTTTTTTAGAAACAATGAATAATAACAAGAGACATCGAGGCAGGTGAGTGGCACTGTTAATTAAACGAAGGCCTAAGCGAACAAAAAGTCCTATCTCCCTTGAAGAAAAAGAGCCAAAAACAGAAATTGAACTTGGCACAAATGTAGAAGAAATTCTAAAAATGCTGGAAGAAAGGTTAGACTATACGAGTGATATAGGGCAAAGGTGGCTGAAATTTAATCATGAGCGTGCGCTTTTAGTCTATTTTGTGCCCCTTATGGATTCAATCAAGTTAAATGATCATGTTATCAAACCGTTATTAATAGAAAAAGAAGGGGAGATAAAAGAAGTCATTCAGGCTGCTTCCATTACTCCTACAAAAGATTTGGATGAAATGATTAGTTTAATGAGCCGAGGTGCTTCTGTTCTATTAATCGAGAATGATCCGTTGGTTTATGCAATTGATTCTACAAAAACAGCTACAAGAGAAGTGAACCAAGCGCTGAATGAGAAAATAATCAGGGGGTCTCAAGAAAGTTTTGTGGAGAGTTTAGATAAAAATTTGAACTTGATGAGACAAAGGTTTTTAGATGGAAGCCTTATTGTACGTTATATCGAAGTAGGCAGTATTTCACGCACGCGAGTAGCAGTTTTATATTTGAAAAATATAGCTAACGTAGAGATTTGTAACACGATCATTAATCGTATCCAACAAATTGAAGTGGATGGAGTGGATAGCGGGAGTATCATTGAAGAGGCTCTAGAAGATTCGCCCCTTTCACCATTTCCTCAGCTGTTGAACACAGAAAGGCCGGATCGGGTAATGGGCAATCTGTTAGAAGGAAGAATGGCAGTGCTAACAAATGGAAATAGCTCTGCGTTGATTGCTCCCGTTAATTTTTTCTCTTTTTATCAATCGCCTGAAGATTATAATACGCGTGCACTTTATGGCTCATTTTTCCGCCTTTTACGTATATTCAGCTTTTTTGTAGCTATGAGCTTACCTGCAATTTATATTGCAACAATTTCTTTTCATTATGAATTGATTCCTTTGGACTTAGTTTTTACAGTAAAAGGTTCTCTTGAGAACGTTCCGTTTCCTCCGATAGTAGAAGCGTTTATTATGGTTTTAATATTAGAGTTACTAAAAGAGGCTTCTCTTCGACTGCCTTCTTCAATTGCTCAAACGATTGGGGTGGTTGGAGGGTTAGTTATCGGCACGGCAATTGTTGAGGCGAGTTTAGTTTCAAATATGATGATTATTGTTATTGCTCTAACAGCCGTTTCTTCCTTTGTTGTGCCATCAAACGAAATGAGCACCACGCTGCGAATTTTAAGTTTTCCGATGATGATCGGAGCAGCAGTTTTTGGGTACTTGGGTATTGTTTTTGTATTAGTGCTCATTGTTATGCATTTAGTCATTTTAGAGTCCATTACGATGCCATATTTAATTCCTCTTGCTCCTTTTAGATTTTCAGGTTTAAAGGACGTTTTTATAAGGATGCATCAGATTTATCTAAATGAAAAGCCTGCTAATGCTAAGCCTCAAAAACGCAAGCGCCAAAAAGCGATAAGGAATTGGGATTCGAATGAATAAAAACAGTATTTCAGCCAGTCAGCTTTTCTTTACCATTTTACAAACTCAAATTGGAATTGGTATTTTAGGATTACCTTATAACTTATTTAAAACTGCCCATACGGACGGCTGGATTTCAATGTTAATTAGCGGCTGTATTATCCAAGTAATTACATTATTCCACTGGGGATTGACGCATCGGTTGCCCGGTCTAACTTTATATCAGATGACTAGCAAGCTGCTTGGTAAGTGGGGAGGTAATTTTTTAAATATAGGATATGTATTTTATTACATCATTGTTTCAAGTGTTATTACTGTTTTGTATGTAAACGTGTTAAAGCGTTGGCTTTATCATTTAACGCCAGCGTATGTTCTGGTCTTTTTATTAGTTGTGATTGCGCTGTATTTTGCAAAAGAGAATGTCCGCAATATAGGGCGTTTCTTTACAATTGTATCCGTATTTTTAATTATTTTAGTGCTGTTGATATCGAATGCTTATAAAGAGGCCGATGTCCGGTACCTGTTTCCGATTGGGCACAGCGGTATTCAAAATATCTTGCTGGCGTCAAAAGAGGGAAGTATCTCAATGCTAGGTTTTGAAGCCATTTTGATTTTAGCACCGTTTGTAAAGGCAAAATCCACTATGACATTAAAAATGGTCATGCTTAGTAATTGTATTGTTACCGTTCTATATGTATATATCATCATTGCTTGTTATTTATTTTTTAGCCCGGATGAAATCTTAATCGTACCAGAACCAGTTTTATACATTTTGAAGGCGACGCAAAACTCAGTTATTGAACGAATAGACTTGGTTTTTATTACCTTTTGGATTATTTCTGTTATTACGTCCCTTATTATGTACGTGTATATTTCAAGTGTAGGCATGCAGGAAATATTCAAAAAGAAAACTCACCGTCCGTTTGTTCCAATTGTATTGATATTCGTAACTGGTCTTTCCATTTATTTTTCAAAAACGGATAATCTTGTGGCAGCTTTGTCACAGGCAACTAACTATTTAATTTACGTATTCATTTTCTGTATTCCTATTTGTTTGTTAATTCTATCATGGATAAGAAAAGGAACAGTAAAAAATGAAGAATAAACTTATCAAGATCTTCAATGTATGTTTAGTTCTAAGTTTTTTAACAGGATGCTGGGATCAAAAAATGTTAAAAGATACGATGTTTTTGTCTACAGTGGCTTATGAAAAAAAGAAAGATAAGGTGATTTCTACTATTGCGATCCGTTCATATACGTCTAAAGAAGGGACATTAGTGAATAAAACCTATCATGTAGAAGGGGATTCACCTCGGGACGATCGTACAAAAATTAACCAGCAGGTTTCTGGAATTGTGATGTCTGCTAAAAAAAGAATAATTCTATTTGAAGATCGATTAGCTAAAGAAGGTATACTAGAATTATCAGACGTTTTATATCGTACACCGGAAAGTCCTTTGACGGCTAAGTATGTCATTGTCGAAGGAAAGCCAAGTACTATCGTTGAATTACAGCAAGTAGGAGAAGAGCTAATTGGAGAATATTTAGACGGAGTTGTTCATACCGCTGAAGCCAATTCTTTAGTACCAATTGAAACTCTTCAGTCACTTTGTACCGTGTTGTTTGATGAAGGAAAAGGGCTAGCTCTTCCTTATATGAAATTAAATACTGAAAATAAGACCGTTGATGTAATCGGTACAGCTTTGTTTAATGAAGATAAATTTGCGGGCATTACATTAAACCCTGAGGAATCCAAGGTGCTTCTTTTATTAGGAAATCAAAAAGATAAATATATGATTATGAGTCACAAAATTAACATACATGATAAAAAGTATGTAGTATCGTATGACGTGTCACATGCTAAAGCAAAGATGAACGTTAAGCCGGATGCGATTCACAGGGTAAAGGTGACCATACCGCTACGTGTAAAAGTAAGCATTAATGAATTCACTAAAAACGAAATGTCATCCTCTGCATTAACAAAAAATGTACAGGAAGAAATTGAAAAAGTTCTACAAAAGAAAGCAGAAAAAGTAGTTGGAAAGCTGCAAAAAGCTAACTGCGATTTTCTTGAAATAGGAAGAGAAGTAGCTGCCTATTACCCGAGTATATGGAAAAGGCTTAAATGGAGACAGGACTATAAAAATATCTTGATTAATCCGGAAGTACAAGTGGAAATTATCCATCGTGGAGTTATTAATTAAAAAAGTCATGCGAAAAGCATGGCTTTTTTTAAGTGAAAAAATTTTAGTTTACAAAATAATAAAAAGGGAATTGTATTTATTTATTGATGTGATAGGATAAAAAAGCATGTAAATGCATTCACGACGAATGAAAGCAGTGGACGGGTACATATAGATAATAATAAATGGTTTTGGGAGTCAAAGAAGGTGATGTTGAAGTGAATGTAAGCATCAGGTCAATCGTTAAAAAAGTCATGTTCATTCTATTTATTGCGTATACGGCAGTGGTCATTTATGCTACTCTCATACGGGAAAACGAACATGTTTACGGAAAAGCAATGAACTTGGATTTATTTAGCACGATCCGTCTGATGTGGGACAGCGGGAATATAATGCTCACTCTGACAAATATACTGGGGAATATCGTGATGTTTGCGCCGCTTGGAATGTTTATTCCTTTGTTTATGAAGTGGTTTGACGGTTTTATTCAAGTGTTTACGACGGGTTTCTTAATCAGTTTTCTGATTGAAATTTTACAGTACAAGCTAACGGAACGAGTATTTGATATTGATGATATCTTTTTGAATACGCTAGGTACATTTATAGGCTGGGTTATTATTAAAATACTATATTGGATTAAGAACATGCTGAAAGCACGTTTCAAAAAAAGATGAACTTGAGAAACGTAATGAAATTAATCCAATCTAAAGACGAACAAATGGGATAAATGAGCTAGTATGGATAGCTTGTTACATTGCGGTTGCTACATGCATGAAATCTACGTTCACCCTACCAATGAAAAAATCCGAGCGAGCTGGATTCTTAATCAAGAATTCAACTCGTTCGGATTTTTCTTCAACTAAAATACTTTTGGCTCAGCTTCTGCTTCTTGTTGATAGAAACACTTAATGCAGCGTCTTACGGAAGAATGTGAGGATTCAACGATAATGTGCTGACAATTTTGCTGAACAAATAATAACTTTCTTTCAAGCTGTTTAATTTGTTCTTTAAGCTGTTCTACTTCATTATTGATAGATATTTGAACCACTGTTAACAAACTCTTTAGCTTTTTCTTTCATTCCTTCTTTTCTTACTTCATTTACATCTTTTTCATTTTCTTGAGCCATGTTACGAATATCTTGAGAAATACGCATCGAACAGAATTTAGGTCCACACATTGAACAGAAATGGGCTGTTTTAGCACCTTCAGCGGGAAGTGTTTCATCGTGATATTCTTTTGCGCGCTCTGGATCTAGTGAAAGGTTAAATTGATCATTCCATCTAAATTCAAATCTTGCTTTAGACAGCGCGTTATCGCGTTTTTGTGCTCCTGGATGGCCTTTTGCTAGGTCCGCGGCATGCGCAGCAATTTTATAGGTGATAACGCCTTCTCGAACGTCTTCTTTATTCGGCAGACCTAAATGTTCTTTTGGCGTTACGTAGCAAAGCATAGCTGTCCCAAACCAGCCAATCATTGCAGCCCCAATACCTGATGTAATATGGTCATAGCCTGGAGCGATGTCGGTTGTAAGCGGTCCAAGAGTATAGAAGGGAGCTTCTTGGCATATTTCCATTTGTTTATCTACGTTTTCTTTGATGAGGTGCATAGGAACATGTCCAGGACCTTCAATCATAACTTGAACATCGTGTTTCCAAGCAATTTTAGTTAATTCACCAAGTGTTTCTAATTCACCGAACTGTGCCTCATCATTAGCATCTGCAATGGAACCAGGACGTAGTCCATCGCCAAGTGAAATAGAAATATCGTATGCTTTACAGATTTCACAGATTTCTTCAAAGCGAGTATATAAAAAGTTCTCTTCATGATGAGCTAAACACCACTGCGCCAAGATGGATCCTCCGCGTGAAACAATACCTGTCGTACGTTTCGCTGTCAGAGGAATATAGCGTAAAAGAACACCTGCGTGAATAGTAAAGTAATCAACACCTTGTTCAGCTTGTTCAATTAATGTATCGCGATATGCTTCCCACGTTAGATCTTCTGCTACGCCTTTTACTTTTTCAAGCGCTTGGTAAATAGGAACGGTCCCTACAGGAACAGGCGAGTTGCGGATAATCCATTCGCGCGTTGTGTGGATATCCTTTCCTGTTGATAAATCCATAATTGTATCGGCTCCCCAACGCGTTGCCCATGTCATTTTTTCTACTTCATCTTCAATAGCTGAACGAATAGCTGAATTTCCGATATTAGCATTGATTTTCACGTGGAATTTGCGGCCGATAATCATCGGTTCGCTCTCAGGGTGATTGATATTATTAGGAATAATGGCACGTCCTCTTGCTACTTCTTCACGCACGACTTCAGGATCCATCTGTTCACGAATAGCGATAAATTCCATTTCGGGCGTGATGATTCCTTTTTTCGCATAGTGCATTTGCGTTACATTTTGATTTTTTTTCGCGCGCAACGGTAAACGATTAGTGATAAAGCGCTCGTACTGATCTCTTGGATCACCATCATAATAACCGTTATCCTGTGGCTGAACCGTACGGCCTTGATATGTTTCTACATCGTTTCGTTCTGCAATCCACTTTTCGCGCAGAGCCGGTAATCCTTTTTGTAAATTAATTTCATAACAGGGATCTGTATAAACACCGCTCGTGTCGTATACACGTACGGGACTATTTTCTTCTTCCCCAAAAGATCCTGTAGTAGGAGACTGATGAATTTCACGCATAGGCACTTTAAGGTCTTCTCTGGATCCTTGGACATATACTTTGTGACTGTTTGGAAAAGGCTTTTTCATAGAAACTGATACATTTTGTTTTGACATTACATATTCCTCCGGTTTCGCATAAAGTGTAGCTATACCGAACCATAAAAAAATCGGGTTCTGTGATAGACAGAACCCGATGGAATAGGCGAAAAAAGAATAAACATATACTATTCTTTTCAAGACTACTTCCCTCCGCTGGTATAACCCAAATCAGGTTCAAAGGGTTAAAGAGTTTTATTGCACTCTTCTCTCAGTCTGAGCTATCAGACACCCCTAGTAGAAATAACATTCAAATTATTCAATTTACGGCTTAAGTTTACCATCATTCGGTAAAAAATCAACCCTTAAATAAAAAAAGCTAGACAATTAACGTTGTCTAGCGGCATCGATTGCAATCACAATAGCTGTAATAATGTGCATGATAAACCCTAAAAATGGAATCCAAGCAACCAGTGAAGTAACAATCCCTAGTATGTTTCCATACGCAGATAACCCTCGTCTATTAGCTAAAATGAGCGTGATAGCATGAAGAATAAATCCAATAAAAAGAGGAGTATAACTAAAGCCCATAACAATCCCGGCGCCAATTAAAGGAATTCCCAGCAAGGCTTCATACCCAGCAGTGACCCATTTCATTGTACGTACATTTCCATTCATAGTAAAAAGCCTCCTAAAAAAGATACTACTATATACGAGAAAAGCAAGAAAAAAGTTTCAAATTACTTAGGGGATATGTCGTATAAGCAAGCATTAGTTGATTAAAATGATAGGTGACAGTAAAGGAGATGGAAAAAACATAATGATTTAGTCATTTTTTCACACTAAAGAAAAATAGTCTAGATGATTCATTTTTAGCTAAGGGGCCGGAATTTATACCGAACATAGTGACTACTTTCTAAAGTAAATAAAAGCTGATATCGTGTTTTTTGATTATAGCATGTAAGGTTTTTATTACAAATTATTAAAGATTCTTATCTTTTTGCAAATACACATTGTATTTCATAGTTTTAACAATTATGATAAAAAAGCAAGTGTCAAATTAGGAAAATAGTTGAGCATGTAAAACGAAGCGATAAGCTTATTAATTTGAAAGAAAGGCAAGGTACATAGCTTTATGTGGGAAATTATTGTAGCAATCATTTTAGGGATTGTAGAAGGTTTAACAGAGTTTGCTCCTGTTTCGTCAACTGGGCATATGATTATTGTGGATGACCTATGGTTGAATTCCAAAGAATTATTTTCATCTCCAGTAGCTAATACATTTAAAATTGTTATTCAGCTAGGGTCGATCTTAGCAGTAGTAGTTATTTTTAAAGATCGTTTCATTAATTTATTAGGATTGGGAAAAAAGCCAGCTGCTCCAATTGGACCGACAAATCGCTTGAATTTAATGCAGGTAATTGTTGGTTTGTTACCCGCAGGAGTGTTAGGACTTTTGTTTGATGATTACATTGATGAACATTTGTTTTCTTTAAATACGGTGCTAATTGGCTTAGTAGTCGGAGCTGTATTAATGATTCTAGCAGATTTGTTTGGACCTAAACGTCCGCGTGTAGAGACGGTGGACCAAATGTCTTATGGACAAGCACTGGGTATAGGACTGTTTCAATGTATTGCTCTTTGGCCAGGTTTTTCTCGTTCAGGCTCAACGATTTCAGGAGGAGTTCTTCTTGGAATGAGCCATAAGGCAGCGGCAGATTTTACATTTATTATGGCAGTGCCAATCATGGCAGGAGCAAGTGGACTTTCATTGGTTAAAAACTGGCAGTATTTCACATCAGATGCGCTACCGTTTTTTATTGCTGGTTTTATCAGCGCCTTTATTTTTGCGCTGGTATCTATTCGCTTTTTCCTGAAATTAATTAATCGTATCAAATTAGTACCGTTTGCACTATATCGAATTGTGTTAGCAGCTATTCTATATTTTGTATTTTTATAAAATAAACACGCGAGTTCTTTAGTCCCGTAAGCTTCTAATAGAGACTCAAAGAGCAAGAAAAAGCTATTGCAATGTTGCAATAGCTTTTTTGCATAAATATATATTATCGCCTTTTGAAAGCGTTTTATAAACATGGGTATTGACAAAACGTGTCGAAAAATAGTAAATTAATATTTGTGCAGTATAAAGTTAAGTAAAAGTAAGACTTCTGTTTAGTTTTATTGACTGTAAAAAACGTATGACAACGTATAGATCGTTTTAATTTTATAAAAACTGAATAATAAGCTTAATCGTATAGAGCGGGGGAATCATTATCGGCAGTAAAGCTGCCTTGGGGTGAATCCTTACAAAAGGTAGGAAACTCTCAATTCCGAATCCGACAGTTAACCCCGTTTGCTTCATTGAGAGAAAGAGCCCAAAATAGCGTAAGTAAAAGGCTGTTCTTTCTTAAGAATAGTCTTTTTTTGTTTTTTCAGAAAAGTATATACAAATGTCATACATCTTTGGGGAGGTACATCTATGAAAAAAATTCGTTTTGGTTTGGCTACGCAGATTTTTACCGGATTAATCCTCGGTGTTCTTGTAGGGGTAATTTGGTTTAACGATCCGCGTGTAGTAACATACCTACAGCCGCTAGGAGACCTATTTTTAAGATTAATTAAGATGATTGTTATTCCAATTGTTATCTCAAGCTTAGTCGTTGGAGTTGCGGGAGCAGGGAGCGGTAAACAGGTCGGAAAGCTCGGCGTTAAAACCATTCTCTATTTTGAAATTATTACGACTTTTGCAATTATAATCGGTGTATTAGTTGCTAATATTTTTCATCCTGGGCAAGGTGTAGACATTCATTCAGCACAGAAGAGTGATATTTCACAATACGTTGAAACATCAAAACAGCAAGAAGGAAAGTCAGTGGCTGAAACGTTCTTACACATTGTTCCAACAAACTTTTTCCAGTCAATTGTTGAAGGAGACATGCTAGCAATTATCTTCTTTACAGTGTTATTTGCACTTGGAGTAGCGGCAATTGGGGAAAGAGGAAAGCCAGTTGTACAATTCTTCGACGGCGTTTCTCACGCAATGTTTCACGTGGTAAACCTTGTAATGAAAGTGGCTCCAATTGGTGTATTTGCTTTAATTGGTGTAACAGTTTCAAAATTCGGCTTAGAGTCACTTCTTTCATTAGGAAAGCTTGTTATCTTAGTTTACTTAGCGTTAATTTTCTTCCTACTTATTGTATTAGGAGGAATCGCGAAATGGGCAGGAATTAACATTTTCCACTTGTTCCGCTATATGAAAGATGAACTGTTGTTAGCATACAGTACATCTAGTTCTGAGACAGTTCTTCCGCGTATTATGGAAAAACTTGAAAAGATGGGCTGTCCAAAAGCTATCGTATCGTTCGTTGTACCAATTGGTTATACATTTAATCTAGATGGTTCCGTTCTTTATCAAGCGATTGCAGCGTTATTCTTAGCGCAGGTGTACGGTATTGATTTAACGATCGTTCAACAGCTGACGCTCATTCTTGTATTGATGGTTACATCTAAAGGAATGGCTGCCGTGCCAGGAACATCATTTGTTGTATTACTGGCTACTCTTGGAACAATCGGTGTTCCGGCAGAAGGATTAGCCTTCATTGCTGGAGTAGACAGAATCATGGATATGGCACGTACGGTTGTTAACTTAGTAGGAAACACACTAGCAGCAATTGTGATGTCTAAATCTGAAGGCAAATTTGACCCTAAAAAAGGTACAGAGGTCATGAGAGCCGGCTAATTTATAAATTAAAAAGCTACTTATTCTATTCAAAAAATTAGAATAAGTAGCTTTTTTCATAATAATTCCTTTATTATTATGGAAATTGACCCTATAATATGTAACATCAGGTATAAATAAATCCAAATTTTATTCTTACATAAAAGCAGTCACTGGTTCCTTTCTTTATCAATAAATATAGAGATAGCTTAGCTAGTTGGGGGATAGTAGAGTATGTGGAAAAAGCGAATATGGGTCATCGCCTCGATAGTAATCGTATGTTTGTTAATCCCTTACAGTTTACCGATTGTGTTTGCTTTATTAACAGCATTAGCGCTTGAGGGTATTGTTCAAAAATTGCATCAATCTTTTAAAATGAAGAGAGTCTATGCAGTGCTTATGACCTTCATTTTATATGTTGTTTCGCTCATACTTATTGGATTTTTTATTGTTCGGACAATCGTTACGCAAGTGGTTGCTCTTTCAAAAATAGCGCCTTCCTTTGTAAAAGAAATCTATGAAACCGCGATTTATCCAACTATTATTAAGTGGAAATACTATTCAAACGCTCTTCCTACAGAAGTGATTTCTTCTATCGAGCGCACGCTTGAAAAAACCGTAAATTCATTAGATTCTCTATTAAAAAGTACGGTAGAAATTATCATTAGCTTTGCCGCTACTGTTCCTGGGTTTCTATTAGAGTTTCTTATTTATTTAGTAGCGCTTGTATTTATCAGCCTTGAGCTGCCTGCTATTAAAAATAAAATCAAGTCATTTTTAACAGAAGAAACGAAATATAAGCTACAAGTTGTCATCACTCAGCTTATCCAAGCGGGGGTTGGTTTTATCAAGGCACAAATTATCTTAAGTGTCATGACGTTTGTAATGGCTTATGTAGGGCTTTGGCTATTAGATGTTCCGTATACCGCGCTTCTTAGTTTATTAATTGTAATTGTCGATATTTTACCAATCCTTGGGACAGGCTCGGTGCTCGTTCCATGGGGGATTTTTGCTCTTACGCAAGGGCATGACTCATTAGCAATCGGCTTATTTATTCTATTTGGAGTCATTACGGTAGTAAGACGTGTAGTAGAACCAAAAGTATTTTCTACAAATATGGGTATTTCACCTTTGGCTGCACTAGTTAGTTTGTACATTGGATTTAAACTTTTAGGTTTTGTCGGGTTATTTTTAGGACCGGCTTTAGTTATTTTATACGATGCTCTTCGTAAAGTAGGTATTATTCAAATTAACTTTAAACTATAAAAGCGCTGGATAAAACTAGCGCTTTTTTTTATTGAAACTTTTGTGGTACGTAATACGTAAAGAGGGAAAGGAAAAAACTATGTCGCATTGGTTTTTATCTATCAATCGGCTAATTATAGTTTTGCAGTCTTAGATTTAATGACATGAGGAGGAGAATTTTTGTTAGAGTCAGTTTTACTTTCTTTAATTGAAGCGCTAAAACAGCTCTCTTATTTTGGCGTAATTTTAGCATTAACGTTTGAATTTGTCCCGGCAGAGCTTGTTTTACCTTTAGTAGGGTATTGGGTGTACCAAGGTGATATGAACTTGTATTTGGCTATCCTTGCAGGTACAGTAGGCGGTGTTTGTGGACCGTTGACTCTTTATGCACTGGGACGTTACGGTGGACGACCGCTGGTTTTAAAATATGGAAAATACTTTTTGGTGAAAGAAAAAGAAATTGACGCCGCCGATCGCTTTTTTAATAAGTACGGCAGTGGGGTTGCTTTTTTTGGACGCTTTATTCCAGGAGTGCGCACGGCTATCTCTTTTCCGTGCGGGATGGCAAAAATGAATGTATGGCTGTTTTCTATTTATACATTTGTGGCGATGCTTCCAGTAACGGCTATTTACGTATATTTAGGATATAAGTTAGGACCTAAGTGGAAAGAGGTGGGGCCGATTGTGTCTCAATATATGCAGCCTATTGGAATCGGAATTGTTGTTTTAATTCCATTGTTTTTTATCATTAAATATGTGCGGAATAAACAAGTAGGGCAGAACTGATAAATCGAGGAAAAGAGTGAGGATATGTCAGAGCATGAGCAGTTAAGAGTAGAGTTACGAAAAATTGAAAAGTGGGAGAAAGACCAAAAAGGACTTTTTTTCTGGGAGCGGCTGGCTCGTTTGCCTTTTTCAGCTTTAGATAAAGTAACGCCGAAGTTCATTCATCAAAAAATAGAAAAATTATTAGATGAAATTGCTAAGTATGTTGATAATGGAGGCCAGTATTTAGCTAATACGTCTGCCACGCTAGAAAAAGCATCAGCACAATTACAAGAAAAGAAACAGCTTTCGATAGAGGATATTCAGCATTTATCTCTGCAAGAAATGGATGAATTGGCAGAGCATTTTATTGAAGTCCGAAAAAAGAACGCACAGCTGCAAGGAGCTACAACCGGGGTAGGCGGGATTTTTACACTGGCGATTGATGTTCCTTTTGTATTAGGGCTTACACTTAAGACACTGCAAGAAGTGGCTGTTTCTTATGGGTACGACCCCACTGAGCAAGAGGAACGAATTTTTATGGTCAAATGCATGCAGTTTTCGTCTTCTGACATTGTAGGGAAACGTGCGATTTTAGAAGAATTAGCAAGCGGAAATCGAACGCAGAGCTTGCAGCAGCTGCAAGGGTGGAGAGAAGTGTTTCTAACCTACAGGGACAACTTGGGCTGGAAAAAGCTGTTCCAAATGATTCCTATAGCAGGAATGGTATTTGGAGCGTATATTAACAAACAAGCAATTAGCGATATAGGGGAAGTTGGAATGATGCTTTATCGTAAAAGACGTATTTTGGAAAAAGTCTCACAATCGCAACAATAAAAAGAGACTGGTACGAAAGTATTTTAATTGAAGAAAAATCCGAACGAGTTTGATTCTTGGTTGAGAATCAAATACGTTCGGATTTTTTTATTGATATAGTAAATGTAGCTTTCATGTGTTTAGTTGCCTCTAAGTGTTGATTGGAGGGCAAGGCGAAGACTCCTGCGGAAAAAGCGGAACAGATGAGACCCCGCAGGAGCGCAAGCGACGAGGAGGCTCAACGGCCGCCCGCGGAAAGCGAAGCCTGGCACGAAAATCAACAGCGGTGTAACGAGCGATTCATATTAGATCGTTTACCTTTTTTTGTTCGTGTTTAGATGGGATTGATTTGTTTATGTCTCAATTACTTTTTTTCGACATTATTTCTGGGGAAATATGTCGAGGTGTGTTAAGCCTATTTCCTTAATCAAAATGAAAAGTAGGAATGGTAATAGTATTTTTTCGTCTGGCAATGAGTAAATAAATAATTCCGATTACACTCCATACAATACCGATAAATAAGGATGTTTTTTCTAAGTTAAGCCACATAAAAAATAAAAATAAACTGCCGAGTAAAGGCATAAGTACATATGAAATATATCCACTGAAGGATCGTTTGTTTTGTTGAATAAAATAATGGATAAAAACCGCTATGTTCACTGAACTGAACGCAATTAAAGCACCAAAATTAATTAAAGAGGTAGCTTTTTCAAGAGACAGACCTAGTGAAATTAAAGAGAGGCCACCAATAATCACCACGTTCCAAATAGGCGTCTTTGTTTTAGGGTGAATATAGCCGAAAATTCTCCGAGGCAGATAACCATCTTTCCCAATTGCATAGAGAAGTCTTGACGCACTCATATGTGAGACAAGTCCAGAAGCAATAGTTGAAGTCAAGGCCGCTGCTACAAAAATAGATTGAAAAAGCTGGCCGCCAATTTTATAAGCGATCTCCGCTGATGCACCTTCTAAATCATGAAACAAAGAGGCTGAAGGGAAAAGCAGCTGAGCAAAGTAAGAAACCGTGATAAATAAGGCGCCTCCCGTACACGCAATAATAAGAATCCCTTTAGGAATGGTTTTCTCAGGCTTAAGTGTTTCTTCGGCCATAGTGGTTACAGCATCAAATCCTAAAAAAGAAAAGCATAAAATAGCAGCTCCGTTTAATAACAGAGATATAGAGGCCGATTCACTTATAAACGGTTTAAATGATAGCTCTTGGCCTTGACTTGTAGCACTTAAAATAATAAAGATAATAGCGACTAAAATTTGAAAAGCAACTAATAGCGTACCAAAAGAAACGGTTAAATGAACGCTGAAAATATTCATTATGGTCATGATGACAACAAAGCTGATAATCCATACGGCCTTTGGAACACCTGGAAACAGAGAGCTTAGGTAAATATTTGTCAAAAGCGCATTAATCATTGGCAGAAATAGATAATCAAGAAGAGCCGTCCATCCTACCAAAAAACCAATGCTTGGATTCATTACTTGCTGTGCGTATGTATAAGAGGAACCAGCTCCGGGAAAAGCTTTTACCATCTTTCCGTAACTAATGGCTGTAAATAAAATAGCAATCAACGTGAATGCATAAGCGCCTGAAACATGTCCATCTGTTGATTCAGTTACAATGCCAAATGTATCAAAAACGGCCATAGGTGCCATGTAGCCTAACCCTATCACGACGATATGCCATAATTTTAGTTGTTTAAGAAGAGAAGGTTCATGATTCATATTTGTCATCCTTTCTGTGTATAATCATTCTGCATTATTTATTATTATACTATATTGTTAGGTTTGTCATCTTTTTTTGAAAAAGAAGAGAAAATTGCGCGCTAAGAGATAAAGAGCGTTTAATTGATTGCTAGATAAAGCAAAAAAATGCTTTTTTTCACTTTGATTTTTACCATTGAGTCTAGAAAGTATTTTACATAAAATGAAAGAAAGTAAAAAAGCTTCGTTTAGGGTGATCTACTTGCAATAAATACGAAAACAAATTTTTGAATGCGGTTACATTTTTTGTTGGTGTACAAAGTTAAGAATGATGGTGAAGGAGATGAAGGAAGTGATTGCTACACCCTATATAAACTTGGAGATAAACAAGGAACCAGGTGTGCATGTCGTATTGGATGAAACAAAAAAAGATGGTGTTTACTTTATTAAATTAACGGTCAAGTCGGTTAAAAAAAGAATTCTTCCAAAAATGAAATTAAAATGGAGCGTTCCATTGTTAGATATCCAACTGTATAAATCTTTACAAACTAGTAAGGGCGATGTGAATGCCTCTTTTGTTCATTGTTTTATGAATAAGAATGGTTCTAACCGCTACACCATTGCATGTTCAGACATGCATCATCCTATTCTGTGTGCTCCCAATTGGAAAGACATGTGTCTAGATGTAGAAATGACTTTATTTAGTGAAAGCACATGGTCTCTTCATAGCTATGAAACTGAACTGCGAATAGACACAAGAATGGTTGAAACAGAAGAGTTATTCAAAGATTTAGCGAAATGGTATGAGAGAAAAGAGATTAATCTAGCATCTGCTTTTGAGCATGCAACGGCAATAGATGAAAAAGGAAATGTCTCGTTAGATATTTGATGGTAAGGAGAGGAATAAAGTGGGAATCTTATTTAATGAACGTACAAAGGAATTTCACCTGCAGGGACGCGATGTAAGTTATATCTTTTCAGTGTTGAGAAACGGGCAGCTCGGTCACTTGTACTATGGAAAAAAGCTTAAGCACCGTTCATCTTTTCAGCATTTTTTACGTGTAGAAACAAGAGGAGCTAGCGCTTCGGTATATGAAGGAGAACTAGCATTTTCTCTTGAAACAATCAAACAAGAGTATCCTTCTTATGGAACAACAGACTTCAGAGAGCCAGCCTATCAACTTCTTCAGCAAAACGGAAGCCGAATCACAAATTTTGAATACGATAACCATAAAATTTACAAAGGCAAGAAGCCATTAAACGGCTTACCTGCTACATATGTAGAAGAAGAGAGTGAAGCCACAAGTGTAGAAGTTGAACTGATTGATAAATTGCTCAATGCATCACTTATTTTAACGTATACCGTTTACGAAGACCGGAATATTATTACGCGTCACGCACGATTTGAGCATAGAGGAGAAGAACGAGTCGATATTTTGCGTATCATGAGCGGCAGCATTGATTTGCCTACATCAAATTATGAGATGGTTCAGCTTTCCGGTGCGTGGATTCGAGAAAGACACGTGAAAACACGAATGCTTCAGCCTGGTATTCAAAGTATTTCTAGTGCGAGAGGTACAAGCAGCAGTCAGCAAAACCCATTTTTAATTTTAAAGAATCCAGCTGCAACTGAACACAGTGGAGAAGCGTATGGTTTTAGTCTTGTATACAGCGGAAACTTTCTTGGACAAGTGGAAGTAGATCATTATGATGTATCAAGAATAACGATGGGCATTCATCCTTTTGATTTTCAGTGGCGACTAGAAAAGGGACAAACTTTTCAATCACCAGAACTAGTACTGGCTTATTCAAATAGCGGGCTAAACGGCCTTAGCCAAGAGTATCATGAGCTTTATCGCAAGCGTCTTGCTAGAGGAAAATGGCGGGATTTGGAGCGGCCAGTTTTAATTAATAACTGGGAAGCGACGTATTTTGATTTTAACGAAGAGAAAATTGTACATATTGCCAAAGAAGCGCAAAAGCTAGGCGTTGAACTTTTTGTATTGGATGACGGCTGGTTCGGTAAACGTAACGATGATACAACTTCTCTTGGAGATTGGTTTGTAGATGAAAATAAGCTTCCGGGCGGTATGAAGTCATTGGCTCAAAAAGTAACGGATTTAGGTATGGACTTTGGGTTATGGTTTGAACCTGAAATGATTTCAAAGCAAAGCAACTTGTATGAAAAGCATCCAGATTGGTTGATTCATGTGCCAAATCGTCATCAGTCTCATGGACGAAATCAATATGTGCTTGATTTTTCACGAGAAGAAGTAGTGAATTATATCTATGAACGAATGGAATCTATTTTAAGTGAAGCACCTATCTCTTATATAAAATGGGATATGAATCGAAATATAACGGAAATTGGATCTGTTGGGCTGCCCGCGAACCGTCAGTTTGAAGTAGTACATCGCTATATTTTAGGTGTGTATGATTTGTATGAGCGACTAACAAGGAAGTTTCCGGATATTTTATTTGAATCATGTGCAAGCGGGGGCGCTAGATTTGATCCGGGAATGCTTTATTATGCTCCTCAAGCTTGGACGAGCGATAACACGGACGCGATTGAACGTCTAAAAATTCAGTACGGCACGTCTTTTGCCTATCCAATCAGTTCAATGGGAGCACACGTATCGGCCGTACCAAATCATCAAGTACGCAGAGTAACAAGTCTAGAAACAAGAGGAGACGTTGCGTATTTTGGCGCATTTGGTTATGAGTTAGATGTTACGCTGATGACAGAAGATGAAAAAGAAACCGTAAAACAACAAATTCAGTATTATAAAAAACACCGATCTCTTATTCAAAATGGCATATTCTATCGTTTAAAAAGTCCGTTTGAACAAGAGGGAAATGTGACGAGCTGGATGGTTGTTTCATCCGATCAAAAACAGGCAATCATCGGTTATTATCAAGTATTGTCTAGACCAAATCCTTCTTACGAACGCATTGAGCTAAAAGGGCTTCATCCTGATTATGAATATACAGTGATGGAAACAGATCAAACAGCTTATGGAGATGAGCTCATGTACGCAGGTATTGTTCTAACTCATGAGTATCCGGGTGTTGAAGCATACGATGAAAAATCTGGAGACTTTGTATCGGTTATTTATACACTGCAAGCGCAATAAGCAAAAAGCCACTTCTATATCATAGAAGTGGCTTTTTTAGTTAACTATTATTCATACAGTGTTGACATAAAAGGAGAAGTAATGGTAACTTTTAGTTATAATTGTTAACTTTATATTTTTTTAGTTTACTAAAGTGGAGGGGAATCGATGGAAACCACAAGTTTAAGAGATTGGAAAGCACTTGCTCAGTCTATTATTAAAGGGAAAGAAATTACATATAACGAAGCGCTTCAACTTCTTCATGTACCGGATGAAGAAGTGTTAGAGGTCATGAATGCCGCGTACTTAATTCGTCATCATCATTATGGAAAAAAAGTAAAGCTTAATATGATTATTAATACTAAATCAGGTTTATGCCCAGAAGACTGTGGATATTGTTCGCAGTCGATTGTATCAGAAGCGCCGATTGATAAGTATGCGTGGTTAACAAAAGAGAAAATTGTAGAAGGTGCTTTTGAAGCTCAAAAAAGAAAAGCAGGTACATATTGTATCGTGGCGTCAGGCCGCCGCCCTACTGATAAAGAAGTAGCGCACGTAGTGGGAGCGGTAAAAGAAATCCGTCAAAAGACCGACTTGAAAATCTGTGCCTGTCTAGGATTTTTAACAGATGATCAAGCACACGAACTAGTCGAGGCGGGTGTTCATCGCTATAATCATAATTTAAATACTCACGCTGATAACTATGACAATATTTGTTCTACGCATGGCTACGAAGATCGAGTCGATACGGTTACTACATCTAAAAAAGCAGGTTTGTCACCTTGTTCCGGTGCGATTTTTGGAATGGGCGAGACAAATGAACAAGCCGTGGAACTAGCTTTTCAAATTAAAAAGTTAGATGCAGATTCTATTCCATGCAACTTTCTTGTTGCCGTTCGAGGAACGCCTCTAGAAGACAAAAAGGCGTTAAAGCCAATGCAATGCTTAAAGCTGTTAGCGATGATGCGTTTTGTAAATCCAACGAAAGAAATTCGAATTTCAGGGGGCAGAGAAGTCAATCTCAGATCACTTCAGCCGCTTGGTTTGTTTGCTGCAAACTCAATTTTTGTAGGTGACTATTTAACGACTCAAGGTCAAGAACCTACAGCTGACTGGGGTCTGATTGAAGATTTAGGATTTGAAATTGAAGAATGTGCACTGTAAAGCCGTTGAGAAATCAACGGTTTTTTGATTTTTAGGCGATTTACAGGAACTATACGGTTTTTTTACAAAACTCAACAGCTTCTTTATATTTCCTTCATAAATAACCATTATTATAAAACATGTGAACGATAAGTGAATAGTTACTAAGGTTATGAAATTGAGAAACCACAAAAAACAATAGGTCTATATCAATACCCTATGCGTTTTTTGTGGTTTTTTGTGAATGAAAGGAAGGCATCGTTTTGAATAAGGAAGCAGATTTCTTACAACAGCTTGGGCAAGACAGTTTGATTGCATCCATTAAAAGCCCGAAAAATTTAGAACAATTTTTAGAAACAGAGATCCAGGCCGCCTTTTTATTAACGGGCAACATTAGTGTGATTAAACGCTATGTAGATTTACTCAAACAGCATAATCGAACGGTTTTTTTACACGTTGAAAAAATTCCAGGGATTAGCTATGACCGAGAAGGGCTTAAATTCCTTGCTAAGTTTGTAAAACCTACAGGTATCGTAACCACTAAAAGTTCACTCATTAATTACGCAAAGCAAGAAGGACTGGTTGCTATTCAGCGGCTGTTCCTAGTGGATACAGACGCGGTAGCACAAGGGTTGAAAACCGTTCAAGATATTAAGCCCGATGCATTAGAACTAATGCCAGGATTAATTCCGGAGATGATAGAGAAAGTCGTTAAAAAAACAAGTATTCCTATTATTACAGGTGGACTCATTCAAAATGAAAGCCATATCCAAGCTGCTTTGAAAGCAGGAGCTACGGCAGTTTCTACAGGGAAATCATGGTTGTGGAAAAAATATGAATGAGAGGGAAAGGAGCGTTTTTAATGAAAAAAGTAGAGCTAGTTAACATTGGGAAGTCATACGATCAAAAAACAAATGTTATTCAAGATATTAACGTCACAATTGAGCCGGGAGAGTTTTTCGTACTAGTAGGTCCTTCAGGATGCGGGAAAAGTACAATGCTGAGAATGATTGCCGGATTAGAAGAAGTCACGCAGGGAGAGCTACTAATTGGAGATGTAAAAGCAAATAAACTGCTTCCAAGTCAGCGCGATTTGTCAATGGTGTTTCAAAACTATGCCTTATATCCGCATTTGACAGTGGAACAAAATATTCTTTTTGGCCTGCACACAAAGAAAATTTCAAAGCAAGAACAGCAAAAGCGCTGCAGGGAAGCAGCAGAGATGCTTGGTTTAAGTGAATATCTAAAGAGAAAGCCTAGACAGCTTTCGGGAGGACAGCGTCAGCGTGTAGCGCTTGCACGTGCTATTGTTACTCATTCGCCTATTTGCCTAATGGATGAGCCCTTATCAAACTTAGATGCGAAGCTGCGCGCGAAGATGAGGTCAGAAATTCGCCAGATTCAGCGTAAGTTAGGTATTACGATGATTTATGTCACGCACGATCAAACAGAGGCGATGACGATGGCAGATCGAATGATGATTTTAAATGGAGGAAATATTCAACAAGTTGGACGTCCGCTTGATATTTACAATGCACCAAAGAACACGTTTGTAGCATCTTTTATAGGTTCTCCCCCTATGAATTTATCAAACGTTTCTATAGAAAATAACTTACTAGTTTTTGAAGATAGAAGAGCTATTTCTATGAGTACACCACACAGTAACCTTAACGGTAAAAAAGAAGTTGTGGTTGGAGTGAGACCTGAGCATATACAGCTTGCGACAAACGATAATACGAGTTTTATTGTGGAAGTAGACAATGTGGAAATTCTAGGCACGGAAACACTGCTTACATTTCATATGGGTGACAAGCAGTGGATGGCTAAGTGGAACGGTCAATGGACTATAAAGGTGGGAGAGCGAGTTCCTATTTTTATCGATCCAAAACACCTGTTTTTATTTGATGGCGATACAGGTTCATGCTTGCACTACGAACCATCAACAGAAGATTTAACTGTAAAGGGGGCATTCGTATGAGTGCTGTTACCAAAACAGCAAACTCACCTGTTTCTGTTTCAGCAAACCCAAAAGAAAAAAAAACAATGCCTACTATCATTGTTGGACTAGCTTATTTACTGCCATCATTACTGTTATTTAGTGTATTTCTTTTCTACCCAATGATTAAGACATTATATTTAAGTCTTTTTATTACGGACACACAGGGAAATCCCTTAAATTTTGTAGGACTGCAAAATTTCTCATATCTATTTACAGATCCTAATTTCTTACAAAGTATGAAAGCTACTTTTCTATTTGTACTCTACACAGTACCTATTGGCTTAATTATTGCCTTATTCCTAGCGCTAATCGCAAATGAAAAGCTGAAAGGAATTGGTTTTTTCAGAACAATGTTTTCATCTACGATGGGAATGAGCGTAGCGGCTTCTTCTGTGATTTGGATGTTTATGTATAATCCGACAATCGGGGTTATCAATAAAGTATTAAACCTTGTAGGGATTCATGACGTGCAGTGGTTATTAGATCCTAAGTATGCATTGGTTGCTGTGTCTATCTCTACAATTTGGATGAACATTGGGTTTACCTTTTTAATTTTACTTGGCGGGTTACAAAATATTGATGAGAAGCTGTATGAAAATGCGCGTATTGCTGGAGTTAGCTATTGGTATCAGCTCCGTAAAATTACGCTTCCTATGCTTTCGCCAACGCTGTTTTTTATTATCACCGTTTCATTTATTAACGCGTTTCAAACGTTTGGACAAATTGACATTTTAACAAAAGGGGGACCTACAGATTCCACAAATGTCATTGTTTATTCAATCTACAAGGATGCATTTGTAAACTATAATGTTGGCTCTGCAAGTGCTCAAGCTACAATATTATTTTTCTGTATTCTACTGGTTACCGCTCTTCAATTCAAGCTTGGAGAAAGGAAGGTACATTATCAATGAGCATCACGAGAAAATGGACAACTTATTTGTTACTCATTGCAGCTACTTTAGTATTGATGTTTCCTATCCTATACGCTTTTTCCATTAGTTTTATGAGTGGAGCGGAAGTGTTGGAAGGAAAGATTTGGCCGTCATCTTTTTCATTTGAAAACTATCGGGACGCTTTTGAAAAAGTTCCGCTGCTTCATTATTTAATTAACAGTTTTGCAGTGTCTATCTTCGTCATGGCCGGGCAGCTGTTAGTTTCGAGTTTGGCCGCTTTTGCATTTGTATTTATTAAATTTAAAGGAAGAGATGCTATTTTCTTTCTCTTTATTTCTACGATGATGATTCCATGGGAAGCAACGATGGTTCCTAACTTTTTAACAGCACAAAAGCTAGGATGGATTAACAATTATTTAGGATTAACGATTCCTTTTTTTGCTTTAGCGTTTGGGACATTTTTATTGCGTCAGCAGTTTAAAACCATTCCGAATGAGTTATATGAAGCTTCTCAAGTTTCAGGGATCAGCCGCTTTCGTTTCTTTTGGAACGTCGTGCTCCCTGTGTCTAAAACAAGTCTAGTTACGCTTGGCGTATATAGCTTTTTAACAACATGGAATATGTATTTATGGCCACTATTAGTGACAAATACAGAGGATGTTCGTACCGTTCAGATTGGTTTAAAGCAAATGCAAACACAGGAGATTTCAACTGATTGGGGAGTGGTTATGGCCGCTGTCGTTGTTGTAATCTTACCGACATTATTACTATTATTCCTAGGTCAAAAACGTCTTCAAAAAGGATTAACCCAAGGTGCAATTAAATAGGAGAGTGAATGTGATGAAAAAGATATTGGCTATCGTAACGGCATGCTTGCTAGTTATTCTAGGTGCTTGCTCAAATTCAACTGGTTCTTCGGAAGCGCAAGAAACAAAAAAAACAGCATCAGGTAAAACAGAAGTCGTATTTTGGCACGCTATGAGCGGTGACCTTGAAAAATCACTCAATAAAATTGTCGATGAGTACAATAAATCTCAGGACAAAGTGGAAGTAAAGCCCGTTTTCCAAGGAACGTATGAAGAAGCACAAACAAAATTTAACACAGTAGCAGGAACAAAGGATGCACCGGCTATTATGCAAACGTTCGAAGTGGGAACAAAATTCATGATAGACAGCGGTAAGATTCAGCCTGTTCAAAAATTTATCGATCAAGACCACTATGACACTTCACAGTGGGAGAAAAACATTTCAAGCTATTACCAAGTAGATGGAAAGCAATACTCAATGCCGTTCAACTCTTCAACACCTGTTCTTGTTTACAATAAAGATGCTTTTAAAAAAGCAGGGTTAGATCCTGAAAACCCTCCAAAAACGTATGATGAATTAAAGGCAGCTGCAAAGAAATTAACAGAAAAACAAGGAAATAAAACATCGCAATACGGTTTTTCAATTCTAAATTACGGATGGTTCTTTGAAGAGCTAGTTGCTTCTCAAGGCGGCTTGTATGTAGATCACGAAAACGGCCGTAAAGGTGATGCTGAGAAGGCAGTATTTAATGGAAAAGAAGGACAAAACGCATTTAATTTAATCAATGATATGTATAAAGAAGGTACATTCTACAATGTAGGACAAAACTGGGATGATATGCGCGCAGCATTTCAATCTAAAAAAATTGCAATGTTCCTGGACTCATCAGCAGGTATTAAAACACTAGTAGACAATGCTCCATTTGATGTAGGCGTATCTTATATTCCTGTCCCAAAAGAAGAGGATCGCCAAGGAGTAGCTATTGGCGGAGCATCTTTATGGATGTCTAAAGGAATCAGTGATGAAACATCAAAAGCAGCCTGGGACTTCATGAAATATTTAGCAACACCAGAAGTTCAAGCAAAATGGCACGTAGAAAGTGGATACTTTGCAGTTAACCCAAAAGCGTATGAACAAGATATTGTGAAAAAAGAGTGGGAGAAATATCCGCAGTTAAAAGTAACGGTTGATCAGCTTCGTGAAACAAAGGCTACTCCAGCTACGCAAGGTGCTTTAATTTCTGTGTTTCCTGAATCTCGTCAAAAAGTAGTAACAGGGATGGAAAGCCTATATCAAGGAGTAAAGCCAAAAAAAGCGCTTGATCAAGCAGCAAAAGAAACAAATAGAGCATTAGAAGTAGCCAATCAAAAATAACGTATGATTACGAAGCTCGTCTTTCAAGTTATTTTGAGGACGAGCTTTTTACTTAGTGAATGACTAGTTAGGAGAGATAGAGGATAATGAATAGTTCAATTGATCTTTATGCGCATCGCGGCTTTAGCGGACGATATCCTGAAAATACAATGATTGCATTTGAAGAAGCTAGGAAAATGCAAGTTGCAGGTATTGAATTAGATGTACAATTAACAAAAGACGGGGAAATAGTGGTTATTCACGATGAACGGATTGACAGGACGACCAATGGAATGGGGTATGTTCAAGAATTTTCATACAAACAGCTGCGTTTATTCGATGCTGGCAGTTGGTATGACTCTCGTTTTTCTAAACAATCGATTCCGACATTAGTAGAAGTGTTTGAGTGGATGATGGACAAAAAGACAAAATTAACGGTGAATATTGAATTAAAAAATGACCGAATTTACTATCCAAAACTTGAAGAAAAAGTTCTTCGTCTAATCGATGAGTTTGATTTAGAAGATCAGGTTATTTTGTCATCTTTTAACTATGATAGCTTGGCTAAAGTGAGATCTCTCCATTCATATATACCAACAGGTTTTTTATTTGAAGGGGTGAGCGAAGATGCGATTGGAAAAGCAAAATCGATAGGAGCGCACCTACACTGTGATATGTCGTTTGCTCTTTCTTCATACGGGAAAAAAGCAAAGCAAGAAGGATTAGACTTACGGGTATATACAATCAATGAAATGAATGACTTTTTGAAGCTCCAGCAGGCTTCAGTAAAAGTAGTGATGACAGATTACCCTAACCGTTTTTCCTCTACCATGTTCAAAGGATGACGTAGAAAGAAGCCGGGACAAAATTACTTGACCCACAGTGAAAAACGAGCCCTTGATCAACATGTTTGATTAGTGGTTCGTTTTTTTGTTGCAGTGTAACAAGCGGTTCAGCTTATGTATCCCATTTGTATGTCTTTAGTTGGATTAAGTTTGTTATGTCTCAATCTCTTTTTTTGAAAAAATATCACTTTATTCTGAATAGTATAAAAGTTATATTGTGAAATTGTTTTATAGATGATATATTGAGAATAGATTATAATGTTCCTTATGAAAGCGAATACATGTTGCGTAGCTCCGCAAACGTTCATTTGCCGGTCCCTAGCATCGTCTGTTATCTCTTTTAGGAGGAATAAAAAATCATGTATGATCACGATACTATCTATATTATTGGAGATGCCAAAGCTCCTCAAAGCAATCCGATTACTAAAAAATTCAATCAGTATTTTTTAGGGTTGGTAGTTGATAAAACAAATGGGAAAATTATTGATGTGGAATGCTCAGCGACGATTGAGTTGACCGTGCGATTTGTTCAATCGATTTTTATTGGACGTCACATAAGTGATCCCACCCTTATAGACGAAATTAACAGCCGCTATTTCGGGTCTTCCCAAAAAGCGCTGGTGGTAGCGTTTCATGATGCACAGAAAAAATATCAGCAAATAACAGCTGCTTTGTCTACATAGACCTAGACGAAATCCAGCCTGACGTTTTCAAACGTTGGGCTGGATTTTGTTTTGTATAAAAATATTTTCGTGGAGATGAAGGGGGAAGAATAAATGATTCAAGATGGATTTATGTATGTGAGTGTGTTAACTGCCTTTGCTGCGCTCATGGTAGGGATTGAAAAAAGATTTAAAGCCAATCGATTTTTTAAATTTATCCCGGGTATTGTACTTATTTATATAGGAGCTGCTCTTATGCAAACGGCAGGGTTATTTGGGGATAGCGAATCAAATGTCGCCATGTATACGGGCGTTAAAAATGCACTGCTTCCGGCCATGCTGATGCTGATGCTGTTAAAATGTGATGTTCGAAGTGTAATTAAACTTGGTCCAAAAATGCTGGGAGGATTCATCGTTGCGGTTTTTAGCATAATGGTAGGTTTTATCCTCGTCTATGCCATCTTTAAGAATTTCTATGTAGAGGACACGTGGAAAGCTTTTGGTGCTTTATCAGGAAGTTGGACCGGAGGATCAGCTAACATGGTTGCTCTCCAAGGGATTTTGGATGTTCCAGAAAATATATTTGGCTACGCTCTTATGATGGATACGATTAACTACGCCGTATGGGTTATGTTTATGTTTTGGCTTGTACCATTTGCATCTAAATTTAATAAATGGACAAAAGCAGACGTCAGCTTTATTGAGAATAGTATAGATGAAGTCGCAGCAACTTCTGAAAGCGAAAAAGAAGGCCCTCAGTTTCAGCATCTTCTTTATTTACTTGGTCTAGGTTTGTTCGTTTCGGCATTTTCTACATTTATCGGAGGGCGTTTGCCTGAAGTGGGAGCGGTTATTAATGCAACGAGCTGGACGATTATGATTGCTTCTGTGGTTGGTCTAGTGCTCGCTGTAACCCCAGCGGCAAAAATTCCAGGTACGCTCGATGTATCAAACGTTATGTTATACATCGTTGTAGCGTTAATTGCTTCTCAATCAGATTTTTCAAATTTAGCTCAGGCTCCTATTTACTTAGTATCTGGTTTTCTCATTATGTTCGTGCACTTAGTGATCATGCTGCTGCTAGCTAAACTATTTAAATATGATTTATTTACGCTCGGAGTAGCAAGTTTAGCTAATATTGGTGGAATGGCGTCTGCTCCAATGCTTGCAGCTGCTTATAACCGTGCACTGATTCCCGTAGGAGTTATTATGGCTCTAATGGGTTCCTTCTTAGGTACTTATTTTGGTATGATGATCGCCAAAATTTTAGGGGCGATCTAAGAATAAACCAAAAATATGTATGAAAGAATATTTGTGCTGAATCGAAAGGAAGCGATTGAAATGATAATTAAAGACATAACTGTAAAGCATCAAACCGTTCCACTGCTCGTTCCGTTTAAAACAGCGCTTCGAACAGCAACAGAGATAGACAGTATAAGTGTAGAGATTCAGTTAGAAAACGGAATAAAAGGAAAAGGAGCGGCTTCGCCAACATATGTTATTACAGGCGATTCTTTAGAAGGCATTCAAGCTGCACTTCAAGGACCTATTAAACTAGCGCTAATAGGGGAGGATATACGTCAGTTTCAAAAACTCTTAAAAAAAATTCAAAGCTGCTGTATTCACAATTCAAGTGCTAAAGCAGCTGCTGATATCGCTTTGCATGATGCTTATACAAAGTTTCTTAACATTCCTTTATATGCTTTCTTGGGCGATAAGCAGCCTATCTCTACGTGTATGACGATAAGTGTTGATACACCTGAGAAAATGGCTGAAGACGCACAAAAAAGTGCAGCGGACGGATTTGACATTTTAAAAGTAAAGGTAGGTTCAATTCCTGAGCTAGACCTTGAGCGTATTAAACATATTCGATCTGTCATTCCGGATCATGTAAAACTTCGTTTGGATGCAAATCAAGGATGGACTCCAAAACAAGCAGTGCAATTAATTAATAAAATGGAAACTCTCAACTTTGGTATTGAATTGGTAGAACAACCTGTCCCTGCTCATGATTGGGAAGGGTTAAAGTTTGTGACTGAACGAGTAAACGTACCCATTATGGCAGATGAGAGTCTCTTTTCTGCCAAAGATGCATTAAGGCTTGTAAGCGGGCGGTACGTGGATCTTTTGAATATTAAGCTAATGAAGTGCGGAGGAATTAATGAAGCAAGAAAAATCGCAAGTATTGCTGAGGCGAACGGTGTTGCATGTATGATTGGAAGCATGATGGAACCATCACTTTCCGTGGGAGCAGCTGCTCATCTGGCAGCCGCTCATCCGAATATCACGTATTTTGACTTAGATGCTCCTCTTTGGCTTTCAACTGAACTGGATGTGTTAAAGTACAGCGGTCAAGAGGTTTTTTTATCAGATTTTCCTGGAATAGGAGAAATCACCGTTCCTATCTCAAAATAAAAGGATAGTAATATAGTAGAAGGAGAGAGACGATGAATATAAAACGTTGGCTTTTGACGGCAACAACAGTTATTTTAGCTACATTTGGGGTCAGTGCAGTTCCTTCTGTTCATGCTTCTGAAGAAAAAGAAACTGCTTATATAGATGTCGCAGCAGCTACTCTGTGGACAGCACCAAACATCTTGCGTGAAGTGGATGCTCCATCAGCTACTAATCCTGTAGATATGAGAAAGTGGACCACATCGATGAATTTGAAACAGAAGCAGCAGTTATCTAGCGATGGGATGCTTGAGACACAAGCGTTATATGGAAACAAAGTAACGGTTTTAGACGAACAAGGAGACTGGGTCAAAGTAGCTGTAGACGGACAGCCTACTTCTCGAAATGAATTAGGATATCCCGGATGGATGCCTACTAAACAATTAACCTATAGCAAAAGGTACGAACAGTATGCAAAGAAGCCTTTTGTAATGGTGACGGCTCCGACTACTTATTTATATCATTCGCCTTCTTTGAAAAAGAAAGGTATTGAAGTTAGCTATAATACGCGCCTACCTCTTTTGGCAAAATCAAAGAGTGCGTATAAAGTATTAAAACCAAATGGAAAGACAGCATGGATTTCTACAAAAGCAGGAAAAATCTACGCGTCTCAAAAAGATATTCCTGTACCAACTGGCACGGAGCTTGTTGAAAGTGGAAAGGCATTTTTAAATCTTCCATATTTATGGGCTGGCATGAGTGGTTTTGGATTTGACTGCTCTGGATTTACCTTTACGATGTACCAATCCCATGGTATTACGATTCCACGTGACTCAGGGCCACAGTCTCGAGCAGGGAAACCAGTAGATAAGAACAACCTTCAACCTGGAGACTTATTGTTCTTTGCCTATAACCAAGGAAAAGGAAGCGTTCACCATGTAGCAATGTATGCGGGAGATGGCATGATGATTCATTCGCCGAACTCCGAGCGGACAGTAGAGATTATTCCTTTAAACACGAAGGGATATATTGAAGAGTATGCAGGTGCACGTCGTTATTTACCTTAATTAGTAAGATAAGAAAGAAGCTCTTTTTGTGAAGGGCTTCTTTTTTAATATAGAGTATAGTTAAAAAATTAGAAAATTTAGTTTATTTACGTTTAACTACTTCTCAGTAAGGGAAAAAGTTAAACAAGAGAAAAAAATCATTTTTCTTCTTGAAACATATTGACTTTATATGAAAAGCGTTATATTATTATAAAGCGTCGTTGAGACATACTCGTAACAACGAAGCTGAAAAAAGAATTTTAAAAAGTTGTTGACATTACGTTGATAACTTGATAAGATAATAAAGTCGCTTAAGAGCGGCGGTTGAACTTTGAAAACTGAACAAAGCGACAAACGTCAACGTTAAATTTTATTTTTT
>NZ_JBHZOU010000017.1:0-30744 GCF_042787775.1 Priestia sp. YIM B13552
GGTCCCGTGGTGTAGCGGTTAACATGCCTGCCTGTCACGCAGGAGATCGCGGGTTCGATTCCCGTCGGGACCGCCATGTTTTAGAAACGAAACAATGTGTTTCGTCTTTTTTATTGTTTGAACCATTTTTATATAAAACTTTACCGTCCTTAGGAGCAATCCTAAGGAATTTTTTATATACAAAGAAATTTCTTTATAGAATTGCGATGTTAAAGATTGTTGGATTTCTTACTGGATATGTATAGTCCACAACGTTTACAATATATATATACAGATTGAAATGAGGTTCTGAATGAATGACAGAGATTAACGAATTTACGTTTATGTCTACGTCTCCTGATGAAACTAATCAGCTGGCTGCTCGTCTAGCAACTTTATTAGAAGCTGGTGACGTGCTGCTGCTTGAAGGCGATTTGGGAGCTGGAAAGACAACATTCACAAAAAGTTTAGCTAAAGGATTAGGAATTGAACGCAATGTAAATAGCCCGACATTTACGATCATTAAAGAATACAAAAGCGGTCGCCTTCCTCTTTATCATATGGATGTGTACCGTCTAGGGGATGAATTTGAAGACCTAGGGTTCGATGAGTATTTTGAAGGAGATGGCGTGACGGTCGTGGAGTGGGCTCATCTGATTGAAGAGCAGCTTCCTAATGAATATATTCAAATCAATATTTACCATGAAAACGAAACGACTCGTAAAATCCTTGTAAAAGCGATAGGCAGTCGGTACGTTGAAATATGTAAGGAGCTTTTTAAAAGATGAAAATGTTAGCCATTGATACATCCAATTTTGTCATGGGTGTTGCTGTCGTTGAAGAAAACAAAGTAATTGGAGAAATTATTACGAATCTAAAAAAGAATCACTCCGTTCGTGTGATGAACGCTGTGGAATCTTTGTTAAAGGATTGTGATATTGCGCCAAGCGAGCTAGACCGTATTGTAGTAGCACACGGTCCAGGATCTTATACAGGTGTACGCATTGGCGTTACCATTGCCAAGACACTTGCTTGGACTTTAAATATTCCTTTAATAGGTGTATCTAGCCTTGAGGCACTAGCAGCAAACGGTCGCTATTTTGATGGATATATCGCTCCGTTATTTGATGCGCGCCGTCAACAGCTTTATACAGGACTATATGAATGGAATAACGAGCGAGGTCTTGTAGAAGTTGAAAGTGATCGACTTGTTATTAATAAAGACTGGGCGGAACATTTAAAGTCATACAACAAACCTATTTTATTCATAGGCAATGATCTTCCTATGCATGAAGAGGCGTTAAAAGAAGTGCTGGGTGAACAAGCTGTATTTGCCCATGTTCAGCAGTTTAATCCAAGACCTAGTGAATTGGCTTTCTTAGGAATGAAGAAAGAGCCGCAGTCTGTGCATACTTTTGTTCCGAACTACATTCGTTTAGCTGAAGCCGAAGCCAACTGGCTTGCTTCACAGCAAAAAGGATAAAAGAAGGTATAAACATGAAACTAACAATTAAGTTTCGTTTAATGGAAGTTAAAGATGTTGATCAAGTAGTGAAAATTGAAGAGAAGTCTTTTACGACACCTTGGAGTTCAGAAGCGTTTCAAAATGAGTTAACCAATAATCAATTTTCAACTTACATTGTGATGGAAGAAGGAGAAAATATTATTGGGTATTGCGGAACGTGGATTGTTATTGACGAAGCACATGTAACTAACATTGCGCTATTGCCAGACTACCGAGGTAAGGGACTCGGTGAATTGCTGTTGCGCAACGTGATGGACGTGCTTCGAAAACTAGGTGCTGCGTCAATGACATTAGAAGTTAGGGTATCTAATCATATTGCACAATCATTGTATCAAAAGCTAGGTTTTAAACCTGGAGGTATCCGTAAGAATTATTATTCTGATAACAATGAGGATGCATTAGTTATGTGGGTGAATTTATGAGTGAAAATCAATTAATTTTAGCATTAGAAACAAGCTGTGATGAGACAGCAGCAGCCGTGATTCGAAACGGTCATGAAATTGTAGCCAATGTGGTGGCCTCTCAAATAGAAAGTCATAAACGATTTGGCGGTGTCGTACCTGAGATTGCATCTCGTCATCATGTGGAACAAATTACGGTGGTAGTTGAAGAAACTTTAAATCAAGCGAACTTGACGTTTGCAGATATTGATGCAATAGCTGTAACGGAAGGACCAGGGCTTGTGGGAGCACTTCTTATTGGCGTAAATGCAGCCAAAGCGCTAGCATTTGCACATCAAAAGCCATTAATTGGCGTTCATCATATTGCAGGACATATTTATGCAAACCAGCTAATCAAAAAATTAGAATTCCCGCTTTTATCGTTAGTTGTATCTGGAGGGCATACGGAGCTTGTATACATGGAAAGTCACGGTCAGTTTAAAGTGATTGGTGAAACGAGAGATGATGCAGCAGGAGAAGCCTACGATAAAGTAGCCCGCACGTTAAACCTTCCATATCCAGGCGGACCACATATTGACCGCCTTGCACATGAAGGAGAGCCATTAATTGATTTACCGCGTGCTTGGCTAGAAGAAGGATCCTATGATTTTAGTTTCAGTGGGTTAAAATCAGCAGTTATTAACACTGTCCACAACGCGAAGCAAAAAGGTGAAGAAATTCTTCCACAAACGCTTGCTGCTAGCTTTCAAGCGAGTGTTATTGATGTGTTAGTAACTAAAACCGTTAAAGCTGCAAAGGAATATAACGTTAAGCAAGTGTTAGTAGCAGGAGGAGTTGCTGCTAATAAAGGACTTAGAGCAGCGCTAGAAGAGGCATTTGCACCATTATCAAACATTGAACTTATTATCCCGCCGCTATCTCTATGCACGGATAATGCTGCAATGATTGGAGCAGCAGCAAGTGTACGATTTGCTCAAGGAAAACGCTCAGATATGTCATTAAACGCAAACCCCGGTTTAGACTTGGAAGAGTAAGAGACGAATGAGATTTAGTTCTCATTCGTCTTTTTTTGTGGTTAAAAATAATTTATCAACAATATTCAATAAATTTAGAATTAACTGTGGATAATTATGTGGAAAAGTCCGTGCACTCAGTACACGGACCTGTTATCAACAAGTTTTAATTATGAAAATCAGACAGATATCCACTATTTATTCACAGAGTGGATAAAGCTTGTTCTAAAGCGCACGAACAAGTAAATAGGATGAATAAATACGAAAAAATATAGACTATTCTTCTAGAAGAAGCTGTAATTCTTCCCACTCTTCCATTAATGTGGATAACTGTGAAGCAATTTTTTCGTTTTCACCGTTTAATCTTGATACTTCTTCGTGGTTTTGATAAATTTCAGGGTCACAAAGAAGTTCTTCATTCTCCGCTTGTGCGGCTTCTAATTTGTTTACTTCAGTTTCAATTTCTTCAATGCGGCGCGTTCGCTGCCTCATCAATTTCTTTTGTTCTTTATCTTGTTTATAGGACTGTTTATCTACTTTTACCGTGCGTTCTTCGTTTGCTTTTATATTTTCTAATTCTTTGATTTCCTCTATTTCTGCTTTCTTTTCTACATAATAGTCATAATCTCCAAGAAATTCTTCTACCCCTTCAGGAGATAGCTCTGCTATTTTGTTTGCAATACGATTAATAAAATAACGGTCATGTGAAACAAATAACAGAGTTCCTGGGTAATCGATTAACGCATTCTCGAGTACTTGTTTACTATCTAAATCAAGATGGTTAGTAGGTTCATCCAAAATTAAGAAATTAGCTTTTTGAAGCATAAGCTTCGCAAGAGCCAAACGTGCTTTTTCACCACCGCTAAGCGTCGAAACGATTTTCAGTACATCATCACCTGAAAACAGAAAATTTCCAAGCGCTGTACGAATTTCTTTTTCAGGTTTGGAGGGGTAGTCATCCCAAAGCTCATTTAAAACGGTTTTATTAGACGTTAAATTAGCTTGCTCTTGGTCGTAATAACCAACCATTACGTTCGAGCCAAAAGAAATGGTTCCAGTCTTGAAGCTTAGTTTATCCACAATACCTTTTAATAACGTAGATTTCCCAACTCCATTAGGGCCAACCAACGCAAGGCTTTCACCTTTTTTAATCCGAAGGTTTGCGTCTTGGACGACGTATTTGTGTTCATCATATCCGATGGACACGTTTTCGAGGTTTAAGACTTCATTTCCGCTTTGACGCTCAATTTCAAACGAAAAACTAGCTGATTTTTCGCCTTCGTTAGGTCGATTTATTAACTCCATTCGATCGAGCTGCTTACGTCTGCTTTGCGCACGTTTTGTAGTCGATGCACGGGCGATGTTTCGCTGAATAAAATCATTCAGTTTTGCGACTTCATCTTGCTGCTTTTCGTACTGACGCAACTCTTTTTCATATCGCTCTGCTTTTTGTACAAGGTATTTAGAGTAGTTGCCCGTGTACTTGACCGTTGTTTTTTGTGTGACTTCATACACTTGATTTACGACCTTATCAAGGAAGTAACGATCGTGTGAAACAATTAAAATAGCTCCTTCATACCCTTGCAGAAACTGTTCCAGCCATGCTAAAGTTTCAATATCTAAGTGGTTGGTAGGCTCATCCAGAACAAGCAAGTCTGGCTTTGTTAAAAGCAGTTTTGCAAGAGCCAAGCGCGTTTTTTGTCCACCGCTCAAGGAGGAAATAGGGGTGCTATAGTCAAAGTTTGAGAAACGGAAACCGTGAAGAATAGATCGTGTATCCGCTTCATATTGATAGCCGCCTAAATCTTTGAACGTTACTTGAAGCTGATCGTACTCTTTGGTTAGTTTTTCGTATTGAACTGAATCATTAAAAATGTCTGGATCGCCCATCTTCGTTTCAAGCGTACGTAATTCTTTTTCCATCTTCTTTAACGGAGCAAAGACCGTCATCATTTCTTCCCATATGGAGAGTGTTGACTCAAGAACTGTATCTTGTCCCATATAATCAATGGAAACACCTTTAGGTTTAATAATTTCTCCGCTGTCATAAGAAAGCTGCTCAGCAATAATTTTTAATAAAGTTGATTTACCAGCACCGTTTCGTCCCACTAGGGCAATGCGGTCTTTTGATTGTACTTCTAACTTTATATTCGATAAAATGGGTTCTGCCCCATAGTATTTTGTAATACCGTTCAATTGTAGAATAATCATTTTTTCACCTCTAGTAGTATATCCATAGTGTATTTTAACATATTTTCAACTACAAGTTCTTCCTACAAGCGTTTGTAATTTGTAGAGAGACAAGGACAAATGATGAAGCGAATGTTTTGATTCATGAAATAAAATGATTTTACCTGCACATTTTATACAGGATACTATGTTAAAATAAGAGATAAGTGCATCTCTGAACTTATATATGATGGATGTAGAAAACCCGTCATGACTAACAAACGGATCCTTTGAAGAGCTAATTACTTCGTTCTAGCTACCGACTTTAAGTAGTGCTGGATAGACAAAAGCCGTCGGGGTGCGAAGCGGAGTATATATAAAACAAGAGAAAAGAGAGAGAATTGGAAGCGCTACCTCAAAGCGGTTGATGCTTTGTGAAAGGTAATGCAATATGACTTGAAAATGTTAGTAATGACATACATGAACTGAGGGGGTACAACGTGAACACTGAACAATTAAAAATACCACAAGCAACGGCTAAACGATTGCCGCTTTATTATCGTTTTTTAAAAAACTTGCATGCTTCTGGTAAACAGCGTGTTTCGTCAGCGGAGTTAAGTGAGGCAGTGAAAGTTGATTCTGCTACTATTCGCCGGGATTTTTCTTACTTTGGAGCATTAGGGAAAAAGGGATACGGCTACAATGTGAATTATTTACTTACATTTTTCCGTAAAACGTTAGACCAAGATGAAGTAACGAAAGTAGCACTTATTGGCGTAGGGAATCTGGGAACGGCCTTTTTAAATTATAATTTTATTAAAAATAATAACACCAAAATTGAGTGCGCTTTTGATGTGATAGAAGATAAAGTCGGTACAAAAGTAGGCGACGTGCCGGTTTATCACCTTGACCAATTGGAAGATTATATGAGTGATGATATCTCAGTGGCGATTTTAACCGTTCCTGCCACTGTGGCTCAGCAAATTACCGATCGTTTAGTGAATTGCGGAATTAAAGGGATTCTAAACTTCACTCCTGCACGCTTAAACGTACCGGATGAGATTCGACTGCATCATATTGATCTGGCTGTAGAATTACAGTCGCTTGTCTACTTTTTGAAAAATTATCCTGTTGAATAAGATGGACTGTGTTACGATTTCCTTAAGTCTAAATTAATAAGGAGAGTGGGAATATGGGGATTGGAGCAGGCAGTTGGATTATTATTGCGATTGTAGCACTGCTTATTTTTGGACCGAAACGGTTACCGGAGCTAGGAAGATCAGTTGGGCAAACGCTTAGAGAGTTTAAGCATGCCGCTAGCGGTGCCTCAGAAGATCGTGAAAAAGATAAACAGCGTCAAGTAGATGACAAAGAGTAAAAGGGTGATCATAGTATGACCGAACAAGAAATGTCAATATATGATCATATAGGAGAGCTGCGAAAACGCATTTTAATTGTTTTATTTTTCTTTGTCATTGCCACAATTGGCGGCTTTTTTATAGCGGATAAAGTTATTGTCTATTTACAGCATGCTGATGAGGCAAAAAATTTAACGATGAATGCATTTAGGCTAACAGATCCAGTTAAGATTTATATGCAGTTTGCTGTTATTATCGGCTGTGTACTTGCAGCTCCTGTTGCACTGTATCAACTTTGGGCATTTATTAGTCCTGGTTTATATGAAAAAGAGCGGAAGGTAACGCTTGGATATATTCCTGTTTCCATTTTTCTCTTTATCGGCGGTGTCTCTTTTTCTTATTTTGTGTTGTTTCCATTTGTCGTCGATTTTATGACGCGCGTTTCTGATGAGCTGAATGTAAACCAAGTGATTGGCATTAATGAATACTTTTCTTTTTTAATGCAGCTCACACTGCCTTTTGGGCTGTTGTTTCAGCTTCCTGTTGTCGTCATGTTTTTGACGCGATTAGGAATTATCACGCCTATGTTTTTATCTCAAATTCGAAAGTATGCCTATTTCGTACTGCTAGTTATTGCCGCACTTATTACACCACCAGAATTGCTCTCGCACATGATGGTGACAGTGCCGCTCTTAATTTTGTATGAAATCAGCATCATTATTTCCCGCATTTCGTATCGCAAAGTGTTAAAGGCAAGGGCAGAGCAAGAAAAAGAAGATGTTAGTATGTAAAAAAACCACTGAAACAGTGGTTTTTTTATTTAGATGAATCATCTTGATTTTTATAGTGCTGCTGCAACTTTTTAATTTTATAGTGCAAGATAAAAATGCGAACCGCAAATCTGAAATCGAATGCGGCTACGAGTGCAAATAAGATCGTAGGGAAGTTCCACACGGTTTCCTGAGCATTTTGAATAGCCAGGTAGGTGAATAAAATCCCCATAATAATATAAATAAACCCTCGTGTTAAAGGGATATTCTTCATAAAAACATGCCTCCAAAAATAAACTGCATTTGTTCTGCTTGCTTTTGCATTTCTATAATTTTATCTGCAAAAATAGTTTGAGATAAAATAACGATTGTATTCATCAACACGTGAGCAATAATGGGTACAATAATTAGTCTTGTTCTTGCATAAAGGAATGCAAATACAAATCCCATGGCTGTATACACGAGCAAATGTTTAAAATCCCAGTGTACGGCAGCGAAAATAAGGGAACTAATAAATGCAGAGATAAAGAAATTATATCGTTTGTGAAGAGAACCGAAAATAATCTTTCGAAAAATAATCTCTTCTAGAATTGGTCCAATAACAGACGTAACGACAATAAGGAACGGTGTTGCTTTAACAAGGTTAACAATATTTTGTGTGTTTTCAGATACTTGGGTAATGCCAAGAGCGTGTTCGATCATACCTGCTACAGCTTGACCAGCCATAGCGAGAAACACCCCAAGGACTGACCAGACAACAGCAATCGTTTTTCCAGCATGTTCTATACGCATGGACATGTCACGACGCAGCAGCAGTAAGACAATAAGTAAACCAAGGATAAAGCTGATGATGGTCCAATAAGTCAAAAGCATGACATTCGCTGTTCGAACTGGATATTGCTCAAACATTCCTGTTAATTTTAACAGCGGTATACCAACAACTCCTGAAAACTGCATAAGGATGTAGGTGAGGATAACATACCAATAACGTTTTTCCAATCTTCTATACTCCTTTAAAAGGTTTTTATGTATATATGTCGAAGAAGTACTGTAAAGTTAGTAATTTCTTCTTGCTCGTATTGTAACATACATATTATTGAACAGAGAAAAGAATGCTTTATTTCTCAAAATCGTCGAAATCTAAGACTATTATATGTAGTTTTCGTAAATTTTAAATTTTTTTTGTTTAATACTTGCAAAAAAAACCCACTTTGTTTTAATATAATAATTGTGTTAGCACTCGTTGAGGTTGAGTGCTAATAAAAATGCAAACATATTATTTGAGGAGGTTGTTTCACTTGTTAAAGCCATTAGGTGATCGCGTAGTGATTGAACTTGTAAAATCTGAGGAAAAAACAGCAAGCGGTATCGTGTTACCGGACAGTGCAAAAGAAAAGCCACAAGAGGGTAAAATTGTTGCTGTTGGTACAGGCCGAGTATTAGAAAGCGGTGAGCGTGTAGCTTTAGAAGTAGCTGCGGGCGATCGTATCATCTTCTCAAAATATGCGGGTACTGAAGTGAAATACGAAGGTACTGAATACTTAATTTTACGCGAAAGCGATATTTTAGCTGTAATCGGCTAATTTTAACCACAAACTTATCATACGTAAAAAATAGATTATTAAGAACATCTTGAGGAGGTCAAAGAACATGGCAAAAGACATTAAATTTAGCGAAGAAGCACGTCGCGCAATGCTACGTGGTGTAGATACATTAGCAAATGCTGTAAAAGTAACGCTTGGACCAAAAGGTCGTAACGTTGTATTAGAAAAGAAATTCGGTTCACCGCTTATTACAAATGACGGTGTAACAATTGCAAAAGAAATCGAATTAGAAGACGCATTTGAAAATATGGGTGCTAAATTAGTAGCCGAAGTTGCTAGCAAAACAAACGACGTTGCTGGTGACGGTACAACTACTGCAACAGTTTTAGCGCAAGCAATGATCAGAGAAGGTCTTAAAAACGTAACGGCTGGTGCTAACCCAATGGGTATCCGTAAAGGGATGGAAAAAGCAGTAGCTGTAGCGGTTGAAGAACTAAAAGCAATCTCTAAACCAATTCAAGGTAAAGATTCAATTGCTCAAGTAGCGGCTATCTCAGCAGCTGACGAAGAAGTAGGTCAATTAATTGCTGAAGCAATGGAGCGCGTTGGTAACGACGGTGTTATCACACTTGAAGAATCAAAAGGTTTCACAACTGAATTAGAAGTGGTAGAAGGTATGCAGTTTGACCGTGGATATGCATCTCCTTACATGGTAACTGATTCAGATAAAATGGAAGCTGTATTAGATGATCCATACATCTTAATCACAGACAAAAAAATCGGTAACATTCAAGAAATCTTACCGGTATTAGAGCAAGTTGTTCAACAAGGCAAGCCTCTATTAATCATCGCTGAAGACGTAGAAGGCGAAGCTTTAGCAACATTAGTTGTGAACAAACTTCGCGGTACATTTACAGCTGTAGCTGTTAAAGCTCCTGGTTTCGGTGATCGTCGTAAAGCAATGCTACAAGATGTTGCAATCTTAACAGGCGGAGAAGTAATCACTGAAGAGCTTGGTCTTGACTTAAAAACAGCAGGCATCGATCAATTAGGTCGCGCTTCTAAAATTGTTGTAACAAAAGAAAATACAACAGTTGTAAACGGTGCAGGAAACGCAGAAGATATCCTAGCGCGCGTAAACCAAATCAAAGCTCAGCTTGAAGAAACAACTTCAGAGTTTGACCGTGAAAAATTACAAGAGCGCTTAGCAAAACTTGCTGGTGGCGTAGCTGTAATTAAAGTTGGTGCGGCAACTGAAACTGAGTTAAAAGAACGTAAATTACGTATTGAAGATGCATTAAACTCTACTCGTGCTGCGGTTGAAGAAGGTATCGTAGCTGGTGGTGGTACTGCATTAGTAAATATCTATAATAAAGTAGCAAGCATCGAAGCTGACGGTGACACTGCTACAGGTATCAACATCGTATTACGTGCGATTGAAGAGCCTGTACGTCAAATCGCTCACAACGCTGGTTTAGAAGGATCAGTAATCGTTGAGCGTCTAAAAGGCGAAGCAGTTGGAACTGGATTCAACGCTGCAACTGGCGAGTGGGTAAATATGCTAGACACTGGTATCGTTGACCCAACAAAAGTAACGCGTTCAGCTCTTCAAAATGCTTCTTCTGTAGCGGCTATGTTCTTAACAACTGAAGCAGTTGTTGCTGACAAGCCAGAAGAAGGCGGAGCACCTGCAATGCCTGACATGGGCGGCATGGGTGGAATGGGCGGCATGATGTAATAGCCGCTCAATCCCTTGACATCCAGGGACTTGAGAGAGAGTTGCTAACAAAATAGCAAAATCAGTATAAATATAAGAGGCTTCTCATTAGTTGTTCAAACTTTTGAGAAGCCTCTTTTTATTCCATCTGATAAGTCATAATTAAAAGGGCAAGGCATCTTGTCTCAGCGACACGTACAACAACTAATTACGAATAGGACACGGTATTAGATGGGAGGAGATAAATGGATTTGTATATTGAAAAGCTTGGTTAAAGACGATCATTTTATCGTAAGCACATAAGCTGAAAGACTGGGGAAAAAATCACTTTCCGGGTTTTTTAGCTAAGAAAAGCATTTTTATTTATTTAAATATCTCCATAACGTCGTTCGACTGATGCCCAGCTGCTCAGCTGCTAACGTTTGGTTGCCGTTATGATAATCAAGTATTAGCTGGATTATATCCAAATTAAATTCATGTAATGTTTTGCTATTGTTAAATAAAATGTTCATTCCATCTTCTGAATTAGACATATTTTCGACCATTTGTTGTTTGCCCAAAATACTGTTGACAGTATTACTAGTTATATATAGGGATTTAGCTAAGTAAACTAGTTCGGTTAGAACTTGCTTTAACTGTTTGAAATTACCGGGCCAATTATATTGTGAGAGAGCAGTCAGGGCACTAGGCTCGTAACCTACAATATCCGTATTGTTTTCAATATTTACCTTATTTAAAAACATCGTTAATATAGCCGATAGTTCATTTCTTCTTTCTCTTAGTGGAGGTAGAAGAAAACTTATCGAATTCATTCGGCTCATTAATTCTTTATAAAATTCTGATGTGCGACCTTCCGATGTTTTTTCGCAAATAAAGATGAGTCGGTTATTTACGTGTAAGTTAGTATATTCAATAATAGTGAGTAACTTTTCAAAGTTTTCATGTGAAATTTTATCAAAATGATTAAACTGGATTGTATTACCATATTCAAGAAAAGGACCGTTATTTGTATTTAAAAGGTGTTTCCACATGGCATCATTTAGTAAGTGCGAATTAATAGCTACTAATGTATGATTGTTATTTTTCTGACTGGTGAATACACATTGAGATACGATATCTTTCCCCGTACCTCTTTCTCCTAATAATATAATCGGCGAATTATTTGAATTCATTTGTTTAATTTTATTGTTAATATCATCTGTGATAATCGGATTTTTATATAAATTATTATTTAATTTTTTTTCTACTTCTGACTTATCTTCATATGTAACACCAAATTTAGAATTCATGATAGGTGTTACAGATTTTTGCACAATAACAATATAAAAAACATCATTTTTCTCTTTTGAACGATTTACTTTTAAGTTATATACAGTGTTGTTTACTGAATGATAAAAAGTATGTGATTGAGTAAATGAGGTCGTCTCTTTTTTATTAAGCAAATAATTATAGATTGAGGCATTCGTTTCGGAATCTAAACTTGAATAAATCAACTCAAACTGACTGGATAAAATTAAACAGTCAGTTTTAAATTTTTCAATGGCTTCTGTAAGTAAGTTATTTTGTAATTTTAATTTTTGAAGGTGCATATTTAACTCTATTGCTTGTTCATAAGTACGTTTAATACTTTCACTTCCTGATGTAATAAGAATCGTATTTAAAGAAATTTCTAGTGCGAGTTTGTTCGTTATTGCATCACAAAGCACTAATTCAATCCCTTTTTTCTCCAATGACTTTAGTAGACCTAAATGATCACTAGAATCATCAATGGTGTATATTTCCACAGAATAGTCTAATATGTCACAAATTAAATGAGCTGTTTCAGTAATACTCGAATAACCTACAATAGCAAATTTAGAGGTATAGTTCTTTGCTAGTTTGATCGCTCCTAAAATGTCATATACGGATATCGAAACATCTATAACGGGTATAGAGATATTCTTCCTGATTAAGTCAGCAGTACCTCCCCTTGATATAACAATATCATAATCGTTATGAATCATCTCCAAGGCCAGGTTTTTTCCTTCATGTAAATCACCAGTATACGTATTTAGTGAAATATTAGAAAATAAGGATCCTACATTTTCCATTGAGTGTCTTAACTCTTCATAAGGTGCGATACCAAGAATTTTTGTTATGTGTTGCAAAGTTATCCCCTCCTGAATGTTTCATTTTTAAACAATTTATCACTAATTCCTTAAAAATGATAGCGTTTTCTTTACTATAGTTTCAAAATGTAACAATAATAATAATTATCAGATTTTTTTATGCGCAGTATCACCTTATAATTTAATTATCAAGCACTAAGGTGGTGAACAAATGGTAAGGGTACTAATAATGGCTGATGATTTTACGGGAGCACTTGATACGGGTGTTCAGTTCTCTAATTACGGTGTTCATACTTTAGTGACTTCTGATTTAGAGTTTAAATTTTGGGAAACTACAGATCAAATAGAGGTACTGGTTTTTAATACTGAAACAAGATATTTGAATAAATGTGAAGCATACGAAGTGATTAAGAAGATAGCCATAAAAGCCAAAGATGAAAATATTCAATATATATTTAAAAAAGTTGATTCAGCATTAAGAGGAAATGTTGCTTCTGAGTTAAGAGCCTTGAGTGATGTCTTCGAAGATGTAACCATTCCTTTTATTCCGGCGTACCCAGAACAAAACCGCTTTAGTTTCGAAGGAATCTTATATATAGATTCAATACCAGTAAGTAAAAGTGTTTTTGGACAAGATCCATACGAACCGGTCACGGAAAGTCATATCCCATCTCTTCTACTTAAAGAAGCAGATTTAAAAACGTCTATTACAAAAAAATATAAAATTCCACCAAAAGAAGAAAGAATTTTGTTAATGGAAAGTCACTCCGATGAGGAGATGCTATCTCAAGGGCATGAGCTATTAATGAACGATGCATTAAACATAACGGCGGGGTGTGCAGGGTTTGGTAAAGCATTAGCAAATATCATCTATAATAAAAGAACTATAACTCAAAATGATATTAACTTCCCGTTATTAATAGTATGTGGAAGCGTGAACCCAGTAACAAAAAAACAAATTGCATTTGCCGAAAATAACGGGTTTGATAGAATCTCGTTAACGATGGAGCAACTTTGTGATAAACAATATTGGGATACAGTAAAAGGGCAAGAAGATATGAATCAATATTTAAAAATGGACCAACCTTTAATGTTTGAAACATATGGGAATATATCGGCAGATAAAGTGAATGGAGTACCCGAAGAAAGAACTGAACTAAGATTTAGAATTGGGCAGTCTCTCGGATATTTAGTAAAGAATCTTATGTTAAGTGACATTAATAGAACTTTATTATTTACCGGAGGAGATACTTTATATCAATCAATGAGAGTATTAGGGATTAACGAAATTAAACCTCTGAAAGAATTATTCCCAGGAATTGTTCTTGGAAGTATCGATTTTGAAGATAAAAAACATTATATCATTACAAAGTCTGGCGGATTGGGTAATGAAGATCTATTTATTAAATTAAATGAATTGATTCGTAACAAAGGAGATGCATATTATGTTAAATCAATATAATTTAAAAATGCCAACCAATGTATTTGCAGGTCCAGATGCCATGCAAAACCTAGATACAATTATTAAAGATGGTGTAAAAAAAATCACGATATTTACAGGTAACGAAATATTCAAGCTTGGATTGCTAGACGAAGTTATCAGTATTATAGAAAAAAATAATATCGAGTACGAAATCTTATCTGATATTCCAACAGAGCCATCTTACACGGAAGCTCAAAAGGTTATTGACCAATTTAAAGCATTGAACTCTGATTTTATCATTGGGGTCGGTGGTGGAAGTGTTATGGACATTGCCAAATTAGCATCAGTGTTATCCACTGATGATTATACGGTAAAAGATTTACTCGAGAACCCGTTATTAGCTAAAAAACAAGTATCATCATTAATGATTCCCACCACAGCCGGTACAGGCTCTGAAGCAACTCCTAATAGCATTGTAGGAGTACCTGAAAAAAACTTAAAAGTTGGGATTGTAAATGGTGAATTGATTGCTGACCATGTGATTTTAGAAAGCAACATGATTAAAAATTTGCCGAAATCTATTGCTGCAGCAACAGGTATTGATGCTCTAGCTCATGCTATCGAATGTTTTACTTCAAAAAAAGCAAACCCAATCAGTGATACGTTTGCACTAGAGGCACTAGATTTAATCTTAAATAACATTATTGAAGCTTGCACAAATCCAGATGCGCTTGAAGCTAAGCGTAAGATGTTATTAGGTTCTTTCTATGCTGGGGTAGCGATTACTTCCTCAGGAACTACTGCGGTTCATGCATTGTCTTATCCTTTAGGTGGAAAATATCACATTGCCCATGGTGTTTCTAATGCCATTCTACTAACACCAGTTATGAAATTTAATGAGCCCGTTATTAAAGAACTTTTGGCTAAAGCATATGATCGAGTTGTAAAAGAAACAAATGAAGAACTAACTGTAAATGAAAAATCAAAATATATCATCGATTTATTAGAAAACATAGTGGAAACACTTGAAATTCCAACTAGTTTAAAAGCTTTTAATGTGCCTAAGGAAGATCTAGAAGCATTAGTAGAGGCTGGAATGGAAGTTCAAAGACTACTTGTCAATAATATGAGAGAAGTAACACCAGACGATGCTCGTAAAATTTATCTAGAAATTATGTAGGAGTGATTAGTTTGCAAAACAAATTAAAAGGAATTATCACACCAATTGTTACACCCATGTTTGACAATGAAGAAGTGAACTATGAAGAACTCGTAAATCAAGTAAATAGAGTTATTGAGAATGGTGTTCACGGTATTTTTACGTTCGGTACTAATGGAGAAGGCTATATTTTAAGCGAAGAAGAAAAAGTGCATGTTATGGAAACAGTAGTTGATACAGTAGCGGACAGGGTTCCAGTCTATGCATCAACAGGGTTAGTTGGAACACAAGATACCATTCGCTTATCTTTAGAAGCAAAGCGTGTTGGGGTAGACTATCTATCAATCATTACACCGTATTTTGCAGCAACAACCCAAGAAGAGATTTATACGCATTTTAAAACAGTGGCTGAAGCGGTTGATATGCCTATTGTTTTATACAATATTCCAGCTCGAACAGGCAATATGATTCAACCTGCGACTGTTGAAAAACTAAGTCATATTGACAATATCGTAGGAGTCAAAGATAGTAGCGGAAACTTTGATAATATTCTTCAATATATCGAAAGAACAAGAAATAGAGAAGATTTCTCTGTGCTATCAGGGAATGATTCATTAATATTATGGACGTTACTTGCTGGGGGAACAGGTGGTATTGCAGGATGTTCGAATGTATATCCGTTTACTATGGCGCAAATATACGAACAATTTGTAAAGGGTAACATTGAAGAATCCCGTAACTATCAAGATTCTATCAGAAGTTTTAGAGATTGTTTTAAATTTGCAAATCCAAATACTGTGGTAAAAACGGCTGTTGAACTACTAGGTTATCCGGTTGGGAAATGCCGTGCACCATTTAATCAAGTGTCTGCTGAGGGAATTGCAGCATTAAAATCTGTATTAAATGAAAATATTGAAGCAGGGATGAAATAGTTAGGAGGGGCATCATGAAAAAAATTATTGGAATCACAATGGGGGATCCCGCAGGTATTGGGCCTGAGATCTCAATCAAAGCTTTTCAAAAGAAAAGCTTATATGAAAAATGTAACCCCTTACTCGTTGGAGACAAAAGTATTGTAGAGAGTTATTTAGAGAAATACCCAGAGTTTAATATGAAGGTAAATGCTATTACTACACCAGAAGATGGATTGTATGAATGGGGAACAATGGATGTTATTGACCTAGCCTCTGTAGATGCAGATAAGTTAAAAATTGGGGAAGTATCTAAAGAAGCTGGAAATGCGGCATATCTCTATGTGGAAAAAGTCATAGACTTAGCGCTTAAGGGGAAAGTAGATGCGACCGTTACGAATCCATTAAATAAAGAAGCGTTAAACTTAGCGGGACACCACTTTGCTGGTCATACTGAAATTTATGGAGAACTTACAAATACTAGTAAATTTTCTATGATGTTAGCTGATGGTGATTTAAGAGTGGTTCACGTTTCAACACATGTTTCTTTAAGGGAAGCTTGTGATTTAGTTAAAAAAGAGAGAGTACTAGATGTCATAAAAATTGCTCATCAAGCCTGTATAAAATTAGGTATTGAAAATCCACGGATTGCTGTAGCGGGTTTAAATCCACACTGTGGAGAAAATGGATTATTTGGTACAGAAGAAATTGATGAGATTATCCCTGCTATTGAAGTAGCTAAAAATGAAGGGATTAATGCCATTGGACCTTTACCAGCAGATACAGTATTCTCAAAAGCTCGTGGTGGAATGTATGATATTGTTGTGGTCATGTACCATGATCAAGGACATATTCCATTAAAACTATTAGGGTTTGTATTTGATAGGGAACAAAATAAATGGAAAGAAGTTTCTGGAGTTAATATTACATTGGGATTACCAATTATCCGAACCTCAGTTGATCATGGAACAGCATTTGATCAAGCAGGTAGTATGACTGCGAGTGAAATTAGTCTTGAAAATGCAATTGATTATGGGGTACAGCTAGCAAATAATGTTGATTTAGAAGCGAAGGGACTGGTGTAATAGTTAATTTAATCATTTCAATCAATATAAATAATTAAATCTAACAATCCCTAATGATTTAGAGAAAGTAAACGAAGTTGAAATAGATGATAATACGAGCTTAACTTTGATGGTGGTTATTTCTTTTAAGAAGGAATGACCACTTATATAGATGAAGAGCAATTCAAATTGTTTTAGACGGATTTGTAGCCTGGTATTAAGTAATAAATGAGCAGTTGCTGTTGAATATAATTTTGGGGAAATGTAGTTCCATTACACGGCAGTCTGCAAGGAACAGGAAAATTAATATAGGGCCTATGTGTGTCTGCCTAACGCTGAGCATGAAGCGGTAATTAAGATAAAAATTTCAATAGAAAGATAAGGTGATGAGAGTGATTAGAATGAGTAATAACAAGATAGTGATTAATGAGTCCATTCCAAACGGTAAATTATATCATGATGTTTATACAAATATTGATTTTTCTTTAATTCCATCCGGTCCTTTCCCAACCGCACATGCCCCAACTATTACTAAGTTAGACAATGGAGATTTATTATGTGCATGGTTTGCAGGCTCATTTGAGGGAAGCCCTGATATTTCAATTGTATTATCAAAATTTAATCATGAATCTCAAGAGTGGAATGAGCCGGAAATTGTCTCACAGGATGACACACGTAGCGAGCAAAACCCATCATTTTTTCACGCACCTGATCAATCGGTGTGGTTAATCTATACTTCCCAAGAAGGTCGACAACCAGATAAAGATAATATGCAGTTTACGTCCATTATTAAATATCAGAAAACATATGACAATGGCGAAAGCTGGACTGAACCAGAAGTATTATTTAGCCAGCCTGGTACATTTGTACGACAATCGATTCAAGTATTAAGAAATGGTAGATGGATTTTTAGCACGTGGGTATGTGAAGATTCCGAGTTAGGTCTTACAAACGATCCTACAGTATTTCAACTATCAGATGATGAAGGACAAACATGGAAAGAAGTACGCATGCCTGAAAGTAACGGAAGAGTACATGCCAATGTTATCGAATTAGAAGATGGTCATTTAGTGGCATTTATGAGAAGTAGATTTGCAGATTATATTTATAGAAGCGAGTCAAAGGATAACGGAGATTCTTGGACAGTGCCTCAGCCAACAACTCTACCAAATAATAATGCAAGTATCAGTGCAATCAAACTTCATAACGATGCAATTGCCATTGCTTATAATGCAAACGCTACCAATAATCCTGAAGTTGGTAAGGTAGCATGGCCTGGATTAAGAAACCCAGTTGTAGTTTCAGTGTCTGAAGATGGCGGAAATACTTGGCCACTTGGTCGAATTATTGAACACGCAGAAGGTTTCATTGGAGCAGAGAACAAAACGAATAATTCACAATTTGAATATCCTACAATTTATCAAGATACGGAAGGACTTTTACATTTAGTATATGCGTATAAGAATAGACTATGTGTGAAATATACTAGTTTTTCAGTAGCAGATATATATGGTGACAAACGCGAAAATGAGAGTGTTTACAATCCTACATCTGGAGAAATCGGTTAGGTAGTAAGGCATTACATTATTCTTTTTAACCGTCTCATTCATAAATACGGGCTATATATGATAGTAAAATGTCATCCCCCTAAGAGAGAGGAGATATAAAAAATGACAATGGAAATGATTCTTGCACTAGGTATTCTGGTTCTGATGATTGTAATGATTATGTCAGATAAATTTGCCTTTGGCGCACCACCAATCCTGGCCTGTCTTTTGTTAGTAGTCTGTGGTCTGTCCACTGTTCAAGAGGCTTTCGCAGGTTTTGTGAACCCAAGCGTTATTATGGTCGCTGGCTTTATGGTTGTTATGGCGGGCCTCATGAAGACTAGCCTAATTGGTAGGGTTCAGTCCTCAATGCTCGCTTTGGTAAATAGGGGCGGTTATAAGAGTTATGTTCTTTTGATTGTGGTCATTATGCTTGGTGCCAGTTTTCCTGGTGCCGGTGCCACTGGTTACTATGTACTGATCTTATCTTTGATATCTACTATTCCTTACAATAAAAAAATGCCAACGTCCAAGCTGATGATGCCTTTGGGTTTTGCTACTAATCACCCTTTAGTTCCTTTTAATGTAGCACTTTTCTATGGGGTTACTGTTAGCGTACTCGAAACGGCAGGTTATACCGGTGGACTGTCTATGTCAAAATTTGCTGTAGTGAATTTCATCTTGGCTCTTGGTTTCTTGGCATGGGCCTTGATTGCGTATCGCCTCCTACCGGATCATCCAATAACGGAAGCAGAAGCTTCTGGATTTGATGAGGTGGCAGCTACGACTGAGATGGGGACTATGCCTGCGTGGAAAGAATACAGCACTATCGCTGCATTTATGGTCAGTGTTGTTGGAATGATGCTTATGAATGTATTAGGCAATGCTGCCTTTGTCATCCCTGGTCTTATGGGAGCATTTTTACTAATCATCAATGTGCTTGACTTTAGGGAAGTTCGAGATAATATGGTTGCACCTGTAATTATTATGATGGCTGGTGTTATCGGCGTTGCTGACGCTTTAGCCAACTCTGGATTTACAGCTATGATTGGAGATACTGTGGCGAATGCATTGGGTACCAACATCAATCCATTCCTGCTTATCTTTATCTTCGCCATTCTAACTAGTACTTGTGCTACTTTTACTGGTTCAAATATGGGTTCTGTATACATCTTTGCCCCGATCGCTATTGCAACAAGCATTAGTTTGGGACTGAATCCTGCTGCTGCCGCAATTGCAGTTGTAGTATCTGGATGGAACGGCGGGTTCATGCCAATCGATGGTATGCCAGCTATGATTTTAGGTATGGGTAGATATAAACTTCCACAGTTTTGGTTGTTCTCAGTACCTATGTACCTAATTCGTATCTTTGCTCTATGTGTAGGTGCTATCGTTATGTTCCCTGTAAGCTAATAAAGTAAAAGGAGAAACAAGTTGGATAAATGGGGACAGGCTGCAGAACTTAAAAATATATTAGAGATGGTTCTCCTTCCTTTGTCATTCCTAGAGAGCAGTAGCGTCAATAGAACCTTAAAACAAAGCCGATGGATTACTCCATCGGCTTTGTTTGCAAATCATGATGCTAAGCAATAATTTTACCTAAACGGTGGAAAAGGTCTTGTATTATTAGGACAATTGCAACTCTTGCAGTTGTGTGGCTTTTGAAAATAGTAGGGTTACATTGAGTAGGGAGCCTTTTTTAAATTATTACCGCTAGTAATTGAAAGTTTCTTATAAAATATGGGGAGGAAAGTTGTATGGAAAAACAGTTACCTAAAGTAAAACCGTTATGTCCACCAGGTCGTTCGCCAAGATACGAAGATGTTCCCTTTGCGGAGGTAACCTTGGATAATGGGGACCCATACACTCTGAAAATGGATATCTATCAAGATCTTAATCAAAAAACGCCGGGTCCATGTATTATTTACTATTTCGGAGGGGGATGGATGTATGGGGAATATAAGCAGGTCACTCAAAAAGCAGTATATTTTCGGGAACTTATAAGGTTGGTCGAGCAAGGATTTACTGTTGTATCTCCAGCTTATCGTTTGGCTAGTCAGTCTGTTTTTCCAGCGTGTATCCATGACTGCAAGGGAGTTGTACGATTTTTAAAGGCGAATTCAAAGTTATACCATATCGATCCTGAACGGATTGGAGTATTGGGAAACTCTGCCGGTGGACACCTAGCCGCAATGGTCGCAATGAGCGGAAATTGCAGTGAAATGGAAGGCGATGTCGGTGGTAACCAAGAATATACAAGTGCAGTAAAGGCAGCAACCATTTTTTATGCTCCAGCTGACCTAGTAGCACTCCTCAGAAACGACGCAAATGAAGCAATAAAGAATTTTTCTGGCACAGAAGTCGATAATGCAGGCAAATCCATGGATAATGTGATAACCGAAATTCTTGGATATACTGAACCTGGCAAATCGTTAATAGACCTGAATCAATTGCTAGAGAGTGGGGATACGGAAGATTTAGATTGGAAATATATAGAGTTGGCGAAAAGGTGTAGTCCTATTAGTTATGTAAGTGCCAATTGTCCACCGATGATGATTTTGCACGGTGGGAAAGATCCTCTCGTTCCTATTGACCAAAGCGAAAGTCTTTATAAAGCTCTAGTATCTTCTAATGCGGATGCGATGTATTTTTCGTCTTCCCAGGCAAATCATGGTCCAACGATGGGAGATGAAGCTGATCAAGTGGCATATCAGTTCTTGAAAAACAGATTGTAAACAAAAAATATATAATCCTGCGTTAATCATGAGAACGGTTTTGGTGCCTGGTCAGAGAGCTGAGGAAACAAGAATATGATGAATGGAAACTTCGGCATGAGCTTGAAGTTCACTGAGTGAAGTGAAGTCAAAAGATATCTTTCAGAAATTCATGAAAGGAGATCTTTCTGAGAGGGTGCGCGTTTAATATTAATTAACTGGATGGGGGTGTGCTGATGTTATTGGAAGGGAAAGTCGCAATTGTATCAGGTTCTAGTAGAGGCATTGGAAAGAGTATTGCTTTAACGTTAGCGAAAAACGGTGCCTCCCTCGTCATCATTGGGACAAACACCAAGTTATTGACCGAGGTGGCTAACGAAGTTCAATCCATGGGAAGGCAGTGTGCTGTTCATTTAGGGGATGTAACAAATCCAGAAACAGCGACATTGGCAGCTGAGAAGACGATGAGTCTTTTTAATAAAATTGATATTTTAGTTAATAATGCTGGCATAAATATGCGCAGTTCCACGTTAGATCTGAAATTGGATGATTGGCAAAAAGTTCTGGATGTCAATTTGAATGGGAATTTATATTTTAGCAAAGCTGTTTTGCCTTATATGATTGAGAGAAATTATGGGAAAATTGTAAACGTCAGTTCCTCTACTGCTAAATCAGGTCATAAAAATGCTGCCCCTTCCTATGGAGCCTCTAAGGCAGGAGTTGATTACTTGACGAGACACCTCGCCTTGGAGATGTCAGGACATAACATCTATGTTAATGGAGTTTCACCTGGGCCTATCGAAACAGACATGATTAAACAGTGGACTGAGGAGTATTACCAAAATGTAATTTCAAATGTCCCTCTTAAGAAATTAGGTACTCCACAAAATGTTGCCGATGTAGTGTTATTTTTGGCTTCATCAATGTCTGACTTTATCACTGGTGAAACAATTAATGTTAATGGTGGTACATACATGAATTAGACAGAATTATGAGGTCAAATCTGTTATTTAGATCGAAGCAATATAAAAGGTCTGTCAAGAAGTGTGTTTGACGACCTTTTTTTGCGTGCATTAATATTTTCAGATTTTTTGGAAATTTGTTAAGATAGTACTATGTTTATTGAAAAACATACTAAACTCAAGGCTTAACTGAGTTTTAAGGGGGAGCTTTATTGATTCAGCTGGATCATATTAATAATAAATTAAATCAAGTATTAGAAAACATCGATCAAATTGTAATTGGAAAGCGTCATGTATCTACGTTGAGTTTGGTTGCTTTGCTTGCAAAGGGGCACATTCTGCTTGAAGATGTGCCGGGTGTGGGGAAAACGCTGCTCGTGAAGGCACTGGCCAAATCGATTGATGCAGAATTTAAACGAATTCAATTCACGCCTGATTTGCTGCCGTCCGATGTAACAGGTGTTTCTATTTACAGTCCAAAAGACATGGAATTTCATTTTCGTCCAGGTCCTATCATGAGCCATATTGTGCTCGCTGATGAGATTAACAGGACTTCTCCTAAAACACAATCGGCGCTTTTAGAAGCAATGGCTGAGCATCATGTAACAACCGATGGTATTACCCGGGAAATTCCAGCGCCTTTTTTTGTGATGGCTACTCAAAATCCTGTTGATTTTGATGGGACCTATCATTTGCCGGAAGCGCAGCTGGATCGATTTTTATTCAAATTAAGCATGGGGTATCCTACGCAGGAAGAGGAGCTTCAAATTTTAAACGGCGTATCGACTCAAGTTAATCTTGAGGATGTCAAACCCGTCATGAGCATTCCAGAATTAGTACAGGCTCAAAAAACTGTAAGCAGTATTTATGTAGATGATGCGATCAAGCACTATATCATCGAAATCATTCGCAAAACGCGCTCTCATCCACATGTTTCGTTAGGTATCAGTCCTCGTGGAACGGTTTCCTTTATGAAGGCCGTTCAAGCATATGCTTTAGTGAAGGGGAGAGATTACTGTCTTCCTGATGATGTTCAAGAGCTTGCTTCGTATGTGTGTGCACATCGATTAACGCTAAGACCTGATACCCAGTACAGCGGCTTAACAGCGGGTGATGTAATGAAGCAAATTATGGCTGATACGAAAGTACCTGTTAAAAGGTAAGAGGTACTTTATGAAACAGTATATAAAAGTGATATGGAATAAATGTAGAGACTGGTTCGTTTTATTCTGCATCTTTGCTGCTACGTTTTCTTACGCGATGTTTCAAGGGGGCTTTGTCAGCTGGTTTTTATTTTATAGCTTCTTACCTTTTGGATTATATGCGGCAGCCGTTTTGCTTTATCCGTTAAAAAAGTGGAATGTTACTCGTGATGTGAAGCTACAGCCTCGATTCGCTGGAGATCATCTTTCGTATGACATTCATATTACACGCTCCTCGGGTTTTCCTGTTTATATGGCAGCAGTGAAAGAGGAGAGTAACCTTTTAGATCAAGAAGAAAGAACAATTTATCTGCTTTTTCAACGAAACGCTGTTATTCCGTATGAAAGATCGTTTGTAGAAAGAGGAGAATATGAATTTTTTACGATTTCGATTGAATTGAGTGATTTATTAGGAATTGTAAAAAAGAAGGCCTATTATCCGCTGCAGCAGCGGTTTATCGTGTATCCTCAAATCCATGAGATAGATATCCCGTTTCTTTTAGCGGGAATAGAAGAAGGAAAAAATGAAGTTTCCGCTGGAAATCAATCTACTACGTTAGTGACAGGCATTAGAGAATACCAGCCGGGTGACCGATTAGGATCTATCGATTGGAAGGCGACGGCTCGTAAAGCTACGTTGATTTCTAAAGAGTTCGGTCATTATCATGAACGGAGTATGATTATCATTGCAGATGTTATAAGCTCTCTATACTTTGAAGAACGAATGAGCTTTCTGGCATCCATGCTCATTCATGAAGAAACCAAGCGTAAAAAAATCGATTTTCTTTTAGCTGGAGATGCACTTTTTTCACCAAAAGCCTCTGAACAAAGTGAGACTGATAACCTGTTGTATCACTTAGCGCGTGCACAGCCTATTAACAACCGAGTATTCGAAACAGAATTTAAGGGTATTGCCATTCAAAAGCAGCATTCTTTTATGGTCATTGTCAGTCAAGTTACAGGAACTCTCATTGGACAGGTTCAATCTAAGCTGAGTCTGCATGCTAAGGCATCAATAATTGTCGTTAAAGATGAAGGAGCAGGGCTTAGTGACGAAGAGACGGTTATTGTTAATGGCATACAATCTTCTGCTTTAACGATTGAAGTCGTTAATATTCCTCTTCCTCTATCATCTAAAGGAAGTGAGGGCGGAAATAAGTGAATAAATCAGCTTTGTATGTAAAAAACATCTTATTGTACGCGGGAGCATTCTTTTTATTAGTGGAATGGCTTCTTCCTTTAAATGAAGTGACGGATACCAATCAAATTCAGTACTTTATCTTGTTTGTTGCTTACTGTTTTTTGTGTTTAACGTTTCGCTTGCCGTTTATCGTGATGACGTTAGGGAGTATATTATTTATTTTGTTTTCGCTTCACAATCTCTATTTCCAAGGAGCCTTCTTTTCTTCAGACTGGCTTCCGAGACTTTTGGAGATTCTTCAGTCAGATGCACAAAGTATCATGGAGTGGGATATAGCGAATTTATCATTTGAAATGAGGAGCACTTTATTTTTTGTGCTGCTTTGGATTATGGCTTATTTAATTCGATATTGGATCTTTTATCAAAAAAGAATTTTCTTCTTTTTCTTCTTAACCACTTTGTATATTACCGTGTTGGATACCTTTTCTACTTACGATGCGAGAGCTGCTATTATTCGTGTGACGATTATCGGATTTTTATTAGTAGCCATGCTTCGCATAAATCCTGAACGCATAAAAGCTGCGGGCACTGAGCGTTTAGAAAATAGAAAACGATCGTTTCTTTTTCTAGGCAGCTTTTTAGCTATCGTCATTGTGCTGGCTTATCTCGCTCCTAAACCAGGGCCGCAGTGGCCAGATCCCGTACCTTTTATCACAGCACATACAACAAATCAAGGACAGGGAGAATCTGCAAGCGGTCAACGAATTGGCTATGATATGGACGATTCTAAATTGGGGGGATCGTTTGTCAATGATGATACGGTTGTGTTTACAGCCAAAGTAGAGGATGAGCACTATTGGCGTATTGAAACGAAGGATGTTTATACAGGTAAGGGGTGGGAGCTGTCTAAAGAGGAAGAAAAAGTGCCCTTTAAAGGAAATGAAAACTTACTCCCTCAATATGACTCAAGTGTAGCAGGACAAGTAAGAAAAGCAGAAGTTACCTATTCGCAGCCTTCTGTTCATCTTATGCATGTTCCTCAACTGCTGTCGCTAACCTTAAAAAATGGCATTCAAACCGATGTTACACCGACAAATGAAAAATTATATCCTTATCAAAATGACAAGCTTGTTACTGTTCAATCGTATGAGATGACGTATAAATATCCTGTATTTGATATTGGACTTCTTCAGCAAGCAGAGGAAAAAAAGGCAGAGAGTTTAGAGAATAATAACGAATTTATAGCAAGGTATACACAACTTCCTGCTAACTTGCCGAAACGAGTAAAGGATTTAGCTCGTGAGGTAACAAAAAATAAGAACAATCGTTATGAAAAAGCGAAAGCTGTTGAAGAATACTTCCGATCAAATCCATATGTATATGATACTGAAAATGTTCCAATTCCTACGAAAAATAAAGATTATGTGGATCAATTTTTATTTGATACAAAAAGAGGGTACTGTGATAACTTCTCTACTTCTATGGTTGTGCTGCTTCGTTCATTAGATATTCCTGCTCGGTGGGTAAAGGGCTATACAGAAGGTGATGCCACCGTCATTTCAGGAAGTAGTAAGTGGACAACCTATGAAATCACACAAAATAATGCTCATTCTTGGGTCGAAGTCTATTTTCCAGGAGCGGGTTGGGTACCTTTTGAACCAACAAAAAGTTTTTCTAATCCTTATGATTTTGTAGATAGCCAACCTAACAACTCTAGTGAAAATAGTCAAAGGGAAGAAGAGAAACAAGAAACGCAAGTGAAGGAGCAGCCTAAGGAAAAAGAGCTTCCGGCACAAGAAGAAAGAGCGAAAGAAAAAACAGCTTCTCTTCAAAATGCTAAGTTGTCTATGAAGTGGAAAGTGCTTTTTTGCGGACTGATTGTAGTTATGTTGATAGTAATATATCTCAATCGATTTAAATGGTTTTTACCTTTTTATATCTCTTTTTATAAAAAGAAAGAGAGTGTGGAAACCTTTGAATCAGCGTATGCTTTTTTACTTAAAAGACTCGCTGCAAATGGACTAAAGCGGCAAGAAAGTCAGACGCTGCGCGACTTTGCAAGAGAAGTAGACGAAAAATTAAATACGGTAAATATGCTAAAATTAACGGAAAAATACGAGCGGGTTTTGTATCGAAATGCAGATTCCATAAAAGAATGGAAAGGGTCGATTGAATTGTGGGAAAATTTAATCAAAAAAACGAGTTCTTGACCATTGTTTCGCGGATTGATAGAATATTCTCGAACTTACTATAAATGTTTCGTATACCTTCATATATCCTCGATAATATGGTTCGAGAGTCTCTACCGGGTCACCTTAAACGATCTGACTATGAAGGCAGAACAGTCTATTTGACAATGAACGTCGTGCTCAACTAGACTTCTGCCTTTGTTTTTTGAGGGAGAAGTCTAGTTTTTTTTATATTTTAGGGCATAATAACAAGTGATTATTTACACATTCGGAGAGGTGAACAAGATGGAAGGCATGATTGTTGTATTAGATTTTGGTAGTCAATATAACCAACTGATTACGCGTCGCATTCGCGAGTTCGGAGTATATAGTGAATTGCATCCGCACACAATTACAGCAGAAGAGATTAAAGCATTAAATCCAAAGGGAATTATTTTCTCTGGAGGCCCAAACAGTGTGTACGGTGAAAACGCATTTCACTGCGATGAAAACATTTTTGAATTAGGTATTCCTGTTTTAGGTATTTGTTATGGAATGCAATTAATGACTCATCATTTTGGCGGGAAGGTAGAAGGTGCTAGCCATCGTGAATATGGTAAAGCAGCGATTAACGTACAAAACGATTCATTAATGTACCATGAGTTGCCAAAAGAACAAGTTGTTTGGATGAGTCACGGTGATTTAGTTGTAGAAACACCAGCTGGTTTTGAAGTGGACGCAACTAGCCCATCTTGTCCAATTGCCGCAATGAGTAACAAAGAAAAGAATATGTACGGAGTGCAGTTCCATCCAGAAGTTCGCCATTCAGTGCACGGTAACCATATCTTAAAGAACTTCGTGTTTGAAGTATGTCATGCTGAAGCAAACTGGTCAATCGAGAACTTCATTGAAGTTGAAATGGATAAAATCCGTGAAACAGTTGGAGATAGAAAAGTACTTTGTGCACTTAGCGGCGGAGTAGACTCTTCAGTAGTAGCTGTATTAATTCACAAAGCAATTGGTGATCAGTTAACATGTATGTTCGTAGATCACGGTTTATTACGTAAAGGTGAAGCGGAAAGCGTAATGGAAACATTTAGCGAAGGCTTTAATATGAACGTAATTAAAATCGATGCAAAAGATCGCTTCTTAGAAAAATTAAACGGCGTATCAGATCCTGAACAAAAGCGTAAAATCATCGGTAATGAATTTATTTATGTATTCGATGACGAAGCTGCTAAATTAAAAGGGTTTGATTTCCTAGCTCAAGGTACGCTATACACAGACATTATCGAGAGTGGGACAGCTACAGCTCAAACGATCAAATCTCACCACAACGTAGGTGGATTACCGGAAGATATGCAGTTCAAACTAATCGAACCGTTAAACACGCTATTCAAAGATGAAGTACGTGCATTAGGTTCTGAATTAGGTATCCCTGATAACATCGTTTGGCGTCAACCTTTCCCAGGACCAGGTCTAGGTATTCGTGTACTTGGTGCAATTACCGAAGAGAAGTTAGAAATTGTACGTGAGTCGGATGCTATTTTACGTGAAGAGATTGCAAAAGCTGACTTAGAGCGCGATATCTGGCAATACTTTACGGTTCTTCCTGACATCCGCAGTGTAGGCGTAATGGGAGATGCTCGTACGTATGATTACACAATCGGTATTCGTGCTGTTACATCGATTGATGGTATGACTTCTGACTGGGCGCGTATTCCTTGGGATGTGCTTGAAGTTATCTCAACGCGTATTGTAAACGAAGTTAAGCATATTAACCGCGTAGTGTATGATATTACAAGTAAGCCACCTGCAACAATTGAATGGGAATAATATGTAAGAAAACCGAACAAACGAACATTCTTTTATAAGAATGTTCGTTTTTTGTTGACTTTTTTAAAAAGTTAATGGTAGGATAGTAACATAAAACAGCGAGATATAGCTTTAATGTCGTATAATCTTGGGGATAAGGCCCAAAAGTTTCTACCGAGCTACCGTAAATGGCTTGACTACGAGAAAGTAATACATGTATGTGTAAAAATCTTTTGTTTTTTTGGCTCATACATTTCTCTTTTAGTCGATCTTATGCCTTTACGCGCCTAGTGTAGAGGCATTTTTTATGGCTTGCCAAGTGCATGCGGCTTCTATAAAGGGAGGAAAAAACGTGAAGAAGTATTTTCGTTTTGAAGAGCTGGGTACTAGCTATCGAAAAGAGTTTATAGCTGGCCTTACAACTTTTCTATCTATGGCTTACATTTTATTTGTTAATCCATCTGTGCTATCACTAAGTGATGTAAAGGATCTGCCTGACAGTATGAGAATGGACCAAGGGGCTGTATTTACAGCTACTGCTTTAGCGGCAGCTTTGGGATCAATTGTTATGGGAGTCCTTGGTAGGTATCCAATTTCATTAGCTCCAGGTATGGGATTAAACGCATTTTTTGCTTATACAGTTGTTCTGACAATGGGAATTCCATGGCAGACGGCTTTAACGGGTGTTATGATATCAGGTGTTATTTTTATTCTTTTAACATTAACAAGCCTGCGAGAAAAAATTATTAATTCTATTCCTATTGAATTAAAAATGGCTGTTGGAGCAGGTATTGGCTTATTTATTAGTTTTATTGGTATGAAAGGTGCCGGAATCATCGTCAAAGATGATGCTACATTTGTTGGACTGGGTGATTTAACTAACCCAACAACGTTACTTGCGGTTTTTGGCATTGTAATTACTATTGTATTAATGGTGCTTCGAGTAAATGCAGCTGTATTTATCGGTATGATTGTAACGGCTGTAGCAGGTATGGCTTTTGGTTTAATTGATACACCTAAAGCAGTTGTTTCATCAGTTCCTAGTCTTGATCCGACGTTTGGGGCAGCTTTTCAAAATATCGGTGATATCTTTACTGTAAAGATGCTAGTCGTCATTTTAACTTTCTTATTTGTTGATTTCTTCGATACAGCAGGTACGATGGTTGCTGTAGCGAGTCAAGCAGGGCTTATGAAAGATAATAAACTTCCGCGAGCGGGCAGAGCGTTATTGGCAGATTCTAGTGCGATTGTAGTTGGTGCTGTTCTTGGTACCTCATCAACAACAGCTTATGTAGAGTCTACGGCTGGAGTAGCAGCGGGCGGACGTTCAGGATTTACTGCAATCGTAACGGCGGCGTTTTTCTTAGTTGCATTGTTCTTTTCTCCATTGTTAGCGGTCGTAACACCAGCTGTTACTGCGCCAGCTTTAATTACGGTAGGAGCTCTGATGGTGTCAAATTTAGGAGAAATTAATTGGAAAGAGTTCGAAGTAGCAGTTCCCGCATTTTTCACGGTAATTATGATGCCACTAACATACAGTATTGCAACAGGTATTGCGGTTGGTTTTATCTTTTATCCTATTACAATGTTATGCAGCAAGCGTGGAAAAGAAGTTCATCCAATTATGTATGCTCTCTGTATCATCTTCATACTCTATTTTGCATTCTTAGCAGAATAGTTTAAATAAAAAAGCTCAGTTTAATGACTGGGCTTTTTTTTTATGGTAAGATAAGAAAACTGCATAGCGGCTAGATTAATATTGTAATAGAGAGTATTCAATCATTATATTGAAGGTTTACTTCATTAACTTTTTTATTTATAAAGTTTTTTAGAAAAACGATTGACTCTATATATTATATATGGTAAATTATTAAATGTCGCTGATGAACAGCGCAGTTGAGAGAAACATCTTAAAAAAAGATGTTGACATCAAAATGGTAGAATGTTATACTAATAAAGTTGCTTCAGAGCAACGGCTGAACTTTGAAAACTGAACAAAGCGACAAACGTCAACGTTAATTTTTATTTTTTAAATTGAGCAAGTCAAACATTTC
>NZ_JBHZOU010000018.1:0-15724 GCF_042787775.1 Priestia sp. YIM B13552
TTTGACTTGCTCATTTAAAAAATAAAAATTAACGTTGACGTTTACTATTTCGTTCAGTTTTCAAAGAACTCTTGTCTCAAGGCGACTTTCTTATCTTACCACCTTGATAATAACTTGTCAACAACTTTTTTCATCAAGTTATTTTTGAGTTATTTTTTTGTTGTTGTCTTAGCGACGTATATAAATATAACATCTGTTAACTTGTTGGTCAACAACTTTTTCAAAAAAAATAAAAGTTTTCTCGAAAAGATTCCAGAAAACTTTTATTTTGGATATTCCTCCAAATTATAATATGAAATTATTAATAACAAGTAAGGCAGCTATTCCTGGAATACCTAAAATAGCTGAAACAATGGCTGTGGGGAAGTTAATAGGGATATGAATACCGAACTGTACCCCAAAGATGTTAATAAAGAAAAGCAGCAGAACGCCAATAATCAGCTTAATCGATAAATTTCCAATGACTCGAAGCATTTTTTCAACACCACCTGTTACTAAGAGTAGAATGATTAGTCCTGTTAAAAAAGACACAACTACAATGGGATGATTTAGCATGTTGCCTCCTTCTTAAAGCAGATAAGTTACCTTATATGTATGTCCAAGCATTCAAAAAAAGCACTATTCACGGAGAGAAATCCTTATTTTATAAAGACAACAAAACAGGATGCCTCTATGACATCCTGTTAATTGAAATATTTCGATGCTTGGCTTCTTTTAATAGAAAAAGATACTTCATTTTGGCTAATCGAATATCTACCATTACCTCTTCTGAAGGATCTACACTTCTTTCTACCATTGAAGTTTTGTGACTCCATTCCTGCTTTACTTGCATAAAAGTCTTCACAAATTCATCATCATACTCTTTGCGTAACCAACCTTTTCTTTTAAAAAACATATGCGAGTACCTCGTTATACTTCTCTTCTACCTTCTAGGGCTTTAGATAATGTTACTTCATCTGCATACTCAAGGTCTCCTCCAACGGGTAACCCATGAGCAATTCTAGTAATTTTAATTCCTGTCGGCTTTAAGAGCCTAGAGATATACATAGCCGTAGCTTCGCCCTCTATATTCGGGTTAGTGGCTAAAATCACTTCTTGAATCTCATCATCTTGAAGTCTTTTTAATAACTCTGGTACTTTGATATCTTCAGGCCCTATTCCTTCCATAGGTGAAATTGCGCCATGCAGGACATGATACAAGCCGTTATATTCTTTCATTTTCTCCATTGCAATGACATCCTTAGGGTCTTGCACGACACATACCACATTTCGCTCTCTGCGCTGATCTTGACAAATGTAACAAGGATCTTGATCTGTGATATGTCCGCAAACTGAACAATAGGTTAAATTTCGCTTCGCATTGACTAATGCTTTTGCAAAATCTAATACTGTATCTTCTTTCATAGATAAAACAAAGAACGCTAAGCGAACAGCTGTTTTTGGACCAATGCCGGGTAACTTCATAAAACTATCTATAAGCTTGGATATTGGTTCTGGATAATGCACGTGGCAACCACCTTATTAAAGTCCTGGAATATTTAAACCTTTTGTAAATTGACCCATTGTGTTATTTGTTAAATCGTCCATTTGTTTTAATGCGTCATTTGTTGCTGCTAGTACTAAATCTTGTAGCATTTCAATATCTTCAGGATCTACTACATCCTCTTTAATATTTACATCAATTACTTGTTTCTGACCGTTAACTACAACTGTTACCATTCCGCCGCCAGCTGTACCTTCAACAGTTTTTTCAGCTAACTCTTCCTGCGCTTTTTGCATATCTTTTTGCATTTTTTGCATTTGTTTCATCATTTTTTGCATATTGCCCATGCCTTTCATCATATGAACATTCCTCCTAAATTTACTCTTGAATTTCGATTAAGTCTTCTCCAAATAGCTTTTTCGCTTCCGCAACCACAGGGTCTTCCTCCTGTGTTTGACCTGATGACCCATCGCTTTGCTGTCCTTGAAGAAACTCTTCTCTTACTTTATCCCATTCACTTTCTGGAATTGCAACCATTTCACGCTTGCTGCCAATTAAAGTATATAAGATATTCTCTAAATTATCACGTACATTGTTGTTATTTTCAGAAGCCATTTTGCAATGAATTTCATATTTGAATTTAAGTATAAATGATTGATCTGAAGACGCAACCGGTTCACTGTTAGATAACAACGCTGCATGTGAAGCTTTATTTTGTTGTTTCAATGTGTCTAACACCTGCGCCCAGGATCGCTTAATCGTTTCTAAATTCTGCCGAGTGGCATTTTTTAAAACTTCATTTACCTTCCCAACAGGCGTTTTATACTGACTTCTTGACTGTCTTGTCTGTTTTTTCTCTGTTTGCGCTGCCTGAGCTGTATGATCAACTTGAATGCCTTTTTCTTTTAACTGCTGTAGTTCTGCTTCCATTTGATTCATTTTTTGTAAAATGTCTTGATATGGAAGAGCACTCTCTTGATTTGTAGAACTTTGAGCTAATTTTACTAAAGCTACTTCAAGTAGCACTCGAGGATGATTGCTCCATTTCATCTCTTGCTGAGTTTGGTTCAATTCAGCAATGACTTTATAAATAAAAGCACTATCCATTTTCGAACTCAGTTCTTTAAACTCTTCGTTAACCGCTGCTTTTTCAAGTAAATATGCATTTTCTTCAGAAGCTTGATAAAGCAGAACATCACGATAATAGAAGATGAGGTCCTCTACAAACCTCGCTGGATCTTTTCCGTTTTTGATCAAACTTTCAACAGAGTCTAGCGCTTCTACAATGTTTTCGTTAAAGATAGCTTGGACGATCTTCACAATAAAAGCCTGTGATACTGCTCCTGTTATGGATAGAACATCCTCTAAGCTCACCTTCTCCGTACTATACGAGATAGCTTGGTCTAAAAGACTAAGTGCATCACGCATGCCGCCTTCTGAAGCTTTCGCAATTTCGTAAAGAGCATCCTCGCTTACTTCTAGCTCTTCAGAACCTAATACTTCCTTCATTCGATATACGATATCTTCTGGCGAAATGCGTTTGAAATCAAAGCGCTGACATCTAGAGATAATCGTTAATGGAATTTTATGCGGCTCTGTTGTAGCTAAAATAAAGATAACATGTGCAGGAGGTTCTTCTAACGTTTTTAACAAAGCGTTAAAAGCTCCAATTGAAAGCATATGAACTTCATCAATAATGTACACTTTGTATCGAACAGCACTAGGTGCATATTTTACTTTATCACGGATATCTCGAATTTCATCGACTCCATTATTAGAAGCTGCATCAATTTCAATTACATCAGAAATGGAACCATCAGTAATTCCCCGACAAGTTGCACATTCATTACAGGGTTCAGCAATGGGTGCTTTTTCACAGTTAACGGCTTTCGCTAAAATTTTAGCAGCTGTTGTCTTTCCTGTCCCTCGAGGCCCAGAAAATAAATACGCATGCGAAAATTTCTCTTGGACAAGGGCATTTTGAAGTGTTTTGATAATATGTTGTTGACCGACTACGTCGTTAAAGCTTTGAGGACGGTATACACGGTACAGAGCCTGATATGCCACTACATCCTCTCCTTTTAATATAATTCATTAGTTATCATTATAGCGTATTATGAGGTTTTTTTTCAAAATAGTGAGAGATAAAATAAAAAGCCTACTCCAACAGAGTAGACTAAACTTATGTATATAACTGCCGTGCACCTTCCGTCGATTAGCCACCCCAGGCGTTACTTAAGCAGTTAGCTCGGTTCAGGCGACCCCATGGCACATGAGAGGTTCTGCTTACTGCTGCTTCCTTCCGGACCTGACAGGGTTCACAGATTCCCATTGCATAGGACCCAAACGTCAACACCACTTACTTAAGGCAGGCCCTAAGATGAGCTAACCTCAAGAAGGAATTCGGCCTCGCTAGAGCGGATTGCGAGTACAGGGCACCGCTACCTCCCCGCTTAGCACGGCAAAGTTGAAACCAATAGTTTGGGCATCAAGTTGATGCATTTACAAGTATACGTCTTTTCATTCAAAAATGCAACTGCTATAGAAAACTTACTTGTTCAGCGCTATTTTCCAGCCTTTTTTCGTTGACGCAACTCACGAAAAAAGGTAGTTAAGAGGCTCCCGCATTCTTCTTCTAGCATACCGCCTACTACTTCTGCTTGATGATTAAACTTTTCAAACTCTAATAAGTTTAACAATGTTCCTGCGCAGCCACCTTTAGGATCATAAGCTCCAAACACAACTCTTTTTACTCTTGATAATACAATAGCACCTGCACACATCGGACATGGTTCTAAGGTGACATATAACGTAGCGTCTTCCAATCTCCATGTTCCTAGTTTCTTACATGCTTCATCAATTGCTAAAAGTTCCGCATGAGCAACTGATCGCTGTTCTGTTTCTCGTAAGTTATAAGCTGAAGCAACCACCTCATCACCTTGAACAATAACTGCTCCAATGGGAACCTCTAATTTATCTTTGGCTTTTAATGCTTCATCAATTGCCAACCTCATATACTTTTCATCATTTAACACTTTTTATCCAACCTTACATATTATATTTTTTCTGAGTCAAACTATTTACTATGTACATCAGGAAAAGGAGAGACCTTGTGTGAAGAATGCTAAAACTGCTTTAATTATTATTGATATGCTAAACGATTTTCAATTTAAAAACGGCAAAATACTTGCTGAAAAATCTTTAACCATTGCTCAAAACATTGCCCAGTTAAAACAGTACGCATCGTCTCAACATATCCCTATTATCTATGTGAATGACCACTATAAGCTATGGCAAGCAAACTTAGAAACCATTTTAACACACTGTACAAATGAGGTAAGCTCACCTATTCTACATCATATTTCACCACAAAACGCTGATTACTTCTTAATTAAACCAAAGCATTCTATCTTCTATGGGACAGCTTTAAATATTTTGCTATCACAGCTCGATGTGCATACACTTATTTTAACAGGAATTGCGGGAAATATATGCGTGCTTTTTTCAGCCAACGATGCTTATATGCGTGAGTATAACTTAATTGTGCCTGAAGATTGTATTGCTTCAAACGCAGATGAAGACAATACCTTTGCTTTGAGAATGATGCATAATGTATTAAATGCTCGTATTTGCAAACATACCGAGTTGATGAATTAAGTAAAAAGCCTTCTCATATGATGGAAGTAAGTCATATGAAATGGAGGCTTTTTATTATGCAAATTTACACTGTTAAAGCAGGTGACAGTATATATAGTATTGCAAAACAGTTCCGCATTGACGCAGGGAAAATTATAAGAGCAAATGAATTACCTAATCCAAGTCAACTCGTCATCGGGCAATCTATGGTTATTCCAATCAACGGTACTTACTACACAGTAAAAGCTGGGGACACTATATGGAAGATAGGAAGAAAATTAGGCGTTAGCTATCAGGCTATTGCCAATGCGAACAATGTTTCAGTTACAGCACCCTTAACACCTGGCCGCCGCATCTTAATTCCCCCTTCTCCAAACAAAAGAAACGGTGAGTTTTTAGGGTATGTTGAAACAAGCAATCGAAAAATCACTCCTCAAACAGAGAAAATGATTAATCAAAATGCAAAATACCTTACTTATCTCGGGCCAGCGAACTTCGAAGTGCAAAAAGACGGTTCTCTAAAGGCACCTCCACTTAACAATTTAGGTTCTATTGCTAAAGAAAATGACGTCATTTTCTTAATGGTATTGGCTAATATTGAAAACGGTGCATTCAGTGACGAAGTCGGCCGAGCAATTTTAAATAATAAAGACGCTCAAGATACGCTCCTAAATAATATTGTAAAAACAGCGAAAGAACAAAATTTCAGAGACATTCATTTTGACTTCGAATTTTTGCGTCCGGCAGATAAAGAAGCCTATATTGCATTTTTACAGAAAGCAAAAAAGCGGCTTCAAGATGAGCAACTTCTTATGTCTGTGGCTTTAGCTCCGAAAACAAGTCGAGATCAAAAAGGCAAATGGTATGAAGCACATGATTATAAAGCCATTGGAGAGATTGCTAACTTCGTTGTTCCGATGACATATGAATGGGGATATAGCGGTGGGCCTCCTATGGCCGTCTCTCCTATTGGTCCCGTACGTGATGTTTTAGAATATGCAGTATCTGAAATACCTAGTTCAAAAATTATCATGGGTCAAAACCTATACGGTTACGATTGGACACTTCCTTACAAACCAGGAGGAGAATATGCCAAAGCCATTAGTCCTCAACGAGCTATTGAGTTGGCAGCTCGCTATAAAGTAGCGATTCAATACGACGATAAAGCACAAGCTCCTTTCTTCCGGTATAAAGATGAACAGCAGCGCACCCACGAAGTATGGTTTGAAGACGCTAGGTCTATTCAGGCCAAGTTTAATTTAATCAAAGAATTAAAACTTAGAGGAATGGCCTACTGGAAACTAGGCCTGGACTTCCCGCAAAACTGGCTCTTGATTGAAGACAACTTCAAAATTACAAAAAGAGTGACACAGCCATAAATAGGGAAAGCTTACTGTGAACAGTAGGCTTTTTGTTATTCTTCTTACTGAAAGAAATTTCTTTTCCCCTTATTCTCCTTCTCTATGTTAAAATATTTTTTGTCTGTTTTTTTTGAACGAGTGGTCATGAAGGAGGCAAATGAATGCAAGGCACACCTTTTATTTCAGTAGAAGGACCCATCGGTGTCGGAAAAACCTCTCTAGCTAAAGAGATTGCACAAGCATTTCAATTCGAAATTTTAAAAGAAATCGTAGATGAAAATCCATTTCTCGGGAAATTTTATGAAAATATCAACGAGTGGAGTTTTCAAACCGAAATGTTTTTTCTATGTAATCGATATAAGCAATTGGAGGATATTCAAAAAGGGTTCTTATCTTATAAAAAACCTGTTGTAGCAGATTATCATATTATGAAAAACATGATTTTTGCTGAGCAAACGTTAAAAGATGAACAGTATAAAAAATATGTACAAATCTTCCACATCTTAACGGCTGATATGCCAGCTCCGAACATTATTATTTATTTAAATGCCAGTTTAGATACCTTGTTAAAGCGTATTAAAATGCGCGGAAGAGAAATTGAACGAAACATCGATCCTCACTACCTTGCGAGGCTAAGTGATGATTATGAAAAGGCTATGACGGCGTTTGAACAAAATAACCCTGATGTAACCATTTTACGTTATGACGGTGATGAAATAGATTTTGTACAAAATAAACAACACTTAAATAGAATCTTATCAGAGGTTCAAGAGAGTATGTTAAAAAGGAGTATGTAATGGTAAACTTACGATCGAAATACAACATTCCTAATGATGCTGTGTTGACGATAGCGGGCACAGTTGGAGTTGGGAAATCTACAATGACTCAATCATTGGCTGATGCTCTCCAATTTCGCACATCGTTTGAAAAAGTAGATTCCAACCCTTACCTGGACAAATTTTATGGAGATTTTGAACGTTGGAGCTTCCACCTACAGGTATACTTTCTAGCGGAACGCTTTAAAGAACAAAAGAAAATTTTCGAGTATGGCGGCGGCTTCATCCAAGACAGATCCATTTACGAAGATACCGGTATCTTTGCTAAGATGCATTTTGAAAAAGGAACGATGTCTAAAGTAGACTATGAAACATATACAAGCTTGTTCGATGCAATGGTTATGACTCCATATTTTCCTCATCCGGATCTGCTCATTTATTTGGAAGGCAGCTTCGAAGATATTGTAGATCGGATTCAAGAAAGAGGGCGACCAATGGAACAGCAAACGCCTCTTGATTATTGGAAAGAGATGCACGCCCGATACGAAGACTGGATTAATAACTTTACGGCTTGCCCTATTCTTCGTTTAGATATTAGAGAATACGACCTTATCAAGAATCCTGATTCAATTGAATCAATTGTTGAAAAAGTGGCTCGCTTTTTACAACATAATGAAAAGCTAAAACGCCGTCATCTATAAAAAAATGCCGCTTTAATAGATAAAGCGGCATTTTTAACAAATAAAAAACCGTTACTTATAAGTAACGGTTTTCCAATCTCCAATTTATCGCGCTATGTTAATTGCATTATAAGTCAAATATGGCGGAGGAAGAGGGATTCGAACCCCCGCGGGCTTTAACACCCCTGTCGGTTTTCAAGACCGATCCCTTCAGCCGGACTTGGGTATTCCTCCGTATCGACAAGTATTAATTTATCATATATAAATAATGAAGTCAACTCTTTTATTGATTTTTTTTAAAAAGATGTTCATTAAGAATTAATTCTTAATGAACATCTTTTACTTTTATTTAGAGATAAATTCTTTATTTCCCATATATGGACGCAGCACTTCTGGAATTTGAATTGATCCATCTTCCTGCTGGTAGTTTTCTAAAATTGCAGCTACCGTACGACCAATTGCTAAGCCAGAACCGTTTAGTGTATGAACATGCTCTGGTTTTGCTTTTGTATCACGTCGGAAGCGAATATTAGCACGGCGAGCTTGGAAGCTTTCAAAGTTTGAACAAGAAGAAATTTCACGATACGTTTCATAACTTGGAATCCAAACTTCAATATCATACTTTTTGGCTGCTGTGAAACCTAGGTCAGCTGTACACATGCTTAGAACTCGGTAAGGTAAACCTAATAGTTGAAGAACCTTTTCAGCATGGCCCGTTAATTTTTCTAATTCATCATAAGAATCCTCTGGCTTAACAAAGCGAACCAGTTCTACTTTATTAAACTGATGCTGACGAATAAGACCACGTGTATCTCTTCCTGCAGAGCCTGCTTCTGATCGGAAGCAAGCACTATACGCTGTATAAGCAATTGGAAGCTGATCTCCACTTAAAATTTCATCACGATGCAAATTTGTAACTGGTACTTCAGCTGTAGGAATTAAGAAATAATCTTCTTCTTTAATCTTGAATGCATCTTCTTCAAATTTAGGAAGCTGCCCTGTTCCCATCATGCTTGTACGATTTACCATATATGGAGGAAGGATTTCTTCATAACCATGCTCATCCATATGTAAATCCATCATAAAGTTAATAAGAGCGCGTTCTAATCTTGCACCTAACCCTTTATAAAATACAAAGCGGCTTCCCGTTACTTTCGAAGCTCTTTCAAAATCTAAAATATTTAAATCTGTTCCTAAATCCCAATGCGGTTTTGGTTCAAAATCAAATTGTTTAATTTCTCCCCATTTGCGAACTTCTACGTTATCATCTTCAGTTTCACCTACAGGCGTACTTTCATGTGGAACGTTAGGAATTGAAAGTAGCAATAGTTCTAATTCTTCTTCAACGCTGCGAAGCTCTTCATCCAATTGCTTTACGCGGTCTCCTACTTCACGCATTTCAACGATTAAATGATCAGCATCTTGTTTTTCACGCTTCAATTGTGCAATTTGCTGTGATACTTCATTTCGCTTGCTTTTTAACTCTTCTGTTTGAGCAATTAGCTCACGGCGTTTTGCATCTAACTCTTCAAAGCGACCTAAGTCCGTTAAGTCCTCACCACGAAACTTGAGCTTTTCTTTTACTTCATTAAAATTAGCACGTAAAAATTTTAAATCTAACATACTTAGTACCTCCTTTAGTATAAAAGGGCAAAATAAAAACTCTCATCCCCATGAAAGGGACGAGAGTTTACCCGCGTTGCCACCCTAATTGAAAGCTAAAATAAGCCTTCCTCTTAAACCAGATAACGGATGAACCGAAACTGCCTACTACTTTTTCGACAGCTTGCTCCAGGACGGATTCATAAGAATTGATTATCGATTCACACCAGCCATCGACTCTCTTGAAATCAAAAATCTTATTACTATTTCCTATCAACGCTTTATACCAATATCATTTTTATTAATCATAATGTACTACAAGTCTGTACAAGATGCAATTCATTTATACAGGTTTTTTTGAAGCTTCTTCAACCATTGCTACAAAATACTGCGCCATGCGAGCATCATCTGTTAATTCTGGATGAAACGAACATCCCAAGAATTGACCTTGTCTTGCCGCAACGATTCGGTCGTTATGCATGGCTAAGACTTCAACGTTTTCTCCTACTTCTACAATATGCGGAGCACGGATAAATACGCCTATAAAATCTTCACCGATATCTTTAATATTTAGGGCAGCTTCAAAGCTATCCCGTTGACGCCCAAACGAGTTTCGAGCTACCGTAATATCCATAACACCTAAATGGGGCTCTTCACGGTCAACGACTTGTCCTGCGAGTAAAATTAAACCCGCACACGTACCAAATACCGGTTTACCTGCTTGTGCAAACTGGCGAAGAGGTTCCATAAAGTCATATTTGTCAATCAGACGACGCATCGCTGTGCTTTCGCCGCCCGGTAGGATTAAACCATCTATTTCGTTTAGCTGTTCAACTTTTTTTATGATAATGGCTTCAGCGCCTGCTGCTTCTAATGCTTGTGCATGCTCGCGAAAGGCACCTTGTAATCCTAACACGCCTACTTTTACCATTTTGTCAAAACTCCCTTTAAATTACCATCCACGCTCTTGCATGCGGTTTTCTGGTAATAATGATGAAATTTCAATCCCTTTCATTGCACTTCCTAACCCTTTTGATAAGTTTGCAATCAGTTCATAGTCTTGATAATGTGTTGTTGCTTCCACGATTGCTCGCGCAAATTTTTCAGGGTTGTCTGATTTAAAGATTCCTGATCCAACGAACACACCGTCTGCTCCAAGCTGCATCATTAACGCTGCGTCTGCTGGTGTTGCTACGCCGCCTGCTGCAAAGTTTACAACCGGTAAACGACCTTCACGTTTAATTTGCAGTAATAACTCATAAGGTGCACCTAATAGTTTAGCTTCTGTCATTAACTCATCTTCGTCCATGCCCACAACTTTACGTACTTGAGCATTTACTTGACGCATATGACGCACTGCTTCCACAATGTTTCCTGTCCCTGGTTCTCCCTTTGTACGAAGCATTGCAGCTCCTTCAGCAATACGACGAGATGCTTCGCCAAGATCACGGCAACCGCACACAAATGGAACCGTAAATGTATTTTTATTTAAATGAAACTCCTCATCAGCTGGAGTCAACACTTCACTTTCATCGATGTAGTCTACACCCATCGCTTCTAGCACGCGTGCTTCAACAATATGGCCAATACGAGCTTTTGCCATAACTGGAATGGACACAGCATTCATCACTTCTTCAACAATTGTTGGGTCTGCCATACGAGACACGCCGCCTGCTGCACGGATATCAGCTGGAACACGCTCTAATGCCATAACAGCAACAGCGCCTGCTGCTTCTGCAATTTTTGCTTGCTCTGCATTGATAACGTCCATGATAACGCCACCTTTTTGCATTTCCGCCATTCCTCGTTTTACACGATCAGTACCTGTAATGTTATTCATGTTTGTCTTCCTCCTGTATCAAGTGTTTCACAATAATTTTTAGTGTATATACAAAATTCAAAACTTAGTGTCTATTTTACCGCATTTTTCGGAAAATTCCTATCTAATTTATAGATTATATACAAACAAATCTAAAAATAAAAAGAAGAGATACTCTCTTGTAGTATCTCTTCTTTCTGTTCAGTTATCATTAAAACCAGTTATTCACTGTATTTGCAGCATTCATCCAAATATCGCTGAAGAAGTTGCCAATACTGCGGATAGCGAGAGAGAACCATCCAGCTTTTTCAACAGATTCGTTTGTCACAACCGGCGTCATGCTATCTGTAGTTTGACCTCCTACATAGCCTAAATCTTTAAGATTGCTGTTTGTTGCACTGACATAAGCAACTGTTTCTCCTTTTTTAATAGGAGCAACAACTTTTTGATCGTTCATAACTTTATCGTTTAACTTAAAGTTGATTTTAGTATGATCTTTTTGACCTTTTTCGGTAATAATCTTTACCGAATTCTTTGGAGAAACGGAAGCTTCTTTTGATTTTCCTTTAGCAACATTAATTGTTTCATGCCCTTTAATCTCGCCGTTAGCAGGCACTACTTCTTTTAACTGAAAATGACTAAAAGCATAATCCAATATCTTTTTTGTTTGGGAAAAACGAGCAGCTTCCGTAGACTTGCCGTTTTCCTTAGCATTCATTACAACTGTTATGTATCTTACCCCGTTACGCTCTGCAGTCCCAGTGAAACATTGACCTGCAAAATCTGTATGGCCAGTTTTTAAACCGTCTACGCCGCTGTAGGCAGCTGAAAAACCTGGGAGCATCTTGTTCCAATTGTTCATTTTTGTTTCGCCTTGTTGCCCTTGTCTAAACATCTTAGAAGGAGTTTTAGCTACTTCCAAAGATTCTGGATAATCATGAATTAAGTGATAAGCAAGGGTAGCAACTGCCCGAGCCGATAGAAGGTTCTCATCTTCTTCCTTCGTTCCTTTTGGATACATTCCTTTTAACAGAGAATTAGAAAGACCTGTGGAATTGACAAATTTTGATTCACCCATATTTAATCTTTTTGCCGTTTCGTTCATTAACTTAATAAAGTTTTCTTCAGAACCACTGACAGCTTCAGCTAAAGCGATTGCAGCTCCATTAGCTGAGTAAATAGCCATGGCATCATATAATTCTTTCACCGTGTATTTTTGGTTTTCAATTAACGGTACATTCGATAATCCATAATCTTGAGAAATTTTAGCTGCATATTTACTAACTGGCACACGTTGATCCCAAGATAATTTCTTATCTTTTATGGATTCTAATACTAGGTATTCTGTCATCATTTTTGTCATGCTTGCAATACCTAATAAAGCATCCGTATTTTTCCCGTATAATACTTTCCCCGTACTTGCCTCTACTAAGATCGCTGCATCTGCTTCAACGCCAATATCATCTGTTTTAGGAGCAGCTGATGCTTGTGTAGAGACAAAAAATACGCTGGCCATTAACATAACAGCAATGACACAAATTAATTGTTTCTGTACTGCGTTTCTCACTCTATACCCTCCAAACGTAAACTCACATAAATGTAATTTTATCATACTAAAATTTAAAAAAATAGATAAAGAAGTACTGTTACATTCATGATCCATGACATAAAAAACACGTTTCCCTAATAGGGAAACGTGTTTTTTAAACATTCATGATTATCTCATAGAATAGTTAGGAGATTCTTTTGTGATTTGTACATCATGTGGGTGGCTTTCTCTTAAACCTGCTCCAGTCATACGAATGAATTGTGCCTGTTCACGTAACGCTTCTAAGTTAGCTGAACCACAGTAACCCATTCCTGCGCGTAAACCGCCGATCATTTGATATAAAGTATCTGCTACAGGTCCTTTGTAAGGCAAACGTCCTTCGATACCTTCTGGAACTAATTTTTTATTATCTTCTTGGAAGTATCGATCTTTACTTCCTTTTTCCATAGCTCCTACAGAACCCATTCCACGGTACACTTTAAAGCGTCTACCTTGGTAGATTTCTGTTTCTCCAGGACTTTCTGTCGTTCCTGCTAGAAGGCTTCCTAGCATTACTGTATGTCCACCAGCTGCAAGTGCTTTTACAATATCTCCAGAGTATTTAATACCGCCATCTGCGATAATAGCTACACCGTGCTTACGAGCTTCAGTTGCACAATCATATACTGCTGTAATTTGTGGAACGCCTACACCAGCTACAACACGAGTTGTACAAATTGAACCAGGTCCAATTCCTACTTTTACTACGTTTGCTCCTGCTTCAATTAATGCTTTTGTACCTTCAGCAGTTGCTACGTTACCAGCAATAATATTTAACTCTGGATATGCCTCGCGAATGCTGCTTACCGTATCTAAAACGCCTTGTGAATGTCCATGCGCTGTATCAATAACGATAACATCAACGCCAGCTTGTACTAATTTTTCGATACGAACGTTTGAATCAGCTGTTACGCCAACAGCTGCTCCAACTAATAATCGACCTTGTTGATCTTTAGCTGCATTTGGAAACTCAATTACTTTTTCAATGTCTTTAATTGTGATAAGGCCTTTTAATACGCCATTGTCATCTACAAGAGGTAACTTTTCAATTTTGTATTGCTGTAGAATTTTCTCTGCTTCTTCTAAAGTCGTTCCTACTGAAGCAGTAACCAATTCTTCTTTTGTCATTACATCAGCAATTTGCATTGAATAATCTTGGATAAAACGCAAGTCGCGGTTTGTAAGGATTCCAACTAGTTTTTGTTCTTCTTCGTTGTTGACAATCGGCACACCTGAGATACGATATTTGCCCATTAAATGTTCAGCAGCAAATACTTGGTTTTCAGGAGTTAAAAAGAAAGGATCCGTGATAACACCACTTTCAGAACGTTTTACTTTATCAACTTGTTCTGCTTGCTGTTCAATCGACATGTTTTTGTGAATGATACCTAAACCACCTTGTCTAGCCATCGCAATAGCCATTTCAGCTTCTGTAACTGTATCCATTCCTGCACTGATGAACGGCACCTTTAATTTTAATGTTTTTGTTAGTTCAACACTCATATCAACGTCTTTAGGTAATACCTCAGATTTTGCTGGCACCAGTAAAACGTCATCAAATGTTAAGCCTTCTTTAGAAAATTTGCTTTCCCACATTATAGAATCCTCCTTTAAACGACAGAATATTATTAGTAGATTAACAAGCAGATATGTACCTGTCAATAACTTCACTAGATATCAGATAATTCTAATAAAAAGAAAAGGTGATTTAGTTGCATAAATTTAATGATGTTTGGACGTCCTACAATTTATTTTTCTCCGTTCCTTTTGTACAAGACTTTTTAAAAAAGCGCTATCAAAAATTGAATTATAGCGATGCAGAGCAACATAGCTTTAAAAACAGTTACCCCTTTATTTATTATTTGGAACACAGTAAAAATTATTATCAAGTTGCGGCACAATCTCCTGTATCAGTTCAACCAGTTTTATTATTTTATGGAATGTCACAGCTGTTAAAAGCCTGTTTGTTAACACAAAATCCCGTATATCCAGAGAATACGGCGGTGTTAGCACATGGAGTATCAACACGAAAAAGAAAAAAACAAAGTTATGATTTTTTAGATGATGAAGTTAAGATCCAAAAAAGCGGTTTGTTTTCACAAGTAGGAGAAGAATTGTTTCATGTGAAACAACTAGAAGGTAGTAAATATACAATGAATTACCTGTTGTCGTGCGTACCAGAATTAGATACATTATTTTTAAATTTGGGTACTAGGTCATTTTCCCATTTAACAACTATTGGATTGCTTCCAGCTACTTCTTTGTCTATTCCTGAACAAGTTACACGGTGTTATCATATGAATCACGAAAGGCTCTACTCTTTTTTAAAAGAGCGTTCCCGTCTATCATTGTCTCTGTCAGAAGATCAGGTACGTATTCTTGACCCTTCAAGCCGTTTGTATAATTGTTCACCTTTTATGTACAATTTCCAAGATAACACGCTGCATGCGCCCTTGGAAAAAGATAGCTGCTTATATTTCCCTGAGATGTTGGCACATTACTTATTACTTTATAATTTAAGTATGATTTCACGTTATGAAACGGAGTGGTGGTATGAATTATTGCATACATACTCTTCGAAAGATTACCCATTTATCTTGAGATTCCTGGAGGTTACGGCTCAAAAGATTCCTTACTTAATTTCTTGTTACTTAAATGAACATACAAAAAAAGACTAGCTAAAATAGCTAGTCTTTTTTCAAGTGCCTGGCAACGTCCTACTCTCACAGGGACAAAGTCCCAACTACCATTGGCGCTAAAGAGCTTAACTTCCGTGTTC
>NZ_JBHZOU010000019.1:0-11015 GCF_042787775.1 Priestia sp. YIM B13552
TTCATCTTCTCCATATTCTTATCAATCCAATTCAAGGCTTTTTCCTTCCAAGCTTTCAATGTCTTATTCTCTTCTCTTAATTCATGAACCTGCTCATTCGCCTTGTCTAGCTTTTCTTTTGGCACATAATCCTTTATATAACCAAGATTCATCTGCGTTAAGCTCTCATTCACTTCATTTACTTGTACAAGCTCTTTTTTCGTTTTTTCATGTTTCTGCTTCTCAATCATCAAATCATCGCTGAGAGAGCTTATATGAGCTTTATATTGCGTATCTAGTTCTCTCTTAACCTCATCTTTCACATTTTCCTTTTGTTCAGCTGAAAAATCATGGACAAGCTTCTGGCGCATTTGTTTCTTAGCTTTCTCTACTTGGCCATCTTGATCCGCCACATATATCTCTAATTCTTGCTTTGTTTCACTTAAATCATGCTTCAATGTCTTATTCTCTTTTTCATAACGATCAAGCTCATGGCTCAACGCATGGGTACGCTCGTGCTCGGCCGCCAATGTTTGCTGCAGCTCTTTTGTGAGACTCATAAGCTCATGAAAATCTGCTTCTTCCACTTTCACTTTGGAACCCATGACACTCTTGGCCGCCTCTACTTCAAAAGGTTGGCTACATAACTCTTCAATACGTCTCTCGCTACGTATCTCAACGGGTGGTGCTGTTTTTAAATCCAGCAAATTATCCATATCTTTAAGCTCTTTTTCCTTATGAGCCACTAGTTGTTGCAAGTGCTTTAGCTCTTTTTGACGTTCTTGTTTCTTAAACTCATGAACACTCTTATGCTGCAGCTCGCTCGGCTCGCCCCGTTCAATGTCATAGCCACGTTTGTTCATATAGTTGTGAAAATCATCTTGGATTCTACGTATCTTCGTTTTACCATGGAAGTACTCTTTCGCCGCCAAGCGCCGATCATCCGTGATGGGCACAAAACCCACATGCATGTGTGGCGTGGCTTCATCATTATGTACCACAGCATATAAAATGTTCTGCTGACCATACTTACCGGCAATATGATCTAATGATGCTTCAAAATATTTGCGTTGCTCGTCTGACGACATCGCATGCATATACTCCGGACTGGCCGATACAAAGAACTCTGCCACCAGGACTGCATCATTTCGAATTTTTCGTTTCACACGGGTGGCCGTCATCTTCTTAATTTCTTCATGGTACTTAATTTTGTCCTCGTTTACAAAATCATAGTTGAGCATCGTTTTGGTTGAATCGATGTCTTTATTTTTACTGTTCTCGCCTTCTCGTTGGTTGTGTTTCTGGATCCCCAATATTGCGTCTTTGTGGAACTTTTGCATGCGGATAATCCCATATTTGGCCATCCTTCAATCCCCCATTTCGACCACTGTACTTGGGTCTAGCATACCACAACTTTAGATTTGGTGTAACGCACTACACCAATTTTAATCTTCGATAAAATTGGGAGCGCGCTCTACGAGGTAGGCGGTCGGATTCCTCCCTGCGTTTGGCTCCGCCAAAAAGAAAAAAGACATCCTAAACGGATGCCCTTTTTCTTTAAGACCGTGGACGCCGTCCACCACCTGTAAGGGGAACTCTTCCCCTTAACCCCATCTAAAAAACTCCCCCAACCCCCTCACTTTTTGAGGGGGCTCCCTCGCCGGTTGGCGTCAAACAAACGTGGTTGTTTGAGTGCCAAGAGGGTCTTGGTGTAGTGACATTGTCAATTCCTTAATGCTCCCTACGGTCCGCTTACCATTGACAATGGCCGCATATAATTCACTTACGTTACCATAGCTATATCACATGATATGTCGATGATTTTTGCGTGTCACGGTCTGACATATCACTTATGTTAATCGTTGCTATTACTGCGTTCATAGCTCGATTCGATGATATGTCAGTCTACTCAATTCTTCTGTTTCAATCCAGCACCATTAGCAAATGTGATATTTTCTTTGATGAATTGAAAACCGTATAAAAGTAATGATTTCACAAAAAATATGATCATCACTCGAGTCCTGCTTAATCGCACATACGAAAAGAGTCCTAGCTTTTTCAGAAAATCTGAAAAAGGAAAGATAAAAAACAAATCCGTAAAGAAATTCACAAGTAAGAATTTTAGAAAGTGACCATACGTATATTTTAAAATCCACATAGATCCAATCAAATACTGGCCCCATAAGAGTGGTGTTTCTCCTCGAGCTTTCGGAAACAATCGTTCATAAAACCACCACCATTTTCTTTTTTCAGCGATGTAACTTTCTAATCGAATCAATAAAGTTATGAATAAACTAGCTGCAAAAAATCGCTTTATCGATCTCTCACCTAGAAAAGGTACACTAAGCCAAGGTACAAGCATCATACACCATAACCACATTCTTGGATGTTTTGTCATTCCAATAGACCTCCAGTTGAATAAATCATTTATAATGTCTCCTTGGAATAACAAAAATATCAATTATCAGTCCAGAATTACTGAAACATAAGCTATAACAGCTTGGCCGTCTTAAAAAATAAAAAGCAAGAGTTATAACCTTTTGCTTTTAAAGTACTTATCGTTCATTTGCATATCGTAGGTTGATCAAGGGATAGAATAGGCTGTTCAACTTTGGCATTTGTTATTTGTTCTTGAACAAAAATCCATATAGCAATATTAATGACGACAGCCACCAGTAGAAAACTTCTATTTTTATTAATAAAGGTTTCCTCCTTAAAGTCATAGTCATAACAAAGGCCGCCTATTATCTATCCGTTTATAAGGCGGCCTTCATTGTAGGTATGCTATATGTTTACTCCAGGAATCAAGATATTATCTCTCATATGAGAATCAATCGTATATTACATTCTTTCCTTCTTCACTTAACTTTTTTAAAGATGTAAGCATATGATTGATTTCTTCATCCGAATGTCTTTCCCATGAACCTAATTCAGCTACTATTTTCAAGGGAGATTTAGATCTATAAGAACGTGTTGGATTTCCAGGGAACTTTTTGTCAGTTAAATTTGGATCATTTTCAAAATCGCCTAATGGTTCTACAATGTAAATTCTCTCTTTTGAATTAGATCTTGCTAATTCAGCACCCCATTTAGCAGCATTTAATGTTCCAGTAAAATAGATATGGTTAGATTTTTTATCCTGATAATTAGATAAATACAATGGTTCAAGAAGGTCTCCAATTTTTAGTTCTGCTTTAGTACCATGGAAAAACGGACCAGGATCTAAGACATTTTTCTTCTCATTCATATAGCCACACCCTTTATACTTTTTGACTTGCGTATAACAGTATAAGGCCGGACATGAATGGAAAAACAGTCTATAAATAATTTTCAAATAGGGTTATAATTAAAGTAGAGATAAGATATTACCGTAAACAAACCATCTAAATAAAAAAGGACTGCTAAGTACTTAGCAGTCCTTTTTTATTTCCAAAATTCCCACCACTTCTTTTTCTTTTCTTCACTGGCAGCAATAAGTTTTTGAGTTTCTTGCATTCCTCTAACGGCATCTAAAAGATCACGATCTCTATTTTCTAATTTCTTTGAAATGTATTCATCCCTTTGTTGAATTTGTTTCAACAATTCTTGATTGAATTTCATTTGCTCTTCTTTAAAATCTTCAAATTGTTTTAGTAACTGTTCATACTGTTGTGTCCCCTGATATGTAACTAATTCCGCTGTGTCACGGTCTGACACAGCGCCTTCGTCAACCGTTGATGTTACTGCATTTATAGCCTGATCCAGTGACATATCAGGGTGCTTTATCAGCTCTCTAATCTTACGTAAAATGATTACATCCTTATCAAAAAAACCTCTGTGGCCCAACTCATTTTTATGGATATGGTACCCTGCTTTTTCAAGCAGCTGAGAATACTTACGAACAGTAGTGTTCTGTATCGCTAAAAGGGTAGCGACTTCCCTTGCTGTATAAACCTTTTGTTGCTTCTTTGTGTCACCTGACATATCGCACAACCTCCTGCTATGTCCTATGATATGTCATTCGATATATAAAAGAAAAGTTCCTTTTAAAAGATGATTTAGACTTATATTTTAGAATCACGTGGCCGCCTTCGTTTTGGGGTGTGAGGCTGGCTTTAAAAATAGTGTAGATATGTTATGAAAAAGAGTAGAATTTTGGACAGTTGCTCTGGCGGTTCGGCAGGTATAATGGCCGTCGCAAGCCGAGCATCTTTAACTTCGTTTTGGGTATGTTCGGCTTGGCGATATAACTATTCCTGCCGAAATTTGAAATACAAGGAGAAAAGAGTGGAGATTTTTTAAGTGATTTTCTTAAAAAATACTACTCGAACCTTGTATGGAAAATAGCTATAATGGTTTTTCATATGTATTAAGTTCAAGACATTTTAATATGTTTTTTTCTAACGAAAAAAGTATAAAAAGACCCTTGCAATTCTATAAGCGAATTGCTATTTAATATAGAGTGAGAAGAGAAGACTTTTTAAACATGGCTTTAACACTTGATACTAAAGGGTTTTAGTCTAATTCCGTAGTAATGAAAAATCATTACTTTGGTAATGAAAAATCATTACTACGAAAATACAAAAAAAGAACCTTATTACAGGTTCTTAAAATAATCTAATAGGTAGATTCTTTAATTCTTTAGGTGTTTTTCTAAACATAGCTTTTAATGTTCCATTTATATTGTCTTTATCTCCAGAAAACATAATGTGAGGGTTAATAAATAAAGCATATGCCCTGACATTATTATCTTCTATTCCGCTTTCTGATCTTGCTAAAATACCTTTATCAATCAACCCTTTTATAATCGGATTTACATTTTGTTTCTTTTTTCCTAATATTTCTGCAAGATCACTTTGAGTAACGGGAAGTGAGTTAACTTGTCTAGAATCATTAACTATACAGTTAGAAGAAAATTCAACATTAGGAACTAAATCCATTAAAAAGTTTTTCTCTGCAGTAGTTAAGTATTTTATATCTCTTAAATATAAAATATTTTCTTGAATCAACTGTACAAACCTCACTTTATTCTTAATTTTTCTTTCCGGAACCAACTTCATTCCCTTTGAATTAGCTTTGGCTTGAAGTTCGTTTGCATAGTTTAATTCTTCTTCACTTAGAACTTTACCGTTTTCAATTTCTCGTAATCTAGCTTTTTTTTCGGCTTCTTGCAATGCTTTTTGCATTTTTAAATTCCTCCATTTAGTAGTGGAAGGAACTAACCTAATTGTGTTAGAATACATTTATAAAGTTATGTAGTTGAAGGTTAATCCCTTCTTAATATTTTTTAGAGAAAGTCCTCGGAGTCGTCGAAAACTTGAGGGCTTTTTCTTATGTCTAATTTTCTACCAAATCCTACATTTTTGCAAACCCTATTTGTAAAATAAACAAGAAAACTCACCTAAAATGTAGGTGAGTTTTTTAGTCTAATAACCCTTTTTCTTTAAATACTTTTCTCAAAGCTTCGTTCACCAATTCAGATTTATAACTTCTAGGAACTCGATCAATAATACTTAAAACGTCGTCATCAAAATAAAATCCTCTATATATTCTTTTAGAACGGTCTTTTGGATTCTGAAGTAAGATATCAATTGCATCTACTTTGCTAGCATTCGTACTAGCTTTCGGAAAACTAGCGCTATTACTTTCACTTTCATTCACGTGACTAATACTAGCTGCTATTTCACTAGTAGTTTGCTTTTGTTCTGCTGGCATTTTATTAGTTTTAGAAATAAGAGTATTAAAATCAACTTCTAAAGGTTCTGGCTCTTCCCCAACATAACGATAAATACTTTGCTTACTATCCCATTCATATCCTAGTTTCTTAATTCTTAATTGGATGGTACGAGTACTTACATCATACTGATCAGCTAATTCTTTAATTGTGATTTCTTTCATCATAATTCCATTTAACATCTTTTTTACCAGCATCGTACTAGCCTCCACTTCCGTTTTAAAAGTATAGTACTAGTATTCAAATGCAAAATGATATTTCCTGCTTTTACACAAGCTGTCAATTGCAAACCTGATTGTTTGAGTGCCAAGAGGGTTCAGGTTTAGAGACATTGTCAATTCCTTAATGCTCCCTACGGTCCGCTTACCATTGACAATGCAGCTTATTTCCCCCTTTGTTTTGGGGTAGAGGCTGGCTTCTTATTTTTTTAAAAGTGTTGCTAGTACTAGAGTGAAAGTGATTATTTTAGACAACTGAACAGGCGATTCGGCAGGTATACTTGCTAAAACAAGCCGATTCCCCTATATCCTTCGTTTTCGGTATGTCGGCTTGGCTAGAGATCCAAACCTGCCGAAATTTTTTATGCAACTCGTACCTTGTGTAAAAAATAGCTTATATGTATATAAAGAAAAGAAAAAAAAACACTCTTTTTCAATTATAAATTACCAGCAATGTTTTGGCTAAATATACTACCATTCTTAGTATTAGTTGTACTTTTTTCATTAATAATATTCATAAAGTTTCCTGTGTTAGCTGATCCAGCCTGCCCTTTATACTGCCAAATCGCATTCCGATCAGGGGATGTTTATTTTTTTTTTTGCTATTTTTTCACTGAAACAAATTTTAGTAGTTGAAAAATCCCTTTTATTTTTTGCTTTTAGGACAAAAGGACAAGCACACGTAAATTTTTTTCATAGAATGTAGTGTTCTTATGCTAGAAAGGAGGTGAAAATAATTGCCGTATCAATATCAACGTACTCCCTTTAATACCACACAAACAGTTAGAATGTATCAAGGTTGTCATGGGGGTACATTTAACAATCAAGTGATTTCTAGTGCCAGAGATATAGGATTTGATGGTATTCAATATGGATCTCAAGTTTTTGCCGTAGAGGGTGGCACAGTAGTATTCATTGAAAGAAATTCCAATTGTTTTAGTAAATTCATCTCTTCAACTAAATTTGATCAAAATAACCGAGTTGATAGAAATAACCAACCAAATCCAAATTGTGGACAGGCTAATGAAGTAATAGTTAGAGGTGCTGATGGGTACTTCACTTCATATGTTCACGTTCTCCCTAGTAGTAACTTAACTGTGGGTTCCACAGTACAAGTAGGAACTCCTCTTGGGACGGTAGACAATTCAGCAATAACAACTGGACCCCATGTTCATCTTGCCCGCTTTAAACCTAACTCTAAATTTGACCCTAATAACCCTTTTGCCAGTCCTTATTGGCAGAATGGTGGAACTTGTAATTGGACGATGTTTAATGTCACGGGAATCGATATTACTCCAAAAAATGGCTGGGTATTAGATGAAGACAGTGGAACATGGTATTACTATAATAATGGCATACGCCAGACAAACCAATTTATATCAACTAACGGCATCTGGTACTATGTAAATAATTTTGGAGCCTATACAGGAAGCTATTACTACTTCGATAATACTAGACAATATTATCGCTTGTGGTGGACCCCTACACAGAGATGGTACCGCTGGAATGGATCGATGTGGGTGCTTGAATCTTAAATAAAGAGCAGTAAAATGTAATCAAAGAAAGGGGTGATTAAACATGCCTCCTAAACCTCCTGGTAAACATCATCATCGCACAAAAAAACATAAATCCTCTTCCAATAATGACTGTAATTGTCCACCAACTAATATGCAAGCAACTAATATGGGAGCAGCTAATATGCCACCTCCTAATATACCACCTCCTAATATGCCACCTCCTAATATGCTGTAAGGTAGCTAATATGCTACTAAAATGGCAGTGTCTCTAAGTGTCATAATTTAAGAAAATAGTATGGGCTATCATTAAGAAACTTTTCCATCATGAATATTGTTTTATATAGTGAGCAAACTACACAAGACGCCGTGAGGCATCATAATGCTAACTCTCCAGTTTCCTTACGAGAACAGAGAAACCACTGATTAGGCCCGGTGGTTTCTCTGTTTTCACACTGTATATCGTATACATTTTTAGTTAACATAATGTAGTTTATCAGAAGTAACAACCTTAGCTTAAAACAAAATTGATCCTATTTTTTAATAAACAATGTTTCAACAATGCTACAAGATGTTTCATTTTCTATACATAAATGTATCAACCCTTATAGAACCTAATTGTCATGGTATACTATCGAACAATGACAAAACATTGTATATGCAATATGTTTTGTTCATTTTCTGCATTGAACGAACAAAAAACCACTGTTTAGGTCCAGTGGTTTTTTTGCTTTCAAAATTGAATATGTTTTTATCATTTGAGAAAACTACCCAAGACGCCGTAAGGCATCTACGGATTTTCTTATTCGAATTTTACACAGAAAACTTCCTTAACACGCATTGAGGGAGTTTTTCTGTTTGTATAGTTCCACTATATTAATTAAAGTTAACTAATCTTTTTAGAATATCAACGCTTGTCCAAACACTTATAATTAATTTGAATATAATAAATCATAATCATCCTATTTACGATAATAAGGAAGCTACTGGCACTTGCTGGCCAGTAGCTTTCTCTATTTTAAATTGTATATTCTATACATTCTTAGTTAACATAATCACTCTTTCCGGAAGACATCAAAAAAGAGAACCCTTTAGGAATAAGGGTTCCGATGAGGTTCTCTTTTCTTCTTTATGCAACTTTTTATACATCCTTGATATGACTACGTTTACTCGATACCCAAGTGGGAGGCGGATGTATAAAAAGTGCACGTTTTATTCATATGTTACGCTCTGATAAAGTATAAATAAAAAATTTACCACTGTATTCAACTTACATAATCCCAGTATAATTAGAAAGATAGAAGAAAGAAGGGATTATGTGTGCAAAAATAAAATGAATCAGTTATTTGAAGACCAAAAGAGTGTTCATGTACTGTATTCCTATAACGAGTCAGAAAACTATATAAAACAAATCGTAAGTTATATCCAAGATGGAATTCTTTCTGGAGATTGTATTATTCTTATTGAAAATGACCGTTTATATCCTCTCATTCATAATGAACTAAAAACACTATTGACCACAGATCAAATGAAAATGATACACCGTATTAATAATTTCGATTTCTATTATTCAAGTGGTAGTTATCATCCTCCCGCAATTCACGATTACTTCAACAAAACCGTACAACCTTATTTAGAAAAAGGAATTTCTTTCAGATCATGGGCACATGTAGAATGGAGTAGTATGGAAGACCCTTTGCATCTAATCGAAGATTTCGAAAAGATAGTGGATAACGCTGTAAACCAACTATCATTTCCATTAATTTGTGCATATAAAAGTGAGAGAATGCCAGAATACCTGAGAAATATTTTAATGGAAACACACCCTTATATTCTTGTAGAAGATGATTTAATTCTCTCTGAACAATACCCATCATCAACTGATATGAAATAAAAAAAACAATGAGTATGATTATTTAAGCGTTTTTTATTTCTTCTTTTAGATCTAGCAATGCTTTGACCCTATGACGGAAAAATGTACTCTTTATAGACATGAGATGATACTATTAATTTGCAGTTATCTTTTTGTTATTTGTTATATGTTTGAACCTTTTAAAAAAGCTATCTAATTTCTATGTAAAGCCAATGCTCATAGAAATTAGATAGCTTTTTTATGCTAATAAAAAATGTTAAAAAGGAGGAAAAATATTATGTTAACCAGAAATGAATTTTTCTTATTCAACAGAGAACTATTATTGTTACTGGATCAACACTCTACATGTATTGATTCTAGTCTAAAAGAGATGCTGGTCACCCAAATTGCTCTTATTCTTGCTGTTCTTAGCTAAATTGCATATTAATTAATCTTATTATCTTTCCATTTCTTGATCCCTACGCTTATTACGCTTGTAAATTCCCCCAACATGTTGAAAGAACGAAATCTGTTTCATTTTCTCCACATTCTTATCAATCCAATTCAAGGCTTTTTCCTTCCAAGCTTTCAATGTCTTATTCTCTTTTCTTAATTCGTGAACCTTCTCATTCGCCTTATCTAACTCTTCTTTTGGCACATAATCCTTTTATACATATACGGAACGTTTCAAATAATTGATTTTGTATACAAATATGATACATTAAAAGTCAGACTATTTTTTACAAATTTCAACGTAACCCTATTTTTGAGCAACCTCCCGTCCACTACAGAGGTTGCTCTTTTATTTTGTATATGTAGCAACACATTAAAAACAGTCATTAATTACAGAACATGGTAATCTACTTATGTTTCATACTTCGAATACGTATGAACAAACCCTTACAAAAAAAGCAACCTCGTTCATTGGCCAATGCCGAGGTTGCTTTTTTGCTTTTAATAGCTCTATTTAATCTTTTCTAATTCATTTAACATCTCATCAATAAATTGACTAATCTCTACCGTGTTATTACTTGTAAACCCCTCTTTAAATGCCGTTTCAATCAAACATTTTCTCTCTTTTTCAATCTCAACGGTTAAAGCTTCTTTTAAGATCACTTTATGAGACTCCAATATTCCCCTCACCCATTTGCTTTTAATAGCAAAACAAATAAAGGTTGATCATTCTAAGAGCGATCAACCTTGTATTCATTTTATCTTTTTATGTTCATACAAATATTTTACAGTATACAAATGTCCTTATACAACGGAATTTTATGTTAAAATCAAAACTTGTCATACAAATTTTGATTTTTATCTTCACAACTAAAAAAGTTTGTGATATACTTCACATATAAAGATATCCATGACGAACCAGAACACTCTTGAATGTAAAATAAAAAAAGCTATTTCACTCCGATGCCAATACGATTGAAATAGCTTTTTTTATATGGATTTGACTATATTTACTAACCAGAAAAGCCATAGTGATAAGCAGTCAACAATAAATAAATATCGTAACCAGCTACAACTGCAAAAGCAATAAGTAAGAGTGTCGTTTTAATTTTGCTCAACTTCATGTCTCCTTTTTACCGTTCTAAGTCTTGTTCTTGGCGTTTGGATTGCTTGCGAATCCCACCGACGTATTGAAAAAATGATATTTGCTTCATCTTCTCCATATTCTTATCAATCCAATTCAAGGCTTTTTCCTTCCAAGCTTTCAATGTCTTATTCTCTTCTCT
>NZ_JBHZOU010000002.1:0-1182128 GCF_042787775.1 Priestia sp. YIM B13552
TAGCTGCAATTTGTGGTGCTACTGATGCCCTTGCAAATAGTGGATACTTAGATTCTAGAAAGCATACGCTTAATAACCTAGAATATACAAAAATGGTCTGTCCTAATTATAAAGGAGAGAAGTTGTATGAGATTGGACCTGTAGTATCCGATAATAACATGATTACTGCTTCAGGAATAGCACCTCTAGAATTCGCGAGGGACGTATTAAAAAAATTAGATGTATTCGCATCAAATACATTAGATTCATGGTATAGCTTAAATAAAACTCAGAAGTCTGAATACTTTTTTCAGTTAATGAGCTCAATATAGATTCCTAATTATATACAAGGTGGATTACAATAATTTTCTTTTTTATTTTTGTATACGTAAAAATAGATAAAAAAATGGTTAAAAACAGCTTTTGTCTACCCTCCTTAAACCCCAGATAATCAAAATATCTGGGGTTTTTTATTATAAAGGTTTTAATGTTTACATTAGATAACGACAAATACATAGCTTTTCTACAAATTGCCTATATCTTAGATTACTAAATATTAATGGATTTAATAATAATTCTGTTTATCTAGATGAATTAAGGAGATACTTTTTCCTCAGGTTCATTAAAAGAAGTATTTTTTATCCACTCTTTTTTCAATAATGCATACTGAAGAGTATTTTCATACTTAGGTGTTCCATATTCGTATTTAGTAAACGAAATAAACTCAACAAAACGTCCTTCTTTACGCATTCCTAATTTTTCACATAGTTTTTGTGATTTGTAGTTATCCTCCTCAACGTATGCATAGACTCTTCTTGCGCCCTTTTGAGTAAACAGATACCCAAGGAACTCCTTCACACTCTCGCTTGCGTACCCTTTCCCCTCATATTGAGCATTAAAGTGCCAACCAATGGAATAAGTATCTGGATCTTCCTTTAAGTAAAATATTTCTCCTATTAGATAATCACTGCCTTTTAAGCAGACTGCAACAAAAGAGTCATCTTTTTTTCTTTTTTGAGCTTTTAAAGCAGCTTCCTCTATTGTGTGAACTTTGTCTTCAAGAAAGCAGTTTACCCTTGGATTAGCCAAGTATTCCAAAAGAGCTTGAGAGTCTGCTTTAGAAAAGTTTCTCAATAGTAATCGATCAGTTTCAATCTTTTTCATTAAAAATCCTCCTAATCTATATTTATGGGCTTATTTCCCTGAAAAGACAACAACAATAATTTAGAGGATAACATAACAATAATGGTTGGCTAAGCTTTTGTGGTTTTAGCTGTTAACGTCTTCAGCAACGCGTTCACCAATATCAAGTACACGCGAAATATTTTGCACAATTTCAGGAAGACCAACTACTGCCTCTTGAAACATCCAAATATAAGCTAGAACTGCATAAATAGCACCAGGCGTAGTACCCTGAATACCTGTAAGTCTAAGTAGTGTAGCTAGGGTTAAGAGAATGACGACAATCTCCATCATCCCCCATGTTTTAGCCTCAGCGTTAGAAATAGCAACACGCCACAAACGTAATCGTGCAAAATGTTTTTGCACAATGGTAAGTGGACGATGAACGACTATATCTGCCTCTTCTTCAATCCGGTTGTTAAGTGCGTGATTCAAACGATAAGAACGTCGACCGAACCAATAGTTTATGATTAGTATTGGAATTAGTGCCAATAAACTTAAGAACCCAATAAACTGGTCATAAAGAAATAACATGATAATAGCGCCTAAAAATCGAATAACCGTTGTTACAACTGCTGGCAGCTCCATCTGAAAGAAATCTACTACCTCTCGAGACAATGAGACACGTCCTACAATTCGAGTTCCTTTTACTCCATCAGCACGCTGGCGCTCCACCATTTCTGCGGCAACATTAGAATAAATTCCAACGAATACTTTGGTATCGTAAACGTGTCTGAACAAGCCAACCCCTAGGTGAAGGATCCATAGTAGAGCAAGTGGTATAAGGCTAGCCGGATTCCCTTTAAGCAACCCATCGATTGCAAAACCAATTGTTGCAGCGTAAAGAAGATCGCAAACATTTTCAACAAGAGTGAGCATATAGGTAAGGCTAATTCCTTTACGATTTTTTGACCATATACCTTGAAGGAGTTGACCTACGGAGGATTTTTTCTTTTTTATCATTTGCATCTTATCTACTCTTTCTTTTCTTTAATTAAACAAACTTTAATTCTATTCATTGCTTTATCTTCAAATTCATCATCAATTTGCCTTTTCACTTACTTTAATGAAATAAAGGACTCGTCATTGCTGTTTATATCTCCTTTCCAGTACAATGAACATCATAAAGTATATGGTTACCGTATAGTCAAGGAGGATTTTATGAGTGAAGAGTTGGAAAAGTACTTTACTACTGGTGAATTCGCGAATCTCTGTCGTGTAAAAAAGCAAACTCTGTTTCATTATGACGAGATAGGGTTACTTTCACCTCAAATAAAAAGAGAGAATGGATATAGGTACTATTCGTATGAACAATTTGAAGTCTTTCAAGTGATTGCCTTATTTAAAGAATTTGGTGTTCCATTAAAAGAGATAAAAGTTCTTTTAAAAGATAAAAAACCAATAAATATGATTACCCTTTTAAAGGAAAAATCTTTTGAAATTGAAGAAAAAATTAAGAGCCTTAATCATTTACAAGCAATTATTCAAACGCGTTTACAGTTAGCAGAACATGCTTTAAAAACTGATTTTTCTTCTATTTCATTGCAATATTTAGATGAAGAAACCTTTATGATTAGTGAAAATATTTTAGAAGAAGCCGGACAAAAATATACTACAGTTATTCCGGAGCTCATTCATTATACTCAACTTCATAAATTAGATCGAGGATATCCAATTGGAGCAATGCTTGCGAGAGAACAAATTCAAAAAAAAGAGTTTTACAATTACGAACATTTGTATATCAAAATCCCAGAAGAGATAGAAAAAATTCATTGTCATACACGTCCCCAGGGACTATATGTTGTTGGGTATCAAAAAGGTGCCGAAACCGAACATGCTTACGATCGAATTATTCAATTCGTTAGAGAAAAAGGGTTAAAAATAGGGAAGTATGCATATGAGGAATACGTGATTGATGAGGTAATGGCGGATGGAATAGAGAATTCAATTACAAGAATTCAACTTCAAATTCAAAGCCAATAACGTTTTTTAGTTTGTATTGCAAAGAGGTATTGTATTTACTAAACATATGTGGCGTATACAGACTAAAAACAGAAAACCCAACCATTGAGCTCTAAAGGTTGGGTTTTCTGTTTTTGTAAACGGAGTATAGGAGAATTGCTTATTGATTTTTCTAGATGGCAATAATGAGGAAACGTTATTCTTCATAAAGACGGATTGCTTCTTTTAGCACAATAACGTCTTTCTCATTAATCCTCAATCTCAATTCCAGCTTGCTTAAATGGTTCTAATACTTGTGGATCACACATTGAAATATAGTCCACTGTTTTTAAATTCGTTAAGTTCTGAAATCCTTCAACAGACCGTACATCAAATAAACTGTCTTCACCGTCCCAATCTGGCTTTAGGATATGATAAATTTCATTACCTCCATCAAAGCAAAGGCATTCAACCTTTTCCAAATCACTCTTTTCCAGAGTTAACTCTTCTAAATAATCTTTGATCTCAACAATTGGGCCAGCACCAGAATACCATTCAAAATTATTGGTATACTTATCTTTTAAATCGGTTAATTCTTCTAGAAATAATGGCTCTTGATCTAATAAAGCTTCATTGACCACTAGTTTAAAATTAAAATCTTTAAACATTCCACTTTTCCCCATTTTGCTACCTCCGATTTTATCTCTGTATTAGGCTTGCAATCGCCCCTGCGCTATTCGTATTATAACAATCACCTATAAACAAAACCTGGGTTTTCACGTATATTTTTCGTTTTTATTATTTTCTCGTTGACGGCACAACTGAACCAAACATTCAACCACAACTTAGTTGACTTTACTTTTATTACGTGTTAATTTGTATATGCAAATGAAGAAAAGGAATGATTACATGAATAATGAAGAAGAACAAATATTAATACACTGTCTTTACTTTACAGCTAGCCGATTTGCTCGTAACATTACAAAATTAGCTGAAAAAACATTTGATTTTGGTGACGTCGCTCCTTCCTATCTTTACATGATTATGATTGTAAAGTTTCATCCGGATATCACACAGAAAGAACTGTGCCACAAGTTATCGATTGCCCCTTCTACAAGTACGAGGTTTATTGATAAACTTGAAAAATTAAAGCTTGTCGTCAAAAAAATGGATGGAAAGCAGACGAGGATCTCGTTAACGGATGAAGGAGAAAAAGTGTATCATCAGTTTCGCGTTTCTTTAAAAGAATTGTTTACTAATTACTCAGAAATATTAGGAGATGAATTTAGTAAAGATTTAAGTAAAATGCTGCATGAAGCGAGCAATAAGTTAGAGAAAGAATCGTAATTTTTTTACCCCTTCATTTGCATATACAAATATAATAGGAGGATTCAATATGTCTGAAAAACTATTACTAATTGTTGGTTCTGGTCCAGGGATTAGCTTAAATACAGCAAGAAAATTTGGAAAAGAAGGATTTAAAGTGGCTATGATTTCCCGTAGTATGGACTCCTTACAGAGATATGAAGATGAGCTTAAAAACGACGGAATTATAGCAAAAGGATTTCCAGGTGATGTCTCTTCTGAAGAATCTTTAAGAAAAGCCATCGATAAAGTAATTAAAACCTATGGAAAAGTTGATGTTCTTTTATACAATGCTGCTTCAGGAAGACCTGGCAAACCAACAACATTGAGCGCTGATCAATTAGTAGAAGATTTTAAAATCAGTGTAGCTGGAGCTCTTACTGCTGTTAAAGAAACAGTTCCCCATATGCAAAACGGAGCCATTTTGTTAACAGGCGGCGGATTAGCTCTTCATCCATATGCTGACTATTCTTCATTAGCGATTGGAAAAGCAGGCATTCGTAATTTAGCATATAGCTTGAATCAAGAACTTGCTTCAAAAGGAATTTACGTTGGAACATTGACTATTAAGGGTTTTGTTGAAGAAGGAACTTACGTCTCACCTGCAAATATTGCTGAGACCTTCTATCACATGTTTGAAAACCGAAAAGACGTAGAGGTCACTTTTGAAGAAAAGTAAAAATTTTTAACACATCATTTGTATATACAAATATAAAAGGAGTTTATTTATGAAAAAAACATTAGTTATTGTTGCACATCCCAATTTAACCACTTCAACTATTAACAAAACATGGAAAGATCGCTTGAGTCAAGAGAGCGACATTACTGTTCATGATTTATATGCCACATATCCAAACGGTACTATTGATGTTGCTTACGAACAACAATTGCTGCTTGAACACGAACGGATTGTGTTTCAATTCCCGCTCTACTGGTACAGCAGTCCTTCTTTATTAAAGGAGTGGCAGGATGTTGTTCTTAGTTATGGTTGGGCATACGGATCTGAAGGCACAAAATTGCATGGAAAAGAGTTTATGTTAGCCATTTCAACAGGCGGACCTGAAGCAGCCTATCAAGCTGGTGGATCTAACCTTTTCAGCATGAGTGAACTAACCAAACCGTTTCAAGCAACAGCAAACTTGACCGGTATGCGATTTTTGCCCTCTTTCATAAAACAAGGAGCACGTATCTTAACGAACGAACAAGTCCATGAAAGTGCTGAAGAGTTGTTGCATCACCTCAAAATTACCTTTTAAGCGCGGACAATCTTTGTACAAAACATCTGATATATTCTCACAAAAATTGTAGCGCAAATAAAAAAAGACTAACGCGAAGGCGCTTAGTCTTTTTTGTTACCTCTTTTCACTATTCTACATGCAGACACCATTATCTTCTATGTTTGCCGAACAATCAAATCGTACCAATAACATCTTGACTACTAACTCTCTCCCTTTTAGTCAGCGTTAATTCTCTTGAATCATCAAGTTCTGGAAAAACCACATACACTTCTGTTCCCTTACCCTTGTCTTTTATATAATCAAAGTCAGCAGTACCGAGTAAGTCACCTGGTTTCACATAGTCTCCCTCTTTAGCACTGAGTTCAAAAGGGATGCCCTCTAGCTGTACTGTGTCGGTACCAATATGAACCAAAATGCTGATTCCACTGTCAGTTTTCATTGTAAAGGCATGTTTAGTTGGAAAAATAGAATCGATTACTCCTTCGATAGGTGCATATATTTCTTTGGCATGAGGTAACGCATAGAACCCGTCTCCCATTATTTTTTGTTTAAAAACGGGGTCTGAAGCAGTTTCTAAATGATGAATAATCCCTTCTACAGGTGAATATATCTCGGTAACTTTCTCTTTCTTTTTGAAAATATTAAACATTATTCTCCCATCCTTTTACATAATTATCGAAGTAATTCTTCGTCAAATCCAATAATGATCGTTATGATACAAGCTGAGACAATTGAGACGATAATAGCGGTTACAATTGCCATGATAGTTTGTTGGAAAATTGGAATTGCTAGTATAGTAGAATAGCCGTATACATATGCTGTTGCACCCATTAGTCCTGCTACAATCCCCCCTAAAGCACTGCCAGCCATTACACCATACATGGGCTTTTTTAATCTTAAATTCACTCCATAAAGCGCTGGTTCAGTAACGCCAGCTAAAATACACCCCACCGCCAAACTATAGCATTCTGCTTTTAAAGCCTTGTCTTTCGTACGTAAAGCTACCCCTAAACAAGCTCCGCCTTCAGCCATGTTATGCAGCAGATATGCTGGTTTGAATAATCCGTCATATCCAGGGTTTGTAATAGCTTGTACCATAAATGGTGTGACGGCATGATGCATACCTGTCATTACTAGCCAAGGCATACATGCTGCTAAAATACCCACAGCAAAAGGTCCAATATTTACTGATGACCATAAGAAAATATGAACAACATAGCTACCAACTATATCACCTAGTGGCCCTAGTACTGTAATTCCAAGGATATATGCAGCTGTAATAGTCAGCATTCCAACAAATACTGGACGAATGATACCAGGAATTACTTTCACTAAAAATTTCTCGCAATAATAAGCAAATATACTAATTAATAATGCTGGAAGCAGCGTGCTATTATACTTTACGAGTGTCACTGGGATATTTAAAAGTGATAAACTTGTCCCTTCCGTAACAGCAGTCATAAAAGTAGGATAAACAAGTGCTGCTGCAACAGTCATACTATATAAAGGCGTACCTCCTAGTTTTTTACTAGCACCATAAGCGACAAAAATAGGCATAAAGTAAAATGGTACATCCGCTAACATATTTAGCATCGAATACGTAGAAGAGCTCTCGAATGCTGGAAATACAAGTGTAGCTAATAAAAGAAATACCTTTAGCATACCTCCAGCAACAAGACCAGGAATCATTGGTGTAACTGCAGCCGATACAAAAGCAAGAACTTTATATAAAAATTTACCGATCGTCTTCTTACCAGTTTCCGTACTCTTCGTCGTATGACTACTTTGACTAGCTTCTTGCGTTTCATTTGTGCTAGCACTGCTATTTGCTGATTGAGATTCAAATGTTTTAGAAACGCTTTCATAAATAGGTATCATATTTTGACCAAGCACAATTTGCAGTTCGTCTTCTGGGAAAACCACTCCTAAAACTGGCTTTATAGCTTGTATTTGTTCTTGATTTACTTTAGACTTATCCTTAATAAAGATTCGTAATCGAGTAGAACAATGAGTGACGCTGGAAATGTTCTCTATACCGCCACTTTCTTCTATTATTTTTTTGGCAATCTCTCTATGGTTCATTGTTGTTCCTACTTTCTATTAGGTGATAAATATGATTTTTGATAATTTAAAACAAACAAATAATCTTACGAGTACAGAGAATGTTATTGCATCATTTATTTTAGAATATCCAAGAATAGTAGTTAACATTTCATTAGAAGAACTTAGTGAAGAATGTCACGTCTCTCAGGCCTCAATCATTCGTCTTTGTAAGAAATTAGGTGTAAAAGGTTTTTCTGATTTTAAGATTAAACTTGCTTCTGAATTGACATCATTTGCACTTGATGGACAAATGCCGTCTGTTGATTTACCAATCCCAGAGGAAGCTACAACAGAAGAAATTGCTAATACGTTCTATCGCCTGTCACTTCAAGCCTTAGAATATGAGTACAAAGCACTGAACATTTCTGATATTAAAATGGCTGCGCAATTGATTAATAAAGCAGACATCACTTATATTTATGGACGCGGAGAATCATTAATCATTGCAGAAGACTTACACTATAAAATGATTCGGTTAGGACTTCTATCCGTTCTTGAGCCATTAAATGGATTTCAGGAAGCTCAAAGTTTTCGAGATGATAATCCTACAAATATTAAAAAAGCAGCAGTGGTAATTTCCCAGTATTCTAATAGTCATCAAATGCATTACATTATCGATGAACTAGTAACAAACAACATTCCATTTATTTTATTGACTGCTTCTAAAAACGCTTGGCCATATGAAAAATTAGCTCATGTGACGTTGCGTATTCATTCGACAGAAAGCAGATATAAAATGGGATCGTTTACATCGAGAAATGCGATGCTCTACGTCCTTGACTGCGTCTTCGGTGAATTATTTAGCCTTAACTATAAGAAAAATAGTAATAATTTATCTACTTTTGCCAAAAGAAAAACAGAAAGAGATTACTTTTACAAAAACAATAATCTTGAATAGAAAGCAGAAGGCACTGAGCGTGCTTTCTGCTTTGTGCTTTCTAGATATTGTTTCCATTATTTTTTATTAAGTTTGCATACCAATCAAATGAAGCTTTCTTTCTTCGCTCCATGGTGCCGTTCCCTTCGTTGTCACGATCAACGTAAATGAAACCATACCTTTTTTTCATTTCAGCCGTCCCAGCACTGATAATGTCAATGGGTCCCCAATAAGTATAGCCCATAATTTCTACCCCATCTTGTAAAGCTTCTTTCATGGCTTTCACATGATCCCTCACGTATTCAATACGATAAAAATCGTTAATTTCACCATTCTCATCTATTTCATCGATTTGACCTAGTCCATTCTCCACAAGAAAAAGTGGAAGCTGATATCGATCATAAAGTTCGTTAAGTGTATATCTTAACCCTAGAGGATCAATTTGCCACCCCCAAGGAGTAGTACCAATATACGGATTTGGCGTTCCTTGATCTCCTCCTGTATCACCATAGAATGGCTGGCCATACTCATGAGTTGAAGTTCTGTAGTAGCTTAAAGCAAGGAAATCGCTCGTATAACATTTAATAATTTCTTCATCTCCCGGCTGCATGTTTACTTCTACGCCTTCTTCTTCCCAAATTCTTGAAGTGTAGCTTGGATACTCCCCTCTGATCATTACATCTCCAAACATCAGTGACCTTCTGCGTAACTCCATTGTTTCAAATACATCTTCTGGCTTACATGTATGCGGGTAAACATTGCTCAGTGAAAGCATGCAGCCAATTTTACCATCAGGAATAATCGTTCTAAACTTTTTAATAGCCAAGCTGTTCGCTACAAACATGTTATGGCTAGCCTGATAGACTACTTGCTGTCTGTTTTCACCTTCTTCAAAAAAGATACCGCCAGCTCCGCCAGGCATTCTTCTCATATTATTAATCTCATTAAAAGTAAGCCAATATTTTACTTTGTCCTTGTATCTTTCAAACACTGTTTCACAATAATTTAAAAAGAAAGTAATTAACTTTCTGTTTCTCCAGCTCCCGTACTTTTCAACAAGGTGTAAAGGCGTTTCATAATGACTTAACGTAATTAAGGGTTTCATGCCTCTTTTAATCATTTCATCAAATAAATCATCGTAAAACTTTAGTCCAGCTTCATTTGGCTCTACATCATCTCCATTTGGAAAAATTCTGGACCAATTAATAGACGTGCGAAACACATTAAAATTCATTTCTTCCATCAAGGCTAAATCTTCTTTATACCGGTGATAAAAATCTATCGCTTCATGGTTTGGATAAAATTTATTCTCGTCAATTACTTTATCATGAGCATGCTTAATCCCATTTGCGAATCCAGATGATATATCTAAACCTTTTCCGTCTTCCAAATAAGCTCCTTCTGCTTGATTGGCTGCGATTGCACCGCCCCACATAAAATCTTTAGGAAATTCTTTTAATGACTGTTTCATAGTATTCTCCTTTTTTATTGATTTTGTATGTATACCATATTATGAAAACGCATACTCCACAATATATCTGAAAGATTCAGAAAGAAAGTAGCAGAGATTTTTATAAAAACAGAAAAATCCTGATAGTCATCTTGCAAAATCTACAATTGAAATACCTCATTGGGTTCTGGTGCAGAGATTGAAGCTACAAGCAAAATAAATTAAATTCAGGACTAGGTATTTCTATATCGTAAGTGTAATGATGAAAGGTTTATTAAATGGGATACGGTTAAAGGAGATCCTAATGAAGACATATTGGATGAATCTATAACAGATAATTATGAGGTTTTATCTGATTTAATGGCTATGGACACCAGAGATAAATTTGGTGAAGAATATGATGTTTGGGAAGTTAATGAAAAGGATTTTAAAGAAAAAGGAAAGCTTATCTGACTATTTACATCAAATAGGTTTTTTTATTTCTACAATGGTGATTATGGTAACTACAAACTTACAAAGTATAAGTCTTACTAAGCAAATTTTTTATTTATTGTTATATTGTTTTATAACTGTGACTATAACTGCTATTAACAGAACAATTGCGCTGTTCATAAGTAAATAAGATCCAACTTGTAAACCATAAAATATGGCAAACGCGTCTCTAATGATCAACAGTGCTAATGTACCGCCTATTGCCCCAAATAAAGCCGCCAGTATCAATATTGTAAAAGCAGCAGCGTATAAACTTTTCTTTTTTTTGTAGGATATAAATCCAACGATATTTGAAATGATAATAAAGAATCCGATAAGTATTAAGAAAAAGTTAGCCATTTTCTTTAATTCTCCTCTACGGACTATTAATTGGTTAAAATTATCAATATCTAATATAACTTTAACATAACATTCTATGTGAAAGTTTTGCTTCTTATAACATGTTTTATATTCATCAAAAAGAAGCTGACTTACAATTTAAGATCTTTCTTTATATTTTTCTTTATACCTAAACTGGCTAAGCGTTTACGCGCTGATTCCATAGGACCCATTTTAAAATAACGAAGCCACAAAGCAGCAAATAACATTTGAAACAAGCAGATTAGTATCCAAACAAAAATGACGAAGAATGAACGAGGATGTCCACCCAACCCAAAGCCCCATCCATAAAATAAAATTGAGCTTAAAACATTCTGTAACACATAGCAACTTAAAGACATCTTACCTACTTTTTCTAAAACGCTCCATAATGAAAAGTCCTGAAATTTTTCAATTAGGAAACTAATGGCTCCCATGTATCCAAGCGATAAAATAGGGGCAAATACATACCTCACTGGAAAATCAAAGTATCCTCCAGGAACAAATAATAATAGGTTCAGAGGTAGCCCAACTAAAAGTCCCGCCTTCATCATCCTCTTTCTGATATTAATACCATTGGAATTATTGTCAAAAGCCCCTGTTCTCACTAGTAAAACACCAATTAAAAACATGCATATATTAAATGGAATGACGAAAATTGCTTCTGTGCGCAGCTCCCAAAAATGAAAAAGTCGATACTGCATTTGGTTCATCCACGATCCATGTTGATAAAGGTTCACCACTTCTTTTGGGACAGCAACTAGCTCATCTCCTATTGAGTTAGTTAGCACACCTAAGAACACAAGTACTATAAAGAAAAGATGAATCGCTGCTGCACTAATCATTGTTATTCGTATCATCGTCTTCCGCATTTTCACGATAAACGATACGACAATGGCAGTCACTGCATAAGACATTAAAATGTCGTACTCTAAGACAAAAATAAAGTGCAAAAGCCCTTCTGTTAATAAGATTAAAGACAGCCATATGTACCTTCCCGGCCAAGTCTGATTTAATCGTTTTGATTGCTGATATTTCAGTTCTAAACCAACACCAAACATAATAGCTAAGAGGCCGAGTAATTTCCCGTTAATTAAGGATAGAAAAAGAATTCTTAAAAAATCATCTCCTGATAACCACCATTTGTTATGGGTAAAAGTAAATATATAATTTATATCTCCCAGATAGGCAAACAGCCAAATGTTCGTTCCTAGTGTTCCCAGAATCGCTAATCCTCTTAATATATCTAAAGAGCGAATTCGTTCTTTATTCTTCACTTCTCATCTCTCCATCCGTTACATTTACTCTAATAACGTTCCTAAAAAGGATTGTTTATTTTTGTTACTCTCCTTCTTGGTATGTCATAGTTCAACTATATTAGATTACGTTGCGTCACCTTCAACCCTTATTTTTAAATATTTTAAATAAATGAATGAATTATTTTTAGTGAGATAAAGAAAGCGTGGATACGTTTTGAGAAGTGCAAAGACTGCCCGCTTTGGAAACAGGTTTAGCCAAAATCCAAAAGGTATACTGGCGTCTGCAGAGTACTAATTACAAAAAAAGAAACCCTAGTATTTTCAAGGTTTCTTTTTTTAAAATATTCCACTCTAAGCGACAATTGAAGATGAATTAAAATGCTGTTACCGCGATATAGCAGTTTCCGGCGTTTTGTAATTCATACAGTAAATAACGTCGTCAAATACGCACTTTTTAAAATCTGATACCTAGCTTTGTTTCTCAGAATCATTTATTTCTCTTTCAATAAGAGCCACTGAAAGCTCAAATGCTTGTATCCGTCTTTTAGCTAAGGTGATTTGAGATTTATATCTACCAGCATTTTCTTTAGCTTCAAACGTTTTTACTGTCTGTCTGAGTTTATGTAAAGTTGAATCGATTTGACGCTTTGCTTCAACTAATTCAGCTACATCAAATTTCATTTAAGTCTCTCCTTTTTATAATTGTTGTTGGCAGCCTTCTCATATGAAAAAGCTGGTGCCTCATCTCGGTATAAAGCATATCATCAAGACCTATTCCTTGCTGCTCTACCTCTTATTAAATGACCATACATAAGAGTGAACAAATGCTAGAGTTTAACCCTCCCATTTATCTCCATCCGTAATCCACTTATCATTTTGCAAATCATAGCATGTATCATAATCATGAAAACTAAAATAGGTAGATAACGTACTACTCTTTCTGTCTGCCTTATTCCGAAACTCTTCAAACCATTCTACAATGGCTTTTGTTTCACCTTCCTATATTTCCCGTGCGGAAGTTTTATAGAACGCCCAAAATCCATCTTCTTTGTCAACAGGTATACTATACATTTCAATCTCGTCAAACAAGTCGTAGATATCTGAAAAAATACTGCTATTTTCCCCTTTTCAATTTATATTGTTATTATATAAATTGAAATTTTCTTTTCTATTACTTAAATCTTACGTTTTTCTTCATTTTCTTTTTATAAAAATTAGAATTTTACCCTTTATATTAAATAGAATAATAGTCAAGCTCGAATAAAACCTGATCATCTATAATAAAATTTAAGGAAAAACCTTTTTGATCATACTATGTAGGTTTTTATTAGGTTCATTCTATGAAATGTAATAGATTATTCAGAAGGAAAAAGGAGTGAATACAAATGAGTTTAGCCACCTATATAGGTTCGAATGTAGAATTACCTATTAATGACGAAATGGATGATATAGTTACTATTGGAAGCTGCTTTTCAGATGAAATGCATCGATTAAACATAAAAAAGCATCATTTTACTACTTCTTATGTTTATGAAGTGTCAAGTGACTGGGGAATTGAAATTACGGAATATATGAATAAAAGCAGACTGAAAGAATCAAAAGAGAAACTACTTGCACTATGTCGATTGATGGATCACTATCTTAAATCAGGAGATTTTTTTGAATTGTATAGCTGTTGGATAGGAGAAGAAGCTGAAAAGCGAAAAGGAGAACTAACTTTAAACATCCATTACTTTGATATAGATGCTATTGAGATGCCTGAAAAAACATTAGTTAGAATCGAAAAATAAACTTCCCTATGCTAACAATTTTTTCGCATCTATAATCTGAACGCAAAAAAAGCTATTTCAATCGTATTGGCATCGGAGTGAAATAGCTTTTTCTACTTTACATTCAAGAGTGTGTTAGATCCTTATGGATATCTTCACATGTGAATTATATCACAAACTTTTCTGCGTGTGAAGATGAAAAATAAAATTTGTATGACAAGTACCAAAAAAAATTTAAGAGCAGCCTCGTTTGCCAATGATGAGGTTGCTCTTTATAAGTGTTCATTCATACTTATCCGAGTACGAAGCAGCATTATAATCCTTTTTTATTGTATCTTTATCTTTAGAATCTTCTGGTCGTCCAACCCCTACTCCACCGCCACCCATAAGTATGGATTTTTTACTAAATACTAATTCTCCTGTATATGCATAATTATAGTTTCCAATATACTCAGAATTAATTACTTCTTTTCCGCTGTAAATGCTAGCATATATAACCTTTAATTGTTAAATTAAAGGTTTATTTCTATATATTATGCTATACTTTTAAACATGTATTACGCTTGTAGAGGAGTTTTCAATTGAAACAGAAAGAGCTTTTTTCGTGGATTAAATCCATTATCATTGCCTGTATTCTGGCTTTTGTGGTAAGAGAGTACCTATTTACACCTATAGTAGTAGACGGTGAATCGATGATGCCGACTTTAAAAGACAGTGAACACATTATTCTTAATGAAGTGGGTAAAAATAACCCAGATAATATAAAAAGATTTGATATTATCGTTTTTCATGCTACAAAGGAAAAAGACTATATTAAAAGAGTCATTGGTTTACCTGGTGATCATGTAGAATATCGCAATGACACGCTATATGTAAACGGTAAAAGATATGAAGAGCCTTATTTAGATCAATATAAAAAAGAAATAGGAACAGGCCCATTAACTGAGGATTTTAAACTTGAAGATTATATAGGCAGCAAAACTGTCCCAAAGGGTCAATTATTTGTCATGGGAGATAATAGAATGTACAGCTTAGATAGCAGATCAGCTGAAGTAGGAACAATCTCCGTAGACAAAATTGTAGGAAAAGCTAAATTAGCTTATTGGCCTTTAAAAGAATTTGAATGGATTAAGTAAAATCTTTTAAAGCTCCCTTATGAAAGGGAGCTTTTTCTATTTCTTTGCCAGTCCGTCACAGGAAATGAAGCATTGTTGCTTTAAGCCCTACACTAACTGCAGCCCCTGTTTAAATTCACTTTTCCTTATATTTTCCGCGAAAGTGAGAAATTGCTGCTGCTCCTACAGCAGCAGTCAAAACTGAAAAAATAGTAGATAGCGTATCATTGGCAACAAACGCCTTCATCAAAAATGCAGATAGAAAAATAGCTACAAAACCTATTCCTAAATATGAAAGATTAATAATTGATCACTCCAGCTATAACGTTATTCCTATGTAAAAGGTTTTACAATTAAAAACATGATGAACATAATAACGGCAAATAAAGCCCCCTGAAGAACAAAGTTAATTGGTTTATGAGTATCTTCATTAGCCTTTACAAACAGCTTAGACCATCTCGTATACATCACTAATTTTGCACAAAGACTAAATAAAAGGCCTGCAATGATTGAAGCAATTGCTATTTTTAAGATATGAATTCACTCCTTTCTAACACAACAGAAGGATATCCATAACTTAACATAAACACCTAAATAATACAAAAATTCAAGAATCATAGGAAGTAGTCTTTCCACTTTCTATGCCGCTACTGGTTAACCGCTCTACATAGTATCTAACGATTCAATGCTTTATTGGTTGGCCATTAAATCTTTCATTAGTTGTACCGGTTTAATACAAAAATAAAATAGCGTTCTTGAAGAACGCTATTTAAACTGGATAATATATGATCATACTTAATTTAGCTAATGTTTTTCCGCGATTATAATAAGAATGAGCTCTATCAGCTTTGAACCTAATAGCATTCCCACTCTTTATCGTATATTCATTGCTATTTACACTTATAGTGAGTTCACCTTCAAAGACAGTTATGAACTCTTCAGTCCCTTCCCTATGCGAATCAGCGTCTAGAGATCCACCTTCTTCTATTTCTACAGAATAAACTTCAAAGCGTCTATCATCCTCGAAGGGAAAATAAGGGTAGACTTGATATTTTCCGTTGTCTTCAGATAATATTTGAATGTCGGTTTTTGAAATGACTTTGGTGTCTGGCTGAGGATTATTTATTAATGAAGTAAAAGAAATTTTTAATCCATTAGCTATTTTCCAAATAGTTGTAATTGTAGGACTCGATTCTCCTCTTTCAATTTGCCCTATCATTGTCTTGCTTACCCCAGTTAATTCTGCAACTTTTTCGAGACTTAATTTCTTACTTTCTCTAAAATTTTTTAGGTTTTTGGCGATAATAAGATTTATTTCCTCCATAAATACACTCCTATCACTATGTACAATATAACGACCGTAATGTAAAATAAAAAGCACGACGTTATATCGTCCTTTTTGAACATTATAATATACATATTAGAGGAGGTACAAATATGCCATTATTATCATTTTTGCTATATATTTTTGTCACCAGTTTTACCCCTGGTCCTAACAATATTATGGCCATGTTATTTGCTAACAAATACGGTTTGAGAAAGACTACAAAATTTTGTTTAGGAGTAGGTGCAGGCTTTCTCGTAGTAATGTTGTTATGTAGTTATTTTAATGTTTTACTCCAAAATTCCATCCCGAAAATTGAGTTTTTCATGGGGATGCTTTTACAATTTATAAATCCAAAAGGTATTCTGTATGGTATAACGGCTATAGCAACCTTTATTCTTCCATATCACAACTCGAATTTTAGTTTAATAATGTATTCTTTATTTCTAGCTTTTGTGGGCTTTGTAAGTACTTTCTGTTGGAGTTTATTTGGTTCGGTTTTTCAAAAATTTCTCTCAAAGTATAAAAGCCAGTTTAATATAGTTATGGCTTTATTATTAATGTATAGTGCAGTCTCCATTCTTATCAAATAACTTGCTTATTTGATTAAGGATCCATTTTAACAATGGAATCATTTTAACGTTAGAAATATTCGTTTTATTGAAGAGTCAGTACTTCTCTTATGCGAAATATTAACCCCTCCTTGAACGTTATAACGTACATATTGTACTTTATATCACTATTTTACTTAAAAATATAAATTGACCAGTTATGCATAATTCGAGAAGGATACTCTTATGTATCTATTGATTTGCTTACCTTTTTAATTTTATAAAATATGATCAATATTAATTTGTTATGAAATTTCAATAGTTATTTAATATTTAGCTACAGCAGCCCATTTCTACACAAAAATTAGGTTAGAAAATTTCAGGGTAGATATAAGACAAGATATAAAATACTACCATATTTATAAAAAAGAGTGTTTTTCATGCAAGTCTTCCAGTTTCACGAGTGATAGAAATGTTGATAATTTAACAATGTATAAAGTCGTGTATAAATGAGAGAGTCAAAAAGTGAACGATCCCCTGTGTATTAAGAGATCGTTCTTTTATAAATTAGGGAAAGAATGATCATGGTAACTAACTTTGATGGAGTATACAATGTATTGAGACACAATATTATATTAACTAGTTTAACTCTTTTTCTTTAATTTCAACGATTAAGCCAATGCCATTTAAGCGCTTCTTTTTCGATTCTTTTAACAAATGCATCCTTACCATCACTATAGCCCTCGATATCATTGGGAAATCTATGAGCTAACTCAGCTTTTAATGCTCCATATTCATTGCTTATCATTTGATTTTGACGAAGATAATCCCTAAAAGATAAGTGTCTTTCAATCTCTTGAATATTATCATACTGAAAAGCGTGAATTTGATGGGTGCGATTATCCCCACCTTTACGGTAATACCTTCTTCTTTTGATTCCAAACTCCCCCATTACTTCATATCCGAGCTTCTCAAATTGGTCTGAGTAATTATCTAACCTGCTAATGTAATTAACTACCAATAGAATATCAATAATAGGTTTTGCTTTTAAGTTTTGAATAGAAGTACTTCCAATTTGGATTATGTGCAACTACTGTAATATTCATTTTTCTCCCCCTTAATCCTTGATCACATGGACAATATATTAAAGGATTAAATTGATTGCAAAAATCTTAGTATCTTCTAAATTATAATATATGCCTTCTTAGAAAAGTGTTTATGTAAACTAGCTTTGTATATAGTACACATCGTTATATTTTAATCTTGAGATAAATAAATCCAGTTCATTTCATCAAATTCTTCAATAATATAATTTGAACCTATATCCTTTAAAATTTTATTGAAAAATTTTATATTAACGTCATGATCATACAAATCTTCTTGAATATATTCCGTAATAATAAAATTCGTTAAATTTGTATTATTAACAAAATCTGAAAAGAACGATTTTAGAAAAAGTGACTCTTCTTCACTTAATTTTTCATCATTGACTAATGAAATCCTAAACACATTTAAAATCGCGTTAATATCTTCTTCCTCCATATAACATAATGGATCTAGTTTTTTATCTTCTTCTGTAAATGGCTTTCTCGTGTCTTCAATAACTACATAAGAAAAGATTGTTCCGTTTTTTGACACTCGAAAAATTTCCAAATCTCGCAATTTTATAATTCTATTAAACGATATCATAAGGTCCTCCTACCCAAATAAGAATTCAGGATATTTTAATAAAGTAGATACTGTTAAACCTAACGAGCATAGGATTCAGTTTACAGTAAAATCATCTTGTGTGCTGGTAATTAGAGGGCAAGGCTTATCGGCCGCCTGCGGAAAGCAACGTCTTACACGGAAATCAACCGCGGTGTAACAAGCCATTTGCTCATGCATTCCATTCGTTCGTCTGTAGATTGTATTGATTTATTTATGTCTCATTCTCTTTTCATTTTAATACATATAAAGCGTAATCCTCTTCATTCGAAAACCCAAGTTTATTGGCTAGTGCTTTCGAGGCTTTATTGTTCTTATCGCAATCCCAAGCAGGCATAACATTCTTTTCTAAACATTTATTTATAAACGCCTGGCCCACTATCTTTCCCAATCCTTGTCCTCTATAGTTAGGATTAGTCACAATATCGATTTCAGCTATGGTTCCACTATGAAAAATAGACACACATTCAGCGATAATCTTTTCTTTATGGATTAGACAAACTCCTAATTCGTTTTTCAGAAAATTTTTTTCTGATCCCCAGTACTCCACTATATATGATTCATTGAAATTCTCACTTTTCCTTAAAGAATCAGCGTTAAAATCTTGTAACTCATAGGGATTGGACAAGCTGTATGTAGAATGCACTTTTGAAGGAAGAAACCTATACTTAGAACGCGTCATTTTCTTTACATACGTTTTGAAAGTTTCGTCAAAAACAGTTTCCCAGTCAGTGGATGGAGTAAAAACTGTAAACCGTTTCTCCTTACCATACACGTTCTCAACAAAATAACGATAGAGAAAGTTATTAAATACCTCGTCATTCCCTTGTCCAAATACATAATAGTCACCTGCACGTATTCTAAGAAATCCTGATGATGGCCTCACAATATCATTTACGTACACAGCTCCTGGAATAACATGATTAACGACAGAAAAAGCAAAGGTAGGAGTCTTAAATGACGCTTCTAACATGTTATTTATCTTGTAATAATCTTTTGGTTCTAAACAATGCATTTTATTTCCCCCTTAATACATATCACTGTCTTCATTATATAAGTGTATGCATAAATTTAGTTATCATAATGTGCTTTATCGATACAAAAACAGCCCGACGAATAATTAAAATAAAGGTTAATTACCCTTTTTCAAGAGAGCTAAATCAAAAAAAATTCATATATAAGTTTGTTATAATAAAGATTGTTAAAAGCAAGGAGGAGTATGTAAGTGCAAATAAGAAAACTTGAAAGACAGTCATTTTATGCCGGATGTCAATTCGTAGATATAGAAGATCAAGCAAATGAACACGCCTTGCCTCTCCTTATTATGTATCCTACATATAAAGAAGAACAAGTTGAAAAGATGGGACCTTACACGATAAGCGCTGCGCAAAATGCTCCGCTTTCAGATGGATCATTTCCTTTAGTCATTCTTTCTCATGGAGATGGAAGCACGCCTCTTGCTTATCGAACCATTGCCCAGTTTTTAGCACGTAATGGTTTTATTGTAGGAATACCACAACATCTCTTTAATAATCGAGAGGATAATACGCTATCTGGAACAATAGATAACCTAAAAAATCGGTCTACCCATATACGTACTGTAATCGATTGGTTTTTAAAAGAAAGTTCCTTTTCTCCATCCATTAAATCAAATAATATTTCTCTTATTGGCCATTCAATGGGAGGATATACGGCTCTTGCTGTAGCAGGTGGAGTTCCCACTTCTTTTCCTTCTGAATCTCCTGATCAAAAGCCTTATTGTTTATCTGTTGATCATGATAAGCGGGTTCAATCACTTATTCTTTTAGCGCCAGCCGCCGGATGGTTCAGGGAAAAAGGCGCTCTTGAAGACGTGAATATACCTATTTTAATGATTACAGGCAAAAAGGATACGATTACTCCTTCTTTTCACGGAGAATTTGTGTTAAATGGCGTTTCTGATAAGGAAAAAGTTCAGCATATCGTTGTAGAAAATGGAGGGCATTTTTCATTTCTCAGCCCATTTCCCGACTTTATGAAATCTCCTTCTTTCCCCCCTTCTCAGGACCCGGCAGGCTTTAATCGCAAGGAGTTTCATGAGGACCTTCAAAACACTATATTGAACTTTTTATTACGTTCTTTTTAACAGATTAGTCAGTTGTACCACCTTTTCTCTTGAAGCAATTATATCTCGAAAAAGAAATGAAAATCTCTTAGAAACTGATGAGCTTCTAAGGGATTTTCATTTTCCATAAAGCCCATTATGCTAGTCTCCTTCTTTCTTTTTAAAAAGCAGCCAGCATTTACAAATAAATATTTTTAAATTCAAAAAAGATAACATATGATCTTGTTAATCTGTAATAATTAAGAAATAGAGATATATAGAAAAAGTGCTGCTTATTGAATTGATATTTTTACTCTTTTACAAAACAAAAGGGGGATTTACAATATGGCTTTAAAAAAAGGTCAGCTAAGCGGACATATATTTTTGTCTAAACTTATTACACAGTACGCAATGATTCATGAAAAAACGGTAGGCCCCGTAGCTGAAGAATATATTAAACAAATTGGTATTCGTACTGGAGAATGGATGGAAGACTTTTATAGCGATAAGCATGAAAAGTGGACGGTAGAGGAATATGCAGAAGTTATAATTGACCTTAAAAATTCAATTGGAGGTCACTTTGAAATTGTGTCGGTTTATCCAGACCATGTGGTTGTAAGCGCTACCCAATGTCCATTTGGTGACGTCGTACAGGATGCTCCTCATTTATGTAAGATGACGTCTAGTGTGTTTGGAGGAATTGCAGCTCGGAAATTTGGCTATGGAAAAGTGAGCTTGCGCCAGCGTATTGCTCTTGGTCATCCAATGTGTGAAGTTGCTATATATTTTACAAAACACAGTGAAGAAAATGGAGATGTGTATGAAGATCTTCCTATTACGCCTTCTTATGGTAATCCTTTCAATTGGGAAGAGGAAACGATTCATATGCTTAATCAAGAACTTCGAAGAAGCGATGAAATGATTGAAGCTCTTCTTGCGGAATTAGAAGAATTACGTAAATAGCATTGTATTACCACACTTAACTATTAAGACATTTTGTTTTAGTTAGAAAAGCAAAATAAGATGTATAAAACAAAGAGCAGCCTTTAATTAAAGGGTTGCTCTTTGTTTTCATCAATCATTTTAATTATTATGGTAAGCAGAAAAAATAAAGTAAAAGTTATTATAGCTATTTAGGGATTTTATTTGTAATCAGATGCGTCACCCTAAAGAATCCTTGGAGCGATCAGATGCCTTTGTTAATTGCATGAACTGATAAAAAAGAAGCGCCCTCCGGCAACTTCTTTTCGCTTTTCCTATTCATACGTCAGATTTTCACTTACAAAATAATCATTTATATTTAGTCTCTTAAAAATGACAGCAGCGCTTCGTTAAATTCGTGTGCATGCGTTGCATTTAAGCCGTGCGGACCGCCTTTTATTAAAGCTAACTTGGAACCAGAAATGGCTTCATGCGTTCGCTTTCCGCTATATTCAAATGGAACGATCTCGTCTGCATCACCGTGAATAATAAGAGTAGGTATTGTAAACTTGGCTAGATCGTCTCTGAAATCTGTTTTGCTGAAAGCAGCTATACAGTCTAGCGTCCCTTTAGGCGATGCGGCTGCTGCAATATCGCGGTTGTAAAGTCGGAATGGTTCGCTGACTAAGTCATTTCCGTCTTCAACCCCAAAAAATGTTTTTGTAAAATCATCAAGGAAAGCTAAGCGATCATTTTTTACGCCGTTTTCAAATTCTTGGATTCCTGCATCATCTAATGCTCCTTCAGGATGATTCTCTGACTTATAAAGAAATGGTGGTACAGCTCCTGCAAATACTGCTTTTTCTACTCTATCTGTTCCGTAAGTTCCTACATAACGAGCTACTTCTCCGCCGCCCATTGAAAACCCGACTAGCGTCACATTTGTTAAATCCAAATGTTCTAGCAGCTGATGTAAATCAGCAGCGAATGTTTCATAATCGTAGCCGTCCCATGGCTGAGAAGACTTTCCGAATCCTCGGCGGTCATACGTTATGACTCTGTATCCAGCCTCGATAAGAGCGGGAACTTGATATTCCCAAGATCGTCCGCTTAATGGCCAGCCGTGAATTAAAACAACCGGCTTTCCTGTCCCGTGATCCTCGTAGTATAGTTCAATAGGTGCTTCATTTTCTGTTCCTACATTAATTTTTGCCATTTCGCTACCTCCAGTATATAGTCGTTCTTTATTTGGTTAAGTGGTCGTAAACCTAGCGTAGATAATAAAAAAGATGGCTAACTCTCCTATGATGAGGGTGTTCGGGACGACTAAAAGTAAGTTAATAATAAAAAACACAGCTAAAATCCCTAAAAACAAGCCTAAATGATACACTTTCAAACGATGTTCTTCGAATCTATACTGGTGAAAAACAAGAGTGGTTGCCATGAAGTAAAGCAGCACGGATCCGAATACAAAATATAAGCTGAATGTGTACTGAACTTCATGTAAAAACATGAGCTTAATCGATGCTGCAATCATGCTTAGAGACATGAGGATAAGTAAGTGTCCGTAAATAATCGTTTGTCCGGCTCTTTGAATAGACTTGTTCACTTTCTTTTCTACGTTCTCAAAGTACTGCCACCACATGGCGATGATCAGGACAAATGAAATAACCGAAAATAAAATGGTATTCCAGTCCCCTTTTTGTGGCTGTATCACAGCAAGAATGCTGACAACGGATTCTCCAAACAAAATTAATGTCAATAACGCAAAGCGTTCTAACAAATGAGCCGTGTTGGTCGGTAATTTCGCCAGTCGCTTATGTCCTAAAATAGGTAAAATCATGTCCACTGCAATTCCCGTATATAACACGGCGTAGCGGACCCAGGAATCGAAAAAGAGCGACAGAAGCGAGATAACAATCCCAATTCCAAAGCATGTTCCTAAAAACACAGCAACTTTTTTTCTCTCACTCTGTTCAAATTTTTGGACAATAAGATATTGAATCGAGGTTAACGCTCTTAGCCCGATATAGCCAATCAAAAAAGACACGTAATATTGATCAAAATCTACGGACAGGCTTGAGATCATGATAAGAACAAACAGCATTTGAAGAATCATAAAGATGCGCTGATGCAAAAAATCTTGTCCAAATCGATTGATAAACATCGTTTGTCCCGTCCACGCCCACCATATCGGAATAAAGATCAGTACAAACTTTAACAAATACTCTCCATGAATATACCCTTGTTCAACGTGAAGCAAAACATGCGTAGCAGTCGCAACGGCTGCCACAAATAACAAATCATAAAAAAGCTCCAGCCACGTAACTTTTTTTTCTTCCACTACTCCGCATCCCTTCCTATCATTTATCAGGCTGTCGTGAATATACTTTATTTTATATACAAGAGACGCATATTTCATGACAGGTAGCGTAGTAAAAGATAGGTGAGCCAGCTGTTTATCAGTCGGCTCACCTATCTAACAATTACTTTTATGTCGTTACGTTTTCTCCGTCACATAAATGATCCACAGATGCCATTCTACTTTCATGTCTTATATGTAAAGAGAACGACCTTTAGCAAAATGAAGCTCCGCTATGTTAGACACTTTGCTTGGTGAAATCCCGCTGTGCTCCTCTATAGCTGCCCATTAAGTTTTGATAACCAGGAAGATGACTAGAAATTAAATTGCCAAAACCTTCAACGTCGTTGCGCCAGTCACGCTGCAGCTCGCACGCTACGCTAAACCAGTTCATAAGCTGTGCGCCCCCGTGAGCCATACGCGTTAATGCTGCATCTGCGACTTGCTTATTAAACGTTCCGGAAGCATCCGTCACAACAAACACTTCGTAGCCTGCTTTAATGGCAGAAAGTGCAGGAAAAGCAACGCAGACATCTGTCACTACACCGGCGATAATCAGCTGTTTTTTCCCGGTCGCTTTAATGGCTTTAACAAACTCTTCGTTGTCCCACGCGTTAATTTGTCCAGGACGAGCTATTTTTGGCGCATTAGGAAACAGATCAACGAGTTCTTGCATGAGCGGGCCGTTGGGTCCATTTTCAAAGCTAGTTGTTAAAATAACCGGTAAATCAAAGAATTTAGCTGTATGACCAAGAGCTAATACGTTGTTTTTAAATTCATCAACACCATAGTCACGTACAAGGCCGGAAATAAGCCCCGTTTGGTGGTCAACTAAAAGCACGGCAGCATCATCTTTTGAAAGGCGAGAGTAAAGATCAGACATTTTATAATCCTCCTTAAATTAAGGCAAGTAAGGATACATGTACCTCTTCCATTCCTTACAAGCGGTCTATAATTTGAACGGTTTTTTGGATTTCATTTATGATCTGTTAGGTAAAACATGTATAGAAAGAAAAGCTATTTCTGAGGTGAAGGTTCGTGAGGTGTGTTCTCTTTCTTAATCTAGAACAGGAACAGGCGCTTGATCAACCCAATGAATGAACTGCTGTAGGTAGCGCTGAAGATAACGTTTTGTTGATTCATCGGTTAGTACTTTTTGTTGAGCATCAACTTTTTCATGAACTTGCGAAATCAGCATTTTTTGAAATGGTAAAACGTTGACTTGCATAGCTTCCAGTACTTCTCTCGTTTGCATTTGAGCAAAAGCCGTACCGAAGCCTCCTGGAGTTGCTCCAATTAGGCCAACTGGTTTTCTGTTTAAAACAGAAGAGGTCCGAGGTCTTGATGCCCAGTCCAAGGCATTTTTTAACACTCCGGGAATTCCTGAATTGTACTCTGGGCTAACTATAATAACGCCGTCAACATCTTGAATCGCAGCTCTAAAGGATGCGACAGATTCTGGTGATCCGTCAGCTTCTAAATCTTCATTAAAAAAAGGCAGGCTGCTTATTTCAATCCAGCGATATTGAGCTGAGTCATCTAATGTAGTCAATGACTCAGCAATCATTCGGTTATACGAATTCTTTCGTAAGCTTCCACAAATAAGACCAATAGTTTTCGTCATCTATTCACCTCCTTACTTGGAATTAATTTCATATTACCACGGTGTTTCAAATATAGATATTAGTTTTATATATAGATAAATTAATTCCTTCTTTATACCTAATTCGGGATTGAACTAGCGTTTTACTATTACTAAAAGAATTCTTTTAGCAAAATTCAGTCTAATTCTCTCACTTCAAAAGGAATCAAAGCTCTTTCAATTTGATCTCGATGGGTTTCGTACTGTTCAGGCAGCATGAGTTTTTCTCCCATTGTTTCAAGTGACTCATCATGAGCAAAGCCTGGAGGATCTGTTGCAATTTCAAATAGAATTTCTCCGTGCTCCTTAAAATAAATCGCATTAAAGTAATTTCGATCTCGAACAGCCGTTACTCCGTATCCGCTGTCGGCTACGTATTTCTGCCATTCTGATTGATCTTCATCATCTTTTGCTCGCCATGCAATATGGTGAACCGTTCCAACGCCCATTTGCCCGCGTCCAATGGTTGTTAATTTTAAATCAATCACATTTCCAATGTCAGCTGATGATTGAAAACGTATAAAATCTCCTTCTTGCCCTACTTTTTGTAGACCCATTACGTTTTCTAATAACTGAGCTGTTTCATGAGGCTTAACAGATAATAACGTAGCGCCTCCGAATCCTTTAATAGCCACTTCAGGTTTAATTTCACCGACTTGCCACGTATTCTTTTCTCCTTCTTCTCTTTCCACAATCTCTAGATGCAAACCATGAGGGTCGTCAAACTCTAAATACTGTTCTCCGAATCGCTCCATCTTTGTAGCTGGAACCCCAAACTTTGCTAATCGCTGTTCCCAAAAGTCCATCGCACCTTTTGGAACCACATAGGAAGTTACGCCAACTTGCCCGTCACCTATTTTTCCTTGTCGTGCATTTGCCCACGGGAAGAATGTAATAATCGTTCCAGGTTTTCCCCCTTCATTCCCAAAGTAAAGATGATACGTTCCTGGATCATCAAAGTTTACCGTTTGTTTGACCAAGCGTAATCCTAGCACGCCCGCATAGAAATCAACATTTTCTTGAGGATGACCTACAATCGCCGTGATATGATGAATACCCGCTGTTTTTTTACTCATTACCACCATCTCCTTCGATACATTTTTCGTCAAATGTTTCGTGATCCCTTTTACAATTACAACTATTTATCGCAAATATCTCGAATTCGAGATATTAGTCAAAAAATAAAAGCGTCTTTCTTATTCAACCCATTTTCTCTTTTAGAAAATAAACGTATCTAGTGCATAATAACCTGGTCCTGCAATTGCTACACCGATTGCTACAACTAAAAGCGTAAGGTTATATTCATACCCATTTTGTGTTGCCCAGTATCCATTCGGACCGTGTACTTTCACAATCGCCATGACCATTGTTCCCGCAATCAAAAGCGCTCCTAGCGGTGTAAGAAGTCCTGCAGCAAATAAAGCTCCTCCTACTAGCTCGGATAATCCAGCCATTAACGCCATTCTAACACCTGGCTTCATTCCGATCGATTCAAACCAGCCGCCCGTTCCTTCTAATCCGTGGCCGCCAAACCATCCGAATAATTTCTGAGTTCCATGTGCCATAAAAGATAATCCAATGACTAAACGTATTAACAATAAACCAATGCTCACCATTTTTTATTCCTCCTATTTTTCATCAATTTAAAATCTCGAATTAAAATATCTTGAATTAAGTATAATTATAAAATTATATGATTCCCCTGTCAATATAAATTTTTATATTTTTTTGTAGCTAGTTGAAACGCTTAACGACGTATTAAAAACATATTCATCATTTTATATGGATATGAGCGTGGGAACGGAAAATATAATGGGTGGACTTTGTTATTCTTATTAAAAGTGGAATGGTTTTCGAAACGCAACTATACTTAATGATTCTAAGCCAAATTGAGACACTTTTTTGTATCAAAACTTATCTCAAGACCTATAAACAGAAGCTTATACATAAATAAAAGAAGCATCCTCCTATCCCCAGAGTTTGCTCCTTCTATTTAGGCACATAGAGAATACCCAACTGTTAGATAGTACTTGTGTGTATGACTAACGAAAGTTTTTTCTATTTTTAAATATTTAAGACCTTTTATTAAATGAGCTCAAACACGCGGAGCCATTTGGAATTTAGTTCTCTAAAGCTAATTGTACTTTATACTAAATCATAGTTTAACTCTTACCTCCGTACCGTCAGTAGCTTTGACATCTACTAGTATCATTCCCTTATGCTTCTTCAGTTCCTTAACAATAGGCTTTAGCATGCTTTTATCTATTATCGGAAAAGTGAAATTCAGCCCTTTTCTTTTAAAATGTTCTTTTGTCCATTTATCCGCATGCTTCTGTATAAATTTTGAAAAAGCAACGCTAATAGCAACGTTTAAAAGAGCATATGGAATAGGGATGTTAAACCGAGCTTCTTTGGTTTTCACTTTTACATGAATCATAAGCGAACCATTACTCAATGATGACTGAAACGGTATCGCCGTTTGCCGATTTAATATCAACAATTTGACCATCTAACTCGTTTTCGATTGCTTCAACAATAAGGTTTATGTCTATATCTTTCACATATTTTTCTGATTGAGGAATACTTGCTGCGATGCTGTGTCCCGCCATTAATACCAGCTTGACAAGCTTTATCGGCAAATTAACCTTCACATTATCATTTTCAGTTGACACAACTCGAATTTTTAACGTTTTATCTAGATACGCATTCGGTTTCTTCAAAAGCTTATTGCCTGTTTCTTCTTTTTCTTTTAATACTTGAATCAGTTCTGATCCCTTTTCTGCATCAATTTTACCTTCTTGAACCATCGTTAATACTTTTGTAATTTCCTCTTTCATAGACAATCCCCCTATTCTTCTTTTAAGAGCTTAATGGCTTCTTCTGCTGTAATTTCACCATTTTCTAACATAGACACAATTTTTTTCTCATCTACTTCATTTTTCTTCTTCTCTACATATCCAAGAGATGAAATGATGTCAGTAAGCTTGCCTCGAACGGTTGGATACGAAACTCCTAGTTCCTTTTCGACTTCTTTGATATTTCCTCTGCACGTTAAGAATATTTCTACAAAATGAAGCTGATCACTTGATAAGGATGCCAGCTTAGACAATTCAAACTCATTTTCAATCGTTGTGTGACAATGGGTGCACTGCAGCTTTGTAATTTTTAACGTTTCACTGCAGACAGGACAATTTGTAAGTACTTTATAAGCCATAATCAAATCTCCTTCTTTTAGTTAATTTGATTATATAACAAATAATTAATTTAAAAAACAATAAAATTAAATAAATTTAACAAATAAATTAAAAATATAAATTATCATCTAAATAATATTAATTAACTCTTTTAAAACACAAGCAATGAGATCTCGAATGCTTTTAATCTAAAAAAGTAAAAAAGATAAAAATATGTTTATTTTTGGAATATTATATTGTAAAATACATTCGGTACCACAAAATTATTCCTGGTACCAAATGGGGGTTATTATGAAAGAGCGTATTACAAATGAAGCAATTTTTTTAATTCAACAAAAAGGACTTTCTTTTACTATCAGCGATTTAGCTAAGAGCTTAGGAACTAGCAAACGAACCATGTACCAACATTTCAGCTCCAAAGACGACATCATTGACTCGATAATTGAAAATCTCATCCTACAGATCAAGAACAAAGAAGAAGAAATCTTCCATGATGAAAGTCTAAGTTTACTTGAAAAGATTACTCAAGTTCTTATATGTGTTCCTGAAGAGTTTAATACAATGGAAATTCGCCTATTAATAGATTTAAAACGCCTTCACTATAATCAATGGGTTAAGATAGATGAATTTTTAAAGCAAGAGTGGGATCTAGTGGTAAAACTGATGGAAAAAGGAATAGAAACGGGAGTTCTACGTGAAATTGATTCACAACTATTTATAGAGCTATACCTAGGCGCAATCAACCAAATTTATCAGCCAAGCTTCTCTCTAAAATCTAACTTAACAATGAGTGAAATATTAAAATCTGTTATTGATATTCTTTTGAATGGCATTTCTATAAAAAAATAAGGTGGCGAAAAGATTTGCATTGGCTCTATCTATGTTTAGCTATTCTTTTTGAAGTGGCTGGTACTACATCCATGAAACTATCAGACGGCTTTACTAAAGTTATACCAAGTGTGTTGCTCATATTTTTTTATATTTGTAGTTTGTGTTTTTTGACGTTAACTTTAAAAAGTTTAGAGATTTCAATTGCTTATGCTATTTGGTCAGGTATGGGGATTATAATTATTACGCTAATTGGATTTATGTACTTTAATGAAAGTGTAAGCCTGCTAAAAATTGTTGCTATAGCTCTAATTATTATCGGCGTGGTGACATTAAATATGACCGATGAAAAAGAAGCTGATACTAGTAAATCCACTTTAGAAGAACACATGAGGTAAAAAGATGAAATATTTAAAACCTTTTTTTCTTGTCACAGATATTGGGTTTATTATCTATTGGATTGTTACTTACTTTGAATGGATACCCAAAAGTGCAGCCTTCAAAGATTATGATAACCCTATAGTCATGGCTTGGAACTGGTCGTTCTTCCCTCTAGATATTCTTATTTCATTCACTGGCTTATTTAGCCTATATTTATACAAGCTGCATAGAGAATCATGGAAAGGATACGCTTTAATTTCTCTAGTGTTAACATTTTGCTCAGGGCTACAAGCCATTGCGTATTGGGTATTTATTAAAGATTTCGCTTTCACATGGTGGGCTTTTAATTTGTACTTGATGATTTACCCCCTATTCTTTATAAAATTAGTTATAAAAAATAGCGACAATCAAAAAAGCAATCTTTCCATATAATAAAGATAGTAAAATGAGTTTAAGTAATTGTTAACGAGTAAGAAAGCCTTCAAAGGAGGCTTTCTTTTTTATATACGTCACTTCATACAAATTTAGTTCTAGGAATCAATTAAAATCTGGCCTACAAGAAAAGTTCTGCTTCTTATCTCTTCTACTATTCATTTGGTGCGATATTCTTGTGAATTCAATATATTTGTTCATAACTATGTTCTCAAATAAACTTAAGTTTTCTGCTTTTATCTCTTTATAGCGGTCCACCTTCAAAACCAATAGGCCATCCGCTTCTATTGAACTTTACTTTATATTGAAATACATTGGGATAATCGCCGTAAACAAAAGCTAAAGAACATCCTGCAAGAATATGTCCGTCAAAATTTAAAAGCCGCCCAAAACTTACAGCGGACAGATAATAGACACTAAATTTTTGTGCAGAGATGAACTGCTCTAAATATTCGAATGACCTTTTAAGATAGATATGTAATTGTTTCAATATACAATCAGCCATTTCAACAAATTCCTCGTATGGCTTTTCACTATTTCCCTCTATCGTAATTTCAACTTCTTCCCATTCTCCTATATCCGTACTCCAAAACCATTGCCTTGTAACCGGAACTTCCGCTTCGTATTGATCAAATGGTTTAGATAGGACAAGTTTTTCATACCCATTTTGTTTGAAGTCAGAGATTGTATAGTTTCGTTCAGAGAACTCAAGACCACTCATTTATTCCCCCTCCCTTCTATGCTTTTACTACTTATGGAGAAATATGTTTTTAGGTTGCTACATTTAATTTTAGTATTACACAAAGCAGACATCAATTAGATTACTCAGCCCCTTTCAATAAAAACTCTTACGTTTTTCTGATTATTGTTACTATAATAAGAAAGAAGCACATTACCTATAAATTATGAGATGGAGGGTTAACCAATAAATAAGAAAACCGCTAATATTATCGTCTTTTTTGTGTGGTTTCTGTTCTTGCTTCTTCTATGGATCATCTTCTCTTTTTCTAAAGGCCAAGGTGGAGAATGGTGGTCTATGTATCATTTGAACTCCCATAAATATGGTCCTTGGGCTTTGGGGATTTCTTACATAAAAATTAGTGTTGCTGCGGTTATTTCGTTAGTAATAGCCTATATCGCGAGTTTTGGATTCAAAGGAAAGAAATGAGATCAACTGAGGTGCTACTTAATAAAAGAGGATTTCTAACGTAGCTTTTATATTTTAGGGAGAAATGCAAAATCACTTATATAAGAATTCACACACATATAATTCTAGTTGTTTGAATCGAGGTTACAGTTCTTCCTGTAACCTCTTTTATAATTCCTTACCTGCAATTATCTTTTATATAAGTGTCATATGAGGTATTTTTTAATTTCCACAAGTTTGATCATGGAAAGCAGCCTTTCTAATTCCTGGGCCGCCATTGGCTACCAACACTATCTTATTTTTAAACATAACGTTTACATCTCTTTTATTGTCAAGCTCTGGAGAATTACTATATTTGCGTGCTCACTCATTTTGCTTGGCTTTCTTTACTATCTTTTTTTAGTAGATTTCCTAAGCTTAAAAGAACTCAGTTAACAGCTAGAGTAGAAGCTGGATTATAGCAACAGATAATTTCAGAAAAAATTTTATGGTTTTGTAATTTCACGAAAGTTTCTCTTGCCTCCCTTTCTGTGTTAAATTCAAACATGATAATATTATGTTCTCTTGAATAAGCATTGATTACAGTAACCACCCACATCAAAAATCTCCTAGGGCTGTTACAATTAAATTTGATTCTGATAAATGAACATCTCTGGAAATATTATGAGTAGCTGCTATACTTGTAGACTTATTAGGAATAAACCCCTTTTCTAACCAAATAGAACCGCTTTGAAAATTCCATGTTCCCAAGTAAATCTCCCCGTCTCTTACTATTGATATAATAGATTAGTTTATTTAATTGTTTACAGCAGCATCTTCTTTACATGCTTTGATAACATCCAACCAATGATCTGGCTTTTGTCCTTTAAACTTTTCTTTTAAATTAAATGAAGCCAATGTTTCTAACTTACTTTTTGCTGCTCTAGACATAACAGAATTTAAATTAGAAGCCTCTAGCATTTGAATAGAGCCGTCTAACTCAATTGATCTTCTTAATGCATGTATAGAGGTTCCAGTTACCAATCGGTTCATTGTTTCTCTAAAGCTCTTACTATCTAAAGTTTCACTAATAGAATCTAAGACTAATTGTTCTACATTAAATTCATGAGAAGCTTCTAATAACTCTAGATAAAGAGCAACTACACCTTTCATATAAATGCTGCGAATTAGCTTTACAGCAGAGGCATCACCAGGTTTTTCACTTACTTTAGTTATGTCCATACTGTACGGAGTCATTAAAGAAATCAGTCGATCTACACCATTACCACTTGCTGAAATAGGAACCTTATGTTTATAAACTGGCAGGGGACCTAGCATTGCGGCATCTGCGAAGAATGCATTCTTCTCTTGTATATTTATGTTAATTTTTTGCTTCACGATAGGAGTGGAAGCTGATACATCTACATAGATACATTCTTTCTTTATAAATGGTTTTAGCATCTCACTAACTTCAAGTGCTTTATCTGCGGGTACTGCTACTATTACTATATCTACTTGTTTTAAAACTTCTTCGGGTCTATAAAGAAGTTCTACTTGAGCTTGAGCAGCTCGTTCTTTAATTTGTGGACCATATGTAGGATGGTCTATCATAACATCATGAGCAAAAATGGTTTCTAAACCTTCGCCTTTTAAGCCAACTGATAACTCAAAGGCCGCCTCTCCAAATCCAATAAAACCTAATTTCACTTTAAAGCTCTCCCTTCTGTTTATAATCCATATGCTTTCATCTGTTCTCTTAACCATGAAGGCTGAATGTTACCTCCAGATTCACCTTGCAGACGCGCTCTTTCAAATGCTTCGATCGTTTCTAAACGTGTTTTCTCATACTCTAGTTTTTTTTCGGCTTTAAAAAGAACCTCTTCAATCTTTTCTTTTGGAACTACAACAACTCCGTCATCATCACCTATAATTAGATCTCCTGGAATAACAGCTACGCCTCCACAAGAAATAGGTTTATGTAACTCACCTGGACCATCTTTAAGAGGACCATTCGGAATAAATCCTTTTGAGAAAATAGGAAATCCTGATTGACTAAGGGTCTCTTTGTCCCGAACTGCCCCATCTATAATAATCCCCTCAAGTCCAATAGCTTTAGCTGCAGCTGCCATTAATTCTCCAAGGTAAGCATTTGCCATATGCCCCTTTCCATCTACAACTAGTACATATCCTTCTGTACCGTCATAGATTGCCTGATGAAGAAATAAGTTATCTCCAGGTCTTAAACTTACAGTTAGAGCGGTTCCAACTACCTTCATTCCTGTAGATACAGGCTTAATTTTATAATCCATTGAGCCTGTACACCCCATTGCATCGGATATAAGAGTTGTATTAAGAAGGTTTACTCTCTTAATAATGTCTTCAGATAATACTGGTGCTAAATTACTCACTGATATACACTCCTCTTCAATTTTAATATATTCTAATCAATGCTCTACTCAGGATAACGCTTACAAAATTAAAGTAATAAAATTAGATATTGCCCCCCTATTCGCAGAATATCTACAGTTTATTTGCTGCATTTTTGAAAAAGATAGAAAAACATCGTAAAAAATAAATAAAGTAATAAAAATTACTACTTTTTTTATTTAAGTAATATTTATTACTATAATCTTAAATGTATCTTATCACCGGTACCTAATAAAGTAAATCTATTTTTATAAATAAAGCACAGGAAAAACATATCCTAAGCTTTATTACTTAGAAGAAACATTTTTACATAAAAAAGTAAACATGCTAAAATTCAAGTAAGTATTATGATAAATACTTTTTATATGCTTAAAAAAATAAAATTTACAATATAATCTGTTTAATTGGAGCGAAGGTATGGAAAATCCAATATTAAAATTAAAAGATAATATCTCACAACTAACAGAAACTCAACGGAGAGTAGCAGACTATATCCTTAAAAATCCTGTCGATGTAGCTTTTTTAACGGTTGATCAATTGGCTTTGACAGTAAAAACTAGTACGACCACGATAATGAGATTAGCTTTTAGTCTAGGCTATTCTGGATATGCAGAGTTTCAAAAAGGACTTCAGGAGCTTTTACGTAACAATGCTGCTCCTCAAATCAGATTAGAAACAAATTTGAAGGGCTTAGATGAGAGTGATTTGTGGATGCGCTGTGCAGAAAGTCAATTCAATAACATTCAATCAACAGTAGAAATGATTTCTACAGAGAGCCTAAATAAAGCGTTAGAAATGATTGTCTCTGCAGACCGAATATTTTGTACAAGCGTTAGAAGTGGTTTACCCGTGGCACAGCATCTATCTTTTGGGCTTAATCGACTACTCGGAAACTGTGAGCTAATTGTCTCTGACTTAAGTGATTGGGTGGATAAAGGAATTACTTTAACTTCTAAAGATTTAGTTATTGCAACCTCCTTTCCAAGGTACGCTAGAAGAACTGTTGAGTTTGTAACAGCTGCCAAAAGTAACGATGCCAAGGTCATTTCGATTACCGACAGTTATTCTTCTCCTTTAGTTAAGTACTCAGATTTAGTACTGACTTGTAGCTCGAGTAGTATCGCTTTTCATAATTCACCTATAGCGTCGCTACTTGTGGCCGATTATCTTGTAAGTGCGATAGCTATAAATTATCCAGAAAAGACAAAGGATCGTCTCGATAAAATCACTTCAATCCTTACAAAAATTAATTATCATTACACTGATTAAATTTACGAATGTGGTAAAAGCATGAAATATCGAATGTATAAAATAATTCGATATTTTATGTTTTTACCACTTTTTTATTTTTTCAGTTAAGTCTAATACTTCCCTTTCACTTTTCATTTCTATAAAAAAACATTTACTTTTCATTAGAAGCCATGATAGTATACTTTTAAATAGTCACAATTATTACAACAATTAAATAAAAAAGTAATAATTATTACTTCAAACGATGAGTTGTAATAATGAATATAGTTAGTTCTGTAAAATCATTTTTAGATATCATCCGGAGATATCTGACTGCTCCCCTACTAAGATATTACAAAGTGACTATAAGTTTATTAATCCTAACACTTGTATTTTGCTTGTTAACACGAAAATGATGAGAGCGCTACCTTTGGTTCTAAGCAATCATCAACAAAAGATTTTAGTAAAGGAGTGATTAGTTAAAGAAACACGAGAATAGAAAATAATCTATTAATGATTCTATATATACAGTGGGCTTAAGCGGGGAATTCACGCTAGATTTTTTGTAAACCCTTACATTCGTTCTGATACCAGGTTTTAAACCAATAATATGTAAAAAAAGCCAATTGTTTTCTACTAATGAATGATTGTGCAAAGCAGCTTTATAATAAAGAATGATAGTTAAATAGTTTCATGAGAATTTAAAAAGTATGACATTAAAGATAAACAAGAGGGAAAATGAAAGAAAGTTCTAGAGGGGGTATAATATGTTAACATTTTTAGGTTTTTCGATGATTGTAGTATTTATGTATTTAATCATGAGTAAGCGTTTGTCTGCCTTCAGTGCATTAACAGTGGTTCCTATTGTTTTTGCTTTATTGGGCGGCTTCACTGATTTAGGACCAATGATGATGAAGGGTCTTGAAACCATTGCTCCGACAGCAATTATGATTATCTTTGCCATTCTCTATTTCGGGGTGTTAATTGATACAGGATTATTTGATCCTTTAGTAGCGAAGATTATAAAGATGGTTGGCGGTGATCCTCTAAAAATTGTAATGGGTACTGCAGTACTTTCTTTAATAGTTGCTTTAGATGGTGACGGTACCATTACATATCTAATTGTAGTAACTGCATTTCTCCCACTATACAATCGATTAGGTATGAATAAACTTATTCTAGCCTGTATTCCTGCGTTAGCAATGGGTATTATGAATTTGACTCCCTGGGGTGGTCCTGCTGTACAAGCTACGGCGGCTGTAAAAGCAGATGTAACAGACTTGCTATTACCACTTATTCCTTCTATGATTGCAGGAACTATCTGGGTTTTAGGGGTTTCTTATTTCCTTGGACGACGCGAGCGTAAAAGACTGGGAGTTATCAATATAGATACAGAATTTAATAATGAAATTGCTGCAGCTCTTGATGTAGGAATGGATGCATCAATAAAGCGTCCAAAATTATTTTGGTTTAACTTAGCTTTAACACTTTTACTTCTTACTGCTTTAGTTCTAGGGTTCTTACCATTACCAGCTTTGTTTATGATTGGTTTTGCTATCGTGATGATTGTTAATTACCCAAATTTACAAGATCAAAAGGAACGTTTGCATGCTCATGCAGGGAATATATTAACGGTGGTTTCCATGATATTTGCTGCAGGTATATTTACTGGAATTATAGATGGAACAGGTATTGTTAAAGCTATGGCGGATACTTTAATAGCCGTTATTCCTGATGCTCTTGGCCCAAAATTAACAGTAATTGTTGCCCTTATAAGTATGCCATTCACATTTTTTATGGCAAATGCCCCCTTCTATTTCGGGATTATTCCTATTATGTCTGAAACGGCTGCTCACTTTGGCATCCCTCCACTAGAAATTGGTCAAGCTTCTTTACTAGGGCAACCCTTGCATCTATTAAGTCCACTTCAAGGTTCTATTTATGTCTTAGTAGGACTCCTTGGCATTGATATAGGTGACCATATTCGCTTTGCTGCCAAGTATGCCATTGGAACAGCGTTAGTTATGACGATTGTGGCTGTATTATTTGGAATACTATCTATATGAATGATTTATGGGAACATACAAAAGAGAGAGCTGATTCTTCAAAACAGCTCTCTTCTATATATTTAACTTTAAATTACATTAAAGATTGAAATATAACATAAGCAAATCACTAATCAATCATGACTGATACAGTATCTCCGTTTGTCAATTTGATCTCAACAGTTTAGACATCAAATTCATGTTCAATTGCTTGAATAATAAGGGGATGTCTATATCCGCCAAATTAAAAAATGATGCCTACGTAATCCCACTTAGGGTTTTAAATTAACTCCATTTTTTCACCTTTTCAAATAAATACTGCACTCCATATAACAAATATGCTTTGTAATGAAGGTAGATAAAAAATTGAAAATGACTGAATCGGTTTAGACTTACAATTTTCAACCTTTTAAGAACATCAATAAAGTAAAAAGCAAAGATTCCATCAACTATAATATTCAATAATATAAACTTCTTAAAGTTGCCATACGAAGATTTAAGCAGCCACATTGAAAGTGGCATATAAGGCCCAATGCTAAAAGGAAGTTCATCTTTTATAAACGAATCTTTTTTGTCGTAGAACCTCCACCACTTCCTCTGATGCCCATACAAATGATTAATAATTTCTAAGATAATAATAAAAACCCCTGCTAACGAATAACGTCTTATGCTGCGTTTCCCTATAAATAACAACGACAACCATGGAATCGCTATTATAGATAGATTAAATCCTAAGTGTTTTCTTGATATCATAAGCGAACTCACCTCAACGTACTTTATCTAGTTCTTCTTATAGTGTCCACTTATTACAAAAAAAACCTTCTTTTAAGCAATGAATTTCTATTTAATGGCCTTCACTTTTTGTTTAAAATGTGCTTGGAGGTGAGTCGCAGCAGGATAAATCAAATGCCTCAGATTTTCAAAAATTAATACGGCTGATACAGAACCTTAAAATTTTCTCGTAAATCTAAAAAACACAGACCATTGGATGGTCTGTGTTTTTTATTAATGTGCTTTTTGTTCAACATTGACTCTCTTGATAAAGAACGAGATAACCAATCCAACAATTGAAACAATAATCGCAAAGATGAACGCATGTTGAACACCGTTGGTAAAGGCAAGAACTTGGTTTAATGGATCCATTTTATCTGATACCGTCTCAAGGAAGCTTCTTGAACCTGATGAAAGAATGGAAATTCCAACAGCTGTTCCAATTGCGCCAGAAACCTGCTGCAAAGTGTTCATAATTGCTGTTCCGTGCGGGTACAGCTCAGGTGGAAGCTGGTTTAATCCGTTTGTTTGAGCCGGCATCATAATCATCGAAATGGCTATCATAAGCGCAATGTGCAGAGCAACGATAAACCCTGTTGACGTTTCTAGCGTTACGGTTGAAAAACCATACATGGTGCCGGCTACAATCACAAGTCCAGGGATAACTAACCATTTGGGACCAAAGCGGTCAAATAATCCCCCCATAACCGGTGAAAGAATTCCGTTAATCACTCCTCCAGGAAGAAGCATTAGGCCAGCGGCAAAGGTTGATAAAGCTAATGATGTTTGTAAGTACAAAGGTAAAATCATCATCGCAGACAGCAGTACCATCATGCAGACTAGAATTAATAAAAGACCAATTGTAAACATCGGATACTTAAAGGCTTTAAGGTCTAACATTGGCTCTTTCATCTTCGTTTGACGAATAGAGAATGCAACTAATGCAATAGCTCCAATCACAAGAGTTAGAATAACCTGTAGACTTCCCCAGCCTCCGCCTTCTCCGGCGCTGCTAAATCCAAATACGATTCCGCCAAAACCTATTGTTGAAAGAACAACAGAAATCATATCGATTTTTGGCTTCGTTGGTGTGGTAACGTTCTGCATAAAGAAAGCTCCAAACACTAAGGCAACAAATAACAGTGGAAGTGAAATCCAGAAAATCCAGTGCCACGTTAATGTTTTTAAGATTAAGCCTGATACAGTTGGTCCAACAGCTGGCGCAAACATAATAACAAGGCCGATGATCCCCATTGACTTTCCACGTTTATGCGGCGGGATAATAACAAGAATCGTGTTAAACATAAGCGGTAAAAGTAAAGCAGTTCCAACGGCTTGCACGACACGGGCAATCATGAGTACCCCGAACGTTGGTGCAATAGCGGCAATAAATGTTCCAATAATGGAGCAAATTAGAGATGCTATAAAAAGCTGTCTGGTTGTAAAGCGCTGAAGAATAAAACCCGAAATAGGTACCAAAATTCCTAACGTTAACAGATACCCTGTTGTCAGCCACTGTGCGGTTGTTTCGTGAATGCCAAAGCCAGAAATTAGCTCCTTTAACGCCATATTCAGAGCTGTTTCACTAAATAAACCGATAAATCCAGCAATAAGAAACGACGTAATAATCGGCAGCACTTTGATGTTAGAGCTTTCGGCTGCTGTTTGTTGATTACTCATATTAAATTGTCTTCCTCTCTTTTACGTACTCTTTTTGGTGAACGTTTTTTCTATCTCAATGATAAGTTGATTAGCAGACAAACAATGCATATTGATATAAAGATTAAAGATAGATTTAAGGCATTATGTTGACTAAGCTTTTTCTTTCTCTTCTCTTTTGACCGAAGTGCTTTTTGTCTTCTAAATTCGTTTCTTTCCACAGATCCCTCTCCATTTCATTTCTAAATCAGCTTTAGAAACCTTCCTATGTAAACTAATTTCTATTCCTAATATGAAATTTTTAATAAGCAAGTTAAAACGAAATAGAACTATAAAATGAATTTCACTCTACATAACAGGAATATTGTAACACAGCTATAAGTACTGTTTCTATCTAAAATATACTAAATAACAACAGCTATATACCTAACTTAGTGCTCTGTGACAATTAAAATTTGGTTCTGTTATATGCTTTTTGTTCCGTTTGCCCTAACAGAATACAACTAACTTTTTAATCATCATCCAAAAGAAATAGTATCAGAAATGAAGTAATAGTAAAAATTGATACTATGGAGGTGTTTTCTTATGAAAAAGTATGAAGTAACGTTTCATCTAATTAACGGTGAAATAAGTCATTTAGTTGAAGCTAAATCACTTATTCGTGCAAAGAACTACATACAGTATAGGTTTGAAGACAAAAGTAAAATATTGGATTTATCAAATGAGTTGGTCATTGTTAAAAGAAACGTCCAATACTTTACAGTAGTTGAAAAAGAATAATTAGCTATGTAAAAGGACGTTATCTACAAAAGTAATGTCCTTTTCTATCCATACACTATCTTATAGGGTAGTCTCTTTTTTCCTATTCTAGTCACTAAAATTTTTCTCCGACTTGAAGCCAAAATAGATTTTGCGCCCTCTAAGCGTACCTTTAATTTAGTCTACTAATTTTTCTTTTTTGGATAAAATTCATTATTTCATACTTTTTAGATAAAGTAAGAAACAAGCTAAATACATGCATTTAATGTGCAGACAAACGCTCTCTGAGGAAATTGTTTTTTGAGACAAATAACTCGAATTCACATACTAAATTCATCTAAACAAAAGGCTCCATCAAATTTTAATATTGATATTAAGCGTAAAAACAGAACTCCCTATTTTATGAAAGCTCTGTTTTGTTTATTCACTATTATGTATATTTTCCGCGTCAAAACGTAATTTATAAAAATCCTGAACTAATGTATTTTCTTCTAAAATGAATTCTTTCATTTTACGTAAAATTCTTTTCCCTACACGGCGGTCCAACACACACAATATTTTTATTACATTAAAAATTAACCTGCAGCATTAGTTGAATTTTATATGGATAATTAGTATTTCTGAACAGGATTATTAAATTCAATGTCTCCATTTTAAGATATGTTCATTTTCCATTTGAAGCAGCTTTGTCATATAAACGATTTGTCCCGTATGATAAGCATAATGTTCAACGGCATATAAGATAACACTTAAACAGGACTGTATTTTGCCTGGTTCTGGAATTAATGTACTTGTTGTAGAAGGCATTTGTATGGATTTTTCTAAATCGTTAAAATCAAAATTTGCGATAACTTCTTTACTTTGTTGTCGTGTAAAGATTAAATTTTCTATTAGCTGCTCGGAATCCATTACTCTGTTATCAGTAAATTCTTTGGATCTCTGTCTAATAAAAGGCTTACCACCAATTATGCTGACGATAAATGCATATTCGCTGCCAGCAAGATGTAAACATAAGTTTCCAATACTATTCGTTTCTTGGCGGAACTTTTTCCAAATATCATCATCTGCTAATCTACTAATACAGGTTTGGATTATATCTAATTGTGTATCAAGGGATTCAATGCTTTCTTTTATGAAGGGATTCATCTAGTTTCTCCTTTTGGATTTTTATTCTATATTATAAATAATTATACATAATTCAACACATATTTGCACTGTATTTTTGTATTAGTTATTAATTTATTAACAACATATCTGCAAAGCGCACGTGTAGAAATGAAAAGAGCAAACTCCCTGACACGTGAGTTTGCTCTTTCTGTTCTTTATTCAAATTTCTTCAGTTTAACTTATTGTCCTATATCCTTCATTCTCTTAAGAGCTTTTCTATATTCTTGATCTCTCATATACAGCATTTTATCAGCAGAAGGTTTAGATTGACCAAACTTTTTCAAAGCTGCTCTATACTCGCTGTCACCAATGACTCGATTCGAAATAACCTCTTTAGATGAACGTTCAACAACGGGAGTAGCTTTTTTATTGGGAAGCTCTTCCGTACTCTGCTTTTCTTTATGTGTTTCTTTGTCATGCGGCTTGTGAGCCAGCTTATGTCCTTTACCTGTTAGGAACATCAAAAACGAAAGAATTAATACCACCATGCTCAATACACAGGAAAACGTAGAAAATGTATGATACGTAATGATTTCAGATTTTACATGTAGAGATTGCGTGAAATTTTCTTTACTAGCCACCTGGCTCTCTGCGCTTACTGTTGCAAGGTGATCTTTATACACCTTTGCAAAGACGATACTGCTGATTACAGGGATGACCGCAGATACTGTAACTCTTATAAATTGAACGGTGACCATCCGAGGGACTAAACTTGGTAGCGGTCCGCCTAAAGCTGCACCCATAAGACCTGCAGCAACTGTGAACCCTACTCCTGCGATTAAAGCGGCAAAGCTGCTAACAAAGAGAAAAACTGAAGCATGACCGTCTACATACATCCACTGTATGTTCACTCCCGTAATAATAACCGCTCCTATAATACCTAATACGCCCGGTCCAACTTTATCATATAATACGGCACTTAATATGGCGGCAATTACTATTCCAGCAAAAAGCCCGATATAGATCAGTGAAGTGTCTCCTTTATCAAAACTAGATCCGTTTTTAAGCAATCCTTGTAGAGATAAAAGAGTTAAACTCATACTAATATTGCCTATAACAGCGATCAGGATAGCAAGAGCTGGTTTTCGAGAAGCCACTAATCTAAAGGGAATTAACGGATTTTTAATATGCCATTCTGCTGCGAATAAAAAGCATAGAAAGATGATGCTTCCCACTATGCCTATCCATACATAAGTAGATGCCCATCCTGATTTTTGGAGATTAAGTAATGTAAAGGTAATAAATGCAGTAACCATAAACATTAACGCTACACCGATGATGTCAAACGGTTCATGATGCTTGTGCTGTTGCTTGGCGTGATCATTTGTTAAAAATTTGTAGCTGAAGCATATTCCCAGTAAGGAAAGTACGGCCGCTATATAGAATAACCCTCTCCAGTGTCCGTAGCTGTTCACTAACATTCCGAGAAAAATGCCCACAACGCTAGATCCATAAAATCCGCCAATAAGAATCAATAATGCCAAGTTCCTTTTCTGAATCGGAAAAGAAAGAACCAGCATTGGAATCATCATCATAAGTGCTAAACCCGTTCCTGTTCCTTGTAAAAAACGACCAATGCCCATTCCTAAGAAGCTGTTAGACGCAATACTTACGATAGCTCCTATAAGAAATAAACACATCGAAAGAACATACGTCCTTCTCTCCCCTATTCTGTGTCGAAGGATAGGTCCAAATGGAATACAAAATGCAAAGCTTATAACCCCTATTAAAACCGGTGTTATCGAAATATAAGATTCATCGTTAAACGTTTGTTGGAGAATTTCACGTATAGAATTTAATGACGTGTTTAACATTAAACCAGGACCAATAGCTAAAACTGCCAGTAAGGAAATCCCCCAGTGTTTTTCTATTTTCATACTACAATTCCTTTCTGCCTTTCATGATTGTAAAAAAACTAAAAATGCGGCGTTCATGTTTCTTCCAACCATCACAGTAGCTAGGGTAAAGAAGAAAGATGTTTATCCGCATTTGAACAAACTAAAAAATAAAGCTTCAGTAAGGAAGCTTTATTTTATTTTCTAAGCCTGCTACTCGAATTGGTCCTAAAAGCGTTAGGCGAGTTAATTTTTCAGCCATAAATGCAGGGCTGAATTTCATATCACTTTCTAGCCAAGAACAAATGACACCTATATGAGCTGATGTGATATAGCTAATCAGAATATCTTCAGGGATATCAAGTCCATCCTCTGCTTCTCCAATCGAAGAGATTAACTCTCCATACACTCTTTTCTTTACAATTTCCGTCATATGACTTCTAAATTGAGGTAATCCTCGATCGCTTAGCATAACTTTAAAATAATCGGAATGGTCATAGATGAATTCAAAAAGCTTTAAGAAAGAAACGGATTCATCATTTTCTTCTACTGCTGCGAAATCCTCATTATTTTGTTTAGGCTTTACTTTCTCTATTAGCTCTTCTAGAACTTCATTCATACTCTGCATGAGAAAGTCTTGCTTATCTTGGTAATGCAAATAAAATGTTCCTCGCGTTAATTCCGCTTTTTCCGTAATTTCTTGAATCGTAATAGATGTAACGTCTTTCTCTTTAAGAAGTTCGACTAAAGCGTCTCTTAAGTATTTATTTGTTCTTTTTATCCTAGGATCTACTTTTGTTTTTTTAGACATCGTTCGTCTCCTTGTATAACTTTTATTGAGTCTCAGGCATATGATTATGACTTGTATAGGTGCAGCCATTTAGACCTTTTCTGGTGATTAACTATTTAAACTGCCCTGTATCATCAACATACATTCTGCACACGATGTAAACTAATGAACATTATGTATATTAAGTCTCACAAAATATAACCAATCTGTCAATATCAAAAACTGATTAAGAACGAATCATTTGGTTGTTAGGTATGGATGGCGTGAACGCAAGAACAAAATCTTTTGTAGAAACGTTCAAAAGAAACGGTAATGGTGAAATCAATCACTTAGTTGAGTATGCACCAGCTAGAAGCACCTGCATACAGGAAACCTGCGTTCAAAATCACAATAAAAAGATCCGAACATTTTATCGTTCGGATCTCCATTCCACTAAACTACTCTTAAGCTCTTTTCTCGCTACTTTTTCACCCAGTTGTCATCATCATCTTTTTTGTACTTTGTTTTCACTGCATTCCAAGCGACTTTATGAGCCGTAGCTTCTTCTTTGTATTCGTCACTAGCTGAATTAAATGCTTCTTTATAAATTTCCTGAGCATGATGAGGAAGGTTATCTTTTACTCCATCAGGCAATTCTTTTAACGAATTGTAGGGCATAATCGTGTTCCTCCTTGAAAACATCGTTTACTACTGATTTACCTGTTCTTAATGAGTATAAACATTTAATAAATAATAAAGCTTGAAAACGAATTGGAGTTTTGACTCCATAAAAAAGAACAGCTCCTCTCTAGGAAGTCTGTTCTTCAAGTAAATCTAATTACCCTTTAAAAACCAATGGGGAAACGCCCTTGCTTAGGTTCCATTTATTTAAGGTAACCAATTCAATTTCTTGATCTGCAAAGAAACAAATACCTTTCGCGTTGTCTCCAGGATAGATTCTGCTCGTCATCACTTTCTCGCCTTCATTAATAAAAACTTCAATGGACGATTTATCGACAAACAGATGAAGATGTAAGTGATTATCATTTAATCCAACAGGTGCTTTTCTTACTCCTCCGTCGCCTTTGCCTGAGTTATCACGATTAAAGATAAACAAACTTTCTAATTTATCGTAGGTTAAAAGCGTTTCTTGATGAGTTCCGTTATGTGTTCTCACTTTTATGCCAAATTTTGAAGAAGCTTTTGCGTTAATTTTCACTTCAAGTTCGTAACAATCACCTGAAATACCTGCAAGTTCCTGTTCTCCATTAACGATAATATTTTCATATTGCACCTGATTTTGACGAAGCTGCTTAAGCTCTGGAATTGGTTTACTAATTATATTCCCTTGTTTAATAGAAAGCTCACGCGGAATAGTCATTGCGCCTGCCCAATTGTGTTTTTGTTCGGGCATGCTGCTTTCCCACATATCCATCCACGCTATCATAATACGTCTGCCGTGTTCATCTTCTGTCGTTTGAGGAGCATAAAAATCAAACCCATAGTCCAAAAGCTGAAAGTCTTCATGTTGAAGCAGCCCTGTTTGATAGTCTAATTTCCCTTTTACGTATCCAGCTTGATGTAAGTTATGATAAAGATCTCCTTCTGGTTTTACTCCTTGAGGCGATATAACAAGCACGTCTTGTCCTTCGAGACTAAAAAGATCCGGGCACTCCCACATAAAACCAAGATCCCCTTGACTTTTGGCCATTACATTTATAAACTCCCATTTCAACAGATCTCTTGAACGATACAAAAGAACTTGGCCTTCATGATCTTTTGTGCGTGATCCAAGAACACAATAATAATAGTCGTCTTTCTTCCATACTTTTGGATCTCTAAAATGATGAGGATGAATATCCCCTTCAGGCACTGAACCAATAACTGGATTTTGAGGCACTTTATTAAAATGAACGCCGTCTTCGCTTACAGCAAGACACTGAACCTGTCTTAAGTCCGTATCATAGTTATCCCCTGTCCACACATTCCCTGTATACATTGCATAAAGTTTTCCGTCTTTTTCAATTGCACTTCCTGAAAAACATCCGTCTTGATCGTATTCTTCACTCGGAGCAAGAGCGATCGGAAGGTGTTCCCAATGAGTAAGATTCTTACTTTTTATATGCCCCCAATACATTGGCCCCCACTCGGGAGAGTAAGGATGATGTTGATAAAACAAATGATACTCACCTTTATAAAAGCTGAATCCGTTTGGGTCATTCATCCAGAATGCTGGTGTAGACACATGGTATTGTAGTCGCCAATGATTCTGATCAACAGACTCCTGCTCGTTTAACACAGATTCCATTGCCTTTGAGATTTTTTCTTGATGTTGATTTCTTAATGTTTTCAAAAGATTTCACCCTGCCTTTCTATACGTGAATGAGTCAATTATGATAAAAAGAGATTAAAATGATGAATCGATTTCACAAACAATGGACTCGTAAGGTCGCAATTTTATTTGATTTAGGTGTAACTCTAAATGATCATAGTTCGATAAAATAACATTTTTTATATTACAATCTAAGTTTAGAGTTAACTCTTTATTATCAAAGTTAGCAATCACCGCTATTTTTTTATCGTTCAACTCTCTCGTGTAGGCCATAATTTGTAGGCTGTCTTTAAACATGTCTTCATATTTACCAAAAGCAATAACATCTGAATATGGACTGCTTTTTCTTAAACTAATTAACTTTTTATAGAAATAAAATAAAGAATTACGATCTTTTAAAGCATTCTCGACGTTAATAGAAGAGTAATTAGAATTTATCTCTAGCCACGGTGTACCTTGGCTAAACCCTGCATGTTCAGAATGATTCCACTGCATAGGTGTTCGAGAATTATCACGACTGCGTCTCCAAATCGCTGCTAATGCTTCCTCTTTTGAGAATCCTTCTTTCAGCGCAGAGTAATATTGATCGATTGAAGCCAAGTCATTGTAATGCTCAATTGATGGATACTCTACATTTGTCATTCCAATTTCTTGCCCTTGATAGATAAATGGCGTTCCTTTTAAGAAGAAATAGACGGTAGCTAACATTTTAGCTGGAATAGGTCCTATATCTTCTGGTTTAATAAATTTGTTTAAAGAACGAGGCTGGTCATGGTTTTCTAAATAAAGCGCTCCCCACCCTGTGTTGTTATAGAACGTTTGACTGTCAGAAATGGCTTTTTTGAAATCAAGTAGATTCCAATTATACGGTTCATACCATTTTCCTTCTTTTCCTACATCTAGATCGACATGATCGAACTCAAAAAGCATACTAAAGTGCCCGTCTTCTCCGGCATAAATAGGTAGTTCTTTGTGTGATACCCCAGGTGCTTCTGCCACGGTTAAAATATCATGTGAAGTAAAAGCTTCTTTACTTAATTCACTTAAAAATTCATGAATGCCTTGTTGATTGGTTTCAATTACATTCATTCCATCCTGCGAATCAGCAAAGTCCTGTCGTTTTTTTATAAATGTAATGGCATCTACTCTAAAGCCGCTAATTCCTTTATCTAACCACCATGTGACCATTTTATAAACGGCATTTCGAAGATCAGGATTTTCCCAGTTAAGATCAGGCTGTTTTTTAGAAAATGCATGAAGATAATACTGTCCGGTTTTCTCATCATACTCCCAGCACGAACCGCCAAAAATAGATTTCCAATTGTTAGGCGGAGTCCCGTCTTCTCTTCCGTTTCTCCAAATATACCAATCTCTTTTAGGATGATTTACATCACTTTTTGATTCTATGAACCATTCATGCTCATCCGAAGTATGGTTAACAACTAAGTCCATAATAATCTTTATATCTCTTTTTTTAGCTTCACGGATTAATAGATCCATATCTTCCATAGAGCCAAATTCCTCTGCAATTGCTTGATAATCAGAGATGTCATATCCGTTATCGTCCATTGGTGATTGATAAACTGGGCTTAACCAAATAACGTCGATACCTAACTCTTTTAAGTAATCTAATTTTTGAATAACTCCTTTTAAGTCACCAATTCCGTCACCATTAGAATCATAAAAACTTTTCGGATAAATTTGATATACAACAGCTTCCTTCCACCATTGTCTATTCTTTATTGTAGCGCTCTCTTCATTCTTTCTTTCACTTAGTTGAACCATTTCTTATCAGCTCCCATATTTTTGTATTAAGATTATGTACTTATCCTTCGTTTATATGGTATCGATACCATATATGATTAAAAAAATTTATGCTACTAAAAAGTCTGATATGACCCTTCTTCTTTAAGATAAATTTATTGTATTACATCATGGGAACGGTTTCAATGATTTTTCTGAAAATTTTTCAAAAAAGGTGAGAACGAATAAGTTCAGTCCTCACCTTCATATGTGACCTCCTATTACGTTGAACTTCGGATAACCAGCTCGATTGGAAGTTCAAAAGTTTCCACTTTTACTTCCGAATCATTCAACATATCAATAAGGGTTTCCATTGCTTTAATCCCCATCTGATCAATAGGTTGTCGTATAGTCGTTAGCTTTGGATCTAACATTTGTGCAAGAGGTTGATCATCAAAGCCAATAATCGCCAAATCATTAGGTATTTTTAGACCACACTCTTTGGCTTCAATCATCATTCCCCCGGCAATTTCATCACTTCCTGTAAATATAGCTGTTGGACGATCCTCCATTGACAGGATTTTTTTAACTACTTGTTTTCCATCTTCAATACTGTGTTGATTAACAAAGATCCATTTTGGATCTGGCTCGATCCCTGCCTCTTGAAGTGCTTTTTGGTAACCTTGATTACGGTCCTTGTCCTTACCTTCCTCAGCAAACAATCCACCTGTACAGTACCCAATTTTCCGGTGGCCTTTTTCAAGTAAATGCTTTACGCCTATATACGCACCCTTGTATTGATCTAATCGAACGATTGGAACACTTGCGTTGTTTACATATTCATTGCATAACAAAATAGGACCAGATTCAGTAAACGGTTCTATGATACTCCAGTCATTCTCAATAGAGGTCATAATAATTCCGTCAACTTGCTTTGTTTTTAGTAAATTTAAAAAGGCCAATTCTTTCTCTTTGTCTTCATTACTTTGAAAAATTAATACATGATAACCGTTTTTATAAGCAATTTGTTCAATTGAATCGACTAAATAAGAGAAAAAAGGATTTACGATTCTTGGTACAATGACACCAATTGTAGTCGTTACCTGTCCCCTTAACTTTCTTGCTGAAGGGTTCGGGGTATAGTTAAGCTCTTTCATTGCTTTTAGCACCAGATTTTTTTTCTCCTCTGAAACATACGAATGATTGTTTATAACACGGGAAACGGTTGTTTTTGATAACCCCGATAATTTTGCTACGTCATATATGGTAGGCATTTATTTATCACTCCATCACTAACTGAAATCAGTTTCATACTTATTTTACGTTAAGAAAGAGCCACAATGCAATGAATGAATTCGTTTGCATCTCTATATCATGCGTTCAATAAGATTACCAGTAAAATCACTGTGACTATTCAAAACAGAACCTTTTTATATAAAATGTTTCATGCTTAATAAATCAGCGTACTTAAAAGTGTTTGTTTCACAAGTAAGAAATCAGTACCATACTCAAAAAAAACACATTATACTTAAATAAACCTTTTTTAAAAGGTGTTTTTGTTAATTAATTTCTTATTGACATATGAAATCGGTACCATATATAATACAATCAAATCGAAAACGCTTTCTAAATAAAATTTAGATACATAAACAGCAAAGGGGATTTAAATATGCAAAACAATAAACTTTACTGGAAGCTAAGCAGTTTCTTTTTCTTGTTCTTCTTATCTATTGCCTCTATTTTCACTTTTTTTGCTATCTGGTTGGGACAAAGCCTTAACCTTTCCGGAGCACAAACAGGTATTGTTTTTTCTGTAAACGCTGTCTTTACTATGCTTTTCCAACCGCTTTATGGATATATCTCTGACAAATTGGGCTTACGAAAGAATTTATTATACTTCATTTCAATTTTAGTTATTTTATCTGGACCATTTCTCATTTTTATCTATCAACCACTTTTAAACTGGAATTTTTGGTTAGGAGCTCTGACAGGTGGGTCTTATCTTGCCATCACTTTTTTAGCTGGTATCTCAGCTATCGAGTCATATATTGAAAAAGTTGGAAGAAAGTACGAGTTTGAATTCGGTCGTGCAAGACTTTGGGGATCAATAGGAGCTGCCGTTGCAGCTGCCATCGGGGGACGAATGCTTAATATTAACCCTGATATCAACTTTTGGATTGCATCGGGTCAGGCATTCTCTTATTACTTGTTATTTTTCTTACAAAAGTAGAAGTATCCACTATCGAAGAAAAAAAGGCAAAGTCCCTTTCTATTCAAGATTTGGGCAGTTTATTTAAACGAAAAGATTTCTGGGTTTTTATGATTTTCATGCTCGGGACGGGCTGTATTTATAATGTGTTTGATCAGCAATTCCCTGTATATTATGCCTCTTTGTTCCCAACCGAACAATTAGGTAACCAAATATTCGGTTACTTGAACGCAGGTCAGGTCTTTTTGGAATCAGGTATGCTGTTAGTTGCTCCATTCATTGTCCGTAAAGTCGGTCCTAAAGGAGGTTTAATTTTAGCGGGAATCATTATGATTTTGCGCGTGATAGGTTCAGGGTTAGTATCAGATCCATACAGCATTTCATTTATTAAGCTTCTTAACGCACCAGAGTTTGCCATTATCATCGTTTCTGTGTTTAAATATCTTGCTACACATTTTGATACAAAATTCTCTTCAATTTTATATTTGGTTGGATACCAGTTCGCAATGCAGCTAGGGGCTGTTATACTCTCTCCTATCGTAGGAAATCTATACGATTCCATTGGCTTTCGTCAAACATACTTAATCATGGGGGTTATTGTTACTATCTTTACTCTATTTGGTGCATTTCTTTTAAGAAACAAGAATCAAGCATCTAAAGATAATAATGATTCAAAGCTTACTGCTTAGAACCAGGAAAAATATGTATTAACTGTGATTCTCATATTTTTGAAAGCCCTTGCTAATTGTATCAAGGGCTTCTTTTTGATGAGTGTCTTCTATATTTACTCTTTATCTTTTAATTCAAGCTCTCTACTCCAGAATTCCAATTTCGATCTACAGAGTTAAAGTAAGCATGTTCAAGAATTTGCATATAATCAGTCTCCGTAATTAAACGGACGTTACTTGATGTTGAGTTGTTTTGCATGGCCAACCTTACAATGCTCGGAAAGTCTTCTTTCTTTACACCCTCTAAATCTTTTAATTTAGGAATATTTAATGATTCGGTTAACTCTATAATCCCTTGAATTAATTTTTCAACAGCTATTTCATCTGAATCTGAATCCTTGGCAAAGTTCATATACCGTGCTAATGTCGCATGCAATTGCTTATTCTCCATAGAATTGAATCTTAATACATATGGCAAAAATACAGCATTAGCAACTCCATGCGGGGTATCATAAAGTCCTCCAAGCGCTTCTGCTAAGCAGTGTACTGAAGCAACATCTGCAGATCCAAAACAAAGGCCTGCTAAGAGACTTCCTTCCAGCATATCTTGACGAGCCGCTTCATTTTTGCCATCGCGGAAAACGATAGGCAATGCCGAAACAATGGTTCTCATTGCTTGAGCTCCGAGCGCTTGTGAAATAGGATTTGTTACTTTACACGTATAACCTTCAATCGCATGAACGAGTGCATCAATGCCAGTAGCAGCAGTAACAGAAGGCGGAAGACTTAATGTTAGTTCAGGATCAAGAATCGCTAAGACGGGTCTTAACAAACTATGTTTGAGTGTCATTTTTCGATGTGTAGATGCTTCCGTAATAACAGCAGAACGAGTAACTTCTGAGCCCGTACCTGAAGTAGTTGGAATACAAATAACTGGTGCAATGTTTGAATACAAAAGTCGGCCGTCTGCATAGTCAGATGGTTCCCCGCCGTTTGGACCGCACAGTGCAATAGCTTTTCCTGTATCCATTGCACTTCCGCCACCAACGGCAACAACTGCATCTGCACCAAATTCACGAAATAATTTAGCACCTTCCAAGCAATTCTTATCTCGAGGATTTTGTTCAATGGAGTCGAATAATAATACGCGATAACCAGAAGCCTCAAGGGCCGTTATAATTGGTGAAACTAGTCCTGTACGGACCACACCTGGATCACTCACAATTAAAATGGATGAACCAATATTTAGAGATTTTAGCATTTCTGGCAATTCTTTAGCTTTTCCCGTCCCTACCTCAATTTGAGTAGAGCAAAAATAGTTATAGGATTTCATTTATACCCCTCCCATTGTCTAAAATCAAATACATACCTTAATTAAATTTTAACCTTCTCTACAATTAGCAGATTCAACTGTTACGCTGCAGGTAACTTATACTTATAGTGGTTTAGGCAATACACATACAGAATAGTAATGTAGTAGAGAACATAAATAAACTATATGTATATCCAACAAACTTCTTATCATATATAATACAAGCCCGGCCCCAATCATTACAGATGAATATTTAGATTGTTACTATCTAAAAAACCGATTAGTAACCTCTATACTATGTAATCAATTTATTTATGCAGCCCAATCTTGTTGTTCAATAAAAATAGATTCAAATACTAATCCCCTTAATGATCCAGTATTACTTCTCTAGTTACATCTAAAAAAGCACTCAAAGCTGGAGACACCCATTTGTCTTTATGCCAGACCAGCTGAGTTACGATTGGAAACTCTGGACCTTTCCATCTTAATACACTCATACTCCCTTCCTCTATTTCCTTCTCCACTGCTAGCTTAGGCAGTGCTGCTATTCCAATTCCAGCTATTACACATTTTTTGATAGCTTCTACATCACCAAGTTCAAGATCACATAACGGTTGAACGGCTGCATCAACAAGTGATGCTTCAAATATATTTCGATAATCGCACTTCTCAGTAAAAAGCAGCGACTGACCGTCTAGGTCCGCAGGCCTTACTTCAGATTTATCGGCTAAAGGATGATTCGGCGGGCTTACTATAACAATAGGTTCCGCGACAAGCTGCTCGGCAATCAGCTTATCCGAGTTAATGCAAGTCATCGATATTAAAACAGCATCTATGAGACCTTGAGCAAGTAAATCCTCAAAATCATTTTCAGAAATTCCAGGTCGGAAAATCAGTTTCACTTTAGGAAAACGAGCTTGAAATAGTTTCAGCAAAGCTGGTAAGCGATAGGTGCATTGGGTTTCTGAAGCACATATTGTTAACGTTCCACTAGGCTCTTCATTCCCACCTACAGTTTCCTTTGCCTCTTCGGTTAAATCAAGCACCTTGTCCGTATATAGCTTAAAGCGCTTTCCAGCGTCAGTTAAGATAACTCGCTTCCCTAACCGATCAAAAAGTTGGACAGCAAGTTCTTCCTCAAGAGATTTAATCTGAGCTGTTACACTTGATTGAGCATAGTGAAGAATTTCAGCTGTTCGAGTAAAGTTTAGTTCTCTGGCAGCAATTTGAAAAATTTTTAACTGTTTGAGTTCCATAGTTTTCTCTCCTAAATCATTTTCACCAATAATAATATTATTCTAAATATATCATTTCACTCGTGCTGCTTGTAAGCATAATGTCTTTCACTGCTCGCTTCTCAGAGGAACGTTTGCATACCAAGAATGTATGATGCAAAGCTGCTTATTTCGGAAAAAGAACCCTGGACAGTGAATAGGACTGATCCAAGGGTTCTTCTACTTGATTGGTTCCTTTAAAAATGATTATAGTAACTAAGATTGAACACGATATACAGAGTGAAAACAGAAAAGACCTACCTCTTTCCAGTCAAAAAAGGTAGGTTTTTCTATTTCACGACTTTATCTCATGATACTTTATGAAAGCTTAAGTAGTTTGTTTAAATTACAAAAACATATCCAATTCTAAAAAGCAAAAAACCACTGGACCTAAACAGTAGTTTTTTGTTTGTTCAAAGCAGAAAATGAACAAAACATATGGCATATACAATGTTTTGTCATTGTCCGGTAGTATACCATGAGAATTAAGTTTTATAAGAGCTGATACATTTATGTATAGAAAATGAAACATCTTGTAGCATTGTTGACACATTGTTTCTCAAAAAACAGGACCATTCCCCCTAATCCGATGTAATAGAAGAAGGATTTTTACTTTTTAAGATAGAATAGTTCTTTAAAGAATCATAAAGGAGTTGATTTCATGTCTAAACAAATAAAAGATAGAAGAGAAATAAAACTTTTGGATTCTCAAATTTATTTATGTGATGAAATTAAAAAGTTGTTGAAGAAAAAAGAAAAAAGAAGTCTAGCCTTTGAACAAGAGTATACAGAACATGATATATTACACATTGCTTTAAACAGATTAATGAGTGAATTAATCTCTAGACATTAAAAATGTCACCTATCATGTTTGATATTATTCGATATAGATAAGTTTCATATAAAAATAGACAGAATATTTCATTAATATCTTTACTTTGTAAACGCTTTCGTTTATACTAAGTATAGGTTGGATGGCATGAGTGGCTGTCATAGTATTTAGCGTAGGCGGGGCTGATACGAGGGAACAGGACATATAAGAAATGTCCTTTTTTGTTTGGGCAACATTTCTTAGAAACTAGTAAATGTTATAAAGTGCTTTCAAACGCTTTTTTTACTTAGTATATTTTATCCAGTCTAGAAATTGAAAAAGACCACCTCTTCCCAGTCAAAAGAGGTAGCTTTTGTTAAATTTGAATTTACACTAGTTGTTAGATAATGCTTTATTACATCTTAAGTAAGTTGCTTAATTTAATAAACTGTATTCGTAGACAACATATTCACCGCTTTTTCTAACAGTAAAATATCTTCTTCAACCATTTTTTTCACATCGTCGAAATCAAGTTGAATATATTCTTCTTTTAAACGTTCTAATTCCCTGACGAACAGGGATCCCGTATAGTACCTATAATTTGTCACTACTATTTATCCCCTTTGTGTGCTCTTAATATATGTGATTCCCTTTTATTTAGATTAACAACCAATAAAAGCAGGATTTATAAAAAAATAATCCTTCCCTCATGCAGGCAAAGGATTTTTAACTTTATTGTAATAGGGAGAATACGTTATTAGTGTGGCCAGATTTGTAGTTTCATATACATACAAAGTTTAAAAATGTTATAATCACTCTAATTTTCTCTTACCTGAGATTCATAGTTTATTTAGTAAATACTAAAGTACTTCGTATATTATTACAGTTTTATCATTTTTATCATTTGCGCTTACGGGCGGCAAATAAATGATATATGAAATCGTGACTTTTGTACAATACAAGCACTAGCTTTTTTACTTTCATGATAGTCTGTAAGCTTAGCTTTTTATGGTGAAGAAGTAAGTTTACTTTTTCCATTCTGATGCCAGTATACCCATAAAGTATGTATCTACGTACTTCCCATCCACATAGGCATGATTTCTTAATTTCCCTTCGGTAACAAAACCGATTTTTTCATACAATGCAATTGCCTGTTCGTTTATTCCTCTTGTAGTTAAATAGATTTTATTTAGACGGAGCTGTTTAAACCCTAGATCAATCATTTGCTCCATGGCCATTTGACCGTATCCTTGCCCTCTAGATTCTGAAGATAAAAGAATTCCTATACTAGCTCTTCCATGTGCGTATTCTATATCTTTTAGAAATACCCATCCAACTAATTCTTTTTCCTCGCTTTCAATTCCTAAAATTAAATCGTTGTTCATTCTTTTCTTTTCTACTTCTTGCACTACCTCTTCATAAGTTAAAGGTGTTCTGCCTACCATTCGTATTGCCCGTTCATCATTTAACCATTTATGTAAGTATTGAATATGAGCTGTTTCAAACGGCGTAAGGTGTATTTTTTTTGTACTCATTTATTTATCTACTCCTTTTTACGTATATTCAATCTTTATCCTTAATTAGAGTTAATTCATTAGTTTGAGATATTAAATCAGTTATCTTATTTCTTTTTATATTGATTATTTTACCATTAATTATAATTAAAGGAATTCTGTTTTCAAGGATTTCGTTTTCTTCCTTAAGAAATAGTTAAATAAAAAACCTTTGCCCTTCTGGGCAAAGGTTTTTTATTTATTAGACACAGAGGGAATATTTTATAAGTCTAGTTAGGTTTGTAGATTCACATACAAATACCAATATTTCTTATTCGCCAACTGTCGCAAAATCACCATGCAAAGCAATTAGTTAGCTACTAGTTTAGTTATTCACCTTATAAAAGAAAGAATAATAAGGTTAGTGACATCAAGCGTCGTTATCTCTATCTCTTAGTTAATAATATTAGTTAATATTAGTTTTCCATCCTCCATATGATATACATGGTCGCAGTAAGCTAACATACGTTCATCGTGCGTGACCATGATTGCTGCTTTTTTTTGTTTTTTCACTTCACCCGCAATTAATTGCACTACTTCATGAGCACGTTCTGAATCTAAGCTTGCTGTTGGCTCATCAGCGAGAATAACGCTTGGCTGGTTAAAAAAGGCCCGGGCAATTGCTACGCGCTGTCGCTCACCGCCAGATAATTCATTAGGCATTTTGTTTATCTTATCTCCTAACCCAAGTTCATTCAGTATTTTTTTGGCAAGCTGACGATCCACATTACTTGCTTTACCAGCCATTACTTTAATTAAAATTAACTGATCCATTACAGATAAGTAAGGAATTAAATTAGATGATTGTAAAATAAAACCTATTTCGTTTAAACGAAATTTGGCTAGCTGCTCCTCATTTAATAGCCCTACATCTTTTCCATTTACAATTACTTTTCCAGATGTTGACTTCATTAATGCACCGATAATAGATAGTAAAGTACTCTTTCCTGAACCAGATGGTCCTACAATCGCTGCCAGCTCTCCAGGATTAACCTTTAAAGAAGCTTCTTTTAAAACTGTTAGAGTAGAAGTTCCCTCCGTATATTGTTTTGTAACTTGGTGCAACTGAATACTGCTCATTTATTCCACCCTCCCTAAAGCTGTTAATGGATCAATTTTTGTAATTTGTCGGACTGAAACAATAGAACTTAATAGACTGATAACTAATAACGTAATTGCATATAAAATCACTAATTTAACATCTAAATCAAAAGGCATATTTTTAGGGAAGAAAAGAGCCGTTACATATGTTATGCCTATCCCTGCCAAAATTCCAAAGAAAGACAGAATAAATACCTGTGCAACAATAGCTTTAGAAATAAATCGATTTGAAGCTCCAATTGCTTTCATTACACCAAATTGAGGAGTTTTTTGAATTGTTATAACATAAAAGAAAACTGAGATGATAAAAGCTGAAATAACAATCAAAAATGAAAGCATCATTAAAATTGTTCCATTTTCCTCTTTATAACCAGGCATTCCTTTTACAGCGGTCGATTTTGTAACAGTTTTAATTCCTTCCACCTGTTTATCCAGCTTAGCTGCATCTAATTGAGGAGCTTTTAAAATAATAGATTGCACTGGATTTTTAATGCCGTTGTCAGCCCCTGGTGCTGCATACTGATACTCTCTCCAAGTGTCCATATTCGTAAATAACGCCGGTAAATGGTTGAATGTTTCATTCTCGACAAAACCAATAATAGTTAATTTCAATTTAGAATTAGAAACAAGAATTTCATCCCCAACTTTATACCCTTCATCTTTCAAATTACTATTGGCTAGAACGCCAAATTTCTTGTTAATTGAAAGTTGCTTCCCTTCTATAACGGTTGGCTCAATGAAGGATCCTGCAGTAATTCCAACTACTGCTACATCTGTTTTCTTGCTGCTATCATCCGTTTTTTCTTTAGAAATTGCTCCCATTGATGATCCGAAAACAGCGGCATCTTTTACATCTGTGTTTTTTCTAATATCGTTAATTAAATTACCAGACATGATAGATTTGCTAAACGTAGTACCAGCACTTTTCTCATAAACTACATAATCTGCATCTAAGTTTTTAATTGTGGCAGCACTTAATGTCGAAAGGCCATTTCCCAGTCCCGATAAAATAAACACTAGCCAAGCAATTAAAACGATGATAATACTCATCATTACATAACGAAATTTAGCATGTTTTAATTCTTTAATTGCTAAAAACAACTTTAACCTCTCCCTTCAAAAATAGTTACACATTTGTCACTTTCAAACAAAAAAATAACTTATATACTTTTAAAAAAATTACTATATATGCAGGTCAGTATGTGTAAGTTAATTACTTAGTTTCTAAAAATAAATTTAAACTCTCCCTTTAAAATTAGTTACACATCTGTTACTTTCAAACAAAAAAATAACAGATGTGATTTTCGCACCACTCACTGCATCTATAAGTTACATATTTGTTACTTTTGAACGAAAATAACCTATGTGTCGTACAAAGGTTATTATATACATAAGTTACACATTTGTCACTTTCTTTTTATAATACCGTCTAAAATTAACTTTTTCGTATAGATGAGTACTTGTTCAGCGTCCATTCCAGAATGGTTAGGAATAGAAATACTTTGAAATATAAACCCTAACAACATTTCATTTGGCATATCCATTTCAATGAAGCCCTCTTCTTTTCCTTGCTGCACTATATGTATAAGAGGCTTGTATAGCTCATGGTGCATATGAGAAAGCTTTTCTTTCTTAGCTTCTAGCAAAGGGATATTTTTTGTAGGTATTCCAATTCCAAGAATTAAATGTAAATCCTTGTACATGAATATTTTTTCCAAGAGTAAGTCTATCTTTTCTAAGAAAGGTAATTCCTTTGGAATAGAGGAAAAGCTTGTTAATGTATTTGTTATTTCATCTAACATAAAGTCTAATAGCAATTCATCTTTATTTTGATAATATTTATAAATTGCTGCTCGTGTAACATTTAATTCTTTCGCTAATTGACCAATTGTAAACCCTTCATATCCAGTTTGGATAATAAGCTTTTTGGTAGAACGGAATAAGTCAATTGTATCAAATTTCCGACCTCTAGCCATGTTATAACCTCTTTTCAATTCATTCCCGCGTGATTTTCACAATCGTTCTTTAATCACTTTTAAACTTTCCTTTTTTTCTGCTTGTTCAGTCCCGTAACGTTAACCCATAAAGTCCCGTATTAACACTATCTATTACTGTACTTCAGAGCTGGCTATATGGATGATCTTCTACTAAATGATGCCAAGAGTAGTCCTTGCTACTTTCGTAAAAAATTGTAATGTTTTGTGTTGATATTTTCACCAATTCTAGACCAGGTCGTTATTTTGTTTCTCCACTCATTTTATCGTAAAAAACTTTTGCACACCCGTGGTTCATTAGTGCTTCTGTTTAAAATTCTAAATTTCTCAATAAAGTTGATACACATTCATATCCGATAAACGGCAGTTATCACTCTTTCTCATTTAGATATCAATTTATTGTAACATAAAGTCAAAACAAACAGGTTATTGAACAGAGTATACCAAACAAGGTTTTCTCATGTTTGTGGTAACCAAAAGCAAATCTTTTTAATAATACGTTTTAAGAAATAATTAAGGTACAATATCCCATTAATGAACGCGCCTCTTTAAGAAGTATCCACTTAAAGTATGGTTTCTCTTCTTCTATTAAAGGGAATTAAACCATAAAAGTGAACCTTAAAAGGAGACCATCATGGTTACAATTGAATCAATCATAATAGGTATTGTTTTTATCCTCATTCAACTATACGCATTAACGATTGTCGAACGTTCTCCAATCGGGGAGCAAAAGCTGCTCTCATTATCAGGCGGTGTAGCTATTGCCTATGTATTTATTTATATCTTACCGACGCTTCACAAGAAACAAGAAGAGTTTGGAGGGTCGCTAGCCCTTGATACTGAACTATATTTTCTTGGTCTTCTCGGCTTACTCGTCTATTTTTCTGTGTATTCATTTGCTCAGACAAAAGCAGCCACACACCTAACGGAACTGACCGTGTACATGGTACAGGCTAGTTTTTTTATGGTTTATTCTTTTATCATTTCTTACGTCGTATTTTCAACCGATGTTAAGCGAGTTGAATCAGTATTCTACGGACTGGCTATCAGCCTTCATTTTATCGGGTGGTCTTACCATCTAGGAAAAAAACATCCGCGCTTACACAAAACTAGAGGTCGCTATATGCTGGCCGGAGCAACTTTTCTTGGGTCCATTCTGGGCGTTTTCGGCCCTTCATCAGGACTGCTCATTGAGTCGATGATTGCTTTTAGTTCAGGTGCAATGTTATTTAACGTGATCAGTAAAGAGCTTCCTTTTGAAAAACATGCGCATTTGCCTACCTTTTTAATCTCATCTCTTATCTACGCGGCTACAATGATTTCGTTAAAAGCTTTTTTCAATTGGTAGTTGCGTGCGCGTGTTTTTACAAAACAAAAAGAGCAGCATTTAATGCTGCTCTTTTAAAGTATGGTTTTTATTGCTAGATACACTGCAGCAATCGATGCAAGAACGATAAGTACATTCAAAATGCGATGTTGAGTAGCTAAGTGGCCCCGCTTCATTTCTGCGCGAGTCAATGGTTTATTTTCATCGTGATTTCCACTCACTCTGTTACATCTCCTATCCTGTTTAGTTATTGGTTCTGCCAATTTAAGCAATAAGCTGATCTTTGTCAGCTGCTTCTTCCTTTTTTATCTTCCCTCTACATAAGATATAGAAAACACTAAACATAACAATCGACCAAATAAGATTAGCTCCTGGCTCAGTGTCAGCTACCTTAAACAAACTCGGTATAGATCCGAAAACAGAATCGTCCGTTGTAAGGAACAGAGCGAGAAACATGTTGTTGGCTGCGTGTGCGCCAATGGTAATTTCTAAGCTTTTTGTTTTAATCGCGATATATGTAAGAGCAAAACCAGCTACAATATAATCTAGTCCCACCAATATAATGGATTTATTCATTTCAGGATTAGCAAAATGACCTATTGAAAACATTAGTCCCACAATAATCGCAAGTAAAATTGGACGCTTCACTTTCTTACTCACCCATTGAAGAAGAAGTCCTCTAAAGAAAAGCTCCTCCGTTGTTGTTTGAATAGGTACTAACAAAAATGTAATAAGTATTAATAGTACATACTCTTTTACACTTACATGGTTCCATGAATAATCCGAATGGTTAAACACAACATCAATTAATTGTGAAATGATTAGTAACAGGCTAAAAGCTCCAAAAGCCCATATTACTTTCTTCCAATTCACACGTTTGTTAGCAGTGATTAATGATTTCATTTTTCGTTTGTGAATAAAACGAATCCCGATCCATAAACCAAAAATCCAGCATATGTACATAATATGAGACAACAGAAAATCAAGATTAGCATTGATTCCCACAGCTACTCCGCTATCAAAATCAACATATGATTTTCCACTTTCATCAGTTGCAACCATTATCATTTCAGCAATAATATAAATAACTGATCCTAACAGCATAAACATAGAAGCAAGGATTGTTGTACTTACATAACGCTTCCAGCTATTTTTTCCTTCTTCCACATTTAAATAGTTTTTCATTTTATTCTTACTCCCTCAGCCTTCTCTTCTCAATTACATCTTTCTTCTCTACTTTGTTATTGTCTAGGCAATGTAAAAATCTATTAGGAACCGAAGTCCTGCAATCATTTTAACTACCGCCTGCTTTTTACCTTTGAAGATAAGGAAAGAGACTGACAATATTCAGAAATTACAACTCTACCCATTACCTCTTTATATAAAATTTAGCGTCTTAAAAGCCGTTAAAAAACAGCTTTTTCTAAAAGAAGACTCGACACCAAGTCATCGTTAATCTTTATATCTTGCTCATACGTGCCCGCATACACATAATTTTGAAGAAAATACTTGCTACTCAAGAATATATATCCTAGAACAACTAAAATAAATATTTTTTTCAACATCGTCCTCACCTTTTTATCTAAAGTTTTCCCCTCACAGCTGCTACCACAACCGCTAAGGGCTTATCCATAAACAGCTTTTCATTTTTTAAAATTAGCTACCATTCTATCTAACATCGCAAAAATGATATAAGTTACAAATATATTACATTATTATTACAAATGTAACAATTACATTATAACTAAGAAAAAGAGGATAATCAATATGAAGTGTTTAGTAAAGCAAATAAAATTGCTAGATTAATATGATGCGTGTAAATAAATCGAAAACATGTTGGAAAAGACGTTTGTTATTAAACAGCAGTATTAAAAAAACAAAAAGAAGCAAACTCCCTACCATTAGGAGTTTGTTTCTTTTATTTAAGAGTTGTTTTTATAACCTCTTTCATCTCATGTAGTGTTGAGATTTATGAAGTAATAAGCTATAAACTACGTCTCCTGATTTAACATGACACTTAATCATTTTATCTTGACACTCTTCTAAAGGAGTGATTAGATATGTATGTTAACCATATTGAAATTAAAGTTAACTAATCTTATTGTCGGTGGTGAAAGCGTATTGGATTGGGAAGAAGATATTAAAAGAGAACTTGCCTATTTAGATGAAATTTTTCAAAAACGGCACCTTGTTACTACAGAATTTGCTGAACAACCATGGCTTATAGTCAATGGACATAGGATGTTAAACCTTGCCTCTAATAACTATTTAGGCTACGCAGGAGATAATGGCCTGAAGAAAACAATGAGTGATGCTGTGATGACATATGGAATAGGAGCAACAGCTTCACGCTTAATAATAGGAAATCACTCTCTTTACGAGAAAGCAGAAAAAGCACTTGTTAATTGGAAAAAAGCTGAGGCAGGACTTATTATCAATAGTGGTTATAATGCAAACCTAGGAATCATCTCAGCCTTGGTTCCGCGTAACGGCTTCATCTTCAGCGATAAGTTAAATCATGCAAGTATCATTGATGGCGCCCTACTGAGCCGCGCAACACTTCAACGCTATCGCCATAACGATATGAACCACCTAGAAAATTCATTAAAAAAAGTTCCCATGGAGTCACGGAAGTTAATTGTAACAGATACTGTTTTCAGCATGGATGGTGATTTTGCCAAGCTCGAGGATCTTGTTAAATTAAAAGAGCAATATAACGCAATGTTAATGGTTGATGAAGCTCACGCAAGCGGTGTATACGGAAAAAATGGTGAAGGATATGCGCATTTTCTTAATCTGCAAGATAAAATTGATATTCAAATGGGAACGTTTAGTAAAGCGCTGGGGTCATTTGGAGCTTATGTTACCGGAAAACAGTGGGTCATAGATTATTTAAAAAATAGAATGCGAGGATTCATTTATTCAACTGCTCTTCCCCCTGCTATACTCGGTGCAATAACGGCTGCGATTGAAAAGGTGCAACAAGACACAGAGCGTCGCGCACTTCTTCAACAACATGCACTATTTTTCAGGAAAGCACTTACATACGAAGGATTCGACACATGCGAAAGTCAATCTCAAATCATTCCAATTTTGACGGGAGAAAACAAAAGAACAATGCAGTTTGCAGAGCGTTTACAGAAAGAAGGAATTGCTGCTATTGCAGTTAGGCCCCCTACTGTTCCTGAGAATAAAGCAAGAATTCGTTTTACTGTAACAGCCGATCATACTCGAGAAGATTTAGATTGGGCCATAAAGAGAATTTCTCTAATTGGAAAAGAAATGAGTGTGATTCAATGAAACCATCCACTATTATAATATTTCCCGGATGGGGAATGGAAAAAGCAGCGTTTCACCCAATCATAAAATCATTGTCTGCTATATGTAACGTTTTGTGCACAGACTGGAAAGGTCTAAAAGAACTAAGTGACTTTAGAGAACGAGCAATCCAATTGCTTACTTCTACTGCAGGTACTGTTTATTTAATGGGTTGGTCATTAGGTTCCCTTGTAACGCTTGAACTTGCTAGTTTATACCCTAACAAGATAGAAGGACTCATATTAATCGGCGGAACTAGTCGCTTTACAAACGACGTGCATAATACATTTGGATGGGAACAACGTATCGTTGAACGTATGAAAAAGCAACTACAGCGTAATAAAGAAAAAACCCTTACTTCATTTTATAACGCTATGTTCACTAAATCTGAAAAAGAAGAAGAATTTCATCATCAATTTATGGAAGTTGTTCAGCGTGATTATCAAGGAGACAGTACGTACTCCCTCCTTACAGGGCTGGATTATTTACTCCAAAAAGATGTTAGAATGCAACTTAATCAAATTCAAACTCCTTGTTTGTTGATCCATGGAAAAGATGATCAAATATGTTTACCTGAGTCTTCTTCTTTCATAGCTGAAAGAATTGGTGGAAAAGCGCAGCTGTGTATTTTAGAAAAAGCTGGCCATATTCCTTTTTTTACAAAGCCTCAGCACTGTACGCAACTTATAGAAAAATTTCTCGAAAAGGAGCTCATTTATGATTAATAAGCAACTTTTAAAGAAAAGGTTCAATAATCATGCTAAAACTTATGATGCTTATGCCGATGTACAAAAAAGCATGGCAAACCAGTTAATAGATCAGCTTCCCACTAATTTCTTTAACCAGAAAATAGCTATTCTTGAAGTTGGCTGCGGCACGGGTTATTTAACACAATTATTGTGCAAAAAATTTCCTAAGGCCGCTATTACAGCAGTTGATTTGTCATCAGGAATGATTGAGTTAGCAAAGAAAAAAATAAGGGAAGATCGAGTTTCTTTCATATGCGGAGATATCGAGGAACTAAGTATAGAAAAACATTATGACCTTATTATTTCGAATGCAACATTTCAGTGGTTTAATAGTCTTCATACGACAATTAAAAAATTGTATAAACAACTTAAGCCTACAGGCAGCTTACTATTTTCAACCTTTGGTAACCGTACATTTCAAGAGCTTCACTCATGCTACAGCCATGCGAAACAAAAGCTTGGTCTTTTCAATAACAGTTCACCTGGCCAATCGTTTTTTTCTCTTGAAGAGTTGTCTCAAATTTGTGAACAAGCATTAGTTCCATTGAGAGAGCATCCATTTAAACTATCAAAAATGGAGAAACTAGAGATTCAATACTTTCCGACGGTCCAGGCATTTTTTACATCAATAAAAAAGATTGGAGCAAGTAACAGTAACGAGGAAAGCTACTGTCAGCGCCCTTCCTTTTTTCGTCAGTTGATCAATTTATATGAAAATAATCATCGTGACGAAAATGGCGTAAAAGTAACCTATCATTGCTTAATGTTTAATATTACAAAAACGAACCAATAGCCAATCCAGCCCTGGTTACTCTCTAGAGGTGATGAATTGCCGCCAGTAAAAAAGGGTACTCTTCTATTTAGAAAAGTACCCTTAAATAATCAATTAGATTTAATTAACTTACTGTTTTTTAGAAACTAGCTCAATAATATTTGTTATACCTTGCTCATTGTACCCTGTTTTTAATAACTGTATTTGATTATGTTCAGATAAATTTGTAAAGATGATTGGTGTAACAAGTGATTTAGCATTTTCTTTAATGTAGTTTAGGTCTATTTTTAAAAGCGGGGTTCCTTGTGTAACCTTTTCTCCCTCTTTAATTAGACATGTAAACTCTTTCCCGTTCAAGTTCACTGTTTCTAACCCTACGTGAATTAATAACTCTAGATCTTGATCTGTTTTTAGACCTATGGCATGTTTTGTAGGAAAGATGCTAACAACCTCCCCATTGATAGGAGAAACAAGAATATTATTAGTTGGTTCGATGGCAAAACCGTCTCCCATCATCTTTGAAGAAAAAAACAGTATCAGGGACGTCTTCTAGAGGCACAATATATCCGTCAAACGGAAGTTTGAATGCGCTCCCTAAAGTTGTATCGTTCATTTCTTTTTGCTCATCTGTTGCAGCAACTTTAATTTTTGTCTTCGCTTCAGGTACTTCTTTGTTATTAGAGCCTTCTGCAATAGCCTCTTTTGGTATGCCAAATAAATATGTGCAGATGAACCCTCCAGCATATCCTGCAAGTAAGGCAATGATATATTTCAGCCATAAACCGTGAGCAATTAATGGAATTAAAGCTAGACCAGATGGACCGATAGCGATGGAACCAACGTTTCCGAACATTCCAATTACGGCTCCTCCAATTCCTCCACCGATACAAGCCGTAATGAACGGGCGTCCTAATGGAAGAATAACTCCGTAAATAAGTGGTTCTCCAATACCTAATATTCCGACAGGAAGAGGATGCTACTAGACTGCTTTACCCCTTTCTGAAATCCGTTTTACGTTTATATCATGTATCTTAAAAAGCAGAAAAAACAAGAAGGATCTCATAAGAATAATGCGTTTATCCATTTATTCTTCGTGCGGACAAATGATTGGATATTTTAAATTCAAATTACCAATAATACCGTTACATGTCTTTTGCCTAAAAGGAGCTAAGTAATGATGGAACTGAAAAGAATAGTAGGCCTTACCTTTTTATCAAGCGTTATCTTATTTTCGGGACCTTTATCATTGGTCAATGCATCGGTCAATGATTCTAAAATGACTGTAAAACATTCAATGAAAGAAGAGCTGCCCAATATAAAAATTTTGGCCACTGGAGGTACGATTGCAGGCTCTTCTGAAAGCAGCACAGACACAACTGGATATGAATCAGGAGCTCTTGATATTAAAGCCATCATTAAAGCTGTTCCTGAGTTAAAAAAAGTAGCGAATGTAAGCGGAGAACAGGTCGTAAATATCGGAAGTCAAAATATAGATAACAGCATTTTGTTAAAGTTAGCGAAGCGAATTAATACACTATTAGCTTCTAAGGATGTTGACGGAATTGTCGTGACGCACGGATCTGATACGATGGAGGAAACGGCTTATTTTCTAAATTTAGTAGTAAAGAGTGACAAACCTGTGGTTGTGGTTGGTTCAATGAGACCAGCTACCGCTATAAGTGCAGATGGACCGCTAAACTTGTATAATGCAGTGAAAATTGCTTCTACAAAAGAAGCACGAAATACCGGTGTTTTAGTAGCGCTCAACGATCGAATTGGTGCAGCTCGTTATATAACAAAAACACATACAACGGCAGTAGATACGTTTAAATCCCCTGAACAAGGATATGTAGGAGAAATAGCTGGAGATAAGGTATTATTTTATAACAAACCAACTCGCAAACATACAACACAATCAATATTCGATGTATCAAAATTAGATAAGCTTCCTCAAGTAGAGATCATATACGGGTATCAAAACGATTCTAGGAATTTTTATGACACAGCCGTAAAAGCTGGAGCAAAAGGAATCGTCGTTGCAGGAGTAGGAAATGGACTGCTATCTGATGCTGCCCTAACAGGTGCTAGAGATGCGGTAAAAAAAGGCGTAGTTATTGTGAGATCTAGCCGGGTAGGAAGCGGAGTTGTGACACATGAAAAATCAGATGATAAAGATACTTTTGTTACATCCGATTCATTAAATCCACAAAAAGCCCGTATTCTTTTAATGCTTGCTTTAACGAAAACAAAGGATCCTCAAAAGATTCAAACTTACTTTAATGAGTATTAAATCAAAAATATTTTTCCTCCTCTGTTTTGACTGAATTTTTTAAGAACAATCGGTAATGCCAGCTTATAAGAAAGACATAAAGAGGTTGAGACATCACTAACATACTTTTTCTCAACCTCTTTTAATTAGGAAAGAAACTATCCGCAGGTCCCTTATTCATTTCCCCAGTTCTTGCTTTCTATAATTAAATGATTTGATGTGTTGTCTAGCACACGCCATACCAAGGTCTTACCTTCTATATCTTTTAACTCGATAATGCCTTCTAGCTTATTGGTATTCACATGGACACGTTTCTCATCTATTCTTTGCGCACTTTTTAATCTTGTTCCAAATGTTGCAGGGCTTTCTGCCGTTAGCTTCACAATGACATCTATCATACGTTTGTCAGAAACATAGCTTTCGCTGTTCTCATAGTTATTATCAGCAGGCTTAATAGCGTGTTCTAACCCAGTTTCGTATTGGCGCCAATCAACAATTAAAAAAACTGCAAATACTAAAGACACTGTGAGTAACAAACCGTATGCAATATATCGTTTCATTTATTTTTGCTCCTTTCGCAGGAATAGGTTGTATCAGAAAATAGTATCGTATCACTTTAAAAAATATTCCTTTTTTAGCATAAAAGAAGGTATATTTTTTAAAGTTTTCTGCTTACGGAGAGTACAATAGGACTTATCACGAGCTTAATGTAAGTCCATTGCGAACAATTCGTTCAGCAGGAAAGACAAGAGAAAAATCCTGTTAGAAAACTGAAGAATTTCCCCTTCTCTATCCCAAGCTTCTCGTTGCATTGTAAGAGCCCGTAAACATATGTTTACGGGCTCTTGTCTCTCATTCATAAGATATAAATACAATGAGTTTAGTATGCATATTTTATTTAACCTACGTTATTTTTCAATATGTTCTCCAGTCATTTGAATAAACCCTTCATTTCTATCTAATGGAACAGGAGGACGCTCGCCTAAAGGAACCTTCCAGTGCCACCATTTGAAGATTCTAGCGATGACGAAACATAGAATAGATATGCCTGCAAAAATCCCAACAAACGTCCAGTGCTGTCCGCTTAGCAGCATAACAGGCCCCGCTGACCACGCAAATAATTCTAACGGCGTATTAAGCGGTCCAACTACTGCTGTATCTGTAAGTGTTTTTGATTTATTATTAGGGTCAATAATTCTTAATAATGTAAGTCCGATAGCAAATACACCTGTTGAATAGCCATACACAAATATGGAACGTTCAAACCAGCTTTCATAGTTCATAGCCGGTCCAATTACGACTAGCATCACCACTACTATTGCTATACCTGAAAGCATTAATAAACCAAGTGGAAGTGCATATTCCACAACAATAGGTAATTTAATTGAAGCTACACCAAAAAATACAAGAAAATCGGTTGCTGCACTGCCTAAACGATCGACTACCTTACTATCGACGTATTTATAAACCCCTTTTTCTCCTTTGCCTAGCAATATGTACATAAGCAGCGCTATCAAAAATGCTATTGTAAACGTTGGGAATTCTAGTCCCCAAGCAGTCGCAATATAATTATTTAATAAGTATCCCAAACCTGATGGCACCACTAATAATGCTAAATGAAAGGCTAATGGATCCATCGCAATTGGTGAAATAGTATCATCCCCCATTGCCGTTCTATTTTTAGGCTGAACTAATCCTGTTTTTAAATCCTCCGAAATTTCCGAGAAGTCTTTTACGTAATGAGTGTATCCCTTTCGAGTTGCCCATTTTATAAAAATAAGTCCACCAAAAATACCTGCTAAAATACCGCCAGTAGCAGCGGTCATTCCTAGGTCCGTTGCATTTTCCCAGCCTAAGTTTTCAAAGGTTGTACCTACCGCTGCCGCTGTTCCATGACCTCCATAAAATCCGGCTGCTAAAAGTAAACCAAATCCGTTATTAATTTCTGGAGCAAACTTTGAAATCACTAAAATAGAAAAGACAATCGGAATAGACATTTGAAGGCCTATACAAAGAATTTTATAAGTGGCATATGCGCCCATTCGATTAATATCTTTTTTCATATTGCCGGGTGAAAAAGAAAACCCGTTTATTCCGACTGCCGCAAATACAAAAATGGTAATAATCCCTGCGTAGGAGCTAATATCTTCAGAAAAAGGTAGGATGTTTAAAAAGCTAGGTCCTAATGCTAAACCTAAAAAACCTGCCAATAAGCTTGCTGGAATAAAACTTCTTTGGATAAATTTAAATTTTGCACGAAGCAGCATGCCTATTAAAATCAGAACACTCGCACAAGCAAAATCTACTAATATCGTGTATACAGTCATTTGTACCCTCCTTTTGCAACTTTAAATGCTTAACAAATTAGCTGATCTTGTTGATGTAGCGGGTGGTGCTGGGTCTAGCTTTTCCCCTTGTATATGTAATACGTCCTCTGGTCTGACCCAAGGTCTATTTTGTATAGCACTTGTTTCTTCATGTGTAAGGTATCCTTTATAAGCGGTTAAGCTGCGTCTTAAAAATCCATCTTTGATACAGGCTGATTTTACACCCGAATTTAGGATGGACTGAATATGTGGCAGCACGGACGCTGCATAAGCTACAGAAGTAGAGTTAGCAATCGCTCCAGGGATGTTACTTACACAGTAATGAACGACTCCATTTTCAATATATGTAGGATGTGCATGAGTTGTTTCACGAAAAGACTCAATTGCACCATCCGTATCATTGCTAATATCTACAATAACTGATCCTTTTTCCATTAAATTGAGCATATCACGCTCTATTAAATAATCTTTGCGTTCCTTTGGCCATTTCACACAGTTAATTACCATATCAGTTTCAGGAAGCAATTTTTTAATATTTTGCTTAGTTGATAGCTGTGTATTCACTTTTTCATTATACGTTTTGCCGATATCTCTTAACGTTCCGTAATTTACATCCATAACCGTACACCACGCACCTAATGAATGTAAAACCTGCAGAGCTGACCTTCCTACTAGTCCTCCTCCAAGAATCATTACCTTCATACCGGGAGCTCCAGCTAAGCCACTAACAAATTTTCCTTTTCCTCCGTTAATCGTCAGCATGGCTTGCAGCCCCATTAGTGCGCCTTGTTTTCCTGCTGCTTCACAGTTTACTGAACCAAATCGATGTGAATCCTCCGCTGTGAATGCAATACATTTGCTATCGAGTATAGCTTGTACCTGCTCTTTATGTGCCGCTGGATGTATACACGTATAGATAATTTGATTTTCCTTGAGCAACTTATACTCATTTTCTTCAATTTCTTTAACTTTTGCTATAAAGTCACATCTTTCATACATCTCTTCTGTTGTTTCTACTATTTCCGCCCCTTCTTTTTCATACTGTTCATTCGTAAATCCCGCTAAGGCGCCCGCATCTTTTTGAACAAGAACCGTATGGCCATCGTCTTTAATAGCAGCAACCTCTAAAGGTGTCATAATGACTCGATATTCTCCCACTTTCTTATCTTTTAATACGCCAAATACCATGTTGATCCCCCTAAGTTAGTTTTGTAAATGCCTCTCCTTGATGCGTGGTCTTAAATTTTAAGAAAATATTATAAATTTTCAGACTAAAATAAATGTACCTTATCTTGCTACACACAAACTTTGGAGAGATTGTTCTAATAGAACCTTATTCTGCATTTACTTACCAAATTATAAATTAAAATGAATAAAAATTCAAAAGAATTTGAAATCAACACCTGTTTACACGTATCATAACAAGCTGTTACCGTATTAACCTTGCATAGAAAAAAAGGTTCCACTCATCAACGTTCAATGAGTGAAACCCTTTTTTGAGTATCTGCGGCTAGCTGTGCTTCTGTTTTTTTGCAGGTGAGCTTTGTGCCGTATAGCTAACAGGCTACTTTATTACTGAAATACTGCCGTTATGAGTAGCTAGTTTAATGATATTCTTTCCTTTTCCAATAACAGCGTCCCCATCATATTTATTCAAGATATCTACTTTCCCGTTGTCGACAGAAACATTAAATTGAACGTTACTTGGTTCTTTTTCCGTCGTAATCTTAATCTTTCCATTGTGCGTTTTAAAGTCAATATCTCGATCAAGTTCTTCTGTTTCAAGAGCGATGCTTCCGTTATGCGTTTCGCCTTCTAAACTACCTTCCACGTTACTCAGCGTTATTTTTCCATTATTTCCTTTTGCTTGAACCGCTTTTGCTGCAGCATTTTTTATGCTTGTAAGTCCATTGTGTACGCTGGTGTTCAAGTTTTGTGAATCAATGTTCTCTAATTCTACACGTCCGTTGTTTGCACGAATGGAAACATCTGCTGCGCTTAACTTTTTAACAGACACATACCCATTGTTGCTGGAAATCCCCAATGAATTATACTGTTTTTCAGGCAGATAAACGTTGATGGATAGCGGTTTTAATACACTAACAATGTCAAAATTGACCCAGCTGCGCTGTCGTTCACTATAAGAGATAAAAAGCGTTGAATTTCTAACGTCAGTAGTGAAGTCTCTTTTTATATTAGGAGATGTTTCGCCTTTTAATGTTACTTTGATATCATTGCCTTTACTAGGGTATACATGAACACGAGTATTATCCGTATCGATGTTTACCTTTGATACTTGATTACTGTTGATCGTTTTTTCTTTTGAAATAGGTTCAGGATCAATAGCACGATACGTAAGGAGGCCTCCTATAATCCCAACAAGGATGAGAATACCTGCAAGAATGGAGAGTTTCTTTTTATTCAGCACGTTTTAAACCGCCTTTCACGAGTGATACATTGTATTTTAGATAACGTACAAAGCCTTTTATAGCTAGCTTCGTTACAACTAACATACCTAACATAATAAAATATCCAATTCCGCAAAATGCTAAAGACATAAATAAATTAAAGAGAAAAAAGCCGCTCGAATGTACAATAGCCTCACCAAGAACTAGAATCGGAGATAGCAAGAAACATAGACCTATGGCCCAAGCTGACAAAATAAAGCCAGCTAATGCGACGGCGGGTCCAAGAACAATCACTACATTAAAAAAAGCTAAACCAATTACGGCCCACGTGGCTCTTAAAATATTTTGAGTTGTTGCCTTAGCTGTTGCTTGCTCAACATGATAATCTGCCAGCAGTTCTTTAGCTATTTGATTCGGAGAACCTAACGACGTTACAATTTCTTCTTCTGTTTTTCCTTCTTCTAAGCCAATGGAGAAATGTTCTTCATAATCTTGTAAAATATCTGCTCGTTCTTTTGAAGACAATGGTTTTAAGGATTCATTTAATTGCTGTAAAAAGCTACTCTTTGACATTGTTCACACCTTCTTTAATTAATTGATTAACACCTCTTGAAAACTCGTTCCACTCATCGACAAGTTCATATAAATAATCTCTTCCTTTATCTGTGAGCTGATAATACTTTCTTGAAGGACCTTCTGTAGATTCTTTTAAATACGTTGTAAAGTATTCTTCTTTGGTTAACCGGCGCAGCAAAGGATATACGGACCCTTCTGATATTTCAATTTGATCGGAGATTTTTTGAACTAGTTCATATCCATAGCGGTCTTTTTTATCAAGCAACACAAGGACACAAAGCTCTAAAACTCCTTTTTTAAATTGTACGTTCACTGTTCTTCACCCTTTTCTTTTCACAGTTCACTACTGTTTATTGTATAGTACTGATTCATAATGATTTCCTAATAATTACAATATATCACCAGCTATTGTTTATTGCAAGGTACTGTTTAATATTTTTTCAAATTTTAAGCATTTTTACAGTCGTAAGGTGTTTTTTATAAAGCAAGGTTCAACCTTCTTTTCTAATTAGCTTGTAGATAAAATTATTGTAACGTACCCAAAAGAAAAAGTAGTCTATAGCTATAGACTACACAGCAGCGATCAAGCCAGGCTATTTTTCTTTTGCTTGTTGGATAAATAAAAAGAAAACCGTTATTAAGATAAAATAATTTAGTGGATTTTTGAAAATATCCCCTCCTAAAGCCAATTGTAATAAAATCCATAAAGCGAAGATCACTAATACGGCTGGTATTATAAGCTTGTTCATACATCACTCATCCTTCGTTTAAAATAATAAAGTAATCGTGGCTCTCCGTACTTGTTTCATACTCTAACATTAAATCCATAAATAGCTTTGAAAGCATACTGATTGAATATTTATAAGAATATCACCTTTAAGATAAAATTTAACAATTGTTACTATAATTGATAGAAATGCCTTAAGTACATTTGATTTTTTGTAATAAATTAAAGAAAAAATAAACCACTATTTTACATTTTTACACAATAAAAAACAGCCAATTTTATGGCTGTTTTAAAGTAGACTGCTATTAAAAATTTCATTTTCTAGGTGATGCAAATTCCTCCTGCAGTTCTTTTAAAAACGCATTCGCCGCAGTTGAAAGAACATGATGCTTTTTCCACACGATATTTAAACCTGATTCAAGCCTTGGCTGTAACGGCCTGAAACAAAGGTTGCTAGTAGTAGAGGTATTGACTATTTTATCAAGTGTTATGGCATATCCAACACCTTCTTCAACCATAATGCCCGCATTATAGGCAAGATTGTATGTAGTGACGATGTTTAATTTATGAAAATCTTCGCCAAACCAATCCGCAAATTCATTTTTTGAAAAAGTCTGTTTCACGGCCTGTCGTGAACAAATCAGTGGAACGTTTACTAAATCCGCAGCTTGAATGCTTTCTTTGACGGCAAGAGAGCTGTCTTTTTTCATAACGACGCCCCAAACATCTTTGGCAGGCATATTAAGATAATTGTATTTTGAAATATCGGCTGGCTGAATTAAAATACCGAAATCAAGCAGACCCTTGTCTAGCCGTTCCGTTATATCTTCTTCGTTTCCGCTGTAGAGATGATATCGTATATTGGGATAACGTACCTGTACATCTTTTGCTACTCGTGCAATGTGTTTCATCGCTTCAGTTTCCCCGCCGCCTATATAGACATCACCACCTATTGTTTCTTCCATCGAACTAAATTCCGCCTCTAATTTATCCATCATATTAACGATTTCCTCTGCCCTGTTTCGCAGAAGCATTCCTTCATCTGTCAGAATGACACTATGACTGCTGCGAATAAATAGTTTTTTACCTAACTCTTGTTCAAGATCTTTTAATTGTCTCGACAAAGTTGGCTGTGTCACATGCAAAAAATCAGCAGCTCTCGTGATGTTTCCTTCTCTTGCAACCGTAAGAAAATAGCGTAAAACTCGAAATTCCATATACCGCTCCCCCTTTCACAATTTTTAGTGTATACGTCTCAGAAATGCTTATCAAGCATACCACGATATAAGATATAAGTATTTTCTATATTTAAAAGGAGCCATTAAAATAAATAGCAACAAAGTTCATATCACGAAAACAACACTTTTAAATATTCAAAATTGAAAGGAGCTTAAAATGAAAAAATTCTTATGTCTGTCTTCTATCTTAGTAACAAGCTTTGGCCTCGCTGCTTGCAGCAACAATAATTCATCTGCAGCGGACAGAGATCGTAATACAAGTAACCCTTTAAAGCAAGCACCAGAGCAGCCAAAAGAAAATCGTATTTCAGCTACAAGAATCAAATTAACGTTTAACGATAAAGAAGTCTTGATTAGGATGTACGATAACTCAGCAAGTATGGCTTTTCTAGCTCAATTGCCTTTAAAAGTCACTTTTGAAGATTATATAGGTAAAGAGAAAATTAGTATTTTACAAAAAAGATTATCAGCAGATGATGGACAAGCTGGAGATCCATCAAAAAAAGGCGACTTTGCTTATTACACTCCTTGGGGAAATATAGCGATTTTTTATAAAGGTTTTGAGGATGCCACAAATGACCTTATCATACTAGGTCAAATTGAGTCTGGAAAAGAAAACGTTGAAAATATTCATGGTGATTTTACAGTTACCATTGAAAAAGTGACTAAGTAAAAACATGACGGTTGCTCGTTAAACAGCCCGCTTTGAAGCAGCTAGAACAGAACGCTTTTTAGAAAGAAGGAATTTGATTTTATGTCTAAACAACATAAGCTACTTATATTTGTCTTAACCTTAGGAGCTTTCGGGATTATAAATACCGAAATGGGAGTTATAGGGATACTGCCCTACATTGCGGATCACTTTCATATCAGTGTATCAAAGGCCGGGTGGCTGGTGAGTCTCTTTGCTCTTACTGTATCAATATCCGGTCCAACTATGCCGTTATTATTTTCAGGAGTCAATCGTAAGAAAGCGATGTTGCTTGTACTTGGTATTTTCGTTTTAGGTAACATTATCTCTATCTTTACGTCTAACTTTGCTGTTGCCATAATTGCGCGTGTGATTCCAGCTATCTTTCATCCAATTTATTTTTCAGCAGCTTTTACAATGGCTGCGAACTCCGTCAGCAAGGAAGACGCTCCAAAAGCTGTTTCAAAAGTCTTTATTGGCGTATCTGCAGGTATGGTACTTGGTGTACCAATCGCAAGCTTTCTTGCAAGCACAGTTTCGTTTCAACTATCAATGGTATTTTTCGCTGTTATTAACGCTATAGTATTTATTGCTACATGGGCATTCTTCCCTTCTATGCCTGTTAAAGAAAGACTTTCCTACGGAGCGCAGCTCAGCGTATTAAAAAACCCCGTTACTTGGCTTTCTATTATGGCCGTCCTTTTACTGAATTCCGCAGTATTTGGGGTATACAGCTATCTTGCTGAGTATCTTAAAACCGTTACGAACATCTCTGGAAAATTAATTAGCTTTATGTTAATTCTATTCGGTGCGGCCAATATTATTGGAAACATTATCGCGGGGAAGTTACTTACGAAAAATGCACTGAAAACTGTAGTAGTTTTCCCTTTCGCATTGGGAGTCGTTTACATCATTTTATTCTTCACCGGACAGTTTACTTGGCCGATGGCTATCACGACTTTAGTTTGGGGAATATTCGCTGGTATAGGAACGAACATTAATCAATATTGGATTTCCTCAGCAGCTCCAGAAGCTCCTGATTTCGCAAACGGACTATTTTTAGCATCCGTTAACTTAGGAACAACGATTGGTACAGCTGTAGGTGGACTATTTATATCAGGAATGGGTACAGAATACGTCGTACTAGTGGGGATCTTGTCGTTAGTATTGAGCGTAGTATTTATTTTACCAAGAAGCTACATGCATCGTCCTGTAAGTCGACTTTCAAAATAACACATCAACGCAGCTTTTTTTGGGGGTCCCTATGCAGGATCCCTTTGTTTTCTTTTATTACATCTATGAAGAGCAGAAATCTATTCTAGTCAATGCTTACATAATAGATAAAAAATGGAGATTTGAGATGGAAAAATACAATAAAGTTACGCTTGTTCCCTTACTATCATATACCTGTCACAAAAGACGTTTTTTTATGACTTGCTAAGGGAATTAAAAAAGTAATTCAAGAAAAAGAGGGAGTTACAATGTCAGAAATGGGAAGAAAAGAAGACTACGGGGAGATTGAAATAGGTAAATACGAATTGTTCTTTAAAAAGAGTTATAAAGTTATAAATACGATTAATGACTTCTTGATAGGCATCTGGTTCCTAATTGGCAGTATTTTATTCTTCTATGATTCCTTAAAAAATATAGGGATTTGGTTATTTATTCTTGGGAGCGTGCAATTGCTCATTCGTCCAACGATTAAATTAGTGCATGATTTCCACCTACGAAAATATTTAAAGGAAGGTTATCGTAATAAATAATCTTCCTTTAAATATTTTTCTTTTGAATTCTATATATTAAAAGGGGGTGTACGCGTTAGCGTACACCCCCTTTTGGTTCGACTTTTAAATCAAATATATCACTCTAGGTCTAACCCTTTTTCATTCAATTTATGAGAAGTCACAGCAATTACAAACTTTCCATCATCCAAATCTTTTTTATGAGAGGTTAGCTCCTCTGTGGGAATACCTAAATTTGTTGCACGATCTTCTTCATTTGAGTAATTTTGCACCACAAAAAATTTCTTTAATTTATCTAAAAAAGAATCCGGCTGGGCCCCTCCAGTCATATCTTCCTGAGTGACTTTATCTTGGTCAACAGCAGATAGCTTATCCACGTTTACATTCGTTCGATAAGCTAGATTGCCCGCTGCGGTCTCTTGATTAGTTAGAACTGTAATTTCATTATCCTCATACCCTATCATTCTTAATTTCTCAATTCTAGTTAATGTTTCTTCCGGTGACTCATATACGCCTATAATACTTTTACTCATGGAGCTTTCCTCCTTCATTAAGATCTTTTCTCCTTACTTTTTATGTACCCGCTACTCTCCCCTTATTAACAATAGATCCATAGTTAATTGATTTAATCCCATATTCTAGGTCGATCAACCTCCATGATTCTCAAATACTGTAAGAGTTGTCCAGCGTGTACGGATTCATGATAGCCTATCCGCATCAACATATCCCCTAAAGAACGAATATAACCAACATCTGAACGGTCTATTTGAATGTTAGTTAAATCTTCTTCAGAAAAAGTAGTAATCATGTCTAAAAATTGTTGGTGGTATGATGCTGCAAACTCCAATTCATCCTTTATAGATTGTAAGGGTCTTTTTTCAAAAGGAGAATCAAATTCCTTTAAGCTGCCCAAATTTTTGATAGCTAGATGATAATAGTATTCTGACTCCAAGACATGACGAACCATTTCTATGCATGTCATAGCTTCTTTATCTGGCTTCCAATCGAGTTTATCATCAGGAATTGCTTGCCAAACCTTTATACTTCTTCTTCTAATCTCTTTTATATTTAATACTATTGCATCTGTTCCATTCATTTCCATCCCTCCTCTTATCATCATTTTACATGATTCCCCCAAAACAAAGAGGTGAATTTTTAATTAAACTTATTTCAAATATTCATGGTTCTTATGCTGAGTATAATATATTAGTCATTCTCACATCTCTTTTAAAACAGCATGCTGAGGCTATGTTACAATGTAATTATAAGGAAGAAGAGGTGAATATAGTTATGTTGACCGCGATAGTTGTAACTGTTTCTGTATTAGGTTTGGCTTGGAGCGTTGGACAAAGAAGGCAATATCAGTAACTTTATGGATGATCTGTATGTAGAATTGAGATGTTATAAATGAGTAAGAGAAATATTTTGGTCAAATTAACGTTCTTTTTAGGATCATTTTCTATAACGATTTTTGGATTTATTTTAAAACAGGGATTAACCGCATTACTTTTATCTGCTGCCTTTATTATCTTGGCAGGATTCTTAATGAAAACTGAAGTTACAAAAACAGGCTTTAAGAGAACTTAAAGCCTGTTTACTTACCTTTCTTCCTTAAAATCCTTTTTTATATTCCAAAACGTTTGTTTTAATTCGTTATAAAAAAGCATAATTGCAAACCCTAGTATCGAAACACAGAATGAAAATTTACCCCAGTCAAAAAATATTCCTATAAATACAATGATAATCCCTATGACAAACCCTGGAGTAGATGGCTCCTCTTCCTCTTCATCTATTGCAATTTTCTTTTGAAACTTCTGATCCCCTTTAATCAATTCATCCAACGTCACATCATATAACTCACTTAACTTAATAAGGTTTTCAATATCCGGATACCCTTTGTTGTTCTCCCACTTGTATACAGCTTGTCTAGATACATTCATTTCCCCAGCTAATTCTTCCCTGGACATCTTTTTCTCTTCTCTTAACTTCTGCAGCTGTTCCCCTAAATTCACCTTCATCACCTCTAAGGCTTAGCTTACAATAAATATGTAAAAAATTCCATAAACGCTTAGTAACAAGCTGTAAACCATTGGTTAACGCGGCAAATATAAAGCCTAATCACTGGACATGTACAAATTCAACACAGAAAAAAAGCTAGCATAAAGCTAACTTTTTTAAGTTAGAGATAAAGGCAGGCTAATAATTAGCAACCGCCAAATCCTCCCCAACAAGCACAGCCAATAATGATTAATAAGATAAACAGCACGATAATTAAAGCAAAACCACTGCCACCGCCGTAACCGCAGCCGCCGCCATAACCATAGCCACAACCTCCGCCATAACCGCCAAAGAACATAAACTCCACCTCCTTCTTCTTCATACATTTAGCATATGATAAAAAACGAAATGTGCTCCACGAAGTGGATAGACTACGTTTTATACCACTATAAAAAAACAATAACCTTTTAGTTTCTTTTACATACAATGAAGCATCCTCAGATCCCATATATGAGTTGTACACCCTCTGCAATAGATTGTTTGAATTCCGCCCAATCAGTTCTATTGCGTATAAAAGCACTCCCTGCACAACCTAGAATAAAAAAGTCTTTCTCACATTAGAGAAAGACTTTTTTATTATTATTAATAGCCAAATCCGCGGCCGTAACAGCTGCATCCAATAATGACAAGAAGAATAAACAAGACAACTAATAAAGCAAAACCAGAACCAGCTCCACCATAACTAGACATACAAACACCTCTTTTCGTGGTATTTAACTAAAGGAAAAAACTTTAAATATACATGGGTTAAGGTATTATATGTAGACATAGCTCATATCGATTGGATTTTGGTCAAAAATAGGCTACTTTGTTTAACGATAGCTAGATAACATTATGAATTTCACATAGTAAAAACCCTTCATTGTTAAAATGAAGGGGATTTTTTGGCTATCAGCACCAAGGATGAGGTCTAGGAGGACAGCTTGGAGCACAAAAATGTTGATGCGTTTCCTGACATACAACGGATTCTGTATGCGGGAATGAGTGCATATATTTATATTTTTTTTGATAAACATTTGTGGTATGACTAGGATGCACCACTGGTACAAACACATCTTGACCAGTAAAAGATGTATTTTGTTTAACTGGGTCATACTGAGCAGGCATGGTTTGAGGAGGCAATTGACCACATGGTTTAGCTTGTCGATAACCGGAGTTACCTTGCTGAGGATACATAGCCCCTTGATAACCACCGTAATTAGAGTGCGGATAAGGATAGTTGTTTCTCATATTAAAAATCTTCTCCTTTCTGTTAGTAGACTCCTATTACTGTATGTGAAACAACCATAGAATGTTTGGACAAATACCTAAAAAAGACCCTAATCATTTAGGGTCTTCTTTACTAAGAGAAAAAGAAACGTGTATCCTTAGTAACATAGCTATGATACTAAGAAATAAAAGGTTTTTTAATGCCCATTATTCCTCAAGATTAACATCCATCGCTCCGTTATCAATATTATTTAAAATGGTTTTGTTTTTATCGTCTAATTCATTACGTAAAAGTGAATTACGCGTCGCTTTGTATAAATCGTAGCTTCTTTCATCAACTGGAGAATTATGATCTTCACATATCATTTTTTCTGATTCTTTGGATTGATCCGCCATATCAGTCACCTCCTCTGTATATTATGATTAGAAAAAACATAAGAACTTTATCTGACTACTGTTGAGTAAGGTTTAATCAACGGTTAGCTGTTCTTGTATACTGTGTTTACATATGAGCTAATATTAGGTAGATACAACCGTTTCTTGAGCGTGCTTTTGGATGATTTCTGGAACTTCCAGCAGTGAATGAACGGTTATCAATTTACCTTTTGGCGCAATATCAATTTTAACTTCGTTGTAGCTCCACTCCAGTTCAGAAGGCACGTGAATCGCATGTATTCCAGCTTCTACTGCCGGTCTTATATCGGTTTTTAATGAATTGCCAATCATCCAAGTCTTTTTTGGATCGTACTTAATTTGGTTTAGTATCTCTTTTAATGCAGATGTATCTTTCTGTTCAGAAATAAACACCCTTTTTTCAAAGTATTTAGCTAGCTCTAGCTGAACAATTTTTCTACCTTGATTTTCCTCGTCTCCACCTGTATGTAAGTAGAGATTATGTCCTTGTTCTTTTAGCTTATCTAATACTTCATACATATTTGGCAAAGGCTCTATCGGTACTTCAAATACACTTTGACCAATTTTTTTGATTCTTTCGACTCTATCGTCATGGATATCTTGATGATTTTGTTCATTAAAAAATAAATAAGTAGCTACTAATGATTCTGGAAAGCGGGAAGAGTGAAGGCCATACTTTTCGATACTTTTTAAATCTATCTCTAACTGCTTTTGTTTTATTTCTTCCTTATTCAGATTCTCAAACCACTCCTGCAATTGAGCCACAAAAGCATTTATGGTGTCTCTAAAATATTTATTACAGTGAACAAGCGTATCGTCTAAATTAAAAAGTAAGGTTTGCTTCTGCATTTCGTTAAATCCTTTCTACAATGGATGTACAGACAATATATAAAAAAACACTAACCACTTTTGTTACCTATCCAAACCTAACACGAAGGTGAATTTCCCAATACGTTAGGCACAAGCAATTGATTACTATACTGAAATGAGAATATTTAGTGGAAAGACCCTTCTAGCGTATAAAATAGAAGGATCTTTTTATAAGATAAAAAGCTGCAAGATATTCCTGCTAATAAATATAACGTTCAAAATGTTTTCTATTCATGTTTGTTTTGAACGTAGAGGTACTCAGTCCTGAACGATTTATTAGCGGTTGGCTGCCTTCGCCTTCTTTAGGTATATTCATTTCAAGACCTTGTATAGTGAAAGGATCATACATATACGTTGTTCGTTCAGTTTCTGTGTGCGACATTAACTTCACCTCTATTAATAGCCCTCATTTTTCTAAATCCTGTTAACTCGTTTACAGCAGGTTCTTTAATGAAAATATCTGCGTTTCATAGGTCTTTTCGCAAAAAAAGATCCGTCATTTTCTACTTTTTTTATTAAGTTGTAATTTCTTGTGGCTCTTCACCTTCAAGGTCAGTAAAGAAATTTTCTAAGGTTTCCCTTGGGTCGAGAGCACGCCCATCTTCTTCGACAATACGGTTAAGCGTAGGATCATTATTGCTATCTTTATTTTTATAGTTGTTATAATCAACTCTTTCTGCGATTCCTGAATTATCAACGCCTGTAAAGTCTTTCTTTGGCATAAAAACACCTCCTAGCCCTATTGTTTGAAAATTTGAAGATAAAATAAGTGGAAGGTTAAGTTATATTTTTATTTCCCGAGAATTAATTAGCTACTGGTTGCTAAGAGACATGTATAACATGCTTAATTGTTTTACGAACTGGGGAAACTAAAACGTCAAAATTTAATTTACTGAGGAGGAATATAAGTGGAAAGAAATCCAAGCACAAGACAGTTTCAGGATGATTTAAAGCAGTATCAAATGCCAGATTCAGTAAAGCAACAAAAACCTGGAACTTATCGAGTCGGATTTGAATCAAACACTGGAATTGAAAAAGTACAGAATCAGCAAGAAAGAAGAGAAAATAAATAAGCTTGATCACTTTATCTTTTTACATAACGAGGAGGACATTTCATGGATCAACAAAAGATGTTAGTCATTTGTCATTTACATGGTATACACATGAACATGAAAAAAGAATGACAAACAAAATGTCATTCTCTCTCCTACACATGGCAAGGATATAGTTTTTTCACAAGGAAATGAAACATCTAATTCCACTTTTTACAGTGTCGGTTGTTTCTAAAAACTAGTATGTCATTCTGATAAGAAAATAAACACCCACAAATTACCATGTATATACCTCTTGTTCCCTAGGAAACTTAAGAAAAACAAGGAGGTGACACAACATGGCAAACAACAAAAGCAGCAACAACAATGAATTAGTAGTATACGGTGCTGAACAAGCAATCGATCAAATGAAATATGAAATCGCTAGCGAATTTGGTGTAAACCTTGGTGCTGATACAACTGCACGTGCAAACGGATCAGTAGGTGGTGAAATCACGAAACGTCTTGTGCAATTAGCTGAGCAACAACTTGGCGGCGGACGCTTCTAAGACAACTTTATAATGTGATGGCTGAAGGAAGAGTGGGTATCCACTCTTCCTTTTTGTACGAATAAAAAAGGAAGGAAAGATTATATGCAGCAAAATCAACCGGCTAAAGAAAATGCTAGCTTTACTGAAAAACCAGCAGCTTCTGCAACAAATCCACAAAAAGTAAAACAAGAAATCCAAAGAGACGTAAATGAAGGACAAGGTGCAATGACTTCTCGAAAAGCAGGCGCAATGCGCGATTAAGAATCAATTTGAGCGGTTTTTAATCATCGATTCTTTGTACAAAAACCTAAAAAAGTACCTCAATTAACCGAGGTACTTTTAGCAGTCTACTCTATTTTGATGCGGGAGATACTGTGACTTCGGGTGTGTTTCATCAGGTCCATACTGGTGAAACACAAAGGCAAACGGTCTAATCCCAAATATATAAAAGGCGAGCCTGCCTTGTCCACCTGAAAAATAATTAGTTTGTATTTTGTCCGTCGCCATTCAGCCCTTCTTTTATGTACCCGTTAACCTGACTATTTGAAAGCAACCCAATATGTCCAATGCCATAAAGTTGAATATATTTCTATATCTTGAACAAACCAATCAAGACGCCATGAAGCATCTAACCACCTCTTTATTAACATAATACCAATTGTTAGAAACAACATGTAAAAAAGCTCTCTATCGAAAAATAAAGAGCTTTTTCTTATCAACAAATTCTCCATTTTGACAAAGATTAAGTGTATATCAATGGATTGCATAAAATAAGTAAACAAGACCATATTAAATATGAATGATAGGTATAAAAAGCATATTTCCTTCCAAACCATAGGAGATCGTATATGAATAATTATAAAAATGACAATACTGCAAGACGCTATATTGCTCATGTTAGTATATTTGGAACGACTCAAATTCATTTAAGAAACCCCTATATTGTTGCTTGGTGGTCAGCAGCTTTTCCTGGGTTTGGACACTTGCTACTGTCTAAATATCTTCGCGGCTTTGTGTTATTTATATGGGAGGTCGTCATAAACCTTAAATCTCATGTAAATTTAGCAATGATTTATTCTTTTCAAGGAAACATTGATATGGCCAAAGACGTGCTTAATACAAGATGGCTTCTTATTTATATTCCCGTTTATATTTTTGCTATATGGGATAGTTACCGAACAACCGTTGATTTAAATAAAATATACGTGTTAGCTGAAAGAGAAAATCATCGGTTCAACTCCTTTAGTATAGGAGCCATGGAAATAAACTATTTAGATAAACGGAATCCCATCTTGTCGGTTGCCTGGTCCTTTTTGATGCCAGGTCTAGGACAACTTTATATTCATCGGATCATTGGTGCTTTCTTTGTTATCATTTGGGCAGTCATTTTCTTTTATTACTCTCACCTGCTTGAAGGGATTTCTCTGCTATTTTTAGGAGAAATAAAACAGGCTACTTCAGTTTTAAATAGAGAATGGTTGTTATTTTTCCCTTCTCTATATGGTTTTGCTACTTTTGATTCCTACATGAATACTGTTGAGAACAATAAACTTGTGGAAAGAGAGCAAAAAAATTTCTTCGAGAAAACGTATCAACATCCAAGCTTTTGTATTATGAAAGGAAAAAAGGTGGAGTGAAAACATGCAGATTTTTTCTACATTTGAATACTCCAGTTACATAGAGTTAGCTGTTTCGGATCTAGAAAGAAAAGGGATAAAGAAAGAGGATATATTTATTGTTCCTCTTAATAATCGAACAGAAAATCGACGGATTTTTGATAGCCTTCATCGAGCAGATGGAGTTTCTCTTATTGATTTAGGAATGGCTTTAGCCACAGCCTTTTCCGTCATTGGTGCAAGCATTGGCTTTAAACTAAGCTGGGGACCTATTTATTGGGGAATTATTAGTGCTTTTATCGGATTTATCTTAGGACTGGGAATTAAACTATTTATATTTAAAGTAATCAGGAAAAATCAACGACTTCTGCGTGGCAAACATTCAGAAGTCATACTCATTGTGGATTGTCATACGGTAGATGCCGAAATAATTGAACAAACTTTGTGGAAAAACCTTGCCTTAGGTGTTTCAAAAGTCAGATCTGATGGCTTATAAAAATAAGGCAGCACCGTCCACTATAATATGGAGATACAGAATGAATGATATTACTATTTAGGATTAGAGATAACTTCCTTGACACATTGAGGGGGTTTTTCTGTTTTTAAGCTGTATACTCTTTAATTAGCATAATGTCATTTATTAGAACCAAAAAACTTTTAAAAAGAGCTTTTTTGGTTCTAACATATGTTAAATGCCTTTCTACCATCCTTTTTGATTTCTTAATGTGGTAACATGAGCAATATGATGCTTTCCATGCCAAGCGTAAGTCGCTATTAATTGTTCAATCGTCACTTCCCCGTTTTCAGGGTGGTGGATCGTTTTCTTTAGATCTATTTCATCAAGTGAGTTCAACACTTTATGAAGACGCTTATGTAAAGCTGAAAAAAGTTGAAAAGAAACTTCTATCGGTAAATCATTATCAGGCAGAGTTGACCAAGCCACTTCATCATAGGCCTTAATAGTAGGCGCTTGCTCTGTTAAGCCTAGTTTAAAACGAGTATAAGCATTCATATGTGAGTCAGCTAAATGATGGACAACTTGACTTAATGTCCAACCGCCTTCTCGGTAAGGCGTGGCTAATTGTTCTTTTGTCAGTCCTTCTACAGCATCAGCTAATTGCTTTGGGGCATCTCCAATGTCATGAATCCACCCTTGAATATCTTCTTTCTGAATATTTTCTTTCACCGTAAGTTTCCCAATAGGATATTGATTAAACATATTTCTGCCTCTCTTTCTATTTTTATTACTATCTATTATAGCAATTTTAAATATAAATAAATTCAAATATTCAGAATTAAATATAGATGAAAAATTATAATTTATAAATACGGTATGTACTTTCAGTTATCATCATGTACCTTCTCCGCAGTACAAAGAACTGCCTTTGCTATAATTCATGATAATTATTTTCCTGAATTAGGCCCCTTTTAATTAAAACAATAAACATATAGATAAACTGGCCGTAAAATTAAGTTGAGGTGAGCAAATTGAGCAGTGATTATAAAAGCTATTTCTACAGTAAGTTCTTTTTAATATATTTTATTACCGTTTCCTTATTTATTAGTGTTGATATTATAGAATCAGGGAGAATCACACTTTTTTCTTTTGGAGACAGCTGGAATTTCATCTTGTATCAAATTGGTTTTTGTTTAATTTCTATTGGCTTTTTTAGTGCCTTCCTTGCAAACTTATTATGGAAAATAAAAAGAGTTAAATAAATACGTCATAATCCCCACAGAAATAAAAGAAGACCTTCAGCTATTGGAAGGTCTTTTTTGGATATTTGCTTTAAGCGTTTGTAATCTTGATTGAGAATCATTTGTTTGCCTAATCACTTTTTCCACGATGTACTGATATCCATATAAAACAACGGCTAAAACCGTAGTCATTCCCCAGTACATGCTTGGCGACATCCTTTTCATTTTAAATATACTCGCTTTTTTCAAGGCACCGCCAAAAGGAAAAATATTAAACCAGTCTAACACCGTATTGGCAAGTATGTATTTTAGAAAGGAGCCGTACGTTAGCTTAAATATCCAAAGCGTTCCTATTAAGTGCGGACCTAAAATATAAGTGAAATCTATCGGAGCTTTAGGAAATAAAGGATTGTTGTTTCTAAACCATTTTTTCTGATTGGCAATGACGGTAAACACAATGATGAATAGGTTAGCGAAAGTAGCTACAGGCAAAAAGCGGACAAATGATTTTGTTCCTATAAAAGGCGCGGTTAACCATGGGAAAATTAGTACACTTAAAGAAATGATCAATTTTCTTTTATACTTACGCATGTAATTTTCTCCTCAAACTATAGTTTCGGAAATATTATTACCTAAAATTGAAGGTTTATGTAATGCTGCAATAATTTCAAGCAAAGATAAACCAGCTAAGGATGACATGCATGAATTTTTATATTTCCAAACGGTTCTACTTTTGCACTTTTTAATGGTGAATCTTAATAAGGTTAAATTATTTTTTTAGTGATATAGCGTTTATTTTTAGTGACGATGGCATTAGAATCCAACCTTCAAAAAAGAAGCATCTAGCCTTTAAAGACTAAATGCTTCCTCTCCTTTACACCTTATAAATTTCATTAGACGACAGCCAGTCAACGAATTGATGATACGGATAATAGGTAGTCCCTTTCAGCTCTATCTTTGGAGCTCCGGGATATTTAGTTAACAGTTCTTCAATTTCACCTTTGCTTAAGTGAAAGTGATAGTGTAGATCTTTTTCTTTAATCAAATAAGGATATTTTGATTTTCTTTGAGGTTTGCTGAAATTCTTTAAACCATCGCCTATAAAATAACCAAGGGCAGCTAATCCTAACGCTAACCAAAAAAAGTTCATTTCCAAAGTAGGATACCTCCAAACATACTCATAAAATAAATCCCATCATAAAATTCATAAAAAAAAGACCTTACTTTATAAGGCCTCTACAGATTAGCCAGCTTTTTATCAGCTATAGACTTCATAAGTATACCTGCACCTGAAACATTTAATACGATGCTGCTACCTAAAATAACACCATATAGTAATCCCGTAATATGTAATGTTAAAGTCAAAATCAAAAAGACTGTTCCTGTACCGACTAGAACTAATCCCAAGCTTCGATTATCCATCTATTTCACCACCAAAAAACAAATATAGTTATATATTAACATAATTATGTTTTTTTCACTTATTAAATAGTTATTTCCATTTTTACACTGTGTACAATATTTAAATGTAGTCACCGTAGTACTTTATAAGAAGGAGAAAGAAGCAAAAGCTAAGCTGCGTTAATTTCCCCTTCTTTTTGTAACTCAAGTTTTCATTAAAAACCCTGCGGATATAATACAAGCAGCCGATAAAAGTAGTCCTGTTAATCCTTGTTTTAAAACAAACCCAAAAATTATAATAGAAAATGATCCCAAAAAGAACATCAATTTGACTAAAACATTTCTTTTGCTCATTTATATAACCATCTCAATTCTATATATAAATAATATATAAAGTTACTGGCGTTGTTCTCTTTGTCCAGTAACCCAAGCTAACGCCAAAATAGAAACAGTTACAGCTACTGCAGTCAACATAACTATATTCACCTCTTCTTCCTTATAATTACATTTTAACATACCTTCAGGGTACTGTTTTAACAGAGATATGTTATGCGAAATGAACTAGTATAAAACCGATTATCAGCACAAAAAGAGCACCTAATTACTATAAGTGCTCCTTTTTAGGTATTAATACAACTAGACCCCTGTCCTACTACTTCACTTGATAATAACCTCTGCAAAAAAACGAGTTCTTCGGTTTAATCGCAATTAAAAATGAATTATAGATATCCGAGCCAGAAATGAATGCATTTATCCAGCATACAAATAATAAGATTGATTTGATGTTTCCTGATACATAGAACGACGTAATAGCTGGAACTACCGATAATACAAGAAAAGGCAAGCTCATAAAGATCCAATATCTCGTTTTAGATAGAGTTGCATTTGTATTGAGCCAGAAAAATATCCCGCTAAATGTCAAGCTCATGTCACCTTTTTTATATACGACTAAAACGTGTAGCCATTCGTGAATAACAAAGACAACGATACCTATTATGATGAGATAAAATAGATTTGTGTGAGTAAAGCCTGCTCCAAAGAAATAAGGTATCAATAGAATAATAATTTGAAGTAAATATACAAACTTCATATAGTGTTTTCGATACCACTTATTCTGGATAAAAGGCGTCCATTCAGAAAAGTTCATGCTTATTTGTGGCAAGTGGCGAAACCAAATGATGATAGGCGTTCCCTCTCCTTCATGTAAACTTCCGCTAATTTATTTAAAATAGAATTTCCTACTCTATATTAAGCTTTATTATTTAAATACTGAGTAAGCAAATGAACTGCGCTCTCTTGTTTTTTCTCTACTGCAACCTCTAAAGGTGTTTTCCCATCACCTTTTTGTATCTCAATATCTGCACCTTTTTCGATGAGAAGTTTAATCATATTTTCATCTCCTAGCAACGAGGCTTCATGAAGGCTCGTCCATCCACCGCTTTGTTTTGCATTTACATCTGCGCCTTTTGTAAGCAACAAGTCTGCAGCTTGAATTTGCTTATTTGCTACTGCTCCATGAAGAGGCATGTTTTCATTCGAATTTTTAGCCTTAATATGAATATCCGCCCCTAGCGACAACAATAACTTAGCGCTATCCACTTGCCCAAAATAACAAGCTAAATGTAAAGGCGTCCACCCATCTGAATTAAAAGCGTTAAGTAAAGATGGCTCTTTATTTAATAACGCTTTTATCTCTTCACTTTCTCCATTCACCGCCGCATTTGTTATTTGATCAATATACTCCATTTTACATCCCCCTAATATATAGAAATACCTTGATTATATTTCCATTTTATCATAGGTTAGTGGATGAACACGACATACAAACTTAGGTATATAAGTAAGAAATCCAATAAAGAATACGATGATAAAATTAATTATTATAGTTCCTTTAGTTAAGAATGGAGAGTTGATATGAAAACAACTAATAGCGAAGAGTTAGACTTCCAGTGGTATGGCGTAAAGGTTCTTTATAAGTACTTAATAGTGGATAAACCTAATATAGAAAAGATTGACGAAAATTATGAAGAACATCAGATATTTGAAGAAAGTATTTTATTAATTAAAGCCCGATCATTTGACCAAGCCTATGAAATTGCAGAAAAGAAAGCAAAAGAATATGAAGATAGCTATATCAACGTTTATGACCAGACTGTGAACTTCCAATTGATTGAGAGTTTAGATGCCTTTCTCTTGTGTGAAGAAGATGAGCTACCAAGCGGTACGGAAGTATATTCACGTTTTTTGCATATACCTAAAGAAGAAAGTTTAGCTAATGTCTTATCTAGGCACTATCCAGAAGTTATGGAAAATGAAACAGAGCAGATACGGAAAAACTTCATTTTAAGGGATAGAGATTTTAATTGAAGATTCGGTATATGGTATCCATACTCTGTGGAAACAACAAACAAAGAGCCTTAAATAAGGCTCTTTATTTGTTCTCTATTTACCTTTGTTTTTCAAGAATAAAAGCTCAAGCACACTATTAATTACACTGCATCTGTCATTATATATAAATCAGATGACCTAATTTTGTTTTCTAAAATTAAGTATGGATGGCATTTCATTAAAGCGAGTTTCAGAGCTTCTGGTACTCTCTCTTCATCATACGCGCATACTAAATATAATCCGCCTTCGGTTACTAAGGTGTCTGCTTCATTTTCAAACTCTTCTAAAATAGGTATGATTCCTTCTTGCTGTCCCCATTCTACATGAGCCCATATTTGAAAAGATGTATTGTTTTTATAGAAAGGATCTAAATGTTTAGAAAGATGTTCAAAAATTATGGCAGGCTGAAAACTTCCACTTGAACAGTAATAATCAAAATTATTAATGGTATGTATATATGTTAATTGGTCTTTAGTTAAAATCCCCTCTAATCTTTTGAAAATCAGCGGAATTAGTCTTTCACTTTCTATCACTAACGTATGTCTCTCCTGTTCAACCCCCGAAACAATATAAGACACAAGATTGTCTACGTAACTTCTCATATCGTCAATATTATAGTAAATATGAACGCTTTCATTATTCTCTATCAATTGAGCAAACTGATTCTTCAAGTGTGTACGCTCCCTTATATAAGATCAACCTAATTTTAAAAATGCTTAAACTAGTAAACTGTCTATCTATTAGAACGATTCTACGCTTCGCACTCTTGTCTGTCAAAGCTGGATGTTCTAGCCTTTATTTTGAGGTGAGACAGTTATTCTGAGGCCTTGACTAAAGGATACTATACCCTTTTTGAATATGATTAAAACCTAATAAAAAATAATGACAGACTTAAGTTTACTTATCCTTTCATTAAAATAAATTCTCATGCAGCATTGATAGGAGTATTAGCCATTTATTTTTTACTTTGTATAACCTATTTAAAACTAGTTGCTACAAAATACAAAGAAAAAACACCACTTGTTTTAGCAAGTAGCGCCTTTTCTTTTAAAATATTTGCGCAAAGGCTACAATTAAAATCGTAACCCCACTTATTAACGTTCCAAATTGACTCAAGGTAAATTTCCCAATGTGAACATTTGCTGCTTTTTCCCCCACCATTACTCCTATCCATACGGTGATAAAACTGCCAAAGGCTGATGTAAGCGAAATAGCCAAAGGTGATAAACCAAGTAAGCCCGCTCCCAGGCCGTTTGTAAGTGCATTTGCTGAAAGTGCAACACCTAGGACACTGCTTTCGATCCAACCAATATATCGTACGTTTTCTTGACCACCACTATCTATTTCATCACTTCCGTTATTTCTTTGGGATACAACTAATAAAATAATACGAACCCCAATTAGCGTTAATAATACGACGGCTACAATAACATGGAACACTCCTGGCAAGATGGTTGAAATCCATCTTCCAAACGTAATCCCCACCATGCTAAAGAGGAAACAAATAGCCGCTATCAGTAAATTAGAAAGCCCTTTTATCCTTACCTTTCGAACTCCGTATGATATTCCTACACCGAAGTTATCTATACTCGATGATAATGCAAAACCTAATATGAATAACCATTCCATTTTGTATTCTCCTTTTGTTGATAATGTTGAGGAGATTTGCTTATTTGTTGCATATATTGTTGATAAACCTTCAATAAAAGAATCACTGCGCGTTGAAAAATATGAAGAGGTGAATCGCTATGTCTAACACCCAAAATGATCAAAGTCTTGGTTTGTTATTGAGGTCTTTATTAAAGGAAAATACTTTATCTATGCGGAAACTTAGCTCACTTACGGGGATTGATACAGCAACTATCTCACGGATTATAAATGGAAAACAGCAAGCAAATCTACATCATTTAAAACAATTTGCACACTATTTAAATACTCCTCTTGAAGCATTAATTGACCCTGCCGGAGCTGCTTCAAACAATACAGAAAATGAATTAGAAACAGGTATTCATTACTCCATTGATAAAATTCAAGAAATACTTAAATCTTTTAATATATTAGATACAAACTTTACGATTGAACGTGTCGAACAAGAACTAACAAAATATAAGCAATATGCACAAACAGACGAAGGACACAGCATGATTTGTAATAACTTTCAAACCAAAATAGAGCAAGTCGGCAGCGTCGGAACCTTTATTGATCAATTAAAGCAAATGTATCTTGAATATTGTGATGAAAAAACATCAGCTGCCAAGCGCTCAATATTGGGAAGTGCGCTACTGTATTTTATTTTGCCTACCGATATTATCCCAGACTATGTCTTTCCAATCGGCTATTTAGACGATGCAATAGCTGTACAACTGGTAATGAATCAACTTACGGAATAAAAACTGAGTTTTATTAAGGGAACTGAACGCCGTATGCCCTTATTTATTGTGAAAACGGAACTTTTTCTGAACGATGAGCAGGTAAATACTCTATTGCTTTCTTTAATTTAAATAATTCCTTTGGCACAATCTTTTTGATGATTTTTTCTTTTTCACCTGGCTTGTATGACTCATAGTTACATCTATGCGCGCACATACCTAAAGGAATTTTCTCTCCTAAAAATGGATCTATATAAAATCCATTTTCAAACAGCGTACTCTTAATAACATTTTCATTTTGCAATCTGCAGCAAGTAACGCAATAGTACATTCGTTTTCCACTCTCTTTCTTATATTTGATTTTGAAACATCTTATGAGAACTCATCAACACAAGTGCTTGTTCCTATATTAAAAGTTGAAAAAATCTCAACAGGCGTTGAAGAATACTCAACACACGTCCCTTACAAACATATAGTTTAGTAATGACAGCATAAAGAGTGTCATATATCGAGGAGGGATAATGGTGAAAACAAGAGGTTTTATTAACGCTGTAATCGGTATTTGGTTTGTTATTGCCCCCTGGATGCTTGGTTTTTCATACGATGCGGGAGCTACTTCAGCAAGTATTGTATTTGGAAGCCTTCAAGTGATTATGTCTTTTTGGGGAGTTACTAAACCCGGATGGAATTCATGGCAAAATTGGATTTCGCTCATTACCGGATTATGGTTTATTCTTTTCCCCTTTATTTATTCATTAACAGACGGGGTGCTTTGGTCTAGCGTCGTACTTGGGTTAATGACCATATTACTTAGTTTATGGAGCTTGAACTCTAAAGCAAGATTAAAATTAAAAGCTGTAAGTTAAAAAGCGAATAATATTCCACTTTTTGCTTAAACTACTCAAGATACCGCAACGTATCGACTATGTGAGAAATAATTCTCCTAGCAGAAAAGCTCCCTACGGAAATAGGGAGCTTTTTCTGCGTTAAAAAAAGTGATAATTAATTTTATCTTCAACTTTTTTACATATCTTTATACGCGTCATCCTCAAGATATCCAATACTTCTAAATAGTAAATGATCTACCGTCTCATTTCCCATAAAATTAAAATTAAATATTCTATAAAGTCAGTTCCTCACACATTATTCGGCTAGCTGTTTCAAATAGTTACGAAGGCGAATTTTCGGATTTAATTCTGTATTTGTACTATGCTTTACATAGCGAATTGAACTTTGAATGATATCATAGTCATTGATTTTATTTGCACGATACTCGACAAAAGGAGGAAGATAACTCATCCCCACTAAACTAGCAGATGCTTGGAACGGCTTTGTTAATTCACTTACCGAAAATAAATTATACCCGCCTGCTTGATAAGAATGTTCAGGTGAACCGATAGAAATAGCCAATACCCACTCCTTTCCTATCAGCTTCGTTCCGCCAGGACCATGAGCCCAGCCAAAGGTAAACACTTCATCAAACCACTGTTTTAAAAGTGGCGGACTGCTATACCAGTACAGTGGAAACTGAAAAACAATACGATCATGGGCAAGAAGCAGCTGTTGTTCAAATTCCACATTAATAGGCTGATCACAATATGTTTCATAAAGGTCATGAACTGTTAGATCCGTTTCATTCAAAACTGATTCCTTCCACTTTTTATTTACTCGGGAAGATTCAATATTTGGATGTGCAATAAGCACTAATGTTTTCATATCTAGACCTCCTTGTTATTTTCGGTATGATTATATTGTATATTTTGTAATAAATTAGAAGAAGTACGCACATTAATTAAACATAGTATAAAACTGTATACTACAGGGAGTGAAAATGGATGAGAAACCAAAAAATGGGATTTGATTACCCCCCCACTAAAGTCGGGTGCCCGGTCGAAACCACATTAGACGTAATAGGGGGAAAATGGAAAGGGATTATACTTTATCACCTTATCGATGGAAAGAAACGTTTTAATGAATTCCGAAAACTATATCCTGCCATTACCCAGCGGATGCTGACCTTGCAATTAAGAGAATTAGAAAAGGACGGGATTGTTCACCGTGAGATCTATAAAGAAATTCCTCCAAAAGTAGAGTACTCCCTAACCGAATTTGGAAGATCTCTCGAACCAATCATTTTACTTATGAAAGACTGGGGAGAAACACATAAGAACAGAATTATTAGTGCGAGAACAGTAGAAAAAGAAGAAATTTAAACATCGAATATATTAATTAATAAATTAGTGTATTTTAGATATGGCCTATACACGAGTAGTTACCGTAATTACCATTCTAGGTAGTAAAAATAAAAGGTGGTGAAAGAAGTTTCTCTTTCACCACCTTTTATTTTGCTTTTAAATCAAATTCTTCTGTTTTACCGTCCCATTTGATAGTTACATGAAAGGGATCAGAACTATCTTGTTTTGCACACCCTTCACAAGCATCATTGATACCCATTTTGCCATCCACTGGTGTTGAAGTTACATCGATACTGCCATAACTACCTTCAATTTTATATGTAACTTCTCCAATATTATCTTTATTGGGTCCTTTATAAATAATGCTTCCTTCACCATTTTCCCTATCTTTATCTTGAGTTAAAAAATACTGAGACTTCCAATTCTCACTTTCCCCTTCAAAGCGTAAAGTCTTATCTTCTTCACTACAGCTAGCAAGAAGAATCAATATACAACTAAATACGATGACTAAACTGAGTTGTCTAAACTTCAAATTTAAATCCTCCTAATAATATCTATTTTTATGTTAACACATCCAATTTCAATTAAGGAGAAAAATGTATAATTCATTCCTGGTTTACATAAACACTCTTTCCAGTACACATCAAAAAAAGAACCCTTGGCGCACAAGAGGTTTTCGATAGGGTGTTATTCGTTTTATGGGCTTTTTTATACACCCCTGATTTAACAATATTTCATTTCGATAGAAATGAAGAACTCTCGCATAAAAAGCAAACCTTTTATACACCCGTTAAAGCACATCAAAAGTAGTATTTACATTTAAAAACATGTTAAAATCTAGTAGTCATTTATGCTGCGATACGTATAAATGAACCCTTACAAAAAAGCAGCCTCGCTTGCCAATGCCGAGGCTGCTTCAAGTTCTTATTGAAAAAAAGGACAAGCAATAAGCAGACTACTATTTTTATACCCAAAGCGAACTCGTGCCTTCGTTTTCAAGATGCAGCACGTTCACTTCTGTTCCTTTATCATACCCATGCTCTCCACCTGGAAGAACAATCAGCGCGTTTGCTGCAGCTAATGATGAAATGGCCCCTGACTTGTCCATGCCAACAGGCGTCACAACAAGCTTTCCGCCTTGGTCTGAAATCTCTCCTCGCACCATTCGCGTAAAAGCATTAGGTTCTTTGAAACGGCCGTTTAATACCGCTTTTGTTTTATGTAAATAAGGCGCTGGTGAATGTAAAAAGCTACGAACAATCGGACGAACAAACAGTTCAAACCCGACATAGCAAGCAGATGGATTTCCTGATAGTCCAAACAGCAGCTGTCCGTTTCGTTCTGCGACTGTTGTGACGCTTCCCGGTCTCATCGCAATTTTGTTAAACAGCACGTTCGCACCAAGCTTTTCGTAAATAGCCGGCAAATAATCATAGTCGCCAACGGATACGCCGCCGGTCGTTAATAGAATATCCACTTCTTCAAGCGCTTTTTCTACCGCTTCATAGCAGCGGTCAAAATCATCTTCAAGCTTCCCTAAATATTTCGGAATTCCCCCGCTTCTTACGATTTGCGCGAGTGCCATATAGGAGTTGCTGTTGCGGATTTTTCCTGGTTCTAGCGGCTCGTTCACATCAAGCAGTTCGCTTCCTGTTGTTAACACGCCAACCACCGGCTGCTTCACCACGGCTACATCCGCATAGCCAAACGTAGCTAAAAAAGCGGTGACGCCTGGATTAATTCGCGTCCCTTTTGAAACAAGCACGTCTCCTTTTTTTGTTTCTTCTCCTTTTAACGCAATGTGTTCCCACTTTGAAGCAGGACGGCTTAACGCCATATACGATTTGCCTTCTTTTTCATACGACTTCGTTACTTCAAGCATTACAACCGCATCACATGAATGAGGCACTTGCGCTCCTGTCATAATACGCACTGCTTGAAACGGCTTTAGTTCTTCTTCAAAAACAGAGCCTGCACCGATTTCACCTACTACTTCGAACTCCACAGGATGTTCACTTGAGACTTCTACGCAGTCTTGCGCTCGAACCGCAAAGCCGTCATAAAGCGATTTATTAAAATGAGGAACGTTTTGATCAGCGATAATATCTTCTCCTAAATAGCGTCCGTAGCTTTCGGTGATCGATACGCGTTCGATGCTTCCTTTTCTTTTATATGTCATGACTTTTTCAATTGCTTCAGGAATTGAAATAGGTGTTCTGCTTTCTAACATACATTCTTCACTTCCTTTATGTCTGTTCACTTTTTACGCTATGGTGTAAAATCATAGCATATCTCACTATTTCTATCATACAACAAAATTTACTGAAAAAGGATGAAAACACCGATGTCTTCTTTTACACATTTTAATGACCAAGGCCGTGCCAACATGGTCGATATTAGCGAAAAATCTATCACTCGCCGCGTTGCAACCGCTCGTTCAAGCATACTTGTTAACAAAGAAATTCACGAAGCCATTGTAGAACATAAGATCGGAAAAGGCGACGTTCTTGCTGTCGCACAAGTAGCGGGAATCATGGCAGCAAAACGCACGTCTGACATTATTCCGATGTGTCACCCTCTTTTATTAAAAGGCGTAAACCTTTCATTTGACTGGGATACAAGCAATGATCAGTACCGTTTAGTAATAGAAGCAACTGTTAAAACCGAAGGCTCCACGGGCGTTGAAATGGAAGCTTTAACTGCCGCTTCTGCCTGCGCTCTAACCGTTTATGATATGTGCAAAGCCATTGATAAAGGCATGATTATCGGCGAAACGTATCTGCTTGAAAAATCAGGCGGCAAAAATGGTGACTACAAGCGTACGAAAGCGTAAAGGAGGTACATAATGAGCGTACATGAACATAAATCCAAAGCAACTCAGCCCGTTCGCTGCAAAGTCATTACGGTATCCGATACACGTACAAAAGAAACCGATAAAAGCGGCGCGCTAATGATCCAACTTCTGAAAGAACACGACATGCAGGTCGCTTCCTATGAAATTGTAAAAGACGACCAAACGTCGATTCAACAAGCGCTACTTGCCGGATGCAGTGCTGAGGACATTGACGTTGTTCTCACAAACGGTGGGACTGGCATTACCAAACGAGACGTTACGATTGAAGCCGTTCAAGCGCTGATTCATAAAGAAATCGTTGGGTTTGGCGAGCTGTTTCGCATGCTTAGCTACACCGAAGATATTGGCAGCGCAGCGATTATGAGCCGGGCAATTGCCGGGACGATTAACGAAAAAGCCGTTTTTTCTACACCAGGATCAAGCGGTGCTGTTCGCCTAGCTATGACCAAACTAATTTTGCCTGAACTTCGCCACGTTGTGTGGGAATTAAACCGCCAGCGCTGACAAAATGCCTATGCGCGCGCATAGGCATTTTTATTAATCATAGTCTTTATGTACCCACTCATCTTCTGGAATGCCTAAATCTTCTCCAGAAAAACGCTCTTCTTTAAATGGATCTCCTCTAAGATGAAAGCCGTTTTGCTCCCAAAAGCCAGGATGGTTTTCATCAATGGCTTCAAAGCCTCGAAGCCATTTGACACTTTTCCAAAAGTACAAATGAGGAACAATTAATCGCAGCGGATATCCATGCTTAGGTGTAAGCGGCTCTCCGTTAAAGGAATGAGCGAGAAGAATATCGTCTCTCAGTAAATCTTTCACTTCAATATTTGACGTATAGTCATGATCTCCGTGCAGCATGATGTATTTACTTTTTAACTCCACGCCAACTGCTTTTAAAAAGTCTGTAAACAGCACGCCCGTAAATTCATTATCAAGCCTTGTCCATCTCGTTACGCAGTGAATATCACATTTCACCGTCGTTTGCGGCATGTCCAATATATCTTGATACGAAAGCGTTACTTCCTTGTTTACTAATCCAAACACTCGAAGCGTCCACTCCTCTAAGTTATACTCCGGCACGTCGCCTTCATGTAAAATCGGAAAGCGCTCTGTCACTACTTGCCCCGGAGGCACTCGTCCTTCATACTTTGGATCAATTTCTGGTGTTTTCATTCGTTTAATACGGTCTGCTTTGTTCATAGGTACCACCTCTTTATTTTTTTATCAGCGTGCACTTTGCTGACTTGTTTGATTCGTTTCGACTCCTTTATCCCGCAAGAAAAACATCGCTGCTAATGTCAGCACGTAAGGGACCATCATCGTAAACTCGGTCGGTATTGAAAAACCTTGCAGTCGTGTGCTCACCGCATCCATTAAGCCAAAAAGTATACTTGATGCTAAAATACCGAGCGGATGAGACTGACCGAGCATCATCGCAACAAGTGCAATAAATCCACGCCCTGAAGTCATACCTTCTGAGAACATCGTCACTTGTCCTAATGAAAGCTGCGCCCCGGCAATCCCGCACAGGATTCCGCATGCTGCAATCGCAAACAGCTGATATCTGATCGCTTTTAAACCAAGCGTACTTGCTGCTACTTGATTGTAACCTACTGCTAGGAGCCGAAAACCGAAAATTGTTCGATAAAAGAAGATATAAAAAGCAATAGTTGCTATAAAAGCAAAATAGACAAGCGGCGACTGTCCTGAAATAATTTCGCCGATGACAGGTATATCTTTAATCAAAGGAATATCCCATGTGCCTATTCCGTGCATGTTTTTATCGTAATAAGCACCTTTTGTATGAAAAATTGTCCGGAGTAAAAAGGTCGTTAAGCCCAGTGCTAAAAAATTAATAGACACCCCAACCACAATTTCGTTCGCTTTAAACACCACGACCATCATTCCAAACAGCAACGCAAAAAGCAAGCTTGCTCCAGCAGCAATCACGATCGCAAAAAAGACATTATGAGTATAATAGTTGCCGGCAACCCCGCTAAAAGCTCCAATCAAAATCAGACCTTCTAGCCCTACATTAAATATGCCTACGCGCGCGCAAAGCATCCCGCCCAGCGCCGCTAATAAAATAGGCGCAACCATTCGTAACGTTGCATTTAACAGTGACCAATCAAGCAGCTCCACGAATATCAGCTCCTTTCTTTTTTGCTCTCCACCACTGCTTTGTGAATTTTGCTGAGATAAATAGAATGAGCACAGCTTGCATAATACTCGCAATTTCTAACGGAATTTCTGTATTACGCTCCAGCCCCATCGCTCCTGTTTGCAAAGCGGCAAGTAAAAGAGACGTAAAAACAATGCCGATCGGATTCGAGTTTGCTAACAAAGCAGCCATCACTCCAGTCCACGCATATCCAGGAACGGTCAGCGCACCGTCTACAAAACGATACTGTGAACCAAGAACTTCAAATCCTCCAGCTAATCCAGCCAAGCTCCCGCTAATAAACATACTAAGCAGCATGACTTTTACTTGATGAATACCTCCATACGCCCCGAACAACGGATTTTTTCCGGATGCGTTCACTTCGTACCCAAACACAGAGTAGCGAAGCACCGTCCACAGCAGAAGCGCACCGATTAGAGCAATGATAAATCCGATATGAAGAGGCATTCCTTGAAATACTTTTCCAAGCCAAGCCGATTGCTCAATCATAGGCGTTTGAGCGAGAGCAGCTGAGCCTGTTTTATCTTGAAACGGATGACCTGCTAAATAGCTTGCAAATAAAACAGCGATATAATTTAACAAAAGTGTTGAAATGACAAGCTGAATTTTAAACGCGGCTTCCATCCAACCGGCTAAAACGGAAAGCAAACCTCCTGCCACAACGGCAGCTGCAATAGCCGCTATAAGCTTGACTATCCCCGGAGCGGGTATGTAATAAGCGACAATCGCCGCGCTAATCGCTCCAACGACCATCTGTCCTTCTCCTCCTAAATTAAACACACCTGCCCTAAAAGCAAACCCGACACCTAACGCAATTAAAAGAATAGGCGTAGCGCGAGCCAGCGTAGTGGTGAAGAAATAAAAATTACCAAACGCTCCATTCCAGAGCTCTGTATATGTTTGAAGAACCGAACCACCTGTTAAGGAAATAATAACGCCTCCTACTGCTAAGCCAAAAATGACTGCAATAACCGGCTGGATTAATGATTTAAGAAGTTTCTGCAACTGTATCACCTTCTATCGTTCCTCCTGCCATTAATATGCTTAGTTTCTCTTCCGTTGCTTCTTCCCTTGTAAGCTCTCCGACAATACTGCCTTCGTACATAACTAAAATTCGATCTGATAGGGAGATAATCTCCGACAGTTCCGAAGATACAAGTAAAATAGCGGAGCCATTATTCCTTTTTTGAATCAAGGCATCATGAATACGTTCCATTGCCCCAATATCCACTCCTCGCGTTGGTTCAGCAGCAAGTAGAAAAGAAGTGTTTTGGCCAAGCTCTCTGGCAACAATCAATTTTTGCAGATTTCCCCCTGACAGCTCTCCTGCTTTTTGCTTAGATGAAGTGGCTTTAATCGAAAATTCGTTTATCCATTCATTCACACTAGAACTGAATATCTTTCTTTTTAACCAGCCCATTTTTGAAAATGAAGGTTTATACTGATAGCCCATCAGTGCATTTTCTTCAATCGTATCGTCTTTGGAGGCTCCCCACATATAGCGGTCTTCTGGAATATGAGCGATGCCTGCTTCTCTTCTTTCACGCACAGATCGCCCTGTAAGGTGCTCATCGCCAAGTTTGATACTGCCACTATCTGTTTCTACTAATCCAGCAATGGCTTGAAGCAGCTCTGATTGTCCATTTCCCGACACGCCTGCAATACCGACAATTTCGCCCGCAGAAACGTGAAGAGACACATTTTGCAATACGTTTTTTTGTCCTTTTCCTTTTAGAAAGAGATTTTGTACGTTTAAATGAGAGGTTCCTTTTGATGGCATTCTTGCAGGACGCTCTTTTAATTCTCTCCCTACCATCAGCTTAGCTAAGTGGTGAGCGGTAGTATTTTCTTTATTTGTGACGCCGGCTACTTTACCATTTCGAAGAACCGTAATGCGGTCCGCTACTTCCATCACTTCTTGCAGCTTATGTGTAATAATAACGATACTTTTACCTTGAGAAGCTAAAAAACGGATTGTTTTTAATAGTTCTTTCACTTCATGAGGAGTAAGAACGGCGGTAGGCTCGTCTAAAATAATGATTTCTGCTCCTTGATACAGCACTTTTAAAATTTCAATTTTTTGCTGTTCTCCAATCGAGCAATGCTTTACTTTTTTATGAACATCTACTGAAATTTGATACGTTTCGGTTAATTGCTGTACATCTGCTTTCGCCTGCCTTCTATTAAAAAAGACGCCTTTCTTTGGCTCATGCCCCAAAACTATGTTTTCAGCCACTGTAAAATGAGGAAAAACCATAAAATGCTGATGCACCATGCCTATTCCGTTTTTAATGGCATCTGCAGGAGATGAAAACGAGACGGTTTTCCCATGTAGCTGAATACTTCCTGAACTCGGCTTTTCCATTCCGTAAAGCATCCTCATTAACGTCGTTTTTCCAGCGCCATTTTCTCCAACCAGCGCGTGAACCTCGCCTTTTTTCAGCGTAAATGACACGTTATCATTCGCTAAAAACGAACCGTATTTTTTCGTCAAATTCGTTAACTGCAGCAGCTCACTCATTCCATTCATTGCTCCTTTCCACTTTAGGATTTTTTCAAAAATAAGAAAGAGAAGCCAGCCTTACTCGACTTCTCTTTTCAACTCACTTGGCTAACGGATCTTTTACCACGGTTTTTCCATCAATAATCGAATCTTTAATTTCTTTTAATTGATCAATTACATCTTGCCCTACAAAGTCATTAAGAGGTGTCTTGCTGTCTTGAGTCACATACGTTAACCCAACACCTTTTTCTTTTAAGCCGTATGTCACTACGCCCGATTTAAATTTGTCATTTGCGAGTGCTTCTACCGTTTCATAAGCAGCCGCATCAGATCCTTTTAACTGCGATAAAACGATATGCTCAGGATCTACTTCCGTACGGTCAATATCTTGGCCAGCCGTATAAAAACCCTTTTCTTTTGCTGCTTCAAATACACCCAAGTCGCCTACCGCTGAAGCTCCGGCGATAAAGTCAGCTCCTTTTGAAGCCTGTAAAATAGCAAGTTCTTTTGCTTTAGCTGGATCAGAGAAGCTTCCAACGTAGTTTACTAGAAACTCGGCTTTGGGGTTTGTTGATTGTAATCCTTCTTTAAAGCTTACCGTCCATTTTTTTAATAATGGAATATCATCTGCTGCAACCATTCCTACTTTATTCGTTTTTGTAACCAATCCTGCTGCTGCTCCTAATAAATATGAAGCTTCTTGTTCACGGAATACAACGCTTCTTACATTTGGTAAATCGACCACTGTATCAATAATCGCAAATTGACGCTGCGGGTTTTCTTGAGCTACTTTTTTCAACGCATCTTCGGATTCAAAAGAAGATGTAATAATCAAATCATAATTTTCTGCTACGGCAGCACGCAAATTACTTTCAATGGCTGCTTGGTCCGTGGATTCAATTGTCTTCACATCAATGTTATACTTCTTTCCAGCGCGTTTTGCTCCATCATCCATTTGTTGAAAAAACGGGTTAACTCCAATCTTTTCAGGTAAAACAAGAGCAATTCGCTTCTTTCCTTTCTCTTCACTTCCGCTGCTTTTTGTGCTTTTTGACTGACAGCCAGTTACGAGTAGTACAAGCGCAACTGCTAAAATAAGAAATCTCTTCATTTAACTTACTCCCCCTATAATATAAAAAAAGCTCTTCCTTTATATAAAGGAAGAGCTCGTTAACCAAACGTCTCTTCCTCATCTTCAAGAACATACTGTTCTTAAGGATTTGGCACCATTCTGTCATAGACAGCGGTTGCCGGGTTTCACAGGGCCAGTCCCTCCACCTCTCTTGATAAGGAAAACAATAGCTATTTGTTTTATGTAATATAGTCAATATTAATAGTTTTTTAACAATTGTCAATATTATTTTTCTTTTTTACGCAAAAAAACTATAAAAACAGATAGGATTATACGGTTTTAGTCTACTAAAATACAGATCAACCTTATAAATTAATAATCATCGTATGCCCCCTAGCAAGCGCTTACGGTAAGTCAGCTAGTCTTCTAGAAGGGTCATGTGTAGCAGAGCACTTTTATTACATCTCTTTTGTTAATCCACTATCGATTGAAAACACTTTACCAAGAATGTTAGACTTTTCCTGAGTGATGTTTTTTAAGAGGTGTTAACGTTGAAATTGATGAAAGAATTATCTGGAGTAGCTATTGGACTCATTATCGCTTTGGCGGTTTCAAAAATCTTTTTTGATACCCCAACCAATGTTGGAATCGTAGTTATTTTTATTACTAGTATGGTCGTAACAGGTATAGCAAGAGCGAAACTAAGATAAGATAACCTAACTAAAAAACACCCCCTTTTATTCGCAAGGTGGTGTTTTCTTTTAATGATTTTAGTATGTAGTTATTCTCAGTGAATGCTTTTACCCTTCTCCATCAATCATCGTATACTTCCTAGCAAAGCGCTTGTAGTAAATTTGCTCATCCTCTTGTCCATCGTTAAAAACAAGTCGGTTATGATTAATATCTTTTTCTTTTAACACATAGCCTTTTTCATTCATCAGTTGAATATATTCATCTAAATGCCCTTTTTTAACCATATAGTGAAGAGCATCATCTGAATCCGTAGTCTTTGCTACATCTTGACTTCCCACTTCTAACTTGAATACAGCTGTTGCTGTTTGAATGGGACGATAATCTCCAAACACTCTTTCCCAATTTAATAGCAGCAGCGCGCCGGAAATTATTATACATCCTCCAGCCGCTACGGTTAGTACAAATCGTTTTGACACTACTTTCTCTCCTTTACATTCTTTTTCTTCTATTTAATACAATGGATTGCCCTAAACTTGTTTTTACGCCAAGTCCTAGATACACGGCAGCACCTAAAGCAATTGAAATACAAGATGTACTAATTGCAAGTGAAGATGCAGACAGCTTATTTTCTAAAAAATAGTGAGAAGTATAATTGCCGATAATCACAGCGGCTGACATCACACTTACTAATAAAACAGGTGTCAACGCAGCTTGTCCCAGTGATTGAACTCGGTAAGAAATGGATTTTTCAATTAAATAAAAGTTATATATAACCGATACACCATACCCTCCGTAAGTCGCGACAACCGGTCCAATTTCTTTTAAGCTTGAAACCAACAGTACGTTTAATACTAGCTTCACAACAATTCCTAAGCCCAAGCCTAAAATTAGCTTCTTTTGCTGATTAATTCCTTGGAGAATTGCGGCTGTTACTGTAAAAAGAGCAAATAAAACGGCAGCAGGCGCGTACCATTGTAAAACAACTCCACCGATTTCAGGACTGTTTTTTGCTCCAAAAATCATCATATATACCGGCTTGCCTAATAAACAAAGCCCCACAGCAGCAGGAAGAGTAAAAAATAACAGCAGTTGCAGCGTTTTTGTAATCTTTCCTTTTACTTCTCGTAAATTTCCCTGCACAAAAGAAGATGTAATGCCGGGAATCAGCGACATGCTGAAGGCGGTGGCTAGCGATACCGGCACCATCACTAAAATCTGAGCTAATCCAATGACAGAGTTGATTATTTCGGCTTTAGCTTGTCCATACCCTATTGATTGAAAAAGGATGTTAATCGTAAACGTATCAATATTTTGATAGATTGGAATCGCTAAACCAACTAAGACAAATGGAACAGCGTACGTCACAAGCTCTTTGAACATTGAAGAGAACGAAATGAATTTATTATTCTTTCCGCTGTTTACTTCCTTCATAATCAGCCGCTTGCGTTTTAGATAAGTCGCACCGAGAATTCCTATACCCCCTACGCCTCCAACAAACGCTCCAAACGTACCGATTCCAACAGCTTTTGTCATCGTGCTATGAAAAAGGTGAATAACAGCGTATGCTCCTGCTAAAATAAACAGCACGCGCACTATTTGTTCAATAATTGTACTTAGCGCGGATGGTCCCATGGACTGGTTACCTTGAAAGTAGCCTCGTAATAGACTCATAGGCGGGATAATAATTAAAGCAAAGCTCACCATTCGAATCACGTATACTACGTCTTTTTGACTATTTCCTGAGGAATCTTTTCCGTTAATCACTAGCTCAGAAAGCCACGGCGCCATCGTATAGAGGACTAAGAAGCCTATGATGCCCGTTATCGTCATTAATAGAAGTCCTGCTTTTAATAGATCTTGTCCAGCACGGTAGTTTCCAAGACCGTTATATTTTGATATATACTTTGAAACAGCAAGCGGAAGACCCATCGTCGACAAGCTTAGCATCAAGGTGTATGGACCGTATGCATACTTATAAAGCGCGTATCCTGACGTTCCCACCAAGGCCGTAAACGGAATAATATAAATAAAACCTAAAATTTTTGTTAGCAAAGAAGACGCTGTTAACAAAAGCGTACCTCTCATCAAATTTTTTTCCATACATCAAAACCCCAGAAATAAATATTGTATTTTTAACAAATACTTGATTTATTGTATCATACTTACAATTATTATCTAGTTTTTTATAAAACATTAGAACCCTCTCTATATTACGTTTTTTACCTAATAAAGGAATATAAACCAATCTTTTAACCTATGATAAATGAATCGTTTTTTGCTTTTTACTTTACCTGACGTTTACATTTTAAAAGACGTGTTACATTATATATATCAGTTACCAACTCAACTAAGACTCCTTGACTATTCTGGCCTACCTGCTCTTTTAGGTAGACTGAGGTTGCTAAATCGTTATATATAGGAGGAAAAAATCATGAAAATGAAACAACGACTATCAAAAGCAGCGGCGGCTGCAACGATTACAGGAATTGCTGCGTTTGGATTTGCTCCTGTCGCTCAGCTTGATACACCAGCACATGCAGCTACATCTCAAGAAACAAGCAGTCAAAGTCAAACAGCTGTAAAAAACATTAATGAAATTTACAACGCCGCAGTAAAAGGTGAAGTGCCACGCTTAACGGCAGACTTCAAAATTGGCAAAACACTGCGTCAAGACGTTCGCGATCAGTTCGGTCCCCCGCCTGAAGGTTCATCAAACAACTTTGACTACTATCACGCGGAAATGGGTCACCCTGGATACGCATTTGGCTATGATCAAAATAACGTCATTAACGAAATCCGCTATTTTGGTACAAATGTAGAGCGTCAAACAAATCTAGGCTCCATCACCCAAGCTAACTTAAAGAAAGAATTAGGTCAGCCGAACTTTACAGGCAAAGTAAAAGGTGAGGGTACTACTCAAACGAAGTACACCTATCACGCCGGCGCCTATGATCTTGAATTCATTTTTGATGATAGCAAAACGTTAAATCACGTTAATTTAGTTAAAAAACCTTAAGTAATAGAAAAAGTAGCAGGCTGCCTGCTACTTTTTTTCATGAAATAAAACCAATGCTGAATCCGCTACGTGTTCATACCCAATCTCCATATAAATCTTGTTAGACGTAGGATTTGTCATATCTGTGTATAAACTTGTTGTTTGAAATCCTTCGTCTAGCATAAGCTGAGAAAGCGTGGATACACAGCTTGAGGCATAGCCTTTTTTACGTTCTTCAAGAGGTGTGTACACATAGTTAATCGTAATGTTATGGGCCGTTGGACGCGTAGCATTGGCAATCGACACATACTTGCCATTCACTTCCCATAGGAATAACCTTCCAGCTTTAATAAAAGCTTCTCCTGTTTTGGCAGCTTGTTCTTTTGATACAGGCTCTCCAATGACGCCCATAAACTCCCAAATCCATTCTGTCACGAGCGGAAGATGCTCCAACCTTGCTTTTACCAGCACTCCTTCAGCATCCGCTGCTTTTTTTACTTTGTCTAACCGATAAATGCGCTGATCCATTTTCAAAGAAGCTTCTTGATTTTTTAAATCTGCTAGCTTTTGAGAAAGATATAAAACCATTTGTCTTTCTCCAACTAAACCCGGTATGTCGATTTCTTGTAGCAGCTCTGCCGCTTCGCTTAGTTCACCCTCCGTTAGCTTCTGTATGTGAGACAGTATGATTTGCTTAGGATGGGTTTGCAGCAACACAAGCGCAGCACGGCTGTCTTTTAAAATAACACCCATAAAATTTGGTTTGCTGTTTTCCTGCAAGCTGTGTAAAATGCCGAGCGCTAAGTTATGAAGAACTTCATTCTTTGATAAAAGCGGCTCTACTTGGTTTTTAAATTCCTGCACTTCTCTATATCTATGTAACTGGATCATTTTCTTTCTACCTCCGCAAATGCTCTTACCGGAAACGTTCCAACTCCTTTTATTTTAGGAGGCACGGCGTAAAATAAAAAGGACTTCGCCGTTAGTTGATCTAAGTGACATAAGTGCTCAGCAATCACAATGTCCGCCCCTAACAGCAGCGTATGAGCTGATCTTGCTTTTCCTTTTGTATCATCAATATTCATCGAATCAATTCCAACAAGAGCGGGCTGTTGAGACACTAAATAAGCTGCCGCGCTTTCTGTTAAGTATGGATGATTTTCTAAATAATCGTCTGTATTCCAGTAGCGATCCCATCCTGTATGAATTAATACCGCTTTGTCTTTTACATCTACATGTTGAAAATGAGATTCATCAATCGCTTTTAAAGTCGGATCAACTGAAACGACTATTCCTTCTAACCCGGCTGTTTTATCAATAGCCGTTTGAGCTAAATCCGCTCCGTCTTTGTATCTGTGAAACGGCACATCAATATACGTACCGGTATTCGTGACCATTTCAATTTTACCGATTTGAAATTCAGTGCCTGATTCATAAAGCTTTCTAGACTCTTCTCGGCTTAAATAGTCGCAAATGATCGGTGCCGGCAAGCCTTTATGTGTGATAACTCCGTCTTCAATGATGTGGCTTAGATCAATATACGTTCTTTTTTTCATACCTCCACCCACTTTTTCAATATTCAGTAAAAATATTCTAACATAAAAAAGCTCTTCCTAGTTTCCTAGAAAGAGCTTTTTTTAGAGAACATTATTAACTTGATAAACATACATCATACGTATGCTTTGTATAAACAAATCCTTCAAAAATAAGACGGGCTGTACGCACTACTTTGATTCCGTTAACCTGTCCATCTTTTAGATCCACACTGGTTTCCATAATTCCCATTGGATGAGCAAGTCGAACGGTATCGCCTTTTAATTGAACCATTTCTGACGGAAGCGTGCCTTTTGTATAGATAGCCGCCGTTGTACAAATTGCTCCTGTAATCGCAAGCGTTTGATGTGGTTTTTGCATCGACATCATACGGATTAATACGTCCATTTGAGAAGCAGCTTTTTCTCTGCCAGTCCCGTCGCGATGGTCCATAGGAGGAGAAATAATCGTCATTTTTGGAACCGCTGGTGATAGTTTAGTTGCTTTGTCTTGAGGTGCGAGCCCCGCTTTTTCCGCTGCAATGGAGCGAATTTCTTCAAATAGCTTCAGCTGTTTGTCCGTGTATTCATGCGGAAGTTCTGCTCCCTTTAGGCCAATATCCTCTGCTTTAACAAATACAAGCGGATTTCCTACATCAACAATTGATGCTTTTATCGTCCCAATGGATGTTTGCAGAAGATCGATAGCGTTCCCGGTTGGAAGCAGTTTTCCAGTAACGGCTCCTTCTCCGTTTTCAAATGAAAGATAAATGGGTGAACCCGTACCTGGCACTCCAGGAATCATACAGGATCCTTCTGTTTTCACTTTCCCGTTTTCTACTTCTACTTCCGCTACGATTACTTTTTTGGTATTTGTATTATAGATCCGCACTTTAGTCACCGGTTCCACAGCTTGTACAAGTCCTTGTTCGATTGCATAAGGTCCGACCGCTGAAGAGATATTGCCGCAGTTTCCTTTAAAATCAACGAGAGATTCGCTGATACTAACCTGCGCAAACGTGTAATCTACGTCAGCTTTCTCTAAATCTGATTTTTTTATAATCGCGATTTTACTTGTCAGCGAATTAGCTCCGCCGAGTCCGTCAATTTGACGTTGATCCGGACTTCCCATTATATCTAGCAAAAACGGTTCCCAATCCGATTTGTTCACAGGCATTTCTTCATGATTGATAAAAACCCCTTTACTTGTTCCACCTCTCATAACCGTTACAGGAATACGCGTCATATTAATCACCTTTCTCTCCTACTAACAAACGCCGAGGCGTTCATCAAACCATTTTATTTTTTTACTATTTAGAACCGGTTCATTTGCCATTTATCGTATAATAGAGGTGGTCATAAGTAAAATACATAAAATTTATTGTCTTTTTAAAAATTTTTTTATAATCTAAATACAAGGGGGAATCGGGATGGATCAAAAAGATTGGATATTAATTAAAACTCTTCACGAAGAAAAGAACATTACGCGAACGGCTGAAAGGCTCTACGTATCGCAGCCTTCTTTAAGCTACCGCCTTAAAAATCTTGAGGAAGAATTTGGCGTGTCGCTTTTTTTTAAAACGAAAAAAGGAATTGAGTTTACATCTGAAGGTGAGCATCTTGTTCGCTATGCGGAAAATATGTGGAAGCAGCTGCAGGAAACAAAAGACAGCATGCGTAATATGAGCGAAACCGTTACGGGAACGCTTCGCTTAGGGGTATCGAGTAACTTTGCACAGCATAAGCTTCCTAAAATTTTAAAACAGTTCTCTCTTCACTACCCAAATGTACAGTTCAGCGTCAATACGGGCTGGAGTACGCAAGTTATGAATCTATTAGACTCTTCGCGTGTGCACGTTGGCATTTTACGAGGCAATTACCCGTGGAACGGAGAGAAATCACTGCTGACGAAAGAACGGCTATGCTTAATTTCGAAAAAAGAGATTGCGATCGATGACTTGCCGAACCTGCCTTATATTAACTATAAAACCGATACGTCGCTAAAAGATCTCATTCAAGACTGGTGGCATGACAAGTTTTCAGAGCCTCCGTTTGTAGCGATGGAAGTTGACCGGCAAGAAACGGCCAAAGAAATGGTCAAAAATGATTTAGGCTTTGCGATTTTACCAGAAATTTGCCTTCACTCCAGCGACAATTTATATACATACGGACTTTCGTACCGAGATGAATCACCTTTGCTTCGAAACACGTGGCTCATGTACGATCCTTCTTACTTGAATCTATCGGTCGTGAAAGCGTTTATTGACTTTTTAAAGCTAAGTGAAAAATAAAGCCAAAGCTAAAAAGTTTGCGTCTTGGAAGAATCTCTCTTTTAGACCAAGCTTTTTTCTAGACTACCATTATAAAAATTTTTTATGAACTTTCTAAAAAAACCTATATTTCCTTTATTTTTAAAAATGTACTAACATGAAAACAAGAAACATCAGCGGGAGTAAAGAGCGGCTTTAAAAATTCTTAATAATCAAACTACGGCTCATACATGGGGATGAGAGATGTTAGTCACGTTTTTTTACTCTAAAAGAAAACGCTTTCAGAGAAAAGAGGGAAAATAAAGGAGGTTGTTTGAATGCTAGCACTACTAGGTTTTACAATGATTATTGTCTTTACGTATCTCATTATGTCAAAAAGGATGTCTCCTATCGTAGCTTTAATGGTCATTCCACTTCTTTTTGCAGTGATTGGAGGGTTTGGCAAAGGCGTCGGAGACATGATGCTAGAAGGTCTAAAACAAGTAGCTCCGTCAGCTGCGATGCTGCTGTTCGCCATCTTATATTTTGGGGTTATGATTGATGCCGGACTGTTTGATCCATTAATTAAGCAGCTGTTAAAAATCGTAAAAGGCGATCCGCTTAAAATCGTCATCGGAACGGCTCTTCTATCGCTTTTAGTTGCACTAGACGGAGACGGTACAACCACTTATATGATTACGGTTTCTGCTCTTCTTCCACTTTATAAACGCCTGAATATGAGTCCGTTAGTGTTAACGACAGTTGCGATGCTTTCTCTTAGTATTATGAGCAGCATGACGCCTTGGGGAGGCCCGGCTACTCGTGCGATTGTCGCCCTTCACCTTGATGCATCAGAGTTCTTTATTCCACTTCTTCCAACGCTAATTGGCGGAGCTTTGTGGGTTGTTTTTACAGGCTATATTCTTGGAAAAAAAGAGCGCAGACGACTTGGTGCTATTGACATCGAGCAGTTTGAATTAAAAAGCTCGCTTGCGTTTGCTGAAGACGCATCTTTAACTTCTCAAGAAGATATTACACAGCCTAAAAAAATCTGGATCAACTTAGCTTTAACCATTGCACTCATGGTCGTATTGGTTTCAGGCATTTGGTCAGTTTCTGTTTTATTTATGATTGGCTTTGCGCTTGCTCTTATGATTAACTATCCAAAACTTGAGGATCAAAAAGAACGTTTAATGGCTCATGCAGGCAACGCACTGACCGTGGCAGCACTTGTTTTTGCAGCCGGTATTTTTACAGGAATACTATCCGGCACTAAAATGGTTGATGAAATGGCAAGCCTGTTAATTCATTTAGTTCCTGATTCACTCGGTTCATTTTTACCGACGATCGTTGCTTTAACAAGCATGCCGTTTACATTCGTGATGAGTAACGACGCTTATTACTTCGGTGTTTTACCAATATTCGCTGAAACAGCTGCTTCTTACGGAATTGATCCGATGGAAATTGCGCGAGCTTCAGTGCTCGGACAACCTGTTCATCTGTTAAGCCCGCTCGTTGCGTCTACTTTCTTACTTGTAGGTATGGTAGGTGTTGATCTTGGTGAACATCAGCGATTTGCATTTAAATGGGCCATTTTAACGTCTCTTGTTCTAATTGTCCTTGCTATTGTCACAGGCGCACTTACGCTATTTTAATAGGAATAAAAGCCGTTATGGCTCTTTATTAATAAATTGATAAATGATAGGTGGAGGTACTTCTAAAATGTATGTAATTACGTGTTATGTAGGAAAAGGTGAAATGAGAATGTACGAGTTTGATAGCAAAGAAGAAGCCCTTTCTCAGCTCAAAAACCTGAAAGGCTGCACCATTCTTTCAGAAGTTGTTTACTTTAATGATTCATCGGTTATTCCGGTAGCTATTTAATTATGCACCACTCAACCCTATAGGTACAAACTTGATAAGCTTCCTTTCGCTCAAAAGGAAGCTTCTTTTTTTATGTTCTTCTGAGACTTCGTCCCCTTTTCTCTCCTCAACGTTTTGTTACGTCTGGTTCGTTTTGTTTTCTTGCTTCAATCATATTAATAATTTGATTTGTATGTGGAGTTAGCACTGTGCACTTTTGGTAGAAGGCTCCGTCTACAACAAGCAGCTCTTCATCCATCCCGCAAAACTTGCAGCGGAGCTCTTGTGGTCCTGCGTAAGAGGTGTGATAAACACTATCGTTAAAGATGGTGTAGAAAGTATCTCTTTGCTGGGCATCGTAAAAGCTATATTGCTGGTTAGCGTCATCACGATAGTTAACTCCATAGTTCCGGTCGAATTCTTCTTGAGTAAATCTATCCTGTAAAAGTTCATTTTGTACTAGTTCTCTTAAACAGCACTCTATTTCTTCATAGTTAAATGAACAATTATGTGCGTAAACATTTAGTTCTTCAGTGCTGTTCTCTTTTACCATCACTTCACTGCCGCAAATCTTACAGGGATGTTTGGGACTCTGTTGATCAAAGTAAGAGAACGTTTGGACCTTTTCCACTGCTATTTCATCGCTCACCTTTTTAAACTTAATCATCACATTTTCTGTTTGACTAACGTTTTCGTTATATAACATCACTTCGTATTCATCTATATTCTTTCCGTTTTCTTTTCGACTCAAATGCTCCATTACTTCATACGAAGAAATAGTAAAAAACTCTTTAAAATTCACCACTAACATGCATCCTTCCAAAAAAGTTTACGTTCTCTATGTACCTGCTCTATACTACCACTTTTCCAAAGACCCGCACCACTAAACGAACTTGTTTTAGATTCGCATATCCTTTTCTTATCTGGCATACATAACACTAACCCTTTTATAAGGAGGATTTCATGAATACGTATATAATCATCAGCATTGGCGTCGTTGCCAGCGCATTTTTATTTCGGAAATATCGAAAGCAAGTCGTTGAAATATATACAATCAGTGAATTTATTCACGCTAAAAACGGCGCGGTCGCTACAAGTTCCACGTGGCTTGAAAAGTTTTTTAAAGATCCTTACGCTACCGGACCAAACTATGAAAAAACAGAGGATGACGTTAGCGAGGATGGAGATGGAGATGGGGACGGCGGAGAATAACTAAAACAAAAAAGAGATTGTAATATAACTACATCAATCCCATCTAAAGATCAACAGCTAGAAGCAGCTAAATAGATGAAATCTACGCTCATCCTACCAATAAAAAATCCGAACGAAGTTGATTCTCCATCAAGAATCTTCATCGTTCGGATCTTCCTTCAGCTAAAACACTTTTGTCCCAGCCTCTTTCTTATTAATCATCGCTGCCTAAAATACCAAAAAAGCGAAGCAAGTTGATGAATAGATTAATAAAGTCTAAATAAAGAGATAGTGCCAGCAGTGGAACAAGCTCTTCTGTGATTTCACCGTGCTTCATTTTATTAAAATCATACAGTACATAAAGTGAGAAAACGATGGTACCAATCACTGAAAATGCCATGAGTCCGGGCGTTGTTAAGGGACTAAACAGCGAGAAAATGCTGATACACACTAGTGCTAACAGCGCTACTAATAAAAAGCTGCCTAAAAACCCTAAATCTTTTTTTGTTTTTGCCCCAATTACACCCATCACCGTAAAAATAACGAACGTGCTTCCAAAGGCATAAAGAACAACTTGCGCCCCCGCTACTGATGCATAATAGCTGACAATCGGAAACAGCGTGATGCCTGATATAAATGAAAAAGCATATGTAAAGCCATATCCTACGCTTTTTTTCTTTCGTAACATAAATGCGGCAACCAGCATCACAAGTTCAGCAATCGCTAACGGAAGGAAATAAGCCGGAGGCACATATTGACCTACATATAAGCCAACTGTTGAAATAAATAACGAAAAAATAAATGTTACTAATACTTTTTGAAACAGAGACCGCTGCTCTACTCCAATCACTTCTTGCATGTGTAAAACCTTCTTTCTAAAATCTGTTATATTTTATATAATACCTACCTTTTAAAGAAAAATAAAGATAATAATAAGGTCTTTTTTCTTATTTTTATAGAAAGGAAGCATAGACGCTGCTGTCTATGCTTCCTTATTATACCTTTATTTCGGCAACAGAATACCGTCAATAATTCCGTAAGTTTTTGCTTCTTCAGCACTCATAAAATAATCTCGTTCCGTATCATGTGCCACTTTTTCAACCGGCTGCCCCGTTCGTGTTGATATGATTTCATTAATATGCTGCTTCAATTTTAAAATCCGCCGGGCGCTAATTTCAATTTCAGTCGCCTGCCCTCTAGCCCCTCCTAGCGGCTGATGAATCATAACTTCACTGTTCGGAAGTGCATAGCGCTTTCCTTTTGCTCCTGCTAGGAGAAGCAGTGCGCCAAAAGAAGCAGCCATGCCCGTGCAAATTGTTTGAACATCCGGCTCAATGTACTGCATTGTATCATAAATCGCAAACCCTGCTGAAGTGGAACCTCCGGGGCTGTTAATATAAAGTGAAATATCTTTTTTAGGATTATCTGCGGCGAGAAATAAGAGCTGCGCGACCACGCTGTTGGCAATATAATCATTGATTTCATCACCAATTAAAATAATTCGATCTTTTAACAGCCTCGAATAAATATCATACGAACGTTCACCTCGGTTGCTTTGTTCAATTACATATGGAATCGTACTCATATATATCCTCCTTATCATACGTAATATGGCTATGCAGCCATGCAGAGAGTGCACGTCGGAGTATACGTTGGTTTTTGAATGACGCTTTTTAAGGAAGGCAAAGCCCGAATCAAAAGTGCTGGGTCCTGCGCTTCTAACGTTTTATAAAACAGTTCTGACAGCTCATTACGCTCTTTTTCATCCCAAAAAGAATCTGTAGAAAACGGCTCACCGTCTTTTTCTAACCGCTGCTTAGCACGATGTAAATTGCTTTTCACCGCTGTTTCTGACGTTTGTAAAATCAACGCTATTTCTTTTAGCTGATAGCGAAAGCCTTCTTTTAAGAAAAAGATAACCGCTTGCTTCGGCGTAAACTGACTAAGGAGCAACTCGACCGAGTGTCCTTTCATATCAAACGCCTGCTTGCCGTCTTGTTGGTTCAAAACTTCTTCTGCGGCTATTACTTCACGCTTTCGTTTTCTCAGCAGATCAATCCAGTGGTGATACGCAATTTTATTTAACAGCGCAGAAGACAGCTTGTGCTCTTCATCTTTATATCGCTGAGCTTTTAAAAACGTTTCTTGGGCAATATCGTCTCCGTCCCACGCATTTTGCGTTAAAAAACGGCAGTACTGCTGCAATTTTGGGTAATGCTCGTTCCAGCAGGTATCGTCAAAGCTTTCTGTTTGTGTTTCAATTTTTTTTGAATGTGACATGATTTTCACTCCTTTTGCACTCTCTATTTACTAAACGATTGAAGGAAGTTCAAAAGATACGGGGAATCAAACTTTTTTACACATTATACGCTTAAGCAGTCATTTTTTTGTATTATAATGAAGATACTTTTATCTGAGGAGTCTAAAATAATATGCGAAGAAGACGATTATACGGCAAGAAGAAAACGAACAAACTTCACTATAAAGACTTAACCTGTGAACACCCTCAGCCTGCTTTGCCTATGAGCTATACAAGTGAAGCTCCTTTTTACTATTATGACGCGTCAGACGATGAAAGACAAAACGACTTTGAACTATATTCAGAGATTTGTATCATGAATCAAGAACATTTTTTCGTAAGAGGCTGTGTTGAAATTCCTGTTCTTAATGAAGAAGAATTTTTCACTTGGAACATATGGGTTTCTTTAAGCGAAGAAAATTTTCATCGAATGATCGATTTATGGGAAAGTGACAAAAGAGAAAATGAACCGCCTTATTTCGGCTGGTTTTCAGTTTCCATTCCAGGCTATCCCGAAACGTTAAATTTAAAAACAAATGTCCATACAAGATCTGTTGGAACAAGACCGCTCATCAAGTTAGAGCCAACCGATCACCCTTTAGCCGTCGAGCAGAGGGAAGGGATAACCTTAGAGCCAATTAAGGAAATCCAAAAACAATTGACTACCTATTAAAAAACCAAGACAGCCCCAGACTGTCTTGGTTTTTTACCTTTATGGCATGCGCTTTGCTCCGTAGTATTTAGGCGCCCAGTAGCTGTCTACTTTATAGTTTGTAATTTTTACGCCCTCAGATGTGGATACGTGAACGACATAGTCATTTCCAATATAGATAGATGGAATAAGCGAACTTCCTTCAAAAAAGACGAGGTCTCCTGGCTTCAAGTCAGATGGTGAAATGGTTTCTCCTGCTTCCCACTGCTGATTCGCATAGCGCGGAATGTCTTTTTCAGCAGCTTCTTTGTAAATATATTGAACAAAACCAGCCGTATCAAAACCTGTAGAAGGACTTGTCCCACCTTGTGCGTAAGGTACTTCTCCTACATATTTAAGAGATTCCGTCACAAATGGATTGTCTTTTGACAGCGATAAGTCATCGTAGCGTCTCGCTCCTGCGTACTTAGACGTCCAGTAGCTGCTTGTCAGGTAATCCACCGTCACATTTTCGCTGCGCTTGGCATGAATAAACTGATTGCCGCCTGCGTAGATACCGACGTGTGAAATCCCTTCACGATACGTATCTTTAAAAAAGATAACGTCGCCTGGTTTTAAATCTTCGCGGGCAACTTCTTCTCCAACTTGCCACTGCTGATCGGTTGATCTCGGAAGGTACACGTCCGATGCGTGTTGAAATACATAGGCAACAAATGCGGAACAATCAAAGCCGTCCGTTGGCGACTCGCCTCCGAATACATATGGTGTACCGAGATGTTTTAATGCTTCTGCAATGACTTCATTATCTTTTGCAATTTCCGGTGCGCCTGTAATGCGCTTTGCTTTGGCAAAATGTGATGACCAATACGCGCTGCTTGAAATGTTTTTCACCACGACTTTTCCGTCTGAAGAAGATGCATAAATCATCTCATCGTCTCCGATATAAATAGCGGCTACGTTCACTTCACCGTTTTCATTGGTGTCAAAAAACAATACATCGCCTGCCTGCAGCTCGTTTTTATCGACGTTTGTTCCAAGCTCTGACTGTTCTTTCACGGAACGAGGCAGCGTTGTATCGAGCGCTTGCTTAAACACATATTGAACGAAGCCAGAGCTGTCAAACCCTTCGCTTAACGTTTCGCCTCCAGATGTATAATCCGCTCCTTCATACGTTTTTGCTTTATCAGCAATCACGTTTTCATCTGTGGCAGCCTGTACTTGCACAACTTTTTCTGCAGGAAAAGCGCCGTCATAAAAAGTGGCAAGACTAAGTCCTAACGCTGTGACCATAAGAGGTTTCATTACTTTCATGTTTGTTCTCCTTTGTTTTTTATTTCATCCAAGAAGTTTTATATGTAAATGGTTCCCCTGTTAAAGTATGGTGCAGATGGATAGGAATTGGCTAGTACCTTTTGACTTAAATATGCTTCCCTTCCAAAGTCCTGTAAAAAATCCAGAAAAAAACTCGGCGCGTATTACGCCGAGCTCTTTTATTTCATGCCCACCTGGATATTTGCCGCTTTTTGTTTTTGACGCAAATTTGCAATCCACTTGTAGTAAAGTGTAATCAAAAGAACAAAAATACCAAGCGCAAAGTAGAGTTTTGAATACCCTAAAGCACCTGCTGCAATTCCTAATACAAACGAACCAACCGCAATACCGCTATCATAAAACGTAAAAAACGTGGCAGTTGCATATGCGCTTCGGTGAGCAGGCGCTGCTTGAATTGCAAGCGTCTGGAAGCTAGGAAGCAGCGTTCCGTAGCCTAGTCCTACTAATGCACCTGAAAACAGCAGCATCCAAGAAGAATGTGTAAGGCTTAAGCTAAATAGACCAATCGCAAAAACAATACATGATGGAATAATCACAATGTTTGGGCCAGATTTATCAAATAATCTTCCTGTAAACGGTCGTGAAATCAGCATCGCAGCTGCGAACACGACAAAGAAAAAGCTTGCTGTTTTAATCAATCCAAGCGACTGTGCGTACACAGAAATAAAAGAAATAATACTTGCATACGAAAAAGAAACGAGAATACCTACAGATGAAATCGGCATGGATTTCTTTTCAAATAAATCGCTCAGTGAAAATGATTTCTTTACTGACGGAGTAGCGTTTTCTTGAAGATTTTTGACCATCATTCCGCACAGCCAGCCAACGAGCATAATCACGCCAAATACAAAGAAAATAATGTTGTATGCCATGTATTGATGAAGCGTTAGTGCTAAAAACGGCCCTGCAACAACGGCTAAGTTCATTGACATTCCGAAGTAGCCAAGCCCTTCTCCTCGTCGTTTAGCGGGAACTAAATCCGCTGCGATCGCTCCGGTGACGGTTGTCGCTAAGCTGAATGAAATCCCTTGGAAGAAGCGCAATAATAAAAGCACGTTAAAATGGTGGATAAACATATATAAGAAGGAAGAAAGCGCAAAAATGAGGGTACTAAATACAAGCGTTTTTTTCTTTCCAATGTTTTCAATGACTTTCCCTGAAAACGGTCTAACAATAATCGCAGATAATAAAAAGATGGTAACAACAAGCCCTGCCTGCGTACTCGTGCCTTCTAAGGCGTCTAATACATAAATCGGCAGCAGCGTCAGCAATGCATAAAACACAACAAAAATAAAAAAGTTGGTAATCGCAATGCTGATAAAACTTTTAGTCCAGATTGGCTCCTGCTGGTTCGTCATTCATTTCACCCTTTTCTGTAGATTTACAAATTTTCTTTAATAACGAAATAAGCTGATCTTGTTCGCTGTCGGATAAAGCAATCAGCAAATTTTCTTCTAAACGTTCAATTTCTTGCTGAATTTCCGGAAGTTTTTTCTTCGCTTGAGGAGATAAATAAACGATGCGCTCTCGTTTATCACTGCCTGCTTTTCGAACGATCCATCCGCTTTTTTCAAGCCTTGTTAACGTGCGGGTAACCGTTGGCGCTTCGACATTTAAATACTGCCAAATCTCCGTTTGCGTCATCGAGCCGAATCGCTTTAAACAAAATAAAATTGAATACTGTGAGCTGTATAGCCCGTACGCTTTTAACACTTCATTTACTTCTTTAATAGACAATCTCGACTTTTGATGAAGCTCATGAAACACCAAGTTATTCACTTTTTCCCACCTCACCTTTTCATTTTATTTACCTAGGTAACTAATTGTTCTTTTATTAGTATATGTGCTGCTACTTGATGTGTAAAGGTGGCTAAAAAGGGCGAAAATCAGCTGTTTTCTTTCTTTTTCTACTAATGATTTACGCTTTCACTTCTGTTTTCTTATTCTTTCGTATCACGAAATTTTTTGTATATATTTACATGCACCTGCAAACTCTGTTAAAGAAGACGAAACACTATGCGGGAGGCTGGTATATGTTTTCACTGCGCGGCGATGCTCATAAAGTCTACCTTAAACTGAAAAAAGCAGCTCATCAAAACCAAAACGCAGAAGAAATTGATGAATTAGCGGAAATGGAAGAAATCCGGCAGCTTTACCTTACGCTCGAAAGCGCTACTTTGCGAAAAGTGTATTACCGAATGACTAAAGAAAAAAACGGCTCCGGCGTCATTCCCATCCTTGTTTCTGCTTTGCCTTGGCTCTTTTTTTTATTTTCGCAGCGGCTGCAGCAATTTTTATTTAAAGACGGCAGCTGGCTTTGGATTATTTTTGTGGTGCTGTATGTTTTTATTCTCATTCCAAGCGTGTTTCTTCATTTCCGTGAACAATCGTGGGCTTCTGTTCATATTGAAATTATTCAAGACATTTTAAAAGACCGTGAAAAAGAGCCGAAACCCCTTTGAGGTCCGGCTGTTTTTTACCTATTATGAAATAGCTTGTCTGCTTTCTACGTCTCGACCTAACTTTCTTTTGATACGCTGCAGCGCGTTGTCAATTGACTTGACGTGCGTATTTAATTCTTTCGAAATTTCAGCGTATGAATGGCCGTCCATATACAGCGTCAATGCTTTTCTTTCCAATTCACTAAGTGTTTCCGCAATTTTCAACTCGCGGTCTTCCACTTTTTCTTGATGAATCAGCACCGCTTCCGGATTAGCAATTTGATCGCCAGGAATCATATCCATCAGCGTATAGTTTGATTCTTCATCATACAGAGGCTTGTCCAATGAAATGTACGAATTTAACGGACCGTGCTTTTGACGAGTAGCCGTTTTAATCGCCGTAATGATTTGTCTTGTGATACATAACTCCGCAAACCCTTTAAAAGATGTTAGCTTGTCTTCGTTAAAGTCGCGAATTGCTTTGTACAGTCCAATCATTCCTTCTTGGACAATATCTTCTTTTTCAGCACCAATCAAAAAGTATTTTCTTGCTTTACCCCTCACAAGATTTTGATACTTATTGATTAAATACTCCAATGATTTTTCATCTCCGCTGTGAACCATTTCAACCAAAACATGATCTTCTAACATAGCATAATTTTGAACTTTTTCAATTACGATGCCTACGCTCACTCATATCCCCCCGTTACACTTAGTTGAGTTTTGATGTGTTCTAAACTGATGCATGATCTACTTGTTACGACGCTACTGCAATACGGTCCAGAAACGTAAAAAGCGTACAGGTAAACTGTCGCTTTCCTCTCTCACTTTATGCTCCCCTGCATCTTTCTATAATCTATTATAAAGAAGTATAACCGATAAAAATCAAAAAGGTTGTCGAAATATGAAAGTGTTTGCAAAAAAAATCAATTTTTATAGAAAATTCACACAAATCACTTTATTATTTCATATAGTGACAGCAATCTGTCAAAAAAGCAATAAAAAAATAATTCCATATTAAATAAACTTACTCAAGCAGAGTAAGTCGAAGTTGCAGATGATACTGCGCATATAGGATTAGTTGCCTTCCGGCTTATCAGCATTTTTTGTTCCCTTGCTTTTATAAGGCTTTGCATTTTTCTTCTTTTTTGCACTCGCCTGCCAGCGGTTCCACCCTTTTTTGCCGGTGCCTCGCCCCGTGCCGCCTTTACCTTTTGCTTTACTCATACGTATTCCTCCGTTACCTGCGTGTTTGTTACAATAAAAAAAGACCCCGTCCAAAGTCGGAGTCTTTTTTGGATTGCATAAAATTATGCTTTTACAACGTTAGCAGCTTGTGCACCGCGTTGACCTTGCTCGATGTCGAAAGTCACTTTTTGACCTTCGTCTAAAGATTTGAATCCGTCGCCTTGAATCGCGCTGAAATGTACGAATACATCTTCTCCGCCTTCAATTTCGATGAAACCGAAACCTTTTTCTGCATTAAACCATTTTACTGTACCTTCAGTCATACTATTTCCTCCAGTGGTGGAATTACTCCACGCATATATTACTACCCTTGCTCAATCGTACTATTTCCAGATAAAAATTTCTATTGAAGAATATTTCTCTTCTTTCAATTTCATACCGAACAAAAATAATTAACCTTAGTGTAACATATCAATTTAGAAATAGCAAGTTTCTGTTCTAAGACAGGCTTCAACCTAATTATGTATCTGTTAAAAGCCTACGGGGCAGCTTTGAGGCTACCCACATTTCTGGATTGTGATGCGGCTTAAGGTTTTTATATTGAGCTAAACTTATCATCTGCACAAAAAATCTTTTATTTCATCAATTTGTTTTCTGCTCATTCCAAAGCCTTGTAATGGAAACGTTCTTCTTTTGGAGATCGATGTGATATACATCGGGATTTGTTAAACGCGACCATTCACCAAACCCAAATTTCGGATCAAAATATCTGAGGATTAACGTCATCAAATTGCCGTGCGTAACAAACAGAGTTGTTTTCTGTTTTTCATTCATTACTTCTTTAAACAGCTCTAAAACACGTACCGTGGCTTCTTTGGTCGATTCTCCTCCGTCTACCTTAAAGTCTATGTCATCAAAAGTTCTTTTCAATACTTCTATCCAGTTGAAAAGAGGCTGTCCGCTTAAACGCCTTTCTTCTAGCCTTTTATCTATATGAAGAGACAGACCGGTATCTTTTGCATAAGGTTCAATTGTTTGAACGGCTCGTTTGTACGGGCTTGAAATAATTTTATCAATGGGATAACTCAGCTTGTTCAAATAATACATTAACTGCTGGGCTTGCTGTATGCCTTGTTCCGTCAGTGATGCTTTTGCTTCTTGCCCTTCTGCTTCACAATGCCTAACTAATAAAAAAGTTTTCATTCATCTTCCCTCCAGGCGCAGTAAAATAACCATTAATTACAAAAAAAGATAATAATAGTATATAATGATACGTGATTTATAGCTAAGGAGGAACAACATGATTCGTGAACGATCACTTTTGATAAAAGGACTCACCTTTTTACTAGCCGTTTTTATTTTAAACATCCCTTTTCCTAACTCAACGCCGCTCAGTCATTCTGTCTTTTCTTTTTTAGGTCTTCCCCTCTATGGAGATGAAGAAACAATGACGGGAATTCAATATGCTAGCAATGCGTGGGGAATTATACTTTTACTTGGTCTTTTTGCCCTTTACAAAAGTTTAAATAGGCATCGTTTGAAACTAACGATGTTTGCTGCGTTTATTGTCATATCGGGTCCTGGTCATATGGTTGAAGCGATGCAAAAGACCGTATTACCAGGTATGTATGCCGTTTCTTACGATGTGGAAAACAGCATTTGTACATTTGAGAGAAATAAAAAAGAAACCGTATTAACAGGCACCTGTGACCTTTCATTTGAAAATCACAGCTCAAAACCCGTTACGTTTGAAGTAGCACTGGATGAACGCTCCTATTTTAAAGAAGATACCCCTTTTTTAGTGATGATGAATAAACCTAAGCTTCATACTGTTACGTTGGAACCAAAAACGTATCAAACTGTCGAAATCACTTCATCTGTCAAAGCAGCAGGATTTCCTTCTAAAATCTTTATGGGTGAAGTAAACGGCTTTCACGTCAACATTTATCAAAACGGAAAAAAGCGTTATTTATAAGCATAGAAAAAGCCCTTATAGGGCTTTTGAAATGAGTGAATTACCAGCCAAAGCCTCCGCCGTAGCAGCTGCAGCCGATGATCACTAATAAAATAAACAATACAACTAATAAAGCAAAACCAGATCCATGACCATATCCAGGGTTTCCAGACATACGAACACTTCCTTTTCTTTAAATACTCTTTCCTCAAGAAAAACGCCGCTTGCATTTCACTTGAGTTGGATTATCTTATGCCTAAACGCGCCCTTTTGACTCTGGTTTTTTCTTTTTTCTTTTTCCTTCTTGCCATGCACCTCATTAATAAAAGAAGAAAACAGCCTAAGAAAAGCGCTGACTTCGGTTCTTCTCCTCTGTCCAAAAGAGATTAAGGCATAACGAAATCAATTCAATCTAAAGACGAACAAATGAGATACATAAGCTGAAACTTACGTTCACCATATCAATAAAAAAATCCGAACGCGTTTCATTCATCGTTCGGATCTTCTCCTTAAACTAAAGTGCTTTTCAGCTCTCTTACAAAATCATTTATTTCACTAGCTTACGTCTTTCAGAAGACCGTACTTCCGTACGCTTACCGATACCTAGTACATAGTAGCTCAGCACAACAATACCTAAAAAGATAATGCCGACAATCAGCGATATGCGCGTTTCATCATTAAACCACATGCCTACAAGCACCATCAATAAAAACGCGATTGTTACGTAGTTCGTCACGGGAGCAAAAGGCATTTTAAATGGATGTTGGTCCATCGCCGCTCCTTTTGCTTTTCGAAAACGAATTTGACTGATAAGAATCACAAACCACGGAATCATACCTGGAAGCACGCTCGCACTGTACACATACACAAAAACGTTTGGCGGTGCAATATAATTTAAGACAACGCCCGCAGCTAAGCCAATCATCACCGCCACGGTACTATAAATAGGCACACCGTTTCGAGAAACCTTTGTAAAAAAAGCCGGAGCCTGACCGTTTACACCTAGCGTGTAAAGCATACGTCCCGCACTGAAAATTCCGCTGTTGCACCCAGACATGGCCGCTGTGATGACAACAAAGTTAATAATGCCCGCCGCTGCTGTAATTCCTACTTTAGCGAACGTAGAAACAAACGGACTGCCGAGTGAATCCAGCTCGTTCCACGGATACACCGTTACAATCACAAAGATGGCGCCGATATAAAAAATTAAAATACGCCAAATTAAGCTTTGAATTGCACTTGTTAACGTTTTTTTAGGATCTTTTGCTTCTCCTGCTGTAATTCCAATAAGCTCTACTCCTTGATAGGCAGCAATAACAAGGGACAAGGCAAAGAAAAAGCCTGACCATCCGCCTGTAAAGAAACCGCCGTTTGCCCACAAATTCGACAGGCCAAGCGCTTCGCCGCCGTTTCCAAGACCGAAAAAAATAAGGCCAAGACCGGCAATAATCATGAGAACAATCGTGACAATTTTAATCATTGCAAACCAAAATTCAAACTCTCCAAACGATTTCACCGAAATTAAATTGGCCCCACCAAGAATGACCATGGCGACAATTCCCGGAACCCACGCCGGTAAATGCGGGAACCAGTACTGCATATAAGCTCCGACTGCAATAATCTCTGCCATGCCCACAATCACCCATTGAAACCAGTTGCTCCAAGCCGTGATATAACCCGCTAACGGATGAATATATTTATGACCGAATGTCGCAAACGAACCCGTACTTGGCTCTAAATAAAGCATCTCACCCATTGCACGCATAATAAAGAAAATAAAAACGCCGCAAATAGCATATGCAAGCAGGACGGATGGCCCCGTCCATTTAATAGTGCTTGCTGAACCCATGAATAACCCTACCCCAATCGTTCCTCCAAGAGCAATCATTTGGATATGACGAGATTCAAGCCCTCTTTTTAACTCTTTGTTTGCCAATTTACTTCCCCCTAGCCCCTCGTGATGATTTTCTCTTCTATTAAGAAATTCTTTTATTCCCCTGTCCTGAAAGAGAACTATCATCTTTTTTCTTTTTCACAAAGAAGTATGAACATACCACAAATACAGCAATCAGCAGCGTGAGATAAAACTGAGTGCGAAGTGAATCAATAAATGCCATCGCAATAAAGATACTTGTGATTGCCGCAATCGTTCCATACGTTAAATAAGGAAACAGCCACATTCTGATTTTTAATGCTTCCGGCTTTTCTTTTTCGTATTTCTTTCTCATGCGAAGCTGTGAAAAAGCAATAACAAGGTACACAAGAAGCGCTACGCCTCCCGATGCGTTTACTAAAAATAAAAAGATTTTATCAGGTGAAAGATAGTTAAAACCAACGCTGATGTAAGAAATCACGGTACATCCTACAATGGCATTAAATGGAATGCCTTTTTTATTCACTTTCAAAAACATGCGCGGCGCGTCTCCTTTTTGCGCCATTGAGTACAGCATACGAGAACTCGTGTATAGACCTGAATTTAAGCAAGACAAAACAGCAGTCAGTACGATAAAGTTCATAATTTGAGCCGCTGCCGGAACGTTTACCAGCTCTAATATCGAAACAAACGGACTTTTCATCAAGCTTGAAGAATCCCACGGAAGGATCGTTACTAAGATTAAAATCGACCCAAGATAAAAAATTAAAATACGATAAATAACGGTATTTGTTGCGATGGTGATCGCTCGCTCAGGCTGAGCCGATTCTCCAGCGGCTGTTGCGACAATTTCTGTTCCCATAAAAGAAAACATCACAATCGCCACTCCTAAAAAGACGGAGCTGATTCCATTTGGAAGAAATCCGCCTCTATGAAGAAGGTTCGATGCTCCCGGAGACTCTACTCCCGGTATTAAACCGAGGATGATCGCTCCTCCTAAAAGTAAAAACAGCACTAAACTAACTACTTTAATAAGTGAAAACCAGTATTCAAATTCACCAAATGATTTAACAGAGTATAAGTTCGTTAACGTTAATAAAAACGTCAGGATGAGACTCACGCCCCAAGACGGTAAAGACGGAAACCAATATTGAATAATTGTTGAACCCGCAATCGCTTCAACTGCAATAACAATTACCCAGAAAAACCAGTACAGCCAGCCGATTGTGTAGCCGGCCCACGGTCCAAGTGCTTCTCTGGCATAGGTCGCGAACGAGCCGCTTGAAGGATTAGCCGTAGACATTTCCCCCAGCATTCGCATCACTAAAATCACCAGCAAACCGGCAAACGCGTACGAAAAAATGGAACCAGGACCTGCTGCGTTAATGAGTGATCCGCTTCCAATGAACAAACCGGCACCAATGATTCCTCCTAAAGAAATCATGGTTATGTGTCGAATTTTTAATTCTTTTTTTAACTCAGGCGGTTGATGACTCATGTTAAAATCCTCCTCATAAAAACCGTCATTTAAAGAATTACACGTTCTTCGCATCGCGCGTTAAATATGTAAGCCCTTTCAATACTGTGGACAACTAACTGCCGTTTTCCTACCCTCCCTCTATCTGTACATTCAAATGAAGCCTTCACTTGACGAAAAAGACAGCTTCATTCGACAAAAATTACTTTTCGAATTATATGATAATTTATTTTGAACAACTTTGTCTATTGTTTTTTTGAAAGGAAGATCATTTTCATTTACTAACGATAAACTCTTTCTTTTATCGTAATTCTTTAGTTCAAAACATCTTTACTTCTGCTTACCTCTGTCCTTTATTGTGCTTTTTGTTCAAAATCACTATAAAAACGAAGAATTGATTGTTTATTTAAACAAAAGTGTTTATTTATAAAAATTATTGAACATTTTTGTTAAAAAACTATGTACAAAACGATAATAAGGTGATTATAATACAGGTATAGGGTGTTGGAATATTAATTATGTTTAAAATTTTCTAAAAAAAGGGGTAATGAAAATGAACACAATGAATATCAACGAAATCAAACAATACAAACACGAGCCTTTCACAGACTTTACGATTGCACAAAACAAAGATGCATTTGAATCTGCATTGGAACTTGTACAATCAGAGCTTGGCAAGGACTATCCTCTTGTAATTGGCGGAGAATTAATTACAACAGAAGATCAAATTCAGTCCATTAACCCAGCAAATAAAACAGAAGTTATCGGCCGCGTGTCAAAAGCAGATCAAGACTTGGCTGAAAAAGCAATGCAAGCAGCACTTTCTACCTTTAATACGTGGAAAAAAGAAGCGCCTGAAGCACGAGCAGATATTCTTTTCCGCGCAGCGGACATTATTCGCCGCCGCAAGCATGAATTTTCAGCTTACCTTGTGAAAGAAGCCGGAAAACCGTGGAACGAAGCAGATGCTGATACAGCAGAAGCAATTGACTTCCTTGAATACTACGCTCGCCAAATGGTGCAGCTAAAAGACGGCGCGCCTGTTGAGAGCCGCGAAGGTGAAGAAAATAAATTTAACTACATTCCACTTGGTGTCGGCGTTATTATTTCACCGTTTAACTTCCCGTTAGCGATTATGGCTGGAACAGCAGCAGCAGCAATCGTAGCAGGAAATACGGTTCTATTAAAACCGGCTAATAACACACCGGTTATCGCAGCAAAATTTGTAGAAGTCATGAAAGAAGCTGGCCTTCCAGACGGCGTACTGAACTACGTGCCGGGAAGCGGAAGCGAAATTGGCGACTATTTAGTAGATCACCCAAAAACACGCTTCGTTTCATTTACAGGCTCTCGTGAAGTAGGCTGCCGCATCTATGAACGCGCGGCAAAAGTACAGCCTGGTCAAATCTGGCTAAAACGCGTTATTGCTGAAATGGGCGGTAAAGACACCGTCGTTGTAGATAAAGATGCTGATTTAGATTTAGCTGCTTCTTCTATTGTATATTCAGCATTTGGCTTCTCTGGACAAAAGTGTTCAGCAGGCTCTCGTGCAGTTGTTCACCAAGACGTATACGATATCGTTCTTGAAAAAGCAGTTGCGCTGACAAAAACATTAACAATGGGCAGTCCTGAAGATGTGAACACGTATATGGGACCTGTTATTGACCAGGCTTCTTTCAACAAAATTACAAAGTACATTGAAATCGGTAAAGAAGAAGGCCGTTTAATGACGGGCGGAGAAGCGGATGATTCAAAAGGCTACTTCATTCAGCCTACGATCATTGCAGATGTAGATGAAAAAGCACGTTTAATGCAAGAAGAAATCTTCGGCCCAGTCGTAGCATTCTGCAAAGCGCGCGACTTCGATCATATGATGGAAATTGCTAATAATACAGACTACGGCTTAACAGGTGCCCTTCTTTCAAATACGCCTGAGCACATCGAACGTGCAAAAGAAGAGTTCCACGTCGGAAACCTTTACTTCAACCGCGGTTGTACAGGTGCCATCGTTGGGTACCAGCCGTTTGGCGGATTTAATATGTCAGGAACAGATTCAAAAGCTGGCGGTCCTGATTACTTGATTCTGCACCTGCAAGCAAAAACAACAAGCACGACGCTTTAATACTCAGTAGAGCAGCCTTAGGCTGCTCTATCTTAAAACAACAAGGGATTTTTTTCTATAGGGGGAGATATTTATGTTAGCAGAGGTATCTAAAAATGTGTTTCTTCACGCTTCCCAAAATAAAGCGCTAAACAAAGCAGCGAAAAAATGGGGTCTTCGCTTTGGTGCAGCTCAAGTGGTAGCTGGCGACACGATTGAACATGCGATCAAAAAAGTACGGGAACTGAATGAAAAAGGACTTGTTTGTACGCTTGATCATTTAGGGGAATTTGTTTCAAGCAGAGAAGAAGCTATCGAAGCGACTCAATATAATGTCAGAACGCTGGAAGCTATGGGGCAAGCCGGTGTAACGTGCAACTTATCTGTCAAAATGACGCAGCTTGGTTTGGATATTGACCGCAGTTTTTGCGTTGAGAACATGCGCCGCATTCTTGAAACAGCGAAAAAATACGATAACTTCGTCCGAATCGACATGGAAGACTATGCTCACTGTCAAATGACGCTAGATATTTTACGAGAGCTTCGCGAGACGTTTGATAATGTTGGAACGGTTATTCAAGCTTACCTGTTCCGCGCTGAACAAGACGTAAAAGAGCTAAAAGGCATTCCTCTTCGATTGGTAAAAGGCGCGTATCAAGAATCACCAACCGTGGCGTTTCAAGACAAAGCCCAAATTGACGAGAATTATATGCGAATTATTGAAGAGCATCTGCTGAGCGGAACATACACGGCTATTGCATCTCACGATCACAATATTATTGCAAAAGTAAAAGAGTTCGCTCACAAAAACAACATCCCGCGCACGCAGTTTGAATTTCAAATGCTGTACGGATTCCGCACAGATATGCAGCTTAGCCTTGCAAAAGAAGGCTATACAATGCGCGTATACGTTCCATTTGGCAACGACTGGTTTGGCTACTTTATGCGCCGCTTAGCGGAAAGACCGCAAAACGTCGCATTTGCTTTAAAAGGATTCTTTTCTAAATAAGCATTCATTTAGTAAGTTCCGTAATGAAAACGCTATCATTTCTTTGTGCCCTTTGCGGATGCTTCTGCAAAGGGATTTTTTATACGATTTCTCTTCCCTTTTCGTGTGTATTACGCTAAAATATAAATACGAACAAACGTTCTTTCTATTCCAAACAAAAAGGAGAATACATATGAATCCTCTATCAAAATTAGAACTGCCTCCTAAGCTAGAACCTTACCGAAAAGAAATCGAACAAACATGTAAGCCTTATATCCACCTCCATACGGTCATGAACAGTCCAAAATTATATGAAAGCAAGTTCGGCGGCAACCCTTATCTTCCTTTAGAAGCAAGTCATCCTCTTGATTCTCAGGGCAAGCCGATGCTCCTGATGGCACAAATCAATTTTTCTGAAGTTCCTTCCTATGAAAATATGCCCTCTCAAGGCATGCTTCAATTTTTCATTTGCGGAGCTGATAACGAAAGCACCGGCGATATGTACGGTCTTGATTTTGACCATCCTACGGCTCAAAAAGACTTTCGCATCGTTTTTTATGAAGACGTAACCACAGATGAAAAAAAGTTAACAACCGATTTTACGTATCTTGAAGACATTGACCGGGATATGTTCCCTATTCCTCAAGAAGTAGGCTTACAGTTTGAAATAAAAATTGAACCCGTTTCCCCTACTGACTATCGATATAATGATATAGAATCAGATTTATTTGAAGATGAAGAAACGGAAGAAATCTACTGGGATGAGCTTACGGGCGAGTATCATAAAATGGGCGGATACGCTTTTTTCACTCAAAGCGATCCTCGAGACTACGATGAAGCGCTGCGAGCATACGATGTTCTGCTTCTTCAATTCGCTATGGACGACGAAGCGGATATTATGTTTGGTGATGCGGGAGTAGCCAATTTCTTCATTAAAGAAGAAGACCTTCGCCACCGTAACTTTAGAGATGTTTTGTACAACTGGGACTGCTGTTAAAAAAACGCCCTCTTAGAAAAGTGTCTAGGAGGGCGTTTTTTCACATTATTATTTACTACTCAGCCTGTTTTTTCGTCTCTTGCAGCATTCAGCGTTTCTTTAAACTGCTGTAGCGCTTTTACATCTGTAAATGCGCTTGTAGGAATAACATATCCGCTCATTGCACTAACAAGGATAAAGATATGTTCATCGGTTTCTCTAATTTGAGTGATGCTTGACCAAGGAGTCTTCACTTCTCCTTTTGAGCTTTTCTCTACCAAGCCATCTTCCGTAACCATCATAGTATGCTCACCCGTCAGACTGCTGTTATCTCCTTCATTTATTACCTTTACAATGTTCTTTTTAATACTTCCGTAAAAGTACTTCGGATAAAATAAAAACCACAGTACCGCAAGCAGTGCAAACGCTACGAACATGCCGAGTAAAAATTCTCCTTCACCCCACGAAACAAGCAAAGGAATAAGAAGAAAAATAAGCGACATCCATCGCTGAACTCTCAGCACTTTTTGTACTCTTTCCGAATGTTGAGCGTGATGCATGTTAAAAGCTACGTAATCCTCTTTTGTTAACGTATAGTGATATTCCATATTAATCTCCAATTCTCCTAAATAACAACAAAATAAAATATACCTCATTTGGTGTTATATGTATATAGAATAATAAGTTTTTCTTATGAAAAGTATCATATTTTTTATATTTATTTACACGTATACATCACGTAAACTTAACTAGTACTCTACTGTTTAAGGAGGAATGTTTATGACTTTTACACTGACGCATATTGATCATATTCAGCTAGCTGCACCACCGAATTCAGAAAGCGAAGCACGGCACTTTTTCGGAACTGTTCTTGGATTAACAGAAGTCGAAAAACCGGAAAGTCTAAAAAAGCGCGGCGGCGTGTGGTTTGAATTTGGTTCTTATCAGCTGCATATTGGTGTTGAACCTGCCTTTTCACCCGCAAAAAAAGCGCATCCAGGCTTTCACGTCAAAAATCTCCCTGAGTTCAAAGATCATTTGACTAGCTTCGGTATTTCTTTTATGGAAGACAAAAACATTCCCGGTGTCGAAAGAATTTACGTGGCTGATCCTTTCGGCAACCGAATGGAGTTCTTAGAGAGAGTGAATCTCCCTTTTTCTAACTGAATGTTAGACAAAACAAGAGCTCTTATTTAAGAGCTCTTGTTTTCTTTTGGTCCTTCTTTTTGCTTTTCTTTCCACAGCATGTACAGCAACAGTCCCAGCACACAAAATGCCACGCCAAACATTGTTAAAGGAAATAAAAATGTATTAATAAAATGATGATAAACCCATGAGTCGTTCATCTAACCAGCTCCAATACGCACCGTTTTTTTACAGTATGCCCTAATATACACTTTTTTATGTTGTGTTAAATATCATGGTTTCTATCATATTTCTATTTCTTTTTAATAGAGTAAATAGTAGATACATAACATTCTCCTCTTAGAGTTCTCATCCGCTGATTTCAAAATTTTATTAGAGGAGGTTTACTCTATGAAAAACAAGTTTACTGAAAAGCCCAAAAAGCTTTTTTGGATCCTTTCTTATAAATCATTAATTATCGCTATACTATTTGTTCTTTTAACATCAGCCGCTATTTTTACCGTCACGTATTCAACTCTTCAGCATACGCTGCGCTCGAACGTTGTCTATCAAGCACTATCAAATTATAAAGCACAAAGCTTGTTCTACTTCATGCATACGGAAAACCATCATTTCTCTCATGCCTTTGAAGAAGATTTCTCTCCGCCTCCTCTCTCTTCTGTCGCCCTTCAGCTGGCGACGAATATTCGCGTGGCAGATACAAGAAGTCTATTTGGATCAGAACTGCCCGGCTTTTCTATTTTTGATTCCCATATTCTATTAGCCGGTGAAGGAACGGATTATACCACGATTCCTCATGAATCGGCTCCTCCGCTCGAAAGCATTTCAGGCGAGCGTGATTTGGATCCTGCTGAAAGCAAAACGTACGAAGAAAGCAAAAAACAGTCTCAAACACAGGCCAAGCAAAGCACGGGAGACAGAAAAGTTGTGTACATCTACCACACGCACAGCTGGGAATCTTATTTCCCTTTACTTGGTATGCAAGGTGAAGCGAACGAAAATAAAGCAGTTGATAACAAAACCAACATCACGCTCGTTGGTCAAATGCTAGGAATGGAATTAAAAGCAGACGGAATCGGTTCGGAAGTAGATACAACCAATATGACGCAAAAGCTGAATGAAAAAGGCTGGGGTACAGGACGAGCCTATATGATGTCTCGCAGCGTAGTGGAAACAGCTCTTCAGCAAAACAAAGACGTCGATTATTTAATTGATATTCATCGTGATTCACTGCGCCAAGAAAAAACAACGGCTGCTATTAACGGCAAATCGTACGCTAAAATGATGATTGTATTAGGTGAAGCAAACCCGAAATTTGATGAAAACGTGAAAATGGCTAAAGCGATTCATGAAAAACTAGAAGAAAAATATCCAGGCCTTAGCCGCGGAGTGTTAAGCAAAAAGAAAACAAGCGGCAATAACGGGCTATATAATCAAGACTTATCCGACCGCTCCATTTTAATCGAAGTAGGGGGCGTCGATAACAATATGGAAGAACTCACAAATACCGTCAAAGCTTTTTCTGATGTGTTCAGCGAGTATTACTGGCAAGCTGAAAAAGTGAATGCGCAGTAAACAAAAACTAGCTATCCCAGGTAGCTAGTTTTTGTTTTTATGAGAGTCACGCTTCTCCTCTTCTTCACACGCAAAGCACACCAGCTTCCCTTCAACAACCACACCGTTTAAAAATCCCTCTAAACAGTATACGTTCTTTTGACATACTGTGCAGATTCCAACGTACTCTTTCATGACTTTCTCACTCCTTACATACGATTAAAAACCATAAAAAAAAAGCTCTATTAAAGAGCTTCTTTCCGTACATAGGATTTTCCTTCATTGCAACAAACGGCTCATTTCCTCGGGAGAAAGCGGCTTATCAAATAGATAGCCTTGACCGATATGACAGCCTTGTTCTGTCACAAACTGCAGCTGTTCTTCGTTTTCGATTCCTTCTGCAGTGAGATCAAAGTTAAGTTTCTTTCCCATTTGAATAATCGTTTCAACCAGCACTTTTCCAACTTCGTCTAAGTCGTCAATAAATGATTTATCAATTTTTAACGTATTAATCGGCAAGTGTTTCAGATAGCTAAGAGAAGAATAGCACGTTCCGAAATCATCCATCGCCACTTTTATCCCTAGACTCCGCAGGCGGTTTAGCACTTTTTTCGATTCTTGACTGTTTTGAATAACGCTTTCGGTGATTTCAAGTTCCAGAAAGTGCGGCTCAAGGCCTGTTTTTTGCAAGATTTGTTCAATCTCCGCTACGAATCGTGAGGACTTCAGCTGAATAGGTGATACGTTCACTCCTATTTTGCTCGCTTTTGAATTCAGCTCTGTCCATGCTTTCATTTGCTTACACGCTTCTTCTAACACCCACTTGCCAACCGGCACAATCAGACCCACTTCTTCTAAAATAGGCAAAAATTCATTTGGATAGACGGTACCAAATTTTGCGCTATTCCAGCGGATAAGCGCTTCTGCCCCTATCACACCAGACGTTTTCAAATCGATTAACGGCTGATAAACAAGCTGAAACTCATGTCTTTCTAACGCATACTTTAACTCATTCTCCATGCTGATTGTTTTAATTATTCGTTCATTTGATGAAGATGAACTCATTTCATATGTGTTTCGTCCATTTCGTTTTGCTACATACATCGCAATATCTGCTTGCTTGATCAGCCGATCAATTAGTTCATCTGCGTCTTTTGGGACAATTTGCTGCTGACATTCCTTTGAAAACAAGCTGATGCCAACGCTTGTAGAGGTTAGCACTTTATCACCGTCTATATAAAAAGGAAGAGACATTTCTTTTACAATCTGCTCGGTCATTTCTTCAATTTCCTCAACAGTTTTTAGTGTATGCAGCACTAAAATAAACTCATCGCCCCCGTGCCGCGAGATAAAATCAGAGGACGGAATACATTTTTTTAACCTTTCTGCTACGCGCCTCAGCAGCACATCGCCGTGATGATGGCCAAGCGTATCATTTATTGATTTAAAGCGGTCTAAATCTAAAAATAAAATAGCCAGCAGTTCTGGAGATTCCTCATCTATAAACAGTTTTTTCAGCTGTTTGTTTAACCAATAGCGGTTAGGTAAATTGGTTAACGGATCATAATAAGCCATTTGCTTAATTTTTTCTTCATATGCTTTTCGTTTTGTAATATCATTACGAATCGATACGTACTGATACGGCTTACCCCGCTCATCTAAAAAAGGAACGATGGTTGTATCCACCCAGTAGTACGAGCCGTCTTTTGCTTTGTTTTTTATTTCTCCGTGCCATACCTTACCGGATCTGATCGTGCTCCATAACTCTTTAAAAAACAAGCTTGAATGATGTTTCGAATTAATAATACGATGGTCCTGCCCGAGAAGCTCATGTCTTTCATACTTAGAAATTTCACAGAATTTATCGTTCACGTGATTGATGAATCCACGACTATCCGTAATCGCTACGATTGATGATTCATTTAACGCAAGTTCAATATCATTTAGTTTTTTCAGCGCCTCTTTAAATTTATATTCAAAATGCCTGTTTTCCATATCCTATACACCTTTATCAAAATTTTAACGATAAAACAAAACCCATGACGAAATGATAGAGAGGAATCGTGAATAATGAATACAATTTAATTAGCAATGGACAGCGAATTAGTTTGTCCTATTGCCTTACATTCGTAAAATAGTAAGCGTACAATTGCCGCTTTTCCTCTTTACACCTTTACAAACTTCTTACACGCAGTTTGTAAAAGGGTTGATAGATAGTTTCGTTTATCCATATCTGTTATCACAACTTTTCTATGGTACCATTAAAATGATTTTTATAGAAATGAAAGTGTACTTTCTTCACGTAATTGACATACATTTTGATGGTAAAAAGAAAAAAGCCCCTGCTTTAAACAGAGGCTTTTTTCACTTTCTTCTTACGAGCTTGTACGGTTCAGCCACGGAAGAATAAGGTCTTGAAAGGTTTTATTGTATACAACAATTCGATTAAGATAATACGGATCGTTATCTTTTGTAATAAGGTGCGGCGCTAGGATAGCTGCTTGGTGAAAACCAGCATTTTTTACAATTTTAGCTACGTCATCATTTGTATTGCCGTATGGATACGCAAAGTAAACAGGGTCTACTCCTAAATGTTGCTTAATCGTTTCTTTGCTTTTTCGTAAATCTTCAGCAAACGCGCTGTATTTAGCAGGCGTCAGAAATAAAGGCTTGTCTTCTTCTAAACGGTGCATATCATATGTATGCGAACCGACTGTCGCAAGGCCGCTGTCTTTCATTTCTTTTAGCTGACTCCACGAAGCCATGTTTAAATTTTGAAAGTCCTCTGCTCCCACTTGTCCTGCGATTACATATAGCGTAAACGGAATGTTTTCCTTTTTCAAAATTGGAAACGCGTTTTGATAAACAGTACGGTCGATATCATCAAATGAAATCCATACGCAGCGTTTTGGAAACGTACCTTTTTGCTGATACGTTTCAATATCTTTTGGCGTAACAAACGTAGCGTCAATTTCCTTCAGCTTTTTTAACTGATGTTCAAAATCATTGCTGTAAACGCTGTACTCTGTTAGCTCGTCAGACTTTGTAACTGAGCTGATAATTCGGTTAAACCAATTATGCTTGCGCACGCGATGATAATTTAAGCCTAAGCATCCGTTCGTCTCAAGCGCTGGCTCCACGGTCGTTGTTGCTTTCGCCTTGTCTTCCCAATTCACTACTTTAAAGAAAACAAAACCAACTACCGATGCCGCAATCAAAAGAAAGAATACATATTTCTTCATGCGTGCTTCCTCTCTTCAGTATGTTTTAACGGATTAACATCAAACTCGATGTACTGTGCACGCTGAAGCTCTTGAATTTGATCCTTGGATAAAAGCTCAAGACGCTCTAAATCTTTAATACTCGTATACGCTGGCTCTTTTCGTCGGTTTAAGCTTCCAAATCTCTTTTTGTTGTAGGATCTCCATAAAAACAGAGCCAGGAAAAAGAAGCAAAAAATAGCGAGTCCAATTACTAAAAATGTTCGAATTTCGCCGTTCGTCGTTTTGAACGCAATTTTTAATACCCCGCTGTAACGGTCATTTACGCCGATAACAGCTGAAAGGAAAAACCAAAGAACAATGGCACAATACAGCCAAAAAACAGATGAAATAATGATGCTTATCACTAATCGGGCAAGAGGCTGTTTGGCTTGAATCATGATTTGCTCTTCGTTAAGCCGCGGTCTGGACTGCTCCATGTAGCATAGCCTCCTTTCACTCTAGATCTGATAGCACGAGGAAATGCGCCCACTACCACAATCGTATTCACAATCCAGTAAAGAGCTGGGTACCATGCAGCCCATACGTAATACCGCTTCACGTTGTCGTATTTTGAATCAATTTTCAGCGCAATAAACAGCTGAATTAAGCTCATAAATACAAGGGAAAATGAAGTAAACGTAAACCAAAACAGCATGTCTTGAGGGCTGCTCGCCGTAACAAGCAGCATGATAGTCACAAATAGCCATGCAAATGACCAAAGGGTACTGATCCACTGCTCTAGGTATACAATCCAAATTCTGCGCTGCTTCCATTTTAATAACACTTTCCAGTGGCGAAGCATTACCTCTTGTCCGCCTTGAGCCCAGCGTACTCGTTGCTTCCAAATTCCTTTTAAGGTTTCGGGCACAAGCATCCAGCACAATGCGCGCGGTTCATAGCGGATATCCCAAAAGCGCTGCTGCAGCTTCCAGCTCACGGCGATATCTTCCGTAATCATGTCACGATCCCACAGTCCGACGTCCACAAGTGCTTTCTTTCGAAAAGCTACTACTACGCCTGAGACCGTCATTACTTTTCCTAAAATTCGCTGTGTTCGTTTAATAGAACCGATAATAGAAGAATACTCAACTAGCTGAATGCGACTCAGCAGCGTATTACGGTTTCGAATGCGCGGATTTCCGGTAACGGCTCCCAGCCGTTCCCCTTTATGAAGAAAATGATGGATTAGATAATATGGAGCGTCTTGATCTAAAATAGCGTCGGAATCTAAGCAGATTAAAAACTCAGCTTTAGATGCGTGCGCACCTAAATGTAACGCGTTGGCTTTTCCTTTATTTTCATAAAGCTGAATCACACGAACTTCAGGGTGATTTCTGCTGATTTCCTTTAAAATAGCAGCTGTTCCATCCGTACTGCCATCGTTAATAAGGATGATTTCTTTAGACGGATAATCTAACGCCAAAAGGTGCTTAAGCGTTTCTTCAATCGTCTCTTCTTCGTTATAGCAAGGCACTAAAAAGCTCACTAACGGCCAGTCAATTGTTGAAAAATCAACTTTAGGATCTCGGTCGCGATAGCGTATGTAAATAAGCGTGCCTGCAATCCAAAATAAAGACATAATAAATGGATACCAGAAAACAAAGCTCGCAAGCTTTTCAAATCCAGGTATTAATACGTGTTGCATATTCATTTTTCTGACTCCTTCACACCAATTAAAATTGCACAGAGTGACAATTTTATCACTAAATTGGTTAAATAGAACATAGTAATTTTAACCATCTAAAAAAAGATACTTTTAAACTACTTTTATTCCTATATTATACAACCCTTAGATGTAAGCAAGAAGCACCAATAAAGGATGGGCAAGTTACCTACTTAAAGAAGTGACATATAGTATCTTTGTAGATTAAAAGCGTGATGGTTGCAGGTAGTATACGACAGAAACCCTTTCCCTAAGGAGGAATAACAAATATGAACGAACAAATTCAAAAGCTGCTCAATAACTTAATTCAACTTGAACACGTCTCTTCGACTTTATACCTAGCTATGTCTAACTATATGAATCGATTAAACTATAAAGGAATGGGCAGCTGGCTGCGTCTACAGTCTGAAGAAGAGCGCACTCATATGCTAAAACTTATTGACTACTTAGTTGACCGCGGCGGAACGGTAGAATTAAGCTCTTTGCCTGCTCAGCCGAGTGAGTTTGGGACACCGTTAGAAACGTTTCAAAAAGTATTGGAGCATGAGAAGTTCGTCACGAACTCTTATCGTCAAGCGTTTCAATTTATAAGCCAAGCGAATGACCCTCAAACGTTAGTCATCGTGCAGGACTTTTTACGAGAACAAGTCGACGAAGAAGCTCAAGCTCAAACGATTGTAGACCGTCTAAAAATCGCTCAAAATAACCCTGCAGCTATTTTTATACTCGATCAAGAACTAGGACAGCGAAAAGCTGCACCAGCGGGTGGAGCAGCTGCGCAAGGTTAAAAGCGCAGAAGAGTGTAGAACAATGTGCAGAACCAATAACACGACGCCCGTTTCCTTGTTTCGAGTTGGTATTCACCACGGCTATTATGGCTATCCGCCTAATGTGTATAACGCCATTCAAAGGCTTATGAATCAATATATGCATCAGCTTCACTATCATCGACCTCAATATGTTCACGTCTACTACGTGCACCCTTCTCTTATTCACTACTACCTTCACTAAGTTAAGGAGAATAAGAACCTTGCTTCTTGAAGAAATTCACCGTTTCTCCACCCTAATTCAGGAATTCCAATCAAAAATATGGATATTTATGCTAATATAGGTTTTGTTAATCAAATAAAGAAACAATTATTAGCGGGGTGTCATATGGATAATCAATACGTTGTAGGATGGGGAACGCTGGCTTTAATTAATGCCGGATTAGCGCAAGGTAAAAATCGAACGGGTCTGAACTGGTTCTTATTATCTCTTGCTTTAGGACCGCTGGCTACCTTCAGCTTACTGCTGGTTGAAAAACGATAAAAATTGGTTCAAAGCTCATTGCTTTGAGCTTTTTTCTTTATCCTTCGACTATAACCGCTCTTCAAAACAAGTAAAAAAAGCTCCGCTTGAAATTTTTTTCTCGACTTAATATGCATAAATCTATTCATCATTCAGCGTAAATCCGGCTGCATTTTGTTAATAAAAAACCTACTCTTTAGAAAAGGAAGGAAGCTCCTTTTTAAACCTTTGTTTCTGACAATAAAATCAAAAGAAAGAAAAACGCTTTTATTCTATGCTTTTCTAATTAACAGATTAACTGTTTTCTTCAGATGATGACCTTTTACATGGGACAGCTGTGCATCTACTGAATGAGGTCAAACTTCCTGTATTTCTCAATCTGTAGGATGAATAAATACTCATTTGCTTCATTTGACAAAGAAATAAATGCTGTGTAATTTAAGTAACATACCCCATCTAAAATGTTTTTAGAAAGGATTAAGTAGCAAGATGCGTACAAAAAAAGAAGAGTGTATAATTGACGAAATGGGAAGAGTATCCCTTCCTTCTTTGTTTATGCAACTAACAAAACTCGAGACAAACGACAAAGTTTTTTTGCGGAGCTGTGATGATTGGATTATTATCGATCATCATGATGAAAATGTCCCGGTTCCTTCTCATATCTTCATTCGAACAATTGACCATATGGGTAGAATAGTCATTCCAAGATCCCTGCGAGATGACTATGAACTTAAGCCCTTTGATTATGTAGAACTATACATGGTAGAACAGCAAATTGTTATGAAAAAAAGAGACGAAAAATCGATAGCGCTTTCAAAAAAACCTGCGGTGGCTCCTCTTTATTATGCAACATTAACCGGCCGGCAGATTCAGCTCACTTCTGAACTTTTAACGTCCGTCGAATTGGATGCAAACATGGAGGTTCAATTTTTTATTAACAAAGAAAATAACATTGTAATTCAAAAATATGAAATGAATTTTGGTAAGAAAACGACTTTAACATTTACGGCTCAATCTCGAAAAATTGATGACCGTTTTCGACTTACTATTCCTAAAAAGCTGCGAGATGATTTCTCCATCCACTCAGGTACGATGTTAAAAGTCAAGACAGGTAATAAGCAGCTCATTTTAGAAAAAGTGGAGAATGAAAAAGAGATTAGCAGCGTATTATCTCAGCAAATAGACGCAGCAATTGTTGAAAAATTACCGAAATAAGAACGACGCCAAAACAAATGGTTTCCTACAGCTTCAAAGCAAAAGCTAAGAGTTAGGCATAGACTGACCCTTTCTATACTCAACTCTTAGCTTTTAGACTTATCTTTTTATTTCTTTATATATTGTCTCTACTGGATAATCGCTAAAGCGGCTCATCCACTCTTTTACTGTGAGTGTGATACGATCTCGATATGCGGGATTATTCGTGTAGAATTTCACTTTGTCACTGTCAACAATCAACGCTACGTAATAATAGCCTTGCTTATCATACTCAATGATTCCTTCCATAAGCGTGTACAAACCGGTTACTCCACCTGATAGCGCTGTCGCTCCTAAGCCGTCTAAATCTTTTTCATCATGGACGATTTGAAAGTTATCAACAAGCGTTTCGTAGTCATTTCCTACAAGTTTTTTCACATTTTCATCCTGTTCGCTTGGAAGGATATCGAGTTCTGATAAGGTCTTCGTATGTTCTGTGATCTTTCCTTTTTTATACGTGCCGTCAAAAGAAACATTCAACCCGCCGTAATAGGAACAGCCTGCAGTAGCATCAATTTTGATTTCTTTTTGACTTAACGTGAAACTTAGTATGCATTCCGTAGCTTCTTCCGTGTCTTTATAAACAGCTTTATTTCCTTTCACCTCTGCTTTTCCTTCTATTCCTCCTGCATTCGCACCGTATACTGCACCTATTGTAAAATCAAAAGAGCCGCTTGTTGAATTAGTGATAGTTAATCCTGCTTCTTGATGATGAATATCTCTTGACCATTCTCCGTCATAGTTTCCGCTGTTTTGCGTCGATGGTGCTGATGCTTTGATTGAAGCAGTGTTCTCTGCCTTAGAAATATCCTTTAAGCGTAATTGATCATCCGACCATACGGCTGAATATACCCAATCGTACTCCTTTATCGTTTCTGAACCATTAGGCTGAACAATCATAATCACTTCATGGGTTTGGATATCATAAGCAGAGCCTGCTTTTTTAAAATCAACCACTTCATATTCTACTAATCTTTCTTGAATCCCTTTGCCATGTAAATGACTAATTAAAGACTGCTGATCTCTATAAAGAGAGCTTCCTTTCACCAGATAGCTTTTTACTTCTTTAAAAGAACCGTTGTTGATTCCTTTTATTAAACCTTGCAAATATGACTTGATTAATACATTAGCCGTTTGTTTTGTAGGGGTAGATACGTTGTTTTCATCTTTAGCAGGAGATGTAGTATTTGTTGAAGGAGTGCTTGACTTTTGATGGTTGCCCTTTTCCTTATCATCATTTTGCTCCGATGTGTGAATAGCACTTTCTTTTTGTTCAGGATGTTGAGCACTTGAAGTGATGCTTTCTTTTTCGTCGCGGGAAGATACCTCATTTTGCTGACAGCCGCTTATAAGTAAACTAACCGACAGCAGAATACTAACCACACTGACGCTTATAGTGGAACGTTTCATGACTTCTCCTCTTTTCTTATCTAGTTACACAGAATGATTCATTAACACTACAATTATACTAAAATAAAACATAATTTCCATATCCATCAAAATTGTTGTAAATAATTTCAATATATGTGTATAATGAGGTACTTTGCATAGAGGAGGCTGATTTAGTTGAAGATCTCAACAGGAGCTGAATTTTACGATAATGACGAGACGTTTTTGGCCTATACAAAACGTCGGCAGCAAAAAGAAAATGCCAACGATACGATTGAAAAACCGGCCATTTTACAGCTTCTAGGTGATGTTACAGATGCAAACGTTTTAGATTTAGGGTGCGGAAACGCCCGATTTGGCGTGGAGCTTCTTGAACAGGGATGTTTCTCTTATACCGGAGTAGACGGCTCGATCAATATGATAAACGCGGCTCAGCAACAGCTTTTAAACTATCCAAATGCAAGAGTGCTTCATGAATCGATGGAGCATTATACTCCACCACGCACCGAATACGATTTGGTTACTGCAAGACTGTCCCTCCACTACATGGAAGACTTAGCCTCCATTTTCACTAAAGTGAATCAAGCACTCAAACCTGAAGGAAGATTTATCTTTTCTGTGGAACATCCAGTCATTACTTCCACTTTGCAGCCTTCTGCTCTGCGCACAAGCTGGACCGTGGATAACTACTTCTCAATGGGATTCCGTCAGCAGCACTGGATGGGCGGATACGTTCAAAAGTATCATCGCACGCTTGAAGAGTACTTTTCTTTGATGCAGCAAAGCGGATTCACCGTTACAAATTTAAAAGAAGCATGTCCTCAAAAAGAACGTTTCGACAGCGCTGAAACTTACGAGCGTCGAATGCGTATTCCTTTGTTTTTACTGATGAGCGGCGTGAAGAACAGATAAATGAAACCTATTTTCACCGTAACCATAAAAAATCCGAACGAGTTGGATTCCCCATTAAGCATCTCAACTCATCGTTCGGATCTTCCTTCAACTAAACTACCTTTGTCCCAGCTTCTTTCCTAACTTTCTTCGTATAAAACCGCTTTTTGTTTAAACTTAGCGTATTTTATTTATTCACGCTCACGTTATAAAATACAGGACCTAAGTTAAAATCATAGCCTTTTACATGTGTAGACACGGCGTTAATATTGACTTTATGGCCAATTAACGTAAACGGAAGCTCATCCCATACGTATTTTTGCGTAGCATCAATAGCTGGTCGTGCATCTTCTACAGAAGCAGCGGCTTTGATTTTATCTAAGTATTTCGTTGACTTTTCAACCGGAGCTCCTCCTGACGTCCAAAAGCCTTGGAAAATGGTTGAACGCGCCGCCCAGTCTACGGGGTAAATATCCCATGCTTTAGGATCATTTACTTTATCCGTAAACGTTGCCCAGTCATACACTTCCAGCTTTACCTTCACACCGATTTTTTCAAGCTCTTGCTGTACAATAACAGCCGTATTGTACTGATCTTGATAATCGCGTGACGTTAAAAGGCGCAGTTCCTGCCCGCTGTATCCAGCCTTTTTCAAATAGCTTTTTGCTTTCTTTTCATCATGCTGATTGTACTCTTCTTTTCCTGCTTCGCTGTAGTAGTTCGGAAACTTTTTATTCACAATCGATGAAGTCAGTTCATAGTAATCAGAACCCCCGTATGAACTTGATAAAATGTCTTTTGCATTAATCGTAGCATTTACAGCTTTTCTAGCATTTAAATCGCTAAAGAACCCTTCTTGCGTGTTATAAAATAAACCAATGAATCCGCCTGGAGCCAGCTTGTTCTTAACGTTTTGCGTACTTTCAATTTGAGCCGCATTGTCGCTTGAAACACCTAATGCAATGTCAAACTGTCCGGCTGTAATGCCTGAAATTCTAGTAGATTCATCGCTTAAAAAGCTAATTTTAATTTCATCTACGTGAGGAGTCTTTTTGATGTTGCGTCCTTTTGAAGAATAATCTTTAAATCTTTCTAACGTGATATATTGATTCTTTTTCCATTCTTTCACTTTAAATGGACCTGTGCCAACGAACTCAGTAGCTCCTTCAGCAGGTGCTTTTTCGATGATTTCTTTTGGGAAAATAGCGGCCGCTGGAATTGGGTCTGCTAGCAGTGCCAGCGTATTCACATTTGGTGTTTTCAAATGAAGCTCAACCGTGTAGTCTCCTGTTTTTTTGACTTGTGCACCAACAAAGTTTGTTTTGCCAAGTGAAGACAGCTTAATCCAGCGGTTAATCGAAGCTTCTACATCGTCTGCTGTCATTTCCTTTCCATTATGAAACTTTACGCCTTTTCGCAGCTGAAACGTATAGACTTTTTTATCATCGCTTATATCAATTTTTTCTGCTAAATCAGGTTCTACATTACCTTTACTATCAAAAATAACGAGTCCTTCGTAAATATTTCGCGCCGCATCTTTAACCGAAGAATTCCCAGTAATCTGAGGATCTAAAGTTGTTGGCTCGCTTTGAAACGCAATGTTTAGCGTACCTCCGTCTTTTGAAGCGGCACTGGTGCTTTGATCGCCTGAGCTTGCTTGATTATTACTGCACCCGGCAACAAATAAAGCAATCACAATAAATAATAACCATTTCACCTTAACCTTTTTCAACGTCATTCCCCCAATAGTTAAAATCGCTTCTTAAAAACCTACTATTTTTGTAAGGTTAGTAGGAATATAAACCATCCTACCACCTTTCCATTTGTTTGTTAAATTAGAAAAATTAAACTATTTATTTGCAATTACTGATTCAATTTATCTTGTTCCAACTCTTAATTCTTAGTATGTTTATAAGTAAAGTATTTTATCTAAAGGAGGATATTATGAACTCTGCCATCCGTCTTCATACTAAAGAACATATTGCAACGATTGAACACTACAAGCAAGCTTTATCTCTTCTATCGTGGGACGCAAAAGCATCCGCTCCTCTTAATAGCCAAAAGCAGCATGCAACCATTCAAGGCACGCTTTCAAAAGAGCTTTACCTGCTGCAAACAGATCCAGCCTTTGCAAAAGAATTGCAGCATCTTCAAGAACACAATCTAAATCAACTACAGCAAAAACAAGTACAGCACTATTGGAACATCTATCAAAAACTTTCCGCTGTACCACTGGAAGACTATCATCAATTTTCCGTTTTAAAAGCTGCTACTCATGCTCTTTGGTCACAGGCTAGAGAGCAAAATGAATTTAAACTCGTCGAAGACAACCTGCAGCAGATGATTCATATGCATAAAAGATTTGCGGAGTACCGTAATCCTCACCTCGCTCCTTACGAACAGCTTTTAGAAGAATATGAGCCCGACGTTTCTAGTGAAACCATCGATTCGCTTTTTCAACAAATTAAAGATGCTATTCTTCCTTTGCTGACAAAAATTAAACGCTCTTCGATTACACATGATACATCATTTATCAGCAAGCCGTTTTCAATCGAAAATCAGCAGAAGCTCGGAAAACACCTTCTCACTGCTATTGGCTATAACTTTAAGTCTGGCCAAATCGGTATCACGACCCACCCGTTCAGTGCAGGCATTCACTCGCAAGACGCACGGCTTGCAGTAAGATACGACGAACACAATGTAAAACTGGCAGCTTTTATGTTTTTACATGAAGGCGGACATTCTATCTATAACCAGCAAATTAGCTCTGACTTGCTTGACACAGGATTGGGCGCATACACTTCTATGGGACTGCATGAATCTCAGTCTCTTTTTTGGGAACGTATCATTGGAAAACACGAAGGCTTCTGGAGAAATCACGCTCACTTATTCAAAGAGTTAGAACCTGCGATCTACGGTGATATTTCATTTGAAACTCTTTACTTTGCCTTAAATGAAGTCACACCTTCTCTCATTCGTTTGCAAGCAGATGACCTTACCTATCTGCTCCATATTATCATTCGCTACGAACTAGAAAGAGATTTATTCGCTGACAAGCTTCGCGTCTCGGACCTTCCTTCCGCATGGAATACAAAATATGAAGCGTACTTAGGAATTAAACCGGAAACAGACCGTGACGGGGTATTGCAGGACGGCCACTGGTACGGTGGAGCGTTTGGCTACTTCCCTTCCTACAATTTAGGCTTTATTTATGCAGCTCAGCTAAGAGAATCCATGATCAAAGACCATCCTGACTTTGATGAAATCATTTCGAGTCAAAATCTATCGCTTATAGCAGACTGGCAAAAACAGCATATCCACCAGTATGGAAAACTAAAAACGCCAAAAGAGATCTTAACGAGCCTTTCTATAGCTAGAATTGATGCTCAGCCGTTAATTAATTATTTGACGAAAAAATATGAAGGGTTATACAAACTTTAAATTTGCCATCAAAAAAAGCATCAAAGCCTTTTGTTAGAGAAACAAAATCTTTGATGCTTTTTTAAAGAAAGATTTACTTAGCGTTTGTGCTAATATAATGTTTAATTACTTCATAAACATAGTCTTGGCAAGCTGCTGCTGTGTTTGGATTATATTTTCCACCGTTTACTTTGTTGTTAGATAGCACTCTAATACCTAAGAATGGAACGTCATAGCTTCTTGCAATTTGTGCTGCCGCTGCGCCTTCCATTTCTTCTACAGACGTCCCGTACTTAGTATGGAACCACTTAATTCGATCCACTTCGTTATTCCACGTGTCCGCTGATCCTATCGTTCCTTCCACCACTTTTCCTTTTTTATATGTATCTGTTACTGCGTTTGCAGCCGCCAGTAACTTCTTATCTCCTTCATAATAGCGAGCTTTTTCAGCATCAGGATCTTCACCAGCGCTTCCTTCAGAAGCCATTAAATCCATCGGCTTCCACGCAGCAGGATCCATTCCTTCGCCTTCTTTTTTATCTTCTGTTTTTAAAGAGCCTATATTCGTTGTTCTCTTTCCTAATACAATATCAAACACGTTCAGATTTTCATCATGTCCGCCTGATGTTCCTTGATTGATAATTGCTCTAGGATGGTATTTTTCTATAGCTACCGCTGTAGCAGCTGCCGTGTTTTCCATTCCTTTTCCCGTTTTAACTACAATAACCGGATAATTATCGACAGTTCCTTTGTAAAAAACAAAATTCCCTGACTTTTCTTCTTTTACATTTTCTAATTTTTTAGCGAATTTCTGCGCTTCTATCGGCATCGGCCCTTGAACAATAATAGGCTTCTGCTTCTGTTTATCTCCGGCTTCCTTTTTTGAAGCTGCGTTACACCCGGCAAGTACAGATAATAATAAAATCATACCAATAGTAAGTAAAGCCCCTGTTTTTAGCATCTTGTTCTTCATAGATTGTTACTTTCACTCCATTTCGTTTTGTTGTTTCATACACTCGATGATTGGACAAAAGAAAAAACCTAGAACACTTTTGATTTTCTAAGCTTTTTAGAGTCAAAGTATAAGAAGTTAAGCACGGAATAACATTTATGTATTGATAAACCGAACGTTTTTACACTTTAACTCGTAGTCCAGTTCTTTGAATGGGAACCAAGTAGAGACACTCAGACCATATTTCCAAGCATATACGAGTAATATTTTTCACTTTCTAAATGTATCAAATACAAAATGGTTATTCAATATATAGACGAATATTTTAATTAAAAAATTGTTTAAACGTTCGTTTTTACGGTTGAAACCTGCTGAATCTTTTGTTAATTTCTATCTCAATACAAAAAAAGTGTCTCAAAACCGAAACTTCGAGACACTTTTTATACTTACTGAAAACCTATATTTATCTTTCCACCTTCACTTCACGTTAATTGGCAGCGGTGCATGAGGAGCTACAAGCTTCTGTTCACGCATTTCTTCCCAGAAGGCTGCTGGAATTGCGGTGTTTAATGCTGCTTTATCTTCAGCAATACGCTCAGGACGACTAGCGCCAGGAATAACAGCGGCAACCGCTGGATTAGCCAGTGAAAATTGGACAGCAGCAGCCTTAATGCTGATCTGATGACGATCTGCAATAGCTTTGATTTTTTCTACTTTTGCCATAATGTCTGAAGATGCTTTTTGATATTCAAAGTGCGTACCTCCAGCAAGAACGCCTGAGCTGTATGGTCCGCCGACAACAATGTCCATATTATGCTTTACGGCTTCGGGCATTACTCGCTGCAGCGCACGCTCATGATCTAATAACGTGTAACGGCCAGCTAGCAACGAGACATCCGGCTTTGCTTCTTCCAGCTCCAGCATGATTTCAATTGGCTCTACTCGGTTTACTCCAAGTCCCCATCCTTTAATAACTCCTTCTTCACGCAAACGTGTAAGCACACGAAATGCGCCCGTTCGAGCAGACTCAAATTGTCCTACCCACTCATCTCCATAAAAATCTTGCGCAACATCATGAATATACACAAAGTCTAAGCGATTTGTTTTTAAACGATTTAAGCTTTGCTCGATCGAACGAAGAGTGGCATCTGCGCTGTAGTCATTGATAATTTTATTTTTACGGCCAAATTCAAAAAGCCCGCCTTTTTCTCCCATATCACGTGAAGATGTGTCTTCTAGTTCATCTGAAATAACGCGACCTACTTTCGTACTTAGCACATACTCATCGCGATTTCTTTTTGATAGTGCTTCACCAAGGCGTATCTCGGCTAAGCCAGCTCCGTAAAGAGGAGCTGCATCAAAATAACGGATGCCGCTTTCCCAAGCTGCATCGACCGTCGCAATGGCCTCTTCTTCTGGAATATTACGATACATATTGCCCAGAGGTGCCGTTCCAAAACCTAGTTTTCCTTGCAGTATCTCTCTCATATTCATAAAACCTCCTGAAATTTTATAATTCTATTTTAGAAATTGATCAGTATGAAGGTAAACTCAACGACTGATCTATTCATTAAATGTCATATTATCTCCTGACAAAATTTATTATGAAGCATATACACAATAAAAAAAAGTACGCACTTCAAAGTAATATGGGAACTAAAAAGTAACCTACTAAGGAGTAAATGAGCTTTTCAGACTCTCCTTTTATTTATGTACTTTCTACTTCTTACTCATGCAAACAAACATTTTGCATACAATAAGCAGAAAGCTACTTTATAAATGAGGTGAGATTCTTGAGAGATGAATACTTCAAAAAAATTGAAGATAAGCTCGATAAGCTTGATGAAATGGACGATTCCACAATGAAAGAAGAACAAAAAGATGAATATTTTCAAAGTCTGCTAGATGATATGGATGATTTGTTGAAAGACATGCGCCAGCGAGAAAAAGACTCGAATCATCTCGTCAGCGAACATATGAAGACGGTTAATGACATATTTGATAACGCAATCAAAAATTTAAAAAAAGACCAAAGCTAGCGTTATAGCACTTCTACTCCATTTTAATATACTGATTTTTCTGTTTTTTAAATATAAAAATATAGTATTTCACATGTAAAAATGGTATTTTCAGTATACGCAAAAAGTAGGAGTGAAAAAAGGAATGGAAAACAGTCATTTTAAAGAACAAGTAAAAACGAAGGAAGAGCTTCGCCGTATAGTCGGAGCGCCTAACAAATTGGCGCATCAAAAAATAATTTCTTATTTAGATCGACACTGCCGGGAATTTATTAAACATTCCCCTTTTGTTATCATCGCTACAGCTGATTATAAAGGAATTTGCGACAGTTCTCCGCGGGGGGATCACCCTGGTTTTGTACAAGTCGTCGATGAGAAAAGACTATTGATTCCAGAGAGGCGCGGCAATCAAAAAGTAGATTCATTGGAAAATATTTTATCTAATCCTCAAATAGGGCTGCTTTTTTTAATTCCAGGCATAGAAGAAACGCTGCGGATTAACGGCAAAGCTTGCATTGTAAAAGAAAAAGCGCTGCTTGAAACAATGGCGGTTCACAATAAAACTCCGCTGCTCGCTATCGGCGTTGAAGTACAAGAATGCTTTCTCCACTGCAGCAAAGCATTCAAGCGATCAAAGCTGTGGGATCCAGCATCTTGGGAAAGAGTCGAAACGCTTCCTTCCGCAGCTAAAATTGTCGCAGAGCACGCAGGCTTTTCCACCCTAGAAAGCCGCAACAATCCCGAAGAAAGCAAAACTCAGCACCTCTATGAAAAAAAGCCGCTATAATGCGGCTTTTGTCATTTTACCATCAGAAACAGTATACCTCCGGCAATGATTAGAACTGGTAATAAAGCAAGAAGCACACCTTTTTTTGAACTTCCTATGTATTCATGATCACCATAGGCGCGGCCTGTTCTAAAATCGACTTTCACCTGAGATTTTTCTTTTTTATGTTCTTTTTTCATCCTCTTTGCCTCCTAGCGGCAGTTGAGCGTCAATTTGCTTAATATGATGCTCTAAATGAGCAATATAATCTTTAGCCAACCACTGGAGCGAAACGAATGTTCCATCTTCTAATTCGAATTGATACATATGCTTTTCTGTTGGTATATGCGAAAGAACGGAAGCAATTTGCTTATCTAAACTGCGCCATAGGGCAACTATTTCTTCCATCGACGTATCTTGATAGTGCTGCAGTTCTACCCATTCATCTTGTTTGTAAGGCGTCAGAGCCAAAGGTGTTTTTTCATGCTGCACGTTGATAAAGCGCTGTAAATTGTGAATGGCTGAGTCACATAAGTGCCCGACAATTTCTTTCGGTGACCACTTCTTAGGAGCAGGACGGTTTGACGCCGCTGCTTCAGAGAATACTTCAAGCTTTTTAGGGAGCTTTATCACCCATTCATCTAACTGAGCAATCGTCGTTTCCATGTTCATTTCTCCTTTAAGCACGTTTTTTCAAAAACTTTCCCCATATAATATTCATCGACTGATTTTTCATCTACAACGAGCGAACATACTTTTTTCCCTTCTATTTCAAAACCCATCTTTTTATACAGCGAAATGGCCGGTTCATTGTGGGTCATCACCGTTAGCTCCACTCGTTTAATGCCGCTCTGTGCTGCCCATCTCTCCATTTCTTTAAACAACGAAGTGCCGATACCTCGGTTTCCGTAAGATTGAAGCACGCCAACAGCTAAGTATGCGCTGTGTTTTTTTCGGTTAACGCTTCCGCCAATCACAGATAAATGTCCGACGAGCTGTCCGTCTTGTTCCGCCACTAAAATGGTCGAGTTCGGCATCTTTAAAAAAGTTGTAATCATTTTTTTCTGCTGTTCAAGCGTAGTCGCACGCTCATTTTCCTCGTACAGCATATATGTTGTTTCTTTATCAAGCTCTTTATTTAACGCTAAAAAAGCAGCTGCATCGGAAGCTAAAATTTCTCGAATCACGTTTACCCCTGCTTTCGTGAATAGTAGTTAACTAGAAAAAAACGCGAAAAAACGGATGATATCCTTACACACGTGCTGAACGTTTTCCAAGAAACGCCGTGAAGATAAAACATACACTAAAAGCGACGGCTGAAACGAAAAAGCCAAGCATCCACCCTAAAGCTCGCATAAACGTATCTTCATTGGGATACAGAGGCTTAACGTTTACCCACTGGATCACCATAATCAATGCCAATATTAAATAAAAGCTGCTTCCCGTTAAAGCCATTTTAAGACGGTTTTTAAATGACCCTGTCCATGCGGCACTAAAGGCGCTCCACGTGAAAATACTTACAATCGTCGCTAAAAACATAAGAACAATATGTAGATAAGGGATATCTGTAAACATAAGAAGATAGAGTAAAAATATTGTAGTACCAAAATATAAAGCATTAATGCCAAACAAATAGCCTCCGCTCAGCCAATGGTTTTGAAACCACTTTTTCTTGCTAAGACGTTCTACCATTCCGCCGGGCACCCACAGCGTACGCGAAAAAACAATCATCGCCAGCACAAGTACCATGCCGGCTAAAAAGAATATGAACACCTTTTCATCAGCCTTTCTATCCAAAAGAAATATGGTTAATTATACTATTAATAACAAAATTAAACTATTGTTTTCTTTACTAATAAAGAGGCTTAGACATAACAAAATTACTCCAACCTAAAGACGAACAAATGGGATAAATAAGCTGGACTGCTGGTTACACCGCTGTTGATTTCCGTGCAAGGCTTCGCTTTCCGCGGGCGGCCTCGCCTGCGTTCCTTCGTGGGTCTCACCTGTTCCGCTTTTCCCGCAGGAGTCTTCACCTTATCCTCCAATCAACAGCTAGAAACTACTATATACATGACACCTACGTTCACCATACTAATAAAAAAACCGAACGAAGTTGATTCTGCATTAAAAATCTCGATTCATCATTCGGATCTTCTTTCAACGAAAATACTTTTGTCACAGCTTTTTTTACGCCTATTTACATTCTTCCTCCGGTAAACGGATTGATTTCCCCTGTTAAATCACGTCCTGCTTTCTTTTCTTCGTGTGCGATGCGCTTGCCAATCACAATTTTATTCCAAATTAGCGGCACCCAAATACACGCTCCGAACAAAATCATCCAAAAAAGTTCTCCCATTTCTTCCACCCTTTCATTTTCTGCTTTTATGTTGAAGACAATAAGAAACGCGTATACGCTTTTTACTCTTTGTTTGAATCACTCATATCGTATGAAAAGAAATAAACCAGGATTGATAAAGCCATTCCGTACACAGTCCAAGCCGCTAGTAAAATGGCGTACTGATGATTGATAAAAAACACTCCGCTTGAAATCAGCAGCAGGATAAAACTAATCCATTTTACTTTTTTCATTACTCTATCCCCTTTACTTAACCTTTTACAGTAAGTTTCTTATTGTCTACTTGTTATTACGGACAAACTGTATAAAAGTTCCATATTTTTTCAAAAAACGAAAAAGAATTTGATAAAACGTTCAACTATCGATTATCATATACCTTAAAGTAAGCTATACGATTCATAAGTGGGAGTGAACAATCTTGTCTTATAGCATGAAAGAAATGAATGAAAAAACCGGGCTTTCCGCACCGACTTTACGCTACTATGAAAAAGAAGGAATTCTTCCTTTTGTAGAGCGTGATGAAAATGGAAAGCGCCTCTATAATGATACGAATATTGAATGGATCCGTTTTATTTTGGCTCTGCGCTCAACGGGCATGCCGCTTGCAGAAATTAAGCGCTACGTAGAGCTCTATAAACAAGGCGAAAGCACGATTAAAGAACGAAAAAACATGATGCTTCAGCATAAAGAAGCGGTGGAAGAAGAAATGGCTAAAACCTTTAAATATCTTGAACAAATTAACTATAAGCTCGCTTTGTACGACTCGCTAGAAGCAAGATTAACGCAAAAAGAAATTAAAATTTAAACACAAAAGTCCGCAGGTGTACCTGCGGACTTTTTATTAATAGAGTGAATTCACGGTATTCAACAGCTCTTCTGACCATGTCCAATCGCTGATTTCAACCGCATCTGTTACGTGGTGCAATTTGCTAGCTCCGATAATGCTTGATGTTACAGCGGGCTGATTTAATACCCATGAAAGAGCAAACTGAGACAAGCTTACTTCATTTTGTTCTGCTAACTTGCGATACTGCTCCACCAGCTGAAAATTTTGGTCTGTAAAGTAGTTTCGCAGCAGCTTTTCACCATGCGCAGCGCGACTTTCTGGCGGCACGTCATTTGGTGTTTTATATTTACCTGAAAGCATGCCGCGCGCTAACGGACTGTATACCATGACGCCTACACCTTCAGATTGACTAAACGGCAGCAGCTCTTGTTCAATTTCACGAGAGAGAAGATTATACTGGGGCTGAACGGAAATGAATTTTTCAAGGTTCATTTTGTCACTAATATGATGAGACTTTGCGATTTGCCACGCAGCATAATTAGAACAGCCAATATAACGAACTTTACCTTGACGAACTAAATCATCTAGCGTGCGAAGCGTTTCTTCCATAGGTGTATGGTGGTCAAAAAGATGAACTTGATAAAGATCAATGTAGTCTGTCTGCAGTCGTCGCAGCTGATTATCCACTTCTCTCATAATGTGTGTGCGTGAAAGGCCTTTATCATTTTTGCCTTTTCCTACGGCAATCCCGACTTTTGTTGCAAGTACAACATCATACCGTTTTCCTTTTAACGCACGTCCAATAATTTCTTCAGATTCCCCTGTGCCATATCTAAACTCTTCATCCTGCCCTTTTCCGTAATAGTTGGCTGTGTCAATGAAGTTAATTCCGTTTTCAATGGCGCTATGTAAAATAGCTGCCGACGCTTTTTCGTCAATCCATCGTCCAAACGCCATGGTACCTAGACATAAATTTGATACTTCCAGACCTGTTGTTCCAAGCTTTCGATATTGCATCGATACCCTCTCCTTCATATTTGTTTATAGTCTCCACTATCATACACCTTAAAGTAAACTTTAAGACAAGTCACAATCGTACATTTATATAAGAAAAACGGTTAGAAGCAGTGCTTCTAACCGTTTTTCTTTCATTTTTATTACCATTCTTGATGTACAGGACGAATAATCATTTCGTTTACTGCCACACCTGCTGGCTCTTCGATGGCAAACGCAATTGCGCGTGCGATGCTTTCCACTTCGATGGCACCTTTATAAAATTCATCAATACCTGATTTTAAATCTGTATCCGTGATTGTTTCTTTTAATTCTGTTGCAATTGCTCCTGGAGAAATATTCGTTGCGCGAATGTTGCTTCCGCCAGCTGATTCTTCTAGACGAAGACCTTCTGTGATCGCTTTAACCGCAAATTTTGTTGCGCTGTATACCGCACTTCCGGCACCTACTGCGTGACCAGCTACGGAAGACAGGTTAATCACGTGTCCGTCTTTTTGCTCTCTCATCGCTGGAAGAACTGCTGAGATTCCGTAAAGAACGCCTTTAATGTTCACATCAATCATTGTGTTCCATTCATCTACTTTTTGGTTGCGTAGAAGAGATAATGGCATAAGTCCTGCATTGTTTACAAGCACATCGATGCGTCCAAACTCTGAAAGCGCATATTGTGCTAACTCCTGCATTTGGTCGTGAGAAGTCACGTCCACTACTTTGTAGATCGCTTCTCCGCCGTTTTCTTTAATATCTTCTTGTAATGTTTTCAAACGATCTTCACGGCGAGCCGCTAAAACAAGCTTTGCTCCTTTTGATGAAAGTTCTTTTGCTGTTGCTTCTCCGATTCCGCTAGAAGCACCCGTAATAATAACAACTTTACCTTTTGTATTAGACATGACTGATAACCAATCCTTTCGTCTGATAAGCTTTTTATAAACCAACATCACTTATCATTTTTGTTTTTGTAAAAACTTATACAACAAGCTTATCTGCTAAAGTTCTCTTTAACGCAAGAGTTTTGAATGAATTTTTTCTTATATTTTTCTTCAGCGCTTCGAAAGCTTATCAACCAAAGGATTGTATGCTACATATTCTTAAAAATAAAGCAGCTATTATACTTAGAGCGGCTCCAATAACATATGCAGCATTCCGCTAGACCAATATGTACGTGTCCCTTTTCTGCCTTGTCACAGAGGGGGCTTTGAGCCTTTATTTTTATATTTTTCTTGTTATAGGCACCTTCAAGTACACTTTACCTGTTTCACTTATTTTTTTGCAATTCGCTTCTTCAGTAGACATAATATGGTAAGATAAATCATAGCTTACTTGTCACCTAAACTACATTAAGCTGCCGCTGTTAAAATAACGGCAATCCCATTAAAACAAGCGTGAATGATCATACTTGGAAGCAGCGACTTTGTTTTTTCGTACACCCATGCAAACACGAGACCTGATAAAAAGTTAACGGGCAAGGTATTGTACGTTGGAATATGCACCAGCATAAAAATAAACGAACTTCCCACTAATCCAACGACAATCCCTCCTTTACGTTTCAGCCACGTATAAAAAAATCCTCGGTAGATAATCTCTTCATAAAAAGGTGAGATCACAGCGGCTGAAACAAAAGCAAGTATAAATGAAAACAGCGACAGATCTTGTTGCAAACTAGCTGTTTTTTTATTTTCATGTGTTATACCAAGCCATTCCATGAGTACAACAATCCCCACACTTCCTAAGATCAGCACAAAAAGCCAAAAAAGAATGAGCGGCCAGTGCCGTTTTGAAAACGATTGAAAACCAATTTTTCTATCACCAGCCTGAACCATCAGCCCATACAGAGCTGATAAAAACACAGCTGCCATAAAAAATCCAGTAGCTGTTCCAGCATAAAGGTCATTTTTAAACAGGGAATGTAAAGCATCCTGCAATATGCCTTCAATTAAGATAGGCACACCAACAAACGTGACGCCCAGCATAATTACGAATGATTTTATTGTCCATAATCCTTGATTTTTTTGTTTCAATTTACTTCGCCTCCCTTTTACATATATTCAGTGTAAAAGGTGACGTAACGTTACCTGCAAGCATTTTTTTGGAGGGGTTAAAAATGATTTATTTTTCTACTGGGCAAGCCGCTAAAAAACTAGGCCTTACGGTGCGTACGCTTCGTTACTACGATCAAATCGGCTTGCTTCATCCATCGTCAAAAGCCGAAAACGGAAAGCGGTCCTACTCAGAAACGGATTTAGTCACACTAGAGAAAATTACTCTTTTAAAAAACTTAGCCGTTCCTTTGCGAGATATTGAACTTATTCTTCATCAAGTGAGTATCGATGAACTTCTAGCGATTCATCAGCAAAAGCTTCAGCAAAAAGCGATGGAAATTCAACAAGCTTTAGAACATACTCACACGCTTCGCAACAGTATAAAAATAGAAGGTGAATTAAACTGGAAGCAGCTCCTTCCTTTAGTTGACAATGAAACTAATGCCAAGAGCAGCTGGACGGATCTCCTTTCGCTTTCAATAGAAGAAAGTGAGATTCTGCAGCATGATTTGCCTAAAATGGAGAATGCGAGTGCCGATAAATGGATTAACATCATAAAACGAGTTCAGCTTTGCTTAAAGCACCAGCGTGCACCTCAATCTGAAGATGGACAGCTGATTGCAGCTGATATACTGTTTTTATCGAGTGAGCTATTTGGCCCTCATGCGGCTTTAGAAAAAGCCTTTTGGGATGTTCGCAAATCTCCTGAGGCATCAAGTTCACTTAATCTCTACCCTATTGACAGCGAAGTCCTTCAATTTATTGAAGATGCGATTATTTTTTACGAACAACACATAAAGGAATGAAGGTATTGAAAAAAGAAAAGCTGTTTGCTAATTCTTCTTATAAAAAATTATTTATTTCAAGCACTGCAGCAAGCTTCGGAGATTTATTTGATATGTTTGCGGTGATGACGCTTTTTACATACGTGTGGCACGCAAATTCCCTCTGGATTACGCTTATTCCTGTCGCGTACGCTTTACCTAGCATCCTGCTAAGTCAAGCAGCAGGAAATTTAGCCGACCGCTATGATAAAGTACAGCTGATGTTTCTGTCTGAACTAGTCCGTCTTCTGTTCACATGTCTGTTATTTTTTACAAATGAACCGCTTTTGGCACTTGGGGTGCTGATGCTGCGCTCTATGAGTTCTGTTATGAAAGTGCCCGCACAGCTCTCTTACGTTCGAGAAGTGGTCAAAGAAGATCAGCTGCTGCAGGCCTCTACTTTACAAAACATTATGTTTCAAATTGCCAAAGTTGTGGGGCCGTTTCTCGGAGCCGCCGCGCTGACGATTACAACGCCAAAAGCATGCATTTTAGCTAATGCCGCAGCTTGTATGATTTCTATTGGCGTGCTGTTTTCACTTAAAAAAGCACGTAAAAACATTCAAGGGCAAGCTGCTCGTTCTTCCCATCAACTGAAAGAAACGTACTCAAACGGCTGGAAAATCGTTTTTCAGCACTCAATCCTTTTACGCGCCGTTATTTTGTTTCACCTTTCGTATTTTGTAGTGATGCTTGTTGACGCTCAAATCAGCATCTTCCTACGAGATGTGCTGCCTCATCATCCGGAAATGCTCGGCTGGCTGCTTTCTGGAATCGGACTGGGGGCGCTAGCAACAGGAATGTATCTTAATAGAAAAAAACAGGTTCACCATCCATTTAGACTGTTATCACTTGGACTGCTTCTATTTGGAGGGGCTTTATTTTTCATTAGCTGCTTTAATCCAGCCGTTATGTCACGCTATTTCATTTTGATTGCTGCACCTATTGGAGGAGCCGGAGTTGGGCTTAATTTACTGCTGTTTAACTATATCGTTCAAACATACAGCGACAAGGAACACCTCGGAAAAGTGTACGGATTCATCAACACCTTAACGAGTGCCGTTTTACTTACTGCTCCTCTTCTTGGAGGCATGGTTGTAAAGCTTGCAGGTGCTCAGACAACTTTTTTAACGGCGGCAATCATCATTGTAAGCGTTGGATTTGTGAGTATGCTGATGCCTCTGCGTGATAAACGGGAAAGAAACGTTCAGATTGACGCATAAAAAACAGCTTGAGGTTACACCTCAAGCTGCTTTTATAGACTTCTGTTCATCAACCAGCGGCTACATAAATCAAAGCAGCTAATACGTTCGGTACTGCAATAGCTCCAAATCGTTTTGCATCTTCAACTCGGCTCACCCTGCGCGTCTTTTTGACTGAAAAGAATGTGCCTGTACTTCCTAGCACGATACTGTCAATAAGGTATGCCAAAGCTAAAACCAGTGACACTGCTCCCATTGTGCCTGACACAAAATAGAGATAGCTCCACTTCCCTGTAAAAGCAGCAAGAGCAAGAACAATCCCGACCATCACGATACCTGCTATCAATCCTTTTTTAATCACTGCATCCCTCTTCCCTTCCTACCCCTTAAATTTTACCATATACTTCTTTTTTTGTATGACAACTTACATTTTATTCTACTACACTCACATTTTATGGTAAAATTAGTAAGAGAGGTGGTACATATGAAAAAACGTCAAGGAATCACGCTGCTTTTATTTATACTCGGAGCAGCCTCTATTTCTTTTGGGATGGCTTTAAAAAATATCTTTCCTTATTCCCCTGCAGCTGGCTGGATTCTAGGGACACTGCTTTTGCTAGGAAACTCATTTTATACGAGAAGATACTTACATAGAAGGTCAATTAAGAAGTAAATATCCGCCCCAAGCCGTATATACAAACCTTCATTCGGTTATGGTAAAATAGATAAGCAAAAACTGGATGTAAGGAGATTTTGAGTTTGAAAACAGGATTAATATCTGGCATTATATCTTTAATTATTGTGATTATCATTTCTATTACAGCAGGCAACTGGCAGTATATTTACTATATTTCAGGTCCTCTTGGCATATTACTTACAGCGATTGCACTCGTTACGCTTCTCGACGCATTTCGATTTGAAACGAGAGGTCCTTACTTTACACCCGTCCGGCAGCGAGAGGATACAGAGTGGATGAAACGTTTTATTATTGCAGCTGTTCCTCACTTAGTTGCTTCATGTATTTGTATTTTATTTTTATAGAAACAAAAAAGCCAATGAATGATATTCATTGGCTTTTCTCATTTATTATATTAAATACCGCGGGACATGCCGTAATAATCAATACGGTAGTCCACGGCCCCTTCTGCAAATACATTTACAGCTGATTTGGAATCTTTTTTCGGGAATACCCGGGAAGTGAAGACAATTTTGCCGCCGTTTATATAAATTTCGACGATGCTTTTGTCGACAAATACGCGAACATCGACTTCATTTGACGCTGTCCATTTTTCAGAGCGAACCACACCGTATTCCGTTGCATATTGATGGTGGAATGAAGAACGGTCGAGTCGTACTTCTTGCTTTCCTGTATCAAACACGAGGCGAAGCTCTTCTTCTTTACTATTAAACAGCTCTAAACCAAACTGTTTGGCCTCTATCTCGCGGAACGTCATATTGATTTCATATGCATTGTTTGTTGCTTCATCAATGATCACTTCTTCATTTTTTAGCGTTCCTCTAAAATGAACCGCTTGATCTCGAAGCTTATTTAACTCTTCTACAGGCTTTTGAACAAGTTCATTTCCTTCAAGCGAAAGCTCACGAGGAAGCGTTAAGGCATGAGCCCATCCATATTCGTCTGACGGATAGTCAACGTCCGGGTTTCCAATCCATGCAAACAGCAAGCGACGTCCGCTTTCATCTTGGAACGTTTGCGGTGCATAAAAGTCAAACCCCTTATCAATTTCACGGTAATACTCCATTTCAAACGTTAAACTTTCCACATCAAATGTTCCCACCGCGTAAATCACATTATAAATATTATGAAAATCGTGGCCATCCGCTTTGATTCCTTGCGGCGAAAAGACAAACACATCTTTTCCGTCCAGTTTAAAGTAATCCGGGCACTCCCACATATAGCCAAAGTCAGGAAGCGATGTTTTAACTTCACCTTTAAATGACCACTGAAGCGCATCGCTTGATTCATACACAATTAACGCGCCCGTTTCGTTTTCACGCTGAGCGCCTAGCAGCATATAATATGTATCATTTTCTTTCCATACTTTCGGATCGCGCACATGTCCTGTATACCCATCAGGAACGCCTCGTACCGCTGGATTATTCGTGTATTTTTCTACACTTCCATCCCTGTTTAGCATCGCGATACACTGATTAGCTGAACGTGAGCCGTCTTCGTATTTTACATTCCCCGTATAAAACAGCAGCCCTTGACCATCTTTTTCAATCGCGCCGCCTGAGTATGCGCCGTGCGATTCATATTCTTCCGTTGGCGTTAACGCAACCGGAAGGCGTTCCCACGTTACTAAATCCGTAGATTTCACATGAGCCCAGTGCTTCATTCCATGCATCGCGCCGTACGGATACCACTGATAAAACACGTGATATTCACCGTTTAATTGAACCAATCCGTTTGGATCATTCATCAGCCCGTACTGTGGATGAATATGATAAATCGGCTGCCAGCTGTCTTTGATTGCTTTGTCTTTTAATGCTTCTAACTCTCCAGATTTTGCTTCTAAAATCGTTCTGTACTTCGATTCAGCCATTTCTTCAATCCCTCCAGCATCTAAAAAAAGAGAACGTATTCTCCTTGCCCTCTATGATATAAAATTTCAAGTGAAAATGCTACCAAAGAACGAATGTTGTCGTTTTCTTGTGTCGGATTTTATAGATAAGTTTTTTTTTGTTTTTATAGCAGAAAAGAAGGTTTTTCTGTCAGGTGGTTGAATACTATATACAATCAAATTTCACCAGCCTGTACGAGCGTCCGACGGCACTTGCAGATTTTTTTAGCGAATCATTTGCGTTTTGCAGGAAGTATTCAACAAAATGGTAAACCCTTCATATTACATATTATAAAAGGAGGAAATGTCATGACAAAAGAAAACGTAAAAGAAACAGTGGGTAAAGAAACAAAAGGTGGAAGCAAAGAGTTATTAGTCGGCACGTTAGTAGGTAGCGTAGTGGGTGTAACAACAGCTTTACTAGTAGCGCCAAAGTCAGGAAAAGAGCTGCGTGCTTCTATTCAAGATGGAGCGAATCAAGCACTTGCTAAAACAGGTCAAGTGAAAGAAACGGTATATGCAAAAGGCCAAGATCTCAAACAGCGCACGGCTCGTCTTTCACAAAAAGTCTCCGAACAGTCTTCGCAAGTTGTCAACAAAGTGAAATCTCTGCGCACTGCTAAAGAACAGCCGCTTGCAGAAACGGCTGCAGCAGAAGAGCTTGAAACGACAGAAATCGTTCAAGATCCTGTTCTTGAAGCTGAAGCGGTGCAAGAAGAATTAAATACAATTACGCAAGAAGTAAGTGACTTAGAACAATCTGTCGATGAAACAAGACGTTAATAACAAGCTGTAGAGATATCTCTACAGCTTTTATGTATATTCGCTACCTTCCTTCCACCCTTCAAAAAAATAGCCTCCGTACGGACACGGCTCTGATTCCGGCAGTTCTTCATAACGCTGTCCGCTGTAATATTTCGCCAGCACAATCTTAGGCTTAAAAGCCACTACCTCTTCACTGTCTTCTTTCTCCGCTCTGCTTTCTCTTATCAAACAAAAAATATCCATTCCCGCAAACTCTCCGTACCCCTGATAGCACGACTCATAATAAACTTTACCAGGTGTCACCAAATAACACTCCCGCTGCCATGACGGCTGCTTACTGTAGACACTGGCAATACTTATTCCACTCACTGCACACTTCCAGCTGCAAATTCCAACCATACAACGCCTCCAACGACTTGATAGTCTATTCATCTACAACTTTTGATGAAATCAAACATCCGTTGACATGTACAGAATTTTATCTTCGACCAAAAACCTATACTACCAGATATCCTGTCCCCTTGACTTCACCCCAAAAGTGCTGCATCGATAGAAATAAAAAAGGTCTGATAAATCGACCATTTCTGGTGATTATCAGACCTCAAGTTTTTCTGCATTTGAGCGGCTTATTTGCTGTTCAAGCGATTTAGCCAGCAGTACGATTTCATGATCTACATATTTTGTTTTGATTTCTTCGATTTCCATTAATGTTTTAGAAAAGCTTTCTGCATTATTTCCCTGTCTATGCTGCACATCTTTAAAAAAATCAAGCAGTGCCTCGTTAGACTGCGTTGGACGGCTAAAATCAATCGTGTACATTTTGTACCCCAGTGTTAAATTTGTTGTAGTTGTCATAATTATTTCCCCCATTCTTCCTATAGTGATATATCTTCTACTCTTTACCCTTTAATTCCTTCTTTTTAACCTAAATTAATTATTTTTTTCAAAAAAACTTCCCATTATAAGAAAAAACACCCTTATAACAAGGATGTTAGAGTATTCTTCCCTTCGGTAAAATTCCAGATGCAAAGTCATCTTTGAACTTAAAGCTAGCAGAATTGTTTTCCGTTAGAAAATGTATTTCCCATTTAAAGACCGGATATTCAGGCTTGTACATTTCGACTTTCTGATCGGGATTTTCTTCTAATCTTGCAATTACTCGTTTGAATCCCTCATATGCAATCCACCAATCGCTTCCGGTTTCATCGGTAATAAAACAAATAGAACCGTCAATTAAATGAAGGTTTTGCTTGATATCATCAGCATTTGTAAAATACGCATTTCCAAACGTTTGAAGACAATGATCGCAATAACCTGCTTTGCCTCCATCTTTATAAATCCAGTGCGCAATTGGCTCACTGCAGTCTTTACACGTATTCGTCACTTCTTGGAGAAATGTTTTTCCGCTCCACTGTTCCTTTTCATCTTCAAAAACGGTCCATACTAAATAACTTTCCGTTTGCTCTGAAATAAAAAGGCGAAACGGCTCGTCTCGATGCCAAAAGTGAATATTTTGTTCATCTGATTCTTCAAAGTCAATGACAAAATTATCTCGTTCTAATATATGTCGAATAACATTGGTTAAAAAGGTAACATCCATATAAGGACCTCCCGTACTAAGCGTGACTTCTAGTAAAAATAGCGTTTATGAGTTAAAACATATCATGCGTGCTGAAATAACGTCAACGATTACCTCTTGCTTTCTCCGAAAACTGGAAAAGAAATGGTCAAACGCGTTATAATGGTAGTCATGTTGAAACGGAAAGGAGATTTTATGAAGTTTACCGTTCAATCAACTGCACTTTTTCTTCTCTTTTTTATTTGTTTAAGCGGCTGTTCTGATAACGCCGAGCAGTCAAAAAAGCCGGCCGGCTATTTAGTTCAAGGGCGCATTTTAGAAGTGAAACAGGATGAAATTCTTATTGCAAACGTCATTCCGCGAGATACCGCGCTTGACTATACAACAAAAGAAATACTTGGTTCTAGCGATGTACAGCCTATTTATGTAAAAGTTTCGGATGATCAAACATACAAAAAAGGACAGCTCGTTAAAGCATGGCTCAAAAAAGACAAAAGCGTTCAGTATTCCGTTCCGGCAAAAGGCGAATCTGTTGAAGTCAACATTTTAAAACAGCCGTAGAAAAGCTCCTGTTACGGGAGCTTTCTTCGTGTCAGCTGCCGTCCGGTCCGATTCATTTTATGCTGTTCAAAATCCCACTTTTCTAAAAAGCGCTTTGCTGATATATAACCAGATTCATATAAAAATTCGATTTCTTCTTCCTTTAAGGCAAAATCCGTTGCCGTAATCACACCGGTTGGAATTTGCACCGTTCGTTCTTTTGTCTCCGCGTTCAAATACCGCAAATCATGAGCTTGCAGCATCGTCGTAAACATACTTTTAAATAAATGGACCGGCGTCGGAATAATAGCGGCTGTATCAATTTCTTCTTTGACAAATCGAAAACCAAATGTCGGGAAACGCGGATGCTCCGTATCAAACAGCCAAATTGGAAAATTGCTTAAAAGCGCTCCATCGACAATGTATGATCTCTTGAACCCTTTGGACTTCCAGATGACCGGACGAAAGAAAAAAGGAATGGACGCACTCATCATCACGGCTTGTGAAATCTTCATATCGCTTGGCTGCATTCCGTAGCGAGGCAAGTCGTCAGGCAGCACAAGCATCTGCCCGTTCGAAATGTCTGAGGCAATAATTTTCAGCCTATCTGCCGGCAAATCCGCAAACGTTTCGATTCCTTTTTCACGCAGCAAACCGTACACCCATTTTTCCAAATAATCATTTTTATAAAAACCTAAATGAACCATCAGTTCAATCAAGTTTCCAATCAGAGGAATTCGGTTAATGATCGTTTTCCCGCGAAACTTAGCATAGTCCATGTTTTGAAGCTCTCTGCGAATTTCACCGCTTTTATAGCCGCTCGCTAAAAGTGCCGCAATTAACGCTCCCGCTGACGTACCTGCTAGACGCTGCCATTCTACATTGCTTTCTTCCATCGCTTCAATCGCACCCGTGAATGCAATTCCTCGAACGCCTCCCCCTTCAAATACAGCATCTGCTTTCACATTTTCCCCTCCAATACAACTCTCTACTTTTTATATACCCTTTTTTTATATTCAGGATTTCATTACTCCATACCTTTTATTTTCCCAACCAAAAAAAGACTGTTTCTTTGATCGAAACAGTCTTTTCTTTATAGTCGCTTTATTACCATTCGGTAGTAATTCATTGTCAGCCAGTAGAAAAAGAAATAAATAATCCCGTATACTGCATCCGCTATTAAAACAGGGACTATCAGACTTTCACCGGTTAGGTTCGTAATGACCTTCAGCGCAAATAGACTGTGCAAGATGCCAATCACTAAAGGCAAACCAAACGTAAACAGCTGCTGCTTTCGAACGGCGCTCATCATTTGAGACACTGAAAACCCAAGCTTACGCAGAACTTCAAATCTTTTGCGCTCTTGTTCCGCTTCAGAGATTTGCTTAAAATAAATAATACTGCCCGTTGCCATCAAAAAGACGAGCCCTAAAAACCCTCCAATAAAAATAAACAATCCTTTACTCATTAAGCCTGCCTGAAACACATCATAGTATGAAGTACGGCTTTCGCCAGCTTCTTTTGCGATTTGATGATAGTTCTTAGCAAGTTCATTCTGTTTGTTTCCATCATCGGTATTAAATACGTACACCGCTTGCTTTTGTCCAGCTTTTAAAAGCTTGTTAAATGTATCGTGGTGGACTACAAACTGATAGCCGGCACTGTCAGAATCAAGAATGAGCAAAGGCTCGGATTTAACGACTTTTAAAGTAAGCTCTTCTGATTTGTTCAGCTGCACAGCTGCGGTTTTACCTGTACTAGGCTTAAACACTTTTCCTTTTGCCATTGAATCAAAAATAACAGTTTCGTTTGCGCTTAGCGCAGGAACCGAAACGCCATTTTTCCGCACTTCTTCTTCATCTAAAAAACTGATTTGTTCCCTATCTTTATAGTAGCCCGATGTAATAAATCGAAAATCCGATAAATCAGCAGAGTGCTTCACGATATGATAGACATACCGATTTGATTGGATATCTAGCTCATCCAGTACATCCATAAATTCTTGCGCTGCTTTTTTGCTGTGCAGCGTATAGTCATAAGGCTGCATGCTTCTGGCGTCGGCTTTTGTATTATAGTACGAGGAATACGTCACACCAACTGCTACAAGTGTAGTAGCCGACAAAATCGTAATTAGGGTTAACACTCGTGCATTTGCTTTAATTCGATACATCATGGTAGAAACGCTTAGCATATTTGCAAACGAATAATATCGGCTTGCATGCTCTCGGTAAAGCCCCATCAGCCACTCAATTGTGGCTTTGAAAAGTAAAAATGTACCGAAAATGACCGAGAACAGTACAACGGCTACAATTAGAAAAAACTTAGGCGTCACAATGTTTCCCGATGAAAGGTAGTATCCGTAGCCAACGAGTAAGATACCCAGTCCTCCCACTGCAATTGAGCGTTTCGAATTCATTTTATTTACGCGTTCACTTTTGCTTTCTGCTTGAAACAGATCTAATAGCGTATAGCGGTACATAATAAAATAGCCTTGAAACGATATAAAAATGGTAACAAGCAAAAACACTACGGCTGTTTTTAAAACCGCTTGAAAAGAAAATGTGAGCGTAATAGAAAGCGACAGTCCCATAAGCTTTAGTAAAAACAGCACAAATAGCCTTGAAAACACGGTACCTAGTAAAATACCGACCACCAAAGAAAAAATTCCCAGCAGCATATTCTCATAGAAAATCATTTTTCCAATCGTACGTTTTTCAATGCCGACTAAATGATACAGCCCGAGCTCTCTCTTACGCTGCCTGATGAAAAATGAGTTTGTGTACCAAATAAAGACAACAATAAAGGTAAGCAAAACGTAGTTTGAAGCATTAAAAATGCCCTGCAGCCTCAGCTCTTCTCCAATAACCTTTGAAATCGATTGGTCGTACTGAAGCGTAGCAAACACATAGTACACAATAATACTAAAAATCATTGAAAAGAAATAAAGGCTGTACCGGCTAATATTTTTGCGCATATTCTTTTTAACAAGATCAAATACGGTCATAGCCTTCACCGCCTAATGCGCCTTGAATGTTCATAATTCGTTTAAAAAATGCTTGTCTCGTTTGTTCGCCTTTAAACAGCTCCGTGTAAATTTGTCCGTCTTTAATAAACAGCACGCGGCTGCAGTAGCTTGAAGCCAGCGGATCATGCGTCACCATAATAATCGTGGCACGGTCTTCTTGATTTAATTGCGACAGCTTTTCAAGCAGCCTTGAAGCAGCTTTCGAATCAAGAGCTCCGGTAGGTTCATCGGCGAAAATAACAGCTGGATTCGTAATCATTGCTCTCGCTGCTGCAACGCGCTGTTTTTGTCCGCCAGAAATCTCATACGGATACTTATCCGCCAGCTCATAAATGCCTAGTCGCGTTGCGGTGTCTTTAAGCTTCGCTTCCATCTCTTTCTTAGACATTTTTGTAACCGTAAGCGGCAGAAGAATATTTTCTTTTACCGTTAACGTATCCAATAAATTATAATCTTGAAAAATAAACCCTAAATGATTGCGTCTGAAAGCAGACAGCTTCTTATCTTTCATGAGCGCCACGTTTTCTCCTTGAATCCATATCTCGCCATCGGTGGGACGGTCAATCGTTGAAAGAATGTTCATCAGCGTCGTTTTTCCCGCTCCAGATGGTCCCATAATACCGACAAACTCTCCTTCTTCGATTGTAAAATCAATGCCTTTCAGCGCTTCGTATACATTTCCTCTTGATCCAAACGTTTTGGTTACATTTTTCCCTTCAAGAACAACGCTCACTTTTCCTCCTCCTTTCGTTCTTTTATAGGCCACACGCTTTTCACTCGCTGCGGCAGCTCATTCTTTGTTATAATGTCATATTTCCGAACTTCATTGCCTCGAACAAAAAGGTCAATAACCGTTCCTTCTTTTAACTGTTTAATCGTTGTAAATGTTTGAAACGTTGTTTGTCCTTTTTCGTTTATCACTGAAATGGTATATTGAACTCGTCCATACTCATCCACTTTTTTTGCTTCTTTTGGGATAATCCCGTATTGATGCTCCGTTGCGGCTTTTTGATAAATCTTTATTCCTCCTATACCTGCTCCTACAACCAAAAGCAGAGCTAAGAGGCTAATCCACTTTCGCTTCATGTACGTTCCCTCCTTGTGTATAGCTCTATCTTACTTTGAAACAAGGAAAGATTCGTTTGAAGCAGATGACAATCTCAGCGTGCAATCTTACATTTTTGAAAGGTTATCAAAAGAATTCGGTTTGTAGAAGGTCAGGATCACCGTGGTGCCTTCGTGTAAAAGTGAATTCACTTCTATTCGATGGCCAAGAGCATCTGTAATTTTTTTTGAAAAATACAGTCCTAGCCCCGTAGCTCCCTTCGTTTTTCTTCCCGCATTTCCTGTGAATCCTTTTTCAAAAACCCGGGGAAGATCTTGAGTCGGAATCCCTTTTCCTTGATCAGCGATAAATAGCTTTACGTACTTTGGAGTTTCTTCACTAAAAAAAGAAAGCTTTCCTTCTAGAGGGCTATATTTAATGGCGTTAGACAGCACTTGCCTCACAACAAACTGCATCCACTTTGAATCAGTGTGTACCAGTATGTCTAGATTTTTTTCATCAATATCCAGTTTCTTTTCAATACACCATTTTGAGAAGTACGCAACGTTTGGAAAAACAAGTTCGCTTAGCGACACTGCCTGCACCTGATAATCTTTTTCTAAGTACTGCAGGCGTGCAGAATATAAATTCTGATCTACTAATCCGTCAATTTTCATCCACTCATCTTCAATATCCTTTAGCCAAGGCCATTTGTAAAGCTCTGTACGATGAGCATTAATAAGCAGCTTCATCGCAGTAAGCGGCGTCTTGATCTCATGAACCCAAGTCGTTACATATTCCTGCTGCTCTCGCTGCTGTACGTGAAGAGCATGAGTTTGTCTGCGATACACACGATCTATATGCTGCAGCAAACTCAGCATGTCTTCATCTGCTTTTGTTCGAACATATGGCTGCATTTCTTGCAAATCGTACGCATCATTCCGCATCGTTAAGCTCAACTTTTTTAGAAATTTTCTTTCTTTTATTCCTCTCCATAAAAGAAACAGAATCAGCAGACACAGCGTTAATAGATTTAAATACCAAAACGAAGTGGACGACACCTTAATATCATACTCAAGCAGCAGCAGAGCATCGATTACAATCAGCCATATAAGAACAAATAAAATCCAGCTTAGTCTTTCTCTTAAAAAACTTTTCCACATCTTAATTCACCAAATATCCTTGGCCTTTTTTAGTCACAATTTTATCATTCAGCCCGATTTCTTCCAGCTTGGTGCGAATGCGTGTGATGTTGACAGAAAGCGTATTGTCACTTACAAATTTCTCATCTTCCCATAACCTTCGCATAAGCTCTTCTCGCGATACAATCTTGCCTCGTTCTTCCAAAAGAAGCCGCAAAATAAAAAATTCATTTTTCGTTAAATGAATTTCTTGGTCGTTGTAATGCAAACTTCCTTTTTTTAAGTCTAGCACCGCGCCGTTCCACTCGATAACGTCCGAAATCGTATCTCCATATGAATACGTTCTGCGCAGAAGCGCCTGCACTTTAGCAACAAGAACATCCAAGTTAAACGGCTTTTGAATATAGTCATCCGCGCCAACATTCATTGCCATAACAATATCCATTGGATGTTCACGAGAGGAAAGAAAGACGATAGGAGTTTTTGAAACTGCACGTATTTGCTGACACCAGTAAAACCCGTCATATACAGGCAAATTCACGTCTAAAATAACAAGCTCTGGGCTTTCTGCAATAAATACTTCCATTACTTTTTGAAAGTCTTCTACTCCAGCCACTTCAAATGACCACTGTTCAAATTTCTCTTTCACTAATTCATATATTTTATCATCGTCTTCTACAATTAAAATTTTCATACATTCACCTCTGTATTGTCCTATGTATTATGTATAACCTACTGTTGAATACTCTCTTAAAAGCTCATCTAATTCATTAGCATGACAGCAATTTTCTTAAAAATAAACCATTTATTTCTGTAAAACGAAGAATGAACGAGTATTATCGTAGTGTAAACTTGTATATGTTACAAGTTTCTCTGTTCAAATACTACAAAATAATGACAATATCGTTAATAAGTAATCTTTAAACTCCATTAAATGCTCATTTTTTGTTACTATAGTATATAAGATGAAAACTTAAACTAATTTGACATGTGGATATGTAAAAAGGAGCTAGTTATCAATGAGTGTACCCAACAAATTACGCGACAACGCAATGGTGATGTTAAAAGAGACAAGCCGAACATTTTTTATTCCAATTAGCCACTTGCCGGCAGAATTGCAGGATGCAGTAGGATCTGCTTACTTATGTATGAGGGCAATTGATGAAATTGAAGATCACCCTGAGCTAGAAGCCGGTGTAAAAAGCCGCTTGCTTTACGACATTAGTGACCTGTTAAAAAAGTCTTTTAACGAAGACGAGTACATGGCATTAGTAGGTCCTTATCAAGCTGATTTACCTGACGTAACGCTTCAGCTCGGCAACTGGATTGCGCTTTGTCCGACTGGAGTTGCAGATCAAGTATTAGATGCAACTTCTATTATGGCCAAAGGAATGGCCGATTGGGTAGAAAAAGACTGGCATATTCAAAATGAAGCGGATTTAGATGACTATACGTTCTACGTAGCTGGTCTAGTAGGTGTGATGCTTAATGACATTTGGAAATGGTATGACGGCACGGAGACAGACAAAGAATTAGCTATTGCGTTCGGACGCGGCTTGCAGTCTGTTAATATCCTGCGTAATACCTCGGAAGATTCAGAGCGCGGAGTCAGCTTCTTTCCTAACAATTGGAGCAGAGAAGATATGTTTGCCTACGCTCGCCGCAATCTTTCACTAGGAAAGAAATATTTAGAAGATGTCAAATCGCTTCCGATCCTTCATTTCTGTAAAATTCCGTTAGCGCTTGCTGATGGAACATTAAACGCATTGATGAAAGGAAAAGAAAAAATGACGCGTGACGATGTAAATAAAACGGTAAATGAAGTTGTGGATATGTAAAAACAAAAGCACGGAGCCCCTGGGTTCCGTGCTTTTTATATTTCCACCTGCAGACTTTCATATAAAGCGACTATTTCCCCTTGAATAATAGGGTATCGTTTCAGGGCTGGAACACTTGAAAGCTTTGGCGCTCGTTTTTGCTCAGCTGCTGCAGCTAGCTGAGCAAATGTTTCCTTAAGCTCTCGTTTCTCCGTTTCTGACAGCTCATATCCTTCAAACGACGCAAGAAGCATATAACCTAACTGCTGGGTAGCGACAACGGCAGGCCACAATCCTTCTAGTTTGACGGCCGTTTTAGAATATTCTCCAATCACATTATCGTACAGCGCCCGAAGATTAACGAGTTCCCCTTGAAGCTTATTTCTTTCTCGTTTAATTCTTTCTTCATCTTGTTCGGTGCTTAGCATTTCTAAAAACTGTCCTTCTTTTCGTATCACATCTCCGAGCAAATACGGCAAACGAAGCGAAGAAGCTCGTTTAAAAACTAATACGGTACCGACCACTCCGATAATAGAACCAATAACAATATCAATCACCCGAGCGGACGTAAAGTAGCTAATCGCTTTATCCGGATGACCGCTTTCAGCGATTAAAAGAGCATTTGGTGTGATAAAGAGCGTGCCGAGAGCGTAGTTTTTAACAATTACAATCTCGATTGTCGATTGAAGCACAAAGACAATGAGTGCAATCACGATTCCTGTGGGCTCAAGCATTAAAATTCCGGTCCCAATTAAAATACCTAAAATCGTTCCGACCGAACGCTGAATACCTCGCTGAACCGTTGCACGAACGGTTGCTCCAAGCATCACTCCCGCGCACGTAAGCGGAATCCAGTAAGACCTAGGAATATTTGTCGTGTAGGCAACGGCTGCGGCAATGATCATAATAATTCCATAGCGCAAAGCGTTTTTAAGCACATACGAACGTTTGTGAAAAGCAGCTTTTAACCGTGTTTTTACGCTACCTTGTGAAAATTGAATGTACTCCGTTTCTTTTAATTCCTTCATTTGAAGAACGTCATTTACATCCAATAATAATGTGCGCAGCTCTTCTTTGATGGACAGCTCTTCAATTTCTTCACGCACGTCTCGGATTTTTTTATGTTTTTTTAGCGTGGCCATTTCGGATGCGAACGTTTCAATCACCGCTTGTGCTTTTTTAGAAACAGCCGGATTAAAATCGTTCGCAGCGGCCATTACAAAGATAAACAGCCCTTCGGCTTTTTGATTTAATAAAAACAGGCGATGCGCAAACGATGATTTTTTCCGATTAATTTTCGCTTGTTTCATCGCCGTTTCCGCTGCCCGAAGCTCTACAACCGTTTTATGCTGCTCGGCGTGAAACGATTCCGTACCAAGAGACCCGACAAATGAAGCTAGCTGCCTGTACGCTTTCGCCACAGCAGCGGTTTCAGGTCCGCGCGGATTAATAAGCCAGCCGCTCATGCTAATACACCAAGATAGTGCTCCTCCTAAAAAAACGAGTCCTGCGTGCAAAAAAACAGCCTGCAAATTCGGCGCTGGAATGCTCGTGCTCACAGCAAATGAAAGGACAAAAAACATGGCAGAAGGCCCTGGAATTTTTAACGCTCCGAAAACATAAACCGATACAGCTCCAATAAGACCAAATAAAATAGTTTTCATCCAAGCTACGTCAGCAAATAACGAGCCGAGTGTAAAGCACAGCGTAACGCCAAGCAAAGCTAAAAATAACTTAACGGCACGCTGCGCATAAGGCTCATCTTTTGTATATAAATATGTAAAGCCGCCAATGCTTGCAATGAGTCCGTACTGCAAATGATCAAACAAAATCCCTATCAAAATCGGTAAACTTGAAGACAAGCCTGAGCTAATTCCTCTTACCCAAGGAGAAGAAGCGTGGTTAAAGCGAAAAGCAGCTTTGATTCCCGGCGCTTTTGGAGAAGCCTCAATTTTATGATGAATTTCCGTATGATTATATGTTGGTGACTTTTTGTCATCACTCACCTTGACCTCCTCCTTTCTCTCCATATATCTTTCCTGTTCTTAAAACGAGATAAACCTAAAAAACCGCTGTTCCTATCCGTATTGTGTTTAGGAACAGCGGTTTTTATCCTTATGAGCAGCGTACAGTAAAAACAAAAAGCAGATGAAACGAATGTCTCATCTGCTTTTTACTAACAGCTCTACTGCTTCTTTTACTAAGTTTTCGGTATTCTCGCCTTTTTCAATGCTTTCTCTTACGCATTGTTCAAGATTGGTGCTGACAATAACACCCATCGTGCGATCAATTGCGCTTCTGGCTGCTGAGAGCTGTGTCACAATGTCACGGCAGTCTTTTCCTTGTTCCATCATATTTAAGACACCTTTTAACTGACCTTCAATACGTTTCAAACGATTTTTAACTTGCTTATCATATTCCATCATACTACTACCTCCGCTCATGCATGATTGCGTTTCTTGCTTTTAAGCTGTACGCAAGAAGTAAATGTATACACAACTTTATACCTATTAGGGTATGATGTCAAGTAAAGGAAGTTTACTCTTTTTTGCACTGCTAAGATTTCTTTTCGTTACCTACCTCTTCACACTACATTTAACCTGACTGGTAAGCAGGTTCACAATAAAAAGGATAATTCCCGGAATATTAAGGAACTTTTCTACTCCTTACAGATAAGAAAAAAAGATCATTTTTACATAAATGTTAATCCTTGTTTACACTGTATTTATTGTCCTGTAATCTAAACTTAGCAATCTGAGAGTATAGTTAAGCTGTAAAAACGACTTACACTGGAGGTTTGAGATGGCTACATACGGGAAAAAATTAATGGCAAGTCTATTCATTATCGTGGCATGTATTTTAGGGTTTATGGGACATGGGGCTTTTTTAGCTCCTGAAAAAACGGAAGCTGAAGTAAACTATGATGCGACGCTTTATTTTCCGTTAGACCGATATCCTGAAACGGGTGATCATATTCGTGACGCAATTGCCGCTGGGCACTCTGCCGTTTGCACAATTGATCGCGACGGTGCTGAAGCGAACCGAGAAGAATCCCTGAAAGGATATCCAACAAAAACAGGCTATGACCGTGATGAATGGCCAATGGCTATGTGCGAAGAAGGCGGAGCAGGAGCTGACATTCGCTATATTTCACCTTCTGATAACCGCGGAGCCGGCTCATGGGTTGGAAATCAGTTAGAACAGTATCCAGATGGTACACGCGTACAATTTATCGTTCAATAATAGCAGAACAAGCTTTACTTTGAAGAGGTGAAATCATGAAAACAAAATGGAAAGAACAAGAGCTAACCATGTCTTATCATCAGTTTACGCTGTTTCAAAAGGGACAGCCAAAGCCCCATCACGACTGGAGTGATGAAGATATTCAAAAAGGATATGTCGCAGACGATAAAGCTATTTCATTTGAAGCCGTATCGAACACAAAAGCCATTATTGAAGTGTGGGTAAACGAAACTCCAGACGCATCCCGGGCTGAAAAGACCACTCGCCTTCCTTTTCACGTCGAAAGCGATGGGATTGAAATCAAAAGTGTCCTATCTGAAACCTTAAGCTATGATATTCCAAACGGGTATTATTACGTCACATGCCTGACCATTCCTCTTCAAGAAAAAACAAACTCAGGCCTTTATTTAGTGAAGTATTTGCTGCATTTTGAAAGTCAATAAAAAGAAGGCGGCCTACTGTAAACAGTTCAGGCAATATACAACAGTAATAACTCATAAAAAGCTCAGAGCGATATATCGCTCTGAGCTTTTTGGTGCAAGATGCTAAAATATCCATCCGTTAAAAACCATACCTAAATTAATAATAAAATGAAAAACTATGGCCGGGTATATGCTTTTCGTCTTTAAAACGACAAATGCATAGAAAAGTCCACCAAGAGAAAAAAGTAAACTTATGATTACAGGAATTCCTATTGATATGTGCAAAAGACCGAATCCAATACTCGTAATGAAAACAGCATAAAAAGTGGAAAGATTACTTTTTAAATGAGATAACATGATCCCTCTCCAAAGCAACTCTTCTAAAATAGCGTTTATAACGGAGAATACTATACCGTATATGACGAATGATTTTGTATAGCTTATATCTTCAACGAACAGTAACGGTACAAAGATTGTAGCCGAACCAATTAGACCAAACAGTAAAAAGTACGTTAGCTTAATCGAATGATATGGCATCACTATACGTTTCTGCCAGTCTGGTAACGATGCAAAAAGAAATACCTTTTGTTTGGACAACAAAATGGAAAGCAATAGTCCACCTATGATAAACAGAAGTAAAACTCTGTTTATCATGATGTTCATCTTTTTCGATAGATCCCATTCGATGAAATAATTGCTTCCTACTTGAAACATACATATCCCTACTAAAAAGAATAGAAACAGAGAAACCGTTGAACGATATTTAGAGGTTAAAGCATAGCTGAACAGCAAGGCTATGATGGGTAGCATGCCCCAAGCAAATAACTTATAAGAAAAAAGAATAATACCCGAGAAAAATAAACTTATTATAAAGATGAGTAATACATTTATTCGTAAATATTGGATATAAAACTCCTCCTTTTACCGTCCTTTTGATTCGCTTTATGGTAACTAGACTTTGACCAAACAATTTTTATTTAAGCAATGAAAATAAACTGAATCCATCCATAAAAATAAAAAATAGAGGGCAAAACCTTTGCGATTTCATCCTCTATTTTCCGTACTACTATTTCAGACACTCGAGACACTGACCGTTCTCTGTTTATTTACCTTGGTATTCATAAGTTTCTTTATTTGATATAAACGGGCTGGTTTCACCAAGCGAGAACAGGTGCAGCTCATGCATTGCTCTTGTGCATGCGGTATAAAATAAGTTTCGCTCATATTCATCTTGGTAACATTCACTCGATGCATTGTAAATGATGACGGCATCAAATTCAATTCCTTTTGCTAAATAAGCAGGCAGGACAAGCATTCCTTTTTCAAATGAACTTGTTTCTTTTGTCAGCAGCCTTGCAGACATCGAAGCAGGCAATGCTTGGAATGCTTCTCGGCTTTCTTCAGCAGTTTTGGCAATCACGGCAATCGTTTTATAGTTTTGTTCCTTCAATTTATTAATTTTGTCTATGATCGCCTCATGCAGGTCTTGGACGTTATCTGCAGCCGTAACGGTTGGCTTCGCACCGTCTCGATTAAACGGCTCGATTAAATGACCGTTTGCTACCATATCCCTTGAAAACTCGACAATTTGACGTGTTGATCGGTAGCTTCTCGTAAGAGTCAACGTTTCTGCTTCTTTCTCTTCGTACAGTTCGCTTGAAAGAATAGTCGGTGCGTTCAAGGCGTGCGCATAGATCGCTTGATTCAAGTCTCCAAGCAGCGTCATTCTGGCATGCGGAAACAGCTCTTTTAAAAACGCCAGCTGAAACGGTGAATAGTCCTGTGCTTCATCAATAAACAAATAGCGAATGACAGGATTGGCTTTGCGCCCTTCAATTTGATCTTTTATATATAAGTAAGGCGTTACGTCTTCATAAGACAGTTTCATGTTCATGACTCTGTGCACCGTGTTTTTAGCAGTGTCTTCCCATCCCTCTACGTAGGAAAAAAGGTGATGTCTTTCAAACAGCTGCATATAGATACGGCGAATGTCGATAAATTTAAGGTGCTTGATCGCCTGCTTAATAAATTTCATTTTCTTAGCTACAACCGCTTTGGCTAAATACGCTTGTTCCCGGTCGAAATCATCAAATGAGCTTTCCGTATAGCCTTCCTTTTTCTGCAGGTGCTGATAGGCCTCCACATAATCTTCTTTTTCTAAAAGCTGAATTTCTTCTTGAACCCAATCTTTTTTACGCTCCAGTTTTTCAAGCTGGTTGATGAGCTTAAGCGCCCACTCGGCTACGAGCTGCATCCTGTTAGGAATGGAAATTCCCGTATCAAGCGAATAGAAATAAGACAGCAAACGCCGAGCAGATAACACGATTTCGCCGCGAAACTTAATGTTTTTAAAAATGATGTCTTTAGTAGACAGTTCTTCAATATACGCATCTACCTGCTTTTTAAATTCACGGCTTGCTTTGTAGCGAATTTCCTGCATTTTTTGCTTTTTTGCCGCAGCATCTTTTTCCGTTAGCAAATATTCGATTTGCACGAACAAGTCCTCCACTTCAAACTCGTTTCCTAACCGGCCATCGGCATATTGCTGAAACGTTGTTTGTTTCATATTGTCTTCTCCAAGCTCCGGAAGAACGGTTGAGACGTAGCTGTTAAAAAGCGGATTTGGTGAAAACAGCATCATGTTTTCTGCAGTCAGCTGCTTTCGGTGATGATAGAGAAGATAAGCCACGCGCTGAAGAGCCGCAGACGTTTTACCGCTCCCTGCTACTCCTTGAACGATCAGCACTTTGTTTTTTTCATTTCGAATAATTTGGTTTTGTTCTTTTTGAATGGTCGCTACAATACTTTTCATTTGACTGCTTGCATTGTGTCCGAGCACTTCTTGAAGCAGCTCGTCTCGAATGGTAATCCCTGTATCAAACATGCTTTTAATTACGCTATTTTCGATAATAAACTGACGCTTTAGCTTCATCTCGCCTTTAATCGCTTCACCTGGCGTTTCGTACTGCGCTTTTCCCGGTGAGTAATCATAATAAAGACTCGAAATAGGCGCACGCCAATCATAAATTAAAAACTCTTCATCTTTTTGATCCATTAAAGAGCCCACGCCCACATAAATAGCTTCCGCTTCTTTTTCACCATTTTCTATAAAATCAAAACGTCCAAAATAAGGGGATTGCGTCAGTTTTTTTAATGTTTTTAATTGATCATACGCTTGTCTATGGGTAATTTCACGCTCAGCTAAAAGTTCTGCCTGCTGCTTAATACTCGTAAATGTCTCAATCACGTCATCCGGCTCATCCATATTAACCGTGACATCGTCCCAAAACGTGCTTCGCAAATCGACAATTTCGCCCTTTACGTTTCCTACGCTTTTGCCTATTTTTTCAGCTTTTTGGCTGATTTCTTCTACTACCCAATCAACTCGCTGCTGTTCTTCTGTTAAATTTTTGTCTTTCACTTATCCACACCCCTTACACACGTTACCCGATAACAAAACTTGTTACCGGGTAAAAGCGATCGTTGTTTATTTTTTTCAGAGTCTACATACTTCCCTACTGAATTCGTAAATCCCTGCTATGTAACCATATTATGTCTTAATTTCCACCGTTAGTATACTGAAAAATAATGAACTCCACAACAAAAAGGGCTGAGAAAGTCTCAAGCCCCTTATCTTTATAGGTCGTTCCTCTACTTATTAGCTATTACTGTTTCCAAAAAGTTAGCAGATGAATGATGGCTGACACCACTTCTACCCCTTGAAACGCCAGTAAACCTGCTGCTGCCGCTGTAAACAATCCGACTACCGCTTCTTTAAAAATGAATGGCATTGATACCAGCTCCTTTGCTTATTTAAAATAAGTAGATTTGTTATCATTCTACTCTTTTTTTCAGAATTTTCAATACCTTTTTATCAACAAAATAAAATAAAAACGCTTTCACTTTATAAAAATAAAGTGAAAGCGTTTTTTAAGCTTCCTTTTCTAATGCGTTCAGCGCAAGTGAATATTCTAATCCTTTTCCTTTTTGCACAACGTGCTGCACTTTGCCCATATTACACGCTTCTTGCGCACTAACGGTCATGCCGTTTGTTAACTTGAGCTGTACAGGTTCTTCCGCAATTCGTACGTCGCACGCTAAAGCTAACTCATACCCTCCGCCAAATGTAAAGTTTGTAAGAAGCGCAATCGTTTGTTTGGAGCTGCATGAAATACGCTGAAAAATCGCCCGAGCTGCTACTGCATGAATCGGCTGATAAAGCCTTCCTGTTTCTTCACGTAGGAAAGAAGTTGTTCTATGATCTCCGTTCATTTTATAGTACTCTCCCATAAATACAATAGATCCAACCGACGCATCGTGCTGTAGCTCATTCATCGTTTCTTGCAGCTCATACATGACTTCACTGTTCAAACGATTGAGCATTGACTGATTCATTCGTACAACCGCCACATGATTTCTTTTTTCTACTTTGATAAATCTTTTCATCATTCCTCCGCCCTTTCCCCTGTCGTCCTTTATAAATAAAGCGCTTTCAAAACATTTCGCTTTTTAATAGAAAAGTTATTTTCATAGTTTCATCATACAACAAACTCATAATTATTTCCATTACTTTTTTAATTTTCCGTCAATAATTCCATGAATCATTTCCATGTTTTTATCAAATAAGACGTGCTATAGTATAAACAGCACAAATGCAGCTGAACTCACTGATAAAAGGAGTAATCACTATGAAATACGACTTAACAAAATGGGAGCCTCACGGCTATTCTTGCCCTGTGGAAGCAGCCGTTGATGTAGTCGGAGGCAAATGGAAAAGCGTCATTTTATATCAATTATCAAAGGAACGCCGGCGCTTTAATGAACTGCGCAGACTCATTCCCGGCGTGACGCAGCGAATGCTCACACTGCAGCTTCGCGAACTCGAGCGCGACGGAATTATCCACCGCGAAGTCTATAAACAAGTTCCGCCTAAAGTAGAATATTATTTAACACCTTTTGGAGAAACGCTCATCCCTATTATCGAGCTGATGTTTAAATGGGGATATGATCATACGGATAAAATTGCTGAAGCGAGAATTCAAGCAGAGAAAGAGTAAAAAGCACGCAAAGCGTGCTTTTTTTATACATGTTTACGAATCAATAATTCTTTTAACCCGTACACAAACGTGCTTTCAATCGGCTTTAACTCAAATGACGGGCTCCAGTCCATCTGCGGATAGCGGTCAATCAGCTCAGCCAGCATAATTTTTGCTTCTATTCGAGCAAGCGGTGCTCCTAAGCAAAAATGAATGCCTCTTCCAAATGCCATATGCACATTTGGCTTTCGATCGATTTTAAATACATCCGGGTCTTCAAAATACTGAGCGTCTCGATGCGCAGATCCCATCCATGGAACGACGTGTTCGCCCGCTTTTAGTTTCTGACCTGCAAGAGTCACATCTTCTTTTACAATTCGGTGAAGAGCCTGAACGGGTGAACGATAGCGAAGAACTTCTTCAATCGCAGAAGGCAAAAGTTCTTTCTCTTGTTTGAGTCGTTCAAAAGAAGCTTTATCTTCCATTAAACAATAAATCGTATTTGAAATTAAATTTGTGGTTGTTTCGTTTCCTGCAATCAGCAGCAAAATAGAAAAACCGACGATTTCTTCATCCGTTAGCTGTTTCCCTTCTTCTTTTGCCTGAAGAAGCACGGAGATAATATCATCTCCTGGACGCGTGCGTTTTTCTTCAATGATTCGATAAAAGTAAGTTTCTAGCTCATCATTTGCTTTCATTTTCTCTTGCTGCAATTTTTCGAGCGTTTCACGTTCGTTATTAGAAGGACCCGCTACGATAATATCCGACCAATCTTTAAACTGACGCTGATCTTCTATCGGCACGCCTAAAATATCGGCAATTACCATAACCGGAAGCGGATAGGACAGATGCTCGACTATATCAATATCTTCAAGATGCTCAACTTCTTGTAATAATTCAGCTGTAATACGCGCAATTTTAGGCTCCCATGCTTTCATTGCTTTAGGCGTAAAAGCTTTATTGACAAGCGCTCTCATTTCAGCATGCTTAGGCGGATCAATATTAATTAGGCTCGTTCCCAGAGCAGTTTGTCTTTGGTTTTGTGGAGGTCTTCGATCAGAAGAAAAAACATTCTTTTGTTCTAGCACTTCTTTGACCCCGTCATAGTGAAAAACATCCCATACCTGCCTTTCTTCATCCCATTGCACAGGCGCGCTGTTTCTCATCTCTTCATACCATGAAAAAGGATTAAATCGCTCTTCTTTTGTTTGAATCGTATTCACTTGACGGACAATTCCGTTTTCTCTTTCGGTTTTCATGTTAAAACCTCCCCGTATCGTTCAAATAGAATGACTGTATAGTCATCTATGACCAAATAGTACCATATATACGAATTTTCTTAAAAATGATAGCTGTATATTTTAGTAAAAATGAATCGATAGAAGGATATTTTTTACAAAAAAGGGTAGGCACATAGCGCCTACCTTTTTAAGAATAATGTTCTTCTGGTTTTTGTAACCGGTTGTCTAACGCGTACGCGCCGCTTCCTGCTAGAATCATATGAAGCGAAACGACAAAAAGGGCAACCTCAAGCTCATAGCCGCCTGTAAAACCAGCACCGCTTTTCGCTGTAAAAATAGCGCCAATCATTACAATCGCAAACAAGACACCAATTAAACGCGTTTGAAATCCAAGAATCATAGCGGCTCCCCCTACGAATTCAATAACCGCAACCGCATAAGCGAAAAACGCAGGAATGCCCATGCTGTGGAAAAAACCGACCGTATTATCAATACCGCTTTGGAATTTGCCAAGGCCATGAATAAAAAACGTTAGCCCTAACATAAGACGAAGTAAAAACGTTCCAAGCTGATAGCTTTTCATTTCTTTTCCTCCTTTTTTACTTTTGTCTGCACATGTAACAATTTTAGTTACAACTGTGAACAAATTCAAGGGGTTAGAACAGAAAAACAAGATATCAGCAAATTTCTTTATCTCATTTTAAACGTTTCTTTTAGAAGTAAGGCAATACTCCCTGCTCAGTCACGCTGAAGATAAGAGAGAAAAGCAAAAATATGATCGTGAATAATGAGTTCTGCCGTAGGAGAATGGCTCTTTAATGGAATGTGCTCAGAATATCGAAACCGATTGAATTTATTTACGTCAACATGGTGAACGGCCTGCACACGAAAATCTTCTATTATCGCTTTTACTTGAGCAAAAGGCGGTATTACAAGAGACTGGAGCCCAATTTTTTGCAGGCACTCTCTGCTTATGGCATGAGGAACAGCTGTCATCGAGCTCATTAATAAATCTTTTCTTCCTACCGTCTCGTTTAACACGTACTTCCACCCCTGCACAACATGCGTGAGCTTCGCTTCATCTTCACATACGTTTAAAGCTACATCAACGCCGCTCGCTACCGCTGAAGCAAATGGATACAACTCTTGAGCTGAAAGAACAAAATCTCCGTCTATAAAGAGAAGAATATCTCCCGTTGCTGCAAGAGCCCCCGCAGCTCTTCCGCAATCATGCCCTAACCGCTCATCGTAGACGAGGGTTTTGACACCCTGTTCTTTGGCATACGCCTCCGACTGATCAGTGGAACCGTTAATCACGACAATGATTTCTAACGGCTCAAGTTTTCTTGCTTCTGCAATCACTTGTTTGATTGTTTGTTCTTCGTTGCAAACCGGAACAATAACAGACAGCTGTTTGCCTCCGTAAAAAGAAGATAATTTCCCCCAGCCGTGCTCAACAACTGGAATGGGCTGCGCAAGCATATCCACTCGCCTTTTACGATTTGACGCAAGCGTATAGTATGTTTGAAGAAGCTGCTGATAGGATTGAATTCGCTCTTTGGTGCGCAGCGGGCGATCAAATGGACGAAAGCTTCCTTTCCCCTGTGTTTCAATCGACATAGACATGCTTACGCGGTACTGTGTTAAAAATGTCACAAATAACGAAAGAGGCGGCAGCTCCCAGTAGTTTTTCAACACGCTTAAGTGTACCCCGTAAGGCGCTTTTAAATAAGCGTTGGCGTGGTGAGGCTTCCCAATCGCATGATGCAAAACCGTACTCCACATCAGCTCGCTGCGGTTAAAAGCATTCATTTTCATTTTCCCCCACTTGTTTAGCACCACATCGCTATGTTCAAATAACAGCGGCTGAACAAAACGCTCAAGCTCGGAAGCCGAAAGAATAATGTCTCCGTCTACAAACAAGACGGCATCTCCTTTGGCAGTCTTTGCCCCTTCCATTCTCGCTTCATGTGGAGACATACGCTTTTTTATTACTTTTACCGTGCACCCTTCTTCTTTCGCTATCTTTACTGAAGCATCTGTACAGCCATTTGCGACCACAATAATCTCAAGCACATTCACTTTTTTAATTTGCTTAAGCACGGTTTTTAACATTTCTTCTTCATTGTAAACGGGCAGAACGACAGAAAGAGTTTTCATTAATATCCCCCCTAAAAAAAGAACCACTGAACAATTCAGCGGCTTCATTCATTTAAAATACCTCTTGTATCCACAACTTTTTTTGCGTATTTTACAATCGACCAATCGATTTGACTGTGATCGGTTAACACAAGTACAACGTCGCTTTTTTTAACTTCTTCTTTTGTCAGCGGGACAGAGAAATACGTTTGATTATTTAATATAGCGGAGTCAATATAAGGGTCATGATACGTCAGCTCATATCCTTTTGCTAAAAGACCTTCACATACCGTCAGCGCCGGCGATTCACGCATATCATTTACGTCTTTTTTATACGCCATGCCTACAACAAACACACGTTTCTCATTTGCTTCGATCTGCTTTTCAACACGTCTAATTACTTTATTTGGCATTTCTTCATTAATATGATGAGCAGCTTCAATAAGTTCGCTTGTTAACCCATTTTGCTTTAGTTTCCATAAAAAATAAAGCGGATCAACGGGTATGCAGTGTCCTCCAATTCCGGGACCTGGACAATACGGTGTGAACCCAAACGGCTTAGTAGATGCCGCCTGTAAGACCTCATGAAAATCAATCCCTAATTCCTCACACAATTCATTTGTTTCATTCACCAACGAAATATTGACAAGGCGCTGAATGTTTTCAAACAGCTTGCACATTTCCGCTACTTTTGGAGAAGAAACAGGTACGACTTGCTGGAAAATACTTTCGTAAAACGTCTGCACGTGATAAAGACAGTCTTTACTGTACCCGCTAATCACTTTTGGAATATATTCAATGTCATACGACTTGTTTGCTGGATCGACTCGCTCTGGAGAATAAGCTAAATAAAAATCAACTCCCGCTTGCAAATCAGACTCCTTTAAAATAGGTAAAACGACTTCTTCAAGCGTGCCTGGATAGGTGGAGCTTTCATAAATAACGGTTTGCCCTTTTACCATATGTTCTTTCAAAAACGTAGATGCGCTAATAACGGGTCCTAGGTCTGGATTATGATTCTCTGTAATAGGAGTTGGCACGGTTACCACTACATAATCGCATGCTTGAAATGCGGAAATCCCTTTTTTCAATTCATATGCTTGAAAGTTTTTCTCGCTTTGAATCACATCATTACGTACATCTGGAATATAGCTTTTCCCTTGTTTTAGCGCTTCAATTTTCCGCTCGTCAATATCAAGTCCAATCACGGTATAGTTTTTCTTAGCAAACAAAAGAGCGAGCGGCAGTCCCACATACCCTAGACCAATAACGGCAACTTTTTTATTCATTCTTCAACACCTCAAACAAAAGATCATGTCTTCGGATGTCGGGAAGAAATTCGCCTCTTTCGCTAGTTTGGCTAATATAATACGCCATGGCCTCTACATAATCTCCTAAAATTCGCTGAGTTGATGCTGCTAGACCTTTGACTTTCATATGCTCTTTTCGAATCCGGTTTGTTCGCGCCACATCCACAAAGTGAACAGGCTGGACATTAAAGCCGTACATAATACTTTTTAATTGAAATAAAGGCGGAATAATAAGAGATTCGTAGCCTACTTTCTCCATTACACCTCGTTTAATGGCATGTGGAATAGCCGTTGTTGTATTAATTGTCAAATCAGGACGTTTACAGACAAGGTTCAGAAAATATTTGGCAGTACTTACCGAGTGAATAGGATGCACTTCGTCAAGCAGACACTCTAAATTATTAAGCGCTACATCAATGCCTTGGTCAGCTGCTTCTAAATACGGACGTAAATTTTCCGCGGAAATCACAATGTCTCCATCTATGAACAAGCAAATCTCACCGCTGCTGTACATCGCACCGATTGCTCGAGGTACATTATGCCCGAGCCGCTGCTTGTAATGAAGAACAGTAGCACCCGCTTCAATTGCTCGCTTAACCGTCACTTCATCGGCTCCGTTGGCAACCACAATGATTTCTTCCACTCCGGCTTTTTTTACTTCTTGGATCACGTTTGCAATCGTTTCTTTTTCTTCACCTACTGGAATAACAGCACTGTACTTAACGCCTGCTTTCCGCTTCACGCTTGGTGTATAAGCGGAAACAACTTCTCGATTTCGATCGCCGTCTGTTAGTCCGCCTCTTATGCCTTTTTCTTCGATAAGATGAGCTAACGCTTTAATGTGATCTCCAATAATATAATTAGTGGAAATAGGAAAAGGTGAATTGGTAGGAATTGTTTTGTGGGTGGTTCTAATCTTATTGGTATAAATAACGTCTGAAGAACATGGTGCAACGATTGACATTCCTTTTAAAAGAGCAATCGTTTGAGCGAGCGGGGGATGAGCTAAGTTCTCGTACCCGATTTTAGCTGCTGATGTTTTTTTGATAGCATGAGGAATGGCTGTTAAGGCTTGAACGGATAAATCTTCACGCTGTAAGCATAAGTTCAGCATGTATTTCGCAATGGAAACAGAATGAGGACGTACCTTTCGTTTCATAATCCACGTCAGGTCGTTTAACGCTATATCATGACCGGTTTCTATAGCTTGCTTATATTTTATCAGCTCTTGATGAGGAACCGCGATATCTCCGTCCAAAAAAAGCAAAATGTCTCCTTTTGCTTTTTTAGCCCCAATGGCTCTTCCGATATTTATGCCAAGAGTTTCCTCATAATAAATGACGCGGCAGCCTGCATCCTCGGCTATTGCCTTAGTTGCATCACTAGATCCATTTACTACGACAATAATCTCAAACGGCTTTATTTTTTGAGCTTCTTTAAGCACAGTTAATAATGAATCTTCTTCGTTACAGGCTGGAATAATCACTGATACTTTCAAACTCACTCAACTCCGCTGAAAATTCGAACATACGTGATAGCTACTAGTGGAATGGTTACGTCCGTTGGCTCACCATATGAGCTTGATGTACGTACAACAGCCGCTGCGTCCGTAACAGCAAGCAGTGTCCCATTAATAACGTCAATAGCTGTGATGATTTGCACAAATGAGCCAACATTTTCTCGTAATGTATCTTGAAACATACTTTTCTCTCCTTTCGTTTAAGCGCCTTGAATAGTAACAATGCTTGTAAATGGAAGTAGTACCGTTGATGTTGGAGACTCTACTAATTCTAAATAATCATCTCCTACAAATGTCACAACACCTTCTAGTGGACCAGCAGTTGTTTCAATCACAACTTCTTTTCCGATATACTGCTCGGCAATTTCTTTAAAAGGTGATTCTTGAGATTCTTTAATAATACTTATTACGTATTCTTTGAACGTGTCAGAATAAACGACTTCTTCTACTGCTTTCTTTGTGTTTTCCTGAATAAATTCAGCAAATCGATTTGAAAACAACAGGTGTTTTATCTTTTCTATATAGCGACGGTAACAACAAAAAAACATAAAATTTGTTCCTCCTTTTTATACTGTTATCCCTTCAAATTACCTACAACAATTGACGTAACCTAAGAGATTACTTTATCAATATATACAAGCTTTATCAGAAAGGTGACAGAACTTTTATCATATTTCCATACAAATACGCACATGACTAGCCCGTTTTGCATATGGTTACTTCCTACTTCCTACTTCCTACTACCTACTGAAACCCAAACAAAAAAAAGACAAAGCTCCTAAGCTTTGTCTTGTCTTATCTATTAAATGATGAATCAGTTGGCTGCAATACGCTTTGCTCCTATATAGCGCTCTTTCCAATAGCTTGAATTTTTATCGCTAATTGTAACGCCTTTAGAAGACGATGCGTTAATAAACTTTCCGTCTCCAAGGTAAATGCCTGCATGAGAAGGACCTTCTTTGTACGTTTCAAAGAAAACAAGATCTCCTACCTGCGGTTCACTTACATTTTCACCTGCTTTATAGATATCTTCAACCGTTCTTGGAATATCAACGCCTACGCTTTCTTTATATACATACTGAAGATATCCGCTGCAGTCAAATCCTGAAGGTGTGGTGCCGCCCCATTTGTACGGCGTGCCCATTAAGGATTTTGCTTTGCTGATTACTTTATCCGTATTCACTTCTGATTTGCCTTCTACAACGCCGCCTTTACCTAATGCATTGTATGTATTCTCTCCAACAATTCCATCTGCTTCTAGATTATGTTTCTCTTGAAAAGCCATAACCGCTTTTTTTGTTTCATAATTAAAATAACGCGATACTTCGCCTTTTAAAAATCCTTTATCTTTTAACACCGTTTTAACTTGTTCAACATCATCATTTGTCATCCCTTGTTTTAAAACCGTGTCGCCAAACGCAGCATGTCCCATTGACGGACTTGCAAATAAAGCTCCTCCTACAAGAAGCGCCGATAGCATTTTTTTCATTTCGTTTCCTCCCCGAATCATGTTTTAAGCACCGTACAACCATACCATCTGCGGATAACAATTAAATTAATAGAAGATAACAATTTGATAACAATCTTCTTAAACAGCCTCAACTCTTGGATGTAAAACGCCGAAATATAAGAAGAAGAGAAAACAACTATTCTAGCAAATAAAGGTGATAAACATGAATTGGTTTAAACGAAACAAAGCGCACACCGAAGCAGCGGCTGTCGAATCCATCACTGTAAAGCTTCATGTATCGGACCCGATGATAAAAAAGCAGATTAACATGATTTCCTTAACAGCAGAGGATCTCGAACGGATTGCCAGATTTCAAGTTCACGCGCTGAATGCCATCGAAGAGATCGTGAACGATTTTTACAAAGCTATTGGCGAACAGGCTCATTTGGTTGCGATTATCGAAAAGCACAGCAGCGTCTATGCATTAAAGCAAACGTTAAAACGGCATATTTTAGAAATGTTTGATGGACAAATAGACGATGCTTTTGTGGTAAAACGTCAAAAAATCTCCAAGATGCACGTTAAAATTGGACTTGAGCCAAACTGGTATTTGTGCGCATTTCAAAATTTATTTACGTCGCTTCTTTCAGTATGTGAACGTACGATGGAATCAAAAGAAGAATGTCTGGCTTTTATTGCAAGTATGACAAAGCTTATTAGTCTAGAGCAGCAAATTGTGTTAAAAGCCTATGAGCTTGAATATGACGAGCAGCGCGCTGGACTTCAGACTCAAAAAGAGAAAATTCAGCTAGAAATCTCGCGTACATCCTCTATCCTTTCTTCGTTATCTGAAGAAACGAAAACGTTTATGAATCAAATGCACAGTCAGTCTTCTGACGTCGTTTCCTATGCAAACAAAAGCTCTGAACTAGCAGAAGTCATTGAGAAAGAATCTGTTACAAGTCAAGCAAAATTAAAAGAAGAACAAAACATGCTTGGAAGCATACAAAAAAACACGTCGCTCATTCAAAACAAAATGAAAACGCTCGAACACACATCACAACAAATTCATCAAATCGTTTCGATTGTTACTTCTATTGCCGAGCAAACGAATTTATTAGCACTAAACGCTTCAATTGAGTCTGCTCGAGCGGGCGAGCATGGAAAAGGATTTGCAGTGGTGGCACAGGAAGTACGGAAGCTTGCAGAAGAAACGAAGAAATCGATTGCTAATATTTCCACTTTTATCGGAGACATTCAAAAACAAATCGAAAGCGTCTCGGCGCTAGGCGGAGAAGTCGCTACATTAACAAAAGATACGGCTGACAATATGAACAACATTACTTCTTTTTTCACGAACGTTCTTAGCATAACAACCGAGAACAAACAGCAAACCGTTCTAACAAAAAAAGAACTTGAAAAAATAGACGATGTAATGAAGCAGCTGTCTCTGCGTATTGAGAAGATGGCCCATTCCTCAGAAGAACTTGAACGGTTAACTGAAAAAAGTTAATATGCAAAAAAGCCTTCTCAGCTTGCACAAGAAGGCTTTTTTATTTTTTTAAGCTAGCGGGCTCTTGAGAAGAACGTTCGATAAACTGGACAAAATCCTCTCCGTATATGCTTCGAATCAGAGCCGTCAGTTCCACAAAGTCAGGCAGCTCTCCGTAAACATCTCGAAGCGGCATCGCTCCTTGAAACAAAGGATTTTCAAGAGGGTTATAATCCTCAAGCGTTTTTAAAAACATCTTTTTTCCTTCTTCTGTGAGCTGTACGTATGTATTCCGCTTATCTTTCTCATTTTTAGAAAGGGTAAGATAGCCCCGCAAGTGCAATTTTTTTGCAAAGTTAAAAGCTGTGGATAAATGCATGACGCCTAGCTTTGAAATGTCGGTCATCGACGCAATTTCCAGCTGATAAGCAATCCCCAAAATGTGATGCTCATTAATGCTCAGATCGTACGGCTTAACCCACTGCTCCCAATCCTTTTCAGTAGACTTCCAAAGAGCTTTACTTACTTGCATCACAAGCTGATTAAACAGCATGGCATCTTTAATTGTATCTTGATTTAACGTGCGTTTCACCTCTTCACTTCCTCTCTAGAAATGCAACCGTTCACATCATTTTCCCCTAAGACTTTATAAACAAAAAGAATGAAAATATATACAAAATATTATACATGATTGCTTATATATTTCAACTTATTTTGCATAAAAATAAATCCAAACGTTTCTTTATGTAAAAAAACAGGCGTGAACGTTCAGCGTTCACGCCTGTTTTTTAATGAATATACCGTTTACCAACCAGAAGGTTTGAAATAACATCCGTTGGAATTTCAAACTCAACGTTTCCCATATATCCTGGGGCGACTTTGTATTTATCAAATACAATTCTAAGCTTATGATCTTTCGTAATGTAGAAGCTTTGATTTTCATCAATCTCTTTAAAAGGATCCATATCTTCTTCAGTCAGCCAGTAGATTTTGCCTTCTTCATGTTTCATTTGATCTTTCATTTGCTGTTTAATATTTTCACTAATGACCTTTATATAGCTTTTATCTTTGAACAAACTTGGAAGCGTAACGAGCACTTCGTGTTTTTTATCAATCGTGTCGTACTGATTGACGCTCGACGTTGAAGCTCTCGATTCTTCCACATATCGATGAACCACAAGCAAATCATCGGTATCCGTCATAATATCATAGCCGCTGCTGACAGCCACGTTTCCTTTCTCTCCTTTTTGTAATGTTTTCATCTCTTTTTTAAACTGTTCATACAGCTGCTCGTTTTCTTTTATATACTTTTCATTCAAGCTTGTTTGGAGACCTTTGTTTTCCAAGCCTGAAATCGATGGTGTTTTCACGTCAATACGAGAATGCTTTTCTTCTTGCTTTAGTTCATCAAATGTGATCACTTCTACTACTTTTCCAAGCACAGGAATTTTTGCCATTGCATTTGCCGCGTCTGGACTCACATTCACCGTTGTGATAAAAATCATCGCTGCTGCCCCAATTGCGCTCGGCCAAATATAGGATTTCTTTTTACGAGAATATGAAGAAAGTGCCTTTGCAACAACATCATCTAATTCCTCTGGAATAGGAATGTCATGATACTGCTTCTTTAACTTTTCTATTTTTTCATTCATTGTTCTAAGTCCTCCTCCGTCATCGTAATCCGCAACAGGTTCAACGCTCTGTATAGCCTTGTCTTGACCGTATTTACATTTTCCTCAATAATTTCCGCAATTTCGTCCATTTTTAAATCTTCGAAAAAACGCAGAATAATAATGGTTTTATATTTAACCGGCAGCTGATCCATTGCTTGGTTTAAATCGATATCTTCATACTGATCTTCACGTCCGCTGCTCAAGTACTCAAGCGCTTCATCGTCCATAAGCGTTAAACGTTTATGCTTGCGCAGGAAATCGATTGCTGTTCGTACAACAATTTTATAAAGCCAGCTTTTAATCGATTGAATATCCTTGATACTGTCCATTGAAATGAGTGCTTTTTTAATCGATTCTTGCACAATATCAAGCGCATCTTCTTGATTTTTTACATAGCTAAAAGCAAGCCGGTAAAAATCCTCTTTATGCTCGGTTATGCACGCTACGAGCATCTGATGTGCATCATGTTTTTTCATCATCTTTCATACCCTTCTATTTTCTCTTGCTGAAGTACATCTATAAGGTAGACGGAATAAGTAGAAAAATAGTTTGGTTTTTTTTTAAAAAGTAAAACTAAATGATCGTCTCATGCGTCTATTAGGTAGATATATACAAAAAGGGGAATATTACTACATGAAAACCATGGGCTACAAACGTATTTTGACACTGCTTGGATGCTGTATTTTGTTTCTTGGTACAGCAGGGTATATCGTCAAAGCAAACAGTACAGAGAAAAAAACGGCAAACATTCAAGCAGATCAAACCTATCCAAACGTTGAAATTCAAACGCTAGTTAAAGACCTTACCGACGGAGGCTATGCCATTAGCTACCCTTCCTTTGGTAAAAAAGAAATCGATCAATCCATTCAAGCTTACGTAACAGATCAAGTCGCACACTATGAGAAAAAGCTGAAGAAGCAGTCAAAAAAGAAAAAATCTGAATTAACGATTACATATAAAATTGTCCATTACAGCAAGCAAACGCTAAGCGTTGTCTTTGATGAATATGAATCTGTAAATGGAGAGAAAGGAACGTCTTCTCTCAAAACCTTTACATTTGACCTGCCTAATCAAAAACAAATGACGTTAAAGGATTTATTTAACGAGGATGCAAACTATTTAGATCGCCTTTCGGCTATTTCATATGCTGAATTAAAAAAACAAATGAAAACAGCTGATTTTGACCCGGACCTTCAAAAAGGAACTCAGGCAGCTGATCAAAATTTCAGTCAGTTTGCGCTGCTTGAAAACAGTATTGTGATCTATTTTAAACCTTATCAGCTAGGTGCTGAACAAACGAAAACCAAAACAATCGCTATCCAAAAAGATTTATTTAAAGACATGCTGAGCGATGCTTACAAAGACGAAGCAGCAAATAAAAATAAAGTCAAAGAAACGCCTCCAAAACATATCGTTAACGAAATGCCGCAGCAAGGAGCGCCTATTGATCCAACTAAAAAAGTCGTTGCGATGACCTTTGATGATGGACCTAACCCTGCATCTACCAATGGGATTTTAGATGGATTAAAAGAAGTGAACGGGCACGCTACCTTTTTTGTGTTAGGAAGCCGCGTTCAATATTATCCTGAAACAATCGAACGTATGGTCAAGGAAGGCAACGAAGTCGGAAATCACTCTTGGGATCATCCTCAGCTCACACGGTTGAACGAAGCGCAGGTCAAACATCAAATAGGCGATACCCAAGCGCTCATTAAACAAGTGAGCGGCTATGAACCGCTGCACGTACGCCCTCCTTATGGAGCCGTGAACGCAAATGTAAGACGTTATATCGGAAATGTTGGCGTGACTCTATGGGATATCGACCCCGAAGACTGGAAATATAGAAACGTTCCTCACTCCGTTCAAGCAGTTATGAGCCAAGTCGGAGACGGAAAAGTTATTTTAATGCATGATATTTATCAAACAAGTGCCGAAGCAGCGGTTGAAATTATGAAGCAGCTTCACGCACAAGGGTATCAGCTTGTTACGATTTCACAGCTAGAACAAGTAAAAAAAGAGCGAGAGCAGCTACGTGCGCAGTAGCAGAAGAATGCGGTGCAATCATCATGATGGTTGCACCGCATTTGTTTTTTAGCTTTTTCCAAATAAATGCTTTGTATGCAATTTTTAATAGAGCAATCAAAGCGTAAGAAAAAAAATAAAAACGGAGGGTGAGACATATGAAAATCGTTTACATATCAGCTTTGCTGTTAGGATGCTTAATGGGATTTTCTATCGGAGTGGATATGATACAAGGATTTAGTTTTTCCATGGCCTTGCAAAATGCCTACAGTCCGTTTCGGATTATGGAGTTCGCTGAACTATTTGTCCTTTTTTTCCTTTTGTTCTGTTTTGTAGCTGAAGTATTTTATCGTTCATTTAAAGTGAAAAAAGCAAAACAGCGACAAAAATAAAACTCTGTAAAAAACACATATTTCTCCTTTTTACCACCTATTCTCCTTCTCATTTAAATGTTATAATTTTCATAATTGGAAAAACTTTTACACGCCTTTCTACATGGAAAGCTGTACGCTTAAACTACAAAATAAACATTGACTTTGAACTAAAAGGTGAAGAAATGATGAAAAAAAAATTAGCCGTTATTAGTACAGCTTGCTTACTTATTCTTGCAAGTGATCCCATCCCTTCTTATGCTACTCCCGATTCCCCGGACTCCTCTTCCGACGTTTTGGACCAGTCAACAGACGTGGATACAACTGAAGATGTAAAAGCAATTTTTGACTCCCTCTATCAAGAAGGCTATTCGCTTGGAGAAGAAGATGGATACGCACAGAAAAAATTCGAGCAGTTTGATCAAACAACAGGACTGGACAAATCTTCTGAAGAATTCACGTGGTTTATGATGGGGTATACGGTAGGATATAAAAAAGGACAGCAGCAAAAAGAGGAAGAACTCAAGACTGAACAAGAAAATGAAATGGCTGCCGGCGAAGAGGAAGGCTATCAGCAAGGCGTCCTTGATTACAAACATGCTACTATTCAGTCAGAAATCGACCCTTTTCCTTCTAAGTCATCCGACTGGAATAAAGGGTATGTTCAAGGCTACAAAAAAGCTATTTCTTTAATGGACTTATCTGTTAAAGCAAAAAAAGAAGGCTATGACCAAGGTCTTGAAAATGATTCAATGAGTGTTCCGAGCATGTATGATGATGAGGATGTCACACGTCAGGCTTTTACAGAAGGCTTTGAAACCGCTCAAGCCGAAGTGCTGAAGCACCAAAAAAAGCAGTTTGAAAAGCAGGGCTACGTACAAGGCTATCACGACCTTCCACTCGAAGTACCTGCAGAAGCAGAAGGCGAATTGCAAACAGCCTTTGAGCAAGGATATGAAAAAGGACAGAAACAAAAGCAAAAAGACGTAAAAGCAGACGGATACGACTCAGCTTTCACTTATCAGACCTATAGAGCGCCTAAAAGTCTTCAGGACAAGCCTGAGCTAGAAAAATGGTACAAAGCAGGTTTTTATTCGAATAAAGATGTGAAATCTTTACAGCAAAAAGCTTATAAAGACGGCTGGAAACTCGGAAAAGAAGTGAGCGTTCCCAGAAAATACAAGCAAAATAAAGCTGCGGTGGCAATGTACAAGAAATATTTTGAGCAAGGCCAAAAAAAGCAGGATAAAACAGTGAGTCATATCCTGCTCGGCAGCGGTATTGTTCTTACACTGGTTGCTCTTATCACGCTATGGAGGCTCCGCCGCCGTAAAAATGAAGACACAACACTAGATAGCTAAAAACGAGTACATGAAAAACCCGGAAAATCACGATTTTCCGGGTTTTTTATGTTAAATAATCATTCGTTTATTTTCCGCAAGCTGAACTTCTTGCTCTTGTTTTGACTGATTTTGTTTTCGAATTTTCAAATAATAATAAACATAGCAGCCTATAAAGAAAATACCTCCGCAGTATAATGCCATTCGCTGTTCAGGATCAAATGCAAGACTGATCATAACGATACAGTTCGTAATAAGCGCTACGATAGGAAGAACCGGATAAAGAGGTGTTCTAAATTTCAGATCCTCTACTTTTCCACCTTTAGCCACGTAAGCACGACGAAACGCAAGCAGTGAAGCTGTAATCGCAATCCAGCCAATTTGAGCACCGAGTCCAGCTAGTGAAATCAGCCATACAAAAACGGTTTTAGCTGCCACTACGCTTGAAAGCAGCGAAAAACATGAAATTACAAGCGTAATTAATAGTGCATTAAACGGAACTCCTCTTTTGTTAACTTTTCCAAGCGCAGGACTTGCCATTCCTTCTCTTGAAAGAGAATAAAGCATACGTGTAGCCGCGTAAAATCCAGAGTTTGCGACTGAAAGAAGAGCAGTTAAAATGATAAAGTTCATAATATCCGCCGCGTAAGGTACACCTACACTGTCTAACACAACAACAAACGGACTTTCTACGACGCCTGCTTTTTCACGAGGAATCATGCTTGCTAGGACAAACACGGATAAGACGAAAAAGAAAAGCGTACGCCAAACCGTTTGCTTGATCGCTTTTGGAATTGTTTTTTCCGGATTTTCACTTTCTCCTGCCGCAATTCCAATCAATTCTGTTCCTTGAAACGAAAAGTTCACCGTAATCATTGTAATCAGCAAAGCCGTTACGCCATTTGGAAACAGCCCTTCGGCAAAGAAGTTTGATAGAAGCGGTGCTTCCTGTCCGCTTTTCATATCAATGAGTCCAAACATCGCCGCTCCGCCTACAACAATAAACATAATGATGGCGAAAATTTTAACGCTTGAAAACCAAAATTCTGTTTCACCAAATGCTTTAGCTGAAAGTGCATTTAGTGAAAAAATTAACGCTCCAAAAATGGCGCACCATAACCAAACGGGCGAGTCTGGGAACCATCTTTGCATTAATTGCCCGGCAGCTAAAAACTCAAGTGCCACCGTTACTGCCCATCCTAGCCAGTACAGCCATCCAATCGCAAAACCGGTTGCAGGGCCGATAAATTTAGTGGAGTACGTTTGAAACGATCCTGCAACTGGCATAGCAACGGATAATTCTCCAAGACACAGCATCGTTAGATACATAATGATCCCTCCTACTAAGTAGGAAATCATTGCTCCCATCGGACCTGCTTCATTGATGGTATAACCTGAACCCAGAAAAAAACCGGTACCAATACATCCTCCTAGTGATATCATAAAAAGATGCCTTGTTTTCATCGTTCTTTTTAATTCTCCTGGCTGTCCCTGTGGAATATTCATCCCATTTCCTCCCTTTGCTGCACAAAAAATGAAATCGCTTTCATTTTTTTAGGTTTATTTTGTTTTTATAGGCGCTTACTAGGTAGCTCTTCATGGCTCAAGTCCATTAATGCCGGATGTTTTTCAAATGGCGCCAGCCCCGTAGCGAGGATGGCAGCCGCTTAGCCCTGCATGAACGTTTATTGGATCATAACAGATTTTCTTCTACACGATACCTATTAAGTAGCTCTTTCTTATAAAAGCTTATCTCCAAACAATGAACTCATTAACGCAACCGCTACTTCTGCAGTTTTGTTATGCTGATCTAAAATAGGGTTCACTTCTACAAATTCAGCAGATGTCACCATATCTGCTTCCGCTAGCATTTCCATTGCTAAATGACTTTCTCGGTAGCTGATGCCGCCTTTTACAGGTGTACCTACGCCTGGTGCATCATCCGGATCTAAGCCGTCTAAGTCCAGCGACAGGTGCACGCCGTCTGTACCGCTTAAATAATCAATCGTTTCTTTCATCACTTGCGTCATACCTAAACGATCAATTTCATGCATGGTATACACTTTAATTCCTTTTTCTTTAATTAACTCTTTTTCACCATCATCCAATGAGCGTGCACCGATAATAACTAGATTTTCAGGTTTAATTTTTGGGGTATACCCTCCAATATTTAAAAGTACAGGATGTCCAATACCAAGGCTCACCGCTAGCGGCATGCCGTGAATATTGCCTGATGGAGATGTTTCAGCGGTGTTTAAATCACCGTGAGCATCATACCAAATAACGCCTAAATTTTCTGAACCTTTTGCGACTCCTGCAAGCGTTCCAATTGCAATGCTGTGGTCTCCGCCTAATATTAACGGAAAACGGTCTTGCTCTCTCACTTCTTCAACTCGTGCAGCAAGCTGTTCATTTCCGCTCGCTACAGCCGCTAAGTTTTTCAAATTCGTATTTTTATCTACGTCTGCCCGCTCTTTAATTTCTACTTTAATATCGCCTTCATCGTGTACGGTATAGCCAAGAGCTTCTAAGCGTGTATTCATGCCTGCATAGCGGATCGCGCTCGGCCCCATGTCTACACCCCTTCTTGTTTGTCCGTAATCCATTGGTACACCGATAATTGAAATGTCTTTTTTCATTTTCTATACCTCCGTTGCATTTTATTCTGTGTGAAGTAAACATAGGTGTTTATGTAACTATGTATTTTTTTCATTGATACAGCCCCTCATCTATTTCTTATGCAAAAATGATGCCAACTTTGTTTGTAGCATTCTATCAGTCTTTTTATCACGGGTTTTCTTACACATGCCAAAAAAACTGTCGATTCCTACAACTTTTTGGCAAACCACGCAAATTTTTTTGTCGTTTGGTTTAAAATCGCCAATTTTATTTGCTTTCATAAAAAAGAGATTGCGACATAATAAATTCCATTCAACAGCTAGAAGCTACTACATCGACGAAAACTATGGTCACCATAGCAATAAAAAAATCCGAACGAGTAGGATTCCTCGTTCGGATTTTCATTCAACTAAACTACTTTTATCCCAGCAACTTTTTTAATTTGTAATAATGTCTCCATCTTCATCATCGCCGCTATCGTTTTCACCAGGATCTTTTTCTAATGAGACCACTTTCTTTTCTTCATCCCATTTCACTTTGTAGCCAAGTGATTTGGCTACTTTGATAACTGATAAATACGAGTGATGATTTGGTTTATACAGCTTTAAGTCACTCAAATCAATGACGCCTAAGCCTAACAGCAGGCGATCCGACTGAACGTAAGGCTTTCCATCAATCAGCTTCACTTGCTTATCAGTAAATGGATAAACGGCACGGTTGACTTCAACCGTAAACTCTCCTTTTTTCTCTTCTTTAATTGGTTTTGGCTGTTTGGATACATATTTAATTGCGTCTACTCCTAATACCGTGCCCTGGCGCGTATTATCAGCGCCTCCGTACATTTTCCCCGTTTCATAGTCATAGATAACCGCTTGAACGTTTCCAATATGCTCAGGCTTTTCTTCAAACGCATGTCCTTTAGCCATCATTTCAAGAATCGTATCTTGGCTAAAGCCAGGTTCCCATCTTACGGTTGGATAGCCGCCTGAATAAATACGAGGTGTTAAAATCGCTTTTTGAATCGGCATCTTATGGTCAATAACATTCATAATCGTTTCTGCTACAGACGCAATAATGGTTGGGCCTCCCGGTGAACCAATTGCCATGAACGGCTTTCCGTCTTTTAACAGCATCGTTGGAGACATGCTGCTTCGAGGACGTTTTTTAGGCTCAACCTGGTTCACGCCTCCTGGAGTGGCATCAAAATCCGTCATTTCATTGTTGAGCATAAATCCGTAGTCAGGAACCATAATTCCTGAACCAAAAACTTGTTCAATGGTAGTCGTGTAAGAAACCATGTTTCCCCATTTGTCTACAACAGAGAAATGAGTCGTTTGGCCGATTGGATTTTCTTCCTTTACTGTTGCTTTATTTGGATTTTCTTTTCCTTCATATTTCCAAGGGTCTCCTTCTTTGACATTAGGCGTTGCTTTGTTTGGATTAATTAATTTACGACGTTCTTTAATATAATCTTCATCTAACAGTCCTTTTTTCGGCACTTCGTAAAAGTCTTCATCTGCCATATACGCCGCGCGGTCCGCGAAAGCTAAGTGCATCGCTTCCGTTAAATGCTGCAAATACTGAGGCGTATTGGAACCCATTTTTTCTACATCATAACCTTCCATTAGCTTTAAAATCTGCTGCACGGTTAATCCGCCGGAGCTAGGAGGAGCCGCACTGACCACATCGTAGCCTCGGTAAGTTGTTTTGACCGGCTCACGTTCTTTTACAACGTAATTTTTCAAATCATCCATGGTCATGCTTCCATCGCGTTTTTGAACTTCTTTAACAAGCGCTTTTCCAATTTCTCCTTTATAAAGAGCGTCTGATCCTTCTTTTTGAATAAGCTTTAATGTTTTAGCAAGATCCGGCTGAACAAGCTTATCTCCTTCTTTCAACGGCTTGCCATTCGGCACAAATACATTACCGGCCGTTTGGTACCTTTCAAGCTTGTCTACATTTTCATCAATGTACTGAGCCATCGACCAATTTACTTTGATTCCTTGTTCTGCTTGAGTAATAGCTGGTTTAATAACATCTGATAAGTCCATTGTTCCATAATCTTTAAGGGCTGTTTCTACTCCTTTTAGCGTACCAGGAACTCCAACTGCTTTTCCTGTTATGTGACGCTTACTGAAAGGGATGACTTTTCCTTTTGAATCTAAAAACAGCTTAGGTGTGACATCAGCTGGTGCCATTTCACGGCTATCTAGCATCGTAATTTTATCTTTCTTTTTTTCATAAATCATCATGAAGCCGCCGCCGCCGATACCTGACATCATCGGTTCCACAACGTTGAGAGATAATTGAATGGCAGCTGCCGCGTCCACAGCGTTTCCGCCTTCAGCTAAAACTTTCCTTCCCGCTTCAGCAGCCAGCGGGTGAGATGCCGCTACAATTCCTTGTGTAGCACCTCGTTTCATTGAATGGTCGACACCCGGAACTTCAGCAGCAGCTGGTGTGACAACTAAACTTAAACTAAATAATGCAATAACCAACATCTTCATAACCTTCATCTGGGTCTCCTCCTTCAAATACATTATTTCACATCGTCTGAAACGATGGATTTCACAAAGAATAAATTGGTTTATTATGATATTTTTTACATATGTGTATAAACAAAAAGCAAAGTAAATCAGACCTTTGCTTTTTTAGTTAGTCGCATGTTTAACTTTTCTCTCTATTCATTTACAATTATCTATATTTTCTAACAATTTATCCATAGGCTGATAGTTTCTTACTATTTTTGGAATTATGTAGACTGAACGCTCTAATAATGTAGAAAATCTAGCAGTTAAGAAGTCGTTGGACTTACATGCACTTCTTAAAATTTTTATAAATATTCTTATTGTTATATAAAAAGCAATTCTTTATGAAAATCAGCATATGTTTCCTCAAAACCAAAAATAAAACAGGACTTTTGATTCACCGTCCTGTTTGCAGCATGTTTTCGACTTTTTTAATATCTCCGTGAGTAGGATTGATTTCCCGGGCATAGGCGATTTGTTCTTTCGCTTTTTCCATTTCTTTTAATTGAATATAGGTTTTGGCGAGTTCGAGCGGCAGCATAATCCCTTCAAAACCAAGATCTCGCGCCCGCTGCAAATAAGACAGCGATTTTTCGTAATCCCCTCCAAACATAAGCGGAGTTTCCCGGTATTTTATTCCTCGAACGAAGTGCGCCAAGCTTGAAGATGGATTTAATGTTAATGCCTGATGAAGAGCTCGGTCCATTTCTAAATTTAATACCATTTTTTCAAAAATAATTGATTCTTCGATTTGCTTTGCTAAACAAACCGCTAAGTAACAGTACAAATCAGATGCTTGAGGTTTTTTCTTCATTTCTTGTTGAATTTCGCGTTTGATCTCTTTCCACTTTCCCTCTTCTAGCTGATTCATGACGTATTCTACATGTATTCCCACCACTTTGCCCTCCTTTTCCTCTTTATCATAAAGGATTTCTGCACAAATGAAAAAAGTAAGTGTTCTTCATTCTTCTCAAAAGATCGTTACCGTTAAAAAATAGGCAGATTTCTCAATCACTTAACCCAATTAGTACATAGGATATAGAGACTTTTACTAAAGGAGGTTACACATATGGGCGCAAAAGGCGGTTTTGGTTTTTCATTTATCGTTGTTTTATTTATTCTATTAGTAATCGTAGGATGTTCTTGCTACTACTAATTTCTAGAGGGGATGAACATCATTCATCCTCTTATGTCAAAAAAACCATGCTTTCGCATGGCTACATACCGATTAGATGAATGAGTAGAGGGACTCATTGTTCGGCAATATTGAAGAAATTTTTGGTTTTTACTTCCGCCTAGTATGCCCTTTTTGACGGGAGCTATGCGTAAATAAAGTTAACGTTTAAAAGCGAAAGCTAGACGCACCTACAATAACAAGTAAAACAAATAACACAACGATTAACGCAAAATTTTGTTTTCCCACGTACCATCCCTCACTTCCTGTTATCTGCTTTTAGTGTATGCAACAGCTTGGCAAAATGTTTAGGACAGGGGTGCGGATTTTTTTAACGGGAAAAACCTTCAAATTTCGTCAAAAAAGTGAATCATATTTTTGTTTCTTTCGTTATATATAGTAAGAGATTTTTTTACTATAAAAAAGGGGGGCCTTTAATGCGCCGACATTCTAAATTGCCCATTGTTCTTGTCTTTGCCTTCTTTTTATTCATCGCAACTGTTTTGTGTGTAACCTCTTATATGTCTTGAACGTATAAATAATATAAAAAAATCGCCTCATCGAAGGCGATTTTTCTACCCCAGCATTATATCTTCATTTGGATAACGAACGGCTTCACGCTTTTGCTTAGATAATGAAAACGCAAGCGTTAATGGCCCCACTTTTCCTAAAAACATGATAAAGATAATAATCACGCGTCCAAAGTACGAAAGTTCAGGAGTTGCTCCCATCGATAAACCTACTGTTCCAAATGCAGAAACAACTTCAAACATAATTTTTACAAACGGCAGGTTTTCCGAAATATTTAACAGGAAAATGGCCCCAAATACAAACATAATTGAAATCATCGTGATGGCTAGTGCCTTAAACACGTGAAGAGGAAGAAGTCGTCTCTTTAATAGCACAATATCTTCCCGGCTTCGTAAAAATGCCCATACAGAAAAAATAATCACCACAAACGTTGTTAGTTTAATACCGCCTCCTGTTGACGCACTTCCTGCACCAATAAACATTAACATAACCATTAAGAATATAGTGGAATCATGCAAACTTCCTATATCGATACTATTAAAACCTGCTGTACGTGTCGTTACAGCTTGAAAATAAGATGCCCACACTTTGTCTCCTAATGACAAACTTCCGAGCGTATGTGGATTGCTGTACTCCAAGAAAAAAATAAAAAGCATGGCAACCACGTTAATAGCAAACGTGCTGATGATCATAATTTTCGAATGTAGCGTTAGCTTTTTATAGGATTTTTTTACCCACATATCTGCAAGGACGGTAAACCCTAATCCACCGATAATGAACAAAAAAGAAATCGTTATGTTAATAATGGGATCTCCTACATACTGAACCAGGCTGTCAGATAATAGTCCAAACCCTGCGTTATTAAAAGCTGAAATTGAATGAAACAAGCTAAAGAACAGCCCCTTAGACCATCCGAATTCCGGAACCCAGCGTATCGCTAGAAAGATAAGTGCAACAAACTCAATTAAAAATGAAAAGATAAACAGTCTTTTAACTAGCAGGACAACTCCGCCGATGCTCGTTTGATTTAATGCCTGCTGAACGAGCATACGCTCTTTAAATCCAATTTTTTTACCTAGCATCATAAAAATCAACACGGCAAATGACATAATGCCAAGACCGCCTATTTGAATTAACAGCATAATAATCGTTTGACCGATGACGGTAAAACGCGTACCTGTATCTACGACGGCTAAGCCGGTCACTGTCATAGCGGAAGTAGACGTAAAAAGGGCGTCTACCCACCGGATTGGCTCAGTAGTAGAAAAAGGCAGCATCAATAGAAGAGCGCCTATAATAATTCCTCCGCCAAAAATGGAGACAAGCAGCTGCGGAGGAGTGAGTTTAATGATTTGTTTTTTCATAAGTTAAACTCCTTCTTCTTCAAAACGGTTCAAATCACGATTATGTCCGATAACAATCAGCATATCTCCTTGTTCAATTATTTCATGCGCGGTAGGCGAAATCACCATTTCCCCGTCTTTTCGCTGAAAGCCGATAATGTTGCAGCCGTACTTGGCACGAATGTTTAAATCAAACAGCGTTTTATTATGAAGTTTTTTAGAGGCAACAATTTCGACAATACTATAATCCTTTGACAATTCAATGTAATCAATGATTTTTTCTGACACCACGTGATGAGCAATACGCTTAGCAATATCGCGCTCAGGATGAATGACTTTGTCCGCTCCTATTTTTTCCAGCACCTTTTGATGATACATATTCACTGCTTTTACCCATACTTGCTTAACGCCCATATCTTTTAAAAGCATCGTTGCGAGTACGCTTGCTTCGATATCATCCCCAAACGAAATAAGAGCATGATCAACATTGCGGATACCTAGCCCCTTTAAGCTAGCTTCATCAATCGCGTTTGCTTGCACAACATATGTAGCTGAGTTGCTAAATTTATTTACTACCTCCTGATTGCGGTCAATAGCGAGCACATCCACATCCAGATTAGCAAACTCTTCAACCAAACTTCCTCCAAAACGACCTAATCCCAATACAGCAAACTGTTTTTTCATAATGTATTTATTCCTTTCTTCAACTGCTGTGTATTCTCTTAGCTTATACTTTTTCTAAAAAATTACATCTTTTTCTTAAAAAAGCGCAAAAAAACACAGGAAGGCTCCTGTGTTTTTTCACACTCTTCCCCCTCAAAACGCTTGCGAAGTTAGCTGTCGGGTTCGGGTTTTAAGAGTAACCCTACCTTTTTAAGGATTCACCCCGGAGCACAATATGTGCGTAAATAATGGGTCCTCCGCTCCGTAATGGATTAAGCGATTTTTATTCAAATGTCTTTGATCTATTTTTTAGAATAATCGATTCGATTCATGATACGTTTCACTTCACGAAAGCTATCTTACTCCTGTGGATTTTGTCTGTCAAGATATTTTTAGCGAAGGCCTCACTTGCGCTGCAAGCTGCAAAAATCATATAAATCTAAACTGACAATCATTTTGTGAAATTGATCAAATAAATTAATAACAGCCAAAAGCTCTAACAGCTGCGTATCACTGTAAAATTTTTTTAATTGATCCATGTCAGCATCGGTCAACTCCCTTGGACGCACTCGGTACACATCAATAAATCGAAACAGCAGTCGATCTTTTTGTTCCAGCTCTTTTTCTCTTAACACTTTTTGATTAAGCGTCTCATCCCCTACATATGACATGCTCATACATGTCTCACAGCCGTTAACACCTGCTAGATAAAGCCTGATTTTTTCCTTAGTCTCTCTCTCTACTATATCGCTGTTCCAAAGCGTGTCGTAAAGCTCATCATACAATCTTTTTACATTCGGAATTAAATTCAATGCTTTTTCAAAATTTGTTCCCTCTTCGTTTGCTAACAAAACTCTTGCCATTTTTTACTCACTCCTTTTTAATTATTATAGTAAGAAAAATGGAAATTTCAGATTACATATAAAACATCTTATCGACTATTACTAATCAAATGAAACGTTAATGAGAAAGAAGGTTTTCAATTGAAAATTGATGAAATTGATTTATCGATTTTGCAGGCGCTGCAGCAAAACAGCCGCCTTTCCTTACGAGAGCTAGGAAAACAAATTAATTTGTCTCCTCCTTCGGTGGCAGAGCGAGTACGCCAGCTAGAGAGCTTTGGTGTTATAAAAGGGTATACGATTGATATTGATTATGAAAAGCTGCATTTGCCCGTGTCGTGTTTTATTGAAGTAACGATGAAAAACGGCGAGCACGAGCGTTTTAAACGATTTATTTCTCAGTATCCCTACGCTTTATTCTGTGAACGCATCGCCGGGCAAGCCTGCTTTATTACAAAGCTTCAGCTTCCTCACCTGCACATACTCGAACAATTTATTAACGAAATTACACCTTATGCCAAAACGATTTCACACATCGCCCTTTCTCACGTAGAGATGGCTCCTGCATTATTGAGTCATTTAAAAGATGAAAAGTGATTGAAACGTAACGAAAAAATCCGAACGAATCATCGTTCGGATCTTCTTTCCATTACACTACTTTTGTCCCAGCCTCTTTTATTCGTCCAACAGCATAAAAAATAACCCTCCAAAGCTGGAGGGTATAAATTTTCCGAATAATGAAAGTTTTACAACTTCATTTTATCAGGTGCCGACATTTCTGTCTACTTAAAAATGTAAAAGAGCTCTCTATTAATAGAAAGCTCTTTTACCTGCTTGTTTTTTGAAAACAATCAATCTATATAAAAGGGAACTACCTAAGGCTGAACGTCACGTGAAACCTTGGCAGTTCATCCTGGATATACCGGTTGATATGATTCAAAACAAGTTCTTTCATCATTTCTTCTTTGACTTCTGATTCCGTTTTTTTATCTTTTTGTTTTAAAATAAAAATATAATAGACTTTACCCATTTTAATGGGCTCACTACTCTCTCCGATGTGCTGTTTTTTTAACACATCTATAAAAGAAGGAGATAGACTTGAAAGCTTTAGATTATCAGCATTCTCTATTTTGCTCACTGTCTGGAATTCAGCATATTTTTTTTGAACGTCCTGAAGCGATGTTCCCTTTTGCAGTTCAGCCGCAGCGGCAGCGGCACCATGTAAAGTGGAAAAAGCCAGCTGCGTAAAAGATACGCGCGTCAGATCGTTTTCAATACGTTTATAATAAGCGGTTAGTTCATCAGACGTAATTTGTTTACGGAAATATTCTTCTAATTTAAATTGATTCGTTAGCTGGTTGGTTACATCACTGGAACGAATATTTAACACTTCATAACCTTGTTTTCTTGTATCCTCGTCATATGAGCGTTTAATTTGCTTCCACATATCCTCGACTTGTTTTTGTACTTTATCGCTTGTCTTTAGATGCGAAATTAAGATTTTTTGCATAACAAGCTGCCGCAATAACTCTTTGCGGTAGCTTGTATCATTTAGCGGAGCATCTGGATTTAAGAACCCTTCAACGGCTAAAAAACGGTTGAATTCAGCTCCTGTCACCTTGCCTCCCTCATACGCTGCCAGTTCTTTGGTAGAAGATAGCTGACTAATTTCTACAGAAGGAAACATCGTGTTTGAATGCTTCCCTCCGCAGCCGGTTAAAAATACGAACGCTGTTAATACTGCTAGCAGCAGCTTTAACGGTGTTGAACTCATCCATTGTTATCCTGCTGCTCTGAAAGCTTCAGAGAAATAGTTTGTTTTTTTCCATTTCGATACACGTCTAATTTTACCGTGTCTCCTACTTTGCGTTTTGTGTATAGATATTGACGTAAATCACTGGATGTTTTGACTTCATTTCCATCGATGGCAACAATCACGTCTTTTGATTGTAAACCTGCATCAGAAGCAGAAGAGAATGGTTCAACCGTCGTTACGACAACTCCTTCAGACGTATCGCTTGTTAGGCCTAGCTGGTTTTGTTTTGTTGCAGCTGAAAGCTGACCTACATCTTGAAGACCTACCCCCATATATGGACGCGTTATTTTTCCGTTTTTCATCAGCTGTTCAATCGTCGGCTGCACTTCATCACTTGGAAGAGCAAAGCCGATGCCTTCTACATTGTCTTCTGAAATTTTCATACTGTTGATGCCGACTACTTCACCGGAAGAATTGATAAGTGCACCGCCGCTGTTTCCTGGATTAATCGCCGCATCCGTTTGAATTGCATCTACGTTCCAATTTTCTGAAATAGGGACAGAGCGTTTTGCTGCGCTCACAATACCTTGTGTGACCGTACGAGAAAATTGTTCACCAAGAGGATTTCCGATTGCAAGCACCGTTTCACCCGCTACTAAATCCGATGATTTCCCGAACTTCGCCACTTGTTCAACATTTTTGTCAGACATCTCAAGCACCGCTAAATCCGTTAGCGCGTCAGCTCCGACAATTTTAGCTTTTTCTTTTTGTCCATTTGAAAGTGACACTTCTACTTCGCTTGCGCCGTCAATAACGTGGTTATTGGTCACAACGTATGCTTTTCCATTTTCTTTTTTGAAAATAACACCGGAACCCGTTCCTGCTTCTTGCGTTTGGGTATCTCCAGAAAATGGATTTGTTTGCTGCTGAATATTGTTCACGCCTACAACAGCAGCTGATACTTTATTTACAACTGAAACAAGATCTGACTGATTGACGGTTGTGCTTACTGTTCGAGGCGTTGTGCTCGTTGTTGTTGCCGTTTGAGTCTGCGTTGTTTGATTCCCTGTTTGCGTATCAGCTGAATCCATTAACCCCAGCTGGGGAGCACCGTATAACACAATTCCTCCTCCAAGTACTGCTCCGGCGATAGAAGATGCAATCACTGGAAATAAGCGTCTTCTTGGAGGCTGTGATGATGACGCAGGCTGATACTGATCGTAGCGCTGCTGGCGATTTTCGTATTCTTCTTTTCGTTCTTGCTCTCTTTCATAATCACGTGGATCCATGAAAAACACTCCTTTTAACGTAGCAAATTTTATGTTATCTATACTATAAAATAAAAGTTTGGGATAAGTATCAAAACAATGTGTGAAATTGTGAAAAATTTCTTTATAACAGCAAACACGTAGTATAATAGCGGGTACATAGACCTTTAAAGACACGCGCATAGATGGCGCAATATGCTTTATTTACCTTAATTTTCATATATTCAGAGGAAGGTGTCAAATTTGAGCTTTACACTATATTTAGTAGAGGATGAACAAAATTTAAACGAAGTTTTAACCCTTTACCTTCAAAAAGAAGGCTGGGACGTTCGCTCATTTTTTAACGGCACGGAAGCCAAAGAAATGATTGCAACTCCTCCGCATCTGTGGATTTTAGATATTATGCTGCCTGACATTGACGGGTATCAGCTCATTCGCGAAATCAAGCAGCAAACGCCGCAAGTGCCTGTTATTTTTATCTCAGCCCGCGATGCCGATATTGACCGGGTTCTTGGGCTTGAAATGGGCAGCGACGACTATTTATCAAAGCCTTTTTTGCCTCGTGAACTAGTTATTCGAGCAAACAAACTGCTAAACCGCGTATATGGTTCCAATCAAAAGAAAACCGATACCATTACGCTGACTCCTTATGAGATCGATTTACATACCCGTACAGTCAGTGAAGATGGAAAGCCAATTGATTTAACGTCTAAAGAATTTGATTTTCTTGTCACTATCTCAAAAGACCTTGGACAGGCTTTTTCACGGGAGCAGCTGCTGAATCTCATTTGGGGAGAAGATTATTTTGGCACAGACCGAGTGGTGGATGATTTAGTAAGGCGCGTGCGTAAAAAAATGCCGCAAGCACGAATTGAAACGATTTACGGATATGGATACCGGATGATGAAAGCATGAAAAACAAGTCGCTTGCATTTCAAATTTGGCTCGTCATCTCCGGTATTTTACTGCTTATTTCAATTTTGCTCGCTATTTTATTCCCAACGACGCTCAGGCAGTTTTTCACGAATGAAATTTATACCACTATTGAAAATGAACAGCATATTTTAAAAGAATACGGCCTGCCAAGCCGCTCAGGTGAATACTACTTTAGCAATGAAGACAGTGAACCAACACTTGGCAATCGAACCGTGGATCATATTTTATTGCCTGAACATGCGGATATCTCTTATTTTTCATCACGGGTGTTGCCTCAAGACTTTTTGAGAAAAGCACAGGAAGATGCAATCAATCAGCGAAAAATCGTCGCTCGCTATGAAAAAGATCTTGGCAACCGGACGCTTTTTTATGTAATACGAAAAGTAAGTGTAAACGGACAGCCTGCTTTTTTACTTTCATTTTCGTGGGATACGTATCGCAACGCGCTCACTTCTACTCTGTTTAAACAGCTGCTTCTTGTAATTTCAATTGTATTTCTATTCAGCTGGCTTCCATCTATTTGGCTATCAAGATATTTAAGCAAGCCGCTTGTATCGCTTGAAAAAGATGTGAAAAAAATTGCCGAACAAAATTGGCATGAGCCCGTTACAGTGAACCGTTCAGATGAAATTGGCAAGCTAGGCGCGTCCATCGAGCAAATGCGCAAAAGGCTCGTATCTAAAGATGAAGCACAGCAAACGCTGCTTCAAAATATTTCACATGATTTAAAAACACCGGTTATGGTGATTCAAAGCTACGCTCAGTCGATTCAAGACGGCATTTATCCAAAAGGTGATTTATCGCAAACGGTAAAAGTTATTGAAGATGAATCCAAAAATCTCGAGAAAAAAATCCGCGATTTGCTTTACTTAACCAAGCTTGACTATATGTCCACTCATCAGCTTGCACAAGATGACTTTGATTTTACTGCACTACTTCATGAAGTAGTGGATCGCTTGCGGTGGAGGCGCCCTGAAATACAGTGGGAATTTGACGACGCAAACGCAACGATTAAAGGAGACAAAGAGCTGTGGACAAAAGTTCTTGAAAATGTACTCGACAACCAGCTGCGCTATGCCGAGACGAAGGTTTCACTTTCACTTGCTAAACACCAAACGAACGTTCAATGTACAATCAGCAACGATGGTCCGCCGATTGATCAAAGCGTGCTTCAACACTTGTTTGAACCGTTTAAAAAAGGCGCAAACGGTGAATTCGGTATCGGCTTAAGTATCGTAAAGCGTATTGTTACAATGCACGACGGAGCAATTACGGCTGAAAATACAGACACCGGAGTAACGTTTTCACTTACTATCCCTATATAAACTAAAAAAGCAAGGGAGCCGAATCCCTTGCTTTTTTATGAAAAAATTGATGTATAGGCATAAAGAGCCGGTGAACCGCCTGAGTGGACGAACACCACATTTTCATCCTTATTAAAGTAACCTTTTCGAATTAAATCAATCAGACCAGCCATCGCTTTTCCCGTATACACAGGATCCAATAAAATCCCTTCCGTACTGGCCACAAGTTTGACTGCTTCCACCATCTCTTCTGTCGGAACAGCATACCCTGGACCTACGTATTCATCCATACACACAATCTCTTCTTCTTTAAAAAGCGTTTTACTATGTAAATGATCATAAAGTTCACTCGTCAGCTTAGCAACTTTTACTTCTTGTTCTTCTTTAGCACGACTAACATTCATTCCAATAACGGATACGTCACTTTGAAGACCTTGAAAGCCTGCCACTAATCCTGCGTGCATGCCTCCGCTGCCGCTTGTGCAAACCACGTGGCTAAGCTTTATTTGCTGCTCATAGCTTTGCATAAGCAGCTCTTGTGCACAGGCAGCGTATCCGGTTGCACCGATAATATTCGAACCTCCTACTGGAATTAAATACGGTTTATGACCTTTTTCAATTAGCTCTCGCTCTACTGTTTTCATTTCGGCTGTCAAATCAGAACCTTCAGCGACAAACCGCATGTCATGAGCGCCTAATAAATGATAAAGAAAATAGTTCCCTGTCGGCTGATCACTTGCTTTATTTTCCCCTTCTTCTAATACGAGCACGCATTTCATTTGTTCTTTTACAGCCGCAGCGAGCGTCAAACGACAGTGATTGGATTGTATCGCACCGCACGTTACAAGCACGTCTGCTCCTTGCGCCTTTGCATCAGCTACTAAATATTCAAGCTTGCGCGTCTTATTTCCGCCACCTGTCAGTCCAAGCATATCATCTCGCTTCATATAAATTGAAGGTCCATTTAACTGCTGAGATAAAACCGATAGCTTTTCTAAAGGTGTAGGGGAATCTGTATATTTTCTTCTAGAAAATTGAGTTAAGTTCATGCTCTCATCCTCTCTTTCATATTTGTTCTATTTTACCATATAGAAGCTTTTGAAGAGCTTTTTACGAAAGGGCTTTCTATAACTTGTATACATAAGAACAAGTAGTCAACATACATTAAACCATATAAACAGTTTGAAGGAGTGTTTTCAATGAGTGAAAAAGCAGTACTTTGCAGCGTCTCACGAGTAGTCAAATCACAGCACATTTTTCCAAATGACCTAAACAATCACCACACCCTTTTTGGAGGAAAAATTGTCGCTGACATGGACATGACGGCTTCTCTTTCAGCAGCTAAACATTCCCGAAAGACGTGTGTTACGGCTTCCATTGATCACGTTGATTTTATCGAACCCGTCACCGAAGAAGATTTTATTTCATATGAAGCATTCGTTGTTGTTACAGGAAAAAGCTCCATGATTATTTTTGTTAAAGTGATTGCCGAAAATTTATTAACGGGCATTAAGCGTATCGCAGCTACTTCTTTTCTCACCTTTGTTGCATTAGAAAACGGGAAACCTGCCTCCGTTCCTCAAGTTATTGCTCAAACTGAAGAAGAAAAAAGCCTTCAAAAAGTAGCTCTTGAACGAAAAGAATCCAAAAAAACGCAGGTTGAGCACAGCAAAGCGATTGCGAGCATTTTATCTAAATCTTTGCGCAGCAGTAATTAAGCTCTTCATCTAAAAAGCAGCTGTCTGCTTTTTAGACGAAGTTTTTTTAGTTTTCACATTGTTATTTAATGTAATATGCGATATATTGGTTTTATGAAAAATAACATTCAACCTCTCAAACGACTTTCTTTAAGGGAAGAAGTCTATCAAACACTTAAACACAATATTGTCATGCTTGAATTTCAGCCCGAACAAAAGCTTCAGGATAAAGAACTGGCTGAGCAGTTTGGAGTTAGCCGCACTCCTGTTCGAGAAGCATTAAAAAGGCTTGAAGATGAAGGCCTTGTCCAAACGACACCTGGCTCTTCTACAAAAGTGGCTCCATTAAACCTTGAGGAGGCAAAACAATCTTTTATTGTCGTCGCAGCTCTTCATGCACTTGCTGCTAAGCTGGCTTGTACTTCGTTACAAGAAGAAGATATGGGCGAACTAATCAAACACAATCAATCTCTAGAACATGCAATCAAAACAAGAAATGTCCTTAAAGCGATCGAAGCAGATGAAGCATTTCATTCCGTCTTTTTAAAACGGGCGAACAATATAGAGCTAGAACGTGTTGTAAAACAAACAAGCGCCAAAATTCAGCGTCTGGAAATCGCTCGCTTTTCGTCTCTTGCTAGCCTAGCTTCTGTTGATCAGCACAAAGAAATCATAAACGCTTGCGGTCAAAAAGATTCCGCCCTGACATCGCAGCTTGTCGAAACGAACTGGCTGACGTTAGGTGAAGCGCTGACAAGTGAGGAGGAATTCAAGTGAAGCCTCTTTTATTAGGCATTGCTGCCTCATTCTTTTTTGCTTTTACATTCGTTTTAAATAGAGCGATGGATTTATCCGGAGGCAGCTGGGCGTGGAGCGCGTCGCTGCGCTATTTTTTTATGGTACCTCTTTTACTTGTGCTCGTTTATTTTTGGGGTGGTATTAAACCTGTGGTGGCAGAAATCAAAGCCCAGCCTCAAAAATGGCTGCTTTGGAGCACGGTTGGATTTGGGTTATTTTACGCTCCTCTTTGTTTTGCTTCAGCCTACGGTCCCGGCTGGCTTATTGCAGGAACTTGGCAAATCACAATTTTATCAGGGTCTCTCCTAGCTCCTTTGTTTTACAAGGAAGGAAAGAAGCGAGGAGGCATTCCCTTCAAGCAGCTAGGTTTTTCGTTTATTATTTTAATAGGAGTTGTACTCATGCAGCTTGAGCATGCGACTGAACTGTCAGCCGCTACTGCCTTGCTTTGTACCATTCCCATTTTAATTGCCTCTTTTGCGTACCCGCTTGGCAACCGTAAAATGATGGAAGTGTCGTCACTTAATACGTTTCAGCGCGTGCTTGGAATGACGCTTTCAAGCCTGCCGTTTTGGATTATTCTTTCTTTCTATGCCTGCGTGACCGATGGACTACCAAAAACAACTCAGATTTATCAAAGCAGTTTAGTTGCTTTACTTTCAGGAGTATGTGCAACAGTTCTATTTTTTGCAGCAACCGACCTTGTTAAAAAAGATTCTCAAAAGCTAGGTGCAGTTGAAGCTACACAATCGATGGAAGTTTTATTTGCCCTGCTAGGAGAGGTCTTCCTTCTATCAAGTCCTTTGCCATCGATTCTTTCTTGGGTTGGAATGGGAGTTATCATAGCAGGCATGGTACTTCACAGCTACCAAACAAGTCATAAAAAAGCTATACCGCAAAAAGAATTGACCTACTAATTAATAACAAAAAAGAGCGTCTTAATCGGCGCTCTTTTTGTTTATACAACAGATCTTCTTTCTAAATTGAAAACATTCACCTGCTCAGCATCAAAGCGGCTTAGCAACGAATCTACTCCGTACTCAAGTGCAAAAGCACGTTCATTTTCTGAAATCGGAACGGCCTGCAGGAACGTTACTTTTTTATCAGATAGTTCAATCGTTGAAAAATTATCCCATAAAAACGGCGGAATCAGCAAAATATGCTGCATGTGAAAGCTGTCATCAAGGACTGCAATAACGTCTTTATAAATAGCTCCTGGGAAGATGGACACATGAGATTTCATCATATGGAAAATACAGTTTGCTAAAATAGCAGAATAAATACCGAATTCCTCATGACAAGCCCCAACGATTTCAATTCGAAGCGGGATCCCCCCAACTGTATAGCCTGTCGGACATTGATGACCACCGAGCGTTGCATACGCGGTTACGTCTTGACGCGGATGATTTTCACACGCCACAACGTGAATACCATGCTTTTTTCTTTCATCTGAATAATCTTCAATTCGATCCTTTTGACCAAATACATCTATTGCTTTATGTATAATTAATTCTTCATCTTTTGTAAAATTACTCATAAAAAACCTCCTTGCTTGCGACCTTAAAAAGCTCCCTACTGTACAGCATATACTACTGCACTCGCTTACGATATAGTTTTTAGAAAATGTGATAGAAATGTTATCGTTTCGTAACATACTATGAAATTGTATCAAGAAGCAAACAAGAAACCTTGGCCAATTTTTTCTTTTCCCATAAAAATAGAGCCTGCACCATGGCAGCCTCTATTTTTTATGACATTATTATGAAATAATTTGTAATTCTTTTGGGTACTTCGTTAACGTTTCGTATCCATCTTTTGTAATGATTACATCATCTTCGATACGCACGCCTCCAAGTCCTGGAATATAGATACCCGGTTCAATTGTATATACCATGCCTTCTTGAAGCACATCATCATTGTTGCGGCTCATTGAAGGAAACTCATGCACGCTAATACCAAGACCATGACCAAGACGATGCAAGAAATACTCTCCATACCCTGCTTCTGTAATAATATTGCGTGCTACCATGTCCAAGTCGCCAATGCGAGTGCCGGGCTTGGAAGCTTCAAGAGCTGCCTGCTCAGCGCGCTGTACCGTTTCATAAATTTCTTTTTGCTTATCATTAATAGACTTGTAAGCGACTGTACGCGTAATATCTGAACAGTATCCGTCTAGCACTACACCTAAATCGAACAGAACCATATCTCCTGGCTTTAACGTGCGAAGACCTGGGTTCCCGTGCGCTTCTCCCGTTTTTTCACCAAATAAAACCATCGTTGAAAACGACATCTCACGAATTCCTTTTCGCTTTAACTCGTATTCAATTTTAGCCAGAACATCCATTTCCGTAACGCCTTCTTTTAAAGCCGCTACGCCTACTTCTACACCAAAATCAGCTAAATCAGCTGCCTTTTGCAAAATCTCAACTTCACGCTCATCTTTAATTAAACGCAGCTGATTTAATTTCTCTTCTGCTCCGACTAGCTCAGCGTTTGGATATAGGCTAAGCAGTTCTTCGGCTCTCGCATACAGCAGCTGCTCTTTCTCTACAGCAACCTTTTTCACATCTATTACGTTTCGTTTATGTAAAGCTTCTTTAATCAGTTCCCAAGGATTTTGATGATCTTCATATCCAATCACATCAAACTTCCAGCCGGCTTCTTTTGCTTGTCCCACTTCCATTGATGGACAAATAAGCATCGGCTCTGCTTCGTTAAACACAAATAAGCCCAGTAAACGCTCATGCGGATCCGTATGAAATCCAGTTAAATAAAATACGTTTTCGGTTGACGAAATAAAGGCCGTTTCTACATTCTTTTCTTCCAGCCACGATACAACTTTTTCTAAACGTGCTTCCATTAAAAAAACCCCTTTCATTGTGCAATATTACTATTATAACATAGTTATTTAGCAATATTGTACAATGAATAGAGGTTAAGACAAAGCCGCGTGAAGAGTAGTAAGCTGCTCTTTAATCGCTTTTCGCTGAATACTTACTTTCATCAGCCAGCCATTTTCTCCGTATCTATAAATAAATTCGTACGTACCTTTAGAAAAATATTCTTTTACCAGCATGTCCCGGTTTTCAACAAATCCCGGATCGCCAATAAAATAGGTACCTTCTTCAAGCGGAAGCTCATGAACTTTTTTTTCTAGCTGCTTCTCTTCGTCTTCGTCCTCATCTATCACAATGTGCAGACCGCATTCATCACGCACAACATCAAATTCACCGTTTTGTTCAAGCTCGAGCACCGGCACCACTTGTCCATTTACCGTTAGCAGCTGCTTCGTTCCTTCAAGGACCTGGGACCAGTGATCATCGTATAAAGTAGAAGAATAAAAAATATAACCCTGAGATTTATATAATAAAAGCAGCTGTTCAAAATGATTTTTTACTTGTTCTTTATCAAACAGAATAACAAAATGCTTTCGATAGAAAAAACTTGTAAAAGGCAGAATAGACGATTGATTAAGCTCTTTAATTATTTCAGCACTATCTTTACCTGAAATAATAGCTCCGGTCAATTCCCCCGCGCCATAAGGTTTCCAATGACTTAACGCCGCTTCTGGAATCAGCACAAGGTTCGAAGATGACACATATATACTCATTCGCTTCACTCCTTTTTTCTACATTTAGACCTATATTTGATTCTCCACAAACAGAGACTTTCCTCTTATTCCATTCTTAAAAGGCAGAACTTTTTCCCTAACTATGATAGATTATAACAAATATCCTCGAAAAAAATAACCTTTATTTCCTCTTTCTTCTATTTGTACACTTCTCTCATTTTAGCTGTCTTCGCAGATTTACTAGTGAACGTACTTGCTAATCTAATTCCTTAGTGGTAATTTTATTATGTCGTTTTATAATTTTTTGCATAATTGGTTTCAAACAAAAAAGTATTAATATTTTTGAATGCGATGGTGAGACATTTGGAAGAACGTACAGAACGTAAACAACATAAAAGAAAAAAGCAAAGAAAAAAGAAACGCTTTAGAAAGCTACTTCTTTTCTTTCTCATTCTTGTAATCGCCGCTGGTGCGTATGTGTATTATCAATACCAACAAGGGTTAGCAGAAGCAGACGGAGCTTTTGGGAAAGATGGACAATTTGATTTTAATGGTGCAAGTGCCAATTTAGATAGCATGAATGTACTGCTTCTTGGAATTGACTCTCGAGGTGAAGAACATTCGCGTGCCGATACAATCATGATTGCTCATTATGACAAAGACAGCAATCAGCCTAAAATTATTTCTTTGATGCGTGATTCATATGTGGATATTCCTGGACATGGCAAAAACAAATTAAATTCAGCCTATGCATTTGGCGGGCCTGAATTAATGCGTAAGACAATTAAAGAAAATTTCGGCGTAGATGTAAACTATTATGCCGTTGTTGATTTTAAAGGTTTTTCTAAAGTTGCCGATACGATTGCCCCTGAGGGAATTACGGTTACCGTGCCGCACGAAATGTCATCAGGAATTGGCATGACGCTAAAACCTGGAAAACAAACTCTTCACGGAGATAAATTACTAGGATACGTGCGATTCCGACATGATAGCCAAAGTGATTTCGGGCGCGTGAAGCGTCAACAAGAAGTAATAGGTAAATTAATGGATGAAGCTCTTCAAGTAAAGACGCTGGCGAAAGCTCCTAAGCTATGGGGCGTCATTGATCCATATGTGGATACAAATATTCCGCCAAAAACATTTATCGTGATAGGAAAAGATTTCTTAGTTGGGAATCAGCCAGATTTAAAATCTCTTCGTTTACCGGTCGAAGGTTCCTATTCAAATGAACGAGTATCCGGTATTGGTGCTGTTTTAAGCATCGACCTTGAAGAAAACAAACAAGCGTTACAGTCATTTTTAAATTAGGAAAAGGTGTCCATTAGCGGACACCTTTTTTTATACTATTCAAAAAAACTTCTGTTTTTCCTCCCTATCCTTCAAAAAATTTTCAGCTTCGACAAAAAATGAAGTCATTTTCCAGGAAACAGCTATTTCTTTGAAGTTCTATTTTTGCTGTTACAGGCGTATATGAAAAGAGAAGGACTTCTTTTTTATATTTTTGATTCAAGGAGATGAACGTATGAAATTATATGGTTTTCAATCTGAAGAAGAGCGTTCCTTTCTTCATTCTACCTATAAAGTAAACCCCTTGCTTTCTCATACTGGAGATGTCAAAATCAGCTTTTTATCTTTTCAAGAAAATGATTATACCCCCCGTCAAGAAGCTACGATTCCACAGCTTCTACTAGTCGTTCACGGGGAAGGCTGGGTAGCTGGCGATAACGGACTGAAAATTTATATCAAACAAGGTGAATCCGCATTTTGGAGAGCGGGGGAATCATTTGAAGTCGGGAGTCTAACGGCTATGACAGGATTACTAATTGAAGGATTAGATATCGCTCCTCAAAAGTTGCTTACTTCTTTTTCACGAACAAATGTAAATTAAAAGCCGCGTTAACGCGGCTTTTTTTATTACCTTAGTAATTGAGCGTAGCTTTCAGCACTATCTTGAATGACTTTGTCGCTCAGCTCACCGCCTGCTCCTTGAAATAGAAATGGCGTTTGGAACTTCATACCTGTTAAATTTGCCGTAGCTTGAAACGGAAGAAGCAGATGATTCATTGGGTAGCGGTTGTATCCCCCTTCTTGATAAGCTTCCGCAGGGCCTCCTGTCGAAGTAGCTACGACAAACTCTTTTCCCTGAAGTTTAGTACCTTTGCTTCCATAAGCCCATCCGTATGTTAAGACAACATCTTGCCACTCTTTTAAGAGTGCTGGTGAGCTGTACCAGTAAAATGGAAATTGAAAAACAATACGATCGAATTGAACAGCTAACTCCTGCTCTTTTTCTACATCAATTTTGAAATCGGGGTAGTTTGCGTATAAATCATGAACGTACACATTCTCTTCTTTTTTCACTCGCTCTGCCCACGCTTTATTAATACGAGAAGATGCTAAGTTTGGGTGCGCTAAAATAACCAGTGTTTTCATTTTGATACTCTCCTTCTGATGTCTGTGCTTGCTTTTTTCTTTTCTATTTTTTACGCTTGCCTCTCACAGCTCGTTCAGTCATTCTTTCCTTTTCCTTCAGGAAATCCGAGTTAGTTTACACTTATAAACTACCAGTATTATCATTTTGCTTCAACAAAATTGACTTTGCTTTTATCACCTTTAATTTTTTTATGTACCCAAAACGGCAGATAAAGGACAAGAAAGCTAAGAATCATAATTCCCTCAATCCATACTAAATACCAAGGATGAGGTCCAAGAACATCCAGCAAGGAAGCGTGCTCTGGCTTTTTCATCATGTATAAATAATTCGCATGGAGTAAACGATTCATGACATAGATAAAACCTCCGTACAGATTAACAACTACTACGCTTACCCATAAAGAACGAAACGTTGGCTCATATTTGCAGACAGCAATTAGCATACAGCAAGCAAGTACCACACCGCCATGCGATACATAAAACTGCACATAGCGAAACTGGGCATACGCATAGCCGCCAAGGTCTGGGGTAATCATCGCTTGAACAGAGCTGCTGATTCCGGCGAAGTACACAAAATAAAAAAGAAACCTGCTTTTGGTTATCAGCATAACAGCAGCCAGCAGCACGACTATATCACTGAGCTGAAGAGGCAAGGAAGTTTCAGTAGACCACTGATGACATCCGATTTCCCAAGCCTGGTAGGCTGTTTCTGAAGCAATTAGAATAAGTGAAAGCAAAATAAACACAAACCTCTTTTTTCGCAGCTGCTTTCGACACAAAAAAATAAATGCTCCTATGATCACGATAATAGCTAAAGTTACAAGATGTTCAACTGAAAAAAGCTGAAAGGAATGTTGTACAGGATGACACGTAAAAAATGAATTCATAAAAGCGCCTTCCTTCCATCAGAAAACAAATTCGGTACCTTTAGCTTGTTCATAAGACCTCGTTTTCATTAATGCTTCTCTCGCATTAAAAAGAGATTGAGACATAACAAAATCACGCCAATCTAAAGACGGACGAATGGAGTAAATAATCGAGTATAGATCCCTTCTTGCAGGGAAATCAACTGCTAGAAACAACTAAACTAAAAAGATCCGAACGATTCATCATTCGGATCTTCTTTCAACTAACATACTGTTGTCCTAGCTCTGTTTCTTCGTTTTTACTCTTTAATTAATCCTTTTTTCACTAAGAATTGATGAGCAACTTCTTCAGCCGTTTTTCCTTTCGCATTTACTTGATAGTTCATTTCACGCATTTCGTCATCACTGATTTTACCGCCCAGTTGATTTAAGATTTTTTTCAGTTCAGGGTGCTCTTTTAGCGTATCTTCACGAAGCACAGGCGCTCCTTGATACGGAGGGAAGAACTGCTGATCGTCTTTTAAGACTTTTAAACCAAACTGTTTGATTTCAGGGTCCGTTGCGTAAGCATCAAGCATGTTAATATCGCCTTTTTCTACAGCGCGATAGCGAAGCTTCGGCTCCATCGTTTTAATATTCGGGAAGGTAAGGCCATATTCTTTTTGAATGCCTACATAGCCGTCTTCACGATCTTTAAACTCAAGCGTAAATCCTGCTTTTACTTTATCTGTTGCATTTGCCAAATCTGAAACAGTCGTTAGATTGTTTTCTTTGGCAAATTCTTTTGTCACGGTCAATGTGTACGTATTATTAAACTTCATTGGATCTAAATAGACAAGGCCGAATTTCTTTTGAAATCCTTCTTTTGCCTGCTTGTACACCTCTGTTTCATCTTTGCTGTCCGGCTGTTCCTTTAGATGCGTCACAATGGCTGTACCCGTATATTCAGGGTACAAATCAATTTCCTTGTTACGCAGAGCCTCAAATACAAATACCGTTTTCCCAAGCGACGAACGAAGATTTACTTTCATATCGGTTTGATCTTCAATTAATTCTTTGTACATATTAATTAAAATATCTTGTTCTGCACCAATTTTCCCTCCGATAACAAGGTCTGGTTTTGTTGCGCTCATCGCTGCAAACGGAGAAACAAGAATGAGTATTAATACGAGGATCATAATAAACGAGCGTTTTTTGGACCCTTTTTTAGCTGAGTGTTCAATCGTTCGCAGAATTCCATCAAAAATAAGCGCTAATAATGCTGCTGGAATGGCTCCTAATAAAATCAAACTATTATCGCTTCGGTCAATACCAAGCAAAATTAAGCTTCCGAGTCCGCCCGCTCCGATAAGAGCCACGATTGTTGCTGTACCAATAATGAGTACCATCGCTGTGCGAATTCCGGCCATAATGACAGGAAGCGCTAGAGGAAGTTCTACTTTAATTAATCGTCTCCATGAGTTCATCCCCATGGCTTTGGATGCTTCAATTAAAGATGGGTCCACTTCTTTAATTCCGGTATATGTATTTCGTACAATAGGAAGAAGCGAATATAAAAACAGTGCAATAACCGCGGGAAAGGTTCCAATTCCGACAAGAGGAATCAGTAATCCTAATAAAGCGAGTGAAGGAATGGTTTGCAGTACGGCTGTTACACCAATGATCGGTTCAGCAATGCGGTCATGCCTCGTTAAGTACAGTCCGAGCGGCACTGAAATTAATACGGCGATAACAAGAGCCAGTACTGAAATTTGAATGTGTTCAAGAAGAGCTTGAAACAGTGCATCTCCTCGTTGATCTAATAATGTGCTTAGTGCATTCATTACAGCGTTTCTCCTTCTTTCGTTTTATCAGAAAGAAACGCTAATAGAGTTTTGCGCGTTACAACGCCAATACGTTTGCTCCCTTTTTTCACGGCTATTGCTTCATGGTCGTAAAGGGCGTCCATTGCCTGCTGAACAGTAGCGGTTGAAGCTAGCTCTTCAGTAGGTTCTACGTCTGGCTGTTCACTTTCTTTGACAAACATATCCAATGTCTCAAATAAAGTATTTCCTTGATTCCCAATAAATGTTTTTACAAATTCATTTTTAGGCTTTTGAATGAATTCCTCCGGGGTTCCAACTTGAACAATTTCCCCATCTTTCATTAGGCAGATACGATCTCCAAGCGTCATGGCTTCGCTCATATCGTGCGTAACAAACACAAATGTTTTTTTGATTTTTTCTTTTAAGCTAATAACATCTTGCTGAAGCTGTTCGCGGCTTAACGGATCGAGGGCACTAAAGGGTTCGTCCATTAAAATAACGGGGGGATCAGCTGCGAGGGCACGTGCTACACCTACACGTTGCTGCTGGCCACCTGAGAGCTCAGACGGCTTTCGGTTTCGATACTGCTTTGGGTCTAGTCCTACCAAGGTAAGCAGTTCATCAATGCGCGTCTTGATTTTATTTTTCTTCCAATGCTTCATCTCGGGTACAATGGCTATATTTTCAGCAATGGTCATATGAGGAAAAAGAGCAATCTGCTGTAGGACATAACCAATGTTCCAGCGTAGCTCATGTATGTTGTGGTCCGATACGAGCTTATCTTTTATGTATAGTTCTCCTTCGGTAATATCATGGAGACGGTTAATCATTTTTAAGGTGGTTGTTTTCCCACACCCACTCGGACCAATTAAAACGAAAAACTCTCCTTCTTTAATTTCTAGATTAATATTTTTCACGGCGGTCGTACCGTCTGGATATTGCTTTGACACATTCTTAAACGTAATCAAATTATCGTTCACACTCCCTGTTGAAATTTAAGCCCTAGTTTCGTGTACCCAATACTTAGAGGCAATAAACATTCTTTTAAGAATATTTCTAAATATGATTCATAAGACATAGTGGAAAAGATACACATATTTTCTCACAGCCTCCTAGTAAGGCTATCAAACTGTTAAAGTTTTCACAAGGCAGGAAAGAATAATTTGGAGAATAATTTTAAAGCCGACACAAATAAAAAAACCTTCTTTCAACAAGAAAGAAGGTTTTTTAGTATGCTAGCGACAGGGATCGAACCTGCGACCTCTTGCTTACCATGCAAGTGCTCTACCTACTGAGCTACACCAGCGTCTTGGAAAATTATATCACGTTTAAATTCATTTAGGAAGCGCTTTTTTAATTTTTTTTATTGATATATTCTCTAATTTGCGTCTTCTGAAATTCTCACTTTCTACAAAGTTCCATATTTTATGTTAGAACTCCTTACATAAATTGTGTGAATTTTCTTTTTTTATATTACCCTTAGTAAAAGAGCTTACAAAAGAAGGGAAGAAAATAGATGGAACAACAACCAACCATGACAAAATCAAAAACGGCAACTCCCTACCCAAGAGACTGCACGTTCAGCCTGGAAGATTGGACGACGCTCGCTAAGTATTGGTACCCCGTCGCACGCTGCAGTGATGTAACAGAGAAACCAACGTCCGTAAAACTGCTAGATGTAAATCTAGTTCTATACCGTACCACACACAAAGTAGTAGCAGCTCGTGATTTATGCGTTCACCGAGGCACCCCGCTTAGCATGGGCTGGGTGGAAGATGATGAAATTGTCTGTCCTTACCACGGCTTCCGCTATGCAACGGACGGCGCATGCACGTCGATTCCAGCTCACCCTGATGCCAACATTTCTCCCCGCTTGTGTATGGCCGTCTATCCAGTTATTGAACGATTTGGATTAGTGTGGACTTCCCTGACAGGAGAACAAGATAACCTGCCTTACTTCGATGCGTGGGAGGATCCTGATTTTCAGCAGATTGTTTGTCCGAGCTTTGATATCATGGGTTCGGCCGGTCGTCAAATGGAAGGCTTTTTAGACGTAGCTCATTTTGCCTGGGTTCACACGGACACATTTGGTGATCGAAACAACGCCTTTGTGCCTAAATATAAAGTAAGCGATACAGATTATGGGCTTCATGTAGAATATACAAGCACCGTGAGCAATTATTCCAAAGAACAGCAGCATTTAAATCCACCTGATTTTAAATGGCTTCGCGTCTTTGATGTTTATCCGCCGTTTACAGCTACGCTAAAAGTATACTTCCCAGAAGGCGCAGAGCTGTGGATTATGAATGCAGTCTCTCCTATTTCAGCCCGCGAAACACGTTTATTCGCACCAATCGCTCGAAACTTTGACAAAGATTCTCCCGTTGAAGGTGTGTATGACTTTAACCTTCGGGTCTTTGACGAAGACCGTGAAATGGTTGAAAACCAAAAGCCTGAAGACTTGCCTTTAGACCTGCAGATGGAAGCGCATATTATGGCTGATCAAACGTCCATCGGCTACCGGAAATTATTAAAGAAAATGGGCTTAAGCTTTAGATATACAAGCTAAAGAAATCCCCGCTGTCTCAGCGGGGATTTCTTTTTCATTTAGCAAACTGCTCGCGTCCTGCTTTTTCCTTTACCACTTCATCTTCACTTGCCGGCGTGGCGCGTTTCATAAACAATGAAAGAATTAAGGCAACCACCACTAGTACTACTGAGACGGCAAACGCATCGTTAATCCCTTGTACCATTGCCTGCATCCCAATCTGTTCTTTCATTTGAGCTGCCCCGGCTGCGGTTGCATTCGCTGCTCCCGCTCCGCTCATTGCATCTTGAGCGAGCTCTTTTGCATGCGTAGCCGTACGGTTTGACATCACCGTTACTAAAAGAGCCGAACCAATAGCTCCCGATACTTGTTGAAGCGTGTTATTCATCGCAGTACCATGAGGATTAAAGCGCTGCGGCAGCTGATTTAATCCGTTTGTCATAACCGGCATCATCACCATAGACATTCCGAACATGCGAAGCGTGTAAAGCGTAATGAGCGTTGTATACGTCGTATCAAGCTCTAAGTTACTGAAGAAATACGTCGTAACGGCTGTAATCGTTAGACCCGTTACAGCTAGTGCACGCGCTCCGAATTTATCAAATAATTTCCCGGTAATCGGTGACATCACGCCCATTAGCAGCGCACCTGGAAGCATTAGTAATCCTGAATGAAGCGGAGAAATGCCTCGTACCGTTTGAACATAAATTGGCATTAGCAGCATGGCTGAGAATAATGCCATTGTGATCACCATTGAAATCGTTGATGATAAAGCAAACATTGGATATTTAAAAATGCGGAATTCAAGCATAGGTGTTTTAAGCTTGAACTGACGCGTAATAAATAAAATCAGAGCCACAGCTCCTACGATAATCGTGCCGTACACTTCCACAGAATCCCAGCCTTTATCCCCTGCCGAGCTAAATCCGTATAGAAGTCCTCCAAATCCAATTGTAGATAACAAAAGAGATAAAAAATCCAAATTGATTTCCACTTTTTCTTTTTTGTCTTTTAATAGAAAGAAAGCCCCTATTAATACAATTGCAGCGATTGGCGTAACAAGGTGGAACAGCATTCTCCACTCATAGTGTTCAATTAGCCACCCTGATAAGGTAGGGCCAATTGCCGGAGCAAAAATCATAACTAAACCAAAAATCCCCATCGCAGCTCCGCGTTTTTCTAACGGAAAACTTGTGAGCAATACGTTCATTAAAAGCGGCATCATAATGGCTGCACCTGATGCTTGGATAATACGAGCGGTTAACAAGACCGAAAATACGGGCGAAGCACCGGCAAGTATTGTTCCTGCTGTAAATAAAGTCATCGCCGTTAAAAATAAGCCTCTGACAGAATAGCGCTGAATTAAAAAAGCGGTAGTTGGAATCATAATACCATTCACTAACATATAACCAGTAGAAAGCCACTGGACAGTTGACGTTGTCACATCTAAGTCTTTCATAATAGACGGAAGCGCCACATTTAATAACGTTTCATTCAACAATGAGATAAAAGCGCCAATTAACAAAATAGCAATTATGCCATAAGGCGGCTTTTCCATTTGATTTATCGATTGACTCATTATTGTACCTCCTTATACTATAAGTTCATTTTTTTAGACACATGTTCTACATAGAGTATATTATACTGTGAGTTCAATTTATGCAAGCGAAAAATCTTGCGTTCATGTCCTTTATTTTATCGACTTTTTCAGTTCTATAATCCTTTTATATCAATATATTGTCGTGATATCGTCCATTTTTTGAAAAGAACATTTGTGTAAACGTTTTAAATCATGTATCATAAAGTTGGACCATGAGTCTAATTTTACATTCAGGTGATAATAATGAATAACCGAAAAGAGCAAGTTGTAAAAAATGCACACCATCTCTTCGTTGAAAAAGGATTTCAAGCTACATCTATTCAAGACATCATTGATTATAGCGGCATTTCGAAAGGAACATTCTACAACTATTTTTCTTCAAAAAATGAATTATTAATCGCTGTTTTCACCTGGCTTCATACAACAATTGAACAAGAGCGGAATCAGCTGCTGGTTGGTAAAAGCCTGACCGATGTAGATGTATTTGTTAAACAGATTGATGCACAGATGAAAAACCATCATAAACATAAATTTTTCACATTACTTGAAGAAGTATTTGTTTCCAATGATCCCGATTTAAAAGCATACATAAAAAAAACCCAGTTTGTTGAAGTAAACTGGGTTTACAAGCGGTTCATTGATTTATTTGGACAAGAAAAGAAACCGTACCTGCTAGATTGTGCAATTATGTTTCTTGGCATGCTTCATCGCAACTTTCACTATAATTTTATGGTTAACGGCACAAATACTGACCCGCATGAGATCATAAGCTACAGTGTCAAGCGCCTGCTTCCTCTTGTAGACGAAGTAGCAAATTCAAGAGACATTTTGCTCGATCCGCAAACGATTAAAGAATGGCTTCCATCTTGCCCGAATACTAAAAATCAAATAGAACAGGACATTTCCGCAGCACTTATCGATTTAAAAAAACAGGTTCACAAACAATTTACGGATGAATTCGAACGTCAAAAATGCACAGAGCTTATTAGTTTTATTGAAGAAGAGCTGTTTAAACAATCAAATCCCCGCAAGTTTGTTGTTGATAGTGCCCTTCAATCGTTAGAGCAGCTGTCTGTCGACGAAAGTAAGACAACGCTAGAGGATTTACAGACGATGATTGATCAGTATGTGAGTGAACTTCATTAAAAAGAGATTAAGACGTAACTAAATCATTCCAATTTAAAGTCGAATAAATGGGATACATGAGCTGAATCGCTTGAGACATCGCAGTTAATTTCCGTGCAAGACTTCGCTTTCTGCGGGCGGCCGGTAAGCCTCCTCGTCGCGTACGCTCCTGTGGGCTCTCACCTGTGCCGCTTTTCCTGCAGGAGTCTTCGCCTTGCCCTCCCATCAACCGCTAGAAGCGACTAAATAGATGAAACCTACATTTACCCTGCCAATGAAAAAATCCGAATGCGTTTGATTCTCCCTCAAGAATCAAACGCATTCGGATCTTCCTTCAACTAAATAACTTTTGTCCCGACCTTTTTATTCACAAAGTGGAAACTCAAGTGAAAAGCACGTTTCTTTTCCTTTTACGCTAGACACACTCACTTTTCCCTTCATATAATGAATAATGCTGAAAGATACCATCGTTCCAAGTCCCGTACCTTTTTCTTTTGTTGTAAAATACGGTTCACCTAGCCGGTTGATTTGTTCTTGCGTCATGCCGCAGCCCGTATCAATAATATCCACAATAACAGCTCCGCCTTCTTTTCCTACTTTAATAGTTAACGTGCCTCCGTCTTGCATCGCTTCAATACTATTTTTAAATAAATTGATTAAACACTGCTGAAGCTTTCTTCTTTCTCCCATTACGAAGCACTTCACTTCTTCATCAAATGTAAAATCAATCGCGACTCCATTCATATTAGCAAGAGGAGTCATAATATGGGTGACGTGATGGATCTCTTCTGAAATATTCATTTTTTCATTTCGTTCTGGTGCAGAATTGGCAAACAGCAAGTAATCATCAATGATTTCTTTTGCGCGGTCTAGTTCATTAATCGCAATGGAAATGTAGCGTTTTTTAGCAGGTTCTTTTTCATCTTCTTGCAGCATTTGCATAAATCCTCTGCTTGCCGTTAGAGGATTTCGTACTTCATGAGAGATGCTGGCAGCTAAATGACTGACAATTTCTAGTTTCTCTGCTTTCATCAGGCGCTGCAGCACTAGTAAATTTGCCCGTATCGCTTCCCACAGTATGGTAATTACAAACATGCCTGCTACATCTAAAATCGCGAATTGAACCCACACGCTAATAGGAATGCTTGTGACGTGCAAGACAAAAATAGATACAAGCATAGCTAATAAAGAACCGATTATACTAAGACAGGTGCTCACGATAATTCTATTTTTTAATGAGAAATGTAAAAAGTATTTTGTTAGGAAAAATAAAGGAATGGATAAAATCGGAAGAGCAATTAATGTTGATAAAAACCCTACATCATACCCGCCAATTAGCAAGCGCAGCAGTAAAATAAAGACAAAAAGCAAGCTTCCTAGCGGCCAGCCTCCATATAACGTTCCTAAAATATAAGGAATTCTTCGAAGATCCATTCGATAGTCATCCGGGACATAAGCTCCGTTAACCGGAAACAAAAGGCAGAAGGTAATAGCTAAAATCGGAAATACCGCGATATAACGATCTTTCCACCAATGAATTTTTTTAGCATACTTGATTAAATAAAACATCTGTACTAAAAACAGCGCCAATAAAATAAATAAAAAATTAATTAACAAATCTTTCGTGACAAAACTCATGCATTCACCGGTCTTTCAAATGAGATAAAAATAAACTCTTTTATTGCATTTACATTTGTAACACAAATTAGAGCGTAATCATAGATAAATAAACGTATTCTATTTACTTTTTTACAACTTCCTATCACTTTATCGTCCGTTCCCTAAAATAGTGAAGGCTAAGAAAACCTTTTCAACTTCACTAAAAATATTCAGAATTTTATTTACATATGAGCTACAATGCTCTATAATCAGATCAATGTACTTGGTTTTGAGAGTAGGAGGACGAAATATGGAACTATCAATTACCTTAATGGGATTATTCGTTGGAACCCTTGTAGGCTTAACGGGGGTTGGAGGTGCCGCTTTATTAACACCTTTACTGATTGTTCTCGGCATTAACCCTTCCATTGCCGTAGGAACAGATCTTGTCTACAATTCTATCACAAAATTATTCGGAGTCGCTCAGCACTACAAACAGCGAACCATTAACTTTAAATTAGCAAAATATTTAGCCTTCGGAAGTATTCCGAGCGCTGTGCTGGCTATTGTCACACTTCATGCATTTCCATCTTTTCACGAGCATCAAGAAACGATTATTAAGCACGCTCTTGGATACGTCATGACACTGGTTGCCATTTCAATTATCTTTCGCGTCTTTTTTGATAAATTAATTCGTCCAAATCGGTTTCAAGAAATGGACTTAAATCAGAAAAAAGGATTAACAATCGGAATTGGCGTAGTCTTTGGATTCATTGTCGGACTAACATCGATTGGGTCGGGCTCATTATTTGCGATTGCGATGCTGTACTTATTTAAGCTCAAAACATCTGAGCTGGTTGGAACTGATATTGCACACGCGTTTCTTCTCGTTACGGTGGCTGGTATTTTAAATGCAAGCTTTGGAAGCGTGGATTACATGTTGACTGCTAACCTATTAACTGGATCTATTCCAGGTGTGTTAATCGGAAGCCGTTTATCAACGAAAGTGCCTTCAAGACCGCTTCAAGCCATTATGGCAACCATCATTCTAATTAGCGGAATTAAATTAATTTAACTAATAAAAAGCACATGCCTTTGCATGTGCTTTTTATTAGTTTTTTTAAAGATCTGCATTAAAAATAATAATGTTTTAAACCACTTCCTTTCCCTTCTTATACACTTCAACTAATATTTTTATTGAATTTTAGTCAAAGAGACCAATGACACTCCAAACAACCTTACGTTAAAATGTAAAAAAACATTACATCTATTGTGATATTTTAAAAATTGTACGACGAAGGGAGAACACATGACACAAGCAGCGGCAAAAAGTAAGCAAAAACCTTCTTATAAAGGTCTTTTCTTTCAAATTATGATGGCAATTGTACTTGGAATAGCCGTAGGATATCTGTGGCCAGGCTTTGGAAATGCTGTGAAACCGATTGGAGACGGTTTTATTAAGCTTATCAAAATGCTGATTGCTCCTCTTATTTTTGGAGTAGTAGTTGTTGGAATTGCCAAGGTTGGAAACATTAAAACAGTTGGGCGTATCGGCGGAAAAACCATTCTTTACTTCGAAATTGTCACAACATTCGCTCTATTGATCGGTCTATTAGTAGCAAACGTAATGAATCCCGGCACCGGTATGAATGTTGATCCTTCAAGCTTAAGCACAAGCGAAGTAGACGCGAAGACTAACGGCTCCGAACTTCCGAGTGAAGGTGATTTTTTTCTTAATATGATTCCAGACAGTGCAGTTGGTGCTTTTTCAAGCAACTCCATGCTTCAAGTACTTTTAATTTCTTGTTTGTTTGGCATCGCGCTTGTCCATATAGGTGGAAAAACAGCAGAGACCCTTTTAAATGTATTGGAAAAAGTAAATGATGTGTTGTTTAAAATTATGGGATACATTATGAAATTAACGGCTCTTGCCACGTTTAGTGCCATGGCATTTGCAGTTAGTCAGTACGGTCTTGGAACACTTGCTGCATTCGGAAAGCTATTTATCGCTATGACAATTGCTTGTCTCGCATTTGTTCTCGTTTTAGCTGTTATTTTACGAATCTATTTAAAATTAAGTTTGTGGAAAGTCATTCTATATATACGAGAAGAAATTATGCTGGCATTTGCTACGGGTTCCACTGAAGCCGTTATGCCGCAGCTCATGGATAAATTCGAACAAGCAGGATGCAACAAAGCAGTCGTTGGCCTTGTTGTACCTACGGGCTATTCGTTTAATCTAGACGGTGCTTCCATTTACTTGTCTCTCGCCCTCGTCTTTTTAGCACAAGCAACGGGCGTGGATTTGAGCCTCACTGATCAGCTTTTAATGCTTGGTGTTCTTCTTCTTACATCTAAAGGAATGGCTGGCATTCCAGGCTCAGCCTTTGTTGCTCTCTCTGCTACTGCAGCAGCAACCGGATCCATTCCCGTAGCAGCCGTTGCTCTGATGCTCGCTCCTGATCGCTTTATGGGTAATTACCGGACCACAGTTAATATTATTGGTTATGCAGTAGCTGCTTTTATTATCGCACAATGGGAAAATTTATTAGATCTACAAAAAGCAAATGATGTGCTGGACGGAAAAATTGCGTATCAGCCCAAAAATGCTGAAATTTCTCTCCCAGAGAGTATTCCAGCCGCCAATGAAAAAGCAATTTAACAAAAAAATTTCCTGGCCGAGACAAGTCTATTTTGCTTGTTTTTCGGGCAGGAATTTAATTGTTACATGAAAGGCCTTTTGCTGAAACTTATTTTCTTCGAGTATTTTATATACCATTTGTTTAATCGTTTCTTGCGTTTTGGCATCAGCTGAAACGGAAGGCTCCATATACACATCCAGCTCTACTCTGTCTTTTGAATAAAGGGAAGAATTCACGCCCCTTGATTCATAGCCCGCTTCAGTTAAACCGCTGCTGATTTTATGCCAAATATCCAGTTTGTCCATTTGTTTAATAACAGGCTTTGCTTCTTCGTACACTTGTGCTTGCTGAGTCTTGAAAACTTCTTCTTTTTTAGTGAAAACTGCATACCCTGAACCTACTACTAAAAACGTCATAATAGCAAATGCTCGCATCCTTTTCATTCTCTCACCTCATTTAGAGATATAGATTATAAATATGCGAATAATTGCTGCAGTATGACGGCTTGTATCTCTACTTCTTTTCTACGATACTCAGCAGTCGTTCAGAACCGGCTTCTACTTCTTCTCTCATACTGTCAAAAAGCTCTTGCACCGTTGGGATACTATCAATCAGTCCAACGATTTGGCCTGCCCATCCATAGCCTTCATCAATTTTATTTTCATAAATATACCTGCAGTTTGCCCCTCCGCTAATGACGTCTTTTAACTCTTCGTACCTCTCTCCTTGCTCCTCACGCTTAATAATGTCAAGAGTGTAGTGGGACTTCAATACGCGTCCAGGTGCTCCGAACGAACGTTTAATAACCACAGTATCCGTTTCTTTCGCTTCTATAATGGCTTGTTTATACGCATCATGGGCATCTACACATTCTTTTGTCGCAATAAAACGTGTTCCCATTTCTATCCCTTCAGCGCCTAATGATAACGCTGCCAATAATCCTTGTCCGTTTCCAATCCCTCCGCTTGCTAGGACCGGAATTGACACAGCCGCAGCTACTCGAGGAATTAATACCATTGTGCCTAGATCCTCACGTCCGATATGTCCTCCTGCTTCTTGCCCCACTGCCATGACAGCATCTGCTCCCAGCTTCTCAGCTTTTTGAGCTTGACGCACGTTGGCTACCAGTACGAGCGTTTTAATTCCCGTTCCTTTTAATCTCTCAAAAATAGGTGCGGGATTTGCTCCTGTTATGGAAACAACCGGCACACTTTCTTCTACTGCTACGTCGAGAAGTTCTTTATAAGAACCTTCTGTTTGACCTCCAACAGCAAAATTAACGCCAAAAGGACGCGAAGTTAAAGAACGTACTTTTTTAATTTCAGCTCGAAGTTTCTCAGGCGTTCGGAGCGTCATAGCCGTAATTTGTCCAAGCCCGCCTGCATTTGAGACAGCAGCCGCAAGTTCTGCGTACGCTAAATACGCAAGACCTCCTTGTACAATTGGATATTGAATCCCTAATAAATCTGTTACCCGTGTTTTCATCTATGTATCCCCTCTCCTTTTATTTTTGTATTTATGAATACTTATTCATAATCATAACAAGAAAATAACGGATTTCCTACGAAAAAATTCCAACATTTCTGTTTGCTTCAACTTTTGATAGGGTACACATTTTGTAATGATTATTAACTGAAGATCAAGGAGGAAGACATGTATGACAAAAAAGCACCCTGTAAATGAAAAAAGCAAGCAAGAACAGCTCGAGCAGTTTAAAACAGATGATCGAAACCAAGCGCTCACAACCAATCAAGGGTTAAAGCTTTCCGAAGATGAATTTTCTTTAAAAGCAGGTGAACGCGGTCCAACCCTTATGGAAGACTTTCATTTCCGTGAAAAAATGACGCATTTTGACCACGAGCGCATTCCTGAACGCATCGTTCATGCACGAGGCTTTGCTGCTCACGGAGAATTTGAACTGTATGACTCGCTCAGTGAATATACAAAAGCTAAATTTTTACAGAATCCGTCTGTAAAAACACCTGTATTTGTCCGTTTTTCTACTGTAGCAGGTTCTAAAGGTTCAGCTGAAACGGTGCGCGACGCCCGTGGTTTTGCAACAAAATTTTATACAGAAGAAGGAAACTATGACTTAGTTGGAAATAACATTCCCGTGTTCTTTATCCAAGATGCGATCAAATTCCCAGATTTAATTCACGCTGTTAAGCCTGAGCCACACAATGAAATGCCGCAGGCAGCTTCAGCACATGATACGTTTTGGGATTTTGTCGCCAATAACCAAGAGTCTGCTCACATGGTCATGTGGTCAATGTCAGACCGTGCAATTCCACGCAGTTTGCGTATGATGGAAGGCTTCGGCGTACATACTTTTCGCTTAGTTAATGCAGAAGGAAAAGCTCATTTTGTCAAATTCCACTGGAAGCCTGTGCTCGGAACGCATTCCCTTGTTTGGGACGAGGCTCAAACAATTTCTGGGAAAGACCCTGATTTTCATCGCCGCGATTTATGGGAATCGATTGAAAACGGGGACTATCCTGAATATGAGCTAGGTATTCAAATCATAGATGAAGAAGATGAATTTAAGTTCGACTTTGACATTCTCGATCCAACTAAGCTTTGGCCAGAAGAAGACATTCCCGTCAAATTGGTTGGAAAAATGACCTTAAATCGAAATGTAGACAACGTATTTGCCGAAACGGAACAAGTCGCATTCCATCCGGGGCATGTGGTACCGGGAATTGATTTTTCCAATGACCCTCTCTTACAAGGAAGATTGTTTTCATACACGGATACCCAGCTTATTCGTCTTGGTGGTCCGAATTTTCACGAACTTCCAATCAACCGTCCAGTATGCCCGTTTCATAACAATCAACGAGACGGTTACGGACGTCAAACGATTAACAAAGGGCCTGTCAGCTATCACAGAAACTCTCTAGCATCCAATACCCCGGCTCCTGTACCAGAGTCAGAGGGCGGTTATGCTCACTATCAAGAAAAAGTGGAAGGAAGAAAAGTTCGAAGCCGAAGCGAAAGTTTTAAAGACCACTTTTCACAGGCAACGCTATTTTGGAATAGCATGAGCGACACTGAAAAAGAGCATATTATTAGTGCTTTTAGCTTTGAGCTTGGAAAAGTGAAAAGCAAGTCTGTTCAGCAGCAAGTTGTTGATATGTTTGCCAACGTCAGTACAGTGCTAGCTAAACAAGTAGCACAAGCGATTGGTGCAACGCCTCCATCAGGAACAGACGCGCCAGTGACCAAGTCATCTCCGGCTCTTAGTCAGGAACAGACGATTCAAAAGCCGAATACGCGTAAAGTAGCTGTCATTGTAGCGAATGACTTTAGCAGTGACCTACCACAAGTGTTAAACAGTTTAAAACAACAGGGCATTCAGCCTGAAATTGTAAGCACAACCCTCCAAAACGTAAAAGGAACAGACGGGTCAGAACTTGAAGTACAGCACACGTTCTTAACAAGTGATTCTGTTTTATTCGATGCGGTTTATGTTGTCGGAAACGCCTCGGCTGATGAGAAGTTTCGTAAAGAAGCACTGACGTTTGCTCAAGAAGCATTCGAGCATTTTAAACCAATTGGCGCGACGGATGAAGGTGTTAAGTGGCTAAAAGCTGCTAGTTTAGATAGCAGTCCCGGTGTCGTAACTGGAGAAACTACACGCTTTACAGATGAATTTATTGAAGCTATTTCAGCTCACCGCCACTGGAATCGTCACGTTATATAAATGACAAAAAAGATAGGGACCTACCCTATCTTTTTTCTATGAAATCGCAGTAATTGAAGAAAAGCTTCTCTTTTGCTTATACTAGATAATGCACCTTAGATTTTCAGGAGGCAGAAAGAAGACATGCTCACAAATAAATCATCTTACTTTTTACAATTAACGAAACGATTCAAAAAAGCTGCAACGGCAAATTCAGTTATCCTTGGAATTTTGTTAGCTATTGTGGGAGGTTTTCTTGATGCTTATACGTATATAAGCAGAAACGGAGTATTCGCAAATGCACAAAGTGGAAATATCGTCTTATTAGGTGTAAAGGCAGCACAAGGTCAATGGACAGAAGCTTTTCTTCATATCCCCCCTATTGTAGCCTTTATCCTAGGTATTGCTGTAACCGAAACATTTAAGCAGCCGCGATTTGTATCTGTACTCCCTGATACTTCTCGTATCGTATTGCTTTTAGAAATTGTCGTACTCATTATCGTTGGTTTTTTACCGTCTAGTGTTTCTAATATGTTGGTTACAGTAACAATTTCATTTGTTGCTGCTCTTCAAGTTTCTTCATTTAGAACTTTGATAAAATGGTCATATAATACAACCATGACAACCGGAAACCTTCGTACTGCTTCTCAAGCAGCATACTATGCTATATTCAAACGCGATGAAAACGCTGCTTATCAGTGCCTTCGTTTTACCGCCATTATCCTCTCTTTTTTGAGCGGTGCATTGTTAGGTTCTATTTCTACTTTTACCCTGGGGACAAAAGCAGTTTGGCTAGCTTCTGCTATTCTTTTTCTCGCTTTTGTCATTTTAAATTCAGAATCTCAAAAAAGCCTTTGAAATCAATGATTTCAAAGGCTTTTTTATTAAACGGATTTTCTAAATGCCATAACATGCAAATCTTTTACCGGATAAAAATCGTTATCAGGAAAGCGAACGTAACCTCTTTTAGTGTACAGCTTAATGGCATGTTCCATTGAATGATCTGTATGTAAACCTAAATAAGAACACCCTAGCTCCCGAGATTTTTTTTCACACGCTTCAAGAAGCGCGTTGGCGACTCCTTTTCGGCGATGAGACGGAGCAACTGCCAGCAGACGAATTTCGGCCCATGGAAATGGCTTTAACAATCCTCCGTATACATCCGTATTCGGCGGATAAAACAAAACGCTTCCTGCCATTTCTCCATCGATTTCAGCTACAATGCACTCAAATTTCTTTTCTTCACTCAGGGTATGTAAAATTCCCTTTCGATATCTTTTCCAGTGTGCTTCTGATTTTACAGCTGCATACTGCTCATAAGCAGCAAGCGTCACTGTTTCAATAAATGATGTTTCTTCTTCTCTAGCTTTTCGAACGATCAATTTTTTCTCCTCCATTTACCTTCTTCGTTAGTTCTTATTGTCTATGGTGAACCATGTTTATGCAACACATTTGCATTTTCAAACAGCTTCCTTTGCATATATTTAATCCGTTCATTATGGTTTCTAAAGCGGTCTTTGTGCTGAAACTCTGCTTGTCTTCATATACATATAAAGAGATTCATAGACAAGGATGAGACAGCATGTATAAAAAATTGATTGCAATTGGAATTGGCAGTGTGTTTGTTAGTATTGGAATTAACGTTTTTATTCTTCCGCTTCAGCTTGTAACAGGAGGCATTACGGGAATTAGTTTAATCATTAATTATTTACTCGGCTATAAAGTAGGTGTGATGATTTTTTGCTTGAACTTGCCGATTTACCTTCTCGCCCTAGGTTTTAACCGCTCTTATTTTTTAAATGCTATCTATGGCATGGTTCTCTCAGCCGTTATGATTGATTTGTTGTTTCCGCTTCACGGGATTTTTCACCTTCCCATTATCTTAAGCGCTTGCCTTGGAGGTGTTTTTAACGGAATTGGAACCGGCATCATGCTCCGGCAGCACGCAAGTCAAGGCGGGGTCGACTTATTTTCTCTGATACTTGCGAAATGGTTATCTTTAAACCCCGGCATCATTATTTTAGTGATTGACGCATCTATTATTATTTCAGGTATTTTACTGCTTCAAAACGATACAGCTATTTATTCATTATTCATTGTTGTATGCTCCGGTATAGTGACCAGTTTAATTACGTCATTCAAACGCATCATCGTCTATGTATAAGGAAAAAGCCTCGAGAAATGCATCTCGAGGCTTTTCTTTATTTGTCATTTAAGAATTCTTGCAGCGCTTCTTTATTTTTGTCTAAATCAATATCAAGCACCATACCCACACCGCTATACGTTTTGTTTTCAAACGATCCGTCTAACGGCAGTCGCAGGCTTTGAACATCTTTCATGTTTCCTGTTACCACATCTTTAGCCAGAAGCATCATGCTTTTTGTATCTAAATTTGTATCGATATAAGGATCCATTACGCCGAGAAGCTTCGGTATTTTAAACACGCTGTTTAGGCTTGCTACTTCTTCTTTAAGCTTTAAAACGACTTCTTGCTGGCGCTGAACGCGTCCAAAATCACTCATGTTATCATGACGAAAACGCACGTAGCCAAGCAGTTGTTCACCGTGTAAAACTTGGGTACCTTTGTGAAGCGTCATACCAATTCCTGAAGACATATCGTGAGGCACGGTTACTTTAATGCCATCAGGTGCAATCGTATCTACAATTTTTGAAAACCCTTCGAAGTCCACAACTGCATAATAGTTAATATCGATATCAAAATTTTGTTTGATCGTTTGACGCAGCAGCTCAGGACCTCCGAACGCGTAAGCAGCATTCAGCTTTTGCTTGCCGTGTCCTGGAATATCCACGTACATATCCCTCATAAGGGAAACAATTTTCGGGTGTTTGCTTTTAGAATCGTAGTGAGCAATTAAAATAGAGTCTGTACGAGAATGCTTTTCCCCGCGCGAGTCACTTCCTAACAGCAGCATATTTACTTCTCCGTTATTTGGGAGACTGCCTTGAAACTGTTCAAATGTCGTGCCGTCATCCGCAAATTTACCATCGCTTGCCATCGATAGCCCTTGCTTATATTGGAAATAGCTGTATATGCCTCCAATGATAAGAAAAAGAAACAACAAAGCAAAGAACACTCTGCCCCATCGAACTCTTCTTCTTCTTTTGCGTCTTGTTCGCTCCACGTTTCTGTCACCAGCTTTCTTTTTCAATGAAGTTCTCATAAAACAAGCAAGTAGCTAAGCTTTTAAAAAGCTCCTCTACTTGCTTGTTTGGATTGTATGGTTGAAAGCTTACATTACTTTTCTGTTTCCTGGTCTTTTCCATACATGTATTTTGATGGATCGACCGGTTTGAAGTCATCTAATTTATTAAATCGTAATAAATCACCGTATAACACTTTATCAGAAAGTTCTAGCTCTCTTCCAACTTTCTTTTTATAAGCTTTCGCTTCGTCTGTTGCTGTGATTCTTTCTCCCGTGTTTGTATCGTAATACTTGCCGTCAATTGACGTGTATTTCGGAGAAACATAATCACCGTTTCTAAATGCTACTACCTGATCATGGTCTTTTGATAATAAATCTGTACCGAATTGAACATACTCTTTACTATCAATTCCTACTAAGTGAAGAAGCGTAGGTACTACGTCAATTTCACCGCCGTACGTATGGTTCACTCCACCTTTTACGCCTGGTACGTGAAGGAAGAACGGTACGCGTTGAAGCTGAGCGTTTTTATATGGCGTAATTTTCTCGCCAAGAACTTTTTCCATTGCTTTGTTATGATTTTCAGAAATACCGTAGTGGTCACCGTAAATCATAATAACTGAGTTGTCATATAAGCCTGAAGCTTTTAGCTCTGTAAAGAATTCTTGCAGTGATTCATCCAAATAACGAGCCGTTTGGAAATAACGGTCTACCGTTCCATCTCCTGTGTTTGCCGGCTCAATGCTAGCATCGCCTTTATCAAGGACAAATGGGAAATGGTTTGTTAATGTAATCATATGCGCATAGAAAGGCTGCTTCAATGACTGTAGCATTGGCATAGATTCTTTGAAGAATGGCTTATCTTTTAATCCATAGTTTACTTTGTTATCACCAGTCATATTGTAATAACTTGCGTCAAAGAATTTATCCACACCGAACTGTTTATAAATTTCATTACGGTTCCAGAACGTTTTATAGTCTCCGTGTAAAACGGCACTTGTATAGCCGCCCTCTTGATCTAAGATCGCTGGTGCTGCTTGGTACGTGTTGCGGCCTTTTAAGCTAAATGCTGATCCTTGAGGCAAGCCGTATAATGATGTATCCATCATAAGCTCTGCATCAGCTGTCTTACCTTGTCCTGTTTGATGGAAGAAGTTATCAAAATACATAAATTCATTTCCATTTGCTAATGAGTTTAAAAACGGCGTTACTTCTTGCCCGTTTAACTTGTAGTTAATCAGGAATGACTGAAATGATTCTAGATGAATTTTAATAATGTTTTTTCCTTTTGCTTTACCGGCATACTCAATATTTGGAGCTGCATAGTGACTTGTACTGAAGTTTTTCACTGTTGTTAAGTCATCACTGCTTGCGAATGCTCGCTGCTTTGAGTTTTTAAACGTTTGAACTGCATCATACACCGTGTAGTTGTATGCTCCTAAATATTTCACTAGGTAGTTGCGATCAAATGTTCTTGTTAGTAATTCAGGGCGATCTTTTTCAGCATAGTGCAAGTTAATTGCAAAAGCGATAGCTCCTGCCGCTAGTACCATGAACGTATAGCGGAATTTAAGGCGTGCTTTTGGCCATTCGATTTTTCTAACAAACAATAGCGCAATCAGTAAAACGATATCTACAAAGTAAAAAATATCGTGAGCTTTTACTAAATCAGCGATACTGCCTCCTAAATGACCCGCATTGCTTGTTTGCGTTAAAGTAGGCAATGTCACAAAGTCATTGAAGAATCGATAATATAAAATATTGCTGTACAAAATGACCGTCATGATTGTACTAAGGATAAGCGTCCAAACGATGGCTCTTTTCCCTTTTGCAAACAATGCTAACCCTAAAAAGATCAAAGTTGAACTAATTGGATTAATAAACAATAACGTTTTTTGCATTGAGTCACTTATATCTAAGTTGAACTCCACTTTGTAAGACATGTAAGACTTGATCCACATGAATAAAACCGCTATAAAAAAGTAAAACAACGGCTTTGAAAATAGTTTTTTCATTTTCAAATTCCTTTCACTAAAAAGTAGAGATTTCATGTTCAGCTAACCTCAGGAAAGTCCCCTACATTAAATCGTAACGGTTACGTCCTGCAAAAGATTACCTGAAAATGATTCAATTTGTCAAACAATATCATCTTCATCTCTTTTTTTAGTCATCTACAAAATTTACATTTCAACTTGTAATCTCTTATTTTTTATCGTGATGTTAATATTACACAATTGTTAATTTGTAAATTTTGTTCTCCCTATATTGCATACATATTAATTTACCACATTTCTGCTCTGCAATAAAAGTATTTTTATTTTATTAGGCATAATATTTCACATACTGAATGAAAAGGTACTATTGTACTGGACGTTATTCTTCGCTTGCTGTTAGGACTAGTAAAAATAGACTGATCTATGCTTAGTCTTTATCTTCATCAACAGCTATGCGGTCTCCGTGTGCAAAGGGCTGTGAAATAACTAGAAACTCAATCTCTTCGTTCGAACGATTCATCATTTGATGAAGAATGAACGGAAGCACTTCTATTCCTTCATGTGCTTTTACATCATAAATAATTCCGTCTACTTCTAGAGCAGCTGTTCCTTTTAGCACAAAGAAAAATTGCTGTGCTCTCGTGTGATAATGCCTTACCTCTTTCGTATGAGGAGGCATGCGCTCATGAATAATACTTACGTCTTTATTTTTCACTAGGTGCCACCCATCGCATTTTCCTCCCCACACGTAGTGTTCTGCGTTTTGCTTACTGACTTTCATGACTAGCTCCCCTTTTTCTAATAAATGAAGACCTGCAGTTGAAATAGAAATTCTATGTGATTTTTTTAATCTTGCTATTGGAAATACTTTTTTTAGATGAAGGTTTTGGCTTCAAAGTAAAAAGCATTCCTAAAAAGATCAAAACAATGCCTGCCAGCTGAAAAAGCGTCGGGCGAAATCCCGTGAATGCTGTATCTAATAAAATAGCAACGGCTGGATCTAAAAACACTAGAACCGAAATCACCTGAGTTTTTAAATAGCGCAGGCTGTCGAAAAACAAATAATACACTAAACCAGTATGTACAAAGCCCGTTACCAAAATAGCTGTCCAATTGGCCGCTGTTAAGAAATGAAAATCACTAAAATGAACAAACGGCAATAATAGAAAAATCCCTACAAAAGTCTGAATAAATGTAACAGCGTAAGCACTCGTATGAATAATTCCTTTGCCAAGCAGCGTTGTGCATGCATAAAACAAAGCGGCTAAAAGCGCCCACAGTATTCCTGAAGACATGAAGCCATCAATCGTAAGTTCCTTCACCCCAATAATCAGAAGTGTTCCCACAAAACAAGTGAAAATAGACATAACGCCAAGAACTGTTAATTTCTCCTTAAAGATAAAGCTTCCCAGAAGCAATACTAAGACGGGTGCAAGATGATAAATAGAAATAGCTACCGTAACGGACATCATTTCAAATGCTTTAAATAGAAACACCCAGTTAAACACAAGGAATATGCCGCACAGTAAAATCTGCTTTATTTCTTTGGCATTCCATTTCTCTCTTTTATATTCACCGGTTACAAACCAGCACATTCCGAGAAAAAGCGTTGCACAAATACAGCGAACAAATACTAAATCAAAAGAAGGAAGTCCAGTTTGTGTGGAGAAAAAGCCAATTGAACCAAAAATACTCATTGAAACCATCATTTTTACCATTGGGCCTGCTTTCATTTTTCCACCTCACTTTCAGAAAACTATTACTATTCAAACATAAAGAAGTCTATTTGTAAATTAATGGTTCATAAGCTCTGTTCCATGAATAAGCAAAAAGCGCAAAGACACGGGGTCAGTCCCATCGTCTTTGCGCTTTTCTGTCTTTCTTTTAATCTTCAACCGGAAACCAGCCTGGTGTGTTAATAACGGCTTGCCACAGCGGGTCAGGAATCACAAGCTTTTCCTGATCTTTTTTGCTTAATGTTGTCACAATTTCATTTTCACGGCCTTCTTTGACTTTTTGAACCCAGTCTGGATCCATAATTAATTCACGGCCAATCGCAAGCAGTGGAATGCCGGTTTCAAGAGCTGCTGCTGCTTCGTCTGCTGTATGAATAGAACCTACGCCCATCACAGGTACGCGGCTTCCTACGCGCTCTTGAATAATCTCAATACGTGAACGAGTATCTTCCACGCCTCGGCGAGGTTTTGACCAGAATTCCATTAGCGATACGTGAAGGTAATCAAGGTCTTTTTCTGCTAGTGCATCAACTAACTTCAACGTATCAGCCATTGTAATTCCAGGCGTTTCAGGCTCTTCTGGCGAGAAGCGATAGCCTACTAAAAATGGCTCTTTTGCATGTTTAGAAACGGCTTGCTTTACTTCGTCTACGATTGCTAGCGGGAATGTTAATCGTTTTTCTACGCTGCCACCCCATTTATCTTCGCGGCGATTAGAATGCGGAGAAAAGAACTGCTGAATTAAATAGTTATTTGCTCCGTGGATTTCAACTCCGTCAAATCCTGCTTCAATAGCACGGCGCGTCATCTCACCAAAATCATGAATAATGCCGTCGATTTCTTCATTTGTTAACTCTCGAGGCACCGGTGCTCCTTCTTGTTCTGCAGCAACAGCACTTGCGCTAACAACCTCTCCATTTGGAACAAGCTCAGGCGGACACATGCGGCCTCCGTGAAAAATTTGAAGAACTGCTTTTGCTCCTTGATCTTTAATGGCTGTTGCTAAACGGCGCAGGCTAGGAATCATTTCATCGCTGTCTGCAGCAAACTCTCCGTGAAATCCTTTGCCGTTCGGCGTTCCGTATGTACATGCTGTAATGACCATGCTAACACCGTTTGAACGTCGTACATAGTAGTCTACTTCTGCATTTGATACTGTTCCATCTTCATTTGATGAAAAATTTGTCATAGGCGCAAGAATAACGCGGTTATCTAATTTGATGCCATTTGAAAAAGTAAACGGCTGTAAAAGCGGCTCATACTTTTTATTTGTCATTTTGTTTCCCTCCAAAAATGATACGGTCAAAAATATTGGCATATTATAGGTAGAAACTGTTTTTCCTTCTTATAATATGTGTCATTTAAAACTGTAACTTTAAAATATACTGTGATTTTAATCTGTACAGTTTCGCCTGTCAAAGAATAAGACTTTCTCATATAAAAAAGCACTCATATACTGAGTGCTTTTTTATCATTGCGAAAGAGGTCCCTGATTATACATGAATGCTTTTACTTTTACATATTGAGCTTCTAACTCTTGAAGTGTCAGTTCGTATAGGTGCCGATTTCCTTTTTTATAAATACCAAAATTCAATAGCGCATTAATAAACCAATTTTTCTTATGTTCCGTTTCAGGCTGTGTGTGTTGTTTCACCATTTCCACCACCTAAGTTTATCTCATTTTAATTTTGCAAAGCATTCGCTTTTACATAAATGATTTTACTTCTGTACGATGAAAAAACAGTGAAATAGAGAGTTTTTTTATTTTAAATTCCTGCAGCCGGACCCGCCATTTTTTTGCGTCTTTTTACTCCTGTTAATATTTTTTCAATATAATAAATAACAATAATAAAAACCGACATAATAGCAAAATAAGTACCGATTACAATAAAAGGATTCGGACTTTCAAAACCGCCTTCTTTTCCTTTCATCCCTCTTTCAAAACCTTGGCCATCATGATCAAAGTTCGGGCGTTTGTGACCAGCAGATGCCGTCGCAGGAGATTTGTTTTCGCTAAATGAATGGCGATCAAAATCCGGCTTCCCACTGCCTTTTTGCGGTATATCTGAGGAACTTAAATCCAGCACTCTCACTACTCCTCCAAGCTTTCCAAGAAAACTCGTCTCATTTATTTCGTATATGCCAACGACTAACAGGGCAACGGTTGCAAGCTTAGCAGCTATGCTCAAGCTTTTCTTTGTTTTTTTGAATTTCGTCATATTTTTGCATACATTTATAACCCATTGCCAATGAAGGCCTATGTGAGCAGCTACTAAAATTAACACTAAAAACGATACCGAAATATGCGAAACCTTAAACCATTGTTCATTGCCAACATTAATATTCGGAAATACTACTCTTGAAATAAAAATACCGCTAATCATAATAAATGACATCGTAATCAACAGCATGATGTTTAAAAAGTAACCGAACTTTGTTCTGCGCGGAAGCTTGCGGTCAAATAATTTAACCGTAACTTTCTTTACCCACTGCCAGTTTAGCAGCACGTGGGTAAAAAACGCGACGGCAATCGCTAGCCCCGCAATTTCATGAAACGTTAACCCTCCCAATACTTGTTTGTTAAAAAATAAAACAAACGTAACGGCCATTAAAAGATCCAGTCCGAATCGGACGTACATCATCTTTTTCACTCTATTCATTCTCCTCAGCTATGTATTTGTCAAAACAACCTCTTTTTCATATTTCTTAATGTAAGCAGAGTTGGTGAAAATTAGGTGAAACGACTGGTTTTTTTACCAAAATAACCAGTCCTGAGTTCTATAAAAAACAAAGTTCCATCATTTTATTTTTTAGAAAATAGCTGTTGACAAAGAAAAAAGAAGCACGTATAGTAATGGTTATTCATCAAGAACTTTCAGATTTTAATCAAAAACACAGCGATTGGGAGTAGTAGAAGCTTATTATTCGGTCAAGAGAGCTACGGGTTGGTGTAACGTAGTCCAATAATACTTTGAACTCGCCCAGGAGTGGTAATTCAGAAAGAATGCAGAAGTATTCTCTAAGTTTTAACGTCTAACCTTCGTTATCAGGTTTTAAGCAGGGTTCTTTAAGAGCCAACAAGAGTGGTACCGCGGTTAGCTAAAGCTTATCGTCTCTTCTCTCATTTGATAATGAGGTAGGAGACGATAAGCTTTTTTTATTTTATAAAAAAGTGGAGGGAAAAGTCATGAAGAAGGACAACCAAGGTTTGCAGCGAACAATGACTTCACGTCACATTATGATGATGGCGCTAGGTGGAGCAATTGGCGCTGGTTTATTTAAAGGAAGCAGCTCAGCTATTGATATGGCAGGACCATCAGTTATCATTGCTTATTTAATTGGCGGAATTATTTTACTATTCATTATGCAAGGTCTTGCTGAAATGGCGGTTCGAAACAGTGACGCACGAACGTTTCGTGATTTAGTTCAGTCGATTTTAGGAAGCTACCCCGCTTATTTTTTAGACTGGATTTACTGGAAAATGTGGGTGTTAAACATTGCAGCTGAAGCTGTTGTAGCAGCTATTTTTATTCAGTACTGGCTTCCTGATTATCCAATTTGGATGCTTGCTTTAGGCGTATCCGTTATTGTCACAGTTATTAACTTGCTTTCGGTCAAAGCATTTGCTGAAACGGAATACTGGCTAGCATTAATTAAAATTACGGTCATTGTAATCTTTATCATCGCTGGACTTCTGTTACTATTTGTATCATTTGGTCACCATACCGCAGCGGGCTTTTCAAACTTGAGCGATCACGGCGGTTTCTTCCCTAAAGGACCAACTGGGTTAATTACAGCGATGCTAGTTGTCATCTACTCTTACGGTGGAACTGAAATCATCGGGGTAACGCTAGCTGAAACAAAAAACCCTGAAAAAGTAGTACCAAAAGCCGTGCGCAGCACATTAACGCGCATCATTGCTTTTTATCTGTTCCCATTTTTTATCATCGTGAGCTTGATTCCTTGGAATGAAGTGAACGGCGTTTCTCAAAGCCCTTTTGTAATGGTATTTAAAATGATTGGAATTCCCGGAGCAGATCATATTATGAATGCCGTGATCTTGTTAGCCGTTATTTCTTCAATGAACTCAGGACTTTACGGTTCATCACGTATTTTGTATACGCAAGCAGTAGACGGTCGAGTGCCGAAGGTATTTTCGAAACTTTCTGTTAACAAAGTTCCTGTCTATGCAATCTTAATGTGTACATCATCCCTTTATGTGGGCGTGTTGATTTCCTTATTTGCAGGAAGTAAAACATTTGATTATTTGATGGGCTCCTTAGGATATACCGTGTTGTTTATTTGGTTGATTATTGCGATCGCACACTTAAAGTCCCGCAAAGTTCAGCCAGAAGCATCGAGCAGCTACTCTGTTAAATGGTTTCCTTATACGACGTGGGCTGCCCTAATTGCACTAAGCGCTATTTTAATTGGTGTTATCTGTACAACCTCCGTTGTTATTACGACTATTACACTAGCTATCTATTTATTTATTACAGCTACGTATATCTTTAAAGGCCGCTTTTATCGATCATCAGCAGTCAAGCACGCTAAATAAAAAAACGCCCTCCCTGAATCGTCAGAGGGGGCGTTCTTTTGTTTAAAATGTTAAGTACCAATAGCCAAGTGCAAAACCGATATAGTTACCAATAATATACCCAAGCGTTCCTACTACCAAGATAGGACCAACCAAACTTCCCCATCCTTTAGCAATCGCCATTGCACTTGCTGTCGTAGGCCCTCCTACCGTTGCATTGCTCGCTAGTAAAATATGTTCTAAATCAATTTTAAATACTTTTCCTAGAATAAGTCCCACTATTAAATTACTCATTCCCACAATGAGCACAAATAGAATCAAAAGAGGTGCTTTTTCAACAATTAATGGAATAGACGCCGGTACTCCAATGACAACAAAGAAAATATAAATGAAGTACGTGCCGATTTCTTGGCTTCCGCTAATGTTTTTAAAATAAGAAGGAAACAGATAAATGACAAGAAACGTAAGTGTGGAAAGCAATAAGTATTTTTCGCTCAAAATAGTATGTAATAATGTTTGAACTACCGAAACATTTGGACCGGTTGGAATGATTGTTCCAAACCATTCGGCTAATTTAAACGATGTAACCACTAGAAAAAATGATGTACCAATTGAAGCCGCAACGTCTTTTAACGAAATTTCTTTTTTTGCCCAATATTTTTCTGCAAGCGTATGACGATCATTTTCTCCATATTGCCCAGCCTCTACTTCTTGAATATGAGGCGTCTTAAAATGTTTTCTAAAAAACTTCATAGAAGGAACGAACATATACACGGCAAACAGTAAAGCCATGACCATATTATCAGCAACTACCGTCGCCGAAACCATTTGACTTGATGGTTCAAATTTAGCCGTAACGGTAGCAAAGTTAACCCCTCCGCCTACATAAGAAGCGCCGATAGCTGCTGCAATTTTTGCTAGTTCCGGAATATAATCTTTTAATAACAAGAAGCCTGCCGTGCTCCCTATAACCGTTCCTACTGCACAGATTAAGAAAATAAAAAGCAGTTTCCGGCTTTCTTGAAATAATTCTTTCATATTGACTTGAAATAACAATAATGGAATGGCAAGCGGTACTAGATACGCCCAAACCGCATCATAAACCGGAGACTCTGTTGGAATGATTTTTAAATTTGATAGGATAAGCGCTCCTGCTAGCGCAATAATAGCTCCTGACAGAAAAGAAGCCCACTTATACTTTTGTTCGAGAAAAATACTAACAGAAGCCCAAATCGCTAGAATTCCCCATAGTGCCCACGTATCATCAGCTTGAATAATAGTAAAAATCACAAGCTACTCCTTTCTTTCTCTTTGCAAGAAATAGAATTTCCAGAAAATATATTTTAAATTTTATCAATATATGCCAAATTCCGTCAATCTATAAAAAAGAGTCGAGGACAAAGTAGTCTAGTTAAAGTGAAACACGAACTATCTATCACAAAGGATGAATAGTTCGTGTTTTTTATGATTATGGTGAACGTAGGTTTTATGTAGGTAGCTACTTCTAGCTGTTGATTGGAGGACAAGGCGAAGACTCCTGTGGGAAAAACGGTACAGATGAGACGCCGCAATAGCACAAGCGACGACGAGGCTCAGCGGCCTCCCGCCGAAAGCAAAGCCTTGCACGGAAATCAACAGCAGGGTCACAAGCAGTCCAGCTCATGTATCCCGATTGTTAGTCTTTAGATTCATTTTGTGATGTCCCAGCCTCACTTTTTATTTACGAACAAGAACTGGAACCTGCTGCTGAATCTGCTGCAAAGGAGCGCTTGTTTTCTCTGTTAACGAACGCAAGATTCCTCCTTCGATCATGCAGTTAATCACAACTGCAAGCTCTCCTGCCTGCTTTTCTTGAAATCCGCTCTCTATCATTTTTTCTCTAAAAAGTTTTTCCCAATCTTGAAACGCTGCGTAGCAGACTTCGCGCAGCGGTTCATTAATAAGCGCCGTTTCTCCAGCCAGCAGTCCAACAGGCATACCAGCAATACTTTCTTCGTGTTCAAACTGCTTGGACAATTCTTCAATAAAATACTGAATAGCCTGGGCTGCGTCAGAAGATTTATTTAAACTTTCTTTAATTTGGATTTGGACGTATTTATTCGTATATTGAACAGCGTGAATCGCCAGTTCTTCTTTCCCTTTTGGAAAATAATAATAAAGAGACCCTTTTGGCGACCCACTCTCTTTAATAATTTGATTTAATCCTGTTGCATGATAGCCTTGCAGCTGAAAAAGCCGCGATGCTGTTTCTAAAATCTTATCGCGTGCATTTGCTTTTTTCACAAAACGATGCCTCCCCTATATAATAAGTGGTTTCTATAACACTACTTATCATATAAGGAAATGAAATTTTTGTCAAAATAAAGTGAATATTTTACCATTTATTTTTTCTTTTTTTCGTTTCTTATGACCTAATAATTGTTTTTCTTACTTCTTCCGCTAACGGTTGAAGAGGCGTAATAATACGGTCGCTTACCTCCTCCGCCGCTTCTACCATCGAGAGCTGCGCTACTGAAACAACAGTGTTATGCTCTTTTACTAGCTCATGTAAGACATGTTTTACCTTCTGTTTATACTTCTCTAGGTTCCCAGTCATTACTAGTTCAAAAGCACCTTCTATCACAACAGGACGAACCTTTATCTTTACATTTTGATAAAATGCAAATTCGTCTAGGCGCTTCATTGTTCCTTCTACGGTCTCCGGATTTGTAAACACGATAAGCTGCGGTTCTTCTATTTCACATATTCGGCGAAAATAAGGCTCATCGATTTTAATAATTGGAATATCGCTTGTAAATGCTTCTGGTAAAAGAGCAATGTAGTTCGTACACGTAAGTAAAATGGCATCCGCTGAACATTCTTCCATCCACTTTAACTGCTTCTCTACTTTTGCAGCTGCTGACTCCGCTGCAAACTTAGGGTCGATTGTTACCCGATGTACAAGTCCAGGGTCTACGAAATGCATACAGTTCGCAAACGGCAGCGCTTTTTCTATATAAGAGATGTTCGAATGATGAGCGTGCAGGCAAGCAATTTTCTTCATCGTTTTCCTCCTGTATGATGGTCTTTGAAATACTGAATTAAAAATTCCTGGAACTTTTTCGCAACAGGAGTTAAATATTTATCCTTGTTCCACGCAATCCCAATTACTCTTGAAGCTGTGTCTTCTTTGAGCTTTATTTTTTTAATGCCTCGTAAGTCCACTCCCTTTATTTCAGGAAGCAAGGCAACTCCTAAATGAGCCGCTACAAAACCAATCACCGTCAAAAATTCTTCTCCTTCAAACGTAATATTTGGGACAATCTCCGCTTCTTCAAACAGCTGATCAAAAATTGTTCGACTTCCGTATCCTTTTTTTAACGCGATAAACGATTCATGAGCCAACTCTGAAATCGAAAGCACTTGCCTTGAGGCAAAAGAATGCGTATCAGGGACATACGCGTACAGCTCGTCTTTCCATAAATATTCCCACTGAATTCCTGCCCTAGATTCCGTTACAGAAGACATACAAAAATCAATTTCACCCGTTTGAAGCTGATCAAGCATGATGTTCGTGGCGTTCTCAAAAATTTGAAATTGAACGTTCGGATACTCTTGTAAAAAAGCATGAACTAGTTTTGGGACGGACGAAGCGCCTAATGATTTTAAAAAAGCAAACGAAATACTGCCGCGGTGAGGATGAATCAAATCTGAAAGCTCACGTTTAGCTTCTTCCATTTCGTTTAATACTTTAACCGTTCGTTCATAAAAAAGCCGTCCATATCGATTTAAAATAACTTGCCTTCCTTTTCGTTCAAATAGCGGCACGCCAAGCTCTGATTCTAATTTAGAAATTGAGCGGCTGAGCGTAGGCTGTGCGATTGATAATTTTTCCGCTGCCTTTGTGAAATGTTCCGTTTGAGCTACAATATTAAAATATTCGAGCTGCTGCCATTCCATTTTTTCACATCCTTTACTTATTACATAATACTATCAATTTCATATAAATTATACATTGGACGTCATAAAAAATTCATGTTTAAATGAAGAACGTAGCACTTGCTAAAAATGTTATGTGTCTGCGTAGAATAAGTGTTGAAAGAAGGAATTAGTTTATGGATGTTTCAATTGTTTTAACAATGTTAGCCGTCGGACTAATCTTAGGATTTGTCGGAGCAGGCGGATCAGGTTTTATTATTTCGATTTTAACGCTGCTGTACGGCGTATCTGTACACGTTGCACTCGCAACGGCTCTTACCGCAATGATTTTCTCTTCTTTATCTGGCGCAGTCAGTCATTACCGCGAAGGTAACGTATCTTTAAAATCCGGTATCTCTGTTGGTATCCTCGGTGCATTAGGCGCTTGGATTGGGTCTAACCTTTCATCCTTTATCCCAGAAGGCGAGCTAAAATGGCTAACAGCCGGTATGCTTTTATTATCTGGTGTTTTACTTTGGCTGCGTATGTTTTTATTTTCCCGTCAGCAAAAAGAACGTACGATTCCAACAGGAGCTAAATTTGTCGTCTACTCTTTACTAATTGGCTTAATCACGGGCGCTCTATCAGGAATGTTTGGAATTGGATCAACTCCATTTATCCAGCTTGGCCTTATGATGGTGTTAGGCTTGTCTATTCGTCAGTCAGCCGGAACGACAATGCTCGTTATTATTCCGATTGCCATCGGCGGAGGAATGGGCTATTATCAGCAGGGCTTTTTAGATATTCCACTGTTGATCCAAGTAGTAGTCGGCACAATGGTCGGTTCATATATTGGAGCAAAATTCACAAATCGCGTCCCTGCTCCCGTATTAAAAACGTCCCTTGTAGCACTGCCTATTTGCTCTAGCTTCCTACTTGTTATATAAGAAAAAAGCTTGAACTCTTGTTCAAGCTTTTTTTATGTCCATCTCATAAACAAACTGCTTTCCTTGGCTTCCAAAAATATGCCCGCCTGTGTCGATAAAGCCGCTTCTTTTGTACAGTTGCTGCGCGGCCGTGTTTTTATAGTTCACGCCTAGCACCACTTCATTTTTAGTCGGAAAGTGCTGGTTGATAAAAGAAAGAAGAAGTTTCAATGACTTTTTGCCAACTCCCTTTCCTTGATAATCAGGATGAATGGAATACGACCGTATTAAAAGCGCGCCGGAGCTTTTAGTATATTCTTTAACAGCTTTCCCTGCGTCGAGCACGAAAAAGCCGGCTAGTTTGTTTTCTGCCAAAATCAAAACAGGCGTTCTGTCCTTTTCCCGCTCACACTTAGCTAAGGCTTCAGCGGGAAGTGCCGTATAAATGAGCTGCGCTTCAGGCAGCGTATAGCTATGTATAGATGACTCGTAGGCTTCACTATAAAACGCTAGTTCTACGTTTACTTTATTATCCATTCTATACCTTACTCCTTTTCCCATAGTATAACATGCACAAAAAAAGCCGCATAAAGCGGCTTTTCCTTTATCTAGCGTCGGATACAACGGTAAAGCGTTCGTTTACATGCTGTCCTCGCTCAATTTCATCAATGACAGCAATGGCATAATCAGCATAGCTGACATGGCTGTTTCCTTCTGAGTTTAAAATAACATGATCTTTCCCAGTTTTATAAGCATCCGTTCGTTTTCCTGAAGGATTAAAAAATGCTGCTGGGCTAATAAACGTCCAATTAATATCGCTTGTACTTTCTAAATCTTTTAAATTTTGAGCTTGATTGTCAGCTGTCGCTTTATACTCTTTTGGAAAATCAGGCGTATCTGCTAGACGCGTCGTTTTCTCTTCATCGACAAACAAACTGCCTGCTCCTCCTACAACAAGAAGACGAACGTCCGGAGCTTGTTTAAATACACGAATTAACGACTGTCCCGCTTCTACATGCAGATGTTCTTTTCCTTCAGGAGCTCCAAACGCATTCACTACTGCATCCAAGCCTTCGATATCTTTTGCCGTGATATCAAAGATGTCTTTTTCCAGTGTACGAACATCTCGTTCGTCTACTTTGCTCGCATCACGTACGATTGCCGTTACATCATGGCCGCGATTTAAAGCTTCTTTCACGATAAAACTTCCTGCTTTTCCTGTAGCACCTACGACTCCAATTTTCATTTTATAACCTCCAGTAAAATTCTCTATATTTAGGTAATAGCCTTTTTTTGCTATGCTAAAACACTGCGAAACGATTTAAGCAAGATAGAGAACGAATAAAGAGGCTGAAACGAAAGTTTTTTAGCTGAAGAAAGATCCAAACGTAGGTTTCATATATGGAGGTACTTCTAGCGGTTGATTGGAGGTCCTGCGGGAAAAGCAGAATAAGTGAGACCCCGCAGGAGCGCAAGCGACGAGGAGGCTCACCGGCCGCCCGCGGAAAGCGAAGCCTTGCACGGAAATCAGCCGTGGTGTACTAAACGATCATACTGGCCCCTTTATCCATTTGTTCGATTTTAGATTAATTTAGTTATGTCTTAATCTCTTTGACAAAAAATAAATAAGTGCTTATTCAATTTCAATAAATAACACGTGAGCCATAGAGTGAATGGATTTAATCAATTCTACTTTATTCCCTTTCTTTTTTGCCTTTCCTTTTATTTCAACAAAATAAAGCAGTTCACCTTGATGATGATCCTGGTGAATTTCATAGGATGAAATCATAATATTTCCCCTTTCAATCTTATCAAGGAGCTCATAAATATCCTCTTGATTCGCTGCACGAAACTTAATTAAAAGGGAATGAGTAGAAAGAGATGTAAACATTACGTTCAATATTTCTAATCCAATCAGCACCAATATAGTTGCGCTAATGCCGACTGTATACATACCCGCCCCAATGGTTAAACCAATTCCCGACGTTGCCCATACGCCTGCGGCTGTTGTGAGCCCTCTAACATGCTGCTTTTGAATAATAATCATACCTGCTCCTAAAAAACCAATACCGCTTACTACTTGTGCGGCAACTCGGCTCGGATCAAGAGCCATATGATCTTGATGAAGCACATCTGAAAAGCCGTATTTCGAAATTAACATAATGAGCGTACTACCGACAGCAACTAAAAAATGAGTGCGAAAACCCGCTTCTTTTGCTCTAAACTCTCTTTCTAAACCAACCAAAGCTCCTAACAAACCTGATAGCGCGAGACGACTAATAAAAGCTGCGGTCATTTCCCCCCTCCTTTCTCTTCACTTTTTTATAAATGGACCTATTAAATATTTCTATTTTTGTTATAATTTACTCTAACTAATTTTTGAAGTGGAGGCTAATTAAAGTGGATAAAGTTATCGATTATTACAGCAGGTTTGATGAGTGGGGAAGATTAGAACGGGAGCCTATTGAGTTTCAAGTAAACTGGCATTTTATAAAAAAACACCTTCCTCCCAGCGGACATATCTTAGATAACGGTGCTGGACCTGGAAGATATGCCTTAAAACTAGCAGAAAACGGCTACGAAGTAACTCTAACTGATTTGACGCCTCATTTAGTTCAAACAGCTAAGGAAAAGGCTTTAGAACGGCAAGTATACAATGCATTTCGTGATTTTCACGTGGCAGATGCTCGGAACCTTCAATGTTGCCTGGATGACCAATTTCATGCGGCACTAATGCTTGGACCAATGTATCATTTGCAGAAGAAACAAGATCGCATTCAAGCTGTCCGAGAGCTGTATCGAGTCACAAAGCCAGGCGGAACTGTCTTTATTTCGTTTATGCCGCGCGTCCAGCACGTCATTTCTTCTTTAACATCCCCGGAGCGTTTAAAACCAAACAACACGGCAAAAGCGCTTCATGATTTTTATGAATCAGGCTGCTTTAATCATGCCGAAGAAGGCCGGTTTACTCACGCTTATTATGCTAATATTGAGGATATTATTCCTTTTTTAAAGAAGCATGGATTTCAATGCATTGAGCTGATTGCCTCTAACGTTGCTTCGTCCGTTAATTCTGAGGAATGGACTTACTGGAAAGAAAAGTCTCCTGAAGAAATGGACAGCATCGTTCAACTGCTTATCCAACAAGCATCAAGTTCTTATCACCTTGGACTTTCTTCTCATTTACTCTATATCGGACGGAAATACTAATAATCACCTCTACCTATCATAGGATAAATAGAGGTGATTATTGATGAACCGTTTATTCAAATGGAGTACGAGCACTTTGCTATGTTTGATGTACTGCTTTTTGATTCCCCTTCCCTCTTATGCAAGCGGTGACTCTTACTCTTCCTATGCAGAACTGCAACAGCACGAGATTCTCCATCAAGACTACGATATTCGCTACGAACAGCGCTTTAGCTACCTATCCATTATGGCCATTCACGGCGGAGGAATTGAACCGGGCACATCAGAAGTTGCCAAAGAACTTGCTGATCGCTTTTCCGCTTCTTATTATTTATTTGAAGGCATCAAGTCCACTAACAACGGAGTTCTACACATAACCTCAGAAAATTTTGATGAACCGATTGCTAGAGGAATGGCTCAGCAAAGTATGTCCGTGATGACGATTCACGGATACAGCGGCAGCCAGCCTATCGTATACATAGGCGGAAAAAATCAGCTTTATAAAGAGCTGGTGAATCAATCGCTGCGCAAACACGGCTTTACCGTCCGTGACGCCCCTTCTGAGATAGCCGGAACAAGCGAGCAAAATATTGTGAATGATAATTTGCTAAAAGCCGGCGTACAGCTTGAACTCACAGCAGAACTAAGGAAATCATTTTTCGCAAATCATGACTGGTCCAGAAACAACCGTATGAATGTCACGCCGCTTTTTTATACATTTGTATCTTCCTTACAAGAAGCCTCTTCTTCCTATCAAACTTTCCTTTACTTTCAAGTTCACTAACTTGTCAACTCTTTCCTGTTCCTTGATTTCTAGACAAAAAAGCCAGCGCAGTCTGTATAATCAAACGCGCTGGTTCTTATCTATTTCTCTTGCTAAAATAGACCGTTTAAATCTTTTCTGCTCAAAAAACTCCTTGATTTCACTTGGACTTTGATAAGAAAGCCTAATCACATAGTAGTTAATATATTCAAGCCAAGCAAACGCGTAAAGGCCCAGAAAAAAAGCAAGCCCGTTAATCCCTAACTGCACACAGTGATACACGAGTACACCTAAACCTAACGCAAGAAGAATTTTATTCATTTTTTTAAAAAGCAGAAACAGCTGAATGTAGCTAGAGGGCAAATGAGAATCTTCTTTTCGCCTCACTCGCTTCCATTTCATAAACCAGTATAAGCTTCCTTGAAACAAGATAAACTCAAGTATGATAAAAGCATACACACTAGAAAATGTTGTTAAGTAAAAACTTAGATGAGAAAACTCATTTAAGTACCCTACCCACAGCGCAGCAAACACTAAAGCTGCCGTAAGCTCTCCTGTCCATAAACCAAATAATTTTCGCTTTACTTTCATAAAAACCCCCCTAGCATATCTCTCAATCCTGCTGTTCAAACCAAGCTTTAAACAGCAGGTTTACACCTGTTTTTATTTCTTCATCAGACAGTCCGGCAAACCCAAGCAATACATAAGGCGTGTTGTTGTCACCGGCACTATGATAATAAATGGACGTTGGATAAATCGTTACCCCTTGCTTGGCAGCTGCTTCAATTAGTTTCTGTTCACTCATTCCGTTTTTCACCTTAAGAAGAATATGCAACCCAGAATGTTCTCCAATAACATCTACACGTTCTCCCATAGTAGTAGTCAAGCAATCTAGCAGCAGCGCTTGTTTCTTGCGGTATGCTGTTCTCATTTTATTCAAGTGACGTTCCCAGTGCCCTTCTTTCATAAACAGAAAAAGCGTATGCTGATGAAGTCTTGAAACAGACTGTTTAAAAAGTCCACAGTGCTTCATATAGCTTGTACGAAGCCGGTGTGGCAGCACGGCATAGCTTATTCGAAGAGAAGGCATCAAAGACTTTGAAAACGTACCCGTATAAATAACGCGATCGTCTTGATCTAATCCTTGAAGCGCGGGAATCGGTTTTCCTTTATAGCGAAATTCTCCGTCATAGTCATCTTCTATAATATAGCTGTTCGTTTCTGCCGCCCACTCTAGTAGTTCAAGTCTTCTTGCAATCGGCATGACCATCCCAATAGGAAATTGATGAGACGGCGTAATGTACACCGCATCCGCTCCGCTTTCTTTCAGTTCCTTCAATTTCAAGCCAAAATTATCGAGAGAAATAGGGATAACTGACATGCCTTGTTCTTGAAAAACGTGCCTCGTTCGGTGAAAACCCGGATTTTCAAACCCCATTATTTTTTCTTTCCCCAGCGTGACAGAAAGCAGCCACATAAGATACTGCGTACCTGCACCTATCACAATTTGCTCCGCCGTACAGCGCACTCCTCTTGAATGATAAAGATACGCTGCAATTTCTTGACGAAGAAGATGTTCGCCCTGTGGATGTCCGCTATAAAAAAGCTGGCTTTCATCATGATAAATAGTTTGAACCGTTAGCTTTTTCCACGTGTTATACGGAAATTTTTCTACGTCTACCTTTCCATGGCTAAAGTCAATGACAGTTGATTTCCGGTCTTCTTGCGGTAAAGAGACATAGGCTGGAGGCAGTTCTTGAAGCACAACTTCATTTTTTATCTCTTTTACAAATACTCCTTTCCTGGCTAGTATCTCGATATAACCTTCAGCTTCTAACTGTACATAAGCCGCTTCAACCGTATTTTGGCTAATGCTTAAATGAAGAGCTAGCTTTCGTTTAGAAGGCAATTTTTCATGAGGCGGAATGGTACCTTTTTGAATTTGTTGTTTTATGTAGATATAAAGCTGCATGTACAAGGGATCTGCTTTTCTTTTATCAAGCAAAGGCATTAGCTCTAACATAGTGTTCTTTCCTTTCTAACTGATACTATTAAATTCGCTGTTTCTGACACTTACTCTCAGTTCAGATTCTTCATATACTGGACTATATCTTATAAATTAAGGAGATGACGCAATGACTATCACTTATAAAACTAACGTCTCAATCCGTGCGGAACAAGCTGCTGAAGTATTTGTACATTCCGGTATTAAACGTCCTGCACAAAATCTTGATCGTATTCAAAGAATGCTTGATCACGCTTCTCTTACTATTACCGCTTGGAACGACAGCGAACTCATTGGCATAGCCAGAGCGTTAACAGATTTTAGCTACTGCTGCTATTTATCGGATTTAGCTGTTGTAAAAGACTATCAAAAGCAAGGAATCGGTACACAGCTCATCAAACATGTTCAATCAGAAATCGGCGAAGAAACCGCGCTGATTTTACTTTCAGCTCCTTCTGCTATGAACTACTATCCAAAAGTCGGCTTTCATCAAATTGATAATGGGTTTAAAATTGGGAGAATTCGGTAGACGCGAAGAAAGGAGCTTCTCCTTTCTTTTTATCCAAACGCCTGAGCTGCTATAGCAAAAAGATTGCCCTGTCTAGCAGGGAGAGGATTGACACCATACGCCATAACAGGAGGCTCATTTTGAAGCTGAAATCCGTGATTTTCCACAAGTTTCTTTAACGTTTCCTCATGAGAAGACAGGTCAATTCTCAGCTTTTCTTTGTAATTCTTCGCTAGTTCATAAATGACTAGCATCGCTGCTTCAGCGTTTGGAGCAACTACGGGACCAATCACGATATTGCTCGGCGTACGAACCGCTAAACCATAGCCCGTCATTTTATTTTGTTCGTTTTGTAAAACAACTGCTTTTTCAGCTTGCTGAATTCTACTTTTTAAAAATAGCTTTCTATTATCTCCAAATGCTGCTTCATCAAGCTTGACAATCCCTTTGAAGTCACTTCTCTTTAAGGATCGTGTATAAAATCCTGAAACTTTAAAGGCTCTTGGTGTGTATTCACTGCTTATGTATTTACTTACATAGTCCACGGTTTTAAACCCTGCTGTTTGATATAAGTGCTTACCTTCTTTTGTCGCAATTAAGTAGGCATTCATCTCAGGGGAAAGAACTTGCAGACAGTGCTTCATGAGCTCCCCGGCTAACCCTTGTTTTCGGTAATCTTTTCTCACAATCACCATTCCTATAAAAGCTGACTGATTTTTGTACGAAATTACGGCCACACTTGATACGATGTCTCCGTTCTCATTTCTATGGCCAAATACGTCTCCAGATGAAAAAATCGTATGTAAATCTGCTTCACTATAATCCCATTTTTCCAGCTGCGATAACAGCAGCAAACCTTTTATGTCTTTTTCACTAAATGTCTCAATCATTTCTGCATATGTCCTCCCAACTTTTCGATGCTCTGTGTGGCGTTAAAAAGCATAAAACTAACATACTCATCCACTTTCAATTACCGTTTAATCATTAACGAATTCTCTAACTAAATAGTACAGAATAAATAGAATATTTTCTACATTATTTATCCGTACCAATAATCCCTTAAAATAAACTAATCATTCGCACATAAACTAATGAAAAAAGACCTCTTTCCAAGAAAGAGGTCTTTTCTTTTATTTCACTAGCTTTTGCTCAGTCTCAGCTGAACCTTGACTTCGTTTATGAAATCCTTTTGCGTAGTACGCGATAATAAGACCGATAAACCATAATGGTCCGATGACAACTGCAATTCTTGTATCTGGATTATATGCCATGAGAACCACTACCAGCGCTAGGAACGCAAGTGACACATAAGATGTTAACGGAAATAAAGGCATTTTATATTTCAGCTTTGCCTCTTCACCTGTTTTTAACGTTTTGCGATACTTAATTTGAGAAAGCAAAATAATTCCCCATGTCCAAATCGCACCGAATGTTGCAATGCTTGTTACCCACGTAAATACCTTGGCAGGCACAATGTAGTTTAACGCTACTCCGACTAATAGCGCACCTGCTGATGCTAAAACAGCTTTTCCCGGTACGCCGCCTTTTGTAAGCTGGCCATATCCTTTTGGCGCTTCTCCGTGTTCTGCTAAGTTAAACAGCATACGGCCTGTACTAAAAATACCGCTGTTACAAGAAGAAAGAGCTGCTGTTAGTACAACAAAGTTAATGATACCAGCCGCCGCTGGAATGCCGATTTTTTCAAATGTTAATACAAACGGGCTTCCCTGTGAACCAATCTCTTGCCACGGATAAATCGACATAATGACAAATAACGCACCGACGTAGAAAATCAGAATACGCCAAAAGACAGAATCAATCGCTCTTGCTAGAGATTTTTCCGGATTTTTCACTTCTCCCGCGGTAACGCCGATCATTTCAATTCCTAAATACGCAAACATGACCATTTGCAGCGACAGCAAAATACCTTTGAATCCGTTCGGGAACAGTCCGCCGTTGTCCCACAAATTTTTAATACCAGTCGCAACGCCGCCGTTGCCGATTCCAAACACAATCATTAATAATCCAACGGCAATCATTAACACAATCGCTAAAATTTTAATAAGTGCAAACCAAAATTCCAGTTCACCATATGCCTTAACAGCTAAGAAGTTAACCGTTGTCATGATGACAAGCGCCGATAACGCCCAAATCCAGTTTGGTACATCCGGATACCAATATCCCATATAAATACCAACGGCTGTAATTTCAGCCATACATGTTACAACCCATAAAAACCAGTAGTTCCAACCTGTTAAATAACCAGCAAGCGGCCCTAAATAGTCGCGTGCGTACTTGCTGAATGAACCTGCAACAGGTTTTTGAATCGCCATTTCTCCAAGTGCTCTCATAATAAAAAACATAATCATTCCGCTAAATCCGTACGCCAATAATATTCCTGGCCCTGCTAATTTAATAGCAGATGCAGATCCAAGAAACAGCCCTACCCCTATGGCTGCTCCTAAGGACATCAGCGTCACATGCCTTTCTTCTAACCCGCGTTTCAATTCTTTCCCCTGAGTTTTCCCCTGCATAAACGTCTCCCCTTTTTCCAATCTGTCAAAACGAGATGAACACAGCCTTTTTGTTAGCGCTTTCATATAAGTTTGTGCTAAAAGACAGCTAGGCTGTATATTTGTATTCTATCACCTTTCTCTCACTTTTCTTTTGTCGAAAAACAAAAAAATTATCTTATCATTTTGTTTAAACGCACAATTAGACATAGGCACTGCTTTTTTACTATGTATTTATTATTGCACTTAAGTAATAGTATTTTCAAAAAATAGAAAAACGCCGACTCAACTCCGTCAGCGCATCGTTCATTTTATGCTTTTTTATAAAAACTAGCATTTATCTCGCGGGTTCAAAAGTTTTACAGCCAGGTTCTTCCATATCAGAAACATGGTGACTACTTTCAGGACTCACAACGTAAATGGACTCTGCACTGCATTTGTTTCCCGATTTCCAATACATGCACTCATTCACTTCACATAATACACCTTGGGCCACTGTTATCCCTCCTTTGCTTGTCTTATCTATTTACTACCCGAAATATAGCGCTTCTAACATTCACACGCAAAAAAACCGCTTGTTTCTCAAGCGGATCTTTTTATTGCGTGTGTTCAACATACTGTTTTTTAGCTAAATATAACTCACGGCTCAGCGTGATCCGCCGTTCTCTCAAGCGGCTTAATTTAGCCTGAAATTGTTCGTTAGTTGGCTCTTCTTGAATCAAGCGATACGTAAAAGAAATATCTTCATTTAACTGTTTAAAATCTTCCCATATCTCTTGAACGAGGGCGGATTGTTTGTCTTCAAATGAACGATTTTGCTGCGTTTTTAGCGCAGCTAAAATTTCCTGCTGCCACGTTTCGTCTTTTATTTCTTTGGCTAATAAGTATAGATCTAAATAATCATCAGTGCTTAACGTTGTTTGTCTATTGTTCAATGTCATCACCTTTTCCACACGAAATTTTTCTTCCTAAGAAGAGGGTTTCATCATAGAAAAAGATTCCTCTCCTTATCTATCAGAGCTAGGCTATGCTGGAATTAGCACCATTCAATAATTGTGGTTGCTGAGGCTTCAAAGGGCCAGTCCCTCCACCTCTCTAGATAAGAATATTTCGTTTTTAAATTATTTCTGACTATTCTAATATGTTTTGTAGGTTACGTCAATAGCTTTTCAATAAAAAGAAAAAAGAAGTAAAATATGGTATGCTTTCATAAAGGATGGTGAGCACATGAAACGATATCTGTTATCTGCTTTTTTGGGAAGCCTGCTGCTGCTTCTTACTATTGCTTTTTCATCTACTTTCCATATTGCAATTGTCAAAACAACCGGAAGCATTGGAGGGATTATTTTAGCAGCGGCGGCTTTGATTATGAACGCGCTTGAAGATCCCCCCTCTTCAGACAATACAGGTGGAGGAGCCGTTGAAGTACTAGATAAAGGTTCCGTTTGGGCTACTTATTTACTTTTACTTTCATTACCGAACCTCATCGCATGTATAACATCTTATGTTTTATGGACTCGCTGACATTCATCAACGTTACGGACGTTTTGCCACTTGGAAGCTCATTGATATTTGTTTATCTACAAAGCCAAGTTCACGATACACATGCTGTGCAAAATTCCCAGCATGAACGCTGAGTCTGATTTCAGGGTATCCTTTGATAGACAATTCATCAATTGCTTTTTGCATTAACGGCTTGGCTAGACCTTGCCCGCGGTATTCCGGTACAACATATAATTCGTAGATAAAGCCAATTTCTTCTTTTGAAAAGAAGTCGGCAGATGGGCCGATAAGAACCCAGCCTGCGAGTTTATTTTCTTGTCTTGAAACTAAATAATAACAGCCTTTTTCAAGGGCACTACCAACTAGTTCATTTACGCGTTCTGCTGACGGATGAAACTGCTTCATTGTTCCTTCAAACAGCGCATCAGCAGATTTTTTCCGAATTTCTTGTATTTCTTCTTCAGTAGCTTTTGCAATCATTACGATCTCTCCTTTCGTGTTCGTTTTCCACATACGAGGATAAATTCCTGCAAAAAAAGTCTTCGCCTAAGCGAAGACTTTTATTTAAATTCAAAATGTTCTTGATGATTGCCTCGTTCGTCCGTCCAGTTAATCATAATGTCTAAACCTGCCGCTTTTCCAGGAACAGCAAAATTCGCATAGCGAAAACGCTGACCGCTTTTGCTTAAGTTAGACCGTTCAATAGGAGAAAACAAGCTGTATTTCGCCTTATTTTTTCCTTCGTGCCGAAAAGCTTGGACCTGCACGCGCTCTACGTCTTTTCCAATGTTTTCAACGGTTAATCCATATGTATGATAGACGTTATTTTTCCACTTTAGCTGATTATCTCCCGTCATGCTCGCTTTTGTGAGTTCAACTGACCATTGTTCAGATGATTTCTTCATTGGAAGCTTCTCAATCGAAAGAGCGCTGACATGAATGGCTGCAAAAGCAAGCCAAACAAAACAAAAAGTGCTGACTGTATAAAATAGTCTTTTCATAGATTCTGATCTCCTTAGAAATTTTAGTAGTAGCATTTCCTGTTCACTTAAAAATTATGATAAACGCTTTAACAAAAAAGCCTCTCCATTTAGGAGAAGCTTCTTAAATTAATGCATAAGCAAATCTTTTTGTTTGTCTAATGAGTGTTTTGTATATAAATCTCTTTCAATCGCATATTTAGGACGCTGTTTCACTTCGTTAAAAATCTTGCCAATATATTCTCCGACAAGACCCATTCCCATTAGCTGCAGGCCGCCTACAAGCCAAATCGATAAAATAAGAGACGTCCAGCCGATTTGCGTATGATCTAAATATTTTTGAATCAGCGCATAAATACCAAACGCAATACTAAAGAGAAAAGAAGCTCCTCCAAGCAGCGTCAATAAGCGTATCGGCGCTACGCTAAAAGATGTAATCCCGTCGAATGCAAAAGCAAGCATTTTCTTTAGGGGATATTTTGATTCGCCCGCTGTCCGTTCTTTGCGGTCATATGTGACTTCCGTGGAGCGAAATCCTACTAATGGTACAAGGCCTCGTAAAAAGACGTTGCCTTCTTTATATTTCATAAGTTCACCAAGAGCACGTTTGCTCATGAGACGAAAATCGGCGTGATTTTGAACGAGCTGAATTCCTAGCCTATTCATAAAACGGTAAAACCCTACTGCCGTGGTTCGTTTAAAAAATGTATCGGTTTCTCTGCTGTCTCGAACACCATATACGACTTCATACCCGAGCCAATATTTCTCTACAAAAGTACGAATAACGCTGATATCATCTTGCAAATCTGCGTCAATGGAAATGACGCAGTCAGATTGCTTATGGGCTGCTTCTAGTCCTGCCAGCAAAGCATTTTGATGTCCTACATTCCGCGCTAGCTTTAACCCTTTTACAAACAAATTGCTGCAGCTTTCTTTTTCAATAAGCGACCACGTGCTGTCTTTGCTTCCATCGTCTACAAATAAAATGGTACTTTCACTTGATACAAGACGTTCATTTATCAGTTCTTTTATTACAGTAGTTAATTGAAAAGATGTTTCTGTGAATACTTCTTCTTCGTTGTAACATGGAACAACAATTGTTAAAATAGGTCTGTTCATGTTATTGCCCCCTTACTTTGCTTCATATACATACACTTTCCAAGCGGACTGTTTATCGTTAAACGCTTTTAAAAAGTGCAAACCGTCACTTTCAGCATTTTCGATTGGCACAGCTGAAAAGATATAGCGACCGCCCATTTTTTTAAATTGGCTGATATTAAGCTGCAAATGACGGATTTTTTTCGTTGAGTCTTTTCGGTAATCATATTTTTTCCCTAGCTCGCTAACAAACACATAGCAGCGGTTGCCCCAGTGATCATAGTAACTTTCTAACTTTTTATTTTTATCAAGCTCTTTGGCAATGATTTTGCGAAACTCATGTTTATACGTTAACGGATAGAAGTTGTTATACGTATCTAGCGTATAAAAGCCGTTATACTGAGCAATTGATGGATGAAGCCCAATGCTTGCTACCCGATAAGATGATTGAGGTTTCCCTATATATCTGCTGATTTCATCGAATTGATGGACAGCATAAAATTCTTTGACTGACGGCTCGTGATTGTAGCGATAATAAAGTTCAGGATTCGCTATAAACAACACAAGCAGCTGTAAAACCAAACACACCCACACAAACTTTTTCCACGCCTTGCCCCTTTTCCATAAAACATAGCCGCCAACGGCAAACATCAAATAAATAATGAGCGGGCGTAAAAAATGAAATCTAGCAAAGTTAAATGTATTAAAAAGCTGATATTTTTCTTTTAGCGGCTCCCATCCTTTATAAAACCAAAACGCATACCAAATCGACAGTAGTAGATTAAAAATAAATAACTGCAAAAACGTTTTTTCAAGCTTTCCTTTCTGATTCCGAGCAACAATCCACAGTACAATAAAAGAAAGCGGCAAAATGACAAAAGTATGAAGCGTCATTACATGCGTATGCCCAAGCGTGTAGTTCTTAAAAGCAAGGCGAACGGAATGTCCAAAGCTTAGAGTAGAGCTTAAAAATTCATTTCGACTCGTCGGGGCCTCTGGAAATAAAAGAGAATCAACAAGCCGGTATTCAATGAGCAGAAAGACAGCGGTCATCGCTGCAATACTGTTTAAAAAAGGAATATTCCACGTTCGTTTTTTCACCGCATCTCTTAGCCATAGCAGCCCCATCGCCGTTAAAAAGAAGAAAAATCCTAGCACAAAGCTCGCGTAAAACGGAAGCAGTAAAAGTGTAAGCCATTCCTTCCACGTTCCTTCGCGGTTTCGAATGGTTAAAAATGCCCACAGCGCCAGCGGCTGTCCTAATGTACTCAGCATGCCCGAAGGCCAAAAAGGCGTAAGTGCAAAAGCAAGTGATACAAGCACTCGAATCGCATAAGCATCCTCGCTTTTAATAAAGTGCTTTTTTAATAATAAATACATTCCAATTAAAGCAAATACACGCGTAATCGTTTGGCTGAGGCTGTACGCCAGCATGGTAGGAAACAAACCATACAGCCACTGAATACCGCTGAATTCTGTTCCAAACGTATTCCTCGGCAATCCGTTAATGATTTGAGGCAATACGGCATGACTGGAGCCAAACAGCTCTCCGCTTCGATGCAGAACTTTATACCACGTAATATTTGAGTCTAAATTATCATGCACGCGTATATGTGAGTTTTCCCCGAGCAAAAACATAGGGGATACATACGCAAGCAGTAAAAGGAAAGCGATAATAAGCAATGTTTTTTCTTTATTCATAGCTGTTTCTTTCTTCATCTGTTAACACCTATTTCCATTTCATAATTACTAAAAGCTAATCGTGTACAACGACTGCTTCTTTTTTTGCATTAAATACAAAGTATTTTTGACCCGTATAATTTAAAAGCGTATACAGACCTGTTCCGATTAATATACCGACATCTTTTTTGAACGGATGCACAGCAGCAGGAAGTTGATGCAACAACCAGCTGGAGAACTGCAGTCCAATATAGTAAGACAAGCCGTAGCAAACGCCAATAACCAAAATAAAACGCAGTATGCTTGTAGATAAATGAACTCCGCTTTTAAACGTAAATATTCGATTTAACACGTAGCTGACGACTGCTCCTGCTGCGTTTCCGATAAACGTTGCTGCCCAGTAGTGATGAAAAATATGAAGCAGCACATACATAATGGAAAGACCTACTGCTGTATTGACCAGTCCCACTACTAAAAAACGTACAAAAGATCCTTTCATACAAACTCCTTTTGATTTTAATACTTTCATGAAAATTACATATTATGACTTTAAATACAGTTTCAGTGTAGCAACTCCACTTAAAAATCTAATGAAAATAACATTAAAAACAGATGAAAAAAAGCTAAAAGAATCAATAAAAATCGGGATTCTTTTAGCTATTTAGTAGAGCCTTCAATGATTAATTTTTGGTCGCTTTGATTGTCAAACGCATCCACTGCCGCTACTTCTATTTGATACGCAGTATGGGGCTCCAAACCCGATAATGGAAGACTTAGAACATCCGGAACAGGATCGCTGTAATATTGAGAAAATGCATTATATGTTTTGACCACTTCTCCAGTTTCTTTATTTTTGACGGTAATGCGATAAGAGTGAACCATCAGATTATCCACAGCTTGCGTAAACTGGATATAAAGCTGATTTGATGAAGCTTTTTCTTGTATAACAGAAATAGTAGAGCTTGGAAGAAAAATCGGTTTTACTAAATCTCGTTCATTCGTGTAGTGAAACTTTTTTGCATCTGCAGGTATGTCAATTTCCCACGCTTCTCCCGTCCACTTATTTGCGTGAAAATCCCGCCTTTTAACGACTACTTTTCGATTATAAACTTCTACAAGAAGACCTTGACTCACATCTCGGTAGCCAGGAGGAAGTTCACCTTGTAAATATCCGGCACCAGGCCATATATACCGAACAGAAGACGTTGCAAGAGATGTAAAATCTCTTTGAAAAATAGTACGAGGATCGTCCAACGGATGGTGGGTATGACCAGAAAATGTAATGACTTGCGGATAAGGTTTTAACGTATTGTAAAGAAGCTGTTCATTCACCTCTATCCCCCATCTGTTTTTCCCGTACAGTGTATTGTTAATAGGCTGATGAATAAAGACAAAAATCGGTTTTTTAGGATCGTCTCGCTTTGCTATCTTCAGCTGTTCAGCAAGCCAGTTAATTTGTTTGACTGAATAATCACCGGCGGTCAGACGGCTTTCTGTTCCAAGCATGATAAAATGATATCCTTTTATCACCTGATGAAAATAAAGAGCTTTCATTTTGGTTTTAGATAAAAAACGCTGCTGCGCTTGCTGATTGGTTACACTGTCCCGGTATTCATGATTACCAATCGTAAAAAGAGATACGGCCTGCGGCTGTTTATTTTGATTATAAATAGAAAAAAAGCGGTCGTATTCTTTTAACGCGCCGGTATCAGCCAAATCTCCTACTACTACAAATGCATCTTGTTTCGGTGCCTGTTCATTTAATTGCGTTAATGCATGTTGAAAAGTACGCAAATCAAGCGTTCCTGTTTCCTTAATATGAACATCACTGATCACAGGAAAAACTAGCTTTGGTTCGATGTATCCGCTTCGTCCGCTCTTCTCTTCGGCTCGTACGTTTAAGGTAATACCGCATATAAGAACACTTATTAATACTAAAGCGAGCCAGTCTTTTTTCAGCGTTTCCATAAAACCGCCGAGCATGATGCTTCCTCCTTTCTTCACTGCTGCGTCTCAGTCATTTTCTCTACGTGTATGAGCTTTTATTTTATGTAATTTCAAAATATCTAATCGTATAGTTTCAATATTTCTTTTCGTGTTTGCACACACTATGTTCACAATCAATTCATTACACTTTTCCTAGTCATAGTGGTATGATTTTCGTATATTACAGACTAATTGTTGAAAATGTAGGAGTGAATATTTTGAAAACGGTCGCTGTTATTGGAGGAGGAATTACGGGCTTAACCACTCTGTACTATTTGCAGAAACTAAAACGAGAACGTAATCTCCCGCTTAAATTATTATTACTAGAGAAACATGCCCATCTAGGAGGGAAAATCAATACGCGTGAAGCTGGGGAATTTATTATGGAAACAGGGGCGGATTCTATTGTAGCTCGAAAAGAAAACGTTATGCCCCTGCTAGAAGAGCTGTACTTAACAAACGATTTAGTCTATAACGAAACGGGCAAATCGTTTATTTACTCTGCTAATGAGCTGCTTCCAATTCCTGAAGATACCATGTTCGGTATTCCAAGAAGCGTGGAATCTCTTTTTAAAAGCGAGCTGATTTCTTCAAAAGCTAAAATTACAGCTTTAAAAGACTTAATTACTAAAAATACAACGTTTACGAAAGACAGCTCAATCGGACTCTTTTTAAAACATTTTTTAGGAGAAGAGCTAGTAGAAAAGCAAATTGCACCTATTTTATCGGGCGTCTACTCTGGCGATTTAGACAAACTCACGATTTCTTCGACTCTCCCGTATCTGCTCGACTATAAAAACACGTACGGCAGCATCATCAAGGGAATGGGAGCCAATGAAAAAAAATTTAAAACGGCAGGAAATAAAAAATTCATTTCGTTTAAACAAGGTTTATCAACGATTATTCACCGCTTAGAAGAAGAGCTTTCTGATGTAACAATTTTAAAAGATACGCCAACCACCAGCATAAAACGGAACGGTGAACGTTACCAAATCAGTACGCCGGGACAAGCCTATTCAGCAGATTATGTGGTGTTAGCTACACCGCACACGGCTGCTCAGCACCTGTTGAACGATCCCGAATTAAACGAAGACTTTGAGCAGTTAAAAGATTCTTCTCTCATTAGCGTATACATCGGCTATGACGTTCCAGACGAATACCTTCCCGCTGAAGGCACCGGGTTTATTGCCTCTCAATCAAGCAACTTAATCGCCAATGCCTGCACGTGGACGAGCAAAAAATGGGCTCACACTTCTAAGCGAGGGAATTTGTTAGTTCGCCTGTTTTATAAAAGTACGAGTCACCACTTTGACAGCCTGCGGACGATGTCAAAAGAAGAGCTGCTAGCAGTGGCACAAAAGGACATTGAAAACAGCTTAGGAATCAAAGAGGAGCCTATTGAAAGCGACGTAACCAATTGGGATAAATTGATGCCTACCTATCACCTTAAACACGGTGAACTTGTACGCAGCTTGACTCAAAAATTCCATGACAAGCACCCCGCTATTACATTAGCTGGCTGTTCTTACTATGGAGTAGGCATTGCAGCGTGTATAACAAACGGCAAACAAACGGCTGAAGCTATCTCTCAACAGTTGACTTAAAAAAGGTTTGAAAACAATAAAAGGCCTGAAAATAAATATATTATTTTCAGGCCTTTTATTACCTTTTCGTTAGCATATAAAGCTACTTTCCTTACTATTAACAACTCTTTTATCGCTTTTCTTTTTGCAAAGCAGCAGTAGCAAACAATACAAGATAGCGCTCGTCTGAAGTTAATCTAAGCCAATGTTTCACTTTATATCTCACAGGTTTCCGCTCCCTTCTTTCAAGGTTTTATATGAAAAGACTTTATATAAAAATTCAATAACGATAAGAAATGATGCTTGATATGTATTTTATTCCCACGCCCGCTTGTTTACAAACTTTTTTAAACGTAAGACTCTTCGTTTATTTCCCTGAAAATAACACCGTTTTCGCCATTATCATCTTACTATTTGAGAAAAAAGTGTACATTTCTTTCCTATTTTGACGAACATTGCGATAAATAAAAGCTGCCAATTGCGGCAGCTTTTATGTTAAAGGACTAATCTAATTATATTGCCTGATGGATCTTTTGTGATGAAATCTTGGTTTTCTTTAGACACAGCTGCTCCGATTTCACGAAGCTTATTTATTGCCTGCTCCCTTTCTTCTTCAGCTGGAAAAACAAGTGTAAATGACGCTAAACCAACGCTGCTTTCAAGAGGACTAGGCGCTCCAATTCCATTCCAAACGTTTAGTCCGATGTGATGATGATAGCGCCCAGTTGAAATAAACAATGCTTGATTATGGTAATTGCTCACAACCTCAAAACCTAATCCATTTCGATAAAAGTTTTCCGTTTGCTCTAATTCAGAAACGTGAAGATGAATATGTCCCATTAAGGTAGCAGAAGGTAATCCTGTCCATGGTTTACCGTTTCCTTCAGCTAATATCGCTTCTGCATCTAAAGGTTTTGTAGCCATTACTACTTCACTGTCATTCCATTCCCATGTACTTGACGGACGATCTCGATAAATCTCTATGCCGTTTCCATCTGGATCTGCCAAGTACAGCGCTTCGCTCACTAGATGATCAGACGCCCCTTGAAGCGGATAACCGCTATTTAACAAATGCTGCAGTATACTTCCTAAATCAGAACGAGTGGGCAACAATAGAGCAAAATGATATAAGCCTGTTGTACGAGGCTGTTTTGCTGTAACGTTTTCCGGCTGTTCAATCGATAACAGCGCCGTGCGTCCATCAGCTGTTAACAGAGCTTTGTTCTCTTTTCTCCCTAAAAGTTTAAACCCGATTATTTGCTGATAAAAAGCAAGTGAACGCTCTAAATTTTCTACTTTTAAATTTACTTTCCCAACAAATACATGAGGTGCACGGTGAAAGTTCATGATTATTTCTCCTTTTGAATATATCATTTTTTAATCAACTTACTTTATGTAACTCATTATATTTTTATAACTTTATTTCGTCAAGTTATTTATTTTACTATCATAACTTAAAACTTATATCACTGCACAACCAATTGAATAAGCCCGCCTGCTCATAACATAGTATGAACAGGCGGGCTTATTTATCATTAGGCATAAACTATCAAAACAGTTCTCTGCTTTTGCGTTTGACATTTCCATTAACAAAATACTGTATTCTCTCTTTTTGCTCATTTGTTGGCTTCTTATACGTTTCACATTCAAACTGAAAACATGCTTTTTCTAAATCGACTTCATTTCCTACAATTTCTCCAATCGCACTCAATTGGTTTAAATCTCGCCAAAGTTCCTCAGGAGTTTCAGGGTCAAAATGAGATGAGAGATAATACTGCGCATCATATTTTTCAAGCTCTCTTTGAATCCGCTCAAAGTCTTCTTTATCATAACTCCAGTCACCGCTATAAAAATCTGGACATAGACAATCACCTAAAAACAGGACTTTTTCTTGGGGTATGTAGACAATGGACGAGTCCTGCGCGTGTACTCCGCCAATATGCTGAATGCAACAAGTGATTCCACCTAGGTCAACTTCCATATGATGATGAAACGTTACGTCCGGCTCCTGTAAAATTAACGTCTCTCGACTAGGCATTTCTTTCTTTATCATGTCCCGGCAAAATTCGATTTCTTCACCTTCCCGAACACGTTTATCCAAGGCATCATCGTCCCAGCGCAGTGTCTTTAAATAAGCCAGCTTTTTCTTCGTTAGATGATGGCTGATTGTATACTTGTTCATGGCATGAATGCCAAATGTATGATCCCAGTGCCAATGCGTAATAGCTACTCCTTTGATTGGAGGGACGCCCATTTTTCCAACTTCTTCTAAAAATAATGATGCATGACCAGGAGAATTCCCGGCATCTACGATGAAACTATACTTCTCCCCGCATATAAGCCCGAGCACCGGCCGATCCGTTTCTTGAGAATGAGGAAAGTAATAAACATGGTCCGTTAGTTTTTTCAGCATATTTACACCCGCTTTATGTAGTTTAATAAAAGCCTCTTTATCAAATGGTAAATAATGATAAATAATGATAAATAAACTGTATCATACTCGGTGCTGCTTGCCTATCCAATTAGCTGATATTGGACTTTTCTTGAAGAGCCATGACTTTTTCTGGCTCTTCTGCTTTGTACTTTAAGAAGATCATCACACTAATCATCACAATCATCCCTCCTACTAGCTGAGAAACAGTTGTCATTTCTCCAAGCAAGGAATAAGCGAGAATGATGGCACCAATTGGCTCTCCTAAAATAGCCATTGAAATTGTCGTAGCACCTACGTACTTTAACAGCCAGTTAAATAAGGCATGACCAAAAATATTAGGAATAAGCGCTAAAAGCAAAAAAATCCACCAATCTTTTGGGTCATAATGAGTCAGCGATACGTTTGTACAAATATTGTAGACAAATAGAACCAGGCCACCGATTAAAAAAACGGCGAAGCTATAGATGATTGAAGGCATTTTCCTGCATAATTCTTGCCCCGCAAGCATATGAACAGAAACAGCTACTGTACCTAAAATAGAAAGTAAGTCTCCGTAAAGAGCCGTTTTAGATACTCCGATATCTCCCGATGCAATAATTACCGAGCCGCTAACAGCAATTAAAATGCTGATGATTCCTACTTTGCTTGTTTTTTCTTTAAATAAAAAATAAGCTCCTATCACTACGAAGACCGGCTCAAGCGCAGTCAAAATCATAGCACTAGCAACTGTTGTATGTGAAAAAGACTCCATCCAAAACAGAAAGTGAAGCCCTAAAAACACGCCTGATACAGCTAGCATTAGCCATTCTTTTACCGTGCTGTTTTTAAAAAGAATTTTCATTTTCCTCCATGGTAAAAACGGTAAAAATAAAAGGACCGTAAACAGCAGTCTATACATTCCTAAAATAGAAGCAGGCGCGTCCGACCATTTAATTAAAATAGAAGAAAAAGAAACGGCTAATACACCGATTAAAAGAAAGACAGGAGGCGGTAAAGGAAGAGTTGATTTATTCATGCCATGACTCCTTTTAAAATCTCTTTTTTCATATTTACTACGGGAATATTCACTCCGTCTCTATGTACGATTTCTTTTTCCTCTATGTAAAAGCCGATTGATTCATACAAAGCTATATTACGAGAAACGCTCATTCTCACCTTGCATGATAAACTTTCCTTGCCACACTCTTTGGCATATATCTCTAACCATTGAATAAGCTGTTTAGCCATTCCTTTTCCTTGAAAAGCAGGAATAACAGACAACCGGTAAAAATATAAGCTCGTTTCTTCTAGCGTAAAACGCGCCATCGCTACCGGCTTATTTTCGACGTATAAAATGACAGCTTCTTTTTCGTGCTTTAACGATTGCATAATAGATTCGATTGTTTCATCAAGAGCACTGGATGGTGGGACAGAATCGCGATAGACGGAGAAGGCTTGTAGCATAAGATCGTGAACTGTAGCAGCGTCCTCCGGCTGTGCTAAACAGTACTTCATAAATTTTTACCCTCTTTCTATAAAAATTAAGTATATCGAATTATTATACAACACCACCTATTTTTTTCCTACACCTTTTATTGATTTTTATTAAGGAGAATAACCTCTTTTTACGCTTTTACACCTTCTTAACTTTACTCCATTAATCTATTAATTCATTAGCACACACTCTTGAGAACTTTTTGTCGAAATGGTTAAAATTCTGTTGGGAGGGAATCATCATGACATTTTCTTGGCTTATACCTTACATAGCCGTGTCACTTATCATTGTCTTAATACCAGGACAAGACATGATTTTCGTAATGACACAAAGTATTGCTTCAGGCGTCAAAGCAGGCATCAAAACCGTATTAGGATCTATTACGGGAACATTTGTACATACTCTTTTAGCCGCAGTGGGGCTATCAATTATCTTTCAAAAATCAATTATTGCCTTTACGATTCTAAAGGTTGTAGGTGTTCTGTACCTGCTGTTTTTAGCCTACCAATCGTTTCGCGAGAAAAGCGGTCCGTTGGAATTAACAGAAAACGTTCAGCAGCACCATCACTTTAGAAAAGGATTTGTTAGCAACTTAACCAATCCAAAAGTAGCTATTTTCTTCATTACGTTCTTACCGCAGTTTGTTAATTCGTCTCTTGGACATGTAAGTTTGCAAATGATTTTGTTTGGTATCATCTTTATCGCCGAAACGCTCATCATCTTTTCACTTATTGCGCTATTTGCTTCTGGCCTTGGGAAAAAAGTCAAAAAAAGCCGTATCTTTCAGCACACATTAAAATATGTAAAAGGAACGGTTTTTGGCGTACTTGGCCTAAAACTTTTATTTTCTAGCAACAATTAAGTAAAACAAACTGAAATTTCTTTCATCCTGCTGTTATCGCCTTTTCATACCCGCTTCATTTGTCATATCACCCTATTTTTCCATGTGAGGTTAGTTGACAAAAGACCAAAATTATTATTTTATATATATATAAGGTTCAGATTTAGCAACAAGATTCGACAAGGATAATGAAGAAAAACAGCGGGGAAATAGGGAGATCTATCTAAATAGAGGGAAAATTCTATAAATTCACGTTTTTTATTATTATTCTACTATAATTCATGAAGAGGTGAAACTATGCAAGAAGTAGTTCAAGGTTTTGTTAGTTCAATCAACGAATTTCTTTGGTCCTACTTACTGATTGCGATGCTGATTGCATTTGGTTTGTTTTTTACATTCAGGTCAAAGTTTTTACAAATTCGGTTATTAAAAGAAATGGTTCGTGTATTAAAAGAAGGTGCGGATAGCTCTTCTAAAGACGGAATTTCGCCATTCCAAGCGTTTTGTATCAGTATGGCAGCCCGCGTTGGTACGGGGAACATTACAGGTATTGCGATTGCGATCGCTTTAGGGGGACCTGGTGCTGTATTTTGGATGTGGGTGCTTGCCGTTATCGGTTCAGCTTCAGCATTTATCGAAAGTACATTAGCACAAATATACAAAGTAAAAGACAAAGACGGCGGCTTCCGAGGCGGACCGGCTTACTATATGGAAAAAGGGTTAAAGAAGCGCTGGATGGGCGGACTGTTTGCTGTCTTAATCACTTTATCATTCGGCTTAATTTTTAATGCTGTACAATCAAACACGATTACTCTTGCGTTTGAAAATGCGTTCGGAACAAATCGTTTAGTGTTAGGAATTATTATGACAGTGGCTTTCGCTGCCATTATTTTTGGCGGAGTTAAGCGTATTGCAAAAATGTCAGAATACATTGTTGTGGTACTAGCTGTTGCCTATATTGCAGTAGCACTTTTCATTATTATCATGAACATTCAAGAAATGCCTTCTCTTATTGCGTTAATCGTTAAAAATGCATTTGGTTTCGATCAAATTGCCGGCGGTTCTCTTGGAGCAGCTCTTATGCAAGGAATTAAACGCGGATTATTCTCAAACGAAGCGGGTATGGGTAGTGCGCCGAATGCAGCCGCAGCTGCAACAACAAGCCACCCGGTAAAACAAGGGTTGATTCAAGCATTTGGTGTATTAACAGATACGCTTATTATTTGTAGTAGTACTGCCTTTATCATTTTGCTTTCAGGTACTTATACAAATAAAAATTTAAGCGGTATTGAGTTAACACAAGCTGCTTTAAGCACTCACATTGGTTCTTGGGCAACAGGTGCTCTTGCAATTATGATTTTCCTATTTGCTTTTAGTACATTAATTGGTAACTACTACTACGGAGAAACAAATATTGAGTTCTTGAACACAAATAAAGCTTGGCTGATGACTTATCGTGTTGCTGTACTTGCAATGATTGTGTTCGGTTCTATTTCTCAAATTCAGCTTGTATGGGATTTAGCAGACCTGTTTATGGGCTTGATGGTAGTGGTTAACTTAATCGCGATTCTCTTGCTCTCGAAAATTTCTTTTGCAGCACTGAAAGATTATCTTGCTCAAAAGAAAGCTGGAAAAGACCCTGTCTTCTACCAAGACAGCATTTCTGGACTTGATAATATTGATGCATGGGATCATTCAAAAGATAAATCTAGCTCGAAAGAAGCAATCTAATAAAAAAAGCCGTGAATATTCACGGCTTTTTTTATTGTGCAAATTTACTTCTTTTTCTTTCTTCTAGTGAAGCAGTCTAAGACTAACCAAATACCTATAGTATAAATAAATCACGCCGTACGGAATCCAGTAGGAAAAAAATGTCCAGCCGAGATTCCATCCGTTTCCGTATGTAACTCTTTCCATATGCACATACGTTCCTTCCAAAAATGTTGTAAACAGCGCAATAAGAAAAACAAAAAAATGAGGCTTTCCAATTCGCTGGATTAAAAAAATCATATAGCTGGCCAATACAGGATAGACGCCTAAATTAAAAGGCAGCGCTTCTAATGCTTCATTTTCTAAAGAAGTGCGGAGTTTCCAAAAACCATAATAGCTCCCTAATTCATTAATAACGATTGCTAAAACGCAAAAAGCAGTTCCTACTAAAGGCAGTAAACGACGATTTTTAGGATGTAAATAGAGTGTTCCAAAAATCCAAGGTAAAACAAACGCCAGCGCTATATTGATAAGCAAAAATATCCGACCTTTTTGTTTCTAGTATGCCACACCGTTCCTTTTTCTAATCATCTCGTTATCTTGAACGCAGCAAGCGTAAAAGCACCTTATCCCTCGTCATTAAAACAGAGTGCTTACTTTATGATTACTATGGTTCCTCCCTTGCTTCTTCCATTTATTTTAATGAAACAAATTCAGCGTCTTTTTTCTCGTAATAGTTTTGAACTAAACGCCCCGATAAAGCAGCTAATACCTGCTGAAATAACATCCCCAGCACAACCGGTACAGCAACGGGAGCTGGAAAATAAGATACGGCTAACACGGCTCCGGCGCTAATATTTCTCATGCCTCCGCAAAACGTAAGCGTCACAACTTTTGCTCGGTCCCACCTTAGCCATTTGCCAATCATCCAGCTGAAGAAATAACCAGCTGAACTCATTAAAAAGACAATCACGATAATAAACAGCAGTTTTTTATCAATATGTTTTAAATAAGGTGCAATCACTCCCCCATTTATCATAACCATCACACTTAACCCTATTTTCGAAACAGGCGCCAGCTTTGGTCCTAATGTCTGCTTAATTGTTCCTTTTGTATATTGATTTAAGCACATGCCTAACAAAGATGGAAGGACAATCATAAAACATAAATCTTTGACTAACTTTAGCGCTTCCAAATGCACGGTGTCTCCAACCACCAATAAAAGCGTATAAGGAACGATAAGCGGGGCTAAAAGAGTATCAATTAAAATAATGGATAGCGCAAGAGGAATGCTTCCTTTGTAAATCGAGACCCATATAAAACTAGTCACTCCTGTTGGAATAATCGCTGCTAGCAAAAGACCCGTGCTTGTAAATACATCATGTGGAAAAATCACTTGGCCAACGCTCCAAGCCCACGCCGGCATAAAAATATGTAAAACAAACAGGGCCATAATGATTGGAAATGGACGGTGTATCGTGGCATTTAACTGGTGAAAGTTTGAATTCAAACTTCCGGCAAACGTCATTAATGCGAAAAGCCATGGAATTAAGAAGGTATACTGACTTAAGGACGAACCGATAAGAACTCCTATGAGCAAGCTGACAGGCGTAATAAACGGCATCAATTTTTCTAGCATTCTATTTAATTGACTTAACAAAGCTTCTCCCTCCAACGCACGTTTTAAATAAATAATAAGATAAATTAACGTTTATAATATCACCTATTTATTATACAACTTATTTTCAGACTATTGCCTGTCTCTTTTACTAAAAAGAGATATATTCATAATTATCACTTAAATAGATTTACAGGTATTTTTGTGCTATTTTAATAGGGAAGAAGCTTTTAAAAAGCATGAATTTAGGGTAAAGAACACTCTACATAGAAATGCTTTCAATTGACGGATATAAATGGACTGTAGCACAGTTTTGGTAACTAGGAGGATTGTATGGATTTTTTGAAGTCTCTGTCATCGTTAGATGATTGGAAAAAAATCGTGATTGCGATTGGGATCTTTTTGATCTTTTTAATTCTTCGCAAGCTTTTCACGACTTATTTGTTTAAGTTTATTATTGGTTTTGTCAAAAATAAAAAAATCAATTTAATTACGAGCGTTTTAGAAGCTTTTGAAAAGCCGCTGCGCTGGATTTTTGTGATTATTGGTTTCAAGCTTGCTCTTCCCTATCTTCCCTTTGATGTTTTAACAGCCGACACGGAAAGACATTTAGTTCGTTCAGCTTCTGTTGGCCTTGCAGGATGGGGCTTGTATAATTTAGCTGCTTCTACCAATTTATTTTTTGCAACGTTTGCCAAAAATTTTGATATCCAAGTGGATCGAATCATTATTCCTTTTATTGAAAAGTTCATCCGCATCGTTGTGGTTATGCTTTCTATCTCCATCATCGCAGAAGAATGGGGTTTTAACGTAAACGGCTTTGTAGCGGGTCTTGGATTAGGTGGTCTTGCTTTTGCCCTAGCCGCAAAAGACACCGTTAGTAATTTATTCGGCGGAATTGTAATTATTACCGAAAAGCCTTTTACCATTGGAGATTGGATTAAAACACCTAGTGTTGAAGGCGTTGTAGAAGATATTACGTTTCGAAGCACCAAAGTTCGAACGTTCGCTCAAGCAGTCGTAACGGTTCCAAATGCTACTCTTTCTAATGAACCTATTATTAACTGGGCTAAAATGGGGAAACGTCAAATTGCCTTTCATTTAAATTTGAATTATAATACACCAAAAGAAAAGTTAGAAACCGTAGTGGCAAGAATTAAAAAGATGCTGACTGAACACGAAGAAATTCACAATGAAACGATTCTTGTAAATTTTGACGGCTTCTATGAATCTAGTCTAAATATCTATCTGTATTTCTTTACAAATACAACCGTTTTTGCTGATTATTTAGATGTAAAAGAAAATATAAACTTCGAAATTATGGACATTCTTGAAGAAGAAGGCGTAGAATTTGCTTTCCCTACGCGCACACTCATCGTTGAGCAGGACGGAAAGCTTTCTGGCAATCCAAAAGAATTTCTAGAAAGTGCTCGAAGCTAAAAAAAAGCTGACTTAGTAGTCAGCTTTTTTTCCTTTCTTTTTTAGTTTGAAATGAACATTTGAGTCCAGTAATGGCCGTAGCTTCCGCCTTTAGCGTAACCTACTCCGATTTCGGTAAATTGACTCGATAGTATGTTTTTACGGTGACCTTCGCTATTCATCCATGCGTTAACCACTTCTTTTGGAGTTGCTTGTCCAGCAGCGATATTTTCACCTGCTGTACTGTATGTAATACCAAATTTCTTCATCATGTCGAACGGACTTCCATATGTAGGCGATGTATGACTGAAATAGTTTTTATCAATCATATCCTGCGATTTATAGCGAGCAACGCGAGCTACTTCCCAATTAGATTTTAAAGGCTTAAGCCCTGCTTTAGCGCGTTCTTGATTCACTAGCTGAACCACTTGCTCTTCGTATGAACTTCCCGCTTTATCTGTTGGTATGGTAATTTTTTGTCCCGGGTAGATTGAATTAGGATTTTTAATAGCAGAATTCGCTTCAATCAGCTCGGAAACGCCAACCTGATATTTTACTGCTATTTTCCACATCGTATCTCCCGATTGAACGGTATGTACGGTTGCTGCTTGCGCAGTGTTATTAAGACCAAAAGCTAGAGTGACAGACAACAATGTTACTAATAAAAGTTTTGATAGAGTTTTCATACTTTTATTAAAGCAAATTGATTTCAAGATTCATAGCGGTAATATTATCCCATAGTTCCATCATATGACTTTGTCATCTTCTCTGCACACTTTTCTATAACAAAAAGACGCACTGCTCTTTCGCAATGCGCCTTCTTATTATGAAGATAAAGCCTGTGACTGGTTCATGTCCGCCACATTAACCGCTTCATCTGTGCTTTGATGCACCTGACGTTTTTTGATCACATCAATATATTGAATGTGATGGCCTTCCATTTTTGTAACGGTAAAGTCATACTGATCAAAGCTAAGGCTTTCTCCTTGCTTGACGTCATATTTTTCCGTCAAGACCCAGCCTCCAATTGTATCAACATCCGTATCATCAATTGTTGTGCCAAGCAGCTCGTTAAGCTCACTTACTAATAATTTTCCATCTACAATATAATGATCGGGTTTGACTTTCTGAATTAATGGAAGTTCATCCGCATCAAATTCATCACGAATTTCACCGACAATTTCCTCTAAAATATCCTCTACTGTTACAATCCCTGCTGTTCCACCGTATTCATCAATTAAAATAGCCATATGGATGCGTTCACGCTGCATCTTAAGCAATAAATCATGAATAGGAATCGATTCAATTACTTCAATAACAGGACGGATATACTGTTTTAAATCTATTTTTTCCTTGCTGTTGTTCATGACAATCTCGGTTAAAATCTCTTTCATATTGACCATTCCAATAATATGGTCTTTATCTCCATCGATGACCGGATAGCGGGTAAACCGTTCTTCTTGGACCATCTCAAGGATGTATTCGACCGTATCTTCCTGGTCAATCGAAACGACTTCCGTACGCGGCACCATAATCTCCTTGGCAACGCGATCATCAAAGTCAAAAATTTTACTTACATATTTAAACTCCGATTGATTGATTTCACCGCTTTTATAGCTTTCTGATAACAAGATGCGAAGCTCTTCTTCACTGTGTGCAAGCTCATTTTCTGAAGCAGGCTTTAGACCAAATAACCCTGTTATTAAACGAGAAGAACTGTTTAATAGCCAAATGAAAGGATAGGTTACTTTATAAAAGAGTATAAGCGGACGAACAAATAATAAAGTGACTTTCTCTGCTTTTTGAATTGCAAATGTTTTCGGAGCAAGCTCTCCGACCACAACATTTATAAATGTAACAACCGCAAAAGAAATCGCAACAGATAGTACTTTTGTTAAAGCTCCGCTTATCCCTAGTTGATCAAGTAATGGGGAGAGGAGATGCGAAAGTGTAGGCTCTCCTAACCAACCAATTCCCAGCGCAGTAATCGTAATACCAAGCTGACACGCAGATAAGTATTCATCTAAATTTGAAATAACTTGCTTCGCAGCTTTTGCATTGCTGCTCCCTTCTGCTATAAGCTGATCCACTTTGGAACTCCTCACGCGAATAATCGCAAACTCGGTAGCAACGAAAAAAGCAGTTAATGCAATCAGTACCGCTAGTAAAATCAAGTTAAATATGTCCAATCAAGTTCCTTAGCTCGTTTAAAAACGAGTAAGGACTCACCTCCTAAAAAATAAAAAATTTGGATAAAGAACTCTATCCCTGTACTGATCACTTGGAAAAGTGTATATAAGGAGGAATCACATGATAAATGTATAAACATTTTTATATGGAGCAAAACTGCCAGTCTTTCTTCCTTATCTCACGTTTCACTCGTTCATGTAGCAGGTCATTCTTTATTCAGCTGTTCTAGATGTGAAGCAATGGCTCACATCGCTTCATTTCATGATGTTGCTTCAGCGCTGATTCTCTCTTCCATTCATTTATAAAAAATTTAGTAGTTTCCAATCTTTATAAAGTTAAAGTCTGCTAACGTCTTAAAAGAGCGATTATGTGATAAAGAGCGATATGCGTGAAGCAAATGTTGGTTTGTATAATACTGTATTGTACGCTTTGACACTGGTGCATATAATGCTACTTCGCCAACGTGGTACACTGCCCCATCCAATCACCTCTATTTCCGTATATCTAAAAAGATTAAGGAATAATTATCCTATTTCTTTTTAAACTTATTGACTTTATTTTAAATGTTAAAAACTTTGCAGTCAAACGTTTTAGTTAGTCTCCTGCCCTTGCTATTTACTGGTGCGGCGATTTTTAGCAGGTAAATAAAAGCTTGCTGCTACACAAAAAAAACCAAGGACAAAACAGATAATGGGGAGTTTCATACCTATTGCTTCAGCATAATAAGTGAGACTCCTTCCGTGAATAGGGACAAGATTCATTTCAAAAATCAAAGTCAAAACAGCTGTCACTTTGAGTGCAATACCAACAATGAAGAGACAAACTCTCAAGCCTCCACTCATATGCGCAAACATCCCTTCTATCCATTAGCGAATGGATGATGTACTACACCATATGATACATCCCTTCACTTTATCACTAAATGCTAAAAAAGCGCTATGTCCATGCATAGACGCTTATAAATTTGCGACCACTTGTCCAATGGAACCATAGATAACCAAATCAAACAAATAATCATAATGCGTAGGTTCTTTATTAATCATCACCATGTTTGTACGATTGTACCGGCTCACAAGCAGCGGAATCTGATTAATCGGTGCTACTTCAAGCGATGAACCAAGCACGATGAATAAATCAGATGACAGCGCTGCTGTAACTGCTTCATCGAACTGATGAATGGCATCTCCAAAGAGAACAACATTTGGCTTTAAAAGGCGCTCACACGCTGCACATTGCGGGAGAGCTGACTGATTTAAGTACGCTAAGTCATACTCTTTTTTACAGCTCGGACAATGAGCTCTCTTAATGGACCCATGAATTTCAAAAACGTTCGTGCTTCCTGCATCTTGGTGCAAGCCATCAATATTTTGCGTAATTACATGCACGGTTTTGGCTTCTTCTAGTTCAGCAATAAAGCGATGGCCCGTATTTGCTTTATACTGATGCAGCATTTTAACATGAAAAATTTCTTTAAACAGCGGCCAAAATTCATGAGGATACTGTTCATAGAAGTCAGCAGCTACTACGTCCACAAAGCTTTTGTTTTGGCGATATAAGCCGTTTTGAGAGCGAAAGTCAGGTATACCCGACTCTGTGCTCATTCCTGCTCCCGTAAAAAAACAAATGTGTTTAGCATCATCAATGAGCTGTTTTAACTCTTTGTACTGTTTTACCATTGCATTTCTCTCCTATTTAACAATTAGCACAGGAATCGTTACTTGCTGTGCAATCTTAGAACTCACGCTTCCAAGCAGCATGCCTTTTACAGGATTTAACCCTCTGCTTCCTATTACTACAAGGTCAAATGAATTTTGATTAGCAAATTGAATCACTGTTTTAGCCGCGTCTCCGTGCATAAACGTAATCTCATACTCCACGTTTCCTTGCTTTAAAATTTCATCTGTTGTATGTATCCGGCTTTCACGTTCCTCATCGCGGCTAAGTGATTTTAATCTTGAATCACCCTCTACTGCATAAATGACCTGAATAAAACTGTTTTCCGTCAGCTGAGCCAGCTGAACAGCTTTTTCTGTTGCTTTAGCTGCATGCTCTGAGCCATCTGAGGCAAGTAAAATTCGTTTAAACATCACGCTTCCTCTCCTCTTTTGTAAAATGGTCTTCTTTCTTTACTATATCACTCGCTGTTCAAATGTAATCATTTTTTTGATTATTTCTATAATTTTTAAAATCATTTGTCTACTTTTATGATAAACTGAAAGAAAACTTGTACAGAGGGGATGGAACGATGTTTGGTTTTGAATTAATTTGCACCTTTTGCAAAGGGCTCGGAAAGCTAGCCGTTATTCCTGGTATCGGTTACATGAAAACATGCAAACACTGCGAAGGAACAGGGATGCAATCAAAAAAAGACGAAACTCCTTCCATATAAGAAGTTTCGCCTCAGCAACACTGTGATTAGATTGAAAGTTCTTTAGATAAACGGTACATATCAGCATTGATATGGTGAGGTTCACCTAAAATTTCCATAATATCATAATCTACAATTTCATTTTTACGGATACCGATTGCACGGCCACCTTTACCTTCTAGCAAAAGCTCCACTGCACGACCGCCGAAACGGCTTCCTAGCACACGATCTTGAGCAGTTGGGGAACCACCGCGCTGAATGTGTCCTAATACTGTTACACGCGTTTCAATACCTGCAGCTTCATGAAGCTGCTTCGCTACTTCATTACCATTGGCTACACCTTCAGCTACTACGATAATGCTGTGCTTTTTACCGCGCTCTTGTCCTTTTCTCAAACGATCAACCATTTCTTGGAACTCGTCTTTTGCTTCTGGGATAAGGATTGTTTCCGCACCGCCAGCAAGACCTGACCAAAGAGCAATGTCTCCTGCATTACGACCCATAACTTCAATAATAAACGTACGTTCATGAGAAGTCGCCGTGTCACGGATTTTATCAATTGCATCGATAACCGTATGAAGAGCCGTATCAAATCCTAATGTAAAATCTGTTCCTGGAATGTCGTTATCAATTGTTCCTGGAATACCAATACAAGGGAAACCAAGCTCTGTTAGTTTTACAGCTCCCATGTATGATCCGTCTCCACCAATAACTACTAAGCCTTCAATACCGTGCTTCTTAAGGTTTTCAATACCTTTTAAACGCCCTTCTTCTGTTTTGAATTCTGGACATCTTGCAGAATAAAGCATAGTTCCACCGCGTTGAATGATGTCACCAACATCTCCAACTTCTAGCTTTTTAATATTTCCTTCTATTAACCCTTGATATCCTTGATAGATACCGTAAACTTCCATACCTTCATGAATTGCTTTACGCACAACAGCACGAACCGCAGGATTCATACCTGGAGAATCTCCGCCGCTTGTTAATACACCTATTCTTTTCATTACTTTCACCTCATCAAAGTCACATACATGACTACTATATTATAGTTCTACATTTTACCCGAGTTCGAACTTTTTGTGTAGTAATTCACAACATATTTCTTTGTTAAATTTTAAATGTACATACTTTTTCATATCTTTTAGTTATTTACCGTCAAATATTCAAAGTTTTTCTAGCAATATTGTACATCTAAAGAACCCTTTTAGTTACAGCTTTTATAAGACTATATTCACCTTTATATTTCATTTTTTTCATATATGTAATGAAATTGTAACGTAGAACACTGTCGAAAGATGATATGATGAATTTACTTAAATCAGGAAAAATTTTCAGGGGGTACTAGTTTTATGAAAAAAGTAATAGCAGCTCTTACGCTTGCTGGCGTTATTGTTTCTACTAGCCCGATTGTCAGCCAAGCGGCTCTAGGCGACCAAACGCTTCGCCAAGGCATGAATCACCAAGATGTTAAACAACTACAACAAACGTTGAAAAATAAAGGTTATTTTAAAGGGAATACGACTACATACTTTGGGACTGTTACAACTTCTGCTGTAAAATCATTTCAGCGCAAAAATGGACTAGCAGCAGATGGTATTGTCGGAAAAGGAACGTATGCTAAACTAGGCGTTTCAGCAAAGGGCAAATCGCCTTCTAGCTCAGCGCGCTATAACCCTAACGCAGTGATTAACAAAGGAAAACAGTATATGGGCGTTCGATATCGCTGGGGTGGAACAACGCCAAGCGGCTTTGACTGCAGCGGTTTTATTGGCTATGCGTTCAAACATGGCGGCGGGGTTCAGCTTCCTCGAACAGTAGCTCAAATTTATCAAAAAGGAACGCGCGTCTCAAGTCCAAAAGCTGGAGATATTGTGTTCTTCCAAACTTATACAAAAGGGCCTTCTCATGCAGGAATTTATTTAGGAAATAACCAATTTCTTCACTGCTCTTCATCTAAAGGTGTGAGCATCTCTTCTCTAAAAGAGAGCTATTGGAGCAAACGCTATTTAGGTGCTAAAAGAATGTAGTTTCTATAAAAAGGGCAAGCTGTGCGATTTTGATGCGGCTTGCTCTTTTTATGCATGTAAAAGATTTGGTATAGTAGAAACAGCACATTACATTGCAAAACCAAGCGTGTAGATGAATACTGTAAAGGAAGTTGAATAAATGCACACCCTTTTAATTGACATGGATTCTGTCATTTGTGATCTTATGACGGATTGGCATAACCAATATAACCAAGATTATTGCGACAGCTTATCGGTTGAAAAGTTAAAATGCTGGGAATCAGAAAAGTATGTAAAGCCGGAATGCGGCACGAAAATTTATGACTACCTCGATCAGCCGGGGCTTTTTTTACATTTACAACCTCTCCCTCATGCTGTTGAGGTTCTTAAACGACTTTATGAGAGGTTTTCCATTTTAATTGTCACAAGCAGCCGTACCTATGCTTATACAGAAAAAGAACAGTGGGTTGAGAAACACCTTCCGTTTATCGGAAAATATAATATCGTGTTTACACACCAAAAAGATAAAATATACGGAGACTTGCTATTTGATGATGCACCGCATAATTTGAAGGCTTTTCAAGCTACAGGTCGCCATGCTGTTGCCATGAGCTACCCGTATAACCAAGAAGTAAATGTCCCACGCGTGGACGATTGGCTTCAGTTTGAACAGTACGTAAATACTTATTTTAACGAATGTTAAGCTAAAAAACACGTGGACTTTGTCATCAGAGAATGAATGCAGTGCGTTTGTTAGCACAGCTATAAGCATAAAAAAACCGCCTTTTGGGCGGTTTTTGACGGATAGCCCCTAAGGGTTATCCGCTTTTTATTTAAAAAAAATATAGTTTTTTAGTACTTATCAGCTGATGAGAAAAAGTCCATAATGGCATGGATAATTTCAACGGACTGAAAAGAAAACAATGATATGGCTGTTAATGAAAAGAAACCAATCATGGCCATACGTACAAGTAACATAGACTAATCGCCTCCCTGTTTTGAACTAAATGAACGCACCCAAAACAATTCGCTATCTGTCTTTGTTTGTACGACGTTTTCGCCAAGCAAAGGCAGCTCATTCACTGCGTGTAACAATGACAATGAATCTTCATCTTTCTTTTAAAGACTAAGCGTATAGTTAGTATATCAAATGAAACTTTTTCTTCAAGGCTATACTAGCGGTAAAAAAGGAAATAGTATGAAACGATGCGTTTTATCTTTATTTCATACAATTTAGTACCCTAATATTTATTATATTAAACCTTTTAGGAAAATTGCTACTATTATATCTTTTTTTATAAAAAAAGATAGTAAGACATAACTAAATCAATCCAACCTAAAGACGAACAAGTGAGATAAATGATCTCGACTGCTTGTTGCATCGCTGTTGATCTCAGTGTAAGACTTCGTTTTCCGTCAGCGGCCGATGAGCCTGCTCGTCTACCTACACGAAACCTACGTCCACCCTACCAATGAAAAAATCCGAACGCGTTAAATTCTCAAGCAAGAATCAAACTCATTCGGATCTTCTTTCAATTAAAATAATTTTGTCTCTTCACTTTATTTATCGACACGTACTGTAATACTCATTGACAATGTCTAAAATAGTTGGGTATTCTTCCACCCATGTAAAATTTGTTTTTTCGTTTTCTTTTTTCACTGTTTCTTGTTCTGCACCGATCTTTTCCATTGTTCAATCTCTCCCTTTAACTGTTATATAACATTTATATTAACTAAACTTTGTTTTATAACAATTTTAAAAAGAAAGTTGGACAATGAGTATGAAAAAAAGTTATTGTAGGGATAAAATTTTCACATAATACGTACGAGTCCTTGGTCCATCAAACTCGCAAAAATAAATTCCTTGCCACGTTCCTAGCAGCAGCTGCCCATCGTGAATGATTATATGATGAGAGGAGCCGACGGTGCTCGCTTTGAGATGCGCAGCCGTATTTCCTTCCATATGAAGATCTAACTTATGTTCCCAAGGATATACTTCATCAAAACGTCGGATCATATCGGTTTTTACATCCGGATCCGCATTTTCATTAATTGTTATACCAGCGGTTGTATGAGGACAGTAAACAACTACAGCCCCTTCTTTTAATCCTTCTGTTCTTATTAATGCTTGTACCTGACTCGTCACGTCAATCATTTCGTCACGCTTATTCGTTTTTAACGTAAATGAATGTAGCATACCATCACCTCTTTTCTTTACCATAACATATCTTTTCTATTCTTCCACATTTTTCGCATAACTCGTTTTCACATCGTAAACACTAAGCTCATTAACACAACAGGCGGTGAGTTTATTTATGCTCGATTCAAAATTTCAGCCCAATGCAGACTACACCGTTCAAACGTTTCTAGATTTGGTGGGTCAAAATACAGATGTTGGTTCCAAAAAATTATGGCTGTCTCCCACAAAATATATATGTATTATTTATCTCCAAGGATTAGTAGACGGAGAAAAACTTGATAATCTTACTCAGCATGTTGTTGAGACAAAAGCAAAAAGTGAAACGCAAACACTCGATGACATCGATTCGTTTATTTCTGTCATTAAAGACAAAGAAGTTTATACATACAAGCAAGCGATCTCGTGTTTTTTTAAAGGTCAGCCCTTGCTGTTCATTAGCGAAAGCACCACGGCATACTCGCTGAATATGTCTATGACCAAACAGCGCTCTTTAAGTGAACCTACAACAGAAAAAGTAGTGCGCGGCCCTAAAATTGCTCTTATCGAAAACTTAGATGAAAACCTTGGTCTTTTAAGGCAGCGTTCTACCGAAGAAGAAATGGTTATTGAAGACATTTATATTGGAAATACAAAGGAACATCGAACAAGTATCGTTTTTCATAATAAACACTGTCAAACTCACATCGTGAATCAAGTCCGAGAGAAATTATTAGACATTCCTTTAGATAACATTCAAGATTCAGGAATGATTGAAGAATTTTTAGAAGAAGCACCTTACTCACCGTTCCCTCAAGTACAAAATACAGAAAGACCGGATCGTGTTCTCGCTGCGGTGAATGAAGGGCGAGTAGCCATTTTAGTAGATGGCTCTCCTTTTGCTCTTTTAGTGCCTACAACTTTCGATATGATTATGAAATCACCCGATGATTATTACGAAAGATGGATAGCTGGTTCATTGCTAAGACTACTAAGGTACTTGTCTATTTTTATTACCCTATTCTTTTCAGCTATTTATATTTCACTGGTTTCGTTTAACCAAGGGCTGCTTCCGACTGAGCTAGCTATTACTATTGCTGCCACACGAGAAAACGTTCCTTTTTCTCCTTTTATCGAAGCAGTGGTCATGGAAGTGACGCTTGAATTATTACGCGAAGCCGGGCTGCGTCTCCCTACTCCTGTCGGACAAACAGTTGGACTTGTAGGCGGGGTTGTGATTGGTCAAGCAGCGGTGGAAGCTCATATCGTTAGCTCCGTTATGATTATTGTTGTATCTGTATCGGCAATTGCGTCCTTTACCGTTCCTCAGTACGGAATTGGCCTTTCGTTTCGAATTTTGCGTTTCGTATCTATGATGATTGCAGCAATCTTTGGATTATACGGAGTTACCATGTTTTTTCTTGTTCTCGTCATTCATCTAACCAAGCTCGAAAGTTTTGGTATGGCTTACTTCAAACCGTTTTTTGCGTTAAATAAAAAAGCGTGGAAAGATTCTTATATTCGTCTCCCAAACAAAAGTCTAAAACAGTCTAAAAATAAAGCCAAATAAAACTGACAAAAGGAGGACCATATGGAACAATCACAGTCACAATCAAGCAAGCTTCTTTCAGACTTTTATGCCATTTCAATTATCTCTTCAACCATGCTGGGCGTCGGTTTATTAACACTGCCAAGCAGCATTACAAACCAGACAAATAATGCAGACGGATGGATTGTACTTATTATGGACGGCCTTTTGTTTATTGGAATTGTTCTTTTTTTAGTCTGGATGGTTAAATATTTTACGATCAGCTGTATGTTTGACTTCACGCAAGAAGTAACCGGCAAGCTGATTGGAAATATCTTCAACTTCGCTATAGTCGTTTATTTCACATCTGTAGCAAGTTTTGAAGTAAGAGCTATGGCAGAAATGATCCATTTCTATTTACTGGAAACGATGCCCATTGAGTTAATTATCCTTTCGTTTATTTTGACAGGCGTCTATTTAATCACTGGCGGTATTAATTCTATTGGAAAAGTAATGGCCCTATGTTTTCCTGTCACGGTCATCATTCTTCTTATCTTATATCTTCTTAGTATCGGAATGGTCGATTTAAAAAACTTACAGCCCGTGTTAGCCGATGGATTCAGCCCGCTTCTTGCTGCTTTTACAACCGTCTCTGTTTCCTTTTTAGGGATTGAAACGATTGTATTTCTTCCAAAGCATATGAAAAACAAAAATCATTTACGAAAAGTTTCTATCATCGGATTTTCTATTCCTTTACTTTTATATATTATCACTTACGTATTAGTTGTCGGCGCGTTATCCGTTCCGGAGGTAAAAACGACCGTCTGGCCTACGATTGAATTTGTTCAGACGCATGAAGTAAAAGGAATTTTCTTTGAGAGGCTTGAATTATTTTTACTTATTGTCTGGCTTCTTCAGTTTTTTTTAACCTTTGTAATGTATTTCTTTTTAGCTGTTTCAGGATTTAAAAAGATTTTCAAAAACCGATCAACTACTAATATTATCTTTCTTGTGCCTGTTTTATTTATGAGCTCTTTAGCGCCCAAAACAGCAAGCGACGTGTCGAATTATTCAACTGTTCTAGGCTGGGCATTTTTAGTGACATTTTTGGTTATCCCTCTTTTTTTCAGCATGTTAATGAAAATAAAAAAGGTTGTGTTCAAATGACGAAAAAATGTCTTCCTGTCATAATGACCATTTTTTTATTGTGCGGCTGTACAAATCATCGAAACATTGAACAACTTGCTCTTGTTATAGGAGTGGCAATGGATATTACATCGAAAATCGAACCAAAAACAGGAAAAAATCAGCTTATGCTGACTCATCAAACGTTAACCGAGACGGAATCCGGAAATATGTCCTCTTCCATTCCATACAAAAACATTACAACCGCTGGCCCTACAATTCATGAAATCACGCGAAATATTTCGCTGAAATCTGATCCTATATACAGCCAGCATCAGCGAGCACTTTTAATAGGAGAAAAAGCGAGCAAGACCATCCCTCTTGATGCGCTTATCAATCAGTTTGTACGTGATAATGAAATACGGCGCAGCAGCCTTGCCTTTGTTACAAAAGGCGATGCTAAAAACGTTTTAACGATTCAAGGAATGTCCGTACCGCCTGTAAACTTAATTTACGAGCTTGTTTACAATAAATTCAAAACGAATAAAATTCTAAATCCCCTAACGATGGGAGAGCTATCGGCTAAGTTAAAAACAGATCAAAGCTTTTTAATACAGCGGCTTTCTAAAATTAAAAACAGCGTTGAAATAGACGGCGCGGCAATCATAAAAGATAAAAAAGCAAAATTCACCTTAACTCAGCACCAAGTGGAGGCTTTAACGTGGTTAACGGGGAATATTAAAGGCGGAATTATTTACGGCAAACACGGTCCATACCCCTTTTCCTATGAAATTGGAGATGTTCAGCAAGATGTGAAGGCCCGCATTGATTCAAATCACTCCGTTCATTTTGACATCAACGTTCAAACAAGCGGCAGGCTATCAGAAGATTGGGAGACTTCAAAACAGGCTCTTGCCGCCTCTAATGTAAAGAACACCGAAAAAAAAATAGAAAAAATTATTCGAAAAGACGCAGAAAAAACACTCCGCTTATTGCAAAACAACTACAAAGCTGATGTGATTGACCTGCATGATTACGTACGAATTCATCACCCTCATTTTTGGAAAAAACATCAGCATGAATGGGATGAAATATTTAGCCAGTCGACAATCGACTATCATGTTCATGTTCAAATTAAAGATTTTGGAACACAGGGCAGAGATTAGCTCTTATTACTCAACGCCAGCTTCAGTCAGCTCTTTTTTCTTTAGTTCCATAATCGTGAACTTATCGGTATAGTTTTTGCTGACGAACAGCTGGCGTTCATTGTCGTTATTAAAATAAAATTTTTTATCATCTTGATATTGAAAATTCACTTTCTTCTTTTTCATTTGCTTAATAAACGTTAAGTAGTCATTTGAATGAATGAGATACCTTTTAGGTTTATCGGATATTTGAACAACATCTTCACCCGAAGATTTTAATTTTACAATACTCCATGCAATAGGAAGAGGATTACCTTCTTGAAAGATCGTTTTGTGAAAAATGAGCACAAAGAAAGCAGCTGTAATAATTGAAATAAGAACAAGCTGTTTTTTCACCGTATTATCATCCTTTCTTCACGTCGTTACTACGTTAAGTAATACGACAGGCGTATGAAAAAACCTGTTCATCCGCAAAGGTTGTGTAAAGAAATAATGCAAAATCAACAAAATATAACAGTTTGGTTACCTTTTGATTAAATAACATTACTTCTTTACAAATTTAGCTAATCACGTGATAGACTAAACTCAACATATTAAGTCAGGACTAAACTAAATGAGGTGTTGCGTATGACTACAATGCGGCTTCAATCATACTTAACAACAATGTTTCCAAATGTTCAAATGAAAAGACCTCTTTTTTATAACGCGCCGGCAGGCATCCGCTTTACGCTTACCAATCAAAAAGGCGTATGGGAACGAGAATACATGAAAAATGTGTACGCACGCGCTTATGAAATTTTTGAGACACTCCATGAAAAAAATGATGAGCTGTTACTTGTTTTCAAAGCGAATGCTGCACAGGATGATTTACTTTTAAAAAAGAAAAAAGAAACAGCTATTAAAAAATTCATTCGCTCTCGCCTGAAGAAACAAGAAGTTCAATCCGTAGCATTATTAAATAACGCTGAGTATATTATTGCCTGCAAAACAAATGATGTGAAAGAAAAGCTTCTTTTGCAATCAATTGCTAACCGTGATCTTCATATTCATCCGGCTATTGAAGAAGAGTGTTACATTGTGAATTTGAATAAAGAAACCATCTTCCACCTATACGACGAGCGCGGACTGGACATTGTATCGAACAATCAGTCTTCTCTTCAACTTCTTCAGCAAAAGTTTCACGACTGGATTCTAGATATTGATGCAGCTTGTTCAAAAAAAGTACAATAAAAAAGCAATCATTCAGTAAAGGAATGATTGCTTTTTTATTAGGCTTGATGGACAGGAGACGCTTTTTTTAAAAACAGCCAGTTGATAAGAAAGAATAGGAAGCTTGTGATAACCATTGTTCCGAATGTAAGTAACAACGACCCGTTCGAAAAGCTTTTTATAAAATGAATAACCGGTTCTTTTGTCACTGGAATGGTAAATAGTAAAATTAAAACAGCACCGGTGATCATCCCTCCTGTTTGCCCGAATTTGTAAACGATGCTGCCGAGCAAACATGCTGCTGCTGTAATAAAAAAGATAAATACAGCGTCCGTTAAAAAATGAATAGCGACGGTAGGGTCATGAAAGATAAAGTCACTCGCATAATAAAGCTGAACATTCATTAAATTCAAACTATTAATCACCTTTATTGAAATGCTCATGATGACAACATTGATAAGTGACATTACAATTGCAAATAAAGCAAAAACACAGGTCATCGTTAAAAGATATGCTTTACGAGTAGCTCCTAACTTTAAGCAAAAGGAGAAACTTTTTCGAATGATAATAAAACTTACAATACCTGAAAAGATGTACTGCGGCATGCTTGTTACTAATAGGAGATGCTCGTTCACCTGACTGAAAACTAAAATATCTACTACAACAAAAGCTAACAGAATCGTCCAAAAGCGAATCATTAAATACTTTAGTTCAACGTAGAGCGAATAACTAATGGCGGCAAACTGTCCTTTCATTACGCTACACCTCCACGATTTGCTGTAAGATAAATCATAATATCCTGTATGTGAACAGCTTCTACATGAAATGAACTGTCGATAAGCTCCTCAGCATAAATATCTTCGTTAAAGAGCACTATTTTTTTCTCTCCTCCGAATACTTGTTCATGGATTACTTGCTTTCCTTTTTCATATTCTTCAATTTGACTTTTAGGTCCTTTCACACTTACACAGCGCTGCTGCAAATTTTCTGCCGTATCTTGAAGAATCAGCTTTCCTTTTTGCATAATAAGTACTTCTTCAAATAAATTACTTACCTCATCAATTAAATGCGTTGAGATAATGAACGTGCGTGGATATTCTTCATATTCATCCAATAAAAGCTCATAAAAACGCGCTCGCATAGCAGCATCAAGCCCAATATAAGGTTCATCAAAGATTGTGATGCTCGTTCGAGAAGATAGCCCAACAATAATTCCTAATGCTGATTCCATACCTTTAGATAATGCTTTCACTTTCATATTACAATCTAAATCGAACTCTTCCATCAGCCTCTCAGCAGCTTCTTGGCTCCAATAAGGATAAAAAAGTGACGCAATTTTTAGCACGTCTTTGACTTTTAATGTTTTTTTGAAATTTCCGTTTTCGTTAATTAAGCAGATGTTTTGCAAAACAGAGCGGTTTTCAAATGGAGATTGATTTCCTACTTTTACTTCTCCTGTCGTAACTGGAATATGCCCGGCTACAATTTGCATCAGAGTCGTTTTGCCCGCTCCGTTTCTACCTAGCAACCCGTATATTTTATTTTGTGCTAGCGTAAGTGAAATGTCTTTTAACACTTGTTTAGATCCATAGCATTTATTTAACAGCTGCGCTTCTATATTCATTTTATTTCCCCCTTGTCTAACAGCTCTTTTAACTCGTTTACCGTAATCCCCAAATGCTGTGCTTCTTTTTTCAGGGGAACGATAAAACGGTTATAAAATTCTTCTTTTCTTTGTGTAAGCAATACTTCTTTGGCGCCCGCACATACAAACATCCCTATCCCTCTCTTTTTATACAATATTCCGTGGTCAACTAGCTGATTAATCCCTTTAGCTGCTGTTGCAGGGTTAATGCGATACATTTTGGCAAATTCATTCGTAGACGGTACTCTTTCTTCTTCTGGAAAAGCATCATTCAAAATATTCTCTTCGAGGGTTTCTTTGATTTGTTGAAAAATTGGTCGCTGATGATCTAATGATTGTTTCATTTTGACTACCTCACTTAAGTGGTTCATTACTCATGTAACTAACTATATAACTAACTGGTTATTTTTTCAAGTTTTATTTCCAAAAAAAATAAAAAAGTCCGTCAGTTAGTTACTGGCGGACTTTTTTATTTGACTGTTTAACCACTTGACCGTTCTTTTTACTAGCTCATCCTGCTGCTCTTTAGGGGAAATACTGGCTTTGTTGTCGCCTTTTTGTCTCCCGTACATTCCAAACTGTGCGTGATTAGCTCCTTTTACTTGAACCAGCTCCGTATTTTTTGAAAGTAAATGCTTGGTTTCTTTAATTTTTTCAGGCGTCGACAAACCATCTTTTTCACCGGTTAAAGACAAAATAGGATAAGTGGAAGTTGAAAAATTATTTTTATTCATCGGATACGATGCTAAAAGAACTAAGCCTTTTATTGAGTTTTGATGATCATACGCATAAGAGGCTGCACTCACTCCTCCAAGGGAATGCCCTCCGATAAACCATGCGGAAATCTTCGGATAGCTCTTCACAATATCCGTCGCTTTGTTTTGACTAAAAAAACTCATATTAAACGGAGAATCTACAACAGCAACAAGATATCCTTCATTTGCAATTTGCTGAGCATAATAGCCATATGCTAACGGTTCTACTTTAGCACCTTGATAAATAATATAGCCGGCTTTTATCTCTTTGTTCGTTTGAGGCTTGAATACGTAATAATTGTCTTTCTTCACTACTTTTTTCTCATCTACTAGTGAGTGAAGCTGCTTTGAAGGTTCATAATTAAAACCTGACCATATGACAAAAAAAGCCACGGTTACCGCAACAAGAACGGCAAGACCGACTCCTACTATTTTTAACGTTTTTTTCATGTCACTCCCTCTTTCTGTTTTTTTACTATGTACTCTTTTTATATCTTTTAGACATTTTACATGTTTGTTTTAAAGATATACAAGAAAAAAGAGAGGTTCGATATGCCCAAAGCAGGACGCAGCAGAAGTGACATAAACCACTCCATATACTCGAAACAAAAAGAGAAAATTAAAAAGGCTGCTGCATGTAATAACGGGACAGCCTTATTAGCAGACAACCTTCACTAATGAATATCTCGTTTCTTAAATCTCCCTCCTCTAACTTCAGCAATAGCTGCTACGGCAAAAAAAGCAGATGGATCTATCTCATCGATAATCGCTTTTAGCTTTGCTTCTTCAAGCCTGGTAATTACACAAAAAATGACTTTTTTATCATCTCCCGTATACGCCCCTTCCCCATTTAAATACGTGACGCCTCTCCCTAAACGAGCAAGAATCGCTTCGCCAATTTGTTCATATTGTTCGCTGATAATCCAAGCTGACTTAGACTCATCTAACCCTTGAATCACAATATCAATTGTTTTAAAAGCAATGAAATAAGCCATTAAAGAATACATAGCGCGATCCCAGCCAAATACAAAACCGGCACTTCCCAAAATAAATAAATTAAAAAACATAATCGTCTCACCTACGGAGAAAGGCGTACGTTTATTAAATAAAATAGCTAATATCTCGGTGCCGTCTAGCGAACCTCCGTACCGAATAACAATTCCTACTCCCACACCTAGAACAATTCCGCCAAACACAGTGGCTAAAAGAGGATCACCTGTTAAGACCGGCAAGTCGTGAAAAATAGAGGTAGCAATGGATAGAATGATAACACCTAAAAGCGTAGATAGCGCAAATGTTTTCCCAATTTGCTTGTATCCAATAAAAAAGAATGGAAGATTTAATACGAAGATATAAAAGCCGATTTGAACATCCGTTAAGTGGGATAAAATAATAGATATACCTACAATTCCACCGTCAATAACCTCATTAGGGACAAGAAAAAATTCTAGCCCGCCGGCCATTAAAAGGGCTCCCACTAAAATAAACAGCATGCGCTTTACAATCATTTTAGCTGATAGCGAACGATGAACAACCTTTTTTATTTCATGATTCGTTTGCAGCACATAACTTCCCCTCCTTTTGTAATAGAGACATCAACTACTAATCAAACCCTTTTTTTAATATTATCACAAAATTCAAACTATTTACCTGGCATTTTACAAAAATTTCATCTAATGAAATGAATTATGCATATATTGGATAAAATTGTAGATGATAACAAGTGAATAAATGCCCGAGTACGTTCAAAAGTGAATGAATGCTCACCACTTTTCATACGGGACTAACAGGACAAACTTAGATTAAAAGGAGAGTAAAACGTTATGAACCGTGTAAAGATTATTGCTGCTTCTTTACTCGCAGTTTTATTGCTAGCTTTTTCAGATAGTTTCACTTCTGCAGCTGTGCAGGAGGCGATGATACGAGTTGTGCATGCGTCACCTGATGCACCTGAAGTAGATATATATGTGGACAATCAAAGCATCGTAGTCGGCGCATCGTTTAAAGATGTGACAGATTACCTTAAAGTACCTGCGGGGTCTCATAAAATAGAGGTATATGCCATAGGTACAAAAGGAAAAGAAAAACCTGTCATTTCCACTAATGTAACCGTCGAAGCAAACAAGGCCTATACTCTTGCTGCTATTAACCAAGTTGCACACTTGGAATTAAAAGTAGCTCAAGATGATATGAACGTAGCTAAAGGAAAGAGTAAAATTCGAATTGCTCACTTTTCTCCAGATGCTCCCGCTGTTAATGTAGGTATTAATCACGGCCCTACTTTGTTTAAAGACACTGCTTTTAAACAAATGACAAATTATTCTGAAGTAGATGCCGGAACCTATGATTTAACCATTGCAACTAGTCAAGACAACAAAAAAGTACTGGACATTCCAAACCTTAATTTAGAAGCTAACACGGTCTACACGGTGCTCGCTATTAACAAAGCCGACAGTCTTGAAACGCTTTTATTAAAAGATAATACGGCTATGCCTTCCGAAATGCCAAAAACAGGTATGGGCGGTGCTTCACAGGATAATTATAATTCAATTGTGCCAGTTCTTACTTTATTAGGAATTGGAGCAGTCGCTATATTTGTTGTTCGTCGTCACAGAGGATACGAAAGCGAATGAAATGGATAGGAGGGGTTTTCACCTTTTCTTTGATACTATTCATGAGCAGCTGGTTTGCCCAATCAGCAATTGCAAACGGCTCGACGGATTTTGTTGTGAAGATGGCTGAAACAAAATCAGCTCAATCCTTGCAATCTTCAGGAACTGCTTCTACGCCTCTTCCATCTCAGCTTATTATTCCGAAGCTTCATATTAAGGCTTTTATAAAAGGAATGGGCCTTACTAACCAAGGTGAAATGAGCGTTCCTGATAATGGTCATGATGTAGCTTGGTTTAAGCTTGGAGCAAGACCCGGAGAGGAAGGAAATGCGGTCATTGCAGGACATGTTGATGATCAAAAAGGACCCGCTATCTTCTATCATCTCGACAAGCTCACAAAAGGAGACGAAATTTTTGTAACCGATCAGCAAGGGGATCAGCTGACCTTCGTTGTTACGAATAAAGCTTCTTATCCCCGAGATTCTGCTCCTATCAGAGAGATTTTCGGTCCAACTTTTCAACACCAGCTTAATTTAATCACCTGTACGGGAACGTTTGATCATAAACAGAAAACTCATGAGCGCAGGCTCGTTATTTATACAAGCCTCCGTCCGGAAAAAACAGCCGATGTTTCTCACTAAACATCGGCGTTTATTACTTTTAATTACATACTGGTTCGTTTTATTTAAATATTTACACAGCCTTAATATGAACACAACATTTCACTAGTAAACTAATGCACGACCCCTCAATAAAAAGGAGTTTTGATATGAGACGAAAATGGTGGTTTGTAAGCTCACTCACTCTTTGTTTATGCGGCATTTTTATGTTTATACATACGCAGGCAGCTTCTACTCAAGCAGAAAACGTAGCCATTATTGCTCATCGAGGCGCATCAGGATACGAGCCAGAGCATACGATGCAATCTTATCTCGCGGCCGTCCAGCAAAAAGCGGATTACATTGAACTTGATCTTCACATGTCTAAAGATCAGCAGCTTGTAGCAATTCATGACTACAAAGTTGATCGAACGACAAATGGAACAGGATATGTAAAACAGTATACAGTGAAGCAGCTTCAGCGTTTGAACGCAGGAAAAGGTAATAAAAAAGCCGTCATTCCCACTTTAGAAGAAATATTCCGTACGTTTGGCAATCGAACAAACTATTATATTGAAACAAAATCTCCTCATGAATATCCAGGTATGGAAAAGGAATTGCTGACGCTGATGGCTAAGTACAACATTCATACCAATCACGTCATTGTACAATCATTTAGTCCTGAAAGCTTAAAAACCGTCCATCGATACCGACCTACGATGAAACTAATTCAACTGATTCGTTCTAAGCAAACCAATATGTTAACAGATCAGCAGTTCAGACAAATCAAAAAGTACGCGAACGGGATTGGTCCTAATGCAAACACGCTGACAAAGTCATATGTACAAAAAGCTCGCTCATATGATTTAGACGTTCATCCTTATACAGTAAATGATGAAAAGCAAATGAGAATGCTTATCGAGTGGGGCGTAACCGGCATGTTTACTAATTACCCGGATCGTCTTTATAACGTGCTTCATAATAAATAAACACTTGCCGCGGCAAGTGTTTATTTATTATACATCTCTTCTATTCGCTCTCCACAAGTACAGGCTAATTAATACTATGGCATAAAGCAAAGCCCAGCCAAACACCAAAAATTTGTTTAATCCTTCGTTAATAAATTGAATGATTGCAGATACGGGCGGCAATACATACAGCAGCAGTCCGCCTCCTTGATAGGGAAATGACACGCCTGCCGCTGCAAGCGTAACGATTAAAATAAATAGAGGTCCAAACCACGATAAGCTGCCTTCTCTTACAACATCTCTTGTGAAAACAAGACCTATGCTCATACCAAGCAAACTAAACGTCCAGTGAATAATAAACCCAAACACCATTTGCTTAGTGGATATATCCACTTCAAACATATCAAGCAGCACGGGATAAGCAACGGAAACCGCTGATAAAAACGTAAACAGCAGCATACAGCTAATAAGCTTGCTTATAAAGTACTTGTTCTTTTTCCCTACATGAAGTTTTGTAATAACTTCTTGACTGGAATCTTCCGCGTGAAACAGAGACATCGTAAACCAAGTGGTTAGAAAAAAGAGGAAAAGTGCCGTATTAAAAAAGCTATCAAGCACCGGGTTCGGTCTATATGTATAGTTCATACACAGCGAAATAATATAAAGTGCAAGCGGCGGAATATATCGATACGATTTAATGTATGTAATAAAATGATAGCGAATCAATGCACCCATCTTAAATTTCTTCCCTTTCCATATGATATAGCTTTACAACTTCAGCTTGAACAGCAAGCAATTCTGCAAGAAACTCATTTACATATTTTTTATCTATATAAAAAATCCAGTAGTTTCCGTGCTGTTCAATTTTCGTGCACTTTTCTTTTAATAAACGAAGCGGCTTATTGAGAATGACATTTGCCTCAATGACCGTTAAATGCTCAATGAGTTGAACGCGCTCATTTTTTAAAATGCGCTGTGAGCCAATGGTGATAACACGATCCGCTACAGCATGAATGAGCCTTTCTTCATGACACGTAAATACAATGGTCATCCCTCGTTCTTTGAGCTTTGTAAAAATTCGTTCTACTTCTAGCTGAGCACGAGCATCTAATCCTGATAGAGGTTCATCAAGCAATAGCAGCTTAGAAGAACTCAGCAGCGCTTGCATCATGTTGACTTTTTGCTTCATTCCTTTTGAAAAAGAAATGATTTCTTCATGCCTAAACTCTACCATTTCGAAAGTTTCGAGCAGCTCTTCAATTCTAGAGGTGCGCTTTTTCTTAGACAATCCTTGAATTCGTCCCATGTGCTGCAAATAACCTGCTAGCGTAAAACGGAGCTCCTGAGGAAATTGTTCCACCACAAATCCAGGCGTACCGGTTTCTTTATGAAGGTGAATTGTCCCTTTAGTCGGTTTCGATAATCCGCCAATTAACTTTAAAAACGTACTTTTTCCGGCACCGTTTTTTCCAACAATCGCGACAGTCTCTCCTTTATAAAGGGTCGTGTGAATGTTTTCTAATACGGTATGTTTTTTGTATACTTTTGCAACATTTTTTAATTCAATCAGTTTTTCCATCTGCTGCCTCGCCTCTCCATAATCCTATATGTTAAATCATAGCATATTTATGGGGAATGTGCTTCCATCTCTATACGTTTCAGCTAAATTTTTCCCGTACAAAAAAGCCTTTGATATGATCAAAGGCTTTTTATAGACAATACCATATGCTCTTCATCGATAAATTCACCATCTACTTGAAGAGCTCTTTTTTCATACGCATAAGAAGTAAAACCGAGGCTTTTGTATAGGGCTTTTGCTCCTTTATTTTTAGCAGCGACGGCCAGGTAGATTTGCAAAACATTCGTTTTGGAAAAAGCTTGTTCAACAGCGGTTTTTAACAGCTTCTTTCCAATACCTTTCCCCCTTGCTTCAGGGGCTACGTACATCCCCCAAATATCTCCTTTATGCTGAACTTTTAAAGGCTTTTGCTGCTGAAACCCCACGATCCCCACAAGCTGTTTTTCCATAAAAGCTCCTACTACAAATTCTGATTGGCTGCTTGGAAAATGATTTCGGATATCAGCAATTTCTTTTTCATATTCTTCTTCATAACTTAAAATAAAACTTTCGGGATGATCTTTTAAAGCACGAAGACGGAGTTCAAAGTACACGTCAGCGTCTTCTTTTACCAACAAACGTATATTCATTTTTTCACCTTAGTTTCTTATGTTTTAATTAGCTATTAAGGGCTGTACACGCTAAATACTTCATTCCACCGATACAGCTCATAATAATTTCCCGGCAGGTCTAAGCCTGAAATAAGTACCTTATCATTTTTCGTATCTTTTACGCGTGTTAAAAGATTTGCTTGTTTTCGATTTGTACGAATCCACATCGTTTGATTCGTTGCTTTATGATAAACAGGTGCATAATCTCCTAAGCCTTTTTGCGGAAATGTGAACTGACTTTGCTTATTAGTCTTTACGTTCATGCTATACAAAAAAGGCAGTGGCCTCTTTTTTTCATCATTCGACCACCCTGCTTCAGGCACACGTGAAATGATGATGTTATCTTTTTCTGTCCAAGTAAAATCCCAATCTGCGAAGCCTTTTGGAGTAAACACATGTTCTTTAAAAACTGGCATCTCTTTTAAAGTGAACTTTTTATTTTCAGTGGCAAATCTTCCTTCCCCATTAATAAATGCCAGTACTTGCTCTTCATTACTCCACTTAAACCAATTAGATACATTAAGCATATCTCCCACTACTTGAAAAGCTTTTCCTTCTTTTGTAATGATGCACAGCTTATTTGCATCTGCAGACATCGAAGCCGTTGGAATAGCGATAAAACTAATCCATTGACCGTTAGGAGACCATTTGAAGCTGCTTGTTGTATAAGCAAAAAACGAATCATTTTCTGCTGGCAGCGTCGTAAAAGCCTCCACTTTTTTTACGTCTAACCCTGCATATTTGCTCACTGTATATAGCTTTACCGGTCCCCATCCCGTGGGCGCCAGCGCAGCAGCTGACGTAATTAAAAATCGATCTCCTTCTGGAAACCATGAAAACTGATCAACTCCTACGGCTACACGCTTCTTTTCATGCGTTTTAACATTGTAATATACTAAGATTCCATTCGAAATATACGCAAGTTCCTCAGCAACCGGTGACCATTGATAATGAGTCACATCATGTTCAACTAGTAGCGGTTTTCCTTTTAACGGTGCAATCATTAAAGAATCATTTTCTGAATAAGCAACTATATCTCCATGTGATGACCATTGAGGCATAGAGGCATGACGGGCATAGGATAACTGCCTTTCGGTACCGTTATCATATATCCATAGGTTTCCTTGCCGTATAAAACTGACCTTCACTGTAGTGGCAGCATTTATTTGCATAGGGAACAACATAAGAAAAAGCAGACATAACGCTATTTTTTTCACCATGTTCACTCCTGTCTTTTTTTATAGCGTTACACAAATCTCCTCATCTCATCACATTTTCGAAAAAATAAAAGAGGTTGAGACATAACGAAATGAATTTAATCGAAAGACGAACAAATGGGATACATGAGCTGAACCTCTTGTGACACCACAGTTGATTTCCGTGCAAGACTTCGTCTAGCCCTCCAACCAACTGCTCGAAGCAGCGAAATAGATGAAATCTCCGTTCACCATAATAAAAAAAACAAACCAGTAATCAAATATTTTGATTACTGGTTTGTTTTTCACTTCGGCTAAACTACTTTTGTCCCGTCCTCTTTTTAAAAAATAAAAAAGCGCAGCGAATAGCTGCGCTTTTTGTATATTATGATTTTGACTTAGATTTTGGTGATGGCTTTGTTTTAGCTTGTGCTGTATTATTAGCCGCATCTTTTTCTTTCAATAAACTCATACGTTTTTTCAAATAGTAACCTTGTCCAATTCCGAATAAGTTACCGATTACCCAGTATAATGCAAGAGCAGATGGAAGTGAAATCCCTGCTACTAAGATGAAGATTGGCATAATGTTCATCATCATTTTCATTGGAGGTTGAATTTCATCCGTCATACTTACACGAATTTGTAAGAATGTCGTAATCGCTGCAACTACCGGTAAAATGAAGTAAGGATCGGGTTTCCCTAAACTTACCCATAAGAATGAATGCTGCGCAATTTCATGCGTTCTTGCAATGGCATTATAAAACGCGATAATAATAGGCATTTGAATAAAAATTGGCAAACATCCGCCAACCGGATTAATTTTATGCGTTTGGTAAAGCTGCATCATTTCTTTTTGCTGCTTTTGCTGTGTTTCAGGATCTTTTTTACCAGCATATTTCTTTTGAATCTTTTCCATCTCTGGACGAAGTGCTTGCATAGCCATCGTGCTCTTTTGCTGCTTTAAAATAAGCGGCAATAGAACTAAACGAATGATAACCGTCGCAATGATAATAGAAAGACCATAGCTTCCGCCTGCCCATTCAGCAATTTTCGTTAATGCCATAGATAAAGGGTAAACAAAATAATGATCCCAGAACCCGCCGCTTGTTGCGGTTACTGGTGTTTTCGTGCTGCTACAGCCGGCTAGAGCTAAAAGAAGCGCTCCCATTAAACCAAGCAATAATAATTTTTTATTTCTTTTCATATTCTTTCCTCCTAATAATGACTAAATGTATGAAGTGTTTTTCAGAAGGAAAGGATCTTCTTCATCATTATTCTTCTCTTTAACTGGTGTTTTTCTATACACATGTATAAATACATTTCGTCTTTTCCATATTGTTAATACTGAAGGGTCAATCCCTGCATTCACATGGTCGGTGACAGGTTCCGCATGAAAAGCCGTAAACCTAGCTTCACGAAGCATATAATAACAAAGGATGTATAAAACGAAAGCAGATAAATACGGCGCATATAGAAAAAGATCGTGATAAAATTCCATGTGCCAGCTCTCTTTCTGACTATAATAGTACAATCCAATATATGTAGTGTAGCATTTACGTTCCTGTTACACAACATCAACTTATCTCTTTGACTGTTCTACGTATTACTTTTTAAAAAGTTTCATATTTACGACACAAAATTTGCTCACCATAAAATATGATGAGCAAATCTAATACCGTTCTCTATTCTCTTATGCTTACCGATGGTTCTCAGTCTTCTTTTAGCTTCATGAACCATGTAACGCCGAATGCTACACCTACAGAAATAATCATACCAATGATATAGTGAATTAAATTACTCATACCAAGCGGTGCAGCAATGGCCATCATTGGAATGCCTGTGAGGCCGTATGCGTTGGCTACTACGTGCATAAGTACAACGTAGCCTCCCCCGGCTGCTCCGCCTATAGCCGCAGCAATAAATGGCTTTCGAAGTCTTAAATTGACGCCGAAAATAATTGGTTCTGTAATTCCTAAGAAGGAAGAAATAGCCGCTGGAATCGCAATTTTTTTCGTTTTGGCATTTTTCGTCTTAAAGTAAACAGCCAGCCCTGCTCCTCCTTGCGCCACATTCGCGCAGGCCCAAATAGGAAGTAAGAAGTTAACGCCGATCTTCGGATTAGCAAGCAGTCCTGCTTCAATAGCATGAAAACTATGCTGCAAGCCTGTTAATACAATGGTCGAATATAAGCCACCAAACAAAATTCCTGCAAACACTCCGGCTACATCGTATAGAGACTGAAGGCTGATCGAAATTAAATCTCCAATATAGCGACCGAAAGGACCAATAAACACAAGTGACACAAAGCCTGTGATAATAACAGTTAAAAAAGGCGTAACAAGTAAATCAACCGAATTCGGCACAATTTTCCGGAGTCCCTTTTCAATTTTGCTCATAACGTAGATAGCCAATAAAATCGGAACGACCGTACCTTGATAGCCAATCAGCGGAATACTTAAACCAAACAAATCCATATATTCTGGCTTAGCATCTGCTAATGTCCACGGATTTAATAACATCGGATGTGTTAAGATCCCTCCGATAACCGCTCCCAGATAAGGATTTGAACCAAATTCTTTTGCAGCTGAAAACCCGATTAAAATCGGTAAAATGATAAATGCTGCGCCTGAGAACATATCCAACAACACAAACAACGCGCTATCTTCTGAGACCCAGTGGAACGCTTTCATCATCCCCAGCAGCCCCATTAGTAAACCACTGGCTACAATGGCTGGAATAATCGGAACAAAAATGTTGGAAAGCATGCGGGCAAAACGGGCAAATGGGTTCATTTTCTTTTTCATTTCTTCTTGATGATCCGCTGGGACAGCAGCTTCTTCAGCGCCTAGTTCTTTCATAAAAGCAGCGTGAATTTTATTAACGAGACCGGTTCCAAAAATGATTTGAAACTGCCCTGAATTTGAAAAAGCCCCTTTTACATCTTCTATTTCATCTAAACCTTTTTGATCGATTTTGCTTTCATCTCGAATAACAAGGCGCAAACGCGTAGCACAGTGCTGAGCACTAGCAATATTTTCTTTTCCTCCTAAAAGCGGAACAAGCTTTTTAGCAATTTCTTTTACGTCCATCTTACTTCCTCCTTGTTGTATGTCATAAAAAAAGCAAGACCTAAAATACGCTTATAAAAGACATAGTTGTCCTTCATGCGCATTCTAGGTCTTGCCTGCTTTACCAGTCACAATCCCGTTTATTCAATTAATACGCTTTCATTGTACTCAAAGCAACAATATTCGTCAATGTTTTTTTCTATATTCTTTGCTCTATTCGGCAAATGTGAAGCGTGATATATCCTAACTCCGCTTCTGGAAAATTAATTTCGTACTCATCTTTGACAAATTGCTTGATTGTTTCAGCACACTGATACGATTTTTTATATTTGACTTTTAATACGTCAAGCATCTCTTCATCCATCTCATGAAAAGGTTCATTTTGCGCTAAACGGTTTAACGCAAAGCGCAAGTGAGTCAGCAGCCGCTGATAGGACATGCTGTTTTCATCAATCTCCATATTCAGCTCTTTTTTTATAATCGTAACCATTTCATTAATAATCGTTGTATTCATCATGAGCTGCTGCATGCCCGGTGAATTCAGTTTCGCCGTATGAATATGAAGCGCAATATACCCTGCTTCGTCAATCGGCATCGTGATATCTAGTCTCTTTTTGATATGCTGAAGCGCCCATACTCCTATTGCATACTCAGGCTGATAGAGAGATTTAATTTCATTAAGTAATTTATTTTGTATGGAAATTCCGCGGGCTATCCTTTCGACAGCAAAGGACAAATGATCGCTCAAAGCAATATGCACATGATGACTTAGCGTCGCAGAAAGCTGCTGCTCCGCATACGAAATGATTTCTTCCGCCACTTGAATATGCTCCTCAGGAAGGTTTTTTAATAGTTCTTGAAACTTTTCCTGTTCTTCTTTCATGACAAAGACTTTCTCCACTTTCGCAGCATTAATAAGATCATTTTTGCCTTTTTGAAAAGCGATACCGGGACCCATCGCAATCTTTTCAACTCCGCCTTCTTTAAAGACAACGGCATTGTTATTTAATACTTTTAAAATCTTCAAATGCGCTCTCCTTTCTTAAAGGAAAAGGCCTTGCTTATTACTTCATCGTTACTTTTGCACAAGCCGTTTCGCCTTTTTGAACTGTCCCTTGAGCCAAAATTTCGAAACTTTCACTTGCATCACTGTTTGTAATAACGATTGGTGTGATAATGCTTTTCGCTTTTTCTTGAATAAGCGCTAAATCAAATGTGATAAGAGGTGTTCCTACGCTTACTTTGTCACCTTGTGCCACGTGAGCTTCGAATCCTTCGCCTTCCATTGCCACTGTTTCAAGGCCGATATGTATTAATACTTCCGTACCGGCTTCTGTTTTTAAGCCTACCGCGTGTTTTGTATGGAAAAGCTGAACAACTTCCCCAGCAACAGGTGAAACAACTTGTCCTTCTGAAGGTTCGATTGCAAAACCGTCTCCCATCATCTTCTGTGCGAACACTGGATCTGGTACTTCGCTGATTGGCAGGATATTACCTGAAAGCGGAGCTAGAACGGTTGTTTCTTTTGATTTTGTCTTATTACCAAATAATTTTTTAAACATCTCAATCACCCTTTTTTAGATTGTACTTGTAGCATACCCCAATGATTCTGCGGAAAAACTTCCCCTATCCCGATGTTACGTTAACATGGTCATTATTTAACCATGCTTTTTTTGTCTTGTAAATAAAAATGTATGAGCGTTTTCATAAAAAGTGCGTTCTCTATGCCGCACTTCATGTAACCCTTTATACATCTTCTGAAGAGTGGATATTGAATTTTAAACCTAAAAAAGAGGTTGAGACATAAACAAATGAATCCAATCTAAAGACGAACAACTCGTATACATAGGCCGAACCGCTTTTGACACCGCAGTTGATTTCCGTGCAAGACTTCGCTTTCCGAGGGGGGATGCTGAGCCTCCTCGTCGCATACGCTCCTGTGGGGTCTCGCCTATTCCGCTTTTCCCGCAGGAGTCTTCGGCTTGCCCTCCAATCAACTGCTAGAAAGACTTACAAACATGAAACCTACGTTCACCGTAACAAAAAAAACGAACCACTAATCAAATATCTTGATCAGTGGTTCGTTTTTCACTTCGTCTAAAATCCTTTTGTCCCAGCCTTTTGAGATTAGAACGTTGACGCAACTTCTTTTGCTTTTTCAGATGCTTTTGCTAGAATATTGTCTGCTTCTGCTGGTGTGTAAGCCATACCTTCTGCAACAACCAGTTGGAAATCTTGAACCCCAATGAAGCCCATCACTGTACGTAAATAGCTTTGAGTAAATTCTAGCTCTGCTGCAGGGCCTTCTGAATAAACCCCTCCACGAGCTTCTAGTAACACTACTTTTTTATCTGAAGCTAATCCTACTGGACCATTTTCAGTATATTTAAACGTTTTTCCTGCAATTAAAATGTTATCAATATATGCTTTCATTAGTGGAGGAAAGCTTAAGTTCCACATTGGAGCTGAGAAAATAACTTTGTCAGCTTGTAAAAATTGCTCTACTAATTCACCCATACGCGTTACTTTTTCTAATTCAACAGCTGATAATTCTTCACCAGCTCCAGCTTTTCCCCATGCTGCTAAAACATCTCCATCAATGAACGGAACTGTTTCTTTATACAGATCAAGCGTTGTCACTGTATCAGTAGGGTTTGCTGTTTTATACTCATCTAAGAAAACCTGTGCTAAACGAGTTGAAAATGATGCTTCATCAACCTGCGGATTTACTTTTACATATAATACATTTGCCATAAATGTCATCTCCTAAAAAGTGTATATTATTATTAATTCGAGATATTACTAAACAAATTATCTTTAATTCGAGATTTATTATATAACGTCATTTTTTATGCGTCAACCTTTTCGCACAAAAAAACTCCGCAAGCGGAGTTTTATACACATTGAAATTCTCGAATTTGATTTACATCTACCCCAGCATACACCCAGAAAGATCCTGTCCAGCGATATCCTGCAACTGAGCGTCTGCCTACAAAGGTTGGGTAAAACCAGTAAGGCCGACCATTTCTCGGCCATATATAGGTATATCGGTATAAGCATCCTGAAATAGCGCCTGGGTCAACAGCATAAAGTGATGGACCTCCTGAACCTAGCTTTGGTGCAGGTGTAAAAGCTGGCGGTGGACTTGAAGGCGGCTGAGCCCCTCCCTGTGGCGGAAACCCTTGGCCCCCTCCTCCAGGTGGCGGCGGTGGAAATCCTTGACCTCCTCCTCCAGGTGGAAACGATGGAAACCCTTGGCCTCCTCCTCCAGGTGGAAACGATGGAAACCCTTGGCCTCCTCCTCCAGGTGGAAACAAATTTTGAAAACGTGGATCGTATTGATATGGATACATACGCACTCCCCCTTTATAATGCTTGCTACGTTACAATATGCATCATAATGAAGATAGGTGAATGTCTACTTTTACCTTCTATAGACTAGTTGAACGATGTTAAACTTGGTAAACTTAAAGGGGAGTCTTATCGGAGGAAATAATAAATCCAACACGGAAACTACTTGCGTGTTGGATCTGCTTGAGGAAAATATTTTTCAATAAAATTATACAGCCAAAATACGGTAATCAAAATAGGAGCTATCAGAAAAGGATGTTGAATCCACATTTTTACCAGTACCTTTTCAAATGACGGAATCGATTTTAACACTTGAAATAACGAACTTCCGCTAAAAATAACGCTCGTTCCTATCAATAAAAAAGATAGCCAGTTAAATTGTTCCATCCACATGCTCATAGAGATATAAAAACTAACACCCGTTCCTATGCCTCCCATTATTCCACTTAACATACTTTTTACCGAAAAAGGAATCCCTACAAACCATCCGGCTCCTAGTCCTGCACACCCTGCTAAAATGCTAGAAAAAAGCAGCGGCTGCTCAAGCCAGAGACATGCATTCACTCCAACCACTAAGGTGACATGTATTCCTACGTGAAGGGAAATTCTTTTGCCAACAGGCTCTGAAACATAATGATAGTAGCGCCCGCTATAAAAAATTGTCCACCATAATAATAAAAATGCTGTCACACTTGCCCCTATAATCATAAACACACCTCTCTACGTTATGATTCTATTAATCTCTATCTATTATTTTCCTAATATCCTATGTCTCTGATTCGGTAATCTATCCATATACCTTCCATACGTTCGTTCATCAGCAAGAAAGTCGAATATAATTATATTCTTGTCTCAACTGTTTACTTGTGAGAGTGCTAAGAAGTTGAATGTCTGCATGTAGAAAAAGATAGTGTAGAACACTTTCTCTTATCTTTACTATTATTCATATGTATAGCTTGCTAGATTTAGTCCTCGCAGTTTAGAATTTTTCAGTCGTTCATATGAAACTATTCGCCCTTTCTTTCGTTATATATATACACGTTTCTTTATCTTTTCACGTGCAAAAAAAGATAAATTCCTATAGTATGTTTTCATATTAACCTTTAAGGAGATAAAGAAGATGAATTGAATAAATCCCTGCAAATAGAGTTTTTAGAAAAAAGAAATTGTTATCATTTCTCCTATTTATGTTATAGAATAATTCATGTATAATAAAAGGCTGTATGGTAACGCAGCTTGCGACATATCTTTTCTTACTTTTAGCAAGTCTATATTCAAAGCAAAAACTGCAAAGTGGGGTTAGTGCGACTCTTCATTAATCGACTTTGCATTAAAAACCAGCATTTTTCTTTTATCATAAAGAAAGAATGAGATTTAATAGTGACAGGTGAATAATATGGGTGAAAATCAAAGAAATGTTAGTAGATTTGACTGGAACTTGGCTTTCCTAATCTTCCTATTGTTTTGCGTAAGCGTTGTGGCAATCCATAGTGCTGAAAAAATTGGGCAGTATGATAAGAACTTCGTAGCGCAACAAGTTGTTTTTTATATAATCGGAATGGTGATTATAGGGTTTGTCATGCGTTTTGACTCCGATCAGCTTCAAAAGCTAACGTGGGTTTTTTATGGATTTGGGAACTTTTTATTGCTTCTTTTACTAGTGGCTCCGTCAAGCATTGCCAGAGAAATTAACGGGGCAAAAAGTTGGTTCACACTTCCCGGCTTTTCGTTACAGCCATCAGAGTTTATGAAAGTGTTTTTGATTATCACACTGAGTACGGTCATTGTTAAACACAATGAAAAATATCGTATCCGGACAGTAAGAGAAGACTTTTTACTGCTTGGTAAACTGGGTGCTGTACTTGCTTTACCTTTATTATTAATCATGCAGCAGCCTGACTTAGGTACCGCTCTTGTGTTCTTAGCAATCACGGTTGGACTTGTATTTGTTTCAGGCGTAAGCTGGAAAATCATCGCGCCTGCATTTTTAGGTATTACAGCGGTTGGTTCTGTCATTTTGGGACTTGTTGTTTATGCACCTAGCCTATTAGAAAAGTATCTAGGGGTTAAGCAATACCAATTTGGCCGTATTTATTCTTGGCTTGATCCTGAGTCATATAGTTCGGGAGAGGGCTATCATTTAAAGAAATCGTTAGATGCAATTGGATCAGGAATGGTAAACGGTAAAGGAATCGGAAATGGAGTTGTCTATTTGCCAGAGGGACAGACCGACTTTATTTTTGCGGTTATTGGAGAAGAGTTTGGCTTTATCGGCGCCAGCATTGTTATTAGTCTTTTCTTCGTACTCGTTTATTACTTGATCAAGCTAGGCCTTGAAACAAAAAATGAATTCAATTCTTACTTATGTGTAGGCGTTATTTCAATGCTTACGTTCCACGTATTTCAAAATATCGGTATGACCATTCAAGTCTTGCCTATTACCGGAATTCCACTTCCTTTTATTTCATATGGAGGTAGTTCACTGATGGGGAACATGTTTGCAATGGGTCTGATGTTTGGAATCTCATGGCATCACAAACGCTATATGTTTGGAAATGATTAAAGAGAGACGATGGTCTCTCTTTTTTCTTTTATCTCCCTATTAAGCATGCTACAATAAAGAAAACGCTTCCAAATCCTGTTTTAAAAGGAGTAGATATGCATGCTTGATTACCAATATCGGCGCAAAGCCTATGCTATTTTGTTAAAACAGACATCCGTACCTTCATCTACAACTTCTTTTTCCACCTGGCTCGTACAGCTACTAAAACGAAACAAGTAAAAAAGGTGTGCTACTGCACACCTTTTATTTGTTCGACAGCGACGTTATGCCAATTTGCCTTACGATTTTTTTACTGTCTTCATTTAGTCCTTTTACAATAACCTTTTTATTCAATCGCTCGTACTTATCGATAATTTTTGAGATGCCGATCACGGCCGATTGATCCCATATATGAGAAGAACTAAAATCAATAATGATGGTATCCGGGTCTGTTTCATACTGAAATTCATCCATGAAGAAGCTGATCGTGGCAAAAAATAATTGCCCTGAAACCCTGTATTGCTTCATATTGCCTTCTGTTTGTGAAGTTGTTTTGATTTTAGCCATCTTCCAGCCAAATACAATGGTGCTTAAAACAATACCTACCATTACTCCTAATGCTAAGTTATGTGTAAACAATACGATAACCACCGTAACAACCATTACAATAGCATCCGATAGCGGATATTTCGTTAAGTCTTTAAGGGACTGCCAATCAAATGTACCGGCAGCTACCATAAACATAACGCCTACAAGAGCAGCCATTGGAATTTGTTTAACAACATCGCCAAGCACCATAATTAAGAACAATAAAAAGACTCCGGCGACTAAGGTAGATAACCTTCCACGTCCCCCTGATTTTACATTAATCATAGATTGTCCAATCATGGCACAGCCAGCCATTCCTCCAAAGAATCCTGTTACAATATTAGCGATGCCTTGACCGCGTGCTTCTTTATTTTTATTCGAAGGCGTATCTGTAATTTCGTCCAGTACCGTTGCCGTTAGCATAGATTCAAGTAGGCCTACAATCGCCAAAGGAAGCGAATAAGGTAAAATGATAAGCAGTGTCTCCACTGATAAATCAACCTTTGGAAAGTGAAGAACCGGCAGCGAACGCGTAATATTCCCCATATCTCCTACCGTTTTTAAATCTAAATGAAAGACAATCGCTACAATCGTCATCAAGACAATGGCAACAAGCGGAGATGGTATTGCTTTGGTCATGAGCGGAAACAAATAGACGATGAGCAGCGTTCCGGCTACCATTGCGTACATCATCCAATTTGCTCCTTGAAAATGCGGAAGCTGTGCTGTAAAAATTAAAATACCTAGCGCATTTACAAAGCCAATCATAACTGTTTGAGGAAGAAATGATAAAAACCTTCCTACTTTCAAAACACCAAGTAAAATTTGAATAATTCCGGTTAAAACAGTAGCTGCAAATAAATACTCAATGCCGTGATCTTTGACTAAGTTAATCATTAATAAAGACATTGCCCCTGTTGCAGCTGAAATCATAGCTGGTCTTCCGCCTGTAAAAGCAATCACAATTGCCATACAAAAAGATGCATACAGGCCAACCATGGGATCGACACCGGCGATAATGGAAAAAGCAAGGGCTTCTGGAATAAGCGCAAGAGCAACTGTCATCCCAGACAAAATATCTGCTCGAACGTTTGAAAACCACTGCTGTTTAATACTTGCCATCATGATGGTTTATCACCTCTTATGAATTTTTTATACGATTTTCGACTTTCACGAAAATCAAAGCCGTTTTTAACGTATCAAATCGTACCATACAATTTCCCGTTTGGAAACAATTAATTTTCACAAATAAAAAGACGAGAAGCTTGATTGCTTCTCGTCTTTTCATTTGTTATGCCGCAGCTTTTCGTTGCCATTCAGCAAATAAACGAAATGAAATTATGTTCATTCATTAATTGCTGCTTCAAGCGCAACAACAATCATATCGTTAAACGTCGTTTGACGCTCTTCTGACGTTGTTTCTTCACCAGTGAAAATGTGATCACTTACTGTTAAAACCGATAAAGCATTACGGCCGTATTTAGCGGCTAGCGTATACAAAGCCGTTGTTTCCATTTCAACTGCCAATACGCCGTGAGCTGCCAATTTTTCTAGCTGGCCGTCTTCATTATAAAATTGATCAGATGTAAATACACTTCCTACTTTTAACTGAAGGCCTTTTTCAACACCTGCATCGTAAGCGCGCTTTAATAAATCAAAGTTAGCTGTCGGTGCATAGTCAATAGGACCAAATTTAACACGGTTCATTTGTGAATCACTTGACGAAGACATGGCTAAAATAACGTCACGCACTTTTACATCTTTTTGAATTGCTCCGCATGTACCAACGCGAATTAGGTTTTGAACACCATATTCATTCATTAGTTCATTTACATAAATAGCAATTGATGGTACACCCATTCCTGTTCCTTGAACAGAAACGCGCTTTCCTTTATATGTTCCTGTAAATCCAAGCATACCGCGCACTTCGTTATAGCAAGTTACATCTTCTAAAAACGTTTCTGCAATGTATTTTGCACGAAGTGGATCACCTGGAAGTAAAATCGTTTCTGCAATATCACCTTGTTTTGCCCCAATATGTACGCTCATTTCGTACCTCCTATATGTAAAAAATCTTACGCTTTCACTATACCATATTGTATCCCTTGCTTGTCTATTTACTTCTAACATTATGCGTCAAAAATAAAAAGACATACGGCCCAAAAAATGGCGTAGTATGTCTTTTTATATAAGGGTACGCTAATAGCGCAAGGGATTTACTAACGTTAGTTGAGGTGATATGTATGGGGAAAAAGCATCGCAATCGAATTAATTCGCCTAAAAAGAATAATCATATTCCTAAAGAAGCAATTATAGCAGAACATGAAGCCCATGGAGATGAATATTCAGCAACAAACCGAAAAAATGGCCCTGGCCATCATACTCGTGATTACTAAGGGTCAATATATAAATAAAAAGCGGCCAGATAGGTCGCTTTTACCTTATGTTTAACGTACGTGCAGGCGGTTCACTTTTTGCCAGCCGTCTGTCCATAGCTTGTAGTAATACTTTCCTCGAGTACCTTCATCAATTAATAAAATATCGCCTGTGCTGATAAACCTCGCATCACAATCTTTTGGCAAATTATCAGCAATATTAAACATCTGAAATACTTGTGTTGCTGCGTCTTGATGATCGAATGCTGTAATCGTTAGACGATGGACAGGCTTATATCCGCGCTTTTCGCCTTTTTCTTCTGTTTGCATAATGGTTACATCATATTCTGTGCTAATATTAAATTGTTTTTTTATTGTGGTCCACACACTCAACATTCTTCCCTCCACCCAAAAGCAAGTATTTACTCTTTTACGTCATGTATTCTTATATAATTAGTGATAAAATCCGAAAATCCTTTATCGAATCAAAACGTTTTTTGTCGAAATTACTAGTTTTTTCTTATTAAATATGTACATAAAATATTTGTTTCCCATTTTATCATTAGTTGTTTTTGAATGGATGAATCAATAGGCCTACTTAAACAAAATGAAATATTAACGAAAAAAATGTAACCATTGCTCCTATTTTTGGTTATATAGGCGTTTAGAAAAGAGATAGACTCCTAAGGACCAAGCAAGTCCTAAACAATATCCTGCTAGTATATCCGTTAAAAAGTGTACGCCTAAATACAAACGGCTAAATCCAATTAATAAAATAACAATAGCTATTACGCATGCAGCTGCCGTTTTAACGGCTCTGCTTCTTGTATACATCCATATTAACAAAAGTACTCCGCTGTAAAACGCCATTGAGTTCATGGCATGTCCGCTTGGAAAACTATAGTGAGAGGCGGGAACGACTTGACTCCAATCAGGTCTTGGTCTTGCAAAAATCTCCTTCAATCCCCAATTTAAAGCGCGAACTCCCCAAAAAACGAGCGTGATATATAAAGCGAGCAATCCTTTTCGTTTATAAAGAAGAAATACTATAATTGCAAACCATATTGGCGCAGTGACATACCAAGATCCTACGGTTGTTATAAATATGATGATGGGTGTTAACGTGTCCGTCCTCCATCCTTCAATGGTATGAAGTACATTAAAGTCAAGCTGTTTCACCCAAGGTGTATTAAACGTAAATAAAATGAGTAAAAAGAAAGCTAAAAGCGATACAATAAATAGAGAATATTTTGTAGTGCGATTTACCATTTTTTATTTCCTCCAACCTATTAAAAGAAAAAGCATGTAGCGTTCTACATGCTTTACTTATTCACACGTTTTGGCTGAATATAGTCTTCTGGCTTAGGAGCTTGATGAACGACAAATTCAGCCGAAAATTCCTCTTTTATGTTTATTTTTTTCGTTTGCTTTGATTGCGGCATATACCTCTCTCCTTTCTTTTTACTGTCTTTAATATACGAAAAATAAAGGAGAGCTATGCACGTTAGCTATAGCGTGAAATAATATTGGTTAATATATTTTTTAACTGGGGAATTTCTTTTTCAGAAACATGAACATGAACGAGCGACTCATCTGCATCCAGCATTTCAGATAGAAAGCCGCCAAACCCTCTGGCACGTCGATCTACTTCTATAAATAAATCGTAGTCATGCAAGCCGCTCGGCTGCACGATGATTTCAATTTCATCTACTTTCCCAGCGTACACTCCACCGCTTGGAACAAATTCAAATTCTTGAACAAAAGGAAGTCTTTTTCTCATCCGGCGAGGGGCTTCTTCGCACTCAACTTGGCGCAAGCGAAAGCCAAGCTGTTCCATAGCTTCAATTGCGCTTGTTACCATAAGGTTAGGAAGCACTTTTACATGATCAATATCTGACGGATCAACGGCATCTTTAATATCGAGGCTCGTCGCCACCCAAACCCGGGTTCTCCCTAATGTAACAGGCGTATCATCAGGCAGCTGAAAGGTAAAAGGAATAGATTTCGTTTCAGATGGTTGAATCGTGAACGGGTCGTTAATCTTAAACGTATTGAGCTCAATATCCTGCTTGTATTTTTTATCGTCCCTTTCTTTTACATAAGTTGTGAATAGACGCAGATAGATGCTGTCAATTTTCTGCTCAACATTGCCTCCATACACTTCAACAATCCCTTCAATCTTTTCACCAGCACGAAATTCATCATTGACAAGCTTAGCGTCCACTCGCGCTGCACCAATTCCAATGCGGGCTAACGCTTTATTAAATAGCGCCATACTTTCCCCTCCCTGAGTTCTTACTATTTATATAGTCATAAATATCTTTTTGTAAACTTTTAATGCTTTCATACGATTCATCTGCTCTCAGCATTTTTTGAATGATTGTCTTAATAGGCGCCGACAAATGTAACTCTTGTTCCCAGCTTCTTTCTTGTTTTTCCGTCGGCTCATAACCAGAATATAATAAAAATAAAAGAAAATGACCAAGTGCATAGATATCGCTTGCAGCGGATGTTTGTCTCATAAACTGCTGTTCTTCTATAAGGGTGCTTGTTTCTTCATGGTCCCCTAAAAATCTAGCAAGACCAAAGTCAATAACACAGATGGTTCCGTTAACATCAATAATATTTGGAATACGAAGATCACGGTGAACGATTCCTTGCTCATGAATAGCAGAAACTACGTCTAGAATATTAAGTAAAATGTTAAGCGCTTGTTCTTCCGTATACACGCACTTCTCTTCAAAAATTAAATCTTCAAACGTTTTCCCTTGAATCAACTCCATCACTAAGAAACAGCCTTCATCTGTTTCGATAGCTTCATACAGTGAAGGAATTTGAGGGTGATTTAATTGAGACAGCAATTTTGCTTCATAGTGATAAGACTTCAGCCCCTGGGACGTGCGCTGCTTCGTTTTACGGAGCTGCTTTACGACTACCTTTTTTTGTTGCACAATGTCGTTAGTAACATATGTTATACCATAGCTTCCCATTCCCAGTACATCTATGATTTCATAGCGCCCGCAAATGACTTTTCCTTTTTTAAAAGGACGGTCAATTAGCCAGCGATGAAGGTGTTTGAACATTCGATTTTTCACCATAAATCAACTTGAGAAAAAGCTTGAGAAGAAACTTCCGCTTTTACGTTTGCGCTTATAGTGGTGGTGTCCATATTTTGAATGACTGTGGCTGTCATAATATTTGCTTCGCTTATAATCGCTACTGCTGCTATGATGACGAGGACGTCTGTAATGATGATCACTGCTGCTGTAGTGACGAGGACGTCGATAGTGTCGATCGCTGCTGCTGTAGCGTCGATGTTTAGATCCAGTTAATGATTCAAAAATTTTTCTGAACATAAAGAAAACCTCTTTTCTTAACATTTGTTACCCTTTATACGTACGAAATGTTATAAAGGTTTCAAAAAGTCCCTTACCCTTTTTTTATATAGTTAAACGTTTCAAAGGAGGCTTAACATGACTTCTACTAACACAAATCCCCTCATTAGATTGGAGGATATTCTTCGCCTGCAGCAGATGATGCAGCTCAAACCTCCTGCTACCCTCCCGCTGTCTTTTATCGGAGAAGACGTAAAATTGATTAAAGAGATTCGAAAAAAAGTAAAAAAAGCTAATCAAAACAATGTTACACGTACCCAAGCTTATTTAGACTATTATCAAAAACATCCCGAAATTCACTGGGCTTTTTTAGCACACTTGGTTTCACGAAACGGCGGCTATTACATGACAGATCTCTCCACTACCTTAATAAAATCCCTGCTTTCTCCAGAAAAACAGCACGCGTACTTCTTGTTTTTAGAACATTCCAATTCCGCCATTTTTCATGATGCTTACGCTCAGCTGTTACTCTATGAAAAAAGCAAAGAACAAAACAGCAATCTGTTTCATTTACTCTCCGCTTTTCACATATCTTCTTTTATGAAAACTGTTTGGAATGACTTTTGGCAGCATAGAAACAAAACACTCTTATCAATAGCTCTGATTGTGAACGAACAGTATCATATCGAAAAAAATGTTCTCTTTAAAAAAGAGTTTCAGCGGGATGTTCTTCACTCTTGGCAGTTTCACACTCAAAACTTTCTCGGTATGACTCAAATCGTCTTTCCCTATTATTCAGGTAATAACATTGATTTAAGTGGCACAAAAGTGTATCATTTCGAGTCTGTCTTAAAACGGATTGAAGTGGGAAAAACTTTATACGTTCTTCTTTTTTATTCAAACTTGCATGATTCTATCTATACATTTAGCCTTAAACACCCCCACACAGGGTCTCGAAGCGATTATAATTCAGATATATTTACAAAAAATCGAACTCATTCCAAAAAGCTGTATAGCCCGACGTTAAATATGAGCTGGGGAGACCGCGTACACCTTTTTTTAAGAAAAGATGAGTGGTTTGAAGAAGAAAGCATATTTTCTCTCCTTGAGTCTATTCCCGCTTCTTCCGTTAAAAAAATTCCTCTTCAGCATCATATAAAAGTGCAATCTGCTATTAAAGCTGCTAACCCTTTTTCATAGCCGCTGTCTCATAAACAAAACGACGAGTTTCCCCGTCGTTACAGATGTATCTATCTTTTTATTCTTCATCTTGCTCATCAATAATGCATTTATCAATGAGATAATCAAAAGTTATATCCGCTAATTCGCCTAGCTCTTCTTCAGCGGGAACATAGCCTCGCTTGACTAGTTCATTGTAAAAGAACTCCGCAATTTCTTCCGTATCAATGACCACTTCGATTTCTTTCACAATATCACTCCTTATCCCGTTTGAACGGATTAGCGTACCTTATTTTTCTTAAAAATAGGTTCACTCCATCTTCTGCTTGAAGTTTTACCTTATACACATTTATGAACAATTCGGCAATAGTATGTCTAAAATTTCAGCAGTTTAAATAGAAAGGTAATTATACCCATTCTTTTTTCATTACCATCGCCGTATACACAATAAAAGATAGCTAAGAGAGATGTAATGATCTATCTCGGCTATCTTTTATTTATTAGGCATCTACCTGCTATTTTCCTTGTTCGGATTTTGCTATCTTTTTTAAATGTTTCAGCACTAAGTTCATGACTTCAGCGTATTCTTCATCTTCAAAAAGCTCATACAAAAATTTATAATCATTGTACACATCTAAAAGACCGTTTATAATCTCATGCTTTTCTTTAGTTAACCTCACTTCTTCTTTTTCAGAACCGTTTTGTTTTTTCATCTTTGGTAGCAACTCCGTCTTTTTAATTTCTTTACCTAAATACAACATATCAACACTTTGAGCGTAATTTTCTGTTTCCTCATGAGGAGTTACGAGAATGAGTTCTTCTTCACTAGCCTCAAGCCATTCTCCATCTGTTACACGTGACAATTCATAGACAATATCTTCCCATGAATCCTCTTTATAACGCCATATTTCTGTTCGAATACCAATGATTTTAAATAACTCTTTTCCATAATTAAAAACCTGGACGATATCGCCGAAGAAAAATTTATATTCAAGCTCTACTCTTTCCTGTACTAATATTTGACCTTCATATTCTTCTAGAAGCTCAATTGTATCTTCTAAAAAAAGGCCTTCACTATGGTTGATTTCGTATACAAAAATCCCATCCATCACTTTTATATCGGTAATAGTGCCAACGGTCCCGTATATTGTTACAACGACTGTTTCACCAATTCCGTATTTAGGTTTTTTCTTCCCTGCCATCGTCGCACCTCCTTAGTAAACATACACCTACTGAAAAGTTACAATATTATATGCAGTAACTAAAAAAGGGGAAGTATAACATCTTTAGAACCAAGCCTTTATTATCTATTGCCTTCTATCATTTTTCCTCCTGCTTAGTGCATGAGCTAAAGAAATAAAAAAAGCAGGCTGATGGATATCCATCAGCCTGCTTTTTTTATTTCTCACGCATTATTTTGATAAAGCTCCCATGCTTCATCAAATACGGTCATACTTGATAAATAATGTCCGTTGAGTTCTAAATAAGAACTCAGTTCGTCATAATCTGTTGAAGATTTCGGGAAGCTGTGATCATCATAAGCACTTCGCGCAAACTCTCCCATTCGATCATGTTTTTTATTTGATCGGAATTTCATTATATAGTGATAAAAGGATTTCATCGGACTCCCCCTCCAGCGGTATGTGTATCTTTTCTATCATTTTTTCAAGAAATCTACAACTTTCTTCTGCGATATGTAGATGTCGAACACTGCAATATAAGTGGTTTACCGGACAAAAAATATTAAATTCATGTTACAGTTGCAAAACAAATTTCACTATTAGCGTAACGAATAAATATTGTTATATCAATATTTTTCTTTTTTCAAAAAGACATTTGTAACAAAAACACATCGTTTTTATAACAAAAACATTGATTCGACAGGTTTCTCAAGCCTTTATGTAATTGCAAAAAAGAAGAATTCATGTTTTAATTCCGTAGTGAAAGGTTATTCTAACAATAATCGCCATTTAAATAAATCTTGTTGGTGGTAGGTTTACATCAGCATATGTTGAGGAAAAATAATACTATGAATACTCGAAATGCTTACTTTGATAATGCTAAATTTGTATTAATTTTTTTGGTTGTATTTGGACACATGATTTCTCCGTACCGAACAGATAGCAGCGGAATGCTGTCCATTTATCACTTTATCTTTATTTTCCATATGCCTGTCTTTATTTTACTAGCAGGTTATTTCTCAAAAAATTTTCATAAAAAAGGCTATTACAAAAAAATATTTACAAAGGTGGCTCTTCCTTACTTAGCTTTCCAAACTATCTATACCCTATATTATAGTGTGCTTTATACAGATGAAACGTACACGCTTCAATATTTGGTTCCTAGATGGGCAATGTGGTTTCTACTGAGCTTAATTTTTTGGAAATTAATGCTTCCTTTCTTTGCGAAATTCCCGATGTGGATTAGCTTAACTGTCTCTATTTCGCTTGGACTTGCAATGGGCTTCATTGATATTGACGGATTTGATAAAATTCTAAGCATTAGCCGAATGTTTGTCTTCTTCCCGTTTTTCCTTTTAGGCTACTATTTGTCACAGCGACAAGAGCCTTTTACAAATCTTTTGACAGCGCGAAATCGAATCATTGCATCCATCGTATTACTAGTTACATTAATTGGAAGCTATTCTTTCTTAGACGACACGGCTTACACAGATATGCTGTATGGAACGAACACATACGACAATGTGGCCGAATTTTTAATGCGCGTTTCTCACTATGGAATTGCTTTTCTTGTATCTTTTGCCTTTATGGCTTTAATTCCAACGCGCGGTTTTGCTTTAACAAGCATTGGACAGCGATCCCTATACGTGTATTTATTGCACGGCTTCATTTTAAAATGGTTCTTTACAACTGACTTCTCAAAAAGTCTGGAGCCAACGTCATGGGGAATTATCGTCTTAATCGCCCTGTCCATTTTAGTAACGATGCTTCTCGGCAGCCGTATCGTCGATTGGTTCATCACCGGTACTAAGCTCATCGTTCAGTTTGTTACACCTAAAAAAGCCATTCAGAAATTTTCATTAGCTTTCAAACGTACGTTTTCATAAAAGTCATACTCCTAAAGGAGTATGACTTTTTTCATTTTCTTTGGAGAAACCAAGTAAATAATTTCATTTTGCTGAATTTTATGTTAACGTTTTAATATCTAAAGGAAGGGAGTTTTTCAAGATGGAATTAGCATATTATGCTGGAGAGTTTAGAGATATTAATGAGGCTGTTATTCCAATTGATGAACGCGGTCACCAATTTGGAGACGGTGTTTATGAATTTATTCGCGTATACAAAGGAGTTCCGTTTTCAATTGAACGTCACTTAGACCGCTTAGAAAGAAGTGCAAAGGCAATCTTTATCGAGCTGCCGGTTTCAAGACAAGAGCTAAAGGACATCATTCATCAAGCAATGGAAAAATCAACGTTAAAAGACGCTGATATTTATATTCAAGTTACGCGCGGGATTGCTCCTCGAAATCATTTATTTCCCGATGTACCTGCACAATTAGCACTCACAATACGCCACCCTCGCCAAACACCTGAAGAAGCCTATGAAAAAGGCATTTCCACGCTTCTTTTGGAAGACGAACGATGGGCTAATTGCTATATCAAATCATTGAACCTACTTCCTAACCTTCTGGCCAAACAAGCTGCGGCTTCTAAAGGATGTAAAGAAGCTATTTTAGTAAAAGACGGATACATAACCGAAGGGTCGAGCAGCAATGTATTTGCGATAAAAGACAACGTCTTGTTCACGACTCCTGCCACAAGAAAAATTCTATCCGGTATTACGCGCGCTAACGTGCTGGAATGTGCGCAGGAACAAGCCATTCAAATCCGCGAACAAAATATGACTCCTTCCTTTTTAAAAGACGCTGATGAAGTTTTTATTACGAGCACGTCTGTTGGCCTCTTGCCCGTTTCGAAAATAGACGAAGTCGAACTTCCAACTTTCCGTCCTGTTACAGTGGCTTTAAAACACGCCTACAGCCTGCGCACTGCTGGAACAAAGGCTTATCAATAAGCAAAGCCGCCCCTTACAAAATAAGGGGCGGCTTTTTAGAATTTAAAGTAGTTGCGCTTTAATAATCTTGGCACTTTTAATAGTTCATCATACCGAATGGATTCATCAAGTTTTTTTGTATCGACAAGAAGCAGCTGTGTTTCCACTTCTTCTATGATCTCTTCTTCTTGATATGACATCCCGCAACCTGAACAGCTGATACATGGCATATGAGTAATTTCAATACTTCTCGTTCCATCTGGCAATTCCCAGTATGCGGTATTGGTTGTTTCTACCGCTTTTTCTTCTTCGCACCATGCGCATTGAACAGTCATATTACAGGACCTCCTTAAGATGATGGAGCATCGTCGCTTTTAACGTCTTTTTTCAATTGAGCTTTAAACTTTTTATCTTTTAATTCATCTCTTTTTTCACGTTTATCTTTTAGACTTTCGTGAGCACTGTCACTTTCATATGTTTTACGTCTTTTTACTCTCCCTAACCCTTCCGGTACAAGGTTGAATTGAGCATCATTCATAAGACCCGAGATGCCGATGGAAGAATCTTTAGCATCCGATGCTGGATAAACAGCGCGAAAATAATCATCTGCACGCCCAGGCACATAGCTTTCTGGCTCCGGATACGTCGTAATCACTCCTTCAAAGTTTCGCAGAACAACTTTACTTGCGCTTTGACTAATAATATAGTTTGGCTGAACTGCAATCTTTCCTCCTCCTCCCGGCGCATCAATAACAAACGTTGGAACAGCATAGCCAGACGTATGACCTCGCAGCCCTTCCATAATTTCAAGCCCTTTGGAAACAGGTGCGCGGAAATGTCCAATTCCTTCTGACAAATCACATTGATAAATATAGTAAGGACGAACGCGTATTTTCACTAAATCGTGCATAAGCTTTTTCATGATAGCTACGCTGTCATTAATCCCAGCTAAAATAACCGCTTGATTGCCAACTGGAACGCCTGCATCGACAAGCATTTCACATGCTTTTTTTGTCTCTTCCGTAATTTCAATGGATGTATTAAAGTGAGTATTTAACCATACTGGATGATATTTCCTTAAAATGGTACATAAATTTTCTGTTATTCGCTGCGGAAACACAACGGGTGCTCTTGTGCCAATCCGAATAATTTCCACATGGGAAATAGCTCGTAAATTCTTCAAAATATATTCTAAAATGTTGTCATTAATCAGCAAGCCATCACCGCCTGAAATGAGTACATCTCGTACTTCAGGTGTTTTGGCGATATAAGCAATCGCAGCATCTAACTGCTTTTTTGGAACGCCCATTCCGATTTGTCCTGAAAACCTTCTTCGAGTACAGTACCTGCAGTACATGGAACATTGATTGGTGACTAAGAACAAAACGCGATCAGGATAGCGATGGGTCAACCCTGGCACTGGAGAATCTTCGTCTTCATCTAGGGGATCTTCTAGATCATATTTTGTTTTATGAAGTTCTTTGCCCACCGGAACAGACTGCATACGGACGGGGCAGCGAGGATCATCTGGATTCATTAAAGATGCATAGTAAGGCGTAATATTGAGCGGAATGGTTTTGGTTGAAATGCGTACTCCTTCTTCTTCTTCAGGAGTTAAGTTAATAACCTTTTTTAAATCATCTAACGTTCGAATTGTGTTTGTTAATTGCCAAATCCAGTCATTCCATTTTTCTTCAGGAACATCTTTCCATAACTCAATATCTTTCCAGTGTCGGGACGGCTTATATAAATCATATAACATACAATCGCTCCTTTATGAAGATTTACTATTGTTATATGTTACAGCCCATAAATTGGTTAATTATTTCTCACCCTTTACTTTTTGACAGATCCTTCACCCATACGTTCATATCTTCTAACGATTTATAAATGTAACAATTATTCGTTAACCTTCCCGTATAGGTATAGCCAAGCTGCTGAAAGGCGGCGTTCATTCCGAATGAAAGCGCTCTCGCTATTGTGTATGCACAAAAAATATGCCGCTGTTTTAGCTCCGCCTCTAGTGCGTTTAATAAATGCTTCATGAATCCATACTTTCGATAAGCAGGGAGAGTCGCACAATCCGTTAGTTCAGCATTGTGGTAGACATAGTCAATTTCAGCAGAAGCAGCGCTAACGATATCGTTCTTGTCAACTATGATATAAAACAAGCTATCTTCTTGAAGCAAATTAGAGAGATACTCTTCTTCGTAGAGGGGAGTAGGATACACTGTGAAGATTTGACGGTAGAGCTGAGAAAGTTGTTTAGCGTCAGATGAAATGGCTTGGCGCATGATCAGTTGATTCGATAAAGAAGAATAATCAGATGTCGGCAAATTCAACACATCTTGAAGCAGCTCTGTTTCTTTTAACGTCTTCCCGCTGTCTCGGCGGGATTGAGACGTATAGTAGCATAAAAGATACGCGTCGCTTCCGTTAAAATAGTAGGGAACAGTTGCTTCTAAAGAAAATCCCAAGCTTATCCAGTCCAACAGATGTTCAGCACGTACTTTTATAATCCACTTTTCGTACGTTTTCTTATCAATTTCTTTATATATATAGCTGTAAATATCGTTCACATTTCCCCGGTAATCATCTATTCTCAGACGCTTGTTATATTCATCTAAAAAAAGAGTCATAGCAAAGGTTGGCTGACAAACATTTTCTTGTTTCCCCATTTGTTTGTATCCTCTCCCTTTTTAGCTTAGTCTGCAATACTGCACCAGTCTGCTACAGTGAGAGCAATAATTTCTGCTGCGTCAAGCATCGTTTGAATACAAATATACTCATTCGGAAAGTGGGCCACTTCTGTTACTCCCGGTCCAAACACAACTGTTGGAATATCCCCTACTTGTGACAGTATCCCTCCGTCGGTTCCCCAAGGAGATGCTTCAATGATCGGCTGATTCTGTTTCACTTGATAAAAAGAGGACGAAAGAGAGGTCATAAGCGGATGCTCTAATTCAATTTCACCGGGAAGCCAGTGGGCCCCAAACCATTCCAAGTCGACAGGATGCTCAGCAAACCACTCATCACGCTGATGCAAAAGTTCAAGCCAGGATTTCATTTCTGCTCTGACATTTTTCATTTTTTCATGCGGAGCAACTCCTATCCTGCCTTCTAATATTACTTGATCAGCGACTGAAGAAGGCCACGTTCCTCCTTGTATATTTCCGATATTAATCGGCACGGGAATGGGAATTTTATTATAGAGCGGATCGGTAATTCGGCTGTTTCTCTCTTTTTCAAGACCCTCAATATGTTTAAGCACCACAGCTGCTTTTTCAATCGCACTCACGCCTTCATACCGAGTCCCTCCATGTGCTGCTACTCCATGCACGGTGACTCGAAACCACATGGAGCCTTGCTGTTTAGGGAAGATCTTCATGTTGGTTGGTTCTGGAATAATGGCACCATCTGCTTTGTACCCTCTAAGTACACAGGAAAGTGTTCCTGCACCTCCGCTTTCCTCTTCTACTACGCTTTGAAAAATAACATCTCCTTTTAGTGAAATATCTAGCTCTTTCAAAGCTTGAATAGCTAAAAGTAATGACACATTTCCTCCTTTCATATCCGTTGCTCCGCGTCCATATAAGTTTCCATCTTTTACAACAGCCGTATAAGGGTCTTCCGTCCACTGTGAAAGATCTCCGGGTGGTACTACATCAATGTGCCCATTCAAAATGATGGATTTCCCTCCACCTTTCCCTTTTAACACGCCTACCACATTTGGACTGTCTCGAAAAGTAGAACGGTTGGAGGCAAAAGCTTCATGGCTGCGAAGTATTTTTTCATCCGGTTCCCATATATCAATATCTAACTGCAACTGTCGAAGGCGTTCAATGACAATTGCCTGCGCATGCTTTTCAGAACCTTGTACGCTTGCTTCTTCTACGAAACGCTTGAGTAAACGCACTGCACTTTGACGATGCTCTGTCATCCAGTTATGAATAGATTGCTTTATGTTCATGTAATGGTCCTCCTTATGGTATCGTAATCAATTGATCACTCAGGCGAACTGTCGCTTCTGTTGAACTCAAAATATCCTCTACGGTATAAGGAGACATTAACTCTGTTAGAAGAAGCGCATCTTTTTCTACTTTAAAAACCGCCCTATCTGTAATAACTAATCCCACGCAGCCCGAAGCAGTCAGAGGTAAAGAGCACGTCTTAACCAGCTTCGGTTCTCCTGTCTTGCTCGTATGATTCATTAGCACAATGACTTTTTTCGCTTTTTGAGCTAATTCCATCGCTCCTCCCATCCCAGGAACTCGCTTACCTGGCACAATCCAATTAGCTAAATCCCCTTTTTCACTCACTTCTAACGCGCCAAGAATGGTCATATCGACGTATCCTTTTCGAATCATCGCGAAGGCTGTAGCACTATCACAGTATGAAGCCCCGTGAACGGTAGTTGTTGGATAGCCTGCTGCATTGCAGACATTCTCATCTTCTTCACCCAAAGGAGGCGAAGATCCTAACCCTAAAATTCCGTTTTCAGCATGAAACATCACATGAACAGCGCTTGGTACATAATTAGGAATAAGAGAAGGAATGCCAATCCCTAAATTAACAATCATGCCGTTTTTGATTTCAGCCGCAGCACGTTTTGCAATACGATGACGAATATCTATTCCCAAACCCATTTCCAATTCACTCCTTTTGAAGGGACAATATAATCCACAAATACACCTGACGTCATCACGTTCTCTGGGTCAATGTCCCCAAGAGGAACGATTTCATCCACTTCAGCAATAGTGATACGACCTGCCATAGCCATTAATGGATTAGTGTTTCGAGCGCTTTTATCATAAAGCAAGTTGCCGAATGGATCTGCTTTTTTTGCATATACAAAAGCTACATCGGCTGTGAGTGGTTTTTCAACTAAAAATGTCTTGCCGTCTACTTCCACTTTTTCTTTTCCAAATTGAATAATGTCATTTTCAATTCCTACATCAATCAGTACTCCTCCGAGTCCAACTCCTCCCGCTCGAATCCGTTCAGCAAGCGTTCCTTGAGGAGAAAACTCAACTTTCAGCTTTTCTTCTGTCATCAGCGTTCCAGCCACTGGGTTCGATCCAATATGAGAAGCGATCAGCTTTTGAATTCTTCCTTGGCTTACCAATTTTCCCGCACCAATATGAGGAAAGCCTGAATCATTACATATCAATGTAAAATTTGATTTTCCGCTTTCAATAAGACCGTCAATGAGAGAAGGCGGGCTGCCTACTCCTCCAAACCCTCCTATCATCAGCGTAGCAGCATGATCCACGTATTCAATCGCTTGTTCCACAGTTGTAATCTTTTGAAATGAGTTTTCGACCTTTGTCACTCATTCCACCTCATTTCCCTGTTTTTCATTTTGCACTTCATGCAATGTTTTCGAAAGCAGATCGACCGCTTCATCAAGTTGACGATGAGTAATCGTAAATGGTGGCGCAATAATAATACCGTCTCCTTCGACTCCGTCTGTTCCTGCTTGCGAAGGATAAAGGAGAAGACCATTTTTTTGGGCTTTACTTATTACGCGCGCCGTCATATTTTCAGAGGATGAAAAAGGCTCCTTCGTTTTTGGATTTTGCACAAGCTCAAGACCAACTAATAAGCCTTTACCACGTATGTCCCCAATGATAGGGTAAAGAAGCTGAAGTTTCTTCAATTTCCCTACTAAATAGTCTCCTTTCAGCGCTGCTTCTTGAACAAGATCATGCTTTTCAATATAGCTTAAAACAGCTATCCCTACAGCGGATGACAGCGGATTAGCGCTTAGCGTATGTCCGCTCATAATTAATTTGGATCCGTTCATAATAGGTTCAATCGTTTTGCTGCTAGCTAACGTAACGGCTATTGGTGTATATCCTGCTCCCACTCCTTTTCCAAGCGTCATAATGTCTGGTTTAACTCCCCAGTGCTCATATGCAAACATCACGCCTGTACGCCCAACTCCCGTCATGACTTCATCCGCAATCCATAACACATCATATTTATCACAAATTTCTCTTATCACTTCATAATAGCCAGGAGGAGGTGTAAGGGCTGCTCCGGCTGCTCCTACAATGGGCTCGGTAATAAAAGCAGCAATATGTTCAGGGCCGGTTCGTTTGATAACTGTTTCCAATTCGTGTGCACAAGCAAGATTACAGGATGGATAGGTTTGATGAAACGGACATCGATAGCAATAAGGAGGCGAAACCGAAGGATAATCTTCAAGCAAAGACGAAAAGCGTTTTCGTCTTCCAACGTGCCCTGACATAGACAGAGCTCCTATTGTAATACCGTGATAGCTCATCCAGCGTGACAAAACCTTTGTTTTGGTTGGCTTTCCTTGCTCTTGAAAATGCTGAATTGCCGTTTTCATAGCCGTTTCAGTCGCTTCTGTCCCGCTGTTAACAAAAAAGCTCCACTGGAAATGATTGCTGCTTAATTCACATAGTTTCTTAGCTAAGGCTTCTGTTGGATCACTTGTAAACTGCGACCGATATACAAAGGCAACTTTCTGTGCCTGATCGGTCATCGCATCAATAATTTCTTTTACGCCGTGTCCGATACTTGCTGTAACTGCCCCCGACGAAGCATCTATGTACCTTTTTCCATCTTGGTCGTACAAATAAATTCCTTTTCCATATGAAATAACTGGGTAGTCGTCGTCGAGCAGCGGCTTTATTACATGAGTTTTATTCATTTCCGCACTCTCCTTTCAAACATACACTCTTATTAAACTGTATGCTGAAACGAAGAGTTTCTTGCCAATAAAAAAAGCCCTAGCATATAGCTAGAGCTTTTACACTTATTAAGCTGATTGCGTTACAGATTTATCGATACGCTTTGCTTCTGACTCAGCCACAATAACGGCACACGCAGCGTCTCCCGTAATATTTACAGATGTACGAAGCATGTCAAGCAAGCGATCAATTCCAATAATCAATCCGATACCTGCTACAGGCAAGCCAACCGAACTCAATACCATTGCTAGCATAATGAGACCAACTCCCGGCACACCTGCTGTACCAATACTAGCAAGCACCGCTGTCAATACAACCGTCACAAGAGCACCAAGCGACAGGTCAACACCGTATACTTGTGCAATAAAAATAGTCGCTACACCTTGCATAATTGCCGTCCCGTCCATGTTAATGGTAGCACCTAACGGCTGAACAAAACTGCTGATGGACTCCGGGACACGAAGGTTTTTTTGAGCCACATTCATTGAAATCGGAAGCGTTGCATTACTGCTTGATGTACTGAATCCAACTGTCATCGCAGGAGCAAAACCTTTAAAAAATTCAATAGGGTTACGTCTCGCCATAAGAGCGACTGATCCTCCATATGTTACAATCGAATGGATAAACAGTGCGAGCACGACTACAATCATGTACAGCCCCATCGCTTTAATTGCCTCCCAGCCTTGACTTCCAACCGCGGTTGCAAGAAGTCCAAATGTTCCGTAAGGAGCAAACTTCATCACTAGATTTACAAGATACATCATCAATTCATTGCCTTGCTCAAGTAAATTGTAAAGCCCTTTTGTTTTATTTCCAAGCATCGTAATACCAAAACCGATAAAGATAGAGAAAACGATAAGTTGAAGCATATTCCCTTCAGCCATCGCTTGGATTGGGTTGACTGGAATCATATTTAAGAATGTCTCTCCAACCGGCGGTGCTTTTTCGGCTTCAAAAGAAGCGTTTTTTGTATCAAAAGATCCAAACGTACCCGGTTTAATTGCATACGCTAAAATTAAACCAATAATAATAGCAACGGTTGTTGTAACTAGGAAGTAGGAAACTGTTTTAGCCCCGATTCTTCCTAGTTTTTTAGGATCTCCTAAACCTGCTACACCTAACGTGATAGAGAAAAACACAATTGGTACAACAAGCATTTTAATTAAGCTTAAGAAAATTTGGCCAAGCGGTGTAAACAAGTACTTGTCCAGCGGAGCAAAAGCACTTGGAGCAAAAGCATTGATCAACACTCCCACAACAGCACCAGCAATTAGCGCGATAATAATCTTTGTCGATAGCTTCATAGATTTACCTCCCGTAAATAAATTATATTAGAATGATTCTAACTACCATACTTATTTTACCATGCATTGAGAGCGATAACACTCAAAATATACAATATATTAAAAATTTTCAGATTAATAGTTTAGGAATATTTTTATCTATACAAAAAACCATGAGAATATCATGGTTTCATAGACCTGTTATTCCCTCACTGAATGCTTACGGAGTTAGCTGTCGGATTCGGGTACGTGAGTTACCCTACTTGATTTATTCAAGATTCACCCCAAGTACACTACGCACAAATATGGGTCCCCCGTTCTCTTATAAAACAAAAGAGATTAAGCAAATAATTTTCTTTAATATTTTTGCATGATAATAATTCTTACTTTAATTAAAATTCATTTTATATGTTTCTGTCAAGTTTTTATTCAAAAATAATGCAGGATTTTATCATAAAAAGTTGAGCATTTTTATATTTTAAAATATTTACATCATATTTCAATAAACCACAAACATTTATTTAACAAGACTTAAAATCTAATGGATAAAAAATTAATTCAAAAAATAGTTTGTAAAGCGAACTTTCTTTTTATTAAATTACATTCATAAATTTGCATAATTATTCTAATATCCGCGTACTTTACTGCTTTCATAAATATTTTACTCAACAAAAAATAACTCTTTCCAACTGTTGATTTTATCCTTGTATTGCTTGATACAAATTCTCTGAAATTTCACTGAATTTGTTGATAGAAATAAATGGACATTGTCAATTCGCCTTATTCTATTTAATTCTGCTCACGATAGAAATATGGATGCCGTAATACCTTTTAAAAAAGAGCGAGTAATTATCATATAAAACTATCGGAGTTGGAGGGGTATAAGTTCTTTACTTTTTACTTATTCGCTTTCGTTATTTAACACATATAAAAAAAGAGGCCGTGACGGCCTCTTTTTTTTATACAGTAACAGGTTCAGAACTTGCTTTGCGATTCTTTAATTTTTCAACAATGTCACGCGCTACCCACACACCGCACGCACTTGCCTGCGCGAGTCCTCGCGTAATACCAGCTCCGTCTCCTCCCACGTATAAACCGGAAATTTCAGTTTCAAACTTATCATTTAACTTCGGACGGGCTGAGTAAAATTTCGCTTCCACACCGTAAAACAGCGTATGTTCAGATGCTAACCCAGGCGTTACATGATCCAGTGCTTCTGTCATTTCAATTAAGCTTTTCATCGTATTGTAAGGAAGCACTAAGCCTAAGTCACCCGGTACAGCTTCTTTTAACGTTGGTTCTAAAAAGCCCTCTTTAATTCGAGTCGCTGTTGAACGACGGCCCTTTAAAATATCTCCATACTTTTGAACAACTAAGCCCCCGTTTGACAGCATATTAGCTAATCTTGATACTTCGTGCGCATATTCGTTCGGCTGATCAAATGGATCCGAAAATTTATGAGAAACAAGCAGCGCAAAGTTCGTATTTTGACTTCCAAGCTTCGGATCTTTGTATGCGTGTCCATTTGCTAACATAATACCTGAATGATTCTCTACTACCACATGTCCTGAAGGATTGCTGCAAAACGTTCTAACTCTTGTACCTACGGACGTATTGTAAATGAATTTCCCTTCGTACAAGTGCTTGTTGATTTCTTCCATAACAACGTTCGATGTTTCTACTCGAACGCCGATGTCCACTTGATTGTTAATCATTTTTAAACGACGTTTTTTTAGTAAGTCGCTCATCCACTTCGAGCCGTCTCGACCTGGTGAAACCACCACTTTATCAGCCGTAATTCTTTCACCATTTTTCAATTCAATACCGCGCACGATATGCTGACCATCTTCTTTTTCTGTTATTAAATCGGCTACTTCCGTTTTATACTGCATATCAATTTTTTCTTTTAAATATTCATAAATGCTTTTTAAAATTTCTAAATTTTGCTCTGTTCCTAAATGACGCACTTGGGCACGCAATAGCTTTAATCCTGCTGCGTATCCGCGTTTTTCAATTTCACGAACTTTATCAGTTAACGGATCCGTAATCGTATCGGTTGCTCCGTGTTTTAAATTAATTTCATCCACGTATTTAATTAAATCTACCACCTGTGATTCAGACAGATAATCCGTCATCCAGCCTCCAAATTCACTTGTGATATTAAATTTTCCATCTGAATATGCGCCGGCTCCACCGAAACCATTTGTGATAGAACAAGCAGGCAAACAGCCAGCAAACTCTTTTTTGCCAACCGCAGGCGGACATTTTTCAATTTTTTTCTGAAGAATCGGACAATTACGTCGATAGATATCGTGTCCTTTATCGATTAATAAAATAGTTGCTTCCGGTAATTTTAACGTTAACTCATAGCAAGTAAAAATCCCAGCGGGTCCTGCCCCTACCACAATAACATCATAATTTGAGTTCATTGTACATTCTCCCATCATCTTTTTTCTTCGGGTAAAAGATAAAAGTTATTGACCGAATTTTCTTTTTTTATTATCATTCGGTTATTTTCTAGCCATTTGATAATATATCAAAAACAAACCCTTTAGTCAACAATATACACGAACATTAAAATAAAAAAATAAAAAAACATTCGTTTTTATTTCAATCAAATAAAAACCAGTGAACGAATAGCAAGCGCTATGAAATGTTCACTGGTTCTTTAATATACGGAAGAGCAATTTCTACTTTTGTTCCTACTCCTACTTTACTCGCAAATGAAATATGCCCTTGATGCTGTTCGATTATTCGGTAGCTAATCATTAACCCTAGCCCTGTTCCTGTTTGTTTCGTAGAATAAAACGGTTCACCTAGCCGGGCTAAAGATTGCTCATCAATTCCACAGCCTTCATCCTCGATAATGACCATGCCGTATTCATTTCTTTTCTCAACGGTGACTTTAACTGTACCTTTGCTCATTGACTCAAGCGCATTTTGAATTAAATTAATAAAAACTTGTTTAAGCGCATTTTCTTCACAAAAGATTGTAATCTCATCACTAATTTCATTAATAATACGACAGTTTTTATAATTGGCGTGTGTATCTAATAGTAATGTCACGTGACGGATGATTTGATTGAGACTTTTTGGGTGGTATGAATTTTCAATTTTAGGCTTGGCCAGCGTTAAAAATTCTTGAATAATGGATTCGACGCGATTCAATTCTTCAAGCATAATATCATTGTATTCTTCATTATACTGTTTTGATGCTTTTAACAGCTGAATAAACCCTTTAATCGCCGTCATTGGATTACGAATTTCATGTGCTACTCCTGCCGCTAACTTGCTCACCATTGTAAGCTTTTCAGATTTGCTTGCCATTTCATCATATTTTTTTCGATCCGTTACGTCGCGAATAATATACTGAATGGCATCCTGTCCTTCAAACTTAATTTTGGTTGCCGAAGATTCAATAATGACGACTCCTTTTTTAGTCAATAGTTTCACATCAACACGCGGCCTCACCGACATTCCGTTCATTAGCTGAACCATTCGTTCTTTTACGATTTCTAAATGTTCGGGATGAATAAAATGAAGCCAAGGACGCCCGATATACTCTTCTTTTTTCTCGCCGCCAAGAAGTTTAACACCAGCGGGATTCAAATATTGAATTCTGCCTTCTCTTGTTACAATAAATGCATCTTGGCTTTGCTGGACAAACTGCTTATATTGCTTCATTTTCCGAATGACTTCCTCTTGCTTTTCAATACTTGAGGAAAACTCTTTCCACTGAACAACTAAGAGCGGAATATCCCCTTCCGTGCGCTGAATATGGATGTGCATCGGAAACTGCTGATCTACTTTTTTCTTAAGTAAAACAACTTCTTCCTCTTGCTTTCTTAACGGTTCCACTTCATGCTTTTCAATAAAAAAGCGATTTGGCTCTTCAAATACATTACAGGAAAGAAGTCGTTCCTCCGTCGTTTTAAAAAGGTGGCAGCACGCTTCATTTAAAATTTGGATATCTCCATCCATATTCATTACGAGCATTGGTGTAAATGACATTGAAAATAGCTGTTGAAATACTTTTTCCTTTTCCATATATTCACCTTCGCTTATTGAGTTACTAGCTATAGTATAATATGGTAAATGTTGATTTGGCAAAATTTTTTTATTATTTAAACAATTTATATGTAAGTTTGTCCTTTTCCATCTGTTATAAAAAGCTCGCACATGCGAGCAAATGAGGCCTAATCAGCAAAAACAAGTACAGCCAATGATGATTAATAAAATAAATAGCACAACAATTAATGCAAATGACTGGCCCGTTCCACAATGATGATAACCGCCAATTGGATAGCTAATTGGATAATGGCAAGTATCATACAGGTGGTGATAGCCTCCGTGATGGCATGGGTCGTAACAATCGTAGTTATACATAGCAATCTCTCCTCTTGTTTTTTTCATTTCGTACACTGTACTTTATATGCGTTAGTTGATTGTCCTGTATGTGCATTCGCCCATTTTTCACTTTCTCTTACGCCATATTCGCCTTTTAGGCTGCAGCGTATACGAAAACAACAAAAGTAAAATACTTCCCATCACCAGTAACGTAGTAAAATTTTTCATAAACTCAATAATGACCCCTATATACGGGAGATGGTATGCGTAGCTTCCAATCACTTTAAAAGAAGCAGGCAAAGAATCTCTTTGAGCTGTAACCAGTACATCAAGCTCTTGATTATGGGCCAGTACAAGTTCATTTTTTGAAGAAGATGATTCGTCTCTAAAGACAACTATATCTCCGCGATTCAGGTGGTGATAATCCGTTTCTTGAACGGTCACGGTGAAACCAAATAGGCTTGGAACTGTACTAACAAATACAAATGTAAAGCAAATTGCATAAAGAACAAGTACATATCGAAACGCGGAAAACATACATTTATTGATCATAGGTAATCAGCTCAATTCGCTCGGTTACTTTATTTAGCACGGGGGTAATGTGATTAAATGAAGTAGAGCGCTCTGTAAATTGAATTAAAAGTAGCAGCAGTAAAAAACTTAACATAATTAACCGTAGCATCCGAGCATAAAAATCGCGCATGCTCTCACTCCTTTTTCCTATACTAAATTCGGTCGTACAATAAGCCTTCAGTCAATAATTTGATTCAGTATATGCACATAGAGGGCATTTGGCTCATTGTTTCTTCTTGGAGGTCTCGGGAGTGATCAGTGATCGGCATAAATTATGAGTTTGAGCATATGTTTGGTTACGTATGGAAATGTTTTTATACTCCGACAATAAGGGAGCTGAACATATGGCTAATTATTCCTTTGATCAATATATTAAAAAAGCAATGAAATACGATTTTCTAGCTAACTACTATAAGTATAGTGATCCATCTAAGCATATTCATTATTATCAAAAGCATTTGTACTATATCCAGCAGGCCATCTTAACTTCTTCTGAAAATACGAATCTGCGCGTAAATCCGCCACAAATTCGTATACTTCACGCTTCTCCAGATTCTCCATCTGTAGATATTTATATTAACAACAAACGAGTGATTCGCAATTTAACTTATAAACAAGAAACAGATTATATTGAATTACAAGAACCTGGAAGATATACAATTTCTATTTATCCCGCTGGAGAAACGGGAAGACCTGTTTTAACGGAATCATTTACATTTGAAGGAAACCAAAATTACACGGTAGCGGCGGTAGATGAGCTAAACAAGCTTGATTTATTATTTATCTATGACAATACGGATGTGCCAAGTGGAGAAACAAAGCTTCGATTTGTTCACCTTTCTCCTGATGCTCCTGCTGTGGATATTGCGGCTAGAGGCGGAGACGTCATTTTTTCTGGAGTGCAGTTTAAAGAAGTCACAAAATATTTGCCTTTGTCCCCCATGCATGTTCAACTTAGTGTGCGCATAGCAGGAACCAAAAATGTAGTACTCGAAATCCCGGCACTGAACCTTCGTCCGAATCGAACATATACGGTATATGCCGTCGGATTTGCTAAGAACCGTCCTGCATTAGAAGCACTGATTTCCCAAGATCGTTAACGAAAAAAACCTTCCAAATTGGAAGGTTTTTTTATTCACTGCGCGAAATTAAACGTACGCGAATATCATCATTTTTTAAATCAAACTTTTGTACTTTTACAGCAAAATCACTCTCTAACTTCATCTGCTGTAACGCTACGTATACTGATTCATTCTTTGGATCGATCGTTACCCATTCTGGTAGCGCAAAGTTATTATTTACGTATCGAAGCACTGTGCGGACAGGAAGCTGCAGCTTTCCAACAGAAAGCGACTGCTGTTCAAGCACAATATCTCCATTTTTTTGTACGATTGGATCAAATGTCATTCGAATATTAATATCATCGCCGAATACTTGAATCGTACCGTCTACTCTTACTACATCAGTAAGAGTAATTTTGTAGTTAAGCGGCTGATTCTTAAATTCTTTTTTTAAATATTTATCAATCAGTACATTTAAGTCGGCTTTTTTAGCCAAAATTGTTAGTTCTGCGTCTCCTTCTACTTTTTCAGAGGGAGTTGGATTGGCCTTGTCAACCGGTTGAAAAATAAACGCAATAATAAGGATAGCCCCTAGAACATTAATCCCTAATAACGCGATAAATAGGGTTTTCCACTTCTTCATATAACAATCTCCTTACTCGTTCCCACTCTCTTTCGTGTTTTTCTCTTTTTCATCAGATGTAACTTCTTCTGCTGTTTCCTTTTTCTGGTCTCCAACGAGAGGATCTTCTTCCTCCATTGATTTACTAATGCGTTCAGCCATTAGTTTGTACCCTTTTTTATTAGGGTGAAACTCGTCTTTCCCTAATAAATTTACGTCAGAATCATAAAAAATATCATCAATTTTTACATAACTTACATTATCATATTGAGAAGCAATTTTCTCGCTTGCCGCATTCCATTCATTAATAACAACATTAATTTCTTTCACATCACTTAACGATTTAAAGAATGGATTATAAAAACCGATTAAATAAATATGAGCATTAGGGTTCAGCTTACGTATACGTGAAAACACGTCATTTAGACGTTTTTCATATTTTGACTGCTGTGATTCAAACGTCTTAATTGAGATATTGTAAAAGTAATCTCTTACCACTTTCATCACGTCATTGCCGCCAATCGTCAAGAAAACGATGTCTGCTCTTGATACTTCAGCTGCTACTCCCGGCTGATTTAACCTCGCTAATAGCTGATCCGTCCGATTTCCTCTTTTACCTAGATTCTCTGTTCGTACATTTTGCACTTCATTTTGTTTAGAAAGGTATTTAGTTAAGTATGGTACATAACCGCCTTTTTTAGACTCATCTCCTACTCCTTCTGTTAATGAGTCACCAATGGCTACAATATCTAAATCTACAGGAAAAAATCCTTTCGGAATATGCTTTTTAGGTGTTAAATCCACTTCTTTCTGAACGGCTTCTTCTTTATTGTCCGTTGGCAAAAAAGTCGTCGTCGAACAGCTTGCTAACACCACCGCACTTATACTGCTTATCACTATACTTTTCCATTTTCTCATCATAACACCTACTAACTATGCTGTATTCTCGCTGTCACAAGCAATACTGCTTACCGCTCTGAATAACTATATCTTTATATCTTATCATACTATGTCAAGTTGATATTTTACTACGTTTCTTATATATAGTATATGTAAAAAAAAGGATAAGCATGTTTCTTTCATAAAAATATCCGCTAACACATCACTATAAAGATAGCTGTGTTTGACGGATAGTTTTGACGGATTTATAGCTCTTACTGAAGGGTTTTGATATCTTTTAACATATCTTCATAAGGAGGGTCAGTCACTCCCTGATAAGATTTTTGAACGACTCCATCTTTGTCAATTAGAAAAAAATCTGTACCGTGAATAACCTGCGGATTTTCTTGCGGCTTTTTCACAATCGTTTTAAATTGGTCCAGCGCAAACTTCTCAATTTCTGCTTGTTTATACCCCGTTAAGAAATCCCAATTCGAAAAATCAGCGCCAAATTTAGTCGCATAGTCCTTCATTTTTGGTGGAGTATCGACTTCAGGGTCTACGCTAAATGAAACAAAGCGAACATTCAGCCCTTCATCCTTGGCCATTTTTTGTAATTTAGCCATATGAGCCGTCATTGGGGGACATACGGTTTCGCAGCTTGTGAAGATAAAGTTAGCTATCCAAACGCTCCCTTTCAGCTGACTTAGCCCTACTTTCTTTTGATCTTGGTTAACGTAAGAAAAAGAGTCCATCTTCCAATTAAGCGGATTTTCTATTTTGGAACCACAGGCTGCTAACATCATACAACTAATGAACAGTAAAAAAAACAATTTATAAGACCAGCTTTTCATATGTTCCTCCTGCACGGTTAAAGTTTAGTCATAGCTAGGGAAAATCAAGGTAAACGTTGAACCTTTTCCTGGTATGCTTTCCACTTCAATTCTTCCATTCATTTGTTCGACCAGCTGATAAGAAACCATTAGACCAATCCCTGTTCCTTTTTCTTTTAAAGAATAAAACGCTGTTCCCAGCCGGTTCACTTGTTCACTGGTCATGCCTATACCAGTATCTTCAATTTGAATATGTACATGCCCTTCTCGCTTGTAAAGTCCTACTCGAAGCGTTCCTCCAGCTCTCATAGCTTCAATTCCATTTTTCATAATATTAAGCAGAACTTGATTCAATTCGTTTCGGCTGCCGCGAACATACATCTCTTCTTTTGCGTCTAATTCTATGAGTATATTGTTTGTTAACAAAGCATAAGAAGATAATAAGTCTACTAAGCTTGTAACACACTCTAAGCAGTTAATAAAACGATGCTGATGAACATCCGGCTTGGCTAAAGATAAATAGTCATGAATAATCGCTTCCGCTCTGTCCATTTCGTTAATCATAAGATGAATGTAACTTAATTCAGTGTTTGAAAGCTTTGTGTTATCTTGAAACAGCTGCAAAAACCCTTTTACCACCGTCATAGGATTTCGAATTTCATGCGCTACAGAAGCAGCTAATTGACCAATTGCATTCATTTTCTCTGCTCGCTGCAATTCCTTTTGCATCCTCGTTTTTTCCATAATAACTTCTAATTCATCAATCGCTTTAGCAATTCCATCTTTTGAATGACTGAAATTCGTTTCTACGTTCAGCTGTTCTTTTGTTGCTGACACTTGTTGAAAAAGCTGCTGAAGCCGCTCGGTCATTTCATTAAATCTTGTGTGTACATTCCCTAACTCAGAATCATTTTCATGTGTCAGCTTCACATCAAACTTCCCTTGACTTACTGCTTGAATTCCTTCTATTAATTCCCCTAGGGGCGACATTAATCGCCTTAGTCCCCAGTCTTGAATAACAATAATAAAGGTAAACAAAATCGTAAACGCAACGATCAAAGCCACAATTAAACGTTTTTGGTAGATATAGATAGCGCTTGCATCTATATCTACACCAAGAATAGCCACGACTTTTCCAGAGCTGTTTGTAATAGGCGATAAAACGGTTATCCACGTCCCGAATTCGTCTTTGTATGTAGATGTTACGATATTCTTCTTTTCTTGTTCTGCTTGCTTAAATGATTTGTAAAATTCTTCTCCTCCATAATAAATCATGGACGGCTCTAGTGATTGCTTAATTTTCTTATTCGCTGTTACGATAATCTTATTTCCATGCGACTTGAATTTTTCGGTCGTCATAATATATCCCTGCAAGTATGACGGATGCAATTCATAAATCTTTCTAAACTGCTTTTCTAGCTCGTCTTTTTCAGGAATCGTCCCGTTCCTTGAATCCACTGCTGCTATTACGTCTTGTTTAGATAAAGACTCCCTCCATAAATCAGCCATAATTAACGCGTGCTGCGTTAGTGTCTCTTTTGCCATCTTTTTTTGAACTTGATAGCTAATGGCTAAAGAAATGACTCCAAGGGCAACTACAATTAAAGTAGAAAATAAAACCGTTTTGTTAAACACACTCAAATTTCGAATATATTTTTTCATCGGTATACTCCGGATTCAAAAGAATAGTAACCAGCACAGCATTCGCTGGTAGAAAGTTGATTCTATTATATCATACGTTCGTCCACTTCTCTTTCCCCTTTTTCCAAAAAAGAGAAAACCAAAAAAGTGACTTGCAAAAAGCAACCCACTTTATTCAGCAAAATACATAAAACCAATTGCACCAATACCTGTATGCGTCGAGATAATAGGCGTCGTATCTTCAATTGAAAATTGCATATAGCCCCTTGCCTTCACAATTGATTCTTTTAATTTAGAGGCGAGTCCAAATCCATCTGCATGTACTAGCCCTACTCCTTTAATACTTTTTCCTTCTGTATGCTCTTCGAACTGTTTTGTTAAAAACTTAACAACTTGAGAATGGCTGCGCACTTTAGCAACAGGAGTATATACTCCGTCAGCTAGAGAAGCAATCGGCTTAATATTTAAAAGAGAACCGATCAATCCTTTTCCTCGTCCAATACGTCCACCTTTAACCAAATTTTCAAGCGTATCAACTACGACAAAAAGATTCGTATTTTGACGCACCTCTTCCAAGCGCGTGACAATTTCTTCTACTGTATGCCCATCTTCAATCATTTTCACCGCTTCAAAGACTTGAAACGAAAGAGCTTTTGTAATGTACATAGAATCAACAACGGTGATGTTTCCTTCTACCATTTGAGCCGCGCTTTCAGCTGCTCGAACAGTTCCGCTCATTCCCCCAGTCATATGAATCGAAATGACGTCATACCCTTCACTAACTAATCGTTCATATACTTCAACAAAAGAACCAATAGCTGGCTGAGAGCTTTTCGGTAATTCTTTTGAATTTTTCATTTTTTCAATAAAATCTGTCGGCGTTAATTCCACGCGATCTAAATACGTTTCATTATCAATGTTAATACATAAAGGTATCATCTCAATACCGTACTTTTCAGCTTCTTCCAACGTTAAATCAATTGTTGAATCCGTTACCACTTTAATTTTCGCCATGTGTTCACCCCTATAAGATGCATTGCAGACTAGTATAACATGAACGCTTACAACAATATAGTTATAATAGAATGCAAGTTTTGCTAATTCATAAAACGCATCTTCAACCTTTTATATCAACAAAAAAAAAGTTGACTCTGCTGAAATATTCATAAAAGTCAACTTTTACGTTTATGCATTATGTTTTAATACATGAGACTTAAAGAGCTGTTCGTAATCTTTCCATTTCAACACGCGTTTTAAATATTCTTGAAACGAGTAGGCTTGCTTCGGAACTGATTCGTTCGTGATTTGTCTAATAAATAAATCAAGTTTTGCAGATAACATGAACCGAAACGTGCTATTTTCCTCTAAAACTGGAATTTCAGTAATTTTTACTTTTTGACCACTGACATGTTTAAATTCAAGGCTTTTTAATAGCAAGGCGATCAACCCTCTTTTTACCCGTTTATTTTATTATAATGCTTGAGGCACTTTCTGTCTTGATAAAATAAAAAGAAAATACAAATATTTTTAAAATAAAAATGCTTCATCAACTTATTCGACAGTTGATGAAGCATTCCTTTTTAAAATGACCTTCTATTTAAATAAATAAGTGAAACAAGTTGCTTTCTTTATTAATTTCTGTATAAGGGAATCCTTTTTTATCCATACGATTAATCAGTGGATAATAATCTTCTTTATGCTTAAGCTCGATTCCTACGAGTGCTGGTCCGCTGTCTTTGTTATTCTTTTTCGTATACTCAAAGCGCGAAATATCGTCTGTCGGTCCAAGCACTTCGTCTAGAAATTCACGAAGAGCTCCTGCGCGCTGAGGAAAATTAACGATAAAATAATGCTGTAATCCTTCATAAATCATCGAACGTTCTTTGATTTCTTGCATGCGTCCAATGTCATTGTTTCCTCCGCTGATGACGCAAACAACCGTTTTCCCTTTAATTTGCTCACGGTATGAGTCAAGAGCAGCAATCGAAAGAGCTCCTGCTGGTTCTGCTACAATCGCATTTTCATTGTATAGAGATAAAATGGTTGTACAAACCTTGCCTTCAGGAACAACTACAATATCGTCCACAAGTTCTTTACTGATGTCATACGGAAGCGTTCCAACTGTTTTAACAGCTGCTCCGTCTACAAATGGATCGATTGCCGGTAGCGTCACTACATTTCCATTTGCTAAAGATGTCTGCATGCCAGGCGCGCCTGCTGGTTCTACCCCAATCACAGCTGTTTGAGGCGAGATGCTTTTTACGTATGTGCCGACACCGGAAATTAATCCGCCCCCGCCGATACCCGCAAATACGTAGTCAATTTCATCTTCACAGTCATTGAACATTTCAACGGCTACTGTACCCTGTCCTGCAATAACGTCTACATCGTTAAATGGGTGAATAAATGTTCGATGTTCCTCTTCACTGCACGCAATAGCTTGTTCATAAGAATCATCAAACGTATCTCCGATTAGTACGACCTTTACGTTATCTTTGCCTAAAAATTTCACTTGATTAATTTTTTGGCGCGGCGTTGTGCTCGGCATAAAGATTTTACCATCGATATTTAAATGACGGCACGCATATGCTACACCTTGTGCGTGGTTTCCTGCACTTGCACAGGCAATTCCATTTTCTAATTCTTCTGGGGATAACTTTTTGATTCGATTGTACGCACCACGAATTTTAAATGAGCGCACCACCTGTAAATCCTCACGTTTTAAATAGATATTACATTCATATCGTTCAGACAAAACGTCATTACGCTGTAGTGGTGTATGCACAACAACATCTTTAATCAATTGATTTGCAATCATGATGTCCTCTAAATGTACGTGTTTTGTTCGATTATCTACTTGTTGTTTCATAACCAACTTCCTTCCTCTTCTACCATTATTAATTTGTACATTATATCACAAAAAATTTAGAAAAATCATTATTTTTCATTAATAATAACTAAAAAAACTTTTCCAACTATTTTACTGTCCACATACTTTACATATGTTTAGCAAACGCTAAATAGACTTACAAAATTGCCCATACTTTCTACATGCAGCTGATGCGATAACAGGTATAAATCAAGAAAGGTTGTGGAATAAATGGAGTTTTCGCTTCAAAGTCATGAAAGTGCCGTTCCGTGCGAAATAGTTGCAGACGAAGAAAACGGTAGATACATGCTTCGCAAAGCAGATACGAGCGGAGAAGTTTTTAACACACCAAGCGAGCTGATTCAATGGATTGAAGCTAACTGGAGCTCTGAACAGTTTGTGAGCCCAGCGGCTTTCCACGAAATGATGAAGCAATTAAAATCAATATAAAAAGAGATTGAAACATAACGAAATCAATCTAAAGACGAATAAATGGAATATAGGTGCTAGCTAGTAGGGGGCGCTTGTTACACCGCAGTTGATTTCCATGCAAGGCTTCGCTTTCCGCGGGTGAGCGGTGAGCCTCCAATCACCTGCTAAAAGCACCTACATACATGAAATCTACCTTCACCCTCATAATGAAAAGATCCGAACGATTCAACGTTCGGATCTTTCTTCAACTAACATACTTTTGTACCAGACTCGCGTTTTTTATAAACAAAAGCCATCAGCTTCGCTCGTATACGGTAAAATAATACGTGTAGGGATTTTTTTCATCTTTAATTCCTTGCTGCTTCGAAATAACTTTCCATTCGCTCAAATCAATCGCAGGAAAATGTGTATCTCCTTCAAAGGATTCTTCAATATGCGTAATATAAAGTCGGTTTGCAACGTCTAATGTTTGCTCATACAGAGTAGCTCCGCCAATCACGAAGAGCTCGTCTTCTTTTTCAGCATCTAATGCTTCTAGTTCCTCAACTGAATGAATAACGGTTGTTCCTTCTTGTTGATAATCTTTTTGACGCGTAAGAACCACATTTTCGCGATTAGGAAGCGGGCGTCCAATTGATTCAAATGTTTTTCTTCCCATTACAATCGTATGACTCGTTGTGATGCGCTTGAAATACTTTAAATCTTCAGGAAGACGCCATGGCAAATCATTTTCTTTACCGATCAGCCTGTTTTGATCCATTGCGACAATGAGGGAAATCATACGCTCACAGCTCCTTTGATGTGAGGATGCGCATTATAGTCTACTAACTCAAAGTCTTCAAATTTAAAGTCAAAAATTGACTTTACGTCTGGATTGATTTTCATTTTTGGCAAAGCATGAGGCTCACGCGTTAACTGCAGGTTTACTTGTTCAATGTGATTGCTGTAAATATGCGCATCGCCAAACGTATGAACAAAATCACCTGGCTCTAAATCACACACTTGTGCCACCATCATTGTAAGCAGCGCATATGAAGCAATATTAAACGGTACGCCTAGGAAAATATCAGCTGAGCGCTGATACAATTGACAAGACAATTTGCCGTCCGCTACGTAAAACTGAAATAAGCAGTGACACGGCGGTAAAGCCATATTGTCTACATCAGACACATTCCAGGCGCTTACCATTAAGCGGCGAGAATCAGGGTTGTTTTTAATTTGATTGATAACATTTGTAATTTGATCAATTTTTTCTCCGTCCGGAGTTGGCCATGAACGCCACTGATGACCATACACAGGGCCAAGTTCCCCGTTTTCATCCGCCCATTCATTCCAAATGCGCACGCCGTTATCTTGTAAATACTTAACGTTTGTATCTCCTTGTAAAAACCAAAGCAGTTCATGAATAATTGATTTCAAATGAAGTTTTTTTGTCGTTAATACCGGGAAACCTTCTTGTAAATTAAAACGCATTTGATAGCCAAATGTGCTAATTGTACCTGTTCCTGTCCGATCTTCTTTTTTTGTTCCATTTGCTAACACATGCTCGCAAAGTTCAAGATATTGTTTCACTTCCGACACTTCCTTTATTAAAAAGTCCTTTTCTATTGTATAAGTGTTCACGAGCTAAGTAAACAACTAAATCTCAGCTCATGCAGAAAAGTTTTTTATCATTTAGATACGCGATTTCCCCGAAAAAAACGAGAATGAGACCTAACAAAATCAATTAAATAATCGCGTATAAATCGCTTATGACACGGCGGTTGATCTCCGTGCAAGGCTGGCGGCCGATGAGCCTCCTCGTCGCTTACACTTGAGGGGTCTCATCTGTTCCGCTTTTCTCGCAGGAGTCCCTCCAATCAACCACTAGAAGCAACTAAACAGATGAAATCTACGTTTACCATGAGCATAAAAAAATCCGAACGAATTTCATTCTTTTTCAAGAATCTCGATTCATCGTTCGGATCTTCCTTCGGCTAAACTACTTTTTAATAGCCTAGTCTTTGTTAATTAAATACAATTGTGCGGTTTTCATGCACTAAAATGCGGTCTTCTAAATGCCATTTCACAGCACGTGCGAGCACCGTACGTTCAATTAAGCGGCCTTTTTTCTTTAAGTCATCCGCATCATCACGGTGGTTCACGCGTTCAATATCTTGTTCAATAATTGGTCCTTCATCCAAGTCGTCCGTTACATAGTGAGACGTAGCACCAATTAACTTTACACCTCGTTGATATGCGCGTTCATATGGACGTGCTCCAATGAATGCCGGTAAGAATGAATGGTGAATATTAATGATACGATACGGATTTTCAGCCACAAAAGTCGGCGTTAAAATTTGCATATAACGCGCCAAAATAATCACGTCAATATTATAATCTTTTAATATCTGCAGCTGTTTGGCTTCTGCTTCTTGGCGAATGTCTTTTGTCGCCGGTATATGCTTAAACGGTATACCAAATGATTCAACCACTTCGCGCGCATCTTCGTGATTGCTCACAACGACCGCGATGTCTGTCATCAAATCTCCGCTTTCCCATGCCCACAGCAGCTCTAGTAGACAATGAGGCTCTTTTGACACAAAAATAGCTGTTTTTTTCAAATTATGAGCATATGTAAACTGCCAGTTCATTGAAAACGTATCGGCAATTTTTTTGAAGCTTTCTTCTAGTTTTGTTTCTTTAGCTAATAAATCCTCACATTCAAATTCGAAACGGATAAAAAACATACCCCCTTCGTGGTTCGTTGAATGTTGACTTGATTCTACAATATTTGCACTGTGCTCATGTAAAAACGTAGACACAGCGGCTACAATACCCGGTTTGTCCGGACAGCTAATTAGCAGCCGACCTCGATTTTTATATTTCTCTTTATATGAAGTTAAATGTTTTTGAATATGCGATTTCATGTAATTCCCTCTCTTTTTTTAAATATACAGACAATTGTACCATTATCCTTGTAGCGATGCGACATTGAAATAGTGCTTTGACAAAAGAAAGCCGAAACGTTTGCTTCAGCTTGTGTACTTGTTGTTCTAACATCTACTACATCAAATCGTTCATTCACTCACTTTTATATTCTACACATACATAAAATGAGTGTTTCCTAAAGTGCTGCAGCTCATCCCCTTCGTTTCCTGCTTTTGAATTAACCATAAAAAAGCCGCTAGCACAATACCAGCGGCTTTTCCTTATTATTGCACAGCTTTTTCACTCACTTCATGCAAGGCATTTCGTACCTTGCCATATTCGCTTGCGTGAGGACGATCTCCGCCATCTTCGTATCCGTAATCAAACATTCGATTTCGATTTAACGTTAATTTCGTAATGGTCGGACGTAATAAATCAAACAGTTCAAATCGTTTTTTCAAATGTGGAAATGATGCTTGATAATGTAAAATTTCTGCTCGTACACTTTTCCAAAAGTCCGCTTCTTCTACGCCTTCATGCTCTTCTAAAATAGTTGCTAAATAGCGGAAGTGACAAACAAATAACCCTGTTAAAATAAACTGCGTCAGTCCTTCCGGTTCTTCGCTGCGCAGCACTTCTTTTAATTCAAAAGATAGCTGCTGCAGTTCTTCAAACGGCTGATCGCTAATATTCACGTCATCTACAAAATCTTTCATAATAATTCGAACGGGCTTGTTATGTTTGAGCACTAATACCGTATTTTGACCGTGCGGGGAAAATACAGTACCGTATTGATACAAGTAATGAAGAAGCGGCGGCAACACAGCGCTGGTTAACGCATCGATCCACTCGGCAGGAGTTAAGTCCGACTTTTCTATATACGACGAAACTAAAGCTTTCCCTTTACTGTCAACATGTAAAAGCGCAGCTAGCGTAATCGCATGCTCTCCTTCTTCTAACTCTTGATAGATGCTTTCACGCCAAACGACTCCCAGCATTTCTAAATACTGATAAGGCGCGTTTTTAATAGAAGCAAACGTTGGCTGAGTTACGTTTAACGTAGCCACTTCACCTAAAAGTCCTACTTTGCACGTATCTTTTAAAAACGCATCGCGATCTCGTATGCCTTTTATGTGCTTAGTTACTTGAGGAGCAATTACCGTCCGCTCACTTGGAAGGCCTCTGTACACAAGCGTATTTAATATACTCATGGGAAGCTTTACATGATATTTATCTCGATTTGTTGTATTCACAAATGTACGAATCGACTGCTGAGGCAAGTATTGATCTTCACCTTCTCCTAACGGAACAATTAAGTTATTTGCAATGTATTCAGCGAATAAAGGAACAATCACGTTCATCCACTGCCATTCATGGACGGGAATATAGTAATAGTCGGCTGCTAAAAGGTCTTGGCTTGTTAATTCTTTTTCGAATTCAGCTAGCTTCTCACCGCTTAGCTCCTGCTTCATAACATCATCAAAGCCGAGGGTATCTAATGAATGAAACGAAGCAATTTGCTTCGCTACAGCAATCCATGAAAGCTGAATTTTTTGTTTTTGCTCAGGTGCAAACCGCAGATAATCATCATAGCCAAATCCGATGCGGCCTTTGTTATATGTAATCCAAGGATGTCCCATCATTTCACCTTCTAGCTCTGCATAATCCATATCTGCTAATTCATCAGCTGATTTTCGTTTTTGCAAATGCACGTCTGCTATTAATGTATGAAAATATTCTTTTGCTAAGTGGCCTGCGGTTGAGCTAGACATTCCTTTGTCTTCAGATAGGCTAATTAACAGCTGCAAGGCCTCAGAAAATGTAGGGGTTGACGTTTTAGATGTCAGCTTAATACTTTCTGGCAGTACGGAAAAACTGTCAAACAATCGCTGTTTCGCTTGATATGTATACGTAACACCCCGGTGGTCTTCCCACTGGTAGGTGGAAATCTCCCCCTGCTTTTGCAGTTCCTTCGGTGCGATAATATGTTCATACATAAATTCCTGCAGCATTTTAGCTAAAAGCTGTCGATTTGCTTTTTCCCATGATTGCTTATTAAATACGGAAAGATTCGTTTGTTTGATTTTCATCCTTCATTCTCCTTTACTTGTCTTAGAATAGGGATTGTTTTATTACGCAGCGGCATTACAGCGCTAGCAGCTAGCAAAGCAGCGGCACCAGCTGCCAAAGGAAGCGCCAAATTCACTTTGCTGATTTCTAGTGCTAAAAGCGGTGCAATCAGCAGGGCAATATTTTGAACAGCAATAAGCCAGCTGTAATAGTAAGCAGCTTCTTCTTTGCTTTTTTGAAATAAATAGATATCAAGTATAACCATGCTGAGATAAAATCCGGCTCCATATAACATTCGACTTATAATAAACATGCTGAGATGATCGGCATATGCTTGCAAACATAGCAGTAAAGCACTAGCACCCGTTACGCCATAAAAAAGCGGTATAACTTTGCCATTAAATAGCTTTGTAGGTACCGTAAGCTTTAAGATGATCGCCATAATGCTCGGCATCACATATAACAAAGCGCTGCCTTGACTGCTCATGCCATATGTGTCACTTGTAAACAATGTAAAATAAGGGCGAATGACATTGTGTCCAAGGTGAAAAAAGAAAATAGCCAGCAAATAGAAAAAAATAGGCTCGTTTATACTTTGAATGTATGCTGGTGTTTTTTCTTTTTTTAAAGATGAAGCTTTTCTTGTTATAAGCCATAAGGCCAGTACCATATCAGCTAAAGCAAAGTACTGATATACTTTAAGCGGCATTTCCCAAGCAATAATTGTACTTCCAAACAAGCTAGCGACAATAATAGCCGTATGAACAATAAATACATAGGTTGTTGCAGCGCTTGCCTTTTTCTGTCCATTTTTCATGCCGCCTACTAAATATGGGTACAAAAGATATAAACTGCTTTGAAACACAAGTAATACTAACGAAGCGGCTAAAAATCCATAAAAAGTAGAAACTTCGCTCAGAATGACTTTAATTAAGGCTGTCATTAGAAGTGACGCTACGGTTATATGTTTTACTTTCCACTTCTTAAGCAGCATTCCCCATAAAGGAGTCATAACAATGACCACAATCCGGCAGCAAATAATAAAAAAAGACGTCATTGCAACTCCATCTACATGGAAAGCATTTGTAAAATATTGTGGATAAAATGGTGATAATAACACTTCCGACGTCATGGTCATAAACAAACAGATAAAAACAAAGCGCGGAGAAATCATCTCTTAAAATCCAAACTTTTGGAAGACAGTATTTTTATATATTTTGTACACGTTTTCACCTGCAATTTGATTAATCAAGACAGCATTTCGATAAGCGCCTAAACCTAAGTCTGGTGCTCCAACCCCGTGTGTATGAAGCTCTCCGTTTTGAACAAATAGCGGAGCGCCTTTTTTCTTCATCTCAACTTGATAGGATTCGCTAATTTTCAGCTGTCCTTTTTCATCGAATAGCAAATGTTCTTTTAAACCTTCCATAAAAGCAGGCTCTTTTGCATGATAGCCAGTAGCCATAATGACAATTTCACTTTCTTCTTTTTCAAACGAGTCCTGCTCGTATTGGTGAAGAGTAAGAAGATGTGTGTCGTTTGTCTTTTCAACGCCTGCAAGTTCCGTAAGCGCGCGCATTGTTAGCGGCACTTCTTTCCCGCCAATCGTTCGTTCGTAAATCAACTCATAAATATCACCGATCGTTTCAAAGCTTATTCCTTTATACAGAAGAGCTTGATTTTGTAAAACGCTCTCTTTTTTCTCTTGAGGCAATCTATAAAAATAGCGGGTATAATCCGGTGAAAAATGTTCAAGGCCAAGCTTTGAATACTCCATCGGATAAAACCCTTTTGAGCGCGTATACCAATTTAGCTTGTAATCAAATTCAGGCTGCTGTTGAAGTAAGTCATAGACAATTTCAGCTGCGCTTTGACCCGAGCCAATTACGGTTATACTTTTAGCCTTCAGCGTTTGTTCACGATTCATTTTATAATGAGCGGAGTGATAGAACGTATCGCTGGCTACTGATTGAAAGTCTCTTGGCACTACGGGCTGTGTACCTACTCCGGTTACAAGATGATAGCTGTAATAGGTATGAAGCTTTCCTTCTTTTTCAACTATTACTTCGTAGTATGGTTTAGCATCTTCATACATTTTGACTTCTTTTACTGTGCTGTTAAACTCAAGCCCGCTCAGCTGGCTTGCTACCCAGCGGCAATAGTGATTGTATTCGTTTCTTGGGATATGAAACTTCTCAAAGAAATAAAACTGATATAAGCGCTCATGCTCATGCAAATAATTTAAGAACGTGTATGGACTTTTCGGATCCACCATCGTGACCACGTCTGCCATAAACGGAACTTGAAGAGTTGTCCCTTCTAAAAGCATTCCTGGATGCCAATTAAACTCATTTTTTTGTTCAAAACATTTATATGTACAATCTGTTTTATCAATTAAAGCTGCTAATCCTAAATTAAATGGACCAACTCCTACTCCAATTACGTCTAAAATGTCCCGTTGTTCCATTCGCTCCACCTTCTTTCAAATACTTTTCTTTCACATTTCAGCAGTACGCCTGTTTTATCAGGAAGCGACACTTCTTTCATAAATTGAAACCCGCATTTTTTAAATACTGCAATCATCTTTTCATTACGTATATCTGGTTCCGCTATTACTTTAGCAGTATCTGCTACCTCGAACTTGTGCTTTAGTAAACTAAGAAGGAGCGGATAAATATAGCCTTTTCCTAAAAAATCAGGTTCTCCAATTAATAAATGAATCCCTTGATCTCCTTTTTCATAAGGGTAATAGTTACTGATAATATCGCCTTCAACCGTATAAGATTCCCAATAGCTCATAGGTACACCGTCAATTTCTCCAATTAGCAGTTTTTGATGGGAATCAGCGAGAAATGTTTTTAAATGCTGCTCATACGCCTGTTTTGAAATATTTAAATTCCAATACGGAATAACATGCGGTTCATGCATCCACTTGTACAGCCGTTCGAAATCTTTTGCAAAAGAAACAGAGCGAAAGGTGATGCTCTGCTCCTTTTGCTGAATCATAAAAGGATACTGCGTTTGTAATGCCGATTTCATACCCGTACACCTGCAGATTCGTACAGAGGATTTTCAACATTTACATAAACAGACTGCGTTTCAAGAGAGCCTACCAGCTCATCCATATCATGAACGCGCGTTAAGAAATTGGCTTTGCAAGGAAGCACTTTCTCTTCTAACATCGATGAAACAAGCCCCGTATGATCTTTTTCTGTGTACATCTCGATTTCTTGTCGCAGAATCAATAGCAGATCTGACTCTTGAACGAGGCCAGCTGCCCCAAAAGCATTAACTAATCCTAAAATATGATTAAATAATACGTAATAACGAAATCTTTCTTCTGCTACAGCGTCATCACATACCGTATCGCTTTCTCCGTTTAAGGAAGGAAGCAGCTTGCGAAGCTCTTGTTCCTTTGATTTCATAAAGTAATAGCCTTGGTTGTCACGGTAGTAAAACATCGATGGATATCCGTTTTCATCAAGTTTAATAACGGAATTTTGCTGATGAGCTTCCAGCGCAATTCCTTTTTGAGTGTAAAGCCACATCATAGGATGAAAAGAAACATCTAAATAGCGTTTAAACCAGCGCTTGCTTATGTCTTCATTCGTGCTATTTTCATTTGAAACAATATGATTAATAATATTTTCAATTTGAGAAGCTTTCCCAAACACGTGATCTTGACACAAACTTGCTAAGAGCGTTGTAAGGTTCCCATGCTCACCTTGAAAAGGGTTGCTTCGAACCATGACTTCAAACCCAAGCTCCTTTGTTCCAAGCGTGATGTAAGCAGGGTCTTCAATCACTTGAAAAGCCGGATGATTTTCTTGAAGCTCAGCCTGTAATCCCTTTTGCAATAAACGACTCACTTCTACACCTCTGCTTAATTCTTTACGTTTATTCACTCTCAGTGAATTCGTAATCTTCACCGGAATAGAAAATTTGTACATTACATCTGCATCTTCACTGTATACGGTTCGAACAGACGAAGTCGGATAAAACGGCTGACCATGTGGCCCTAGATAAGCAAGCCTGCCTTTTTGAATCCATTCACACACTTCTTCTTTTCCTAAAAGATAACGAGCTTGCAGCGGATGCATAGGTATAAGTGAATAGTCGTCCGCTTGGCAATGCGACTGTATGAATTCTTCAGAAACCCTCTTATCTTTTTTCAACTGCTCTTTAATAAGCTGTGATGTGGTTTGACTCCCGGCGGACTGCTCTGCAACAAGCGATTTATGTGCTTTAAAATAATGAAGCTGAAATTTGCCGTTCACTTCAGGCCCAAACACCTCTTCTTCTTCAGGTAATATCCCTTGACGGCTTTTAGGTGTCGGATGCAGCTGGTGGCCAATAAGCAATGACTGCTCAGATTCTAAGAACGTTTTGTCCCATTTATAGCACGTTTCTAACTCTTTCTGTCTTTTTTCAATGAACAATTTCATATTTTCATAGCTTAGTAGCACACGTACAATCAGCTCATTTACCTGTAGTAAATGATCTGTTACTTCTTTTAAAAGAAAGGCCAAAAGAGTGACGACATCTAACTCCTTGAGCTCCTCTTTCTGAATGCGATAATAAAAGACCGGAAAGAACAAGTGACGTCCGGTAGCTGAACGGTACTTTACTGGAAAGTAAAGAGTTACCGGCTGTTTTTCTAGTCTAAGAACGAGCGTTTCCTCGCTTTTTATTTCTGAAACGGACTGCCATACTCCCTTACCTGTTTCTCGAATATAGCAATTAATAATATTTTGCATCGTAATAAAATTAGCCGATAACTGAGCGTTCACGTAATCGTTCCTCCTTTTTCTCCAACTCTTTTCCTAAAGCCACGACTTCCTCTAACTGAGTGGCAACAGAATCAACTGTAATCATAGGATTTAACATCGTTAGCTTTAAATATGCCTGCTCTTTGTGCTTTGTTTTTGCCATGATAAAAGTGCCTTTTTCGTATAAATGCTGCTGAATACGCTGATTCAACTTATTTTCATAATGCTGCTGTTTTTGACAATCACCATATAAAGTATCTGGCACATAGCGAAATACAACCGCGTTCAGATAAGGATCATTTAACACCGCAATATTCCTTTGCTTTCGTAAATGTTCAGCTGTTTGCTTAGCCGTTTCAATCGTATGATCAACCATTTTTCCATACTCATTTGTACCTACTGCACGGAAAGTCAGCCATAGCTTCAAGGCGTCAAATCGTTTGGTCGTTTGAATACTGCGATCTACCAAATGTACATGCTCATCTTCTTCAGGATTTAGATAATCGGCATGAAGCTGAATGTGTTTGAACATAGCTGAATTCTTCAGCAAAAATGCCCCGCAGCTTACCGGCTGATAAAACCACTTATGAAAATCCATCGTAATAGAATCTGCTCGTTCAAGAGCTTTTAAGCGTTTACGATATTTATGTGAAAACAGCAGCGCTCCTCCATAAGCGGCGTCAGCATGAAGCCAAAGCCCTTCTTTTTTAGCTAATGCACTTATTTCAAAAAGAGGGTCTACGCTTCCAAAATCCGTCGTACCTGCCGTTGCTACAACAGCAAAAGGAAGGTTTCCCTGTGCTTTGACTTCCCGTATTGCTTCTTCTAAATTTTCTATATCCATCTCGTGCCTTTCATTGCACTTTACACTCACCACTGCATTCATGCCCAGTCCAAGCTGAGCTGCAGATTGCTGCACCGTAAAGTGGGCTTTTTCCGAGCAGAAAATCCGCAGTTTTTTAGCTTGGAGCGGTAAACCTTCTTCACTAACATCAATTGAAAATGCAGCATGACAATACTCATTACGAGCAAGCAGAAGTCCCATATAATTCGACTGAGTCCCTCCGCTTGTAAAAGCGCCGGAAGCAGAGCTTGGATAACCAATTTGTTGTGTTAATTCATCAATCACTTGATCTTCTATATACGTAGCTGCCGGACTTTGATCCCACGAGTCCATAGATTGATTCAAAGCAGAAATCATCACTTCCGCAGCAAGGGCCGGTATAATCGGAGGGCAATGCAAGTGTGCCATTGCCCCGGGATGCGAAATATGAAGCGAATGATCCATCACTACAGCTTGTACGTCATCAAACAGATCTTCTAGCGGCTGTTCGTGTTCGCTAAAATAGACCGAGCGATTGACTAAGTTCGATAGTTCGTGAATGTCTATGTGAGTATAAGGGGCTTTTAGTGTATGGTAGTGACGTTTAATCATCTCTGTCATTCCGCCTATCATCGCTTCATAATTCTCGAGGCTTTCTTTGGATGATGATAAAAACCACTTTTCAAACGGCGCCATTTTATTTATTCACCCACTTCTCTTCTGCTGCTTTTATCGCTTCTTCAAATCTCGTTAACACTTCATCGGTTTGTTGTTTCGTTAAAATTAATGGAGGAAGCAGACGAATAACAGCACCATGTCTTCCGCCCACTTCTAAAATGACGCCTCTGTCGAAACATTCTTTTTGAATCAGCTTAGCTAACTCACCGTTTGCAGGATGACTGCCGATTTTATTAGCCGGCTTTGTTGCGTCTATGATTTCAACGCCCAGCATTAAACCTCTTCCGCGTACATCGCCAATTGAAAGTACTTGCTTTTGAATATGTTTTAGCTGACTCTGAATATAAGCTCCTAATTCATGAGCATGTGCAGGTAAGTTTTCTTGTTTTATAAATTGCAGAGTGGCTTGTCCTGTAGCCATCGCAAGCTGATTTCCTCTAAAGGTGCCGATATGTGCACCCGCTTCCCATTGATCCAGCCTTTTATCATACAGAACGACTGATAAAGGAAGGCTGCCTCCAATTGCTTTAGATAGTACTAATACATCCGGTTCAATATCAGCGTGCTCAAATGCATACAGCTTTCCTGTTCTTCCAATTCCAGTTTGAACTTCATCTACAATAAGCGGAATGTTTCGTTCTTTTGTGATTCTGCGAAGCTCTTTTAACCATGGAATCGGCGCCGGAACAGAGCCTCCTTCTCCTTGTACAATTTCTACTACAACACCCGCCGGAGTAACAATTCCGCTTTCAGGATCATCCAGCATATTTTCAATGTATGTACTAATGTACGTGTGACCTTCAGCACCTACCCCAAATGGGCAGCGGTATTCATATGGATAAGGTAGAAAATGTGTATCGGGTACTAGCGCATGAATGTGTTTTTTGGGACTCGTTGTACCGCTGATGCTTAACGTGCCGTGCGTGGAGCCGTGATATCCCCCTTGAAAAGATAAAATCGTTCGGTTGCCTGTTGCTGTTTTTACAAGCTTCAAAGCCGCTTCAATCGCGTCTCCTCCAGTTGGACCGCAAAATTGGATTTTCGCTTTATTTGCAAAGTTTTCTGGTAAACTAGCGAATACTTCATCGATAAAAGCTTCTTTCACAGGCGTTGTTAAATCTAATGTATGTAAAGGAATAGATTTTGCTAAAACGTCTTGAATTGCTTCATGAACTACGGGATGGTTATGACCTAGAGCAAGTGTACCGGCTCCGGCTAAACAATCAATATACTCTTTTCCATCCATATCCGTAATCACAGCGCCTTTTGCTTGTTTAATTGCAATAGGAAGGCGTCTAGGATAAGACCTTGCATTGGATTCACGTTCATTTTGCATAGCAAGCAGCATTTCGTTTGATGTAAGTTGTTTCGTTGACGTTGACATATCATATCCTCCTGTTTTTTCAATTGATAATGATTTTCATTAACAATTACAACAATAAATGATAATGATTATCACTGTCAATAATTATTCTGAAAATATGAAATTATTCCTACTTCACTCTAAAGTCGGGAAAACACAGCATTTCTCTTATGTATCAAGGATTCAAAGGTTTTTATGACGTTTTCCAATTAGGGAAAACTATGTAATAAGTCCCTTTCTATTTCCAAATAAAAAAGTGCTACAATTTCTTGTAGCACTTCTGTTACTTTTGCTTATTCATCGTTTCTTTTGCAGCTTTTACACTCCTTGGGTCAAGCGGTTTCGTATATTGACAATTCACTCGAACCCCTGAACCAATACGAATTTCTTTCACGGGAGTAACGGATAAGAACGCTTGAAGATTTTCAGGTTTCAGCCCTTTTGTCCCGATTAAAATGATATCTTTATCTTTCATTCTTCGTAACAGTTTTTTAATATGAGGAATACCGTTTAGTGCACTTTTATCCGCTCCTGAAGTCATGACACGCTGAATTTGCTTATAGCTTAAAAGCGTTTCAAGCGCCTTTTCTTGATCACTGATTTCATCAAATGCCAAGTGGAACGTTACATTCATTTCTCCTGCCGCATCCAGCAGTCGCCTTAAAGCTTGCTCATCAATAATTTTGTCTTCCGTTAAACAGCCAATTTCAATTCCATCAATGCCAATTTCTCTTGCATAGTGAATATCTTCAATCATTGTTTGCAAATCGTCTTCATCATATTGAAAAGATTGATTATGTGGACGAATCATCACAAATATTGGAATATGTATCGTTTCTTTCACTTTTTTCATCAAACCGTAGCTTGGGGTTAAGCCGCCTTCACCGATTCCAGTTACAAGGCTTATACGATCGGCACCATGTTCCTGGGCAACTTTAGCATCATGTAAGGTTGCAGCTGTGACTTCTAATATCATTCTAAAAACACCCTTTCCCCTTTAATATAGAGCTTTTGCCTTCTTTTCCCTGTATTTATACTTAAAAAACTCTACCAAACTCTCTTATGTAAGAAAACACCCAAAAGATGTGATTAATATTTTCAAAAAATTGAATGTCATGGAAAAAGAGTAAGAACTATTCTTTTTCTCATGACGTTTCAATTAATAAAATTCTATATTTATACTAAAGATTCAAAAATACATCCCTTTTATCTAGGGTAAAGGGTTTATTAAAAAGAACGTGGATTTGGTTGTTGCATGAACATCCAATCATTTAAAGAATGAGGCGGCTGGTGACCAACCGGTGCTGAGAAATCGCGGCATCCGCAATCATGCATCGGCATCTGACCCATTTCCCCGTGCATTGGCGCCATTCCACCTTGCATTGGCATTTGACCCATTCCTCCGTACATTGGCGCCATTCCACCTTGCATCGGCATTTGACCCATTCCTCCGTGCATTGGCGCCATTCCACCTTGCATCGGCATTTGGCACATTCCTCCGTGCATTGGCGGCATCCCTCCTTGCATCGGCATTTGACCCATTCCTCCATGCATCGGCATTCCATCTTTCATCGGCATTTGACCCATTCCTCCATGCATTGGCGGCATTCCTCCGTGCATCGGCATTTGACCCATTCCTCCATGCATTGGCGGCATTCCTCCGTGCATCGGCATTTGACCCATTCCTTCATGCATTGGCGGCATTCCTCCGTGCATCGGCATTTGACCCATTCCTTCATGCATTGGCGGTAGCTCTCCGTACATTGGCATTTGATTCATTTCTTTTTGCATCGGCGGCATTCCTCCGTGCATTGGCATTTGATTCATTCCTCCATGCATCGAAGGCATTGCATCTTTCATCGGCGGCATTTCTCCGTGCATTGGCATTTGATTTGCGCCTTCTTGCACCGGCATTGCCTGCATTTCTTTTGCAGAAGGCATAGGCGGCATTTTAGCAGGTTTAGGTGCTGCTTGCATATATGGATTGGATATCGGTTGTCCGGTTTGTTTCATTCCATACGAATTTCTCATTTTTAAGGGCTCCTTCCCATTCTCTTACTCTGTTTACGTTATTCTTTTTACCATCAATCTGAAATTCGTCCATAAGAAAATAGGCCTTCTACACATTCAAAATTGTAGAACGTATAAGAAAAAAGCTATAATCGAGGCAAATTGCAGATAGAAAGGTGGCACATGATGAATAAAACCATTATCGTATGGATTCGAAAAGATTTTCGGCTGGTTGATAACCCAGCTCTATTTCAAGCAGCTAAAGAAGGAATGGTTGTACCTGTTTATATCCATGACGACTATGAAGAAAGCTCAATGGGAAGTGCAAGTAAATGGTGGCTTCACCATGCGCTGAATGACTTTAAAACCTCGATCGAAAAAATAAAAGGAACGCTGATTGTACAAAAAGGAAACCCTAAAGATGTGTTGCAAAAATTACTCCATGAAACAAATGCACAAGATATTTATTGGAATAGACGCTATGAACCACATGCGCTAAAAAGAGATAAAGAGCTTCAAGCTTTTTTTTCAAAGCAACAAATAAATATTCGCACATTTGAGGGATTTCTCCTTCATGAACCTTGGAAAATCATAAAAGAAAATGGAGATCCTTATAAAGTATTTACAGCTTATTATAAAGCTTCTCAAAAACATTCCGTATCTTCTTCTGTAAAAAAAGTTACTTCCATACAGGCCTCCTCTAAACCGGTTGAATCCCTTTCAGTCTCAGATCTCGATTTGCTTCCAAGCATACCGTGGGATGAAACGATTAAGTCGACGTGGGAAGCTACGGAAAAAGGCGCTATTGATGTGTTCAAAACGTTTTTAAAGAATAAGATGCTTCATTATGAAAAAGGACGAGATTTTCCTGCTGAAGCATTAAATTCGTTTCTATCTCCTTATTTGGCTACAGGACAGCTCTCAGCTCGAGTTCTTTATCATTATTTGAGAACTAAAGCTGAAAAAGTAGGTTCCGATGCTTTTGAACAGCAAGCTGAAATGTTTATTCGTCAACTTATATGGAGAGATTTTGCTTATCAGCTGCTTTATCATTTCCCGCACACTACAAGTGAACCGCTTAATGAAAAATTCAAGCAATTTCAGTGGGCTGAGGGCAATGAAGAGCTTCAAGCTTGGAAAAATGGAAAAACCGGCTATCCCCTTGTCGATGCCGGAATGCGGGAACTGTGGGAAACAGGGTTTATGCACAATCGAGTTCGAATGGTAGCTGCTTCCTTTTTAGTAAAGCACCTTTTAATTCATTGGAAACACGGAGCCAATTGGTTTTTTGATACCTTAGTAGACGCAGATTTAGCTAATAACACAATGGGCTGGCAGTGGGTTGCAGGCTCAGGAGCAGACGCCGCGCCATATTTTCGTATTTTTAATCCAATTACTCAATCAGAAAAATTTGATAAAGAAGGAGAATATATTAAAAAGTGGCTTCCAGAGCTTAAGGATATTCCTTCTTCTTATATTCATAAACCTTGGGAGGCCCCAGCAGACGTATTAGAAAAAGCAAACGTTACACTTAATAAAACATACCCGACTCCAATTGTCGATCATAAAGCAGCTAGAGAGCGAGCGCTAGAGCATTATCAGCATATCAAATAAGAGGTAAATCACGCCTCTTATTTGATGTGCTGAATTTTTTAAACGTGTAAAAAATTCCCTTTCTCATCTATTTACAACTAAAAACATGTATTTGAAATCTTTTTATAGGGTTTTCAAGCCCTATTCCCCTCCATATAGCACATTTGATTTTTCATATTTTTTCCTATAATTTGAATATATAATAATGATTATATATGCTTGAGAACTCTCTCATTGCATAGATCTGATTGGAGTGATTCGATGCCCGTTTGTCCTTCTTGTAACTATAAGGAAGATTATAATTTTTGCAGAATGTGCGGCACTCAAGTTCGGCACACCTTCACGAACCAAGAAGATCAGCTTTTTTATCCATTAAAAGATCGAATCATTACGGATGATAATGAACCAAAGCATCAAGCTATTTTATCTCATACCCATGATTTAGTATGTGCTATTACTGAAGATGGCATTTATGAATACGCTTCTCCTTCTTACGCTAAAACGTTAGGCGTTTATCCTGATGAGCTTATTGGCCAACATGTGCTTATCAATGCGTATCCCGAAGATAAACACATAATCTCGACTATTTTAGCTAACATGAGCAAAACAAAAGATGCTTCCACATTTGAATATCGAAAGTTTCACGTGAACGGCACCATCGTTTTATTAGAATGTAAAGGCGCTCCAATTATTACATCCACCGGAGAAATCGAAGGATTTGTATTTGTCTCACGAGACGTAACAGAAAAAAGACAAGCAGAGAAAAAGATCCGAAATTCAGAAAAACTTTCTGTCATTGGTCACCTTGCTGCAAGTATCGCACACGAGGTTAGAAATCCTTTAACAACCATTAAAGGGTTTATACAACTGTTCAGTGAGACACAGCAGCCGAAAAAAACAATGATTTATCGAGATCTCATTCAGCATGAACTTTCACAAATTGAACATATCATCTCAGAGTTTATGAGTTTAGCTAAACAAGAGTACGTATATACAGACAACCTTGTTATTACCGACTTGTTAGATGAGGTATTAAAACAATTTGAACCGGCTACTGGAGTCAAAAACATCCACATCATTCGTCATTATCCAAAAGAACATCCCCTGCTCGTTAGTGGACAAAAAACACAGCTAACCCAAGTATTTATTCATGTTATACAAAATGCCATTGATTCGATGGAAAGCGGCGGCAAGCTGGCGGTATCGATTGAAAAATCAGCGAGAGAAACGCTGTGTATTGTGATAAAAGACAATGGATGTGGAATTGATTCAAAGCGTATCCCTCATATAGGAGAGCCTTTTTATACAACAAAAGAACGAGGAATAGGCCTAGGACTAACAATTTGCAACAAAATTATTAACGAACATAATGGTTTTTTTCATGTAGCCAGTGAAAAAAATGACGGCACAAGTATTACCATTACCCTTCCTATAAAAACGACTGAACTTTACGTAGTGGAAGTCTAAAACAAATTAGATAAATGCTCTAGTATAAATGGCTTTTTACACCACTGCTGATACCCGTACGAGGCTTCGCTTTCAGCGGGCGGCCATGAGCCTTCTCGCCGCTAGGCTCCTGCGGGGTCTCATCTAGTCTGCTTTTCCCGCAGGAGTCTTCGCCTTGCCCTCCAATCAACCGCTAGAAGCAACTAAACAGATAAGACCTACGTTCACCATTCCAATAAAAAACGAACCACCGATCAAATATTTTGATCAATGGTTCGTCATTCACCTCAGCTAACATACTGTTGTTCCAGCCTCTTCTTCCTTTAAAACAGCTGAGTGTACAGCTGATACTTATAAAGCATATAGAAACTTCCTATTACTGCTAGGTAAAAGATGAGCGTCTCTGCTCCGCTACCTGTTTCATATGTTAAAGGAGGCTTAAACTTCTTCTTGCTAAGAGGTGAGAAAAAAGGTACCCCTCGTTTAGAAAAGAAATCTCCAAGAATATGAAAAGCGTATCCATAGGCTATTCCTAATGTAAAGTCGTTGTCATACATCGTATGTAAATAAAAAATAAGTCCGCTTGCAAGAATAGAATGCGTAATACCTCGGTGTCCAAAAATAGATTTAATTATTTTTGCGAGACCAAGAGATCTTCTACCAATATATGAATTTGGTTCATCAATATCAGGAAGCAGTGCTCCAATCGCGATGCCTACAACATAAGGAAATGTAAACGAAGCGTCTCCTGTTATAGCCACGCCGGCACCGGCAGCAATCGATGTTGCAATATGTGTGTGATATCTCAAATATGCCACCTTCTTTCTTTTTCAACTTAAGACAAGCACTGTGAACAAAATCACACATATGTTCGCCCAACGTTAACTATAAGTGAAGGTGGTAAAAATGTCAAAATAATCTATGATTACGTAAGCTGCAGACCGACTAACCCAATAAGCATCACAAGAAAACTAATAAGAGTACCCTTTCCATTTTTCTTTGCTCTTCCATCTTTTTTGACAATAGAATAAATCCACGTACTCGAATACACAGCGAATCCAAGAAAACCAAATAACGTGATATATGTAAACATACCGAAACTCCTTTGCTTGTCATTACTATTAACTATACGAGATTTTATAAAAAAAACAAAGTAGTATGACGGCTTGTTTAATATCTCTTTCTTTTTCTTATACTAGGAAGAGGAGGGATGGCTATGCAACAGAAGCAGTTGGAAGATATATTCGACTTCTATGGGTTAAGTGAGGTTTATCGCGGCAATTTTGAGGATGTTGAACACCACTGGTTATTTAAAGACGTTGAGGCAACTATACTTGAAGATTTTTTTAACTCTCACGATTGCGAAGATCTTGAATGCTGTACTCTAGAAGAATTTTGTTTTTTATTCATGAATTTTCAATCAATCCATGCACAAATTCCCCACGTGTACTATTACTAAAAAAAGTGATTTCGCAGGAAAGCGAAATCACTTTTTGTTAAAAGCCTAAAGAAATATATTTTACTTCTAAATATTCTTCAATTCCGTAATGTCCGCCTTCACGTCCAAGTCCACTTTCTTTAAAGCCGCCAAACGGCGCTTGTGGTGTAGAAGGTAGTCCATCATTTAGTCCTACAATACCATATTCTAAAGCTTCAGCAATACGAATAGCTTCTGAAATATTTTCAGTAAACACGTAAGCTGCTAATCCATAAGGCGAGTTATTTGCACGGCGAATAACTTCTTCTTCTGTTTGATACGTCGCAATCGGAGCAATTGGCCCGAATGTTTCTTCGTACATACAAAGCATATCGTCCGTTGCACCATCTACAACCGTAGGTTCAACAAAAAGTCCGCTTCCTTCTTCGCGTACAGCCCCTCCAGTTAAGACGTTTCCTCCTTTTGCTACAACATCATCTAAGTGGCGCTTTACTTTTTCTAACGCTTTTTCATCGATTAGAGGTCCGATATCCGTACCTTCTTCTAAGCCGTTTCCGACTTTCAGCTGACTAACAGCCGCTGCAAACTGCTCTGCGAACGGTTTAGCAACAGATTCGTGCACGTAGATGCGGTTTGTACATACGCATGTTTGACCAGCGTTACGGAATTTAGAAGCAATTGCATTTGTTACTGCTTTATCTAAATCAGCATTTGCTGTTACGATAAACGGAGCGTGTCCGCCTAATTCTAAAGACACTTTTTTAACCGTATCAGCTGCTCCGCGCATTAGCAGTTTACCTACTTCTGTAGAGCCCGTAAACGATAGTTTACGTACGCGTCCATCTTGAAGCCACGCTTCTCCAATCGCTTTTGCATCTCCCGTAACTACATTAATTACGCCTTTTGGAATACCCGCTTCCTGTGCCAGCTCTGCTAGTCGAAGAGCCGTTAGTGGCGTTTGTTCTGCCGGTTTAATAACCGCTGTACATCCAGCTGCTAAAGCTGGCGCTACTTTACGCGTAATCATAGCTGCCGGGAAGTTCCAAGGTGTAATAGCTGCCATGACTCCCACAGGCTGCTTATGAGCAAATAATCGTTTATTAGGAGAAGAAGCTGGGATTGTTTCTCCGTAAATGCGTTTTCCTTCTTCTGCGTACCATGAAACGAATCCGTTGGCATAGCCAATTTCACCTTTTGCTTCTTTAAGAGGCTTGCCTTGCTCGACTGTCATTATTTCAGCAAGTTCGTCGGTGTGTTCTTCGATCAGCTGATGCCATTTAAATAATAATTTACCGCGCTCTTCTGCTGTTTTTTTAGACCATGTTTGAAACGCTTCATAGGCAGCATCTGCTGCTAGCTTTGCTTCTTTTTCTCCACCTTTTGCAACAGTAGCCACTACTTCATTTGTTGCTGGATTTACCACTTCGTATGTATCATTTGCTGAAACAAATTCTCCGTTAATATATAAGTTTGCTTGCTTCATATTTCTTCACTCCCTGCTTAAATTTATCTACTCAGTGTTCTGTGCTGTCCGAAACGTACTTTCGAATTTTACGACTCGCTTGTGATTGGCTAATACCAAGCTGTTCCGCTACTTTGTAAGACGACCTATGTTGTTCAAACGCCTTTATGACCATCTCTTTTTCCACATGTTCAATCATTTCAGGAAGCGTATGGACAGGTGGATCGATAGCAAACTCTTTTGCAAAAGGCAAATCTTTAAGCGTAATCATTTCTTCCCCTGTAACAACCAGACGCTCAATGATATTTTCCACTTCACGAACGTTTCCTTTCCATTCTTGTCCTAAAAACGCATCTAACGCCTTTGGTGATAAACGTACATTACGTTCGTATACTGTATTAAAATGGTGAAGAAACTGATAGACAAGCGGCAGAATATCTTCTTTTCGCTCTCGTAAAGGAGGAATGGTGATCGGCACTACGTTCAGCCGATAGTACAAATCACGTCTAAACTTTCCTTCTTCCACCATTTGTTCTAGATTTTGATTCGTAGCAGCAATGATTCGTACGTCTATTGATACTGCTCTTGTTGAGCCCACGGGACGAATTGTACGGTCTTGCAGCACGTGGAGCAACTTACTTTGTGCTGAAAGAGAAAGTTCACCAATCTCATCTAGAAAAAGCGTGCCTTCGTTGGAAAGCTCAATGATCCCTTTTTTGCCTTCTCGAAATGCTCCAGTGAACGTGCCGCCTTCATAGCCAAATAGCTCTGATTCAATAAGCTGTTCAGGTAGCGCTGCACAGTTAAGTTCATGATACGGCTGCTGTTTTCTTGTACTAAGCTGGTGAAGCAGTTTTGCTACTCTGCTTTTTCCTACTCCTGTTTCTCCAAGTAAAAGAACGGTTGTATTTACAGAAGCAACTCGTTGAATGGTTGAAAAAACTTTTTTCATCGCTTCGCTTTTTGTCACGATGCCTTCTAAATCGACGGCTTCGTTTAACTCTTTTTTATAGTTTTCAAGCTGTTCTTCCATCTCTTCTACTTTTCGTTTTAATTCCATCAAGTCTGTGAGATCCCGAGAATAGCTAATAACGCTTTTTAAATGACCGTCGTTTGTAAATACCGGCCTTGTCCGCACATGAAGATACCTGCCGGAGTTTGTTTTTTGAACCAATTCAATCGCTTGATTGGATTCAATCACTTTTAACGTGGCCGAAGGATAAAAAATACCCATTTCCTGCAGTTCTTTTACGTGCTTTCCAATAAAATCTTCCACTTTCAAAGCATAGTTTTTTTCACACTCTGAATTTACAACTAACACATATCCATTCGCATCAGTTACAAAGATTTCATCAAATGATGACTCAAATATATCGTAAAGTTCGTCGTTAATTTGCTGAATATGCTTTTTATGAATGGTCATTTGAATCACCTTTTCGTCAAAAAATAATTATTATTTTATTTTATCAGAAAATGAAAAATCTATAAATAGAGTGTCCAAACATACCCATTCTTTGTGATTCATGAAGAATGAGTGAAGAGCCCTCTCTTCACTCATGCCTCAATTTCTCTTATACTTCAACCGTTTGCTGCACGCTTGCTTCTAGTGCTGCTTCAAAAATAGCTAAGCCTTCTTCCAGCTGCTCATCCGTAATAACAATTGGCATTAAGATACGAAGAACGTTTCCAAATACTCCTGCGCTAAGCAGTAATAATCCACGCTTGTTTGCTTCTTTTACGATACGCTGTGTAAGCTCCTTGTCCGCTTCTTTTGTTTCACGATCTTTTACAAGCTCGATAGCAGACATAGCACCTAATCCGCGAATATCACCGATACAGTCATATTTTTCTGCTAGTTTTTCAAATCGTGATGTTACTACTTTTCCAAGGTACTCACCGCGTTCGTTTAGCTTTTCTTCTTCAATGATATCAAGTACAGCTAAGGCTGCTTCACATCCAAGAGGACTTCCGCAGTACGTTCCGCCAAGCTCACCAGGATTAGATTCATCCATGATTTCAGCACGGCCAATGACACCGCTGATTGGTACGCCAGCTCCTAGTGATTTTGATACCGTAATTAAATCAGGCTCAACGTCAAAATGTTCAATACCGAAGTAGCGGCCCGTACGTGCAAATCCTGCTTGAATTTCATCTGATACAAATAAAATTCCGTGCTCTTTACATAATTGATACACTTCTTGCACAAAACGTTTACCTGGAACGATGAAGCCACCTTCACCTTGAATCGGCTCCATTACAACAGCTGCAATCGTTTCCGGTGCTACTTCTGTATTTAAGAAGTTTTTAAATTCTGTAATCATGAAATCTTCGTATGCTTCAACTGATAATCCTTGTGGACGGCGATACTCATAAGGATATGGAGCTTTGTATACTTCAGGAGCAAACGGTCCAAATTCATATTTATATGGTTTTACTTTACTTGTCATTGTCATTGTCATTAATGTACGGCCATGGAAACCGCGGTTAAAGGAAATAATTCCTTGACGCTTTGTATATTTACGAGCAATTTTCACTGCGTTTTCTACAGCTTCTGCTCCGCTATTTAAAAGTAATACCTTCTTGTCAAATTCACCAGGCGCAATTGCTGCTAATCTTTCTGCAAGCTCTACGTATGACTCATACATCATTACGTTAAATCCTGTGTGAATAAAACGGTCTACTTGTTTGTGAAGCGCTTCTTTTACTTTTGGATGACTGTGTCCTACATTGATTGTGCCAATTGCGCCTACGAAATCAATAAACGTATTGCCATCGACATCTTTAACGATCGCCCCTTCAGCCGTATCAGCAAATGTCGGAATGCCATAACTTACACCTTTCGGAATGGCACGGTGTCTTCTATCTAATAATTGCTTTGCATTTTCTCCCGGTAAATTTGTTGCTACTTTGCTAAAAGTTTGACTCATTTTTTATCTTCCTCTCATATTAAATAATTCTTCAATTAGTTTATATGCAAAAAACGTGCCAACTTTTAAAAAGCTGAAAAATAAGCATTTTTAGACAATTCTAACGATAATTCACTCATTAATGAGTCTATATAAACTTATTGATGAGTCAAAAAAGACTTTCCTCTCGCGCAAAGTACAGGAATTTTATATTGCCATAAAAGGAACAAGGCTTTTATAATAAATGTATAAATATAGTAATGTCAGGATTGACCTCTTTATAAAGGAGTGAAAAATATGCTAGAGGGCTGGTTTTTATGGGTTATTTTATTTTGGGTAGTCTTTTTAATGAGCATGTTTGCTATCGGCGGATTTTTTATGTTCAGGAAGTTTTTAAAGCGCTTACCAAAAGAAGACGGCATGTCTGAGCTTGATTGGCAAGATCACTATCTTTCCAAAACCGTCCACCTTTGGTCAGCTGATCAAAAGCAGCTATTAAACGTTCTTGTTGAACCAGTACCTGAACTGTTTCGCGATGTAGCCAAACAAAAAATCGCGGGGAAAATTGGGGAACTCGCAATTGAGGAACAAGCAGCCTCTATAACGGAAGACTTAATCGTACGTGGATACATTTTAGCTACGCCTAAACGTGATCATAAATTTTTATTAAAAACATTAAAAAAACAAAAAATAGATGCCGTCCCCTATCAGCATTTATTTTAAATCAAAAAAGGTGGCTGCGTAGCCACCTTTTTTAGTTTAATATTGTTGTATTAGCAAGACGATCATTATGCAGCTTTCGTTCGAGCTTTTTGTACGATGTGTACATCGCAATGCGCCAAGGTACAATCATACCAAATGCTAAAATCCAGAACATACCGCCAAGCTGGCCAACATCAATTGAAGAACTTAAATATATTTTCATTGCAATTCGAATAATAAGCAAACCAATAATAATGAATGCAAAAGCTTTTGAACGCTTCAAGTAAATATGATCGTCACGAATTTCAAATTTAGACGTTTTAATTAACAGGATTGAGAAAATCATGCCTGCTATTAACGCCTCAAGCAGTTCTGCACCCGTTACTCGAAACATTGGAAAAATAAACATTAACGCTCCCGTACTCATAAAAAAAGGCGGAAGTATAATTTTTTTTGCATTCGTTGGTTTATCAGCAGCTTTCATTCGAACAACTAATATGAAAGAAGCCATAAAAATTGCGACAAGTGTTGAAGCAATAACCAATGAAATCCTTCCTTTACTATAGTTTAGTGTTTACTTATATTATAATCCAAAAAACATCAGAAGTAAAAGTGCAACAAAAAAACAGAAGAGGATCTCTTCTGTTTTTATTTAGTAGAGGTGATATCTGCTTTTGCTTTTTGTTTTTGTTTTTGCTTTTTCATTGCTTTTAGTAAGAACCCGCCTTTAAATTTACGCGGCTCGTATGAAATAATGAAAGCACGAGGCTCATATTCTTCAATGAATGCTAATAGCTCTTCTTCTCTACTTCTTTTTGTTAAAATGTCTAATCTATAGCGTGCACTGTCTCTTCCTTCTCCTTGGTAAACAGTAACACCAAAACCTTCCTGTCGAAGGCGGTTAATCAACTCTTCATTTTTGGTCATAAGGTTAACTAAGAATGTTGTATATCCGATAGCAAGCCTAGATTCGATATAACTTCCAAGGATAATTCCCACTCCAAACCCAACTGCATATACAACCATAGCAAGCGTGCTTTGATCTCCTGAAAATACAAGAGATAAGCCGAATACATAAATTAACGCTTCAACAAATCCAAAAACCGAGGCATACATACTCATACCTTTGACTAAAAAAATTGTGCGCAGCGTCAAGATCGGTACATAGATCAGTTGCAAAAGCAAGATTAACAAAATATCTTTCAATTTATACACCTCTTTTTAACAATTAAAAATATGACGATTTCATTGTATCACTCCGTATTTATAGAAGATATAGTAAAAATAAATTTTTTCTATATATTTTTTCACCCCATATTCTTGTATATTTCCTAAGAGCGAAAGTAACTATTTTGTCTTTTGAAAAATAAAAAGAATCTGCCAATTCTCAGATTCTTTTTGTATCATTTTCCCTTTTTAAAAGCCCGTAAACCCTCCAAATACGCTCGTTGTATAAATAATAATTTTTGTCATCCAATCAAAATACAAAATAAATCCCATGCCAATCATTGCGTATCCGCCAACTTTCATCATGGAATTCATATGTTTTTTTAACCAGTTCATTTTCCCAATAAAAAACGTCATGATAAAAAATGGAATAGAAAATCCAAGTGAATAAGCTATCATATACAAAAGGCCAGAGCCTGGGTTTGTCGCTGCAAGCGCCATAACCGATACTAAAATAGGGCCCGTGCACGGAGTCCAGCCCGCAGCAAACGCCATGCCTATGAAAGAAGAACCTAAGAGACCAGCCGGCTTATTTGCGAATCTAAGCTTATGTTCTTGCATAAGAATGCGAGGCTTAAAAATCCCTAGTACAACTAGACCAAAGAAAATAATAAGAATAGCGCCAATCTGCCGGATTAAATCCTTATAGTTAAAAAACCACTGACCAATAAAAGACGTCGCAAAACCAATCATAATAAAAATGACAGAAAACCCAAGCAAAAAGAAAGCTGTGTGAATAAAAGCTTTTCGCTGATGTGACTTAGCGCCTTCCTTTAGCTCGCTAACTGATACTCCCGTTATGTACGATAAAAAAGCTGGGTACAAAGGCAAACAGCAAGGTGAAATAAACGATAAAAAACCTGCGCCAAATGCCAAAAACAAATTTAAATCTCCCACATTTCACACTTCCCTTTTTTGTTCTTTTTGTTCTTTTTCGTTACCATTTTGTAACCAAATTGTCTTATCTCACTTCTTTCAAATAGTACCATTATCTTGTATAATTAGGTAAACGACTTGTTAGAAGGGATACATAGCATTGGCCAAAAAAGATATTCTATTAGCGATTGAAAAGAAACGAGAAGAACTCATCCGCATAGTCCGAGTAAGTGGATTAAACTCTCCACCTGCTATTAAACATAGTCAAGAATTAGATCATTTATTAAACGTTTACAATGAATTCCCTGCTCAAACGACAGAAACAACCTCTCCATGAAGGTTGTTTCTTTTTTTGCCTTCACTCTATCAATTCTGTATAAGTCTCTTTTACTCCTGTTTCTTTGCTGAAATTCTCCTCTTTTTCACTGTGCTGAAGCTGATACATATTATAGTACAAACCGCCTTTGTTTAGCAGTTCAGTATGTGTGCCTTTTTCGACGATTTTTCCTTTATGCAGTACTAAAATACAGTCGGCGTGTTGAATAGTGGATAAACGATGGGCAATCGCAATTGTTGTACGGCCTTTTCCCATATCTCTTAACACTTCTTGAATCGCTTCTTCTGTTTCTGTATCAATGTGTGCTGTTGCTTCATCAAGAATAAGGATTTTAGGATTTCGGATGACCGTTCTTGCAAATGCTAAGAGCTGACGCTGGCCGCTTGATAAAGTGGAACCTCTTTCGACTAGCACTTCATTATACTTATTAGGAAGAGCTTCGATAAATGCATGAGCTTGCACAAATTCCGCCGCTGCTTTTACTTGTTCATCAGAAAAATGGTCTTCGTGCAGCGTAATATTTCGTTTTACGGTATCTGCAAATAAAAAGGCATCTTGAAGCACCAGCCCTACCTCATCTCGAAGCTGTTTATTTAAAAAAGACGATAGCGGTTTATTATCGATCAAAATGTCTCCTTTTTGCTGCTCGTAAAAACGCATTAATAAATTAATGATGGAGCTTTTCCCGCTTCCCGTATGGCCTACTAAAGCCACTGTTTCTCCTTCATTTACCGTAAACGATATATCAGAAAGTACATCTCGAACACCATCATAGGAAAACGTTACGTTTCTGAATTCTACCGTTCCTTTTTGTACCCCCTGCTTTTGTTCTCCTGTCATGACTGGATTTTTTTCTTTTTCATCCATCAAGTCAAATACCCGAGACGCTGATACCATCGCTTGCTGATACATAGAAAGACGCTGCATCATTTCATTAACAGGCTCAAAAAAACGATCCAAATAGTTGATAAACGCGTAAAGAACACCAATTTTAACAGGACTGTCAGCTACGGAAATACCAAAATAACTGAGCACAAGAATAACGGCTAAAATGTAAAGAATTTCGACTGCCGGCCTTAGCAGCAAACCATCCAACTTAATATTGCGCATCCCCGCTTTGTAATGTTCATCATTGATTTCTTCAAACTCCGAGCGCAGCCGCTTTTCTTGACGAAATAACTGAATAATAGACATGCCTTGCAAAGACTCATGAAGCTTGGCATTTAACTGGCTTAGTTTCTCTCGAAGCTGTCCGTAGTAAATAGCGCTGAAATGCTGATAAAGCTTCATAAGTCCCCAAATGAACGGGAGAAGAACTAAACAATAAAAAGCCAGTTTCACATCTAGCATAAACATGGCTATAAAAATACCGACCAAAAACACCCCATTTTGAATAAAAACCGCGATGACTTCCACAAACATTTCTTTCATGGCTTCCGTGTCGTTTGTAATTCGAGATACCAGGCTTCCTGTGGGAGTGTTGTCAAAAAAGCGAAGAGCCAGGCGATGAACATGAGAAAAAACGTCAATTCGAATCTGCTGAATAATTTGAAGCGCAATTTTTTGGAACTGCAGAAGCTGAAAGTATTGAACGACAATTTTTAAAAGCTGTAAAAGCAAATAACTGCTTGCAAGCCACACAAGAGGCTGAAGAGGCAAATACTTAGGAGTTAAATAATCGTCAATGAAAATTTTAATCAAAATGGGCCCTAATAAATCCGCAGCCGTAGCAATTAATAATAGTGTGAACGCTAAAAAAAATGATTTTTTATGCGGAATTGTATAGCGAAACAGACGTTTATGTACCGAAGAATGCTCAATTTTCATTTTTCGTCTCTCCTTCTTCTACCGCACGCTCAAGCTGCTGTCTATCGTACATATCCTGGTACCAGCCGCTCACGCTAAGCAGTTCCTCATGAGTTCCTCGCTGAATAATTTTCCCTTTATTAAGTACAAGAATCAGGTCTGCATGAGTAACCGAGCTCAGCCGATGCGCTGTAATAATCGTTGTTCGATTTTGACGTTTCTGCTTCATCGCTTGTAAAATACCCGCTTCCGTTTTTCCATCTACCGCTGATAGCGAGTCGTCTAAAATTAAAAGCTCAGGATCTAATAGAAGAGCTCTTGCAATCGAGATACGCTGTTTTTGTCCACCCGATAACGAAACGCCTTTTTCGCCTACTATTGTTTGATAGCCATCTGTAAAATCAAGGATGTCTCTATGTACATTGGCAACTTTAGCCGCTTCTTCAATCTCATGATTGCTTGCTTCTCTTTTTCCAAAAGCGATATTATCAGCAACTGTTGTTGAAAACAAAAAGTGATCTTGAGGAACATATCCAAGGCTTTTGTACAATGAATCAAAAGCATAGTCTTTAATATCTTTTCCTCCCCATAAAACAGCTCCGTCTCTTACATCAAATTCACGAAGCAGCAGCTTTAAAAGCGTGGTTTTCCCAGCACCCGTCTTTCCGACAATACCTAACGTTTGACCGCGAGAAAGTGTAAAATAAATTTCGTTTAACGTATATTCGTCTTCTTTACCATACGAAAACCTATGAATAACAGCTTCAATATTTCCTGTTGGCATTTCAACACTAGGATACGCTGCTTCTTCAATCGAATTTTCTTCTTTTAATAAAGAAAATACCCTGTCATATGATGCTCTTCCACGTTCCATAATGTTAAATAGCCAGCCAAACGCGAGCATCGGCCAAATAAGAAGGCCTAAATAAGTTGTAAAGGTAACAAGCTGCCCCAGTGTTAACTCTTCACTAATAACCATCTTGCTGCCAAAAATAAGAGCAAGTAAAAAAGAAAGTGCTACAATAATCGAAATGGTCGGATCAAACAATGCATCTATTCGGGCTACTTTCATGTTCTTTTGGACAACATCTGCAGACTTGATGCGAAATTCTTCGACATCAGCTGCTTCTTCCCCAAACGTCTTAATGACTTTAATCCCGCTAATGCTTTCTTGAACCTTATCATTTAAAGTAGAAAATGCTGCTTGTGCGTGATGAAACCGCGCATGAAGTAATGTACCATAGTAACTTGTTAAAACGGCCATAAGCGGCATAGGAATAAGGCAAATAAGCGTTAATTTCCAGCTGATTGTGAGGGCCATTGTGCATAGAACAAGCCCTCCTGTGACAATGGAATCCACGAGTGTCAAAACGCCCGAACCTGCAGTTTGTTGAATAGCTTGAATATCGTTTGTTGCATGGGCCATCAAATCCCCAATTCGCCGCCTTTGATAAAAGGCCTGATTCATCTTGGTAAAATGAGTGTAGAGGGTATTTCTCAGCTGCTTGGCTAGTTTAACAGATGAACCAAATATCATAATACGCCATATGTATCTTGTGAAATAGGCCACAACAGCAGCTCCTAGTAAAATGCCAACCATCTGCATTAAGCGCTTTCCATTCAGCGTCCCTTCTTTAATGCCATCTACCGTTAAACCAATAATTTTAGGCGGGAGAAGTTCTAATGCTGCGACAATAATGAGCAGCGCTACCCCCGTTATGTAAGACTTTTTTTCCTGTTTGAAAAACCACCATAACTCTCGAAAAATTTTCATCGTATCCCCCTAGCCCCACAACCATTTTCTTATCTCTATCATAAAACAAAAGACACCCTTCTGAATAGAGAGTGTCTGTCCAATTAACCATTATTTAATTTGGCCGTTCATTGCTTTCATCATTTGGTTAATTTTTTTCTGCGATGGTTTCATGCCCATTTGCATCATCATCATTTTTAACATTTGTTCATTAATTGGTGGATTTTTCTTCAGATAGCTCATCATATATTTACGAGCAATGAAAAATCCTAGCGCTATCCCAACAATTAATGCTAGAACACCAACTAGAATATACATTCCCATGGTATTACTTCCTCCTTCGTGTTGTCTAACTTACAGTGTACTAGACCATACGCTATTATACAATATTTCCGTTCCAATTTCCTTAAATAATTACACAAATTTTCTTGTTTTCACAGGCCTCAGCCAGCCGTATTCATCCGTTCCATAATTCACTGCTAAAAAACAAGGATCTAGCTTGCGTAATACTTCAAAAAAAGCTGTCTCAGCATCAACATTGCCATCTCCTTCAATTGTTATACAGCGATTCGTTAATTTTATAGATGCTCGACTTTTTTTATGAGGATATTCCAGCACAAACGTCTCTTGATGAGTAAAAAAATGAGGATAATGAGAAAACGCCTGAAGCAATTCTCGTTGAATAAATGAAATGGGCAGTTGGCGAGTAATGTAATGAACTTGTTTTTGTAAGTGCGTTTCCTGCAAGTGACGTTTCATTCTATATTCAATCAGCAGCTGATAAATGAGCTTTTCTCTTCGAAAATAGGATGATGCAACTTCTTCCTCCATTAAATATACTTCATACGTTCTCACGATTCATCCTCCCTTTCGGCTCGTTCTTTTTTGTACCATTATACCGAATGGTGTACGCAATGCTTGTCTATCGATGAAAAAATTCCTTTGTTTTTTTGTCGAAAAAAAAGAGCAGACCACAGGAGTCTGCTCTTTCTTATGAAAAAGAATTATGCATTAAGCAAGCTTTTCACTTTTGCTACTACATTTTCAACTGTAAAACCAAATTCTTTCATGATTGTTTCACCAGGAGCAGATGCACCGAAGTGATTAATACCAAGAACTTGTCCCTCGTCTCCAACATAGCGTTCCCAGCCAAGTGTAGAAGCCATTTCAATACCTAAACGTTTTTTCACTGATTTAGGGATAACACTTTCTTTGTACTCAGCAGATTGCTCTTCGAAACGATCCCATGCAGGCATACTTACTACAGATACGTCAATGCCTTCTGCAGCTAATGCTTTTTGTGCTTCTACTGCTAGGCTTACTTCAGAGCCTGTTGCAAGTATTAATGCATCCGCTTGGTCTTTACCAGCTTTAGATACAACGTACGCACCTTTAGACACGCCTTCGTATGCATTTTCTTTTGTACCTTCAAGCGTTGGCAAGTTTTGACGAGTCAATACAAGCGCCGTTGGGCGGTCAGTTGACTCTAATGCTAAGCGCCATGCAGCAGCTGTTTCATTTGCATCTGCAGGACGAACCACTGAAAGACCTGGCATTGCACGAAGTGATGGCAATTGTTCAATTGGCTCATGTGTTGGGCCGTCTTCTCCAACTGCGATACTATCATGTGTGAATACATATGTTACAGGAAGCTTCATTAAAGCTGCTAAGCGAATTGCTGGGCGAAGATAATCAGAGAATACAAAGAATGTTCCTCCAAATACTTTTACACCGCCGTGTAGAGCCATACCGTTTAATGCAGCTCCCATTGCAAATTCACGTACACCGAACCAGATATTACGTCCGCTGTAATCAGCTGCAGTGAAGTCTTCTGAACCTTTAATCATTGTTTTATTTGAGCCAGCTAAGTCAGCTGAACCGCCGAAGAATTGAGGTACAGCTTGTGCTACTGCGTTTAATACTTCTCCAGAAGAAGCACGGCTAGCTAAGCTTGAACCCGTTTCGTATGCTGGAAGCGTTTCTTCCCAGCCTTCCGGTAACTTTCCTTCTACTGCTAGTTCAAATTGACGACCTAGTTCAGGATATTTTTCTTTATACTGTGCAAATACATCGTTCCATTCGTTTTCTTTCTTTTGGCCATCTTCAGCAATTGTAGCTTTGAAGTGAGCATACACTTCTTCTGGCACATAGAAATCTTCTTCAAATGTCCATGCATAAGCTTCTTTTGTTAATTTTGTTTCATCGGAACCTAATGGAGAACCGTGCACGCCAGAAGTACCCGCGTGGTTTGGAGAACCAAATCCGATTGTTGTTTTTACTTCAATTAGCGTTGGGCGTGTTAAATCGCCTTTTGCTTCTTCAATTGCGTTTGCAATCGCTGTCAAGTCATTGCCGTCTTCAACGCGGATTACTTGCCATCCGTAAGCTTTGAAACGATCTTCTACGTTCTCAGAGAACGAGCGATCTAAATCTCCGTCTAAAGAAATATCATTTGAATCGTATAAAACAACTAAACGTCCTAATTTTAAGTGTGCCGCTAATGAAGCTGCTTCAGCAGATACACCTTCCATTAAGTCTCCGTCACCACAGATACCATACGTAAAGTGGTCTACAATTTCTAAACCTTCTTTGTTGTATGTTTCAGCTAAATGACGTTCTGCCATTGCTTTACCAACAGCCATTGCAATACCTTGTCCTAGTGGACCAGTTGTTGCATCAACACCTGCTGTATGACCGAACTCTGGATGACCTGGTGTTTTACTTCCCCATTGACGGAAGTTTTTAAGGTCTTCAATTGATAAGTCATATCCAGCTAAATGAAGCAAGCTGTATAATAGTGCCGATCCGTGTCCTGCTGATAATACAAAGCGGTCACGGTTGAACCAGTTTGGATTCTTTGGATTGATGTTCATAAATTTTGTCCACAATGTATATGCCATTGGAGCAGCTCCCATTGGCATACCTGGGTGACCTGAATTTGCTTTTTCAATCGCATCGATTGATAAAGTACGAATTGTTGCAATCGAAAGATCTTCAATACGTTGTGTCATACTCTTCATTCCTTTCAAAACTATGTACATATGTTATCATACTAATGATTTGCTTATTTGTACAATACTTGAACCAAAAAAATTTCCACTTTTACAGTTTTTGTGCCCCTTATTAAAAATATACAAAAAACTAGAGGGAACACTCCCTCTAGTTTTACTAGAACGTCTTAGTGAAGACGCTTCTTTTTACTCTCTTTTAACTTCTTAGGCGTAACATCTTTACCTTCTTCGTCTACAACTTTAATCGTATGAAGGTGATTTGTCATAGATTGTCGGAAAACTTTTAAATATTCCTGACGTAGCTCTTGCTGTTCTTTCGCTTCAGATTCTGTCAGACCTTCAGCCTTTGCCTTTTTTGAAAGAGCATTAATACGAGCAAGTTTATCTTTTGATAGCATATAAAACCTATCTCCTTATAATCAATAATTAAAATTACCGAACCGCTTCGGCAACATGTAGTCATCTTACTAAATCTCTTTCGTTTTATCAAGAGATTGAGCACTCTCTTGGTACTCTTGATAGCGGCGATGTACCGTCGCTTTTGAAATATTATAGCCAAAACCTTTTAGCGTAACTGAAATTTCAGCAAAGGTTAAGCCGTTATGACGAAGGCGGACAATTTCTTCAATAGGCGCTTCTTTTTTTTCCCTTCCCGAGTTAACTCCTTGATTTTTTAAATTTTTCTGCGGACGATAACCGTTTTCTACGGCTCTTTTCATTCCTCTTCTAATTTTAGCATTATGTAATTTCCGCTGATGCTCTTCCACTAAGCTAATAATATCTAACACCATTGAATCAGATTCTGAAAGCTGAAGCTGACCTTGATGACTAATCGTATAGATGGTAGCATTTTCTTTATGAAAAGCATGAAGCAGCGCAATTCGGGCATTTCCTCTGCCTAATCGTGTTTCGTCTTGAATAAGCAGCACAGAGATTTTCTCTTCTTTCATTGTATGAAGAACATCCAAAATACCCTCTCTGTCTACGTCATATCCGCTTGCTTTTTCCATCACGACTTTTTTTACGTCTAGATAGTGAAGACCAGCAAGCTTTTTTAATTCTTCTTGCTGGCGCTGTAAAGATGTTTCTTGGGTTTTTTTATCCGTACTGACACGGCAATAAATAATGGCGTCCACTTTTATCACGACCTTTTCGGCTTCTAACAATATTCAGGAACGGCCGTTACACACTACTGTTCAATTGCCACTTGATTATGTAACTCTTGTTTTAAAACAGGAATATATAATTTATCTCCAGGAGATAAAGACTGGGCAGTGTCTGAGTTTAAATCATTGACGTCTTCAACCCATTTGACAAATTCATTGGTGGTCAAATGATGGTGATTATGATACTTGTTGGACAAGTCCCAAAGCGTATCTCCTTTTGTAATAGTAACCGTTGAATATTTGTCTAAATCTACTTTATCCGCTCCTAAAACCAGCGTCAATACATATGTAAGTGCAGCGATTGCTGCAAAAAAAATAGCGTAATGTTTCATAGAATGTAAGAATTGTTGCATATTATGATCCCCCTATCAGAATATATGTTCTTATTTTATTGAGAACATTTGTTTCTGTCAATGGAATTCTTCGAACTTATGTTTGTATATTGACACATCACGTGGTATAATTCACCTAAAGAATAGCTAAAATCGAGGTGAAAAATATGAAGCTATCAAAACGTCAACAAGACATACTAGATTTTATTAAGCACGAAGTAAAATTAAAAGGTTATCCGCCTTCTGTTCGCGAGATTGGGGAAGCGGTAGGATTAGCCTCTAGCTCCACTGTACACGGGCATTTAGCTCGTTTAGAAAGCAAAGGGTTAATTCGCAGAGATCCAACAAAACCAAGAGCAATCGAAGTTCTTCAACTAGATGAAGTAAACATCCCTAAAAGCAATGTCATTAATGTTCCTGTTATCGGTAAAGTAACAGCGGGTCTTCCTATAACAGCCGTTGAAAATGTGGAAGAATATTTCCCTCTTCCAGATAAATTCGTTTCTCCAGATGATCATGTATTTATGCTTGAAATTATGGGAGAAAGTATGATTGAAGCAGGTATTCTAGATGGCGATATGGTAATCGTACGTCAGCAGCAAACAGCTAATAATGGAGATATTGTGGTCGCTATGACCGAGGACAACGAAGCAACGGTAAAACGTTTCTTTAAAGAAGAAAATTTCGTTCGTTTACAGCCTGAAAATTCAACGATGGCGCCTATTATTCTTCGCCACGTAACGATTTTAGGAAAAGTAACTGGTGTATATCGCACGATTCACTAATCAGACACTGTATGTAAAACCAACTAATCATGATGTTAGTTGGTTTTTTTACGTTTGTTTTCTAAAAAAATTGGCATATTATAAATGATACGTTGAATCACCGCAGGCAGGTAGAACGGTTTTTGTAAAGCTTGTTTCACCTTTTACTTTCTATCTGCATTTCCTCGACTCTTACAAGGAAATACAACCGACCATAAGAAGGATGTAGTTTATGACCAATACACCAAGGAAAACAGAACCATTTCAAACCATTGTACCTACCAAAGCAATGAACATGTTTCTTTTTCCTTTTTCCTTTGACCGAAAAAATAAAGAGCAGCTTGTTCATGCACTAAAAGAAAATTTGTTCGAATTTTTTTCCATTCAAAAAAAACATTTAGAAAAAGAATACTACGGAGAACAGTATTACGTATCTCATGATAGCCTGGATCAATATTTTCTTCCTTACATTGAATGCATTCTATTCCCTGACTCGTGCGAAAAAGAAGGGTTGCTTCGATTTTCCAAAAAAATAGACCATACTATTACGTTACACACTTCCTCCACCACCGTATCTAGCAACGTGCTGTCTGTGGATGTTTTTTTATGTCCTTTTGAAATTGGCGTCATGACCATTCGCACTGAGATGAGCCATAATCATTACACCTATGATGATATTTTAGAATTCATGAATCATTTTCGTGTACTAGAACCGAAGCTTGCTGAAGAGCATGGATCCACCATTACCTATGAACATCATCGCTATAGCAAAGTGCAAGATTATATTTTTTCACAGCTTGCGCCATTTTTGAACGAACACATCAAGAAAGAAGCCACGCGTGAACAGCACGTTGGGAGCCTTCCTTATTTTATCGATGAACGGATGTTTGTGTTAAGTTATGTAACGGTAAATCAAGAGCAAGAAATTAATTCCACAACTTTATTTCGTACTGGGCAGCTAAATAGCTATACGCCTGACGGGAAAGCGTTTATTTCTGCACACAACCATGAGTATATTAAAACGTATAATACCAAACACGTGTATGAAAGATGGGCTCCTGAAACCTATTACGTCATAACAGACCATGTGTTTTCGTGTATTTCTAAATCGACAGATTCTAAAACGGATCAACTTTTGATGAATCATCTATTTGGCCAGCATTACTATAATTTATTTTTACATTTTTTCTATAAAATCGTGTTGCTAAAATTATCTTATGAATATTCGCAGCTCACGTTTCATAAAAATTCAGAGGGCATTGAACGACTAATCCGCTCTATTACCGTGTTTTCAGGTAAATATTTATTTTTAGAAATTAGCTCTCGCACAGAAGGTCAAGAGTTTTCTGAGCTCTTTAAAAAAATCTTTCATATCAATTCTCTTTATCAAGAAGTCAAAGAAACCCTTGGTACTTTGTACCAAAATCAAGAGAAAATCGCAGCCAAACGTCACAATTACTTATTATTAATTTTAACGATTTATACGGTTCTTTCCGGTATTTACGGAATGAATTTAGTTATTAGCAAACTAAAGGGAAACATCAATTGGGATAGCATGAAGCAGTTTTCTATCTTTGAATATATCGCTTTAATAGTAGCTCTGTCAGGAATTCTGATCAGCATTAGTCTCGGAGTGAGTTCCCTATGGAATTTATTAAAAGATCGGTTTAAAACATAAAAGCTGTTCGCATACGTATGGATGCAAACAGCTTTTTCTATTACAAAATCGTTTTCCTACTCGGCTTACCCTTTTATCAAACGTTATGCCGCTGTCGTAATTTCAGAACAATCTAACATTATACTCTATAAGAAAAATATATACAAAATAATAAAATATGGTATCATAGGGTAGGAATTTTGTACCTTATCTTTGAAATAATTTGCAGGAGGTAATATGCTTAACTCATTTTTATCCAAAAGCCTGATCTTTTTATGTGTCATTATTCTTACATGGTCTCTATGGGGCAGTTATAATGCGATGACAAATTCATTGGAATTAAAGGGCTTGGCTTTAAGTAATTCATTTATTATTGAAGGAATCTTTATCACTTTCCTTGTCATTTTTCTAATAGCAATTGCAAGTAGATACATGAACAAAACTGTTTTTTTTATTTCACTGATCGTTTTGACCTTAGGTATTCGACTAGCATGGATGCTTTCTGTTCAAACGCCTGTAAAATCTGACTTTCTTGTCATGTTAGATGCCGCGCGTAATATCGCAAAAGGAAATTATGAATTTAACCAAAGCGTTTATTTTACTACATGGGTATATCAGCTAGGCTTTTCATTCTATGAATCTGTTATTATTCGCTGTTTTGGAGATAATATTTTTATATTAAAATTGTTAAATATTTTTTATTCCACTGGCACCGTTATTTTTATTTATTTAATTGGCGCGAAAGTATTTAATGAACTTGCTGGGAGAATGGCAGCTTTTCTATATGCGTTCTACATTCCGAACATTCTCTATAGCTCAGTGTTAACTAACCAGCATTTAGCTACTTTTTTATTTTATGCAGCTTTTTACCTTATTATAAAAAGATTTGCTCATAACAAGTTTAGCTGGCTTTATATTGGCCTGCTATTGTCGTTAGGAAATTTAATGCGCCCTCTAGGACCCATTATTATCGTTGCTGTTTTCATTTATTTCATCTTGCAAATTCTTCAACCTTACATTAAAACGAAGGATGCTGCTGAATTAAAAGCTCGTCGAAAGAAAATAGGAAAAAACCTCGTAGGCATACTGGCTACTTTTTTTATTGCAAATGCGCTAATCAACTATTCTTTTGTAGCCAGCGGCATTTCTAAATATCCTTTAAGTAACAGAGATCCTTTATGGAAATTTGTCATTGGCTTTAATTACGAAACAAGCGGTTCTTATTCTTCAGAGGATGCTAGTCGTTTTATGGGTATGCCAATTGGAGAAAAACGAGCTGAAGCAGAAAAAGAGGTAATTAAAGAACGGGTAGCAGATAAAGAGCAGCTTTTAGATCTCTTTCACATTAAATTCCTAAATATGTGGGGAGGAACGGATGCATCTACATTTTGGAGCATTTCATTAACTCCTCAAGAAGATGTACCTTTTAATAAAGAGAAATTAATTAGTGCTGCTCAAAGTTATGAAAGAATCATTTACGTTTCAACTACTATTCTTTCCATTATTGGCCTTATATGTTTATTCGTGAGGAAGCAGGATAAATATCCATATACACTGTTTTTATTACTAATCATAGGATACGTTCTTATTCACTTGCTTATTGAAATTCAAACTCGCTATCGATTCTTTATTTTTCCAAGCTTTATGCTGCTCGAAGGATTTGGTATTTCAGTGATTCTATCCTATTTAATAGTACGATTTACTAAAAATAAGCCCAAGACAAAATGTGAAGAGATAAATTAAATGGAAGGGATTATACAACCGTGATAAAATTCCTGAAATTCGGTTTTGTAGGTATAATGAATACCCTGCTCACTATTATCAGTTACTTAGCACTCATTCATTTTGATATGAATTATATATTGGCTAACGTACTATCTTATTTTATTGGCGTTATAAACAGCTACTATTGGAACAAATCGTGGGTGTTTCAAGCAACTGTACATAAATGGATGTTAGCTCAATTTTTCATCGTAAACCTTATTACTTTAGCAATTAATACAAGCTGCTTATTCCTTCTTGTACACTATACACCTGCTAATCCAATAATCGGACAACTGTTGTCTACTTGTATAGGAATGTTTATCAATTTTTTCCTTAATAAAATATGGACGTTTAAGCACACAAACCATCGCTCGATAGGAGGTAAAGCATGAAAGAACTAATTTCAATCGTGGTACCTATGTATTTTGAAGAAGAAGTAGCTAATGAATGCTACAATCGCTTGCTTTCGGTCATGCATAAAAACCACATTAACTATGAATTCATTTTCGTCAATGACGGCAGCACCGACCGAACAATTGAAATCTTGAAAGACGTAGCGGCTATGGATTCTAACGTAAAAGTTATTGATTTTGCTCGTAATTTCGGGCACCAAACTGCCGTAACAGCAGGCATTGATTATGCTCAGGGTGATGCTATCGTTATTATTGATGCGGACTTACAAGATCCGCCGGAAATGATTCCCGAATTAATTGCTAAATGGCAGCAAGGCTATGAAATTGTATATGCAAAGCGCAAGAAACGAAGCGGAGAGACCTTTTTTAAATTAGCCACGGCTAAATATTTTTATCGCTTTTTAAATTATATGTCCGATATCGAAATCCCTAAAGACACGGGAGATTTTCGTATTATCGACCGAAAAGTAGCGGATGTATTCAAAAAAATGACTGAACGCAATCGTTTTGTACGAGGAATGATGTCTTGGATTGGCTTCAGGCAAACATATGTAGAATATGAGCGTGATGAACGCTTTGCTGGTGAAACAAAATATCCTTTAAAAAAGATGATCAAGTTTGCTTCAGATGGAATTATTGGGTTTTCAACGAAGCCTTTGCGTCTAGTAATGGTTATTGGCTTATTATCGGTTTTTGTATCACTTTTAGTGTTAAGTTATTCGATTGTTGTTTGGCTGATAGGTAAAAATATTCAGCCTGGCTGGACTTCTATTATGGTAGCTATCACCTTCTTTAGCGGTATTCAGCTACTTGGTTTAGGTCTAGTCGGACAATACATCGCAAGAATTTACGATGAAAGTAAAAATAGACCTATTTACGTTGTACGTGAAACCATTAACTTCTCGAAAGCTTCAACAGATTCTCCAAACGTACGTGAAAAAGTATATAGCTAAAAAAACAAGGAAGAAAACAGTTGTTTTCTTCCTTGTTTTTATTCTTTTTGAAGCTGTAAATCACTTGGCGCCCAGTCCGGAATTCCATTATCTTCATCAAATTCAATAATGACATCCGTTACTCCTTTTTCCTGTAAAATACGATTTTCCAGACGATCTTTAATATCATCAGCTTCTGCCACTGTTAAAGAAGGATCAATTTCTACTTTTAATTCAACGTGAAGCTCTTCTCCTTCTTTCATCACCATTAACGTTTGAATATCACGCACTTGTACATCTTGCATGACAATCGCGCCAATTTTTATTTCCATTTCTTTATCTGCTTCACCAAGGGCTCCAGCAGCATTATCTAAAAATACTCGTCCTACTACAAAAAACATCATAAGCCCAATTAAAATAGAAGCAATTCCTTCAGCTTGGTGAAAGGGTGTAAACCGTGAAATGAAAACGGCTATTAACGCCAATACGCCTCCTCCAGTAGCTACCAGATCTTCCATAAAGACCAGCTTGGTTGCTGGCTTTGCTTTCTTTAAATGAACAAAGCTGTGCGTAAAAACATTGACCTCTGCGGTATTCATTCCGACATCGTGCAAAATTTCTTTCATTGCCTTAAATAAGACAAACATCTCAAGCAATACCGAGATGCCAAGTACTGCAATATTTAAAATAAAGCCTGAAGACTTCGTTGGATGAAGAATATGGTGATATCCTTCTTTAATCGTTTCAAACGCCATAATCCCTACTACAAGAACCGCTCCTAATAGAACAAGATTAACCAATCGGCCGAAACCATTTGGAAATCGTTTGGTCGGGGCTTTTTTACTTAATGCCGAACCTATAAAGACAAAAAACTGATTAGCTGCATCTCCTAAGCTGTGCATCGTTTCAGCAAACATTGCTACATTCCCTGTTAAAGCGAATGCAATCCCTTTAATAATGGAAATAATGGTATTCACTATAGCGGCCATCATGGCCGATTTATTTCCTTTTCGCAACAATTTAATTAATTCACTCATACAATCCCTCCGTTTGCGCCTTTGATGAGATTCGATTACGGTTAGTGTATGTGAATTTAAAAATTAAAAACCTCCAACATCTAAGTTGGAGGTTTTTAGTCATGTTTCATTATTTTTTAAAACGATACGGTACAGTTGTAACGATTACGTTTTTACGGTAAAGCAAATGTGCTTTTAACAGTAGGCTGGACTGATTGTGAAGGATATTTTGCCAGCTTTTTTTCGTAATGAATTGCGGAATAACGACCGTAATAGCCATATTGTTTTCCCGCGCTTTTTCCTCAGCCATATCGATGAATCGAAACAGCGGCCGCACTAAGCTGCGGTATTGAGAATGAAACGTAACAATACGAATATCGGGCTGCCACTTCTCCCACTTCTCTTCCATTCTCTTTTCGCTTTCTCGATCAAAGGCCACATGCACTGCAATAACGGTATCACCAATCGTTCTTGCATAATTTAATGAATTTTCTACTACCTTTGTCATTCCTGCTACAGGAACAATGACCACACTTCCTTCAAGCTTTCCAATCTTTTCTCCTTGCTTAATGCGAAGCTGTTCTCCTACCGCTTCATAATGCGTATGAATGCGATGAAAAATATAGACAATAACCGGCAAGAAAATGAGCACGGACCATACTTGTGAAAACTTCGTTGTAAACAAAATGATTAGCACCGTTAAAGTAATGAGGGCACCAATTAAGTTAATGGTTAGCTTCCCTTGCCAGCCGGCCGGCTTTTCTCTAAGCCATTTGACAATCATTCCTGTTTGAGAAAGCGTAAATGGAATAAACACCCCGACTGCATAAAGAGGAATTAATTGTTCAGTCGCTCCTTTAAAAGCTACGATTAAGACAATAGAAGCAATTCCAAGGGTCACAATTCCATTTGAATAGCCTAGTCGATCGCCACGAATTTGAAACATTCTTGGCATGTATTTATCAGACGATAAGTTCACAGCCAGCAAAGGGAACGCTGAAAAGCCCGTATTCGCCGCTAGCACTAGAATTAGAGCTGTTGTACCTTGAATAAAATAATAAAATCCATTTCGTCCAAACACACTCGATGCAATTTGTGATACAACCGTTTCATCTGCTTTTGGAGAAATGCCAAGCCAATAAGCTAAAAACGTGATGCCAGAAAATAAAACGGCTAAAATACCGCCCATCAGCATTAATGTATGAACCGCATTTTTTGCACCTGGCTCTTTAAAGTTAGGCACTGCATTTGAAATAGCTTCTACACCTGTCAATGCCGAACAGCCTGATGAAAAAGCTTTTAATAATAAAAACAAACTAATACCTGGCACTACTGTACCGAGAGATGGATGAAGCTCAGGTGAAACTTGACCTGTCGCTATTTTAAAAAAGCCTACCGCTATTAACAAAATAAGAGCAATAACAAATAAATAAACCGGATAAGCTAATACAGAAGCGGATTCTGTTACCCCGCGTAAATTTAAGACTGTAATAAAAATCACCAGCAAACACGCAATTACTACATTGTAATGATGCAGCGTTGGAAAAGCCGAAGTTAAAGCATCGGTTCCTGCTGAAACACTCACAGCAACTGTTAAAATATAATCCACCAACAGTGATCCTCCAGCGATAAGCCCAGGATTTTCTCCTAAATTGGTTTTGGAAACAATATAAGCTCCTCCGCCTTGCGGATACGCATAAATAATTTGACGGTATGAAAGAATTAAAGCCGTCAGCAGCACCAATACCCCAATCGCAATTGGAATTGAATACCAATAAGCAAGGACGCCTACTGTTGCAAGTACAATCAAAATTTGTTCTGTTCCATAAGCTACTGAAGATAAAGCATCTGACGATAAAATAGCCAGTGCTTTAAGCTTACTAAGCTTTTGATCGCCTAACTCTTTTGTTTTAAGCGGCTTTCCAATCAATAATCTTTTGAGAACTGAATAGTTCACGTAATTTCCCTCCGATGATTGCTTAGCTACTATCGACCGTCCGTTGCTAAGCTCCGTTACAAGTTCATGAATAAGTGATATTATTCCTTAAAAATACCTTTTTATGTTAAAAAAGCGCACAAAAAAAACACTAAGGGTTCTCAGCGTTTTTACACAGCTTAAACCTCCTCTCCAAAACGCTTATGGGGTTAGCTGTCGGATTCGGGCTATGAGAGTAGCCCTACCTTTTAAAAGGATTCACCCCAAGTGACAATGCACAAATTTGGGTCCCCCACTTCTGACGAATTAAGCGATAACAGGTCAATATAATTTTCGGTTAAAGAGTATGATCGATAACATGTTTCTTTCATAGCTATCCTTTGTTCTTAGATAATATACTCCCGTACAAATGGTTTGTAAAGCATTATTTTACGTAAACCATAAAATAGTGCTTAAGGCGCTTTTAACAGAAAAACAAAAGGCCTTCTGCCCGCTTACAGAAGACCTTTTTGCTTTAACTTTTTGCTTTTAAAACGGCTGCTAGCTTGTTTTTCGTTTGAGGACCATAAATGCCATCTACATCATAAGGAAGATACACAAGCTGAAAACGTCTGACTGCATCTTTCGTTTGAACTCCATATATTCCGTCTACTGACCCTACTTTAAAATTAACCGCGTTTAATGCTCTTTGAAGCTGTTTCACAGCTTCTCCAGAATCGCCTTGTTTTAAAATTCCATTAGGAAGTGGATATTGTTCAGAAGGTGGTGTTGGAGATGGTGTTGGTGAAGTTCCTGAAGGAATAACGATTGTTTTTCCAACCTGCAGTGTTAACGGATCAGAAAGCCCTGTATTCGCTTCTTGAAGCGCCTGTACTGTTATTTTGTACTTCTGTGCAATACTGTAAAGCGTATCTCCTTGCTTGATCGTATACGTTTTTGTACCCGGTTCAGAAGGCGATGGATTCGGAGTTGGTGTTGGATTTGGGTTTGGAACTGCACGACGAGGTAAATTTAAATATACGGCAATTCCTTTTGCATACGATTCACCCATGCTTTTTAAAAAAGCTTCATTTTGAAGAAGTGCTGCATCTGTACTGTTATCAATAAAAGCTATTTCAGTTAGTACTGCAGGCATATTTGTTAAGCGAAGCACCGCGTAATTGGCTGATTTTCGACCGCGATTCGGATGATTATACGACAGCAGCGCTGGCTGTACTTGGCCGTGGACAATCGATTGAAACGTTTTACTGGCATTGCTAGCGCTTCTATAAACATAATCTTCGTACCCTGTTCCTCCACCGGCATTTACGTGAATAGACATAAATGCATCTGCGCCCCACGAATTAGCTTGAGAAGCGCGCTGAGATAACGATAAAAAAACATCTGTGGTACGAGTGGTTTTAATTGTAAAATCACTGTACGTGCTATTTAAATAGCTTATTAAATATTGTTGGATTTTTAAAACTAAGTTTTTTTCATACAGTCCGTTTGCTCCAACCGCTCCTGCATCTGCCCCACCATGTCCTGCATCAAGATAGATTTTTTTCATATTACTTGTCCCTCCTTATTTTTAACATATGCATGGGGGAAAAAAGTGCTACGTATACTAGCCTACTTAGTGAAAAATTACCAAAAAAGGAGATTGAGACATAACGAAATCACTTCAACCTAAAAACGAACAAATGGGATAAATGCGCTAGTATGGATGGCTTGTTACATCGCTGTTGATTTCCGTGCAAGGCTTCGCTTTTCGCGGGCGGCTGGTGAGCCTCCTCGTCGCGTGCGCTCCTGCGGGGTCTCACCTATTCCGCTTTTCCCGCAGGAGTCTTCGCCTTTCCCTCCAATCAACTGCTAGAAGCAACTAAATAGATGAAATCTACGTTCACCCTACCAATAAAAAAATCCGCACAATTCATCGTGCGGATCTTCTCTCCCCCCTAACATATTTTTGGTCCAGATTCTATTCTGGTTGATTAAAGTATAGATCAAGAGGGTCTATTATTTATAACGTTAAGACCTATTTAAAAAGCAGAACGCCTATAACAATGAGAATAATCCAAATTGGAATGCTTATTAATATGCCTATTACTAAACCTTTGAAAAAATTTCCTTCTTGCATTTTCATTCCATTCCTCTCCAACAGTATTTTCTAATGATACTACGACTGGCTGAAAATTCTCTGAAGTTATACTGAAGTGCAGAGTGAACACATAAACAATCTCTCCATCTGTTATACACTACTTTTACATATAGATTCAATGAGACAAAAAGCTTATCCTTTTTAATTCATATAACCAAATTATTTCCTGTATCTAACAAAACAATAAAAAGCCTCCCGTAAATTGTACGACAGGCAGCTATACTTGTTTTATGAACAGTTTAGTTCAATATTTAATATGCGCAATGTTATTCATTTTGAAAACAAAAAAGTCCGAGAGAACGTATAAACGATCTCTCGGACTTTTAAGAATTAATATTGGCTCATGTATTGGTCACGTTCCCAAGGATGAACTTGTGTACGGAACATATCCCATTCGATTTCTTTCGCTTCAACGAAGTGCTCTGCTAAGTGTTCACCTAATGCAGAAACCATAACTTCGTTTGATTGGAAGCTATCTAAAGCTTGAGCTAATGTTGCAGGTAAATCTACGATACCTTCTTCAACACGCTCTTCTTTTGTCATTACATAGATATTACGATCGATAGGTTTTGGAGCTTCAAGGTTGTTCTTGATTCCATCTAAACCAGCTTTTAATAGAACAGCCATTGCTAAATATGGATTAGCAGCTGGGTCTACGCTACGTACCTCAACACGAGTTCCTACGCCGCGAGAAGCTGGGATACGAATTAATGGGCTACGGTTACGAGCAGACCATGCAACATAACAAGGAGCCTCATATCCAGGCACTAGACGCTTATAAGAGTTTACAGTAGGATTTGTTACTGCTGTAAAGCTGTGTGCGTGCTTGATGATACCTGCGATAAATTGACGAGCAGTATCACTTAGCTCTAGATTACCGTTTTCATCATAAAATGCGTTTTGACCATCTTTAAATAATGAAACGTTACAGTGCATACCTGAACCATTCACACCAAATAATGGTTTTGGCATAAATGTAGCATGTAAGCCATGTTTACGTGCAATTGTTTTTACAACAAGTTTGAACGTTTGGATATCATCACAAGCTTTTAATGCAGCAGCATATTTGAAGTCAATCTCGTGTTGTCCAGGAGCTACCTCATGGTGAGATGCTTCAATTTCAAAGCCCATTTCTTCAAGCTCTAATACGATGTCACGACGGCAGTTTTCACCAAGGTCAGTTGGCGCTAAGTCGAAGTAGCCACCTTTATCATTTAATTCTAATGTAGGTTCGCCTTTTTCGTCTAATTTGAATAAGAAGAACTCTGGCTCAGGTCCAAGGTTAAAATCAGTAAATCCTAACTCTTCCATCTCTTTTAACACACGTTTTAAGTTATTACGTGGATCGCCATCAAACGGAGTTCTATCTGCATTGTAGATGTCACAAATAAAACGTGCTACTTTACCTTTTTCAGATGTCCAAGGGAAAATAACAAATGTATCAATGTCCGGGAATAGGTACATATCTGATTCTTCAATACGTACAAACCCTTCAATAGAAGAACCGTCAAACATCATTTTGTTGTCTAACGCTTTTTCTAATTGACTTACTGGAATTTCAACGTTTTTAATTGTTCCTAAAATGTCAGTGAACTGAAGACGAATATACTTTACATTCTCTTCTTGAACTTTGCGGAAAATATCTTCTTTTGTGTACTTTGCCATCGTGTGATCCTCCCCTAAATCTCTATATAATATTTATAATCTATACCCCTCATATACGAACGGCATAAATATTGATAACTTTATTAATGAAAGAACCTGGACATATCTCCTTGATTTAAAGTTGCTCGATTAAAACGGCCTGCTTGCATAAGTTCTGCACGAAGCATTTTTCGCAATTCATCGTCCGTTAATTCTGGCTTTGCTGTTGCTGCCACAACTTTTTCTTCTTGCTTATGCCCTTTTTGCTCCTTTTGAAGATGAAACAGCTGTTTTACACCTGCTAAGTTTACACCTTGTTCAATAAGATCACGGATTTCAAGCAGCTTATCAACATCGTTAAATGAGAATAATCGTCGATTTCCCTCTGTTCTTACTGGTGCAACTAATTCATGTTCTTCATAGTAGCGAATTTGGCGAGCCGACAACTCAGTTAACTGCATCACAATTCCAATTGGGAAAAGTGGCGTATTTCTTCGAATGTTGTCACTCATTTCAGTTCCTCCTTTGGATTAACTATTTACATTGTATGCTATGTTAGTTCACCTGTCAACCGAATGTTAGTAATTCTAACATAAATTTTTCTGAACATTTCTTCTATACAAATAAATAGCGCTTCGTTTATTTTTATAAGCCTATCTTTTCTTTCTTAGCGGGGAGAAAATAGTCTTTCTATCTTATATTTTATAAAAGTTCTTTCGTCAGCATTTGATCTACTGCCATGCATATTGCTACTTTTACGTGAGCATACGTTAACCCGCCCTGCACGTAAGCGACATAAGGAGGCCTGATAGGTCCATCTGCCGTCAGCTCAAGGCTTGCTCCTTGTATAAACGTTCCAGCTGCCATAATCACATCATCTTCGTACCCTGGCATATAAGCAGGATAGGCCGTTACGTGTGAATTAATTGGCGAAGCAAATTGAATAGCCTGACAAAAAGAAACCATTTTATCGCGGTCATCGAACTGCACGGATTGAATTAAATCCGTTCGTTCACTGTTCCACTTCGGTTCACTTTGCATCCCTAGCTCTTCGAACATAGCGGATGAGAAAACCGCTCCTTTTAATGCTTGACCGACTACATGCGGAGCCAAAAAGAAACCTTGATACATTTCTTGCAAGCTATACAGCGTCGCTCCAGCTTCTGCACCGATTCCAGGAGTTGTCATTCGGTATGAACAAGCTTCCACTAGGTCTTTTCGTCCTGCAATATAGCCGCCGATTTTAGCAAGACCTCCACCAGGGTTCTTAATAAGCGACCCCGCCATCAAATCTGCTCCTACATGCGTTGGCTCGATTGTTTCTACAAATTCACCGTAGCAGTTATCGACAAATACTATAACGTCAGGCTTAATACTCTTTACAAAAGAAATCATTTCTTTTATTTGCGCGACTGTAAAAGAAGGACGAATGCCGTAACCTTTTGAGCGCTGAATGCCTATCATCTTTGTGTGCTCATGAATAGACGCTTTCACTTCTTCAAAATCCACTTGACCTTGCGCTGTTAAATCTACTGATTTATAGCTAATATTATATTCTTTTAAAGAGCCTACGCCACTTCCTCGTATACCAACAATTTCTTCAAGAGTGTCATAAGGCTTTCCAGTTATATATAATAGTTCATCTCCAGGACGCAGTACACCAAACAGCGAAATGCCAATTGCGTGCGTACCTGAAATAATTTGCGGACGCACCAGGCAAGCTTCTGTTCCAAAAACATCCGCGTATACTTTCTCCAACGTATCGCGGCCTAGATCGTCATATCCATACCCCGTTGTCGGATTAAAATGTGAATCACTCACTCGATTTTGCTGAAAGCTTTGCAGCACCCGAAATTGATTTGCTTCAATGCGCTCGTCAATTTTCTCATGTACGGGCTTAATTTGTTTTTCTACTTTTGCAGCAAGTTCCCGAATGCGTGCCCCGTTTTTTAACTGATCAAACATCATTTCTTTGTTCCTCAACTTTCTTCAAGCGTTTGTAGCTTTTTGTAAAGGGGATGCTCTTTTGCGATATACCCTTTGCACTGATACTTCTCAGTTTCTTCATTGAATTTTAACGACTCAAGAATAGAGACCGTTTTGAGTTCAGCGAGCATTTTCCCTTCATAAGCCGGCAGCAGCACATGAAAAAATGCCATTTCTTTTTTCATTTCTTCTTGAATTCTTTCCCCAAGCTTCACTAAATCAGCAGCTTTAAAAGCGCTCATTGATAAAGATGTCGAAGCGGATGGGACAAATAGTTCATGCTGCATATCTTCTTTATTGTAAACTGTCAGCATCGGAATGTCCGTTACGTTCAGCTCTTCTAGTAAGCGATGCACTGTTTTTTCGTGGTTGTTGTAATCTGGATTAGATGAATCTACCACGTGCAGAACAAGGTCAGCTTCGGTTACTTCTTCAAGTGTTGAACGGAACGCGGCTACTAACGTTGTTGGAAGATCTTGAATAAATCCAACCGTATCCGTTAACAGAGCCGTTAGTCCTGACGGAAGCGTATACTGTCTTGTCGTTGGATCAAGAGTTGCAAACAGCTGATTTTCTTCAAAAATACCCGCCTCTGTTAAGCGGTTAAAGATCGTCGATTTACCAGCGTTCGTATAGCCCACAATTGCAATTTGATAGACATGATTACGCTTACGTCTTTCTCGATAACGTTCGCGGTGACTTACCACTGTCTTTAGCTGACGCTTAATTTCATCAATTTTACGGCGAATATGTCTGCGGTCACTTTCAAGTTTCGTTTCACCAGGACCTCTTGTTCCAATTCCGCCTCCAAGACGTGACAAAGCGGTACCTTGTCCTACTAACCTAGGTAGCAGATAATTTAATTGAGCAAGTTCCACCTGCATTTTTCCTTCTCGCGTTTGAGCACGCTGTGCGAAGATATCCAAAATCAGCTGCGTACGGTCAATAACACGCGCAGATAACCCTGCTGACAAATTGCGGATTTGACTCGGTGACAATTCATCATTAAATACAATTAAATCAGGCTCTAACTCTTCTTCAAGAGCCACAAGTTCTTCTACTTTCCCTTTTCCAATATAAGTAGCTGGATGAATGCGATCGCGCTTTTGCGTTAACCTTACCAGCACTTCGCCTTTTGCAGTCTCAGTTAAAGATGCTAGCTCATCCATTGAATATTCAAAACGTTCGTCATCGTCATGAAGCTGACATCCGACTAAAATTACGCGTTCAAGTTCAGTATTCATTTCTGCTGTCAAAGATTTTTCCTTCCCTTACTATTAAATTGACAAATCATTCATATCATATCAAAAAAATGCCCATTTCTCCATCTTTGCAAAAGAGACAGAATACATTGTCTTTTACTAGTTTAACACCCTTTTTAAAATCTATAAAATGATGATTAAAAAAACATTGAAATATCACGAAATTCTGTATACAATTTGAGTTGGTTTACTTATCGAAATTTGAATCAGGCTGCCTGATTTTAAAATAATAGTCGCTACTTGGTGAAAACAGAATAAAGGGGATAGCATCATGACTTGGGACGTACTTAGCATTATTGGAACGATTGCTTTTGCAATCAGCGGAGCTTTCATTGCCATGGAAGAGGAATATGATATTTTAGGCGTTTACATATTGGGAATCGTAACGGCTTTTGGCGGAGGAGCCATTCGAAACCTGCTTATCGGTGTACCCGTGTCTGCCCTTTGGGAACAAGGACTCTTTTTTCAGATTGCTTTATTATCTATCACTGCCACTTTTTTATTTCCAAACAATATCTTAAAACATTGGAAGCGATGGGGAAACTTTTCGGACGCCATCGGCCTTGCAGCATTCGCGATTCAAGGAGCGCTTTATGCCACTCATATGAACCATCCGCTTAGCGCGGTTATTGTAGCTGCGGTCTTAACAGGAAGCGGCGGCGGGATTATCCGAGATTTATTAGCACGCCGAAAGCCTACTGTTCTTAAAGATGAAATTTATGCGGTATGGGCGATTATCGCAGGATTTAGCGTAGGGCTGCATATTACAAATACGCCTATAGAACTTTATACGTTATTTATCTTACTTGTAGGTCTTCGGATGTGTTCATATATTTACAAATGGCGCCTGCCGATCAAAACGATTCGACAACCAAATATGTAGAAAAAAAGCCTTTCGTGACGAAAGGCTTTTTTTCTACAGCTGAATATCGCTTGACGTTAAAGTTAGAAGTTCGTTGCGCTCAAAGCTTTCTTCTTCTAAAAGCCTCATGGATTGAGTACGTATGGAACGTTCGATAATGTTTCGCACATATCGACCGTTACTAAAATCCCTAGGCGTCTGATTGTACTTCACGTCCATGAAATGATCTTTTAGCTTTTTATAGGCCTCTGTACTAAACTGATACTGCCTGTCATTCATCATGTGACCGGCAATGTCCATCAGTTCATTTACATCATAATCCGGAAAATCAAAAATAAACGGAAACCTAGAGCGCAGCCCTGGATTAAGACTTAGAAAATTTTCCATTTCTCTTGGATAACCAGCTAAAATCAATACAAACTTATCATTTGAATCTTCCATATGTTTGACCAATGTATCAATCGCTTCTTTTCCAAAATCTTTTTCTCCCCCTCTTGCAAGGGAATAAGCCTCATCAATAAATAAAATACCTCCAAGCGCTTTTTTTACAAGATCTCTCGTTTTCTGAGCGGTATGGCCAATGTATTCTCCAACTAAATCAGCCCGCTCTGCTTCAATTAAATGTCCTTTAGACAAGATGTTCATATTCAAAAATAATTTACCTAGCAGGCGGGCTACCGTCGTTTTCCCTGTTCCTGGATTTCCTTTAAACATCATATGCAGCGCCTGCTTTCCCGCTTTTAAGCCCTGTTCCTCTCTTTTTTTGTTAATATATAACCACGCATATATTTCTTTTATCATTTTTTTCAATTCTTCCATTCCAACCAGTCCGCTCATTTCTCGTTCAATTTCCCGAAGCGGCTCATGATTTATGACAGCTTTTTTGGCAGGACGCGGAATTGATGTCGTATACGATTTTTCCTTTTTTGTTTCATTATTTAAAATGATATTAATTTGCCCATTATTTTTAAGAGTTATCGGCTGCTCCACCATGTTCACCTCTCGTTTCATCCCACTTCTCTGTATCGCATAGCTGCATGCGATGAACGATACGAAGACAATGATCTCTTATTACCGAAGAAATAATCGTCTATTATAAGGTTTATGTTCGATGAGTAAAAACAATGTTAAGAAACTTTTTTAAGCCTTTATTTGCATAAAAAAAGCATCCGAATATGCGGATGCTTCTCTTTAATCTCTATTCAAGTTCTACTGTAATATTTTTATTTGGTACAAATGTCGAAATCGCATGTTTATAAATCAGCTGCTGTTTTCCTTCAGATTCAATTAACACAGTAAAGTTATCAAATCCTTTAATTAGTCCTCTTAATTGAAAACCATTTAAAAGAAATACCGTCACATAGATATTTTCTTTACGTAATTGATTTAAAAATTGGTCTTGAATATTAACTGATTGTTTCATTATTCGGCCTCCTCGTTTCTCTATCTGTTTACTTAATTCGCTTCTTTCTTCAGCTTTCCTGCAATATATGTAAAAATTTCAGCAAACTTTTCGGGAAATTTGTCAACTTCCATCTCTATCCATTTTACAGGCATTTTATTTCGAAACCACGTTAACTGACGCTTGGCATATCTGCGTGAATTTTGTTTCAACTGTTCAACGGCTTCTTCGAGCGTGCAGCGTCCTTCAAAATAAGCATACAGCTCTTTATAGCCGATAGCTTGAATTGATTGTACATCATGCAGACCACTTTCGTACAATGATTTGACTTCATCAAGCAGTCCAGCCTGCATCATCATATCGACTCGGTGATTAATTCTCTCATATAATACGTCTCTATCCATTGTAAGTCCAATAATGCTTACGTCATATAATAACTCTTGCGACTGTTCTTTTGTATAGTCACTGAATTTTTTGCCGGTTACTTCATAAACTTCAAGCGCTCTAATTACACGGCGATGGTTGTTTTTATGGATAGCAGCTGCACTGTCCGGGTCAATTTCTTTTAGCTTTTCATACAGGGGATCAATGCCATGAGCTTTAATAAATACTTCCATTCGTTCACGAACTTTTTCATCACTAGGAGTTTCTGTGAACTGATAATCATAAATAACGGATTGAATATAAAGACCCGTCCCTCCAACAATCATCGGCATTTTTCCTCTAGCGTGAATATCATCGATTTGTTTTCTTACAATCTCTTGAAATTCTGCCACAGAAAACGATTCATCCGGCTCCTTAATATCGATCAGGTAATGGGGAATACCCTGCATCTCTTCTTCTGATACCTTTGCTGTTCCGATATCCATCCCTTTATAAATTTGCATGGAATCACCTGAAATAATTTCTCCGTCTAACTGTTTGGCAAGTTCAATGCTCAATTTTGTTTTACCAACCGCAGTTGGTCCAATAATGACAATAAGTTTTGGTTTCTCTCCCGTCATAACAACACTACTTTCATCTATAGGCATTCACATCATTCCATTTTATCCAAATGGCCATGATTTATTCAACAAAACGGCTAGCTGCAGCTAGCCGCATTGCCTACATCACTCGCTTAAACATTTTTTCCATTTCATACGTCGAATGATGAATAATAATTGGTCGTCCGTGCGGACACGTAAATGGATCTGTTGTTTTTCTCAACGTCTCAAGTAAAGCAAAAATCTCATCGTTTCGCAAATGATGATTCGCTTTAATCGATCCTTTACAGCTCATCATAATAGCCGCTTCTTCTCGTAACTTTTCGATATTGACTCGTTTCATCGTAAAGATTTGCTGAATCATTTCTTCAATGGTTTCCTGTTCCTCTCCTTTTGGAAACCACTGCGGATGCGAACGAACTATATAGGAGTTTTGTCCAAACGGTTCTAAAAAGACTCCTACTTCAGCAAGCATGTCTTTGTACTCTTCTAAAATCAAGGCTTCATTTCCCGAGAACTCTAGCGTAAGCGGCATAAGCAGTTCTTGAACTTCTGAATCTACTTCTCCAAGCTTTCGCTTAAAATATTCGTACTTAATTCTCTCCTGCGCCGCGTGCTGATCGATAATAAATAATCCTTTTTCATTTTGTGCCAAAATATACGTTCCGTGCATTTGGCCAATTGGGTACATCGCAGGAACACGGGATTCTGGCTGCTCTTTGGCTAAATGGTTTGGTTCTGGAATAGGAGCGTTCTCTTCCACCGATTCTTCATATTGTTCTATTTCTCGAAACGTTGGTTGGAGTTCTTCATCTTGACGTATGACCTCTGTTTTAACAGGCGGCATGATCTCGTCTACACGAGGGGGGGCCTCCTTAAAGCTAGGCTCACGAACCGTATTAGACGGCTGATAGCCAGACGGTTTAGACTGATGATCAAATGTAAAGGTCTGCTGCTCAGTTGGCTGCACAGCTGCTTTTGACTTAGTTGGCACTACAGCATCTGGAATTAACTGCTGCTTTTTAAAAGCAGCTTTCACTCCTTGTTCAATAAGCTCAAACAGCTCCGCTTCTTTACTCAACCGTACTTCTAATTTTGCTGGATGAACATTCACGTCCACTAATAAAGGGTCCATTGTAATGGTTAAAAACACAATCGGAAAACGACCGATAGGTAAAAGGGTATGATAGCCCTGCTGTACCGCTTTTAACAACCCGTAGTTTTTAACAAACCGACCGTTAATAATGGTGGACATATAGTTGCGAGAAGCTCTTGTGATTTCAGGAAGAGCGACGTAACCATTCACTTCATAATCAAGTGACTGAACGTTAATCGGAATCATTTTTTTGGCTACTGCCATTCCATAAATAGCGGCAAGCACTTGGCGCACATCTCCGCTTCCGTTCGTATACAGAAGCTGTCTTCCTTGATGCATCAGCCTAATTGAAACTTCAGGATGAGACATTGCAAGACGATTGACGACATCCGTTACGTTACCAAGCTCCGTGTTTACCGTCTTCATATATTTTAAACGTGCAGGTGTATTGAAAAATAAGTTTTCAATAACAAGTTCGGTACCTTTTCGGCTTGACGTTAATTCGTGATGAACGATTTCTCCGCCTCTAAGTTTAAGATGAGTGCCGGCTTCTTCTCCCGTACTCGTTTTGAGTTCAAGCATTGAAACCGAAGCAATACTTGGCAAAGCTTCACCGCGAAATCCTAACGTTCGAATTCGAAATAAATCTTGTTCTGTTTTGATCTTACTTGTCGCATGTCTTTTAAAAGCGGTCAAGCAGTCTTCAGAAGCAATGCCGTCTCCATTATCCAATATACGAATTTTTGAAAGCCCAGCTTCTTCTAGCTCAATTTCAATAACTGTACTGTTTGCATCAATAGCATTTTCGACTAGTTCTTTCACCACCGAAGCAGGTCGTTCAACAACCTCTCCGGCAGCAATTTTATTTGAAAGTTCGTCTGAAAGCTGCACAATTTTACCCACAGACTCACTCCTCTCACTCTATTTCTTCTTTAATGATTTTTGCAGTTCATACATCGCATTCATTGCGTCTAAAGGCGTCATTTCCAAAATATCCAGCTCTTTTAAACGATCTACAATTGCTTTTTCACGTTTCGAAAGCGCAGGCTTTTCTTTTTTCTTTTCTATTTCAAAGAACGAAAGCTGATTGGCTTCATCTGCTTTTTTACCATCTGCACGTTCTTCTTGAACCAAAGAAGCACCTTCTTGTGGAACTTGCTGTGTCATCTCTTCTCTTGTTGGAGCCTGACGTACAGGTTCACGCTCAGAAGATTGTTCTAAGTCGTGTAAGATGACGCGAGCTCGCTCTAGAAGCGGATCTGGAAGTTCCGCTAGTTCCGCTACGTGAATACCATAACTTTTATCTGCGGCACCATCTTTGATTTTGTGTAGAAAGACGACTTTTCCATTTTTTTCAACCGCGCTTACATGAACATTTTTAAGCGCAGGAAGCGACTCATCGAGTACGGTTAATTCATGATAATGAGTAGAAAATAGGGTCTTACAGCCAATATGTTCATGAACGTATTCAATAATTGCTTGAGCAAGAGCCATTCCGTCATACGTAGACGTGCCTCGTCCAATTTCATCTAACAGAATTAGACTCGACTGAGTGGCATTTGTCACTGCATTTTTCGTTTCTAGCATCTCGACCATAAACGTACTTTGCCCTGAAATTAAGTCATCGGCTGCTCCGATACGTGTAAACACTTGATCAAAAATCGGCAGAACCGCTTCGTCCGCTGGCACAAAACAGCCAATTTGAGCTAGTATCGCCGTTAAAGCGACCTGACGCATGTACGTACTTTTACCAGACATATTAGGTCCTGTAATCAGTAAAATTGAACTATCATCCGTCATTTGACAGTCGTTTGGCACATATTCCTGTGAATTCATTACTTTTTCTACTACTGGATGGCGTCCATTTTGAATCGAAATATCTTCACTTGAAAAAATAGGCTTTGTGTAATGACGTTCTTCACTGATTTTTGCAAAGCACTGCAGTACGTCAAGCTCACTTACTTTTTTAGCGAGTTCTTGCAGCCTTGGGATATATGCTTTTACTTCCTCACGAATTTGTAAAAACAATTCATATTCCAGCTCTACAATTTTCTCTTCCGCTTCTAAAATCAGCGCTTCTTTTTCTTTCAGCTCAGGAGTAATAAAACGTTCTGCATTGGTTAACGTCTGTTTTCGTTCATACATTCCTTCAGGCAAAAGATGCAGATTTGCCCGCGTTACTTCTATATAATAGCCGAACACGCGATTATAACCAATTTTCAGTGAGCGAATCCCTGTTTTCTCACGCTCTTGCTGTTCAAGTGACGCAATCCACGTTTTTCCGTTTCGGCTTGCATCTCGGTATTGATCAAGCTGTTCATGATAGCCGTCATTAATAATGTCTCCTTCTTTAATTGACAAAGGAGGGTGCTCTTTTAATCCTCTTTCAAGAAGATTAGCTAATCGCTCACAAGGATCAATGTCTTCAACAAGCTTTGTCGCATAAGGATGATTCAAACGATTCACAACCTCTTGGATATGAGGCACATTTTGCAATGATTTTTTTAATTGAATTAAATCACGAGCATTTACATTACCAAAAGCGACTCGACCAGCTAAGCGTTCTAAATCATATACGTCTTTTAGCAACTCACGCAGTTCTTCTCGTTCAAAAAACTGTTTCATTAAGACATCTACCATATTCAAACGATTATCAATATCCGCTTGTTTTAAAAGCGGACGGTCAATCCAATTTTTTAATAAACGGCCGCCCATTGCCGTAACGGTCTGGTCTAATAACCATAGAAGCGAGCCTTTCTTTCCTTTTGAACGAATCGTTTCGGTTAACTCCAAGTTTCGCTTAGAGAACAAATCAATTTTCATATATTCATTGATTTGATAAAACTGCACGGGCTGTAAGTGTTCAAGCGAACGCTTCTGCGTGCGAGTTAAATACTGAAGAATACGCGCAAACGTTGTGATAAGCTTTTGCTGCTGAAGCGACTCTACTAAATAATCTAGTCCTTCTACTTGCTCTGTACTATTCTCATAAGAAATGGTAATCGTCATGCGCTCTTTTAGTGTTTGTAATAAGTCAGCAGGAAATTCAGAGCTTACAACGACTTCTTTTGCTTCTTTTGCATAAATCTCTGAGACTATATCGTGAAACGAACTAACAAGCGTTACGCTGTTTTCTCCTGTAGACAAATCAGAAAGAGCAAGACCAAACGTTTGATCCTCGAACGCAGTAACAGAACAAATATAGTTATTTTCCTTGTCATGCAGTCCGCGTTCGTTCATCAGTGTTCCGGGTGAAATCACCTGTACCACTTCTCGCTTTACAACACCTTTTGCATGCTTAGGGTCTTCTACTTGCTCACAAATAGCTACTTTAAATCCCTTTTCAATTAAACGCTCGATATACGTAGGAGCAGAGTGATACGGAACCCCGCACATCGGAATTCTCTCTTGTCCTCCTCCGTCTCGGCTTGTTAATGTTATTTCAAGTTCTTGAGAAGCTGTCGTAGCATCTTCAAAGAACATTTCATAAAAATCACCTAATCTAAAAAACAAAAAGGCATCTTGATACTCTGCCTTAATTCTCAAATATTGCTGTATCATTGGCGTATACGCTGCCATACTATTCCTCCATACCACATCTAGTTGTGCGTTTTTGCTACACGTATTATAACATAAGTCTTTCTTAAACTTAATTTATTCAAATAGAACAATCTTCAATTTCTTTTCATAAAACACATAAAAAAGCTTCGGACGAAGGAAGAAGCTTGTCCGAAGCTTTTCATTATTTACTGCTGTTCAAATGACTATGCTTACGTCCGTATAAGAAGTAAACCACCAGCCCTAGTACAAGCCAAATTACGAAACTAATCCATGTTAATTTTGGAAGCTGAAGTGCTAAGTATAAACAGAACACAAAAGCTAAAATTGGAATCACCGGCACGAACGGTACGCGGAAACCAGTCGATTCTGAAGTTTGTTTTGATTTACGTAAATATAAAATTCCAATTGATACGGTCATGAAAGCAAAAAGAGTACCGATGTTTGTTAACTCTGCTAATCTTCCTAATGGTACTAAACCAGAGAAGATGGATACTAGTAAACATGTAATCCACGTATTTACTACCGGCGTTTGTTTTTTCTCACTGATTTTTGAAAAAGGCTTCGGCAATAGACCATCTCGACTGATCGCATAAAATAAACGAGTTTGTCCATACATCATAACGAGTAATACCGTTGTAATACCAACAATTGCGCCTAATGAAATAAATCCTGCTACCCAGTCTTGGTTAATGTAGCTTAAAGCAAATGCTACAGGGTTTTTAACATTTAATTCTGTATAAGGTACGATTCCTGTTAAGATAAGCGATACGACGATATAAAGGACTGTACAAATCGCAAGAGATGCGATAATTCCAATTGGCATATCCCGCTGAGGCTTGCGTACTTCCTCGGCCGCTGTTGCTACAGCATCAAACCCAATGTAGGCGAAGAATACAGTTGCTGCTCCTGTCGCTACTCCCGAGAAACCAAACGGCATAAACGGCGTCCAGTTTTCTGGTTTAACATAGCTAACTCCTACCCCGATAAACAGGAGTACAACAGCCAGTTTAATAATAACCATGATAGCATTAAAACGTGAAGATTTTTTTACTCCTTGCGTTAAAAGTAATGTGATTAAAAATACGATCATAATTGCTGGAATATCAATATACGTGCCGTTTGCAGGATTATATGCACTCGTTAAAGCTTTTGGAAAATGTATGCCAAACCCTGCTAATAATCCTTGGAAATACCCGGACCATCCGCTGGCTACAGCAGAAGAAGCAAGACCGTATTCCAAGATAAGATCCCATCCTAAAATCCAAGCGATTAATTCACCAAATGTTGCATAACTGTAAGTGTATGCACTTCCTGAAACGGGAACTGTTGAGGCAAACTCTGCATAACAAAGAGCTGCAAACACACACGCAAGTCCTGACATAATGAAAGATATAACTAAAGCTGGACCGGCATGTTCAGCGGCGGCTACGCCCGTTAATACAAAAATTCCGGTTCCGATAATAGCTCCAATTCCTAACATTGTTAAATCGAAAGCGCCTAAATCCTTTTTTAATTTAACACCTTTAGAGTTGGTTTCACTAATTAACGTTTGAATTGATTTTTTACGAAATAAGCTCATAGTAAACCCCCAAGAAATACTTATCTGATATAACTAAATTTTCTGAAAATTAATGCATTATTTTCTTTAGATTTACTATACACTGTGGATTCGACAAAAAGCAATATATTTTTTTATTTTTATAAGAATTTTCTTAAAATAGTAAAAATAAAAAAACTAGGAAGAACTTCTTCCTAGTTACTCATCGTCCCCTAATATAAAATCAGGATCCAAATCTTCAAATTCATCGTCATCTACGTCTAAATCAAACTCGTCTTCATCATCGCAGCCTTTCGGATTTACTGCAACACAAACCTTGGTTTCGCCAATCACTTCCGCCAACAATTCTCTCTCTACTTGAACAATCGTTTTATTGCCATTTGGTGAAATTGTGCACTCTAGGCAATTTGGCTGCTGCAGCACGCGAACAATTACTTCGTAATCGTCTCCAATCGAATCTTCGTCTTTATAGCGCAGCTTAATATTATCTTTGTATGATACGGTTTCCGTCCAAACTTCGGTTTTTGTATTATTATTGTACGAATACCAGATGTTAATATCATATCTGCCGTCAACTTCTACATTGCTGCCGCTTTTCTTTGCTTTGTACTCATGGTTAATCACCCAGCACCCTAAGATGCTTGTTGGTCGATTTTTCGGTGCAAGCGTATGAGACGATTGTGTAAACTTGCGACCTTTACCTACGACTGCTTTTGTAATAATTTCTCTATAGTGTTGTGACATGTGAGCATACCCTCCTCAAACTATCTTCATTTCATCCTATGCAGGCTCATTCACTTGTTTGCACATTATTTTTAAGAAACTAGGTTTAAGGCATAAAAAACCTATGTTCCATTGTATGCAAGGATATAGAAAAACGTGACAATTATTAGAGAGAAAATCTGCCCAATTTTCATGCCATGAGATGCACAAAAAAATGCCTCAGCAAATTGCTGAGGCATTTTTTCTTTATGAGCAGCTAGATCCAGGGCTGTTTCGCACCTGTGAACCTGTTTCACCGCGCAGTAAATCACCATCTGTTGACACAATAATTTCATCCGTTACTGTGTTTGAAATAGTGTTAGCAACAAGTTGAAGCAAATCATTCACGTTTATTTGAGACTCTTGAAACTGCTGAATAATCGGCAGTTCGTCCAGCTCTTCCTGTAAGCGATCGATTTTTGCCTCCACTTGTTTTAACGCTTCTGTTTTACCATAATGTTGGAAATTAACAGCTTGTTTTTGCAAACTTTTAATGCTTGCAATGGTTTCACGCACTTTTTGATTTTCGTTAAGCTGAGCTTCGGCACGCTTGAAGAAATCTACTTCTTCCGTTTCAGCAATCATTTTTGCCAGCTCTTGAGCACGTTTAATTACGTCACTCTTGTTATACTGCGCCATATTACTTCACCTCTGCTGTTTCTTCTACCATTTCCCCGTTTAGCGTCCATGTTTTGGCTTTTGTAACTTTTACTTTTACAAGTTGCCCAATCACTGACTTAGGTGCTTTGAAGTTTACAAGCTTACTTTTTTCCGTGTAGCCTGCTAATACTTCCGGATTATTTTTACTTTCACCTTCTACTAATACTTCGACAACTTTACCTTCATATTCCTTCAATTTCTTTGCAGAAATTTCATTTACAAGAGCATTTAAGCGCTGAAGGCGCTCTTTTTTCACTTCCATTGGTACGTTGTCTTGCATCTTAGCAGCTGGCGTACCTTCACGAGGTGAATAGATAAATGTATAAGCACTATCGAATTCAACCTCACGATATAGTGACATTGTTTCTTCAAACTGCTCATCCGTTTCATTTGGGAAACCCACAATAATATCAGTTGTTAATGATGCTGTTGGAATGGCTTCTTTAATTTTACGAACAAGCTCTAAATAATGTTCACGAGAATATTTTCGTGCCATAATTTTTAAGATATCGCTGCTTCCTGATTGAACAGGCAAGTGAATGTGGTCGACAAGATTTCCGCCTTTAGCAAGAACTTCAATTAAACGGTCATCAAAGTCGCGAGGATGACTTGTTGTAAAACGGATACGAGCAACGTCAATTTTACGGATTTCGTCCATTAAGTCGCCTAAGCCGTATGTGATGTCTTCAAAATCTTTTCCGTATGCATTAACATTTTGACCTAAAAGCGTAATTTCTTTGTAGCCTTGAGCAGCTAAATGACGTACTTCTTGGATAATGTCTTCTGGACGGCGGCTTCGTTCTTTTCCTCGCGTATACGGAACGATACAGTACGTACAGAACTTGTCACAGCCGTACATGATGTTAACCCATGCTTTGACGCTGCCTTTACGTGCTCTTGGAAGGTTTTCAATAACGTCCCCTTCTTTAGACCATACTTCAATCACCATTTCTTTTGCTAAGTATGCTTCGTTTAAAATGTGAGGCAAACGGTGAATGTTGTGTGTACCAAAAATCATATCCACGTGTTGATGTTTTTGTAAAATTTTATTTACAACTGACTCTTCTTGAGACATACATCCGCAGACGCCGATCAATAGCTCAGGGCGCTCGCGCTTTAAGGCCTTCAAGTGTCCTAATTCACCAAACACTTTATTTTCCGCATTTTCACGGATCGCACACGTATTCAATAAAATAACATGAGCATCTTCAACAGAGTCAGTTGGCTCGTAGCCAAGGCCTAGAAAAATACCAGCCATTACTTCTGTATCGTGCTCATTCATTTGACAGCCGTACGTACGGATATAAAACTTACGTCCTTGTCCCATCCCGTGAAACTGTTCATCGATTGCAAAATCATTGTGATAGGAAACTTCTTCTTTTCCTCGTTTTTTCGCATCTTTTAAAGAAGGTGGCATGTATACTGTTTGAAAATATTTGCTGTAATCCTTTTCGGATTTTTTGTCCGCTGGATTAACTTGGTTGCTTTCTAAACGTTGTTTTTCGTTCATAAAAAAATCTCCTTTCGCCATGACAATTGTCACGTTGCACCTGTAAATCGCAAAAAAATGTGACAGCTTTATGCTTATGCATAAAACTCATCACATTAACATAGTATATAACTTTCAAGTAGCGAACACAATCATATACCTATTTTCTATACCTGTTTCGTTAAAATTTCATTCGACTTTCGAAACATTTATTAAATCACAAAAAGAGATTGATACATAACTAAATTAATCTATTTTAGAGACGAACAAATGGTATAAAAGAGTTCATGTAAATCGCTTATTCCACCCCTGTTGATTTCCGTGCAAGACTTCGCTTTCCGCGAGCAGCCGATGAGCTTCCTTGTCGCTTCCGCTCCCGCGAGTTCTCACCTATTTCCCTTTTCCCGCAAGGGCCTTCACCTTACTCTCCACTCAACAGCCAGAAGGCACCACTTATATGAAACCTACGTTCGCTATCACTATGAAAAAATCCGAACGAGTTGGATTCTCCATCAAGAATCTCAGTTCACCGTTCGGATTTCCCCTCTACTAAACTGCTTTTATTGCAGCCTCTTTTACATAAATTCAGCTACTAGCTCATCAAATTTTTCCTCAGTCATACCTAAGTCTGCTTTTGACAGCGGCTCTTCACTATAACCGTGAACAAGCTGCTGATACGACGGCTGATGCGCATTTTGATAAATAAGCCCTGTTACTAAGCCGTTATGCTCCATTAACGTCTGCATAGCTTGCATACGATTGTTTGCATCATAACCTTCAATTGTGCTAAGACTAGTTAGGTTTTCTTTAAACCAATCGTACGTGTTCACTTTGTTATACGTTACGCACGGGCTAAATACGTTAATTAAAGAAAAACCTTTATGCTGGATGCCTTGTTCAATTAAGCTTGTTAACTCTTTTAAATTCGTTGAAAAGCTTTGCGCCACAAACGTTGCTCCAGAAGTTAACGCAAGCTCCATGACAGATAAAGACGACTCGATTGATCCTTCAGGCGTACTTTTTGTCTTGAATCCTACTTCACTGCGAGGAGATGTTTGTCCTTTTGTTAAACCATAGATTTGGTTATCCATTACGATATACGTTACATCGATGTTTCGGCGAATCGCATGTACCGTGTGTCCCATACCGATAGCGAACCCATCTCCATCACCGCCAGATGCGATAACGGTTAAGTCACGATTAGCCATTTTTACACCTTGAGCGATTGGAAGCGCACGCCCGTGAATACCATGAAAACCATATGAATTAATATAACCAGAGATACGTCCAGAACATCCAATACCTGAAATAACAGCAAGCTCATGAGGTTCTAAACCTACGTTAGCAGATGCGCGTTGAATGGCTGCTTGTACGGAGAAATCTCCACACCCCGGACACCAGTTAGGTTTTACACTGTTACGAAAATCTTTAAACGTTGCCATTTAACACAAACATCTCCTTACTTTTTGCGTATACTTCTTGCGGAAGAAATGGATTTCCATCGTACTTCAATACGCTTTGAATTTTATCATGACTTGCGATATTCATTTTTAAAATATTAGCAAGCTGTCCAGTAGCATTGTTTTCAACGACGACTACTTTTTTAGCTCCTTGTACGTAAGGAAGCAGTTCGTCAGCTGGGAAAGGATGAATTAAACGAATGTGAGCGTGATTTACTTTTATACCGTCCTGTTCCAAACGTTCCATTGCCTCTTCAATAACTCCACGCGTCGAATTAAATCCAACAAATAAAATATCAGACTCTTTTTCATGAGAGTGAACATGAATTGGCATATTAAAACGAATTCCTTTTGTTTTACGAAGACGCTTATTCATTTGATCATCGCGGTTTACTGGAGATTCAGATGGCTTTCCTGTCTCATCATGTTCTACTCCCGTTACGTGATGAATTCCATGCTTCATTCCTGGAATGACGCGTGGTGATACGCCATCTTCTGTTACGCGGTAGCGCTTGTAGTACTGTTTTTCTTCCAGCTCTTCTAGCTCTCCTTGCTGAAGCTTACCGCGGCGAATTTCAACGCGGTTATAGTCAAGCGGTTCTACTGATTGCTTCCCAAGTGAAAGCTGTAAATCCGTTAGCATAATAACTGGACACTGATATTCTTCTGCTAAGTTAAACGCTTCAATCGTATCGTAGAATGCTTCTTCAACCGTACTTGGCGCCATGACAATCTTCGGAATTTCACCGTGCGTACCGTAAATCATGGCCATTAAATCAGACTGTTCTTGCTTAGTTGGAAGCCCTGTACTTGGACCGCCGCGCTGCGTATCGATAATCACAACAGGCTGCTCAGTGATGCCCGCTAATCCAATCGACTCCATCATTAATGATAGGCCAGGTCCAGCTGATGCTGTCAGCGCACGTACGCCTGCATAGTTAGCTCCGATAGCCATCGTACATGCTGCGATTTCATCTTCTGTTTGAATAACGGTTCCACCGAATTGAGGAAGCTTTTTAATTAAGTATTCCATGATTTCCGAAGCAGGGGTAATTGGATATGCTGGCATAAAACGAGCCCCACCGGCTAAAGCGCCTAGCGCAATCGCATCGTTTCCAATCATAAACATACGTTTTTTACCATCCGCTGGATCTAGTTTCATGGTTTCTAATTGTTCGCCTAGCTGTTCACGAATGTAATCTGCACCTTTTTTAATAGCTTCCATGTTTTTTTGTACAACTTTTTGGCCCTTTTTACCGAAGATTTCAAGCACTACTTCTTCAAATACTTCTGTGTCAATATGAAGCACAGCACTTGAAGCGCCTACAGCAACCATGTTCTTCATTAGCGACGTTCCTAATTCCGTTGCAATTTCCGTAAACGGAACAGCATATAGCGTAGCAGTTGTACATGTTTCGGGCAGACTTGGGTTGAATTTCGCATCTGCAATTACAACGCCTCCTACGCGCAGCTCATGGACATTTACATCAATTGTTTCCTGATCGAACGCAACTAAAATATCCAAATCATCTGACACAGATCGAACCTGAGTTGTACTCACTCGGATCTTATTATTTGTATGTCCACCTTTGATACGAGAAGAAAAATGACGATAGCCGTATAAGTAATAACCTAATCGATTTAAAGCGGTTGAAAAGATTTCTCCCGTACTTTCGATTCCCTCACCCTGCTGTCCGCCAACTTTCCATGAAAGTTGCTGTACCATAAATCAACGCCACTCCTTTAATTGCTCATAATATAGAAATCTATTTTATTGATAAAAACTGAAAAAAGTAAATTAGCAAACGATTTCATTTGCTTCTGCATTTCACGAACCAAAATCATCTGCAAAACTCCCACAGCACCTTGTCGCTGTGCAGGATACGTTTCTGCTTGAGCAGCTCCATAATCCGTTTTCAATTTTATTCCGATTGCCAGAAAAATGCAACCCTTTCCATTGAATTCTCAATCGTTTTAATTATATTTATATTTAATGAATAAGATGAAGTTTTTTAATGATCTTTTCTGCCTTCACATGAGGCATTAGTATATAAATAACTTCTATAAAAAAGAGCTTTTCCAAGAAGAAAAAGCTCTTTTTTTATTAGTTGCATACACGATCAGCAAAGTTTTGAAACAGAAAACGTTTTACCTGCTCTTCAGTGTAATGCTTGAGGAGCTCTTCAATTAAATTCGTATACTGTTCATATCTTCCGAGACGATGAACCGTTTTGTCAATGCCGTCAAAGTCAGAGCCAAAACCAACGGCGTATTCGCCTCCTCTTTCACACATGTAATCAAGATGACGAATCACATCCGCTATTTGCGCTTTGGCAGAACTCGTTAAAAATTCAGGCACAAACGTAATGCCAATCACGCCGTTTCGCTTTATTAAAGCATAAATTTGATCGTCTCTTAAATTCCGGGGATGAGAACACAATACGTGCGAATTGGAATGAGTAGCCACTACATATTGCGCCAGCTCAATCACATCCCAAAAACCTCTTACCGATAAATGAGAGACATCCGTCCACACTTTATGTTCATTATTCAATTCAACAACTTCTCTTCCAAAAGAAGATAACCCCGCGCCTCGAGGTTCTAAAATCCCGTCACACACGGCATTGCTGTAATTCCATGTCAAACCTACTGAGCGTACACCCAGTGAAAAAAGCGTCTTTAAGCGAACTAAACTTGTATCAATGGCATCGCACCCTTCAAGCGTCAGCATTGCTCCTATTTCATCTTTTTTTAAACTATCTATATCGCGCTTTGAACGAACCCATTTCACACCGGAAAGCGATAAAATATGACTCTGAAACAGCTGAATCATTTCTAACGCAACGTCAAAGCGCTGAGCTGCGGGAACCGCTTCTGGAATATAAATAGCGAATAGCTGAACTTTCCCTTTTGCTTTTTTTATTCCTTCTAACGTCACATGCAGCGCTGAATCATATGTAAAAGATAAACGTTTATTTAACCAGAGTTTCATCAATACATCACAATGAGCATCAAATATCACAACCCACACCCCTTTAACTCTATACAAAAAGGACCTGTTTGGCTTCTATGCTTTACAGGTCCGTGGTTTTTATAATTATCGCGGCTCTACAATTAATTTAATGGCTGTTCGCTCTTCTCCATCAATTTGAATATCTGTAAAAGCTGGGATGCAGATTAAATCAACCCCACTTGGTGCAACGAACCCTCTTGCGATTGCTACAGCTTTTACTGCTTGATTAAGCGCCCCGGCCCCAATGGCTTGAATTTCTGCTGCGCCGCGTTCGCGCAGTACGCCTGCTAAGGCACCAGCAACTGAATTTGGATTAGACTTTGCTGAAACTTTTAATATTTCCATATCTAGCTCCTCCTTATTCTTTACAATGTATGATGAGAGATCATTAGACCAATGACTTAATTGATTTCAATGTTACTATATTCACGATATGTCAAACGTATTCCTGCTTGTTTTTCCTAAATATTCAAAAACTTATATTTCTACACCTTTCTTTTTTCTTTTTACGTTTTTGACAAAATAAAAAAGCCAACGTATCGTCTTTCGACACATTGACTTTTTCCCTTTACTCAAAAAACGGATGGTCTTCGTTAATTAAAATCCGCTCTGTTTTTGTTGCTTTCCCCGTCTTTTGATCAATATCAATAACGATTCCACTAAGCTGTGTTCTTCCTTCTTTTGGCACTTCAAATCGAACAGGAAGAGACGTTAAAAAACGCTTAATAACAGCTTCGCGCTCCATCCCTAAAATGCCGTCATATGGTCCCGTCATTCCTACGTCAGAGATGTAAGCTGTTCCTTTTGGCAATATACGATTGTCAGCTGTTTGAACGTGCGTATGAGTGCCGACAACAGCGCTGACACGACCGTCCACATACCAGCTAATCGCTTGCTTTTCACTTGTTGTTTCAGCATGAAAATCAATAAAAATAAGCGAAGTGCGCTGACGTGCTTCTTCAATCAGTTCATCTGCTTTTTGAAATGGACAATCAAGCGGGGCCATAAACGTGCGCCCTTGTAAATTAATCACGGCTACCTCAAGCTGATTATACGTAAAATACGTAATTCCCTTGCCCGGTGTACCTTCAGGAAAATTAGCAGGACGAACAAGATTTTTTGCATCGTCAATAAAATCAAAAATTTCACGTTTGTCCCACGCGTGGTTACCAAGGGTAATAATGTTAGCTCCTGCTTGCAAGAACTGACGATAAATCTTTTCAGTAATGCCTTTTCCTGAAGCTGCATTTTCTCCATTCACAATTGTAAGTCCCGGAGAGTATTTTCTTTTTAATCTTGGTAAATATTCTTCAACCATTTCACGGCCTGGAGAACCAACTACGTCTCCAATAAATAAAATTCTCATGTAAAAGCTCCTATACTTCATTCTTAATCTGCATCTTCATCTCTACGAAAAAAAATAAAGTGGCGAAACGCCACTTCATTTTTATTTTGCATACTCTACTGCTCTTGTTTCACGAATAACGGTTACTTTGATGTGGCCAGGATAGTCCAGCTCATCTTCAATTCGTTTTCGGATATCTCGAGCAAGTCGATGCGCTTCTAGATCACCAATCGTATCTGGTTTCACCATAATACGAACTTCACGCCCTGCTTGAATCGCAAATGATTTTTCAACGCCTTCATAAGACTCTGAAATTTCTTCTAACTTTTCAAGACGACGAATGTAGTTTTCTAACGTCTCACTACGAGCACCTGGTCTTGCAGCAGATAATGCATCCGCTGCTGCAACTAGTACAGCAATGATTGATGTTGGCTCTGTATCTCCATGGTGAGAAGCAATCGCGTTAATAACAACCGGATGTTCTTTATACTTTGTAGCTAATTCAACACCGATTTCTACGTGACTTCCTTCTACCTCATGATCAATCGCTTTACCAATATCATGTAACAATCCTGCTCGTTTGGCTAACGTTTCATCTTCACCTAATTCAGCAGCCATAAGTCCTGATAAATGCGCTACTTCCATTGAATGTTTCAGCACATTTTGACCATAGCTTGTTCTGAATTTTAAGCGACCAAGAATTTTCATCAAGTCTGGGTGCAACCCGTGAACACCGACTTCAAACGTCGTTTGTTCACCAACTTCACGAATATATTCGTCCACTTCACGGCGAGATTTTTCAACCATTTCTTCAATACGCGCGGGATGGATACGACCATCTTGAACGAGTTTATCAAGTGCAATTCTTGCTGTCTCACGACGAATCGGGTCAAATCCTGATAAAATAACTGCTTCTGGCGTATCATCAATAATAAGATCAATTCCTGTCAAAGTTTCAAGCGTACGGATGTTTCGACCTTCTCGACCGATAATTCGGCCTTTCATTTCGTCATTTGGCAAGTTAACAACTGAGACAGTCGTTTCAGCAACATGATCTGCTGCGCAACGCTGAATAGCAAGTGAAAGAATTTCTTTCGCCTTTTTATCGGCGTCTTCTTTTGCACGGTTTTCTGTTTCTTTTACCATTATTGCAATGTCGTGGGAAAGTTCATTTTCAACACGATCTAAAATAATCGCTCTTGCATCTTCTCTTGTTAAGCTTGAAATGCGCTCTAGCTCTGTTTGCTGTGCACGTACTACTTCTTCAACTTTGCTTTCCATCTCTTCAATATGCTGTTGTTTAACAGTAAGAGAATCATCTTTCTTTTCAAGTAACGCTTCACGTTTATCAAGTGATTCGTCTTTACGATCAAGATTTTCCTCTTTTTGCATTAATCGATTTTCTTGTTTTTGAAGTTCTGCTCGACGATCACGAATATCTTGTTCTGCCTCTGTACGAAGCTGATGGATTTCATCCTTCGCTTCTAGTAAAGCTTCTTTTTTCAAAGCTTCCGCCTCGCGGGTTCCTTCATCAATAATTTGTTCTGCACTAGACTTTGCTCCCGCAATTTTAGCTTCAGCAATCGATTTACAAACAAAAAAGCCAACAACTGCACCGACGATTAGGCCAAGCAAAGCGAAGATGATTGTATTAGTATCCATCATTTCACCTCCCCTTGCTATAAACTTGTAAGTTTTAAATTTCATGTCGGCATGTACATCGTATTCACCTTTCAATATACACACAAAGGCTTTTAAACGCTAAAATGTTTTAAAAAGGGAAAATATACATCTTAATTGTAAATCTGTGCATTTTTATTGTCAAGCCTGCCTCTACAGTATATATTGAAATTTCGTATGTTACTTTTCTAGCATTAACAATTTTTACAAAAAAAAGACCCCTTCTTTGAAATAGAGGAGTCTTTTTTTATCTCGCAGCAAATTAAATATTTAAATCGCTTTGATCGTCATCCTCAGGAGCTGGCTCTCCATCTTGATCTAAACCATGATGTTCACGCACTTGTCCCGCAATTTCCTGACGAATATCAGTATTTTCTTTTAAGAATTGTTTTGCATTTTCACGACCTTGACCTAGACGCTCGTCATTATATGAATACCAAGATCCACTTTTTTGAACAATATCTAGTTCAGAAGCGATATCCAAAATTTCTCCCTCTTTTGAAATACCTTCTCCGTACATAATATCTACTTCAGCAGCACGGAAAGGCGGAGCTACTTTGTTTTTCACAACTTTAATTCTTGTTTTGTTACCTACAATATCGTTTCCTTGCTTTAACTGCTCTGCACGACGCACTTCTAGACGCACTGAAGAATAGAATTTAAGCGCACGTCCACCAGGAGTTGTTTCAGGATTACCAAACATAACGCCGACTTTTTCACGAATTTGGTTAATAAAGATAGCGATTGTTTTAGACTTGTTGATAGCTCCAGATAGTTTACGCAATGCTTGAGACATTAAACGAGCTTGTAGACCCACGTGAGAGTCTCCCATTTCTCCTTCAATTTCCGCTTTTGGCACTAATGCTGCTACTGAGTCAACAACAATAATATCTACTGCACCGCTTCGAACTAAAGCTTCAGCGATTTCTAAAGCTTGTTCTCCCGTATCAGGCTGAGATAATAATAGCTCATCAATATTCACACCTAATTTTTGAGCATATACAGGATCTAACGCGTGCTCCGCATCGATAAATGCAGCCTGTCCGCCCTGCTGTTGAACTTCTGCAATCGCATGAAGAGCAACTGTTGTTTTACCTGAGCTTTCTGGACCGTATACTTCAACTACACGTCCACGTGGATATCCACCTACACCTAAAGCTATATCTAACGCTAATGAACCACTTGGAATCGTAGAAATTCTTTTTTCCGTTTGTTCACCTAATTTCATAATTGAACCTTTACCAAATTGCTTTTCAATTTGTTTTAAAGCCATATCAAGGGCTGCTTGACGATCGTTCACTCAATTTCCTCCTCTATCTCTTTGAAATCATCTATAAACTGCAAACTTACTACGATGTAGTAGCAATGTCGAATTAACAACTTTCTATAACTTACTATACTAGTTTTTGAGTCGTTTGACAAGCAAAAAGCGAATAAATGTTCGTTTATTATTTTATAAAAAAAAGGCTGTTTTGGAAAAACCAAACAGCCTTTTTTCTTTATTTCTTTATCATCTTTAATACGTAATGACAGCCATAATTAACCGTTCGTGAACGAATCCCCTGGCGGCTTCCGGATAGCTGCAGGCTGTAAACTTGAGGAGCTTGATCTTTATAGGCTACCCCTATATATACTGTTCCTACAGGATGTCCTTCTTGTTTGGAGGGTCCAGCTACACCTGTAAACCCGATGCCAATATCCGTTTTGTATAACTGTTGAATACGCTGAGCCATTTCAGCCGCGCACTGCTCGCTAACGGCTCCGTACTGATTCAACGTGTGTTCGCTCACTCCGAGAATATTTTGCTTGATTTCATAATGATAGGCGACCAGGCTACCTTTTACAACTTCTCCAGCACCTGAAACAGTTGTTAAACGTTCGCTGAATAAACCGCCGGTTAAACTTTCGGCTGAAGCAATCGTTAATCCTTGTGCCGTTAATTCTTTTACCAATTCATTATGTAAAGAAGTTGCTTCGTATCCATATAAATACTCGCCTACGCGCTCTGAAATGGTTTTTTCCACTTCGTCTAACATGCGCTGTGCTTCAGCAGCATCAGCGTGCTTAGCAGTTAAGCGAAGCGTCACTTCCCCATCTCCTGCTAGCGGTGCAATCGTCGGGTTGGTTTGTGCATCAAGCAAATCTTCAATTTCTGTCTCAAGCTGTGATTCTCCTATTCCGAAAAAGCGAAGAACGCGTGATTCAATACTTTCTTTTAATTCAAGCTTTTGAGCTAAAAATTCTTGGCCATACGATTCATACATTGGATAAAGCTCTTTTGGAGGCCCTGGAAATAGCATATAGTGTTTTCCCTCTACTGTAAGCCCCATACCTGGAGCCATTCCGTAATCGTTAGGGAGCACTGCCGAACCTTCTAGCACAATTGCCTGTTTTTTATTGTTAGGTGTCATGATACGATTTGACTGTTTGAAATAGGCTTCAATACTTTCAAGGGCTTCTGCATTTGTTGTCAGCTCTACTCCTAGCACACTCGCAATTGTTTCTTTTGTTAAATCATCTTTTGTAGGACCAAGCCCGCCTGTGAAAATAATTAACTCCGCACGCCTTTGAGCTGTAGCAATCACTTCTTTTAAGCGCTGTGCATTATCTCCTACTACCGTATGATAGTAAACATTAATTCCAAGTTCGGCTAATTTTTTCGATAAATACTGAGCGTTTGTATTGGCAATTTGTCCAAGCAGCAGCTCAGAGCCGACTCCAATAATTTCAGCGTTCATCATATCATCTCCATCTTACTTATTTTGAGTTAACAAAAGCCTGTTTGTTTTTAGCAAAGTAGTCCCAGCCTGAAATAACCGTAAAAATCACTGAGATCCAAAGCATTACGCTAGCAAATGGAATGGAAACCCATTCAAAAGGCAAGTTATACAACAGAATAGCTGAAATAGCTAAAATTTGAGTCCATGTTTTAATTTTACCTAACATATTTGCTGCTACAACTTCCCCTTCCCCTGCTAGTACAAGTCTTAAACCTGTGATAGCAAATTCACGGCTAATAATGATGATAGCAGCCCATCCTGCACCTGCAATTAAATCTAAGTCAACAATAGCTACAAGCGCAGCTGAAACCAATAGCTTGTCTGCTAGTGGATCTAAAAATTTGCCCAAGTTCGTGACTAAATCGTACTTTCGAGCATAGTATCCGTCTATCCAGTCTGTTGTAGATGCAATAATAAATAATGCTGCCCCTAATAGGTGAGCGATCGGGATTTCTTTTCCTGCTGCCTCCACTGTACCGAATGGTAGCGGCACCATCATAAAAATGAGGAATACGGGAATTAGAAAAATTCGCGAAATGGTAATCTTGTTTGGTAAATTCACTTCTTCTGCCTCCAATTACTGTTACAAACTGAAAGCGTGCAAACGAAGTTGTTTGCACGGCTTTGGTTTTATTATAGCGTGAATGAGTAATTAATTCACATATTATCTTTATTTACACCCTGATCACTTTTTAAAACAGGCTGTTTACTGTGCTTCTGCCGGCTGATATTGAATCGTTACAACTTGTCGAACTTGCTTGGATGAATCAAACGGCAAGTCAACCGCTTTTCCATTTACTTTTAACTCTACTCCAGGTGAATAACCGATGTTGACACGAGCTTCAGTTTCTTTCGTCAAATCAAATTCTTTTGTTTCACCTTTTTTTAGAATGGAGCTAAAGAAAGCATTCCCTTTTCCATTTTTCACATCTAACCAAGTATCTGCTTGAGTGGATGTTACTTCTAGATTAAATGCATCTGTACCGGAAAGAGCATACGTAGCACTTCTGCCTGTTTTTTGAACTTCCTTGTATTCTTGTTTACCGCTGTCTTTCTTTTCTTTTTCCGCTTTTTCTTTCTCAGCTTTTTCTTTTGCGGCTTTTTCTTTTTCAGCTTTTTCTTTTTCTTGTTCTTTCTTATCAGCAGCACTTTGTTCATCTTCTGACTTGCTATTGTCATTTTTTGCAGTAGTTTCATTCGTTTCTTCCTGCGTGTTAGACTGCTGAACTTCACTGTTTGGAGCTTCTTGGTTAGCCTGCTCCTTGTTTTTATCCGAGACGATATTTTGAGCGATTACCCAAATAATAATCCCAACAACTACAACTCCCGCCACCACTAGAACAGTTGGAAGGTAGTCATATGCTTTTGAAACTCCTTTTGTATGCTGAGGAATTTCTTTGCGGCTGCGAACGCGCGAAAGCTGCTGCGGCATGTCTTCTGTTTGAGTTGAAGGAATGTCTGATTTGTATTCTTCAAAAATAGCATCTGTGTCCAACCCAATTGCTTCGCAGTATTGCTTAATAAACGCTCGTACGTAAAATTTCCCAGGCATAACCTCATAATTGCCTTCTTCAATGCCAAGTAAATAGCGTTTTTGAATTTTCGTTAGTTTTTGTAAATCCTCTAACGACAATCCTTTGCTTTCTCGTTCTTGTCTTAACCTTTGTCCTAACTCTGTCAATGCTAACACCTACCAATTATGCTAAAAATCAAACATCGATAATCCACCGTCTTGAAACATTTGAGGACCTTCCATTATTTCATATGTAATTTTCTCATTGGGGTCGTTTCTTATTTCAATAATGTAGGCAAAATCATCTAACGAATACTCGGTATTTTGTACAAATACATCCGGATGCTCCACAATTTTTGTCGCGGGTACATTCATTACTTCTCGAACAAGCTGCCAGTGCTTTTCATTCGCTCGTTTTGTCGATACAATCCCGTCAATAATAAAAATATTATCAGCGTTGTATTCGTCAGCAATAAGCTGACTGCGAATCGTTTGTTTTAAGAGTGTAGAAGACACAAAAAGCCACCTTTTGTTCGCACATACGCTAGCTGCTACAATGGATTCGGTTTTGCCTACTCGCGGCATACCTCGAATGCCGATAAGCTTATGACCGTCTTGTTTAAACAGTTCCGCCATAAAATCTACGAGCAAACCTAATTCATCTCTTACGAAACGGAACGTCTTTTTATCATCTGCGTCCCGCTGAATATAGCGACCGTGACGCACTGCTAACTTGTCACGCAATTTAGGCGGTCTCATTTTTGTCACAATGATATTATCCATTGTTTTCAAAATAGATTCAAGCCTGTCTATTTGCTCATGTGAATCACAGCGCAGCAATAATCCACGGCGAATATCATCCACTCCATTAATTGTGACAATATTAATTGACAACATTCCAAGAAGCGATGAAATATCACCTAAAAGACCTGGACGATTTTTTTGTATTTGATATTCTAAATACCACTCAATTTTCTCCATCAAACCCCTCCCATTTCTTGGCTGGCCTTCGAGAGGTGCCCCCTTTTTTTCACCTAGTTTAACTATAAATGATTTCCATTATATTATAAACCCTAAAGACAAGTAGTTCTACATTTGTTATGTATGTAAGCGCTTATTTATTTGTACTATTTAATTCTAAGAAAAAAGGAGCTTTCACACGCGGTGAATTAGCTCCTTTTTAGAAACGATAACTTATTTTACTGATCCGTTATTTTGAACTAATTTCACCATGCTGCTCGCAATCGCATGCTGCTCTTCTTTAGAAGCAACACTCCAAAGGTCTGCTAAAATTCGCTCTTGATCATTTTTTGCATCAACTTGGTTTGCTAAATATCCACCAATTTGATAAGCAAGATCATGAATAACTTCTTCTTGCATTCCTTCGTTTTGCGCATGATGTAAACGGTCGCCTAAAAAATCTTTCCAGCTATCCCAGCTTTCTAATACTGACATGAGTAGCCCTCCTTAAGGTTTATTCATATCATAGTTTGTACCGTGTTTTTGATTTTATGCACACTTTATATGTACCAACCGCCATTAACCGATAATATTTGTCCCGTTATGTAGGAAGCTCGTGAAGATATTAAATATGAAACGGCATCTGCCACTTCTTTTGGATATCCTATTCTTCCTAAAGGGATCTCTTCAGCCAGCTCTTTAACCTCTTCTTTTGAATAGCTGGCCATCATATCCGTTTCAATCGCTCCGGGGGCAACTCCATTTACTCGAACCCCACTTAGTGCAACCTCTTTTGCCAAAGCTTTTACAAACGTATTTTGTGCACCTTTTACCATGGAATAAAGGACTTCAAATGAAGCTCCTGTAAGTCCCCAAATGGAAGAAATCATGATGATTTGTCCGCTTTTAGCACTAATCATTTTAGGTAATAAAGCTTTGGTAATAACAAAGGGAGCCGTGATGTGAAGATAGATCATTTCTTCAGTTTCTTTTGCCGGAGTATCTGTCATTAACCCGCTAACGCTTCGTCCGCTGTTATGAATAATAACTTCTACCGGAACAATAATTTCCTCTAAAAACTTCTCCACTCCCTCTTTGCATGATAAATCCGCTTGTACCGTAAACACGGTTTTTACCTTTTCCGCAAGCTCATGTGCAAGCGCCTCTATTCTGTCTCTTCGTTGATGGTAATGCAAAATAAGCGAATATCCTTCCTTAGCCAATTGCTTGGCAATCGCTGTGCCAATTCCTCCGCTTGCACCTGTCACAAGGGCAAATTTCTCCATAACCTTCTCTCCTTTACATGCAAAAAAGCTGATGAACATCAGCTTTTTTGGCAACAATCATCTTTATTTAGGTACTACTTCACAAACCGTAAAGTTCTTTTCATCAATAATCTCGTTTAGCACATCTTTTATTTCGTTCACCTTCAGTTTTTCCAGCGTTTCAACAATATCAAATAAATTCATATCATTAAATGCATAGCGTGTAAACTGATTAGCTATAAACTCAGGTGAGTTTAATGAACGTAAAAACCCGCCGATTTTCTTTTTACGGATACGCTCAAGTTCTTCTTCTGTTAGTGATTTTGTTTTCATTTCAAGTAAAATTTGTTTAACTCGATCATACAGCTGCTCCGGTTGGTCCGTATCTCCTCCGATAAGAGCAAAACCAAATCCTCTTTCCTCCGTATAATCATAAGCAAATGTTTCATCAATGAGCCCGTCTGCATATAACTCCTCATAGTACGAAGAGCTTTTACCAAATGCGTAATCTAAAATAATATTCATTGCTAACTCATATTTAAGCATTTCTCCACCTGAACGCTGCGGGTTTTTCGCTTTTAGACCCACCATACATTTAGAAGACTGCACCGGCATTTTTAGTACTTGTTTTTCTTGATCCACCGTTTCAGGCTCTTCGTCAAAATGACGCTGTATGTCAGAGATTTCTTTATAATCTTTTTTCTGCTGATTGTCTCGAACTTGCTTCATTACCTTTTCCGCATCAACAGGACCTACAATGAACAACAGCATGTTGCTTGGATGGTAGAATGTTTCATAGCATGTATACAGCAAATCTTTATTAATATGTGAAATCGATTCAATCGTGCCGGCAATATCAATTTTAACAGGGTGGTTTTTGTACATATTTTGAATGGTGCCAAAATACAAGCGCCAGTCCGGATTGTCGTCATACATTGTAATTTCTTGACCGATAATGCCTTTTTCTTTTTCGACCGTTTTTTCTGAGAAGTACGGCTCTTGTACAAAGTCCACTAATGTTTCAAGGTTTTCTTCAAAATTTGACGTACAGCTGAATAAGTAAGCTGTGCGGGTAAAAGAAGTAAATGCATTGGCCGAAGCGCCTTGTTTACTAAACTGCTGAAAGACATCCCCGTCTTCTTTTTCAAATAATTTATGCTCTAAAAAGTGTGCGATTCCGTCCGGAACTTTTGTCATTTCATTTTCATTTAGCGGTACGAATTGATTGTCAATCGATCCGTAGTTCGTTGTAAAGGTAGCAAACGTTTTGTTAAACTCCGGCTTTGGCAAAATATATACCTGTAGCCCGTTATCCATTTTTTCATGATACAGCTGTTCCTGAAGCTGCGAAAATTCAATTTTCTCCATTTTCTTCACCGCCCGTTCCTGTTAAGAAATAAATTGTATCCATTTCAATTTTCTCAGCCACTTTAATAATTTCCTGCTTAGATACCGCATCAATATGCTTTAAGTATTCGTCAATTGAAATGTCTTTGCCTGTTAATTCATTATGATACATAACCTCTACTAGTCCTCGTGGAGTATCCACCGTTTCAAGCAGCTGATTGTGAATGACGGCTTTTGTTTGAGCGATTTCGCCGTCTGTGAACGACCCTTGCTTCATCTCCTGCATTTGTTCTTTAATAATGGTCACGGCTTGGTCGTAATTTTTAGCATCAATACCCGACATCACCATCAGTAACCCCTTATGACTTTCTACCCTTGAAGCGGCATAATAGGCTAAGCTTGCTTTTTCACGCACATTGATAAATAGCTTAGAATGTGAGAAACCTCCGAATATACCGTTAAATACTTGCAGAGCAAAATACTGCCTATCTCCGTATACAACATTTGTGCGGTAGCCAATATTTAATTTCCCTTGTTTTACTTCTTGTTTTTCCACTACTTCATTTACTTTTGAGATATCTTTAGACGTAATAGAATCTTCAATGTCTTTTTGCTCGCGCTTTGGCAACGTAAATGTTTCTTTTACTGTTTGTAAAACCTCTTCGACTTGCAAATCTCCAATAGCATAAAGGTGAATGGCATCTTCTTTTAACACCTGCTGATAATAGGCGTACAAACTTTCACCTGTAATTTCTTCCACGTCGTCAATTTGACCGTTTACATGTAAAGAGTAAGGTTCTTCTTTACACATTTCTTCAACTAGTCTTAAATTAGCATAGCGCATTTTATCATCAAATACGGCTTGAATTCTCTGACGAAGCGAACGCTTTTCTTTTGTCATAATATCCTTTAAAAAAGAGTCCCCTTCAACTGCTGGCTTTAATAAAATATCGCCAAGAAGCGCTAACGCTTTTTGCAAAAGCGGAGTTGAATCTTTCAAATATTTTTCGTTCGCTATATCAATGCGAATCGTAATATCGTGGTTATCACCTTTTTTTGTTAAGTCTACTTGTAAAGTAGCACCATAAAGCTCATCTAAATATGTACGAAGCTTTGTCGTAGACGGCAGCGACTCGGTAGCGCTTTGAAGCACATAAGGTAAAAGGGCACGCATTGTCACCGTTTTCTTATCTAAAGGGGCATTTAGTTTTAAAATGAACGTGTTTGTTTTGTACTTAGCTGTTTGAATGGTATGAACAGTCAATCCTTCTAGTTCATGTTTTTGTTCAGTCAATAATTTCATATATAAACCTCCTTTTAAATTTTGATGTATTAACTAGACAATACTTCTATTTTGAATCTTTAACGCTAATTTTAGTCTTATAACCACTATATCGAATTCAAGGAAACATTTTCAAGTAACTTGCCGCGCGCTTCCTCATTTCTTTTCATATTCTTTCTCTCAATGAAAAAAAGGCGGAGAAAAGAATATGATTTCTTTGTCTCCACCTTCTATATTTATCCAACTTTAGTCATTGTTAGACCTTATATAGTGGATTTATTAGCGGCGGCCTTTTTCGTAAGGAACGCCTAGCGCTTTAGGAGCCTCAGCACGTCCTACAAAACCAGTAAGTGCTAAGATTGTTAATACGTACGGTGCAATAGTTAAAAGGACGGATGGGATATCTTGAATAACCGGAATCTGAGCTCCCGTGATACTCAAAGACTGTGCTAATCCGAAAAACATGGCTGCACCTAAAGCACCAATAGGATGCCATTTCCCAAAAATCATAGCTGCAATAGCAAGGAACCCTTGTCCAGCAATCGTTCCTGCTGCAAAGTTTGTAGCGATAGACGTAGCATACACGGCTCCGCCGATTCCAGCGAACATGCCAGAAATCATAACCCCAACGTAACGCATTCTCACAACTTTGATCCCCATTGTGTCTGCTGCCATTGGGTGTTCACCAACTGAACGAAGACGAAGACCAAACGGCGTTTTATAAATGATGTACCATACAGCAAAAGCTAGCACAATTGCAATATAAGACGTAATAGGAACATTCGAAAACAGAATTTTACCGATTACTGGAATGTCTGATAGACCTGGAATACTTACTTTATCGATACGGAATTGGATAAAATCTGTTTGTCCTTTCCCAAAAATCTTTTTGATTAAAAAGATTGAAAGACCCGCAGCTAGAAAATTCAGCGCTACCCCGCTTACAGTTTGATCTGCTTTTAATGTAATACTTGCAACAGCATGAATCAGCGAGAACACAGCGCAAACAACAGCCGCAATTACTATCGCTACCCACGGGGCCCAAGCACCTAATGAATCCTGAAGTAAAAGGGTTGAAACAATACCTGTGAACGCGCCAAACATCATCAGCCCTTCTAATCCGATGTTCACGACCCCGGAACGTTCACTAAATATCCCTCCGAGCGCGGTAAAGATCAGCGGTGCAGCTGAATAAAGCGCCGCTGGAATAATAATGGCTAACACCTCTAAGAAGTTCATTTTGCTCCCCCCTTGCCTGCACGGCCAAGCACCCAGCGAATTAAATAACTAGATGCAACAAAAAAGATAATAAGCGCAATGACAATTTGAATTAATTCAGACGGTACGCCTGTCATAAAGTTCATTTGAGGAGCCGCAGTTTGCAATCCTCCGAAAAAGAATGAAGCTAATAAAATTCCAATTGCACTGTTAGCTCCTAAAAGGGCTACGGCGATACCGTCAAATCCCGTACCTGTAAACGCAGTGAATGTACCCATATACTGAAATGTTCCAAGCCCTTCCATTGCCCCGGCAAGCCCGGCAAAAGCGCCTGAAATCGCCATGGATAACACAATGTTTCGGCCTACATTCATTCCTGCATACTGTGAAGCATGTTGATTAAAACCAACAGCTCTTAGCTCGAAGCCCTTAGCTGTTTTATTCAAAATAAACCACATTACGACGGCTGCAGCGATGGTAATAAGAATGCCGTAATGAAGGCGAGAGTTATTGGTTAACTGTGCTAAAAAGCTTGATGCTAAAGATGCCGATTCTTTAATATCATACGATTTTTCATTACCCGCGTATAAATACGTACGGATTAAGCTGCTCGTTGTATAAAGGGCAATATAGTTCATCATGATGGAAACAATTACTTCATGAACATGAAATTTTGCTTTTAAAAACCCTGGAATAAACGCCCAAACTGCTCCAGCTGCAGCTGCTGCTAATACAGCTAAAGGAATATGAATGACTGCTGGTAAATCAAAAGCATACCCAACCCATACTGAAGCCAACCAGCCAACTAAAAGCTGTCCTTCTACTCCAATGTTAAAGAGACCGGTTTTATAAGCAAACGCAACCGCAATACCAGCCAGAGCAAGAGGAGTCATGGCACGAATCGTTTCTCCAATGGCTTTTGGCGTTCCAAACATCCCGTCAAAAAGAGATTGATAGCCAAGCATCGGATCATAGCCGCCTAGTAACATAATAACCGCTCCGGCAATGAGTCCTAATATGGCCGATACAACAGGAATCAAAATCATCATTACACGTTCATTTTTCACAAGTTTATTCATGCTGTTCCACCCGCTTTCTCACGCGTACCGCCTGCCATTAATAATCCTAACTCTTGTTCATTGGTTTCTTTTGGATCTACAATGTCGACTATTTCCCCTTCATAAATAACCGCAATGCGATCGCTTAGATTCATTACTTCATCTAGTTCTAGCGAAACGAGCAGCACTGCCCGTCCTTTATCTCGTTCTTCAATCAGCTTTTTATGAATAAATTCAATGGCTCCTACATCAAGCCCCCTCGTTGGCTGAGCTGCAATTAATAGTTCCGGACTGCGGTCTACTTCACGGGCAATAATGGCTTTTTGCTGATTTCCGCCCGATAGCGACCGCGCTTGCGTATATTCACTAGGCGTTCGCACATCATATTCTGCAATTAACTCTTTTGCTTTTTTATACAGCTCTTTATAATTCAAAATACCTGATTTAGACATCGGCTTTTGATAATACGTTTGAAGACCGATATTTTCACCAATTGTATAATCTAATACCAGTCCGTGCTTATGGCGATCCTGCGGAATATGTCCTACTCCTGACTCCGTAATTTTACGAGTGGATAACGTAGACAGCTCTTGATTTTTTAATGTGATCGAACCCGACTTTATTTTTCTCAGACCCGTAATTGCCTCAATCAGCTCTGTTTGACCATTTCCATCTACACCCGCGATGCCTACAATTTCGCCTGCTCGAACGCTTAGATTAAGTGAACTTACAGCCTCTACTCCTCGGCTGTCTTCTACTACTAATTCTTTTATTGTTAACACAGCTTCTGTTGGAGTCGCTGTTTTCTTTTCAGTTTTAAAATGAACTTCTCTTCCTACCATTAAAGCGGCAAGTTCATCAGGGTTCGTTTCTTGCACATTTACCGTGCCAACTCCCACACCTTTTCGAATAATTGTACAGCGGTCGCACACTGACATAATTTCTTTTAATTTATGCGTAATTAAAATAATTGACTTTCCTTCTTGAATTAACTTTTTCATAATTTGAATTAATTCCGTAATTTCTTGAGGTGTTAAGGCGGCAGTAGGTTCATCAAAAATAAGAATATCGGCTCCTCTGTAAAGCGTTTTTAAAATTTCCACTCGCTGCTGCATGCCAACTGAGATATCTTGAATCTTCGCATATGGATCTACCGATAATCCATATTGATTTGAAAGCTCTTGAATATCTTGAGCTGCTTTTTTAATGTTGATTTTCCCCGTTCGCGTCGGTTCGTTCCCAAGAATAATATTTTCTGTTACTGTAAAGTTTTGAACAAGCATGAAGTGCTGATGAACCATTCCAATTCCTAAGTCGTTCGCTACGTTAGGGTCCGTGATTTTGACTTCTTGGCCGTTTACACGAATCTGCCCTTTTTCAGGCTGATAAAGTCCAAATAAAACGTTCATCAGCGTTGACTTACCTGCACCATTTTCCCCTAACAAAGCATGAATTTCTCCCTTTTTCACTTGGAGTGTAATATTGTCATTAGCGACAATACCGGGAAACTCTTTGCGAATATCTAGCATTTCAATAACATATTCCACTGCTTTCACTCCCTATTCCTGCCTGCTACAGGATTCTGTCTTCGGTTTTTTGGCTATGAAAAAGGCTAGTTTTCACTAGCCTTTTATACTCATATAATCATTGCTTAACAGACGTCAGCTTATTTTTTTAGCGTTTTTTCAAACTCTTTAAATTCTTTATCCGTTTGAGGCACTGTAATGTCACCGTCTAGAATCTTTTGCTTATACTCATCAACTGCTTTTAACGCATCTTTACTTACATTATCTTGTGATGGGGCAATTCCTACTCCGTCTTCTTTTAAGCCAAACACAACTTCTTTACCACCTGGGAATTTATCGTCCATTGCTTTTTTTGCAACATCTTCTACAGCCAAGTCAACGCGTTTAACCATCGACGTTAACGTTACGTTTTCAGGCATACCTTCTTCATGCTGATCGCGGTCAACTCCAATTACCCAAACCTTTTTATCCTTACCGCCTTTTGAACGGTTTTTAGCTTCTGTAAATACGCCGTTTCCAGTACCGCCAGCCGCTTGATAAATAATATCGGCTCCTTTGCTGTAAATAGTAGAAGCAATAGCTGAACCTTTTTCTGGAGAGTTAAAACTTTCTGCGTATTGAGAGATAACTTCAGCATCTGGGTTTACAGATTTAACACCTGCTTTAAATCCGTTTTCAAACTTCTTGATTAATGGAGATTCAACACCTCCGATAAAGCCGATTTTGTTCGTTTTCGTTTGTTTAGCTGCTACTACACCTACTAAGAAAGAGCCTTGCTCTTCTTTAAATAGAATGCTTGCCACGTTATCTAAGTTCTCTGACTTTAGCGTATCGTCTACTAATGCAAAGTTAGCGTCTGGATACTGCTTTGCTGCTTTTTTAATATCTTCTTTTAACAAAAAGCCAATTCCATACGTCAAGTTGTAGCCACTCTCAGCAAATTTAGAAAGATTGCTCTCGTATTCAGACGCTTTTGTAGACTGCAAATACTTATATCCAGTCCCTTCATCAAGTCCGTTATCTTTCCCAAACTTTGTCAGACCTTCCCAAGCAGATTGGTTAAACGATTTATCGTCTACCCCGCCCGTATCTGTTACCATTCCCACTTTAAAATCTGCCGCTTTTTTATCTCCGCCGCTCTTACCTGCGTCGTCTGAGCCACACGCACTTAAAAGTGTTCCTGCCGCTAATACTAGTGATAATGCAAGTCCCGTTTTACGTTTTAACATGTTTTAACCCCCTGAATAGTTTTAAAAGTATAAAGCCAATTTTCTATTTCGTCCTTGTGACCTACATTTGACACCTCCTTAAAAGGACAATGTTAAACAGTTGGAAATTTTCTGACATTTAACCACAAAAAAAACTAGACGCGTTTACGCAGTACTTGGAAACTAAATTGATCTGCTTTAAAATAATTGATGGAATATAAAATGGGTTCATCATGCTGGTCATAATGCATTTGTTTCAGTACAAGCAACGCGGTTTCTGGCTCGCATTGTAAAATAGGAGAAACTTTTTCATGATAGCCTAGAGGCTCAATGTTTGCCACGGCGTATGCAATGTGCTTTCCTGCTTGTTTTTCAAGAATTTCTAGCAAAGACTCTTGTTTATATTCAAAATTTTCAGGCAATATTCTTTGAGGAACCTTGTCCATGCAATATACAACCGGCTCTCCGTTTGCCGTTCTCACCCGTTCAACAAATAAAATCTGTTCGTCTTCCCCGCATGCAAAACGTGTTAAATCATTTTCAGACAACTCTTGTATTTGAGAAGATAAGAAGATTGTTCCAGCCTTCATACCGGCTTGTTCAATCATATGTGTTATACTATTTAGTTGCTCAATCCCTGACAAAAAAGTAGGCTTCGTGTTGACAAATGTTCCCACGCCGTGTCTGCGAACAATAATATTCTCTTCTTCTAGTATGCGAAGTGCCTCACGTAGCGTTGCGCGGCTAACCCCTAGCTGCTTTGATAAATCAAACTCTGAAGGGAGTCTTTCCTTTTCTTTAAAAATTCCTTTTTCTATATTTTGTTTAATTTTATCAATCACTTGTAAATACAAGTGCCGATTATCCGCACGTATAGACATCACTCTTCCTCCATATTAAAAAGTCATCAGACCTCTGATGTTCGACTACTTAATCGAAAATAATATATCATTTTTCGACAGATAAATAAATAGGTTATATTAATTTTTTATTAAAATTTTTAATATTTTTTTAAAAAAATGAATTTTTGTTATTTTTTAATGTCAGCATACCTAACAACCTGCTTTTCTTCTAATATTAGATAAAAACCAAACATTTTAGTCATTAAATTTTTTAATATTCGTTTTTATTTCATTTATTTAGCATGACATATTTTTGTATGATACTATTCTTCCTCTCTGTCGTTTCATAAAAAAGATGACTTGCACATATGCAAGTCATCTTTTCTAGTAACATTATTAAGATCCAACATCCTCATTCTGCTGAGAAATCAGGACGGAACGCGGCTTACTTCCTTCATAAGGTCCCACCACTCCACGCTCTTCCATTGCATCGATTAAGCGCGCAGCCCGGTTATAGCCAATTCGAAAGCGTCGCTGCAGCATAGAAACAGAAGCTGTTTGCATTTCTGCTACAAGCTGTACCGCTTCGTCATATAGCTCATCTGCAAAATCATCAACTTGTTCAGGAGCATCGGTTGGAATCATTTCTTCTTGATACTGCGCTTTTTGCTGTGCAATTACAAAATCAACAATCTCTTCTACTTCTTCATCTGATAAAAAGGCACCTTGCACACGCACAGGTTTTGAAGCTCCAACAGGCATGAACAGCATATCTCCTCTTCCTAGAAGCTTTTCAGCTCCTCCCATATCTAAGATCGTACGAGAGTCAGTTTGTGAAGATACACTAAAAGCGATTCGGGAAGGAATGTTAGCTTTAATAACTCCCGTAATAACATCTACTGATGGTCGCTGTGTAGCAATAATCAAATGAATGCCGGCAGCACGAGCCATTTGAGCAAGACGTGTGATCGAATCTTCTACATCAGATGAAGCAACCATCATCAAGTCAGCCAACTCATCGACAATCACCACAATATAAGGAAGAGTCGGCTGTTTTGCATCGGCGTCTCCATCGTCATTCATACGTTTTACTAAATCGTTATATCCTTCAATGTTTCTCGTTCCGCTGTGTGAAAACAGCTCATAACGTCGCTCCATTTCATTTACAACTTTCTTTAAGGCTTGAGAAGCTTTTTTCGGATCCGTTACAACAGGAGCCAATAAATGCGGAATACCATTGTACATATTGAGCTCAACCATTTTAGGGTCAATCATCATTAATTTTACTTCATGAGGCTTTGTCCTCATTAAAATACTAATAATAATACCGTTGATACATACACTTTTTCCGCTTCCGGTTGCCCCTGCTACAAGCATATGAGGCATTTTATTAAGCTCTGCTAGCACAGCTTCACCTGAAATATCTCTTCCTAAACCAACTAATAGCTTTTTATCCGGTCGGTTATTTTCAGTTGCTTCAAGTACTTCTCTAAGTGAAACCATCGCTACTTCTTCATTCGGCACTTCAATTCCTACCGCTGATTTCCCGGGAATTGGAGCTTCAATCCGAATATCTTTGGCAGCTAATGCAAGTGCTAGATCATCACTTAAATTAACAATCTTACTTACTTTTACTCCTACATCAGGATATACTTCATATTTTGTAACAGCTGGTCCAAGGTGAACTTTTGCCACTTTTGCTTTTACGCCGAAGCTTTGAAACGTTTTTTCAAGTTTTTCGGCATTTTTATAAATGTTTTTATGCTCTTTTGCCTGGTTGCTTTTCTTTGGCATCGTTAATAGCTTGATAGGAGGAAGCTCATACTCTTTATTTTCCGTTTCAGTAAATGTAATCATAGGAGCTTTTTCTTCTTCCTGTTCCTTTTGCGGCCTTGGCTGTTGCGGTGCAGCAGCTACAGGCTTCGATTCCACAACCGGCGGCACCGGAGCTATAGGAGCAGCAGGAGGTTGACTAGACTCTTCCTCTCCGTAGTCAAAGTGTTCAATAATTGGAGGCGAAGGTGCTTCTACTTCTATGTCCATGCTTTCTTCAGGCTCTTGAACAGCTTTTTCTTGGCGTCTCTTTTTTGTTGTTTTGGGAGCTTTTTTCTTTTTATGTTTCCACGTCTGAATATCTTGCCAGCCTTCTTTTAACTCCGTTGTTAAAAAATTCACTAGAGGTGACAAAAGTTTTAATACCGTTTCGTGAAGCGAACGTCCGGTAATAAGCAGTACTCCAATCACAATAAGCAAGGCAGCGATAAGTTCTGTTCCTAAGCTATCAAATAGATAGTAGAACATGGCAAACATAATAGCTCCTATCATCCCTCCGCCTAAATCACTGTGATTCGATTGGCCCGTTGCTTCGAGCATATACAAATCCCACGTGTTCATAATGACAGACGGATCTGTAAACGTTCCGTTTTTTGATAAATTTTCAAATAACGTAACATGACTAAACAGTAAAATAGATAAAATAATGAGATATGTACCGATAAGCTGCCGCGTCACTAAAGGAGGCATTTCCCTTTTCCAAATAATATAAACAGATAGAATAGCCATTCCGATTAAACACAGCATATACCATTCGCCAATAAATAAGCGGACCACTAGTACAAGGGCCTGTCCTACAGCACCAAGTCCTGCCATGGCAATTAACGTTAATGCTAATAAAAATAAGCCAATAAGCTCAAAGCGCAATATGCGTTTCCATTCATCCTTTTTTATTTGACCTCTTCGTTTTTTCTTTGCCATTTTTCCACTCCAATCAACGTCCAACGCTCTATGTTGATTTTGTTTCTTTTATCAGTTGAATAAAAAAGCAGCCAATACAGCGGCTGCCTTCTTCGTCATATTCATTATACCATATTCACCATAATTATACTGAAATCCTTACGACAAAATTTGACCAGGATAATAATTTTCATTCAAATAATCTTGAGGATTCGTGCTTAAAATCCTCACAATTTGCTGTTGCTTTTGTTCATTTTCTTCAACAATAACCGGGATTCCATTATGGCTAATAAGCTTTGGCTGAGATTGTTCTTGTTGATAAGACTGCTGAAAGATTAGTTCTTGCGGCATCATTGTATACAAAATCATTGCAGCAGCTGCTCCTCATTCTGACGTCCTTGCTCAATCAGTTCATTCAACTTTTTGATCGCTTGAGCAACTCCGCCTACTTCGTTAATTAACCCGTATGAAACAGCATCTCCGCCAACTACATTTGTCCCGATATCACGCGTTAAGTTCCCTTTTGAAAACATAAGTTCTTTAAACTTTTCTTCTGAAATATGAGAGTGTTCTCTCACAAAGTTAATCACGCGCTCTTGCATTTTATCTAAGTATTCAAATGTTTGCGGTACACCAATAACAAGACCTGTTAAGCGAATAGGGTGAATGGTCATGGTCGCTGTACCGGCAATATACGAATAATCAGTTGAAACCGCAATTGGAACACCGATTGAATGTCCGCCTCCTAACACAATGGACACAGAAGGCTTGGATAACGAAGCAATCATTTCAGCAATTGCAAGACCCGCTTCTACATCTCCACCTACTGTATTCAAAATAATAAGCAATCCTTCAATTTTTGGATTTTGTTCGATCGCCACAATTTGCGGGATGACATGCTCATATTTTGTCGTTTTGTTTTGAGGAGGCAGCTGCATGTGCCCTTCTATTTGTCCTACAATCGTTAAACAGTGAATATTAGAATCCTGAGGAAGCTGAGCCACGTTGGTCTGTCCTAATTGTTGAATTTTATCTAATATCCCGCCCTTGCTTTCTTCATTTTTATTAGGCTGCTGAGGCGCTTCATCAGAATGTAACCTTTCGTTATTTTCAAACATATTCTAGCTCCTTTCACTTATTGATAGTAGTAGTATGAACTTCTCATAGTTATTACATCCGCATCAGCTGCAAATAAAAAGCCTTCCCAGCGGGAAGGCTTCACATTAGATTTCCATAATAATCGGTAAAATCATCGGTTTACGACGGGTTTTTTCATATAGAAATTGATTTAAACTTTCTCTCATTTTTAATTTTAATGAAGACCACTCGATCACTTTGTCTTCCATACACTTTTCTAAAATTTGCTGAACAATCTTCGTTGCTTCTTCTAAAAGCTTTTCTGATTCTCTTACATAGACGAATCCGCGGGAGATGATTTCTGGCCCCGCTACTACCGTTTTTTGGCGTTTATTAATCGTAACTACTACCGTTAAGATTCCGTCCTGTGACAGCAGCCTGCGGTCTCTCAGAACGATATTTCCAATATCACCGACGCCTAGTCCATCAATAAGTGTATTTCCTGCTTGAATAGAACCGCTAGGGTACATGCGAGCATCTTTAAACTCAACTCGCTCGCCTTTTTCAAGCAAACAAATATGATCTTCTGATATTCCTAATTGACCGGCCAGCTTTGCATAAGCTTTTTGTTTTCGATACTCTCCATTCACAGGCATGACATATTTCGGCTTTGTTAAGTTAATCATAAATTTTAATTCTTCTTGACTGCCGTGTCCGGAAGCCTGCACTTTCTTCTGAGCAAACACTACGCTTGCTCCTAAACGAAAGATGACGTCAATTGTTTTTGAAAAGGTCGTTTCGTGCCCCGCCACAGGTGTAGCAGCCAGCAGGACCGTATCATCTTGTTTGATTTGAATAAATTTATGGGACTGTTTAGCCATTCGAGTAAGACCTAAAATCGGCTCTCCGTGATGACCTGTTGTTAAAATAACCGTTTCATGTTCTGAAAGATCTTTTAGCTTTTGCACAGGAACAATTAAATCCTCAGGCAGCTGCAAATGTCCAAGTTTTGCTGCAATATCAATGATTTTCAGCATATTTTTTTCCATAACGATCAGATTGCGGCCGTGCTGATATGCGGCATGAATGATTTGCTGAATACGGTGCAGATTGGAACTGTATGCAGCAACAATGATTCGACCTTTGCTTTTATAAAAAGCGTCGGTAATATTTTGTCCAATGACGGCTTCGGAAACTGTATAGCCCGGCTTATCCGCATTTGTACTGTCTGAAAGCAAACACAGCACGCCTTGTTCCCCAATGGCAGCCATTTTTCCAATATCAGCGCTTTGAATGCTGACTGAATTTTGATCAAATTTAAAATCACCTGTATATACAATCGCACCTTGATTTGTTTGTAAACAAATACCGACTGAATCTTGGATGCTGTGCTGCGTTCTGAAAAATGAAATATCTACTCCTTCAAACGATAAAACCGTTGACGAAGTGATAGGATGTAAAGCTTCATATTTTTTAATTCCATATTCTTTTAACTTTTCTTTGATAAGTGCTAGCGTTAATTCTGTACCATATACAGGCACATCCAATTTTTGAAGTATAAAGGGAATAGCGCCAATTTGTTCTTCGTGTCCATGAGTAACAAATATGCCTTTTACGTTCTGCTGATTTTCTACTAAATATGTAATGTCCGGAATGACAATATCAATTCCTAACATTTCCCCTCCCGGAAACTTTGATCCTGCATCTAACACATATATGTTTTCATTGATTTCCACCACATACATGTTTTTTCCAAGTTCTCCGACTCCACCCAAGGCTGAAATTTTAATATTTTCTGTCTTTTCTAGTACCATAAGCTCCTCCTACTTACTTTCACCCGTTCAATTTCATTTGCTTACATTATAACTGAAGTAAGAATTGGAATACAAGAAATTTCATTCGTCTATTTCCGTCATCTGCTCTTCTATTATCTTATAAGAAAAAAACGTCTCTTCATCGACTCGTATATACGGTCAATGAAGAGACGTTTAAAAAACATACTTATAGCTTATAGCGTATTTAATGTGCTGACTAACGTTTGGCGTTCTTCTTCCGTTAACGGAACTAAAGGTAATCGTACCGATCCTACGTCTAACCCTTTTAGCTGTAAAGCTGTTTTAACAGGCGTTGGACTTGGAGCCGCAAAAAGAGATTTCATAACAGGTACAATACGCTGATGAATTTTTGCTGCTTCCTTCGGATTTCCCGACTCATACAGCTTAACCATCTCTTGCATTTCATTCCCAATAACGTGAGAGGCAACAGAAATAATACCAGTTCCTCCAACTGCTAGTACCGGTAGTGTTAAACCATCATCACCGCTGTATAAAGCAAAATCATCGCTTGTTTGTGCGATAATAGCTGTCATTGCGTCAAGATCTCCGCTTGCATCTTTTAACGCTACAACATTTGGCAGTTCAGCTAGGCGTACAATTGTATCAACAGACATATTGATCACAGATCGCCCTGGAATATTGTATAACATGACAGGCAGCTCTGTACTTTCAGCAATTGTTTTAAAATGCTGATATAAGCCTTCCTGATTCGGCTTGTTGTAATAAGGTGCTACAATCATAATCGCATCTACGCCGATTTCTTCTGCCTTTTTTGTTAATTCAATTGATGCATACGTATTGTTGCTTCCTGTACCAGCCACAACAGGTACACGGCCATCTACTACCTTTACTGAGTGGCGGAACAGCGCCAGCTTTTCTTCTGTTGAAAGCGTAGGAGATTCACCCGTTGTTCCTGCAATAACCAACGCATCCGAACCGTTGCTGATTAAATAGTTAATAAGCTGCGTTGTTTTTTCAAAATCAATATTTCCTTTATGATCAAAAGGCGTTACCATCGCTGTTGCGACTTTCCCAAAATCAATCATGTTTTCACTCCTTGAAATTGCATTATCCCTATTCATGTAATGAACCGTTAGCTTATAGCTAACGGAACATGTAGTTTATCTCTTTTGCGGTGCTTTTGACAAGTCAAAGGCACCATGAAGAGCATTAACGGCTTTCTTTAAATCCTCTTCTTTTACAAGCACCCAAATCGTCGTATGGCTGTCAGCAGATTGTAAAATCTGAATACCTTCGCCAGAAAGGGCTGTAACAATTTTAGATGTAACACCAGGCACCCCTGCAATTCCTGCTCCAACCGTTGACACTTTGGCACAGTTGCGAATAACAGCCGGCTCATACCCCAGCGCATGAAGCACATCAATCGCTTTGTCAGTTGCTTCATCTGTTACCGTATATACAACACCCTTCGGTGAAATATTGATAAAATCTACGCTGATTTTTTCTTGTGCCATTGCTTTGAATACTTCTGCTTGCGTATCATAATGGCCTTCTTTACTAAAAACTTTAATTTGAGTGACGTTGGATACGTGCGCGATGCCTGTTACAAGGCGTTCTTGTACATCGCTTCCACGCTGCTGTGCTTCACCTTGAGATGTAACGAGCGTACCTGTTGAATCAGCATACGTGGAACGGACGCGCATCGGTACTTTTGCTTGCATGGCAATTTCTACGGCACGTGGGTGAACTACTTTTGCACCTTGATAAGCCATGTTGCATATTTCGTTATATGTGACAACGGATAGCGGTCTTGCATCTTCTACAATACGCGGGTCCGCTGTCATCACACCTTCTACATCTGTGAAAATGTCAATGTAATCAGCCATAAGGGCTGCACCTAAAGCTGAAGCAGATGTATCGCTGCCTCCGCGTCCAAGCGTTGTTGTATCACCTTCAGTAGTTGCACCTTGAAAGCCTGTTACAACAACGACATCATATTCTTCTAATTCTTTTAACAAACGATCGCATTTCATTTCTAGTATCTTGGCATTGGTAAAATCATCATTCGTCACAAACCCGGCCTGTGCACCGTTTAACGCTGTAGCTTTAATACCATTTTCGTTTAATAAATTCGTAAACACAACCGATGAAATTAATTCTCCGCATGCCATAAGCATATCAAGCTCACGTTTATTAAGAGACGCTTTATTTCCATCAACAAGTGAAAGCAATGTATCCGTTGCATACGGCTCACCTTTTCGTCCCATTGCCGATACAACAACGACTACTTTGTAACCCTCACTTAATGCATTATTTAAATGATAGATTGCTCTCGCTCTTCCTTCTTCGTTACGAACGGAAGTTCCTCCAAATTTTTGGACGATTATTTTCATACTTACACCTCATCATGTTCCGAGACACTCTGGTTGCGCTTATTTTACTAAGCTAAGCTTAATAAGTGATTCTGCAATTTGTACAGAATTCCAAGCTGCACCTTTTAACAAGTTATCAGAAACGATCCACATATGGAAACCGTTATCGCGATCTAAATCTTTACGAATACGGCCGACAAACACATCTCGTTTACCTACACAATCTGCTGGCATTGGATATACTTGATTTTCTGGATCATCTTGCAATACGATACCAGGTGCATCAGCCAATAAATTTTTCACATCAGCTACCGTTACACCGTCTTTTTCAATTTCAATGTACACTGACTCTGAATGACCTGTTACAACCGGTAGACGAACACAAGTAGCAGCTACTGGCAATTCAGGCATGCTCATAATTTTCTTCGTTTCATTAATCATTTTCATTTCTTCAAATGTAAAACCGTTATCTTGAAATTTATCAATTTGCGGAATGGCATTAAAAGCAATTTGATAATGTTTTTTATCTCCACCAACCGGTAAAATTTCCGGTGTAAACTCTTTTTCTTCTAAAATAGCTTTAGCTTGTTCTTTTAATTCATTAATTGCAGCAGCGCCTGCTCCAGAAACGGCTTGATACGTTGATACTAGTACTTTAGATAAGCCATATGTTTCACGCAACGGCTGTAATGCTGCAACCATTTGAATTGTGGAGCAGTTTGGATTAGCAATGATTCCGTTATGTGCGTGTAATGCGTCTTCATTCACTTCCGGCACAACTAACGGGACATTTTCATCCATTCGATAAGCGCTTGTGTTGTCTACAACGATTGCTCCGCGTTTTACTGCCTCTGGTGCAAGTGCTTTTGAAATACTCCCGCCTGCACTGAATAAAGCAATATCTACGCCTTCAAAGCTATCAGGAGTTGCTTCTTGCACAACAACTTCTTCTCCGTTAAACAACACTTTTTTACCAGCTGAACGAGCTGAAGATAATAACGTTAATTTACCAACTGGAAAATTACGCTCCTGTAGGGTTTTAATCATTTGTTGTCCTACTGCACCTGTTGCTCCTACTACTGCTACATGTAATTCTCTTGTCATTTTAATACCGCCTCCAACAATTTTCAACTACTCAACATTTATCTGCATATACTGACTATTTTAACATATTATTATGCTTCATTGCGTCAAAGAAGAGAAGATTTTTAAAATCTTCTCTTCTTTGAGATTGAGAGTTCTCTTACAGCCGCAGTATTGAATAGATTCATGCAACAGCAAGAGGCATATATGTCCTATGACTCTTGACCGTCGCGGAACCTTTCGACAATAACAGGCTGAATCTGTTTATCTTCAAGCGCTGCGTACACCGTGTCTGATAACATCGTCATACGCGCTACCATTGAATTCGGCTTAAGCACCGGGTCATCTTGACCAAATGGAATAAAATAAATATTTTTAGTCGCCATTAGCCTCATTAAGTTTACACCATTTAGCCCTAGTGCGTCATTAGTCGAAATTCCCAGTACCACCGGCTTATTATTACGAAGCGTTGCTTTAGCTGCCATGAGTACCGGAGATTCAGTCATTGCATTTGCAAACTTACTCATCGTATTCCCAGTGATTGGGGCAACCACCATACAATCAAGCGGAATCTTTGGTCCTAAAGGCTCTGCTTTTACAATTGTATTGATGACGGCGTGACCCGTTAATTCCTCAATTTTCTTCACCCAGTCTTCTCCATCTCCAAAACGAGTATTTGTGGATTGTACAGTGTAAGAAACGACCGGTAACACTTCTGCTCCCAAATTAACAAGCTTTTCAATTTCCGGCATAACCGCATCATACGTACAGTGAGACCCGGTCAAGCCGAATCCTATTCTTTTACCTTTTAATGACATTATTTTTTCTCCTCTCTCGCATCCGCAGCGTCTTTTAATAAATTCACTAATACATTAGCGACAATCTGACCTGCTGTTTTTGGAGCCACAATTCCTGGAAGACCTGGTGCTAAAATAGCTTTAATTCCTCGTTTTTCCGCATAGCGGAAATCGGTTCCTCCAGGCTTTGAAGCTAAATCAATAATGAGTGCATGGGTCGGGACATTAGATAATGTCTTAGCCGTTAAGATGGGGTATGGAATGGTGTTAATACATATATCACTATCAGCAATTTCTTTATCGAGTTCAGAAAGATAGAAAGGTTGCAAACCCATTTCAGCAATACGTGCTAAATGTTCAGATTTTCTAGCTCCTACTTTTACATTGGCACCGAGTGCAGCAAAGGACCTCGCCACGCTCATTCCTACTCTTCCTAAACCTAGGACAGAAATATTTGAACCGTGAATGGTAAAATCCGTATGTTGAATAACAAGCATGATGGTACCTTCAACAGTAGGAATAGAGTTATAAATTGCTACATCATCACGCTCAAATAGCTGAACGAGTTTACGGTTTGTCGTTTTGACTAATTCGTTTAAATACCCATTGCTAATACCAGAATAAATAATGCAGTGCTCAGGCGTTTTTTTAAGTATTTCTTCAGTCAGCACTACTTTTTCATTTGAAAAAATAGTATCTACTTGCCCTTCGTGATTTGTTCCAGGCACTGGAAGGATGATGGCGTCAACATCTGAAAAATCCAGCTCCTCTATCTGATATTTCGTCGCACCTGTAAAACCATGATCTAGCTGATCAAAACCAATAAGAGAGGTTTTTGCATCTAATTGAATTAATTTTCGAATGACTTCAAGCTGCCTAGCATCACCGCCAATTACAGCTATGTGCAAATCCGTTAACATGTTTCATTTTCACCTTCTTTAACATTAAATAGATGTATCTTTCGCTTAAACCATCGAGATGTAAAGTGCTATCATTACGCCCTAGAATGCCTATTGCTTTTCTTCAACATACTATGTAAACACACAGGAATCGGTGAATCTTTATCCCTGAAAATAAAAGAAACGAGATGCAGGAAGCATCTCGTTTCTTATTTTGTTGACTCATTGTTTATGTCTTCTAGCTGCTGGACATTTACAATCACCATATCTGTACCAATTTTTTCGATATTTCCCCACGGCACTCGCACTTCATCTCCTTGCTTTCGAAACCCAAACCACTTCACAGATGGAATAATCAGCGCATTAATTTGTCCCGTATGTTCATTAATTTCAAGATCCGTTTGCCCTAAAATACCCAAACGTTCTGCTCGCTTAACATCTACAATTTCTTTTCCACTCAGTTCGCTTAATCTCATAGAATCCCTCCTTTCATCTAATTTATTGAACAACCATACAAAAAATGACAAAAAAATAAGGCTGGCTCAATTATTTTAGCCAACCTTACTTTTACTGTTTACTTTCCTTTAAAACCTTTAGGTAAATCTCCACTCGGGCTTATTAGCGAAAGAGCAAATTCATCTTTGAAAATATCTCGTGCAAGACCATTTACACTATCTTTAGTCACGGCATTAACAAGGTCTAGAATCTCATCTAATGAACGGTGATAGCCTAGCATTAACTCATTTTTTCCGTTTCTGCTCATACGGCTATTTGTACTTTCAAGGCTCAGCATTAAGTTTCCTTTCAGCTGCTCTTTGCTGTTAGAAAGTTCTTTATCTGTAATCCCTTTGTCTTTCAGATCATAAAGCGTTTCTTGAACGGTATCATATAATACGTCGAGCTGATGGCTTCCCGTCCCCCCATAAATCGTGACAAGACCGCTGTCTCGATAAGAAGAATGATAAGAGAAAACAGAATAAGCCAAGCCGCGCTGTTCGCGGACTTCTTGGAACAAACGACTGCTCATACTTCCGCCAAGCACGTTATTTAATACAATTAAGCTATATACATCTTCTCCGCCGATTGGCAAACCTTTAAAGCCAAGGCAAAGATGAGCTTGTTCTGTTTCCTTTTTGCGCGCAATATGATTTGTATGAAACTCTGGCTGAACATATTGATGAGCGGAATGACTTGACGTATATGTACCAAAATAGTTTTCCACCTGCTGAATAAAACTTTCATCAATGTTTCCAGCTACTGAAATAACGATGTTTTCGGGAATATACATTTGCTCCATATACTGACGAAGCGAATCACCGTTAAATGTTTTTAACGTATCTTCCGTTCCTAAAATTGGATAGCCTAATGGATGATTGCCATATACGGCTTTGCCTAATAAATCGTGTACAATATCATCAGGTGTATCTTCATACATTTTAATTTCTTCATATACAACATTTTTTTCACGAGCTAATTCCTCTTCATCAAATGAAGAATTAAAGAACATATCCGCTAGCACATCGAGTGCTTGATCTGCGTGTTCGTCTAATACTTTTGCATAGTAGCACGTGTATTCTTTAGAAGTGAATGCATTTACTTGTCCCCCAATGCGGTCGAAGCTTTCTGCAATTTCACGAGCAGATCTTGTTTTTGTTCCTTTAAAAAACATATGTTCAAGAAAATGTGATACACCATTAATTTCAGGGTGTTCACTTCGAGAACCCGTTCCGATCCAAACCCCAATGGCCACAGATCGAACAGTTGGGATATTTTCCAATACAATTCTTACACCATTTTTGCACGTATATCGTTTTATCAAGCTAGTGCCTCCCTTTTGCTTATCTCACTTACTTCTTAGTAGAAGAAGGTATTTTCATCATTCGTTCTTCATCTAGCATTGTTGACACATCGCTAACTTTCAGGCCTTTGCGTTCAATATCGGTTAACAATTGGTCAAGCGATTCGGCCGTTGATTCAGTCGGGTGCATCAGTACAATAGCCCCTGGGTGAATCTTTTTCATTACTCGATTAATTAACACTTCTGAACTTGGCTTTTGCCAATCGATTGTATCAACTGTCCACATGATGGTACTCATTTTTAACTGAGAAGCAAGCGTTACTACTTCGGGGCGAAAACTGCCGCTCGGCGGAGCAAACCATTTTACTTTTTGTCCCGTAGTAGACGTAATAATATCATTCGTTTTTTTAAGCTGCTGATTGATTTGACTAGCCGATAAAGTGGCCATATCAGGATGAGAATAAGAGTGGTTTCCTACTTCATGCCCTGCGTCTACAATCATTTTTGCCATATCTGGATTATTTTTAACCCATTTTCCTTCTAAAAAGAAAGTTGCTTTAGCATGGTGCTTTTTTAGCACTTCTAACATTTTAGGCAAATACTCGTTCCCCCATGCTACGTTCACTGTAAACGATACCATAGGCTTTTCATCGTGTCCACGGTAGATAGGTTCCTGTGGTAAATCCTTCAAGTGAACCTTTGGTCTAACCTGTTTGTACACTAGTTTTTTTTCATCAAATTTACCCGCAGGTTTCATATTTTTATAAGAAGCAGCAAGATCAACTTTTATGCCGTTATAGCCAGGAACCCGTTTCCATACGGGATCGATTCGTGCATTCGCTGCCGGCTTTTCATAATCTTTTGCTTTTTCTTCAATCTTTTGATATAACGCATCATGCTGAGCTGATACAAGTTGTACATCGGATTTAAGTGCTTCTATATATGCTTCAGCAAAAGGATTATAAATAGATTTATATGTAATTGCCAGTAAAAATAGAAATGCTGTAAATTGCACAATGGTTCTCTTCACTTATCCTTCCCCCTTTACCATTTAAAATATGTATAAAGAGGACAAGGTAGAACAAACATCTACAAACGATAAAATCGCCCTACACATGGATTTTCTTCATGTATGGACGATTTCACAATATCTATATAGTAGTAAAAGAAGATTATTTTGTTTCTTTTGCTTTTTCTTCTTTTTCTTTTTGTTCTTTTAAAATTGCTTTACGAGATAAGTTAACGCGGCCTTGTTTATCAATTTCCATAACCTTAACTAAAAGCTCGTCACCAATCGCTACAACGTCTTCCACTTTTCCAATACGCTCTTCTGCAAGCTCTGAAATATGAACAAGCCCATCTTTTCCGCTGAAGATTTCTACAAATGCACCGAATTTTTCAATTCGTTTTACTTTTCCTAAGTACATTTGGCCGACTTCAACTTCGCGTACAAGATCTTCAATAATTTTCTTCGCTTTTTCATTCATTGGCTGATCAATAGAAGAAATGAAGATTGTACCATCTTGTTCGATATCAATTTTAACGCCTGTTTCTTCGATGATTTTATTGATTTGCTTGCCGCTTGGTCCAATAACATCACGAATTTTATCAGGGTTAATCGCCATTGTAAGGATCTTAGGCGCATATTGAGAAAGCTCTTGACGAGGCGTAGCAATCGTTGACATCATATGATTTAAGATCTGCATACGGCCTTTTTTTGCTTGTTGAAGGGCTTCGTCTAAAATTTCACGAGATAACCCGTCAATTTTAATATCCATTTGAAGCGCAGTTACGCCATTTTCCGTACCTGCTACTTTAAAGTCCATATCTCCTAGGTGATCTTCCATTCCTTGAATGTCCGTTAGAATCGAATAGTGTTCACCTGATTTGATCAGACCCATGGCAATCCCTGCTACAGGTGCTTTAATTGGAACCCCAGCATCCATCATTGCAAGCGTACTTGCACAAATACTCGCTTGTGAAGTAGAACCGTTTGACTCTAATACTTCAGATACAAGACGAATTGTATAAGGGAAATCTTTTTCATTTGGAATAACAGGCTCAAGTGCACGTTCACCTAGCGCACCATGTCCAATTTCACGACGACCCGGTCCGCGCATCGGTCTAGTTTCACCAACACTAAATGAAGGGAAGTTATAGTGATGCATGAAGCGTTTAGATTCTTCTACACTTAAACCATCTAAAATTTGCACATCGCCCAGTGCACCTAATGTACAGATGCTAAGCGCTTGAGTTTGTCCACGCGTAAATAATCCAGATCCGTGTGTACGAGGAAGCAAGTTTGTTTCAGAAGAAAGTGGACGAATTTCGTCAATACTACGGCCATCAGGACGCACTTTTTCTTCTGTGATCAAGCGACGCACTTCACTTTTAACAAGCTTTGATAAAATTTCATTCACTTGATTTAGTACTTCTTCTTCTACATCTTGCTCTTCAAATTTTGCAGCTACGGCGCTTTTCACTTCTTTAATCGCATTTTCGCGCGCATGCTTTTCTTGAACTTGAACCGCACGGTTCATGTCACCTTCTGCAATTTCGCGAACTTGACGCTCAAGGTCAGCATCCACAGTATAAAGCGCAACTTCTACTTTTTCTTTGCCTACTGCTGCTACAATTTCTTCTTGGAACGCAATTAATTTTTTAATTTGCTCGTGTCCAAACATAATTGCTTCTAGCATTACTTCTTCCGGTACTTCATCAGCGCCTGCTTCAACCATGTTGATCGCGTCTTTTGTACCAGCAACCGTCAGATGAATATCGCTTTTTTCAAGCTCATCTACCGTTGGGTTTACAACAAATTCATTGTCTACACGGCCTACGATTACGCCTGCAATAGGACCTTCAAATGGAATATCAGATACTGATAATGCTAATGAAGAACCGAACATTGCCGCGATTTCTGAAGAACAGTTTTGATCTACGCTCATTACAACGCTGACAACTTGAACTTCGTTTCGGAAACCATCTGCGAATAAAGGACGAATCGGACGGTCGATTAAACGGCTAGCCAAGATTGCTTTTTCACTTGGTCTGCCTTCACGCTTAATGAATCCACCTGGGATTTTACCGACTGCATATAAACGCTCTTCATAGTTTACTGTTAACGGGAAGAAATCTACATTTTTAGGCTCTTTTGAAGCCGTTGCTGTACTTAATACAACTGTGTCTCCATAGCGGATTAATGCTGCGCCATTTGCTTGTTTTGCCAACTGGCCAACTTCAACTTCTAGCTTTCGTCCAGCTAGATCTACGGAGAACACTCGTTTTTCTTGTTCCATATCGACGAGTACCCCTCTCTACATATAAAATATGTATGTAATCAAATGTGATAGTTTTATTATAAACGAAATATCCAAAAACAATAGCTTTTTTCACATTATGTAGCATCTTTAATGTTTCTTAAATGTACATACTAAAAAAGCGGGAATGCTCCCGCTTTCTTCTTATTATCGACGTAAACCAAGTTTGTTGATTAACTCACGATAACGAGTAACGTCTTTGTTACGTAGGTAGTTAAGTAAGTTACGACGTCGACCTACCATTTTTAAAAGACCACGACGTGAATGGTGATCCTTTTTATGAGTACGTAAGTGACCGTTTAGATTGTTAATTTGCTCTGTTAGGACAGCGATTTGAACTTCTGGAGAACCAGTGTCGTTCGCATGAGTTTTGTACTCACTAATGATTTCATTTTTACGCTCTTGTGTGATAGCCATCCTATTCACCTCCTTATTATTAAACCCCAGTTACCGAGCAAAACGTTGGTGAATCGTAATGCCAAGCAATGGTTGTTTTACATACAAGTGTTATGTTACTACTTATTGAAGCAAAAAGCAAGTCGTAGCAGCTATTTATATATATTTTTTTATTTCTTATGCTTTTGAATTCCTTCAAAATAAGCAAGGGCTTCTTCCTTGTCCTTTGAGATCTGACCGACAAGCTCTTCGATGCCGCTGAACTTTTTTTCTGACCGAATCATTCGGTGCCATTTCACCGTTACGTGCTGATCGTAGATTTGTTCGTCAAATGATAATAAGTGCACTTCGATTGTTGGCTTTTCTAAATTTTCGTGAAAAGTCGGCTTATAGCCCACGTTGCATACTCCTGCATACCACTTGCCGTGGAGCTGAAGCTCAACAGCATACACGCCGATGCGCGGAAGTAAATACTCATCGTCTAAGGCGATGTTAGCAGTTGGAAAACCTATTTGCCTGCCTCGCTTTTCTCCGTGAGTTACTGTGCCTGACACTTCATAATAGCGCCCAAGCAGCTCTTTTACTCGATGCATGTCTCCATTTGCTAAATTTTCGCGAATAAGCGTTGAACTAATTTTTTCTTCGCCATTTGTTAACTTATCAATTGTTGTTTGAGTGAATTTTGATCGAGAATGAAATGGTAGTATTTCCATTGTTCCTTTACCTAACTTTCCATACGTATAGTCAAATCCAGCTACCACATGCTGCACATTCAGGCCAATAATATACTGATCCACAAACTCTTGAGGCAATAGTGCTGCAAACTGTTTATCAAAATGAACGATATATAAAAAGTCAATTCCCATTTCCTCAATGAGTTTCTTTTTTTCTTGAAGTGGTGTGATCATATCAATGTGCTGCACGTTGCGCCCGAGCACCACAGAAGGGTGAGGAGTAAACGTCATCACAGCACTAGCTATGCCTTTTTCATCGGCTAACCGTTTTGCTGAATTTATCACTTGCTGATGCCCTAAATGCACACCATCAAAATAACCAAGCGCTAACACTGATTGTTGAACAGCTTCTCGTTGAAAGTGGTGTGGATGTCGAATTTCAATCGTTTCCAAAACACAGTTCACCTTTTCCCTAACCGGTCTAGTCGATTGCCAACACTTTAACCGGCTTCATTAAATGTTTTTTCGTTGGGTGCTGAGCATAAATTGCTAAGCACTTGCCTGCAGAATTTATCATTAAAAAGAATGGTTCCTTTTTTAACTCTTCATCTTCTGTGCACGGCAATACCGCGCCATTTTTCACTTTCTCTGCTAATGTATCACTAATTTGAAGTTTCGGCAAATGATTAAGAGCTTCTTCGATCGAATGCAGTTTCTCATTAATCGTTTCTTCTTCTACCGCCCGTTCAATATCTTCAAATGTCACACAATCTTCTAGTGAAAACTGCCCTGAACCCGTTCGCTGCAAATAAGACATATGAGACGGATAGCCAAGAGCTTCTCCAATCATCACAGCAAGCGTTCGCACATATGTACCTTTGCTGCACGTTACGCGGAATTTGAAGGAAATTTGTTCTCCCTCAAATGTAGCGCGATCGTCCAGCAGTTCAAAGCTATAAATATGAATGGTTCTAACAGGGCGCTCTACTTCGATTCCTTGCCTTGCATATTCATATAGCTTTTTACCTTTGACTTTTACCGCGGAGTACATTGGAGGCACTTGCTGAAGTTCTCCTGTCATCGAAGACAGCACTTCTTCGATTTGAGCACGCGAAAAAGAATCCGCTACTTTCTTTTCTTCTACAATCTCTCCGGAAGAATCTTCTGTTGTTGTAGAAAATCCGAGTGTAACTTCTCCCTCATAAGTTTTAGTAGCTCCTGTTAGATACTCTACAATTTTGGTAGCTCTACCGATACAAATAGGCAATACCCCTGTAACGTCTGGGTCTAATGTGCCTGTATGCCCTACTTTTTTAGTGCGAAGCAGCTTTCGGACTTTAAACACACAGTCGTGCGAAGTCAGGCCAGCTGGTTTATGTAAAACTAAAACACCGTCCACTCATTCTTCATCTCCTTTTCATTTAAAAAAGGGCGTCTCAGAAGCAAAAACCACTTTTGAGACACCCTTTTTTGTTTCTACATTCACTGATCTTATTCGTTCTCTTGATGGTCATCGCTTTCTTTTTTAATTTCATGAAGCAATGATTCAATTCGATTACCATAATCAATTGATTCATCAAATTCAAACGTAATTTCAGGTGTTTTACGTAAGCGAATGCGCTGACCGATTTCTGAGCGGATAAATCCTTTTGCTTTCGCAAGGCCTTTTAACGTATTCTCACGCTGTTCAGCATCTCCTAAAACAGAGATATAAACTTTCGCTTGCTGTAAATCGCCTGATACTTGAACATCTGTTACAGTCACAAAACCAATGCGCGGATCCTTGATTTTACGATTTAAAATCTCGCCCATCTCTTTTTTCATTTGTTCTCCGACTCTAGTTGCTCTTATGTTCATCTGTGTCACCCCTTTTATAACCAATCAAAAGTTGTAATGGTACGTTCAATCTCTGGAAAAGAATCAATCAAGCTTAGCGCTTTTTGCAGTTCTTGTTCCGTTGTGACACGGCTAGATGAGACTGCGACAATGCTAATTTTTGTTCGCTGCCACATATCTTGAAAATCAGTTTCAGAAACTGATACGTTAAACCGCTGCTTCAAGCGCATCAAGATGCGCTGAAGCACGGCACGTTTTTCTTTAAGAGAAGCAGCATCGTAAATTAAGCATTCACACTCCACTAGTCCAATCATTTAGGATCAATTTGCTCCATTACATACGCTTCAATAATATCTCCTTCTTTAATATCATTGAAGTTTTTAATTGTAATACCACACTCATATCCTTGAGCGACTTCTTTTGCATCGTCTTTAAAGCGTTTTAGCACATCTACTTCACCTTCAAAGATAACAATTCCGTCACGGATTAAACGAATTCCACTGTTACGTGTAATTTTACCGTCTGTTACGTAACTTCCTGCGATTGTACCAACTTTTGATACTTTGAATGTTTGACGTACTTCCACTTGACCGATGATTTTTTCAGCAAACTCAGGATCAAGCATTCCTTTCATCGCAGATTCAATTTCTTCAATTACTTTGTAAATAATGCGGTGAAGACGAATATCTACGTTTTCTACGTCAGCTGTACGTTTTGCTCCAGCATCCGGACGCACGTTAAAGCCGATAACGATTGCGTTAGAAGCAGTTGCAAGAATGATATCAGATTCTGTAATCGCACCTACACCCGTATGGATAATACGAACATTTACACCCTCTACATCAATCTTTTGAAGAGCAGCAGCCAATGCTTCTACAGAACCTTGTACGTCTGCTTTTACGATAAGGTTTAAGTCTTTCATTTCACCTTGTTTAATTTTTTCAAATAAATCATCTAAGCTTACGCGAGATTTTTCACCGCGCTGTTGTTCAAGCTGCTTTTGAGCACGAGCTTCTCCGATTTGACGAGCTGTTTTCTCATCTTCAAACACTAAGAAACGATCTCCAGCTAACGGAACTTCGTTTAAGCCAGTAATCTCAACCGGAGTAGATGGTCCTACTTCCTTCACACGGCGGCCGATATCATTTACCATTGCGCGAACGCGGCCAAACGTATTTCCGACTACGATTGGATCACCTACGCGTAGTGTACCAGTTTGAACAAGAAGCGTTGCTACAGACCCACGGCCTTTATCTAGCTGTGCTTCTACAACTGTACCTGCTGCACGACGGTTAGGATTTGCTTTTAACTCTTCTACTTCACTTACAAGTAAAATCATTTCAAGCAATTGATCGATCCCTTCACCCGAAATGGCTGAAAGCTTACAGAAGATTGTTTCTCCGCCCCACTCTTCAGCTACAAGGCCGTGCTCCATTAGTTCTTGCATAACGCGATCTGGATTTGCTGCTTCTTTATCCATTTTGTTAACCGCAACAATAATTGGCACTTCTGCCGCTTTTGCATGGTTAATCGCTTCAATTGTTTGAGGCATTACACCATCGTCTGCTGCCACAACAAGGATTGTAATATCCGTTACTTGCGCACCGCGAGCACGCATCGTTGTAAATGCAGCATGCCCTGGTGTATCAAGGAATGTAATTTTCTTTTCGTCAACCACAACTTGATAAGCACCGATGTGCTGCGTGATACCGCCTGCTTCTGCAGCCGTTACTTTTGTGTTACGGATAGAGTCAAGAAGCGTCGTTTTACCGTGGTCAACGTGACCCATGATTGTAACAACTGGAGGACGCACTTGAAGGTCTTTTTCGTCATCAATGATTTCTAATGATTCAAAAGCATTGTCATCTACCACTACTTCTTCTTCAACTTCTACACCGTATTCTCCGGCAATTAGTTCGATAGAATCTTTATCTAACTCTTGGTTAATTGTTGCCATTACACCAAGCATAAATAATTTTTTAATAATTTCAGAAGGCTCTTTGCCTAACTCTTTTGCTAACTCAGAAACCGTTAAGCTTCCGACAAACGTTACTTTTTCCGGTAACTCTTTTGCAGCTGCTGGAGCCGGTCTACCTTTTGGTGCCTGTGACTTTTGTGCCTGTGGCTTTTTGTTACCTTTATTGTTTCCTTTGTTAGCTGTTGATTTTGTATTTTTATTCAATACTTTCACCCCCATAAAATTAACCGAGCATCGTTGCTAGCTTTTTAGCAAACCCCTCGTCCATAACGGCTACCACGACTCGAGCATCTTTACCAATCGCTTGACCTAGCGTATAGCGATCGGGAACGATTTTAACCGAAACGTTATAGTAAGAACATTTATCCGTTACTTTTTTCTTTGTGTTTTCAGACGCATCGCTTGCTAAAAGTACTAACTTTGCTTTTTGTTTCCGAACTTCTCTAACCACAAGTTCTTCTCCAGAAATCAATTTGCGTGCACGGTTTGCAAGCCCTAAAAAGGAGATCCATTGTTCATTCATTAGCGTGACTGTTTCTCCTTTTCTACAAGCGCTAGCAACTCTTCATAAACCGCTTCATCTATTGACGCGCCTAAATGTGTCGAAAGCACATTTTTCTTTTTTGCCAATAAAATTGCTTCTTTATCCTTGCTTACATAAGCTCCGCGCCCGGACTTTTTACCCGTTACATCAACTGAAACGTCGCCTTCTTTTGAGCGTACAACGCGTACTAGCTCTTTTTTAGGCTTCATTTCTCCAGTGGCCACACATTTTCGCATCGGGACTTTTTTACGATTGTTCACCTTGGCTCACCTCTTATTCCATATCTTCATCTGAATCAAATGCATGTTGACTTACTAGCATATCATCGCTGTTTTTTACAACCATACCTTCTTGTTCAGCTTCTGATTGACTTTTAATATCAATTTTCCAGCCTGTCAGCTTAGCAGCTAGACGTGCATTTTGTCCACGTTTACCAATTGCAAGTGACAGCTGATAGTCAGGAACGATAACAGTTGTTGCTTTTTCATTTTCATCTACAATCACATCTACTACCTTAGATGGACTTAAAGCATTGGCAACAAATTCAACTGGATCATTTGACCAGCGAACGATGTCAATTTTTTCACCTTTTAGTTCATTTACAACAGCCTGTACGCGCTGACCTTTTGGCCCAACGCAAGAACCGACCGGATCTACTTCAGCATACTCAGAATGAACAGAGATTTTTGAACGGTCTCCAGCTTCGCGAGCTACTGATTTTAATTCAACTGTACCGTCATAGATTTCCGGTACTTCTTTTTCGAAAAGACGTTTTAAAAGACCTGGGTGCGTACGTGAAACATAGATTTGTGGGCCTTTTGTTGTTTTTTCTACTTTCGTAATATACACTTTAATACGATCATGAGGTTTATACTGCTCATTTGGCATTTGCTCGCTTTGAGGAAGCAATGCTTCAATTTTGCCAAGGCTCACATAGATGAAGCGAGAATCTTGACGCTGAACAATACCTGTCATAATATCTTCTTCCCGATCGCTGAACTCTGAATAGATAACGCCTCGTTCCGCCTCACGAACACGCTGTGTAACAACTTGTTTTGCCGTTTGAGCCGCGATGCGTCCAAAGTCTTTTGGCGTTACTTCGATTTCAACCACATCGTCTAGCTGAAAGTTAGGGTTGATTGTTTGTGCTTCTTCAACCGAAATTTCCAGGCGTGGATCATATACTTCATCAACCACATCTTTGCGAGCAAACACGCGCATTGAACCTCTTTCTAAATTTAAATCAACGCGTACGTTTTGCGCTTGGTTAAAGTTGCGTTTGTAAGCAGAAATTAGCGCTGCTTCAATTGCTTCAATAATTATATCTTTGCTAATGCCTTTCTCTTTTTCAAGAATGACTAAGGCATCAAATAACTCACTGCTCATCGTTGGATAATCCCCCTTTAATATTGGCCCCTACACATTAAAATACAATCGCTAATCGAGCAAAAGCGACTTTGTCATATGGTAAAACCACCGTTTTTGTGCGTGTTTTGATACGAATAGATAATGTGACAGTTTCTCCGTCAAATGATTGTAATTCGCCTTCAAATTCTTTTGCGCCTTCAATTGGTTCATATGTTTTTATGTATACATGCTTACCAATTGCACGTTCAAAATCTTTATCTTTTTTTAATGGGCGTTCCGCACCAGGCGATGATACTTCTAAAAAATAGTTATGAGGGATTGGATCTACTGCATCCATTTTCTCACTCAATTTTTCACTTACTGCTCCGCAGTCTTCGATATCCACGCCGGTATCAGAGTCGATAAACACACGTAAAAACCAATCTTTTCCTTCTTTTACGTATTCAATTTCAACAAGCTCTAAATTCATTTCCTCTAAGATAGGGGAAACCATTTCTTCCACTGTTTGTTTTACATTTTTACTCATTCTAATCCTCCCTTCGAGACATTGCATGGTATGTTTAGGTTACGCGTTTTTTATGTCTCTTATATCAAAAAAGAGTGGTTTATTTGCTATTTTTATTTTGCACTCTATAAGAGGTCTAACCTACTAGAGTGGAAATGTTGTCATTTGTGTTGCAGGATTTTAAACGTCACATAATAAATCAATCATGGTGATTGAAAATCTACAGAAAAAACGAATCATGCTAGAAGCCGATTCGTTCTCCATACTACTTACTATGTCAGTAAGTTCATATCAATAAGAAAGAGCGGGTTTCCCCACTCTTTCTCGTCCGTATCCTTAGCATTTCCACAATTACTATATCATAACCGCTTATTTTATGCAAATGTTAGAAAAGAGAAAGCTGGTTCTGATCAGGTAATGATTCAAGGCATCCATGGTTGTCTAGATACTCTAAAATCGTCTTCGATACTTTGCCTCGCTGCTGCAAGTCTTCTTTCGATAAAAACTCTCCCGTTTCACGAGCTTTTACAATGTTCAGCGCTGCATTTGTGCCAAGACCGGGAATGGCATTAAACGGTGGAACTAAAGACGTACCGTCAATTAAAAATTCGTCTGCGCTAGATTCATATAAATCTACTTTTTTAAACGAATAGCCTCGTTCGCACATTTCTAAAGAAAGCTCAAGCACCGTTAATAAGTTTTTCTCTTTAGGAGATGCATCTAAACCTTTGGCATTGATTTCTTCCATCTTCGCTCGAATGGCAGTTGAGCCTTTGATCATCGTATCAATATCAAAGTCATCTGCACGAACCGTAAAGTATGCTGCGTAATAAAGAAGCGCGTGGTGCACTTTGAAATAAGCAATACGCACGGCCATCAATACATAAGCAGCCGCATGGGCTTTAGGGAACATATACTTAATCTTTTTACAAGAATCAATATACCAGTCCGGAACACCATTTTTGATCATTTCCTCTTCAAATTCAGGTGTTAGCCCTTTCCCTTTACGTACAGACTCCATAATTTTAAAGGCAAGTGAAGGTTCAAGACCTTGATAAATCAGATACACCATGATGTCATCACGACAGCCGATTACTTCACTTAAGTTGCAAATATCATTGCGAATTAGCTCCTGCGCATTACCAAGCCATACGTCCGTCCCGTGCGACAGTCCTGAGATTTGAACAAGCTCTGAAAACGTCGTTGGCTTCGTATCTTCTAACATTTGACGCACAAAGCGCGTTCCAAACTCAGGTATGCCAAGCGTTCCTGTTTTACACATAATTTGCTCTTCTGTTACGCCAAGTGATTCCGTTCCGCTAAAAATTTTCATCACTTCAGGATCATCTGTCGGAATTGTTTTTGGATCAATTCCACTTAAATCTTGAAGCATGCGAATCACGGTCGGATCATCGTGTCCAAGTATATCAAGTTTTAATAAATTATCATGAATCGAATGGAAGTCAAAATGAGTTGTTCTCCATTCGGAATTACGGTCATCAGCTGGAAACTGGATCGGTGAAAAATCGAAAATATCCATATAGTCCGGTACAACGATAATCCCCCCTGGATGCTGACCCGTTGTACGTTTTACGCCCGTACATCCTGCTACTAAACGATCCACTTCTGCGTTTCGCAAATGTAAATCACGGTCACCGGCATAGCCTTTTACATAGCCATAAGCTGTTTTTTCGGCTACTGTACCGATTGTTCCCGCGCGGTATACATTATCTTGTCCAAACAGTACTTTTGTATAGTTATGAGCTCGCGGCTGATACTCTCCGGAGAAGTTCAAATCGATATCGGGAACTTTATCTCCTTTGAATCCTAAGAACGTTTCAAACGGAATATCGTGTCCGTCTTTAATAAATGGTACGCCACAATCGTCGCAGCTTTTATCCGGCAAGTCGAATCCAGAACCAACGGAACCGTCATTAAAAAACTCAGATTTCTTACATTTTGGACAAACATAATGCGGCGGCAGTGGGTTTACTTCTGTAATTTCTGTCATCGTCGCAACGAATGAAGACCCTACGGAACCACGTGAACCAACTAAGTAACCATCATTCAAGGATTTTTTAACGAGTTTATGCGAGATCAAGTAAATAACGGCAAACCCGTGCCCGATAATACTTTTCAACTCTTTCTCTAGGCGAGCTTCTACTACTTCAGGCAGCTCTTCACCGTAGATGCTGCGTGCCATCGCATAGCTCATTTCACGCATTTCTTCGTCTGCACCTTCAATTTTAGGCGTATATAAATCATCTTTAATTGGTTTAATATCGTCAATCATATCCGCTATTTTTTGCGTATTATGAACAACAATTTCTTTCGCTTTGTCCCCGTCTAAAAATGAAAAACAATTCAGCATCTCATCCGTTGATCTAAAATGAACATCCGGCAGCTGATGACGGTTTAACGGGTTAGCCCCGCCTTGTGAACCAATTAAAATTTTTCGGTAAATTTTGTCTTCCGGATTGAGATAGTGCACATTTCCTGTTGCTACAACCGGCTTTCCAATCTTTTCACCGAGCTTCACAATATTGCTGATAATATCTTTTAAGGCTTTCTCATCCCGCACTAAATCCAGTTCAATTAAGTGCTTGTAGTTGTCAGGGGGCTGCACTTCGATGTAATCATAAAATTCAGCTGCTCCTTCTACTTCATCAATTCCTTTTTGCATCATGCCTTCGAATACTTCGCCTCGGTCACATGCGGTTCCAATCAAGATACCTTCTCGATATTTGTCGAGCTGAGATCTCGGAATTCGCGGAACTCGATAAAAGTAATTTAAATGAGAAATAGAAACGAGTTTAAATAGATTTTTTAAACCTACGTCGTTTTGTGCTAAAAGCGTCGCATGATAAGGACGGGCCCGCTGATATGCATTCCCTTCTCCCATATAATCATTTAAGCGATCGTGCATCGTAATTTCGCGTTCAAATGCATCTTTCAGCATTTTATTTAACAAATAGCCGGTTGTTTCCGCATCGTAAATCGCGCGGTGATGCTGCACAAGTTCAATATCAAACTTTTTAGCAAGAGTATTTAAACGATGGTTTTTCATATGCGGATACAAAAATCTTCCGAGTTCAAGCGTATCAATAACGCCGTTAGCTGCTTTTTCTAATCCGATTTTTTGCAGTCCCATATTTAAAAATCCCATATCAAAGCTTGCATTATGAGCGACTAAAATACTGTCTCCCATCCACTCGTGAAAATCCCGAAGTACTTCTGAGATTTCAGGCGCATTTTGGACCATATCATCTGTAATACCCGTCAGCTCAATTGTTGTTGCAGACAGAGGATGATGAGGATTTGCAAACCGTTCAAATCGATCGATGATTTCGCCTTCTTTCATCTTCACGGCAGCAAGTTCAATAATGGTATCGTATACGGCTGACAAACCGGTTGTTTCGACGTCAAATACGACGTAAGTTGCTTCTGTCAAATCCACATGCTGTGGATTATAGGCAATCGGCACGCCGTCGTCTACTAAATTGACTTCCACTCCGTACAGTATTTTAATGCCGTTCTTTTTCCCGGCTCCATACGCTTCAGGAAACGACTGTGCAACCGCGTGATCAGTTATCGCTACAGCCGGATGTCCCCATTTTTTGGCTTGTCCGACTAAAGCTCCAACAGATGAAACGGCATCCATTTGACTCATTGGCGTATGCAAGTGAAGTTCCACACGCTTTTCATCTTCAGGCGCTGTATCCTGTCTAGCAGGGCCGGTAATCTCGTTAACATCATTTCCAATCATAACTAGATCACGAACAAATGTATCGTTTTGTACACTTCCCCGAACCTTTACCCACATTCCTTTTTTAATCGCTTGAAGTAAAGGAATATCTTCTTTATCACGCGAAAACATTTTAACCATAATAGAGTTTGTATAATCTGTCACTTTAAAAATAAGAAGCGTACGTCCGCTTCGTAATTCTCTCGTTTCTGCATCAAATACGTAGCCTTCAACGGCAATTCGCTTTTCTTCATCCACAATGGAATCCAGGCGAACCGTCTCGTCTTTAATCGTATATCCAATTGTAAGCGGACCTTTTGGTAGGTCTGGTCCATCACTTTTTTCATTTTCTTTATTTTGCATTTCTGTGATGGCTTGTAATACTTTTTCTGTATCTTCTTGTTTTCGTTGCTCTACAAACTGCTGAAATGCTTCTTCTGAATGTACAACTTCCGTCATTAGCTGAAGGTTCGGAAACCCATAGGACGCATACTGATCAGCAATTAACTGACTATACTTTTTACGTAAAGCCGTTCCTTCTGCATCATGTCGTGCGTTCACAATCAATTTGGCGCCGTTCAACCTCGGCATTTGATCTTGTAAAAGCGACTGTAAAAGCGGAGATATGCCCTGCATTTCTCCAATACAATGCTTCCAATATGACTGTACATGCTCTTCCGTACATTGTTTATTAACGGTTTGAATAGAAAAAGAAACACTCGCAATATGAGAAAAAGCTGAAGACATGCGAGCATGGAATAACTCATAAATCTCAAAAGGTAATAACCCTTCTAAAGAAAAATGGAAATGCCATTTTTTTTGTTCTTTCTGAATGACGAGCTTTTCAATCGCTGCGTTTTCAAAGTAAGGAACAATTTGATCACTCGTCAGCTCTAACTGCTGCAGCAGCAACTTAAAACGCTCTTTTTTTCCTAGCGTTTGTGCTTCCAAGTTTTCTGCCTCCTTTTATAAATGAGTGCAATCTATTTTAACATAAATGACTTCTATTCTGTCATATGTTCTGTTTATAAACATAAAAACAGCAGGGATACAAATCCCCGCTGCTTCATTACTTCGCTAGCAGTTCTTTCACTGTTGAAACAAGATTGTCAACTGACACTTCTAATGACTCCCCAGTTTTGCGTACTTTTACTTCTACAATTCCTTCAGATGCACGTTTACCAACTGTTACTCGAACAGGAAGACCAATTAGATCTGAATCTGCAAATTTTACTCCTGCACGCTCTTGGCGGTCATCTAACAGCACTTCAAAGCGATTATCTAATAACTCATTATATAATTTCTCACCTAGTTCACGCTGTTCATCATTTTTCACGTTAACTGGAATAACGTGCACTTGATAAGGCGTAACAGCTTCTGGCCATAGAAGACCGTTTTCATCATTAAATTGTTCTGCAATCGCAGCTACTGTACGAGAAACACCGATACCATAGCAGCCCATAATCATTGGCTGGCTGCGTCCGTTCTCATCTAGATACGTTGCTCCCATCGCTTCACTGTAACGAGTTCCTAGCTTAAAGACGTGGCCCACTTCAATACCTTTAGCGAACTTGATAACGCCTTGTCCATCCGGTGACTGATCCCCTTCTTGGATGAAGCGGAAATCTTCGTAAGTTGCATTAAAGTTACGTTCATTCACATTTGTGTAGTGATAACCTTCTTCATTTGCTCCGCATACACCGTTAGCAATTGCTTTTACAGCATGGTCAGCTACCACTTCTACTGAATCACTTACTCCAATCGGTCCTACTGAACCAACTGCGCATTTTAATACTTCTTTTGTTTCTTCTGGAGTTGCCAGTTCAACAACGGAAGCTTCAAAATAATTTTTCACTTTAATATCGTTTACTTCGTGGTCCCCGCGAACAAGTACAAGCACAAAACGATCATCTACTTTAAATAAAAGTGACTTGATACAAGAAGTCGCTTCAACATTTAAGAAAGCAGCTACGTCTTCAATGCTATGCTGATTTGGTGTTTCTACCTTTGTTAATTCTTTTTCAGCTTCAGTTGATTTTTCATAGGTATTTACAACCGGTGCCATTTCAACATTTGCTGCATAAGAAGATGTATCTGAATAAGCAATTGTATCTTCCCCGATTTCAGAAAGAACCATAAATTCATGCGTATCTTTTCCGCCCATTGCACCTGAATCAGCGATAACCGCACGGAAATTTAATCCGCAGCGCTCAAAGATGCGGCTGTAGGCAGCAAACATTTTGTCATATACTTCATCTAAACTTTCTTGAGAAGCATGGAACGAATATGCATCTTTCATAATAAATTCACGACCGCGTAATAAGCCAAAGCGTGGACGTTTTTCATCGCGGAACTTCGTTTGAATTTGATATAAATTTAGCGGTAAACGTTTGTATGACTTCACTTCGTCACGAAGCAAGCTTGTGATAACTTCTTCGTGTGTTGCTCCCAAAGCAAATTCACGGCCGTGACGATCTTTCATACGCATTAACTCAGGTCCGTATGAATACCAGCGGCCAGACTCTTGCCACAATTCAGCTTGTTGTAAAGCAGGCATTAATAATTCGACAGAACCTGCACGGTCCATCTCTTCACGAACAATTTGTTCAACTTTTTGCAATACGCGCTTACCAAGCGGTAAAAAGCTGTACACACCGCTTGCATTTTGGCGCATGTAACCTGCGCGCAATAGAAGCTGATGGCTTTTTATATCCGCATCAGCTGGCACTTCTCTTAATGTAGGAATCAATGTAGAACTTTGTCTCATAACCTCGCACCTCTTTGCTTACTTCTCTATCTTATTTTTTAAGGCGGACCATGCCGCAATTTTCATATAATCAGCGAGGGAATATCCCTCGCTGAGCGTATGTCTTATAAAAAGAACTTTTGAATATCGTTCCACGTTACAACGAGCATCAGCAGCATTAATAAAGCAAAACCGATAAAATGAACAATGCCTTCTTTTTGACGATCAATTGGCTTACCGCGAATTCCTTCTACAGCGAAGAACAATAGTCGTCCTCCATCTAAAGCAGGAAGTGGAAGCAAATTGACAATCCCTAAGTTAATACTTAAAACGGCTGCCCATTTCATTAGATAATAAATGCCTGACTGTGCTACTTGATCGGTTGCTGCGTAAATACCTACAGGACCAGAAAGCATATCCAGTTTGAATTGTCCTGTCACAAGCTTCCCTAGACCCGTTAAGATTTCTTTCATCCACGTATATGTTTCAGTAGCTCCGTGCGTGATCGAACCAATGAATGACTTTTCAACCGGTGCATATACGCCAATTAGTCCAATTGTCTGTTCCCCAACTTTGCGACTTTCAGGTGTAATCGGAATATCTAGCGTTTTGCTGCCGCGCTGAACCGTGAATGTAATTTGCTGTTCAGGATGTTTTTGAATTACTTTTACGACATCATCCCACGTTGAAACACTTTGTCCATCAATTGCTTGAACTTTATCTCCTTGTTTAAGTCCCGCATCAACGGCTACTCCATCTGATGTTAATTTGCCCATCACAGGTTTGTCAACAACATATCCTTGAGAAATCCCAAGAACGATAAAAATAACAAAGGCTAATATAAAGTTCATTAGCGGACCAGCGAAAATGGCTAGCGCACGCTGACCAAGAGTTTTGGAAGCAAACTGACGGCTGTAAGGTGCAATTTGAATTTCTTCTCCGTCCATAACGAAGTAAGATTCTTCTGCTACCTCAAATTTTTGCAGACGTTCATCTTCACCTTCTTCATAACCTGAAATAAATAGATTATGCTCTAAGTCTGCTTGCTCTACCTCAATAACTTTTGCATTTGGATGCTGTTCCTTGTTGTTAATAATGACTTTATTTACTTTGTCTTCCTTATCAAACATGAGGCCCACCATTTGACCAGGCTTAACTTCGATCATTTCTGGGTCTTCTCCAGCCATTCGAACAAATCCACCTAGAGGCAGCAAACGAATGGTATAAACTGTTTCATCTCGTTTAAATGAAAAGATTTTGGGACCAAACCCAATGGCAAACTCACGGCATAAGATGCCTGCACGCTTTGCAAAAACTAAATGACCAAGCTCATGAAAGAATACAAGAGCTCCAAAAATGACGACAAACGCAATGACTGTGTTCAATGGGTATTACCCCCTTCATGTAATAGAGTCAAACCTCCACCCACCAGAAATAAGTGAGTGGCTTCTCTCGCACGCACATTATCGAGAGATGGCGGATCTAACAAACTCTCTTGCTTCTAAATCTACTTCTTTAATAGTAGATAAACAAGGTTTCTGTATTACAGTATGTTCATTCATTGCTTTTTCAATCACATCTTCAATTTGTAAAAATGTAATGTGACCATCTAAAAAGGCTTGAACAGCTTCTTCATTAGCTGCATTTAAAACAGTCGGAAGTGTTCCACCCGCTTTGCCAGCCTCAAATGCAAAAGCTAAACAGCGAAAACGCTCTTCATCCATTTTAGCAAAGTGAAGCTGACCAATATCCGCCAAACTTAAACGCTTGGTGTTAGGTAAAGACATGCGTTTTGGATACGTTAACGCGTATTGAATTGGCACGCGCATATCAGGCGTTCCAAGCTGAGCAATAACGCTTGTATCAGAATACTCTACCATAGAATGAATGATGCTTTCTTTATGTAACAATACATCAATTTTCTCATAGGGAAGATCAAAAAGCCAATGTGCTTCAATCACTTCTAGTCCCTTATTCATCATCGTTGCCGAATCAATTGTAATTTTAGCTCCCATCGACCAGTTTGGATGATTTAACGCATCTTCAACCGTTACTCCCTGTAGTTCTGCTCTCGTTTTATCTCGAAAGCTCCCTCCAGAAGCCGTTAAAATTAAACGGTCTATTGCTTTTTGATCTTGCCCTTGCAAACTTTGAAAAATAGCTGAGTGCTCACTGTCTACCGGTAAAATATCAGCGCCATATTCCTTGGCTGCTTCCATGACAAGGTGACCAGCGGTAACAAGTGTCTCCTTATTTGCAATAGCAATCGTTTTTCTCATTTTGATTGCTTCTAGCGTAGGAGTCAACCCTACACTTCCAAGAACCGCATTTACTAAAACTTCTGTGGATGGATGAGTTGCCACTTCCACAAGCCCTTCTTCTCCATAAACAAATCGAATAGAAGGGAATTCTGCTTGCAGTGACAGACAATCTTCTTGCTTCATCACAGAAACAAGGGCTGGCTTACACTGCTGAATAATCTTTCTTGCTTCATTAATATTTCGACCTACAGAGATTGCTGAGAGCTCAAAATGCTCCGGATGCGCTCGAACAATATCCACGGTTTGAGTACCGATTGAACCTGTAGCTCCTAACAAGGAAATTTTCTTCAAGTATATTCACTCCTATTAAAACAAAGACATCTTTTTTATAGAGATAATAAAAAAGCTAAAATTGGCATGATGAACATCAAACTGTCAAAACGGTCTAAAATCCCACCATGACCCGGTAAAATCTTTCCTGAATCTTTTACGCCATAGTGACGTTTGAACGCTGATTGTACAAGATCACCCATCTGTCCAAATAACGATACGATAATACCAATTACGAGTAGTTCAATCATAGTTTGATCAATATTTGCTAACAGCTTAAATACAATGGCTACTACAATAGCGCATACGACGCCACCAACAAAACCTTCAATGGTTTTATTGGGACTGATTTCCGGCCATAGCTTTCGTTTCCCCATTGCTCGTCCAATAAAATAAGCTCCGGAATCCGTCGCCCAAATAATAAGAAAAGCAAAGAACAAATAAGCTAACCCGAACTCTTGACGAACCTCGATAAAATAATGAAAGCCAAAGCCAACATATACTGTCGTTAATAAAATAAACCCAACGTCATCGAAGGTAAATTTATTTTTAACTACAACCGTGTACATTAATAAAAGAAGGACAGCAGCAAGCGCTACTTCTATCTTATGTTCACTTAAGAATTGAAATGCAACATCTCTTCCATTTGGTAGTAAAAACACCCAGGTTAGCAATAAACTAATGATACTTGGAAAAGACGTTGCTTTCAAATGTTTCATTTTTAAAAGCTCAATTACACCAACTGTTCCGATTACATACATAATAAGGGTAAAAGGTAACCCTCCAATTAAAACAATCGGCACAAATACCGCAAGTGCTACAATCGCGGTGATAATGCGCTGTTTCATCTTGTTTTCCACACCTTCTTATACACCACCAAAGCGGCGACCGCGCTTTTGAAACGCCTCGACTGCTTCGATTAAATGATTTTCTTTAAAATCTGGCCATAATACTTCTGTAAACCAAAACTCTGTGTAAGCTAGCTGCCAAAGCATAAAATTACTTAAGCGAAGCTCACCGCTTGTACGAATAAGCAAATCCGGATCTGGAAGGCTTTTGCTCATTAAATAGGAAGAAAATAAATTTTCTGAAATAGAAGAGGAAGCTACTTTTCCCTGTTCTACATCTTCTACCAATGACTGAATAGCGCCCATGATTTCGTGACGGCTACCGTAATTGAGCGCGAAGTTTAAAATCAGCCCTGTGTTATGCTTTGTTTTTTCAATTGCGTTATCCACGGCTCGAATCGTATGGGCAGGGAGCTCACTTTTATCCCCCATAATACGAACTTGCACATTTTTTTCAATTAGCTCAGGCAGAAAGGTTGTTAAAAATTCCTCTGGCAGTTTCATTAAAAACTCGACTTCAGTTTTGGGGCGCTTCCAATTTTCAGTGGAAAATGCATATAAAGTTAATACTTTAACACCTAATTCATTGGCCAATCTGGTCACATGACGCACTACCTTCATTCCTTCATGATGGCCCATCATGCGAGGAAGAGCTCGTTTTTGCGCCCAACGACCGTTCCCATCCATAATAATTGCAATATGTTCAGGAACAGGGTGCTGTTTCACTTGATCTTTTCGTTCTGACAAAGACAGTGTATTTAAATCTTGACTTTTCTTCCATGCTTGAAATTTTCTTAACATGCAAAGGTCCCCCGTTGTACGCTCTCACATAAACGTGTGGCTTATGTGAGTTTTTTCTTACTACACATTATTAACAAAAAAACCCCCTGTAAACAATAGAGGGTCTTTTACAATATATTTTACCTTGAAATGACTTAAACTGCCATAATTTCTTCTTCTTTATCTTTCGCCACTTTATCCACTTTTACGATATGATCATCTGTTAGTTTTTGAATGTCATCACTGTAGCCGCGTAAATCGTCTTCAGTAATTTCACCTTTTTTCTCTAACTTTTTGAAATCATCGTTTGCATCACGGCGTACGTTACGAACCGCGACTTTTGCTTCTTCAGCATATTTTTTCACCATTTTCACTAACTCACGACGACGCTCTTCCGTTAAAGCAGGAATCGATAAACGGATAATAGTTCCATCGCTTGTAGGTGTTAACCCTAAGTCAGATTTTAAAATAGCTTTTTCAACTTCACCAATTTGTGATTTGTCATAAGGCTGAATAACAAGCATACGAGCTTCAGGCACGCTTACTTGCGCCAATTGGTTAATTGGTGTTGGTGCACCGTAGTATTCTACCGTTACGCGGTCAAGAAGTGACGCGCTTGCACGTCCAGCACGAATTGATGCTAGTTCGCGGCTAAATGATTGAATTGCTTTTTCCATTCTTTCTTTTGCGTTTTGCAACACTTGTTTTGGCATGTTTATTTCCCCTTTACAATTGTTCCAATGTTTTCGCCTGTAACGGCACGTTTAATATTGCCTTCTTCCGTAATTGAAAAAACAATTAGCGGAATATCATTGTCCATACATAATGAAGAAGCTGTAGAATCCATAACAGCTAGTCCATCTTTTAAAACATCAATATACGTTAATGTTTCGTATTTTACAGCATCAGGTACAAGCTTAGGATCTGCATTATAAACGCCATCTACGTTGTTTTTAGCCATTAAGATCACGTCAGCTTCGATTTCAGCTGCACGCAAAGCTGCTGTTGTATCTGTAGAGAAATAAGGGTTTCCTGTACCCGCGGCGAAAATAACAACGCGTTTTTTCTCAAGATGACGAACAGCTTTTCTTCTAATATAAGGCTCTGCTACTTGTCTCATCTCGATAGAAGTCTGAACTCGTGTTTGCACACCGATGTTCTCTAAGCTATCTTGAAGGGCCAAAGAGTTCATTACTGTTGCTAGCATTCCCATATAATCAGCAGCGGCACGATCCATACCCATTTCACTGCCAATTTTACCACGCCAAATGTTTCCACCACCAACGACTACAGCAATTTCCACACCTAATTCATAAACGGCTTTTACTTGTTCAGCAACAGATTTGATGATGGATGGGTTAATACCAAAACCCTCTTCACCAGCTAATGCTTCTCCACTTAACTTTAATACGATACGATTATATTTTGCTTGACTCATGCTTACCTCCATCGTTAACGGTGAGATCTCTTTTGTAAAAAAGGGAACACACAGTGTTCCCTATACGGTCAAACCCTTACTTTTTAACTTGGTTCATTACTTCTTCAGCGAAGTTGTCTTGACGTTTCTCAATACCTTCTCCTACTTCAAAACGAACGAAGCTTTCAACAGTAGCGCCTTTGCTCTCAACGAACTGACGTACTTTTTGATCAGGATTTTTAACAAATGTTTGATCTAGTAAGCAAATATCTTCAAAGAATTTGCCAAGGCGACCTTCAACCATTTTTGCAACGATTTTTTCTGGTTTGCCTTCGTTTAATGCTTGTTGAGTTAATACTTCGCGCTCACGCTCAGTTTCTTCAGCAGAAACTTGGTCACGAGAGATGTATTTAGGGTTGATTGCAGCGATGTGCATAGCAACGTCTTTTGCAACAGCTTCTTCAGTTGTACCAGATAATACTGTTAACACACCGATACGTCCGCCAGCATGTAGGTAAGCACCGAATGCATCAGCATCAGTTTTTGTTGCTACAGCGAAACGACGTAGAGATAATTTTTCTCCGATTGTAGCGATTGCAGAGTTGATGTGTTCTTCAACAGTTGCACCGTTTTCCATTTTTTGAGTAGCAGCTTCAGCAGCGTCAGCTGGTTTGTTAGCTAAGATGTGAGCAGCTAATTCTTTTGTTAATTTTTGGAAACCTTCGTTTTTCGCAACGAAATCAGTTTCAGAGTTAACTTCTAAGATAACAGCTTCGTTACCTTGAGTTTCGATGTAAGTTAGACCTTCAGCAGCAATACGGTCTGATTTTTTAGCAGCTTTTGCAATACCTTTTTCACGTAAGAAATCGATTGCTTGCTCCATATCACCGTTAGTTTCAGTTAACGCTTTTTTACAATCCATCATACCAGCGCCAGTTTTTTCACGTAGTTCTTTTACCATTTGAGCAGTAATTGCCATAATGTGTAGCCTCCTTGTTTGGGTATGTAATTAATGTATATAAATGGGTTAAATCTTTTCAAAAAAAGGTGATAAAAGGCTATTCCCTCTTATCACCTTTCACGGAATTAAGCAGTAGTTGTTTCAGTTTCAACTGCTGTTTCTTCACCTTGTTTAGCTTCTAGAATAGCATCAGCAACTTTAGAAGTTAAAAGTTTAACAGCACGAATTGCATCATCGTTTGCAGGGATTACATAATCAATTTCGTCTGGATCACAGTTAGTGTCTACGATACCAACGATTGGAATGTGTAATTTTTTAGCTTCCGCTACTGCAATACGCTCTTTACGAGGGTCAATGATGAATAATGCATCTGGAAGTTGTTTCATATCTTTAATGCCGCCTAAGAATTTTTCAAGACGCTCTAACTCTTTTTTAAGTTGAACTACTTCTTTCTTAGGTAGTACTTCGAAAGTACCGTCTTCTTGCATTTTTTCGATATCTTTTAAACGTTTGATACGTTTTTGGATAGTTGAGAAGTTAGTTAATGTACCACCTAACCAACGTTGGTTAACAAAGTACATACCAGCGCGAGCTGCTTCTTCTTTAACAGAATCTTGAGCTTGTTTTTTCGTACCTACGAATAAAACAGTACCGCCGTCTGCAGCTAATTCTTTAACGAATTTGTACGCTTCTTCTACTTTCTTAACTGTTTTTTGAAGATCGATAATGTAGATGCCGTTACGCTCAGTGAAGATGTATTTCTTCATCTTTGGGTTCCAACGGCGAGTTTGGTGACCGAAATGTACACCAGCTTCTAGTAATTGTTTCATTGAAATTACTGACATGTGTTTTTCCTCCTAATGGTTTTAAGTCTCCTCCGCTCATTTCATCTTCAGCCGAAACTACAAAAAGTAGCACCATCAACCGAATCAACAAGCGTGTGTAATAACACCAAAAACAAATATAGCACACTCCTTTTTCACAAGCAAGCGTTTCATTAAGTTTATTGATGAAATTTCAATAATAATTCAATTTCAGTTTTCCCTCTGTGTAAATGTTTTGCAATTTCTTCGATTGTTAAACCTTTTCCCTTTAAATAAACGGAAAATTCTTTTATCTCTTCACCTGACAAATCTTGAATTTGGTCTGTAGTTAATTCATCAAAAGGTGTGCGTATACGCTTCTGATTTTCTTCTATAGAAAGAAGTTCATGCAGCGACTGGGAAGGCTCACTTTTTAGATCCACCCTTTGAACAGGCACGTCTTCTTCATCTACCAAAGGTGATTTTACGCTACTTTTTTCCACTTCCGAAGAAAGCGAAGTGGAACGCTCTCGAAGCTGCCTTAAAAACTGCTCGTTTTGTTCCTGAAATTCAGCAAGATACGAACTCATTGCAGCTTCCATTTTATTTATATTTTGCTGGTGCAAGCGTTCAATCCTTTTCACTTTGGTCACTTGCATATATAAAAGAATAATGCAAAACAGTGATAGACCATGAATTAAAAAACTAACTGTGAGTAAAAACCCCATCCTTCTACCTCTTTGCTAAATTATTTTGCTTAAACTCGTACGCATTTTAAACAGCGCTTTCGAATGAATTTGAGAAATACGTGAAGTAGATAGCCCTAACAGCTGTGCGATTTCTGTGAAAGTCAGCTCTTCTTTATAGAATAATGAAACCACGAGCTGCTCTTTTTCATTTAGCTGCTCGATAACTTCAGCAAGCTCTTGATATCGTTCGTCGTTAATTAGCTCCTCTTCAGGAGAGAGCGTTTTTTCATCTTTAATCGTATATTTTTGCTCTCCATCTTCATACTCTTTCGGCTGTTCTTCCATTGATAACACGTTGGCTAAAAAGCCTTCGTTCATTGTATGAACAACGTCTGCTTCTGTCATGCCTACTTCTTTTGCAACCTCACTTGGTGCAACTCTGCGCAAGTATCTTTGTTCAAGTGCTTCTGTTGCTTGCTCAATCCTTTTCGTCTTTTCCCTTGCGCTTCTTGATAACCAATCTTCTTTGCGAAGCCCGTCTATTATCGCCCCTCGAATTCGAAAAGACGCATATGTATCAAACTTTAAGTCTCTACCGTAATCAAACTTTTCCAAAGCATCGTAAAGGCCGATTAACCCTAAACTACGAAGCTCTTCTTTATGAATATTCTTCGGCAGCCCCACGCTAATCCGCTGAACGTGATAGTTAACGAGCGGCATGTACTTTTTAACAAGCATGTTTCCTGCATGTGAGTCTCTCGTCTCTATCCATTCCTGCCAAATTTTATGTTCTTCAACTTCTTGTATACTTTTCAAGGGTCTTTCAACTCCTTTTTATAGCGCTATTAAACGGTCAGAGCGCGCTTTATATCGTTTTTATCCCTTCGTTAATCGTACGAACCTTTAAAATAGCCGTTTGAGGATCAAATTCAATTGTGCGTCCGTTGTGTCCTCCTGTAGCTTTTGCTGCAATGTCTACACTGTTTCTATGCAGCTCTCTCTCTACTGCTTGAACATTTCGAAGACCAATTCGCATGACATCATTTCTTGGTTCAAATTGAAACATCTGCGCGCCTCCTGCTATTTTTGCTTTTAACAATTTTCTATGTGCGCCTTGTTTAATCAACATATTTATCAAATCAAAAATGGCTGTATCTGCATATTTAGCTCTATTAAAAGGACATTTAGCCCCGCTTGAATCCGGAAGCATCACATGAGCGAGCCCAGCTACTGAGTGAACAGAGTCATAAACGACAACTCCTACACATGACCCTAATCCCGCTGTTCGAAGCACTGCAGGTGCATGTGTAACATTCATCTCGGCAATTCCTACCTTAATCACTTGTTTATCATTTCTCACGATTCTTCAACTCCTAGAACCTTCAGCGTGATATCCATTATTCGTTTGGCTCACTGGAGGTGGTCTTCTAAAGAGAGCACTTTAGGTAAATTTAGAAGAACAATTAAACGGCTATCTACTTTAACGACTCCGTTTAAATATTCTACAGCTGTTCCTTCAACTGTTTCAGGCACTGAAGCAATCGTTTTCTCATCAATATCCACTACATCATTTGCCGCATCGACAATCAAACCTGCTTCTACATCATTAAGACGAACCATAATAATACGTGTCAGCTCATGGTTAAGCTGTTCTTGCAAGTTAAAACGAGTGCGCAAATCAATAATCGGTGTAATGACACCGCGAAGATTAATAACACCTTTTACATATTCTTTCACTCCAGGAACGCGTGTTATGTGCTGAATCTTTTCAATCGACTGCACTTCTTCTACTGAGATTCCGTACTCCTCGTCTCCCAATTGAAACACAATAATTTTCATGCCTTTCTCCCTTTCTTTTTACAGCATTTGTTATTTGATCAAAGCGTTGCAATCAATGATAAGTGCTACTTGTCCATCGCCTAAAATCGTGGCTCCTGAAATAGCAAACACACCCGGCAGATAATGCCCTAAAGATTTTAAAACAATTTCCTGCTGACCGATAAATGAATCAACAATTAGCCCGGCAGTCTTTTCTCCTTTTTTCACGATGACTACTGAATAATGATCGCCTTGTACTGAGTTAGGCACAGTGAATAGTTCTTTTAAATCAATAAGAGGAATAATGGCTCCTCGAAAGTCAATAACCTTTTGACCGTGTACATGCATGACCTCTTTGGGCTGAACAATAGCTGTTTCAATAATCGAAGAAAGCGGCAAGGCATAGCGCTCTTCACTCATTTGCACGAGTAAAGCAGAAATGATAGAAAGAGTGAGCGGCAGTTGAATAGAAAAACGCGAACCGTATCCTTCGTTAGAATCGATCGTTACAGAACCCCCTAGCGATTCAATCGTGTTTTTCACAACATCTAAACCTACTCCTCGTCCGGAAACATCTGAAATTTGTTCAGCCGTGGAAAAGCCCGAAGCGAAAATGAGCTCATACACTTGTTTATCCGTCAGCGTTTCAGCTGTTTTTCCATCAATAATTCCTCGATCTAACGCTTTTTGCAGTACCTTTTCACGATTGATGCCCGCCCCGTCATCTTCTAAATCAATAAAGACATGATTTCCGCTATGATAAGCTTTAAGGCGAATCGTTCCCTTTTCATTCTTTCCGTTCTCTAAGCGTGCTTGAGGCATTTCAATTCCGTGGTCAACGGCATTTCTTAATAAGTGAACAAGCGGATCTCCAATTTCATCAATGACGGTTCGGTCCAGCTCTGTATCAGCTCCGACAATTTGAAGTTCAATTTGTTTCCCTAAATCTTTTGAAAGCTGTCTCACCATACGGGGAAAACGATTAAAAACGGTTTCTACAGGCACCATACGCATATTTAAAATAATCGTTTGCAAATCTCCAGAAATACGAGACATCCGCTCTACCGTTTCGTCTAATTCGCTATTATTCAATTCTTTTGATATTTGTTCTAACCTGCCTCTATCAATAACTAGTTCTTCAAACAAGTTCATGAGACTGTCCAAACGGTCAATATTAACTCGAATCGTCTTGTTATTTGAGGGCTGTCTTTTCTCTTCAACAGGCGATGTAGAAGGTGCTGACACAGTAACTTCCTGTATGGCTGCTGCTACTTCTGGTGAGACAAGCTCCTCCATTTCTGTCTCCTTTTTTACGGGGACCGCCGCAATTTTCACACTTTCTACTTCAGAGACTTCCATAATGCTCGCCTGCAGCTTTTCTTGCGATTCGTTTGTTACTAATATAACGATAAAAGATGATTCGAATTTTTCTTGTTCGATATCTTGAACAGTTGGCGCTGACTTAATAACGTCTCCTGCTTGCTCTAACACATCAAACACCATATAAGCGCGTGCAGCTTTTAATAAGCAGGTGCGTTCAAGCTGTACGGTTATTTCAAACGCGTTAAATCCTTGGTCTGCCGTTTGGCTGAGCAGCGTTTGTACTAATTCATCGTACTCTATCGAAGAAGCTGCATGATGTGCTACGGGTTCCTCTGCCACAATACGCTGCAGCTTTTGAACAAGCAATTTGACATCAAGCTGACCATCGCCGCCTTCAGAAATAGATTGAACCATTATTTCTAGCGCATCGACTGATTCAAACAAAGCATCAAGAACTTCCGTATGAACGTCGAGTTGGTGATTTCGAACAGCATCTAACACGTTTTCCATTTTGTGAGTTAATTGTGCTAAATCATCAAATCCCATTGTTGCAGACATACCTTTTAACGTATGAGCAGACCGAAAAATTTCATTTACATAGCCAAGATCATCGGTATTTTTTTCAAAACGCATTAGCTGGTCATTAACGTTTTGAAGATGTTCCCTGCTTTCTTCAATAAACACTTCTAGATATTGATTCATATCCATCGTAACTTTCCCTCCTATTTCTGTGCGTAGCGAGAAATAAAGCTTCCAACGTTTCGCAGCGGTTCAATATAATCAACAAGTTTTGTAGAAACGGCTGATTTGGGCATCCCATAAATGACAGCTGTTTCTTCAGATTCAGCTAATATAAGCGCGTCTTTATTTTTCTTTAAATCAATAACACCTTCCGTTCCATCCGCTCCCATTCCTGTCAACACAATAGCAAGTTTTTGATAACCTGAAATTTTACTAATCGACTGAAACAAACGATCCACTGAGGGGCGATGTCCCTTTACAGGTGAAGAAGTGTCTAAACAAATGCTGAGCTGTCCTTTTTTCTCCACAACCGTCATGTGAAAACCTCCAGGCGCAATATAAGCACATCCTGAGCGAACGATTTCATTGTCTTTTGCTTCTTTCACTTCAATATCAGCTAGCTGATTTAGTCTAACCGCTAATGATTTTGTGAAATTTGGAGGCATATGCTGCACAATAAAAATAGGTGCGTTTATGTCTTTTGAAACAGTTGATAATACTTCTTGCAGCGCACGCGGTCCTCCAGTAGAAGTACCAATACAAATCATTTTGTTCACTTTCGTCCCCATTGGGAGGTTATATACACTGCTGTTTTGCACGTGCTGATGACTGCTTGAAGATATGTTGGCTTTGCTAGCAAGCAAAAGTTTAGAGATAAGCTCATCTTTCACTTTATGTAAGTCCAGCGAAATAGCTCCCGAAGGTTTAGCAACAAAATCAACTGCGCCGTACTGCATAGCGGCCAACGTATTTTCAGCACCTTTTATTGTTGTACTCGATAACATGACAACAGGAAGGGGCTTCACATGCATGAGCTGTTTTAACATATCTAAGCCATTCATTTTGGGCATTTCGATATCCAGTGTCACAATATCCGGCGACAGCTCGAACGCTTTTTTCAACCCTTCTTCACCGTTACGCGCGGTACCCACAACGTGAAAACGACTGTCACATGCTAAAAAATCGCCGATTAGCTTTCGCATAAATGCAGAATCATCTACAATAAGCACCTTTATTTCATTCACTCTAATTTCCTACCTTTCAAGAAAAAATCGTTTGAGGCGCCGAATAAACATTCCCTCGTTTTTAGCCGTTACCCTATTGTCTTGAGGAATAAGAATATTCACCATTTCTATTAGTGATATACTCGCTTTAGATGCTGGATTTTGAAGCAAAAAAGGTATTTGGCGATTGACCGCTTTCTGAACAGCTTGATCGTTTGGGACAATACCTAATAGAGAAATAGATATGTTCAAAAACTGCTGAACAGCTCGGTTAAATCGTTCATACGTCTCATTTCCTTCTTTGTCAGAAAGCGTTTTGTTAATAATAAGACGAACCGGTGCTGATACAGAATAGGAAGCTGCTAGCTTAATAGCAGCGTAGGCATCTGTTATAGATGTAGGTTCTGGTGTTGTGACCACGATCATTTCATCTACAGCTTTTAAAAACTTAAGCACACTCTCTGACATGCCCGCTCCCATATCAAAAATCATATAATCATATTGATTTGTTAACGAATTCAATTCTTGTATTAAATGAGCAAGGTCTAATGGAGACCATTCAAATACAGAGGAAATTCCTGTTCCACCAGCCACATAAGCTAAATTCTGAGGACCTTTTTTAATAATTTGCTGGATGGAAAGCTTTTTTTCTAGCAAATCGACCATCGTATATGAAGCAGTTTGCCCAATCAAAATATCAATATTTCCCATCCCTATATCCATGTCAAAAAGAAGAACTCTTTGCTTTTGCTTCGTTAGCGCAAGAGATAAGTTTAATGATAGATTCGACTTTCCAACTCCCCCTTTTCCGCTTAACACGGCTAGTGTTTTACAATTCCTTAAAGAGTTTTGATGCTTCTTTAACACTTTTTCTCTTAAAACTGCTGCTTGATCATTCATCTTTCCAATCTCCAAACACATCGTCAATAAACTCTTTTATTTTAAATGCCGAAACATCTTCTGGTACATCCTGCCCGTTTGTTGTAAAAGCAGCCCGCTTGCCGCAATGATATAACATATTTAAAAGTGAGCCTTTGCGGATGGTTTCATCTTGCTTCGTAAAAATCAAGTGATCAACAGGGAGACTAGCAAAACGTTCATATACAGCTTTCATATCTGATACTTTTGACGTTAGGGCTAAAACAAGAAACGTTTGCAAATCTTCTTGAAGCGTAATAATTTTCTTTAAATCATTTACATATTGCTGTTCTAAAAAGTTACGGCCTGCTGTGTCAATAAAAATCACATCGTATGCTTCCGTTTCTAGCAAAGCTTTTTTAAAATCTGCTCCGTTATAACAAATCGTTAAAGGCGCATTCAAGATCGAAGCGTACGTCTTTAGCTGCTCAATCGCTGAAATTCTATACGTGTCAGTTGTAATAAATGCTATTTTTTGATTGTGTTCCAGGACGCATTTTGCGGCCAATTTAGCAAGAGTTGTTGTTTTACCGACACCTGTTGGTCCTACTACACTTACATATTTTTTGAAAGGACCGCTCCATTCACTTGCTTTAAACTGGTTGACAAACCAGCTCTTCGTCCACTCCATAAGTTGATTTGAGTTAGGGCGATGTAAGTAGTAGTACTCTAGCATAGGAGCCTCTATGCTTTTTAAAATAGCTTCGTCTATTTCTTGCAAACGCAAATAGGCAAGCACATCCTCCACTGCTTTTGGATATGAACCTGAAGAAACCTTTGGCATTTGATTCATTTGTGAGACAAGAGTATTTAACTCACTGAGCTGCTGCTTCATAAAAGATTGATTATCTTCCGTACTGGGTTCTGGCGGCGACGAATTCTTCTTTACGCTCAGCTTTTCTACGGAATCGACAGCTGCCAATACTTCTATTTTTGCCTTAGTAAATAAGCCAAGAAACCCTCCTGTTCGAATTTGTTTTGAATGTAAAATAACCGCTTCCTCACCTAAATCTGAACGAATGGCTTTCATAGCTTGCGGCATAGATGCTACTACGTATTTTTTTACTTTCATCAGATATCCACCACTCCAACACTTTGAACTTCAACATTTGCTTCTAGCTCGTTATATGATAAAACTGCCATATGGGGAAAATACCGCTCAGTGATTTGGCGCACGTACATCCTCACCGCAGGAGAACATAACACAATTGGAGACTGTTCTTGAAAAGAAAGTGTTTCTGTTTGCTTGGCTATACTTTCTACGATAGCTTGTGAAACGTTAGGGTCTAGTGATAAATAATTCCCATGCTCCGTTTGTTGAACAGCTTCCGCCATCGTTTTTTCAACTTTTCCTGAAAGGGTAAGAACTCGAAGCAGACCTTCTTGGACCGTATATTGACTGGTAATTTGTCTTGCGAGCCCTTGCCGGACATATTCAGTTAACAAATCGGTGTCTGACGTCATTTTTCCGTAGTCGGCCAGCACCTCAAAAATAATGGGTAAATTTCGAATTGAGACGCTTTCTTTTAAAAGCTTTGCCAGTACCCTTTGAATGTCTCCAACGGAAAGAGGATTAGGCGTTACTTCCTCAATTAAAATAGGATACGTTTCTTTTGTGTGATCGATTAGTTGCTTTGTCTCCTGCCTTCCAATCAGCTCATGCGCATACGATTTTATAACTTCTGTTATGTGCGTAGACACAACCGAGGGCGGGTCAACAACGGTATACCCGAACATCTCAGCCTGCTCCTTCACCGACTCACTAATCCATTTTGCAGGCATCTTAAAAGCTGGCTCTAACGTATCAATTCCTTCAATCAAATCATCATCCATTCCCGGACTGATTGCTAAATAGTGATCGAGCAGCAGCTCCCCTTTTGCCACTTCATTGCCCTTTATTTTAAGACAGTATTCGTTGGGCTGAAGCTGAATGTTATCTCTGATGCGAACAACCGGAATGACTAATCCTAGCTCAAGTGCCAGCTGTCGCCTAATCATCACAATTCGATCGAGCAGATCGCCTCCTTGATTCGTATCAGCAAGCGGAATTAATGCATACCCAAATTCAAATTCAATTGGATCAACGCTTAATAGATTGACAACACTCTCCGGACTTTTCATTTCATTGTCTTCCATCTCTTCTTCAGTAGGCGCCATTTCTTCGCGAACCGCCTGATGCTTAGCCCGAGACAAATAATAACCTCCCACTCCTAACAAAATAGCAATAGGCATTGTAATAACATCATTAATTGGCGTAATTAAACCAAGAGCCGCAATCGTTCCCCCAGTGACATAAAGCATAACTGGAAAAGCAAACAGCTGCTGTGTAATATCTTCGCTCAAATTACCTGTTGAAGCAGCTCTAGTGACGATAATACCTGTCGCTGTTGAAATCATAAGGGCTGGAATTTGACTCACTAACCCATCGCCTACTGTTAACAAAGTAAAGGTTTGGGATGCTTCCGTGATGGACATTCCCATTTGCAGCATGCCGATAATAATCCCAAATAAGATATTAATAAGGGTGATGACAATCCCTGCAATGGCGTCACCTTTGACGAATTTACTGGCTCCATCCATTGCTCCGTAAAAATCTGCTTCGCGCTGAATTTTTTCACGGCGGTCAATTGCTTGCTTTTCTGAAATCATACCTGCATTTAAATCTGCATCAATACTCATTTGTTTACCCGGCATCGCATCCAAGGTAAAGCGGGCGGCTACTTCAGAAACACGCTCCGCTCCTTTTGTAATAACGAGAAACTGAATGATAATTAAAATAATGAAGACAACAAACCCCACTAAAGGATTGCCTCCAATAACGAAGTGGCCAAATGTTTCCACCACTCCGCCTGCTTCTCCTGTTCCTAAGATTGAACGTGTCGTCGATACGTTCAAACCTAATCGAAACAGCGTAAGAACCAGCAGCAAAGACGGAAATACCGACAGCTCTAAAGGTTCTTTCATATTCATGGAAACGAGCAGTACAAGCAGCGCAAGAGAAATGTTAATCATGATTAAAATACTTAATAACCATGAAGGCAACGGAATAACAAGCATAACGATAATGAGTACAACACCTATAACAACTGGCAGTTCTCTTGCAGACATTAATTTTTCTCTCCTTACAATAGCGTAACGTTACATTTTATTTTGAATGCGGTATACGTAAGCTAATATTTCAGCCACCGCTTTAAAAAACTCTTCGGGTACTGCATCTCCTACTTTGGTTTGGTCAAAAAGTGCTCTTGCCAGCGGACGGTTCTCTACCATAATGATTTCATGGCTTTTGGCAATTCCTTTAATCTTTTGAGCAATAAAATCTACGCCGCTGGCTACAACATAGGGAGCATCCATTTTTTCTTCATCATATTTTAAAGCAATGGCATAATGAGTGGGGTTTGTAATGATGACATCCGCTTTTGGAACTTCTTGCATCATGCGAGACATTGCCATTTCCCGCTGCTTTTGCTTTATTTTTGATTTGATTAGAGGATCCCCTTCAATGTTTTTATGCTCATCTTTGATATCTTGCTTTGACATTCGAATATTTTTCTCGAAATCAAACTTTTGGTACAAATAATCAAGCAGCGATAAAAATAAAAGCATAAGCGAGGCTGCAAGTCCCATTTGAAAAACAAGCTTAGACAGAACAATCAGCGAGTCCCCTATACTTTTTTGAGATAAATTTAATACATCTTCTATGTGAATCCATAAGATAAAAAACGTGACGGCTCCGATACACATAATTTTCAGCGTTGACTTGATTAGTTCTACCAGCGCTCTCATGGCAAAAATCCGTTTGGCTCCGCTAATAGGGTTAATCTTTTCTAATTTAGGCTGAAGAGCCTCCGTGGAAAAAAGAATACCAACCTGCATATAATTCGCTCCGAGCGCAGCAATAAAAGCTGCGAGCATAACAGGACCTGCTGCAAGAGCTATTGAAGGAAGAAGGTGCTTAAACATCGCAAATACGCGCTCTGCCGTCACTTCCTCAAGCATATACGTTTGAAAAGCTTCTCTTAACAACTTCATCATTTGCTGTAAAAACTGTTTGGCTCCAAACAAAAAATAAAGAAAAACCATTAAAAGGATGAGCGCAGTTGTAACGTCTTGACTTTTAGCTACCTGTCCTTTTTTTCTAGAGTCTTGCTTTTTTTTAGGTGTAGCTTTTTCCGTTTTTTCTCCCGCGAAAAATTGCAAATCAACTTTTACTAAAAACAAAGCTACACCCCTCCTAATATGCGAATCATCGCGCGCATCGCTTCTATCATTTGTTCAAATATGATTTGCATCATATAAAACATGCTCCCCATCACGACAATCAGCAAAATAAAGGCAACAATAATTTTTACCGGAAACCCCACTACGAAAATATTTAACTGCGGAACGGTTCTCGCGACAATTCCAAGCGCGATATCGACTAAAAATAATGAACCTACCAAAGGCAAAGACATTTGAACAGCTACTAAAAACATCGATGAAAAAACAGTTATGATGTGTGTACCAAATGCTTGGCTTCCCACAGGGAAAGCTACTTTGTCTAACGGAATAATTAAATAACTATTATAGATGCCGTCTATTAATAAATGATGTCCATTGGTCGATAATAAAAATAGGAGAGCAAATACATATAAATATTGACCTAGTATCGGACTTTGGGCCCCTGTCTGCGGATCTATTACGTTGGCAATCGCAAACCCAACTTGAAAATCGATGAGACCTCCGGCAATTTGAATAGCCATAATAAATACATACGCAATCAAACCAATAAACAACCCAACAGCACATTCTTTTACTACTAAAAGTACAAACTGTGCATCTAACGAAACGACGGGTAAATCAATTGTTGTCGCAATAATAACGGATAGCGAGGCAGACAAACCTACCTTATGAACTGCGGGAATCGTTTTGTATGAAAATAGCGGAACCGTAATAAAAAAAGACGTTACCCGCACTAGCACTAGTAAAAACGCGGGATAGGATAAGATCAACTGACTCATAGCTATCCTACGTACCGATACAGATTTGAAAAAATTTCATATGTAAATGAAATCATTTTCGATAACATCCACGGACCAAAAAATACAATCCCTACTAAGACCGCTACAATCTTAGGAACAAAAGCAAGAGTTTGCTCTTGAATCTGGGTAGTTGCTTGAAAAATACTAATAATGAGCCCAACTACAAGGGCCAGCAGTAATAAAGGGCCAGATACAATTAGGATTGTATACACGCCTTTTTCTGCTAACGAAATGACAAATTCTCCATTCATTGTCTATCACCTATTGAAAACTTATTAATAATGATTTAACAACTAAATTCCAGCCGTCAACCAGTACAAATAGTAAAATTTTAAACGGGAGCGAAATCATAACGGGAGGAAGCATCATCATTCCCATAGACATCAGCACGCTTGCTATAATCATATCGATAATGAGAAAAGGAATAAAAATCATAAATCCAATTTGAAATGCTGTCTTTAGCTCACTGATTGCATAAGCTGGAACAAGCGCAGTTAAGGGAATATCTTGAACAGAGGATGGCTTATCTATATCCGCATATTCTAAAAAAAGAGCTAAATCTTTTTGTCTTGTATGAGCACTCATAAATTCTTTCATTGGTTCAGCTGCTTTTTCATAGGCTTGATTCAGCGTGATTTTTTCTTTTAAAAGCGGCTGAAGCGCCTGTTCATTTACCTGAGAAAAAGTTGGCGCCATAATAAAAAACGTTAAAAACAGCGATAAACCAACTAATATTTGATTAGGAGGCATTTGCTGTGTCCCGAGCGATGTACGTACAAATGACAGCACAATGACAATGCGTGTAAAGCAGGTCATCATAATTAAAATTCCAGGAGCTATCGAAAACACCGTCAGCAGCAACAAAAGCTGGACAGACGTGGAAATATTTGTAGGACTGCTCGAGTTAAAGAGGTTCATCACTTCATTCATCGTTCTTTTTGTTCCTTTCTAACTCTTTTAGTACGTTTTGCCTTTTTATTTTCATTTCATTCATTTCTCGCTGAAAAAGCTGTTGAAAAGAATGGCTGGATTTCTCTTCTTTTTTAGAAGTCAATTTTTCTAAAAAAGACGGTAGTACGACTTTATATTCGCTCTCGTTTTTCTGTTGTTCCTCATACTGCGTGAGCAGCTGCTGTTTCTCTTGCCCTGTAATTTCTGAAAGAAGCTGCACATTTTCACCGACTCCAATGATTAAAAGCTGATCTCCAACTTTGACTACTTGTACAGATTTGCTGCTTCCAACATTTGTCCCCCCCAAGTTTTGTACTATTTTATTTTTTTGCAGCAGCCTTCCTTTTTTATTGACAAATTTTAAGAGTGCAAAAAGCAGCCCAATTACAAGTAAAAACGCGAATATCATCTTCATAATATCTCCAGCTGAGAGCGTAGGCGTCACCTGGAGTGCAGTTTTTTCTTTTGAATCAGCACTCTCACTTTCTAAACACTTCTCCGTTTTTTCCAAACATTCTTTTACCGATGCAGATCCACTTTCTGCATAGACGATTTGATTTGATCCTGCTAATACGCTTATTAACAGCGCAGCAATTACGAACTTTCGCAGCAATGCCTGCCACCTCTTACTTCAACATAGTGTAAGATTAGCGGGAAAGCCCCGCCAATCTGTTGTTTATCCAATTGCTTTTGAAATTGCCTCTAATACTCGATCTGCTTGAAAAGGCTTAACGATAAAATCTTTTGCCCCTGCTTGAATCGCATCAATCACCATTGCCTGCTGGCCCATGGCTGAACACATAATCACCTTAGCATCACTTTTTATGCTTTTAATTTCTTTTAAGGCCGTAATTCCATCCATTTCAGGCATCGTAATATCCATTGTGACAAGATCTGGTGCATGCTCTTTAAATAACTCCACAGCCTGCTGGCCGTCTGCCGCTTCCGCTACTACTTCATATCCATTTTTCGTTAAAATATCTTTGATCATCATGCGCATGAATGCAGCATCATCTACAATTAAAATTCGGTTTCCCATCTCTACTCCTCCTAAAAATCATTACTTTAGTTTGTTAATACGGTCTCTTTGACTAATAATATCGGTTACGCGAACGCCAAAATTCTCGTCAATGACGACCACTTCACCTTTTGCAATTAATTTGCTATTAATCAAGATATCTACTGGTTCGCCTGCTAGTTTATCAAGTTCAATGATTGCACCAGAAGATAATGCTAAAATCTCTTGAACCGTTCGCTTAGTTCTTCCAAGCTCCACGGTAACTTGAAGCGGGATATCAAGCAGCATGTCTAAATTTCGTGAATCTCCTTGAGGAGAAGACACGTGCTCGAACTCTGAAAACGATGCGGGCTGAATATCAACTGGTACATGAACAGATTTTGCCTGCTGTGTTTCTTCATGCTGTATGTATTCAGCTGCCGGCGGTTCTGTTTGCTTTTCGTTAAGGTCTGATTCTTTTTCAATAGAAGCTGCCGTATCTTCTGCGCTTGGAACTAAGAGCTCTTCCACCAAGCTTTTGGCAAAAGATATCGATAAAAGCTGCATAATATTCGAATCGATTAATGTGCCTACCTTCAAATTAAAAGAGACCTTTACAAAGACGTCATCTTGGGGAATCAACTCTGTGCCTTCCCCTTTTTGAATATTTAAAATATCTAAGCTCGGCGGAGAGATATCAATTTTCTTTTGAAATACCGTAGACATAGACGTCGCTGCAGAACCCATCATTTGATTCATCGCTTCCTGCACTGCACTCAGCTTAATTTCATCCATGATTTCTGTCGGATTCTCACCCGTTCCACCAAGCATCAAATCTGAAATAACAGCTGCATCTTCATGTTTAATAACTAACAAATTCGTACCAGAAAAGCCTTCTGTATACTGAACTTGCACAGCGACATGAGGATTTGGAAATTCATCCGTCAGCTCTTCTTTATATACGAGCGATACAAACGGTGTGGTAATATCGACTTTTTGATTCAATAAAGCCGATAGCGCTGTTGCTGAACTGCCAAACGAAATATTTCCAATTTCGCCAAGCGCGTCTTTTTCCATTTCCGTAAAGTAATCATCTACTTGACTTGACTTATTCGGCTCTGAAAACTCGTCAAGTGAAGAAGTTCCTTTTAACAACGCATCAATTTCATCTTGCGAAAGCATGTCATCGTTCATTCCTTTCGTTCCTCCTCTTAACATCATCTAGAATTTGCACAGCGACTTTCCGACTGACTTTTCCAGGCTGTGCAATAAATTTAGGTTGTTCTCCGACGTAAATAGTTAACGGATTATGAACGCTTGTTTGCAGTCGAATGACATCTCCCGCATCTAATGCTAGGAAATCTTCAATTGAAATATCCGCTTTTCCTAGCTCGGCTACAACCTGCAATTCCGCATCATTGATTTGTTCCTTTAGCTGCTCAACCTCTTGTACGTTAGGTTCTTTTTTCGAAGATTGCATCCAGTAATGAACGGACAGTTTGGACACAATCGGCTCAAGCGTCACGTGCGGAATACATAGATTGATCATGCCCGTTTCATCTCCAATTTGTACGTTTAATGAAATGACGATGACAATTTCATTTGGTGAAATTACCTGCAAAAACTGAGGATTCACTTCAAACTCTGATGTTTCAGGTTCAATTTCCGCAATAGAACTCCAAGCTTCTCTCATACTGTCTAACGTTTTCTCTAACAAGTTTCGAACCAAGCTCGTTTCAATCTCCGTTAAGTTACTAATTTTCCCACCGCTCTCGCCTTGTCCCCCAAGCAAGCGGTCAAGCATCGCATAGGCAATGTTCGGATTGACTTCCATAATGATATGCCCTTCTAAAGGAGGGACGGCTATCACGTTTAAGATCGTTACTTTCGGAACAGAGCGAATGAACTCCTCATACGGAATTTGATCCACTGATACAACGGACACTTGTACAACGTTACGAAGCTGCGCCGAAAAGACGTTGATTAACATGCGCGCATAATTTTCATGAATTCGCGTCAAACTGCGAATCTGATCTTTTGAAAAACGCAGGGCGCGTTTAAAATCATATGTACGAATACGCTGTTTTTTATTTTCCTTTTTTAGCTCATCCGCATCCATCTCTCCGGTTGATAACGCGGATAATAGGGCGTCAATTTCATTTTGTGATAATACATCCCCTGCCACTAGCTTCCCTCCCTTTTTCTTTACTGCAACACTTTAGACGTTGTATAAATTTTAACAACATGTCCGTTTTCCATTAATTGATCAATTTGCTTTGCAATATCTGTTTCTAACGTGCTGAGTCCTTGCGTTCCTTCAAAATCTTGAGCACTCATATCTGAGAGCCTTTTGATAATAATGTCCCTTACTTGAAAATCTCTTTTTTGAAGCTCTGCCGCTGCTTTTTTACTATCCATTTGAATTTTAAAAGAGATGCTGATGTAGTTATTGCTTTTTAAATTTGTTTTAATATCCGTTACATCCACAGAAGCTTTGATCACATCGTCAATAGATGGACCTTTTTCAGTACTTGCCTGCTCTGTATACTTTAACGTCACGATAACAGCAACGCTTCCTATTAACGTAAAAGAAAGCAGAATAATAATCATCTTACTAACTAGCTTATTTTTAAACACACTTTATTCCTCCGTCGTTTGCTGCAGCCCTAATACGTTAATTCGCTGATAATAACTCGTCACTTTCTCATTCACTTCTTCAACTGAATCCTTTACCACCAGCTTTTTGTTATTCGTTAGCGTAATGGTCGTATCAGGAAATGCCTCAACCTGCTCGATGTAGAGCGCATTTAACGTAAATGTTTTGCCGTTTAGCCTTGTTAAAGTAATCATAATTAACCGGAGTAATACCTACTCCTTCCTCCCGCCTATCGTTTTAGATTCACTAGCTCTTGCAGTATTTCATCGGATGTTGTAATAATTCTTGTGTTCGCTTGAAATCCGCGCTGTGCAACAATCATATCCGTGAATTCTTCCGATAAATCAACGTTGGACATTTCAAGGGCGCTTGAAATTAATGTTCCTGTACCGCTGTTTCCAGGAGTAATGTTTGCAGGAGTTGTAACCAATCCTGCATTTGGAGTATTAGTGAACAAATTTCCTCCTGCTTTTTGAAGTCCTTCATTGTTAGCAAACTTTGCAAGTTTGATAGTTTGAGGATTCGGAAGCATGTTTCCATTTAGCCCAACAATATTAACGGTTCCGTTTGACCCAATGCTATAGCTTTTAGCCGTAGTTGGATCAATCCTAATTTTCCCATTAGTGGCCTGTACAAATAGTCCATCACCTGTCACTAGATAACCATCTTTATCTAAATAGAAGTTCCCCGCTCTTGTGTAATAGTCTGATGTTCCATCATTTACAACAAAATAGCCGTCACCAGAAATAGCTAAATCAAGCGGACGTCCCGTTGACTGAATGCTTCCCGCCGTTTGAACTGTATCAATTGTGCCAATCTGTGAACCTAACCCGACTTGTTTAGCATTAACACCTCCACGGTTCCCCGCCGGTGCCGTCGCTCCTGCTACCTGCTGACTTACTAAATCTTGAAACGTTGTACGTCCTTTTTTATAGCCGTATGTATTAACATTGGCAATGTTATTTCCTAGGACATCTAATTTGGTTTGAAAATTTTTCATGCCGCTGATTCCTGAATACATCGAACGTAACATAAAATCACTCCTTAAATTTGGTTGGTTAACTGCTTATTTCTAAGATATCGTTTAGCGAAAGTACCGTATGATTTTCATCGTTGATCGTAAACGATACCTCATTGTTTTTGACGGATGCTGTTGAAATGACTCCTTGCTTTTTATTTCCTTCTTCATCTAACCATGCAGCCGTTTTACCAATTAATTCGCTTCCTTTTAAAATAGGAGAAGCCTGAGACTGCGTTACAAACGTATTGAGCGATGTGCTCATATTTGTCATTTGTTCAAGAGATGAAAACTGAGCCATTTGAGCAATAAAGTCTTTGTCTTCCATTGGATTCATTGGATCTTGATTTTGAAGCTGAGCAATCAAAAGCTTCAAAAAGTCATCTTTGCCAAGCGAGCTGTTTCCCGTTTGCTTCACTTGTGTGTTCCTATTGCTTAAATACAAGTCAGACGTAATTTCATTTGTCATTGTTATCACCTATACGTTGTAGTTAATGAGCGCTGATTCAAAAGAAGATAGAAAGGAAGCCGATTCTTCCAATTGTTGTGAATCTTGATCTTCTTCTTCTTTTTTAAACGCTTCTTTTTCCTGTCTTTCTTTTTGCTGATCATTTTCATTGTTATACGACACCGCTTGTTCCGACAGTAGCACATCGATTTTATCAATTGATACATGCTGAGACGCGAGACCGTGCCGCAAAGTTGAAAGATTGGAGTCCAATAACTCTTTTGTTTTTACTGACGATACGACAATTCGCGCAACCGTTTCGCTGTCTTTCTGAAGCATTTCAATTGAAATCGCACCTAGCTGTTTTGGAAATAACTTAATGAGAAGCTTAGATGTTCCCTCTTCGGTACTAAACGAAGCTTTACTCCATATTTTTTGCAGCTCGTTTACCAAATTGCTAGACTGCTGATAGTCAGATTTTGCTTGCCCTAGATAAATAGAGAACTGCTGAAGCTTAGGCATTTCTCCACTTCCAAAGGATGATGGCTGATTCTCTACTGTCGCCCCGGTTGTGTATGTACCTGCCGGACTTTCGCTATTTTTTAAAAAGCTATTGGTATCTACACTTCCGCTGGGTACAACCACATCTTTTTTCCATGAAAGCTGATTCAAAAACGGTACTTTTTCTTCTTTAGGAAAAGCATTCATATTTTTCACAGAACTTTCTGAAGCTGTATGAACAGCGTCCATATCCACTTGTACAACCGATACATGCTGAAACCCAAGAGCCTGCCGTAATCTGAAAAGATTGGCATCTAACAGCTCTTTTGTTTTTGCTGACGATACTACAATCTGCGCAATCGTTTCATCGTCTTGTTGAAGCACTTCAATTGATATTTTCTCTAGCTGCTTTGGAAATAGCTGAATGGAAAGCTTGGATACTCCTTCTTTAGAACCAATCGAAGCTTTACTCCATATTTTTTCCAGCTCGTTTACCAGATCGTTAGACTGTTCATAATCTGATTTCGCTTTCCCTAAATCCATAGAAAACTGCAGCTCTTTTTCTTCTTTACCAAAAGCAGTCATATCTGTTACTGAACTTTTTGGAGCTGCTTGAACGCCCACCGAACCCACTTGTTCAACCGATACATGCTGAGACGTGAGAGCTTGTCTTAATCTAAAAAGGTTGGCATTTAACAGCTCTTTTGTTTTCGCTGATGATACAGCTACTTGTGCAACCGTTTCATTGTCTTGTTGAAACACTTCAATTGAAATCGTCCCTAGCTGCTTTGGAAACAACTTAATGGAAAGCTTGGATGCTCCTTCTTCAATACTGATGGAAGCTTCACTCCATATTTTTTCCAGATTATTCACCAAATCCCTAGACTGCTGATAGTCTGATTTTGCTTGCCTTAAATCAATAGAAAACTGCGACCCTTTTTCTTCTTTACCAAAAGCGTTCATATCTGTTATAGAACTTTCTGGAGCTGCTCCAACAGCGGCCACATCGACTTCATCAACGGATACATGCTGAGAATTTAAAACTCGCCGTAAAGTCAAAAGGTTGGTGTCTAATAGCTCTTTTATTTTCGCTGACGATACCACAACCTGCGCAATTGTTTCATTGTCTTGTTGAAGGACTTCAATTGAAATCGTCCCTAGCTGCTTTGGAAACAATTTAATGGAAAGCTTGGATGTTCCCTCTTCAGCACTGAGCGAAGCTTTACTCCATATTTTTTGCAGCTCATTTAACAGATTGTCAGACTGTTGATGATCAGATTTTACTTGCCCTAGATCAATAGAAAATTCTTGGACCTTAGATACTTCTTTAGATTTAAAAGATGATGGATTATTTTCTAACGTCGCCCCGGCCGTGTTAGCAGTGAAAGAAATTTCACTATCCTTTTTTGAACTATTCCTATTCATACTTTCGTTACGTAAAACCACATCTCTTTTCCAAGAAAGCTGATTCAAAAGTGGCACTTTTTCCTCTTTATGAACAGCGTCCATATCTCTTACAGAACTTGTTGGAGCCGCATGGACAACGGCGAAGAAACCAGCAGAGCGCTTTTCATGTAAGGTATCGGTTAATACACGTGGTTGTTTATGAATTTTCTCTATTTTTTCAGCAGCAGCTTTCTGCAAGCCTTGAAGCTGCGAATCCGAAAGCTTCACTGACTGCAGCTGCGGTTTTTGTAGTTCTTCCATCAGCTGAGCGAATTCTGTTTGAAACGCAGATGATGTATTTTTACAAATGGTTAACAAGGTAGAAATAGAAGACAAATATTGTTCTTGACTGTCTGTTTCAAATGAAACAGGTGCCCGCTGCATGTCTGTTAACGCGTGCTGCAGCTTTAGAAGCGGCTGTTCCAAATCTAGATTACTTGGAATACTACCGATCATCTCTGCTAGATGTTTGTACAAGACAGACGATTCATCTTCTTCATCTTCTGCTTCGCTTAACTGAATCGCCATTAACCCGACCGCCTTGAAGACGTCTCGATCTATCGCTTGTTCATCCGATGATTTCTCCCCGCGCGCTAAAGGCTGCACATCTAGCTGCTTAAGCTGCTGAACAATTTCTTCAAAAAAAACCTGAGTCTGACTAGCAGCTGCTTTTTCATCGCAGTTTACCTTTGATGCAGCTGCTGGACGTAGTGAAATTTCCACTGTTTTCACCTCTGCTTTTATTCATCAATCTGATCTGTTAACAATGTCGTATAGCGTGCAGCTACTTTCGGATCCATTTTTTCTAAGATTGCCGTTCTTGTACTCGCTTTGAACTGCTTAAGCATCGCGACCGCTTTGTCTTCTTTTAATTCGGCAAAGATGAGCGCTGCATTTTTAGGAGACATGTTTTCATAGGTAGCAATGACATCTTTTTTTGCCAGCTGACTGTTCTTTTGTTTTTTCGCTTCATCGTCGGCTTTTTCTTCCATATCGCGCATTTCAATTTTTAGTTCATCCATTTGACGGTCTTTTGTAGTGATCGTTTTCTCGTAAACTGCGATTTGCTTTTCTTTTGTGCTCAGCTTCTTTTGAAGGCTTTCAACCTGCTTTTGTATCTCTTCATTGCTTTCTTGAATATTTTCATTTTTTTGCGACTGTTCACTTGATACAAATGGAATGGCGTGTGTAATAGCCGAAACTTTATCATTTACATTGACGCCTAAAAGTGTCAGGACAATGTAAGCTGCCAAGATGAAGAACACTGCTGGAATAAAGATTAAAAATAAAAACACTTGGCTTTTACTGTAAGACTTTTCTTCTTCGTACTCTTCTCTTAACTCTTTTTGATTAGCCATGTTTTCCACCTAATTCCTATGCAGCATATACTGCTGTAGCGACAGCTCATCCATTTGCTTCGCTTCTAACTGTTTTTCCGCGGTTATATAAGAATCGTAGTCTCTCTTTTTTAACTTTTCATACTTCTTTACTTCTATGTTCTTTTCTTCTAGCTTCAGTTTCTTTAAGTTCATTTGCTGTCTTGCAAACATGACCTCTTGTTGCAGCCTCTCAATCACTCGTTCGGCACTTGTTAAAAACTGCTGAAACGATGTAATTTCTAAAATAGAAAGCCCTTGCTTCATTTTGCCCGTATGCTGTTCAATCAGCGTTTCTTTTTCTTTTAGCTTTTTATAAAGCTTTTCACCCGCTGTTTCAAACTGCTGCAGAGATTGATTATATTGAGATAGCAGTTCATCCTTTTCATTTGACTTGATTGCCATTATTTTAGATAACCTAAATTCATATGCCATATTTACTCACCTTTCACAAACAGTTCACAGAGCTTTGTTACACTTGTTTCAAATGATGGATGTTCGTTCGTTTTTTGCTTTAAAAATGCATCAATGACGGGATGATAGTGGATGGCCTCATCAATGTAAGCAGAAGATCCTCTTTTGTAGGCACCTATGTTGATTAAGTCTTCAGAATTAGCATAGGTAGCCATTAATGAACGCAGTTTTTCAGCTGCTTCTTTATGCCGTTCACTTACGATATGGTTCATCACGCGACTAACGCTTTTTAAGACATTGATGGCGGGATATTGACCTTTATTGGCCAGCTCCCGGTCTAGTACAATATGTCCGTCTATAATGCCTCGCACCGTATCCGAAATAGGTTCGTTCATATCATCACCGTCTACTAATACAGTGTAAAAAGCAGTAATAGATCCATGCTGATTAGTTCCTGTACGTTCAAGCAGCCTTGGCAAGCTAGCAAAAACAGATGGTGTATAACCTTTGGTAGTCGGAGGTTCACCTACGGCTAATCCAATTTCTCTTTGAGCCATTGCTACACGGGTAACAGAATCCATCATCATCATGACGCTCATCCCCTCATCTCGAAAGTATTCAGCAATAGAAGTAGCTGTATATGCTGCTTTCATTCGAAGCAGAGCAGGCTGATCCGAGGTAGCAACTACTACAACGGAGCGCTTTAACCCTTCCTCTCCAAGATCTCGTTCAATAAACTCTCTAACTTCTCTTCCTCGCTCGCCTACAAGGGCAATGACATTGATATCTGCTTTTGTATTGCGTGCAATCATCCCGAGCAGCGTACTTTTACCAACACCGCTTCCTGCAAAAATACCTATGCGCTGCCCTTGACCTACTGTTAGCAAACTATCAATTGTTCGTACCCCTACTTCAATCGGCTGTTCAATAGGCGGACGCTCTAAGGGATTAGGGGGGTCTTGATCGGTTAAAACAAACGGCAAATATTGAGAAAGTTCAGACCCGTCTAAAGGGTTCCCTAACGAATCAAGCACTTGACCTATTAACTCTTTCCCCACGCTTACCTGCAGAGGTTTTTCTGTCGTTTCCACTAGGCAGCCAGGTCCGATATATCGAACAGACGTATAAGGCATTAAAACGACGTGCTCACCGTTAAAACCAACAACTTCTGCACGAATTTTATCTCCTCGTTCACTAAGATGAATAAAGCAAACATCTCCTATTGACGTTCTAGGTCCTTTAGATTCAATCATCATTCCTACTACTCGGCTGACTTTCCCGTACCGTTTAAAAGAAGATGTGCGCGGGATTTCATGAATGAGTTGTGCGACTTTCATTTTTACTCTCCTCTAACAAACGTTCTTTTAATTTTTTCTTCATTTCCGTTAACTGGCTATCAAAAGACGCAACAAGACGCCCATAAGAGGAATCGATGACACAATCCATTTCCTGAAGATTTTCATCCGCATAAATAAATAGCCCGGTTTCTCCGTTTAATAAATCGAACAGTTCTCGTTTATGTTCACATACATATGCATATTTTTTCGGGGAAACAAAAAGCTGGATTTCTTTATGTTCTCTAACTTCTTTTAAAGACCTTGCAACAAGTGGTAAAAATGATTCATCTCTTTGAAGCTGCTCATTTAAAATCGTTTCAGCTAGGGTGAAACCTAATTCAAAGATGACTTCTTCAGATTGATTTATATATTCGTAGTACTGATTCTTTGTTTCGTCAACAATGTTTCGCGACATGGCTAATACATGCTCATACTCTTGTTTTCCTTGAAGCAGCCCTTCTTCGTATCCTTCTTCATAGCCCCGCTTTTGTTCTTGTTGAAACAGCAGCACCTTCTCTTCTTCCCACTGCTTTTTCAAACGTTCAATTTCGTTTTGAGCTTGTTTTCGGTAAGCGTCTGCCTCGGCCTTTATTATTTCAGCTTCACTGTGCGCTTGTTCAATAACGTGCTGTGCGTTTTCTTGCTGAAGATGTTCTTCTGTGGGCTCATCTTGTATCGGAAAACCAAATGGAATAACTTGAATATGCTTTGCATTTTCGTCTGAAAGTTTATTTGTATAAGTTGATTTAATGATATTAGACAATAATATCGTCTCCTCCACCTCGAGCTAGTACAATTTCACCAGCATCTTCTAAACGTCTAATTCCAGCAACGATACGTGACTGAGCTTCCTCTACATCTTTCAAACGCACAGGACCCATAAATTCCATTTCTTCTTTAAACGTTTCCACCATACGGCTAGACATATTTTTAAAAATAATAGATTTCACTTCTTCACTTGCTACTTTTAAGCTCAACAATAAATCATCATTTTCTACATCTCGTATCACACGCTGAATAGAACGGTTATCGAGCGTTACGATATCCTCAAATACAAACATTCGCTGTTTGATTTCTTCTGCTAATGCCGGATCTTGAATTTCAAGCGTATCAATAATAATTTTTTCAGTTGCTCGGTCTACTCCATTTAATACTTCAACTACTGCTTCTAAACCACCTGTTTGGGTATAGTCTTGGGTAACAGTAGCAGAAAGCTTTCTCTCTAAAATTTGCTCTACTTCATTAATGACTTCCGGAGACGTACTTCCCATCGTTGCAATCCGTCTTGCAATATCCGCTTGCCTTTCCTGAGGCAGTGATGATAAGATTTGTCCTGCCTGCGGCGGCTCTAAGTAAGATAAAATAAGGGCAATCGTCTGAGGATGCTCATGCTGAATGAAATTTAACAGCTGCATAGGATCAGCTTTTCTGGCAAAGTCAAACGGACGAACTTGCAAAGAAGAAGTTAATCGATTGATAATCATCATAGCCTGCTCTGGTCCAAGTGCTTTTTCTAACACCTGTTTCGCATAGCTTACTCCTCCTTTTTCAAGGTAGTTTTGAGCAAGCGTTATTTGTTCAAACTCATGAAGAACAGCTTCTTTTAGAGACGGCTCTATTTTTCTCACTGAAGAAATTTCAAGCGTTAGTTGCTCAATTTCATCTTCACTGAGATGTTTATAGATAGAAGCTGATACATCAGGACCGAGAGAAATTAACAAAATTGCTGCTTTTTGCTTTCCAGTTAACTCATTTTTTTGCATAGCCTTTACCATTAGCTTTCCTCCTAATCCTCACTAATCCATGTTCGCAGCAGTTTTGCAAACTCTTCCGGGTCTTGCTTCGCTAACGTTTCAAGATTGCTTTTTGTTTGCTGTTCAGCATTTAAAACAGGGGCTTTTTGTGCCGCTTCATATGCTTCAAAAGTTTCATCATACTCTTCATCATATTCCTCTTCATCTAAGTCTTGACGTCTTTTCCTAACCAACAGCACAATAAGAACAACAATAATAAGCAGCAGTGCACCTCCGATTATATACATCCACAATGGAATTGAACTTGCTGTGTTGTCAGCTGTTTCTTGTCCATTAAACGGCTGAACGGAAACGGTAATCTTATCGCTGACCGCGTTATCCGAGAGAGCTTTCGTATTTGCATCTTTTGAAATAGAAGTACGGACAATTGTACCTAACATTTTTTGAACATCTGACTCAAGCGTATCGGAAACCTGTGATTTCCCTTTTGCATTGGACGGATCTATCATTACTTGAATGCCAAGGTCTTGAATTTTGTATGGACTTTCGACGATTTCTTTATGAATTCGGTTCACTTCATAATTAATTCGTTCTTCGTTTTTTTCGTAGTCTCCGTCTCCACTTGTTGTACTAGATGAGTAATTTGTTGTATCTTCTTCTCCTGTTCCAGCAACGCCTCCATCTTGAGCATTTTTACCAGAAAATGTTTCATTAATTTTTTCAGCGCTAACGGCAATTCCTTGCATATTATCTTTATCAACAGGCTCTACTAGCTTTTCTTCGCGATTTTCCTGTGTAAAATCAAGATCTGCTGTAACAGAGACCATTACTTTGTCTTGACCGACCAGTCTTCCTAGCATTTGCTGTACTTGACGCTGAATATCTCTCTCAACTTCTTTTTTCGCTTCGTTCTGCGAAGCAAATGAGCTAGAAGCTGAATTCGTTTCGTTACCTTTTAAATCAAAGTACTCAAAATATTGGTTCATGATGACGATATTATCTGTAGGAAGGTTTGGCACACTTTTGGATACTAAATGATAAAGAGATTTAATTTGCTGATCATCAAATTTATAACCAGCCTTTGTATTAAGCACAATCGATGCTGATGCTTCTCCCTGCTTTTCATTCGCCCATACGCTTTCATTGGGAAGGGTAATCATCACTTTTGCATCGTTGACTCCTTGAATGTTTTTCATTAAATTAGCCAATTCAGTTTGCATCGCATCGAGTTTTAACACATCAAATTCATTATCTGTCATACCAAAGCTCGCATTTTTCCCAAAAAATGAATAGTCGATACTTCCGCTATCAGGAATTCCTTGTGCAGCTAAATCAACTTTTAGCGAGTCAACGCTTTGTTCAGGCACCGAAATGGTTGTTCCGTTATCAGAGATTTCTGAAGGAACGCTTCTAGCATCAAGCTCTGCTTTGATTTGTCCTGTTTCCTGAGCCGATAGATTGCTATAAAGAGGGACAAATTTATCCTTGTTTAAAAAAACAGATGCTAAACTAATGACTAGAATAGCCGCAAGAGGAGCAGCGATAAGGGCTATTTTCTGTCCTTTTTTGCGGTTATTCCAAAAGACTTTCATCTTATCTCGATAAAGAGCTATTCTTTCATTCATGGTATTCCTCCGGTTATTACTATTTTCATTTTGTTTAATAACCGCTCAATTACATTTGCATTCTCATCATTTCCTGATAGGCTTCAACAGCTTTATTGCGTATTTCAAGAGCCGTTTGCATCGTAATACTTGCTTTTTGAGCAGTAATCATTACATCTTGGAGTTCGACGTTTTCTCCTTTAGCAAGCTTTTCAGTCGCTATATCCGAAGCGCGTTGAGTATTGTTTAACTCATTGATTGAGTCTTTTAAAAACGTTGAAAACTGTTGAGTTGTTTGTCCAGTGCTAGTAGAAGCTGCTGTTTTTGCCATTGCTATTTGATTGCTGATACCATTAATCATTTTATCGCTCCTTTATTTCCCAATTTCTAACGTCTTTGTTAATATACTTTTGTTTGTATTAAAGACCGTCACGTTTGCTTCATAAGATCGAGTAGCACTAATTAAATCCGTCATTTCCTTTAAAGGATCTACGTTCGGCATCTGCACGTACCCTTGGTCATTCGCATCTGGATGCGTCGGGTTATACACTAAATTAAAAGGAGTATTATCTTCTGCGATATCTGTGACTTTTACACCATTGTTTTGACTTTTATTGATTTCGGAGTGTAAGAGGGACGAAAAAGAAGGCGAACGATCAGACTGCATGACAACCATTTTTCTTTTGTAAGGCTGCCACTCACCATTAACGTACGTCCCTCTTGTCGTTTCAGCATTCGCCATGTTAGATGAAACAACGTCCATCCTTAAACGATTAGCAGTTAAAGCTGAAGATGTAATATTCATATTTTGAAAAATAGTCAAACTTATTTACCTCCTCTAATGACTGTTTGAAGAGAATTAAATTTTCCATTTAAACGATCTACTAGCGCCTCATAGTAAATTTGGTTTTCAGCCATATCCGCCATCTCTTTATCCATATCCACATTGTTTCCGTTTGCTTGATAGGAAGTGTTTCGTTGCTGGGTAATCACTCGCTGGGATGAACCGGAAAATGGGATATGTTTTGAATCAGTCTGATATGCTTCTAACTCGTTATGTAATAAATCTCGAAATTCACTCGTACGCGATACTGTTTTCGATTTATAATTTGGAGTATCAACGTTGGCGATATTTTGTGCAATCGTCTGCTGCTTTTGGGACGCGTAGCTAATTCCATTTTCAATTGTTTGAAAAGTAGTTGAAAACAAACTCAATTCTTACACCTGCTTATCTATTCTATTTTTCTCAAAAATGAGACAAATTTCGACTTTAGTACCATAGAACTTATTGTAAGAAAAACTTCATGCAATGTCTATGCTTTTTTAAGAACTTTTGGACTATAAACCAAAATTTTCATTCGATTTCCAAGCATATTTTAACATCAATGTTGTACTTTAGCTCTATTTTTTCAATTTAAAATCAAAATATATACCATAAGTCCTGAACAATATGTAATAAAAGTAACGATTTGTAATCAACTAGTATCTTTTTACTATTTAAAGATTCTATAATATAATTTTTAGATTTTTATATGAAGTTTGTTAAAGATTTATAAAAATAGTGAACGAATCGTCTTAACCCAGAGCGAATCTTTTCGTACTGAGAGCATATAAAAAAAGCACACGGGCAAAGCCCGTGTGCTTTTTGGTTCATAAACTTAGTTAGATTTTAATTTTTCAAGCTCTACTAAGAATTTGTTGTTAAGAACTTTAATGTAAGTTCCTTTCATTCCTAAAGAACGTGATTCGATAACGCCAGCACTTTCTAATTTACGTAGCGCATTTACGATTACTGAACGTGTAATTCCAACGCGGTCAGCAATTTTACTTGCGACTAATAGTCCTTCATTTCCATTTAACTCTTCAAAGATATGCTCAATAGCTTCTAACTCACTGTATGATAATGAGCTAATTGCCATTTGTACAACAGCTTTGCTACGCGCTTCTTCTTCAATCTCTTCTGCTTTTTCACGAAGAATTTCCATACCTACTACCGTTGCACCGTATTCAGCAAGGATTAAATCATCGTCTTCGAACTGACGGTCTAAACGAGATAGTACAAGCGTACCTAGACGCTCTCCGCCTCCGATAATTGGAACGATTGTTGTTAGTCCTGCATCAAATAAGTCTTTATTTTCAACTGGAAAAGCTGTATATTGACTTTCAATGTTTAAGTTAGAAGATGTTTCTTGAATGTTAAATAGGCTTTGAGTATATTCTTCTGGAAACTGGCGTGCTTCTAACATATCTTTCATACGCGCATTCTCAATTTGCTGCTTAACAGCGATTCCTAATAATTTACCGCGACGGCTTACTACGAATACGTTTGATTCGATCACTTCGCAAAGTGTTTCAGCCATTTCTTTAAAGTTTACTGGTTTACCAGCTGCTTTTTGTAGCATTGCATTAATCTTTCTAGTTTTCCCTAATAAATCCATTAGTACTCTTCCTCCTGCGATTTCAGTTCTATAAAATAAATTGACTCAAATCTTTGTTTTTAGCGATTTTTTCTAATTTTTCTTCCACGTACTGCGGAGTAATCACAATTTTCTCTAATGTTACTTCCGGTGCTTCAAACGATAAATCCTCTAGCAAACGTTCTAAAATCGTATGAAGCCTTCTTGCACCAATATTATCTGTATCTTGATTTACCTGATATGCAATTTCTGCAATCTTACGTATAGCATCGTCAGAAAATTCAATTTGTATACCTTCAGTTTCCAATAATGCCGCATATTGCTTTAATAACGCATTATCTGGCTCTACTAAAATGTTTATAAAATCTTCAACGGTTAGCTTCGTTAATTCAACGCGAATTGGGAATCGCCCCTGCAATTCTGGAATTAAATCCGACGGTTTTGATACATGGAAAGCACCGGCTGCTACAAATAAAACATGATCAGTTTTGACTGCGCCATATTTTGTAACAATCGTTGACCCTTCTACAATTGGTAAAATATCTCGCTGCACGCCTTCACGTGAAACATCAGCGGAAGATGAATTACCACTTTTCTGAGCAATTTTATCAATTTCGTCAATAAAAATAATTCCGTATTGTTCTGCACGATTCACAGCTTCTTGCGTAACTTCATCCATATCAATCAATTTTTGCGCTTCTTCATTTGTTAATACTTTTCGTGCATCTTTAACAGTAAGCTTGCGCTTTTTTTGTTTTTTAGGCATAAAATTGCTTAAGGCATCCTGCATGTTCATGCCCATTTGTTCCATACCCGAACCTTGTAACATATCAAACATAGAAGGCTGTTGCTCTTCTACTTCAATTGTGACATAATGATTTTCAAGCTCTCCTAAAGCAAGTTGATGAGCAATCTGCTTGCGCTTCGTTGCAATATTCGTTTCCTCGTCTTGATCAGGATCCGCATCGCTTGACTGTGTACCGTTTGAAAAAATCATTTCAAACGGATTTTTAAACGATTGCTGCTTCTTTTTGCTTGGAACAAGAAGCTCTACTATCCGCTTGTTTGCATTTTCTTCTGCGCGATCACGCACGCCGTTCATTTTTTCTTCTTTCACAAGTCGAACTGACGTTTCCACTAAATCACGAACCATTGATTCTACATCGCGTCCTACATATCCAACTTCCGTAAATTTTGTTGCCTCAACCTTAATAAAAGGTGCACCGACAAGCTTAGCTAAGCGGCGTGCAATCTCGGTTTTACCCACACCTGTAGGACCAATCATTAAAATGTTTTTCGGCACAACTTCATCACGTAAAGATTCGTCTAGCAGACCGCGTCGATAGCGATTTCGCAGCGCAACAGCGACCGCTTTCTTTGCCTTCGTTTGACCAATAATATACTGATCGAGCTTTTCTACAATTTGTCGAGGTGTTAAATGAGAATTCATAAAAAAATCCCCTTTCCTACAGTTCTTCTACAATAATATGATCATTTGTATAAACACATATCTCACTTGCTACATCTAAAGCTGCTTTTGCAATTTCTTTAGCTGTTAAATGTTCGCCTGCATGTTGTTTTAATGCACGTCCCGCTGATAAAGCATAATTTCCGCCTGATCCAATTGCTAAAATGCCGTCGTCCGGTTCAATAACTTCACCTGTTCCTGATACTAACAGCAAGTTATCTTTGTTCATAACAATAAGCATTGCTTCTAACTTTCGCAATACTTTGTCACTTCTCCATTGTTTAGCAAGCTCAACGGCTGCACGCTGAAGATTTCCGTTATACTCTTCAAGCTTCGTTTCAAATAATTCAAAAAGAGTGAATGCATCAGCTACTGAACCTGCAAAGCCGGCAAGAACTTGCCCTTGAAATAGACGTCTTACTTTTCGAGCAGTATGTTTCATCACAACAGCATTACCGAACGTTACTTGTCCGTCCCCAGACATGGCACATTGACCGTTATGCTGAACCGCAAAAATCGTAGTAGCATGGAAAGTAGACAAATTAACTCCTCCTTTTATGCGCGAGGATGGTGATTCATATAAACTGCCTTTAAACGATCCTTCGTCACATGTGTGTATATTTGAGTGGTTGATAAATGTTCATGACCTAGCATTTCTTGAACTGTACGTAAATCTGCCCCTTCATTTAACATATGAGTCGCAAAAGTATGCCGCAAAACGTGTGGACTAATATGTATATTCTCAGCGGTCTTCTTTACTAACTGATCAATGACTAAGCGTATGCCTCGGTCTGTCAACGGTGTCCCCTTGTAATTTAAAAAGAGCGAATGAGTATCAGAAGGAGCCTTTTTTAAAAGAAGCTTTCTTCCATTATCTATATATACTCTAAGAGCGTCCTTGGCATAACAGCCAAATGGCACGTACCGTTGTTTTTTCCCTTTGCCATATACGAGCAAAGTTTGAAGTGAAAAATCTATATCGCTAAGCTTAATAGATGCACATTCACTCACTCGTATTCCGGTGGCATACAGCAATTCTAATAGAGACTGATTACGCTGCCCTAACGGAGTTGTTAAGTCATTCATTTGAAATAATTTCACAATCTCCTCTTCATACAGGAAGCGAGGATTTCGCTCCTCCTTTTTAGGAAGGGTAACGAGCGCAAATGGATTATCTTCTACTAATTCTTCTCTATTTAAGTAACGATAAAACGTTCTCAAACAAGAAATTTTGCGTGACATCGATCTTTTTGAATACTGCTTTTCATATAGGCGTGTTAAAAACAGCCTTGCATCAGCATATGTAACACTTTGTAGGTTTTGTATTTGCTCTTCCTGCATAAAAGACATAAAGATAACTATGTCTTTTTCATAGCAGTCAACTGTATATTTTGAATAATTTTTCTCAATTTGTAAATATTCTAGAAAGGAATTTAATACATCTTTAACAAATTCCAATGTTATCACCTCACAAGGGCTACTAAATATTATCACAATTAAGTAGCCCTTGCAAACAATTTTGATTATTTTGTTGTAAAATTCTGAATAGTTTCCAATGCTCGTTTAGCAAGCGTTTCATTTCGTTCTTGTTTGTTTTTGATTCGCACTTCCAATTCTTTGAATAAGCCAAAGTTGGCATTCATCGGCTGGAAATTTTTTGCGTTTGTATGTGTGATATAGTGAGCCATACTGCCAATCGCTGTTTCCTGCGGCAATACAACTAATTCTTCACCAAGTACAAGTCGAGCCGCGTTCATTCCTGCCATTAGTCCGCTCGCCGCTGATTCTACATATCCTTCTACTCCCGTCATTTGTCCAGCAAAGAATAAGTCATCACGCTCACGATATTGATACGTAGGCTTTAACAATTTAGGAGAATTAATAAACGTATTTCTATGCATAACTCCATAGCGTACTACTTCTGCATTTTCTAAACCTGGGATTAAGCTCAATACTTCTTTTTGTGCTCCCCATTTTAAATGTGTTTGGAAACCTACGATATTATATAGTGTACCTGCTGCATCATCTTGACGAAGCTGAACAACTGCATAAGGTCGCTTTCCTGTTTTCGGATCTTCTAACCCAACTGGTTTCATTGGTCCAAAGAGCATTGTTTTTTCTCCGCGTGAAGCCATTACTTCAATTGGCATACATCCTTCAAAATAAATTTCTTTCTCAAATTCTTTTAAAGGAACCGTCTCTGCATTGATTAATGCTTCATGAAAACGCTGGAATTCTTCTTTTGTCATCGGACAGTTTAAATAGGCAGCTTCCCCTTTGTCATAGCGAGATTTCAGATATACTTTATCCATATCAATGCTGTCTTTTTCAATAATAGGTGCAGCCGCATCGTAAAAATATAAATAATCTTCACTTGTTAACGCGCGCAGCTGTTCCGATAAATCTTTTGACGTTAACGGACCTGTTGCAATAACAGTTGGTCCTTGTGGAATTTCCGTAATCTCTTCGTTAACAACCGTTACGTTCGGATGGTTTTTAACGCTTTCCGTCACACGAGCGGCAAATTCGTGACGATCAACAGCCAGTGCTCCACCTGCTGGAACCGCACATTCGTCTGCTGAACGAATAATTACAGAGTCTAATAATCGCATTTCTTCTTTTAAAACACCCACTGCATTTGTTAATGTATTCGCACGCAGTGAATTACTACATACTAATTCAGCAAATTTGTCCGTATGATGAGCAGGTGTTTGCTTCACTGGTCTCATCTCATAAAGGCGGACTTTCAAACCGCGCTTTGCGATTTGCCAAGCTGCTTCACTTCCAGCAAGACCTGCTCCGATAACATTAATTACTTGTTCATTCATTGTAAATCCTCCAACTTCATTTCTATCTTTTCTATCATTTTCCTTATTCATTCACTTGTCTGTTCCTTTTTTAACGGGACAAAGAAAATGCGACATTACTCAATGTCGCTAATAACGTTTCCATTTTAGCACATGAAGCAATGTCGCCGCATCTTATATAACTGCTATTTTTAAATTTAAAGTGTGGGAATTCATCCCATTCTCTTTTACTGCTGAGCTTCCTCTTTATAATCACAACTTGTACAGACGACTTGAGTTCCTTTTTTCTGTTTCTTCTCCACAAGCAGGTTTTCACATTTCGGACATTTTCTTGCAATCGGCTTATCCCAAGATACGAAGTCACAGCCCGGGAATCGATCACAGCCATAAAATGTACGCTTTTTCTTCGATTTTCGCTCAACGATATTTCCTTCTTCACATTTCGGACACTTTACGCCAATCTCTTTTACAATTGGCTTTGTGTTGCGGCAGTCAGGGAAATTAGAGCATGCCATAAATTTTCCGTAGCGTCCCATTTTGTATACCATAGGTGAACCGCATTCTCCGCAATCTTCTCCGGCAGGTTCATCTTTAATCTCCACTTCGCGCATTTCTTTTTCAGCATGTTCTAAGCGTTTTTCAAAATCACTGTAAAATTCGTCAATAACACGCACCCATTGAACATTACCATCTTCCACTTCATCCAAATCGTTTTCCATTTTAGCTGTAAACTCTACATCTAAAATTTCCGGGAAAAACTCCAATACAAGCTCTAGTACAATTTCTCCAAGTTCTGTTGGAACAAAACGCTTGTTATCGAGCGCTACGTACCCGCGCTTTTGAATCGTATCAAGTGTTGGAGCATATGTAGACGGTCGGCCAATGCCTAGCTCTTCTAATGTCTTGACTAAACGAGCTTCAGTATATCTTGGCGGCGGCTGTGTGAAGTGCTGCTTTTCATCGATGTCTTTAGAATAAGCTACTTCTCCTTCTTCTAAGTCTGGAAGAAGATTTTCTTTTTCCTCCACTTGATCATCATTGCCTTCAACATACACTTTCATAAAGCCTGGAAATTTAACTTTGGAGCCGTTTGCTCTAAATGTTACGTCTCCATTTTTCAAATCTACAGCCATTGTATCCATAATTGCAGGTGCCATTTGACTAGCAACGAAGCGCTCCCATACTAGCTTATACAGTCGATACTGATCACGCGATAAGAACTCTTTTACCTCTCCTGGTTTACGAAGAGCTGAAGTTGGACGAATCGCTTCGTGGGCATCTTGCGCGTTCGAATTTTTCTTTTCTTTACGCTTTTCCGTTGCCACAAACTGATTTCCGTATGCATTCGTAATGTAATCTCTAGCTTCCGTTTGAGCTGTTTCTGAAATACGAGTAGAATCGGTACGCATATACGTGATAAGACCTACTGTGCCTTCTTTTCCTAAATCAATTCCTTCATATAATTGCTGCGCAATCATCATTGTTTTTTTCGCTCGGAAGTTCAGTTTCCGCGCTGCCTCTTGCTGTAATGAAGACGTGGTAAAAGAAGGAGCCGCATTACGCTTTCGCTCACGTTTTGTTACTTTAGAAATTGAAAATTCATTTCCATCTAATTGTTTAACAATGTTGGTTACATCATTTTCATTCGATAGCTCTACTTTTTTTCCTTGATATTCGATCAACTGGCCTTCAAATTGGTCGTTCCCTTTTTGAAAAGTTGCTTTTACCGTCCAGTATTCTTCTGGGATAAACTTTGCAATTTCTTTTTCACGATCAATAATTAACCGCACTGCAATTGATTGAACCCTTCCGGCACTTAATCCTTTTTTCACTTTTTTCCACAGCAATGGACTGATGTTGTAGCCAACCAGCCTGTCAAGAATACGGCGTGCTTGTTGAGCATCTACTAAATCCATATTAATTGCTCGTGGATGTTTAAAAGATTCTTTAATCGCTTCTTTTGTAATCTCATTAAATACTACGCGGCAGTCCGATGCAATGTCTACATCCAAACTGTGCGCCAAGTGCCATGCAATCGCTTCTCCTTCACGGTCTGGATCGGCTGCTAGGTAAATCTTCTTTGCTTTTTTAGCCGCTGTTTTTAGTTCTTTTAAAACCGGGCCTTTCCCGCGAATTGTAATATATTTCGGATTGTAATCCTGTTCAATATCAATTCCCATTTGACTTTTAGGTAAATCGCGAACATGTCCCATCGATGCTTTTACTTTATATTTCTTTCCTAAATAACGTTCAATTGTTTTAGCCTTTGCAGGCGATTCTACAATTACTAGGTAGTCAGACATCTATTTGTTCCTCCTCAAGAGGTAGAATAAAATCTTCATTATTATTAAATATTTGGTTCTTGTTTGTCAAATGTCCAAAAGATAAGTCATACGATTTTACTACGTATCTCACTAGTATTTCATACCATGCAAGAATATGACTACTTTGAAACATTCATCTTATATACATCATTTCATCTGTAATATCAGCAGCGCTTTGCACAAGTTTTGCCCCTAATTGGATTAACTTATTCGTTCCACATGATGTTTCTTCAAAAATAGAACCCGGTATGGCAAATACTTCTCTTCCTTGCTGAAGCGCCTGGTCGGCGGTAATAAAAGATCCACTTCTTTCTTTTGCTTGCACCACCAACGTGCCTCCTGTTAATCCGCTAATGATTCTGTTTCTGCGAGGGAAAAACCATTTTGTCGGCTTCATAAACGGGGCATATTCAGAAAGCAGCAAATGATGCTGCGCAATTTCTCTTGCTAAATTTTGGTTTCCTCTTGGGTAAATATTATAAAACCCTCCGCCTAAAACTGCAATCGTTTTAGCTTTTTCAGCGATAGCCAGTTCATGAGCAGCCTGGTCAATCCCTAAGGCCAGTCCACTTACAACGACAAATTCTTCATGCAGCATCGGCTTAACAATATGAGTCAGAGCTGCAGTTCCATATGAAGTGGGATTCCTTGTTCCTACAACGCTTAAGCTTGCCGTAGCATGTAGGAGAGAAATCTTTCCTCTTGCAAATAATACCCAAGGCGGATCATAAATATGGCGCAAAAGTTCAGGATATTCATCATCTAGGATGGTGACACATTGAATATTCTCAGCGTCATATTTATCTAGAATATCTCGTATTGGAATAGTTTGCAAATCTTTTTTTATTTGATTAGCACGTTCAATCGAGAGAGTCAATAGTTTTTGAAGCTGTGATGGAGAGTACTCGTAGAGATTTTGTAATGAAGAATTCTGTTGAAGTAGCGTAAAAATTTGTTTCCAATTAACAGATGGACAATGTGCTAAATGAATTAATTTTTCCCGTAAATCAGACATTCTACAATCTCCTTTTTAAATGGACAAAATAGCCCCCAGTCAAAGGAGGCTATATGTCTTCTATTAATGAGTCTTACACTGCTCGTAAATGCCTTGTTCTTTTAACACTTTAATAAGTGTTTCTCCCATAACAGATGGTGTTTCAGCTACTTGGATACCGCACTCATTCATTGTTTTAATTTTTTCAGATGCTGTCCCTTTACCACCTGAAATAATAGCACCAGCATGGCCCATACGTTTTCCTGGAGGTGCTGTTTGACCGCCAATGAAGCCAACCACAGGTTTTGTCATGTTTGCTTTTACCCATTCTGCCGCTTCTTCTTCTGCCGTACCGCCGATTTCACCAATCATAATTACTGCATACGTATCTTCATCTTCATTAAACGCTTTTAATACATCGATAAAGTTCGTGCCGTTCACTGGGTCACCACCGATACCAACAGCTGTTGATTGGCCAATGCCAGCTTCAGAAAGTTGATGAACAGCTTCATATGTTAATGTACCAGAACGTGAAACTACACCTACATGACCTTTTTTGTGAATGTACCCTGGCATAATTCCAATTTTACATTCTTCCGGTGTAATAACACCTGGGCAGTTAGGTCCCACAAGGCGCGTACGTTTTCCTTCCATATAACGCTTTACTTTTACCATATCTAATACTGGAATACCTTCCGTAATACAAATAACTAAATCTAAATCTGCGTCAACTGCTTCAATAATGGAGTCAGCTGCGAATGCTGGCGGAACATATACAACAGAAGCCGTTGCGCCTGTTTTTTCTTTTGCCTCGGCAACCGTATTAAATACCGGAACACCTTCTACTTCTAAGCCGCCTTTACCTGGTGTTACGCCACCAACAATTTTCGTTCCATATTCTAACATTTGCTGTGTATGAAAAAGGCCAACTCCGCCTGTAATTCCTTGTACAATTACTTTTGTATCTTGATTAATAAATACGCTCATTCCTATCCCCCAGCCTTTCTATTTCACTAGTGAAACGATTTTTTGTGCGCCGTCTGCCATAGATTCAGCAGCTGTGATATTTAAGCCTGATTTTTGTAAAATTTCTTTTCCAAGTTCAACGTTTGTTCCTTCTAAGCGAACAACTAATGGAAGGCTTAATCCAACTTGTTTCGTTGCTTCAACAACACCTGTTGCAATAACATCACATTTCATAATCCCGCCGAAAATATTAACGAAAATACCTTTTACATTTTGGTCAGATAAAATAATTTTGAATGCTTCTGTTACTTTTTCAGCAGTTGCGCCGCCCCCAACATCCAGGAAGTTAGCAGGGTCGCCTCCGTAATGTTTAATAATATCCATCGTTGCCATTGCTAAACCTGCACCGTTTACCATACAACCGATATTACCATCTAGTGAAATGTAGCTTAAGTCGTATTTAGATGCTTCAATTTCTTTAGCATCTTCCTCTTCAAGGTCACGATATTCAAGAATATCTTTTTGACGATACAGCGCATTTGAATCAAAGTTTAACTTCGCATCCAATGCCATAACGTCTCCGTCACCTGTTACAACTAGAGGATTAATCTCTGCAATTGAGCAGTCTTTTTCAACAAATACTGTATATAAACCTGTCATGAACTTAACTGCTTTTCCAACTAGTTCTTTTGGAATATTAATATTAAATGCAAGTCTGCGAGCTTGGAATGCTTGTAAACCAATCGCAGGATCCACATATTCTTTAAAGATTTTTTCAGGCGTTTTTTCCGCCACTTCTTCAATTTCAGTTCCACCTTCTTCAGAACCCATCAATACAACTTGAGATGTTGCACGATCAAGAACTAAACCGATGTAGTATTCTTTCTTAATATCGCATCCCTCTTCAACTAACAAGCGCTTAACTTCTTTTCCTTCAGGGCCTGTTTGGTGTGTTACGAGGGTCTTTCCTAAAATATCTTGTGCATATGTACGAACTTCATCTAAGTTTTTTGCTACTTTGACACCGCCCGCTTTACCGCGTCCACCAGCATGGATTTGTGCTTTCACCACTGATACTTGTGAACCTAATTCCTTTGCTGCTTCAACTGCTTCTTCAACAGTAAAAGCTACTCGACCGTTTGGTACTGCAACCCCATATTTTCTGAGTAGTTCTTTTCCTTGATACTCATGGATATTCATTTCCCATCCTCCTAACATAATCAACCACAAAACTATACTGCACAAAATAGACTGCGCTTTCATTGTATAAAAATAATTGTCTAATTGTCTACTATTCTAGTGAAAAATATTGAAATAATAAGAAAATTGATATTTTTATGGAGATAGTACTTAACCATACCTTATGAGGTCAATGAGACTCTGCGGACGTTAAACGTACGGTTGATCATGTAAATCAACCTTCACAACTGAAGCGAACTGAGAAGAAAATAATTTACGAACTTCACCCTCTGCAATATCTCCACTTAAATAAGCTATATCCTTTTTGAGCCTAAAATCCCGCATGTGAAACATGCGCTAAGAAGCAGAGATATGCTTGGGTATCATGTTCTAGTTTACTTGGTTTTTTATTGGTGCAAAAGATCGGCGGTGTTCTGGCAAAATTCCATATTGTTCGATTGCTTCTAAATGTTGTTTTGTTCCATATCCCATATGTTTTTCGAATCCGTATGCAGGATAGCGTTCACCAAGTTCTTTCATCATTCGATCTCGCGTCACTTTTGCAATAACAGAACTTGCAGCAATGGAAATGCTTGTAGCATCGCCTTTGATGATTGACTGCTGCGAAATAGGCACCGGCAGCTTCATCGCATCAATAAGCAGTTCATCAGGCTGGACAGCTAGAAGTTCAATTGCTTCAGTCATTGCCTTTTTTGTTGCTTCATAAATATTAATAGAATCAATGACCTCTGCGTCTATAATACCTATACCGATAGCGACAGCGCTTTTACAAATTTCTTCATAAAACGCTTCTCGCTTTGCTTCTGATAACTTCTTTGAATCCGTCAAACCAGGGAGAAAAAAATCCGGCGGCAAAATAACAGCAGCAGCTACTACCGGTCCTGCTAACGGTCCTCTTCCTACTTCATCTACTCCGGCAATATAGGTTGCTCCTTGATTGTATAATTCGTTTTCATATGCCATCATTTCATCAAACTGTTTCTTCAAGCCCTCAGCGGCTTCAAATTGCCTCTGTTTTTGAATAATAATCTGCTGCACACCTTTACGCTCATCTTGCGCATATGCCTTAAATAAAGCATCTTCCGGGCTTCTCACTTGCTTTAGTTCTTCTTTTATTTCCTTAATACTCTTTTTCATTAGCTCCACCTTCTTTATATCAACATTTTCATGCGGCACTTTTACATAAAAAACGCCTCATGCTAAAAAGGCAGAGGCGTTTTTTGTTTCAGTTCGCAATGTATTGCTTACAGCTGCTGTTCAGCTTCACTTGGATCATCAAATGTAAAGGTGCCAATTTTATCCGTTCGAATTTCTCGAAGAACAAGCTCAGCCGTTTTATCGTAATCCACCATGCCGCCACCCATTAAACAACCGCGGCGCGACCCAATTGCATCAAAAAGCTCTACAATGTCTTCAGGGATTTCATTTAAATCATAACGCTGCTTTAATTGTTCTGGGTAATGGCTAGTTAAGAAGCGCAGCGCATAAACAGCAACATCTTGCATATTTAAAATGGTATCTTTAATAGCACCCGTTGTCGCAAGCTTATATCCAACTGTTTCATCTTCAAACTTAGGCCACAAAATACCTGGCGTATCAAGTAGCTCCAGCTCATTTCCTACCTTAATCCACTGCTGTGCTTGCGTCACACCTGGACGATCTCCGGTCTTGGCGATTTTTTTACTGGCAAGGCGATTAATCAGCGTTGATTTACCAACGTTAGGAATCCCTACAATCATCGCTCGAATAGCGCGGGGTTTTTTGACTCCTTTTGCGCGCATACGGTCAAACTTCTCTTGAAGAAGTTCTTTGGAAGACGAAACAATTTGTTTCATTCCTTTACCTGCTTGTGCGTCAATAGCTAAGGCATAAATACCTTGTGCTTTGTAATAATCTAGCCACTGCTGAGTAACGCGCGGATCAGCTTTGTCCACTTTATTCAGCAATACGATTCTCGGCTTGTTCACAATAATCTCATCAATCATTGGATTTCGCGATGATTGCGGAATGCGTGCATCAACCAGTTCGTATACAATATCAATCAATTTTAGCTTTTCAGTTACTTGTCTTCTGGCCTTGGCCATGTGGCCAGGAAACCATTGAATTGTCATATTTTACTCACCTTTTATATTTTACTTTGCAAAACGCGCTTCTTTAATCGGCCAGTATACGGCACTCGTTTTACCAAGCACCTTGTCCATGCTCACAAAGCCAATCTGACGGCTGTCTTTACTGTAGCGTCGATTGTCTCCCATCACGAACAAATAGCCTTCTGGCACGGTCTTTTTACCCGTTACGTCTTCTAGTTTAAAATCTTCGGTTAAATTACCGTCAATCACTTCTTTTTTATACTGATCTAAATAGGGCTCTTTATAAGCTTTTCCATTTACATATAGCGTATCATTTCGATACTCAATATGATCACCCGGCAGTCCGATAATACGTTTTATGTAATCTTTTTCCGCTGTAGCATGAAAAACAATAATATCAAAGCGATCAGGATCACCAATCTTATAGGAGAACTTATTTACAATCATTCGATTTTGGTCATGCAGCGTAGGCATCATAGAAAGGCCATCTACTACAATCGGTGCAAACAAAAAATAGCGAATTACAACAGCTAACAGTACGGCAATGGCGATTGCTTTTATCCATTCCCACAGTTCATTTTTCTTTCGAGCCATCTTCAGTCCTCCAACTCTTATGTCATACCTTTATTTTAAACGATAATGTTTGAAACGCCTAATAAATAAATAGAATAAAAAAATGATGACTTGTACGTCTATTTTTTACTGTCAGAGAACGAATCGTTCTAAAAAAACATTTGAAAAAAGGAGCTTGTATAAACAAGCTCCCCTTTACTATTATCGAATTTCTTTAATACGCGCAGCTTTACCACGTAATTCACGTAGGTAATAAAGTTTCGCACGGCGTACTTTACCGCGGCGCATTACTTCGATTTTTGCAATTTTTGGCGTATGAAGTGGGAATGTACGCTCTACACCTACACCGTAAGAAATCTTACGTACTGTAAATGTTTCGCTGATACCACCGCCACGACGCTTAATAACAACACCTTCAAATACCTGAACACGTTCACGAGTACCCTCAACGATATTTACGTGTACACGTACAGTATCACCAGGACGGAACGTAGGAAGATCTGTTTTTAATTGTTCTTTTGTAATCTCTTCGATTAATTTTTGCATCGCGTGTTTCAACTCCTTCCAACAGACGCTCATACCAATGCTTTTCAATCATTGCAGCGGAACATCGTTATAGGTGACCAGACATCTGCCCAAGCCACAAAATCTATCTTAGCACACTCTTATACCGTATGCAACAGAGTTTATGCATAAATTTTATGGATTTATGAAAGGTTGTTTTCCTCTTTTAATTGAGCTACTACTTTCTTTTGCTCTTCCGTTAGCTCCATTTTTTCAAGCATATCCGGTCTTCGAAGCAACGTGCGCTTTAAAGACTCTTTTTGGCGCCACTGTTCAATTTTTTTATGATTTCCTGACATAAGTACTTCAGGAACTGTTAAGCCTCTAAAATCAGCAGGACGCGTATAGTGCGGGTGCTCTAGTAAACCTGTACTGTGTGAGTCTTGTACAGCTGAATGATTATTGCCAAGCACATCAGGAAGCAGGCGAACAACGCTATCGATCACAACCATTGCACCAAGCTCTCCTCCAGTTAATACATAGTCACCAATTGAAATTTCATCAGTTACCAGCTGCTCACGAATCCGTTCATCATACCCTTCGTAATGACCGCAAATAAAAATTAAATGCTCTTCCGCTGCTAGCTCTTCTGCTTTTGCCTGCGTATAGCGTTCGCCCTGGGGACAAAGCAAAACTACCCGGGGCTTCTTAGCTGTTTCAGTCAGCTTTTCTACAGCGTCAAAAATAGGCTGAGGTGTCAATACCATTCCAGCACCTCCACCGTAAGGATAATCGTCCACATTTTGATGTTTGTTCGTAGAGTATTCTCGGAAATTAACTACATTCAGTTCAACCGCATTTTTTTCCTGTGCTTTTTTCAAAATTGATTCACCAAAAACACCGTCAAACATAGAAGGAAATAGCGACAGTACATCAATTTTCATTAGTCCAATAACCCTTCCATTACCGTAATAACAATCTCTTTTTCATCTATATCAATAGATTGTACAACGTCGTCGATGTAAGGAATAAGAACTTCTTTTCCGCCTTTTTTAACAACCCACACATCATTAGCTCCCGGCGTTAAAATTTCTTTGACCGTTCCTACCTCTACCCCGTCTTCTGTTTTTACTGTACACCCAATAATTTCGTGGAAATAGAATTCACCGTCTTCTAAATCCGTTAGCTGCTCCTCAGGGATTTTCACTTCACAGTTTTTATACTGCTCAACATCATTTACGTTGTGGTAGCCTTCGAATGTAAGCAGATCAAAATTTTTATGCCTGCGGTGGCTTGCTACCGTTACTTCTACCTGCTCGCTTTGCTTTTCTTTGAAGATATAAAGTTTATTTCCTTTTTCATAGCGCTCATCAGCAAAATCCGTAGTTGATACAATACGAACTTCTCCTTTTACACCGTGGGTATTCACAATTTTTCCAACCTTAAACCATTCCATGCTTCTTCACCTCTATCTAATCTCAACAACTTTGCTATCTTTTATAATAATTGTTTTACTTTCTTTTATCTTTTCCCAATCATCGCCGATTTTTACCTCCACCAAGGCATCCAGTTCCGTTTCAACGAGTTCGCTCCCTAAAGGAAGCTTTTCTAATTGCGTCAGCTGAAAGTTCAACACTTCAATTTTTTCAAGGCGAGCGGATTTTTCTTTTTCAAACTGACTATGTAATAAAGAAGAACCTTTATTGGCTTTTTCCATGTGCTTTAACTGAAATTTCAACTGTTCCATCTCTTTTTCAAGCGCCTGCTTGCGGTTTATAAAACGATTTTCAAGATCTTGTTTGCTTGCTTCAGTTAACACTTGTTTCACAACCACTTTTTGAATAATGTTCAAAACGTTCCCTCCGCTCTCAAGATAGTGACCTTGTGCTTTTTACATGCATATTGAAATAGCTGCTTCTTGCTCGCAAAAGACTTACTGTGATCAAAACGTTCATCTTATCATAACATAAAAAAAGGGCGAGGTTATCCCTCTCCCTTTTTGATTACTCTTGAATTTTCACATACACTTTTTTACCTTGCTGTGATGCTGCTGCATTCACAACAGTTCGAATCGCTTTTGCAACGCGGCCTTGTTTGCCAATTACTTTGCCGACATCTTCTTGGTGAACAGTAAGGATGTACGTCACTTGACGTTCATCTTCTTGTTCCTCCACTTTAACATCAGCTGGGTAATCAACAAGCGGCTTTACAATTGTTTCGATTAGTGATGTCATCTCGAGTGAAATTATTTTCCTAATTTAGCATTATGGAATTTTTCCATGATGCCTTCGTTAGAGAAAAGGTTACGAACTGTATCAGATGGTTTAGCACCATTTTGTAACCATTTAAGAGCTAGCTCTTCATCGATTTTAACTTCAGCTGGTTGAACCACAGGATTGTAAGTTCCAACTACTTCGATGTAACGTCCATCACGTGGTGAACGAGAGTCTGCTGCTACGATACGATAGAAAGGAGATTTTTTAGCTCCCATACGTTTTAAACGAATTTTTACTGCCATTTTATAAAGCACCTCCGAATATGTTTCAACAAGATAATATAATATCAAATAGGTAAAATGTTTGTAAAGGTTTTTTTCTTAACACTAGAAAAATATTTTATTTTCTTTGGTTTTTCAGTCCAAATCAAGCGTTTTATCATGAAAAGAATGGAAGTTTCATACCCTTTTTCTTGCCTTTTGACATATTTGTCATTTGTTTCATCATTTTTTTCATGTCTTCAAATTGTTTAAGCAAACGGTTAACTTCTTGTACAGAACGTCCGCTTCCTTTTGCAATACGCTTTCTTCGACTTGCATTAATGATTTCAGGGTTTGTTTTTTCCGCTTTCGTCATAGAACGAATAATTGCTTCTACATGATTAATTTGCTTTTCATCAACCTGCAGGTTTTTGAGCCCCTTTACTTTATTGGCGCCCGGAAGCATACCAATCAGCTCATCAAGCGGTCCCATTTGACGCACCTGAGCAAGTTGATCTAAAAAGTCATCAAATGTAAATGACTGCGTGCGCAGCTTAGCTTCAAGCTCTTTTGCTTTTTCAGCATCTACATTGGCCTGAGCCTTTTCGATAAGCGTCAGCACATCACCCATACCTAAGATACGGGAAGCCATACGCTCTGGATGGAATGCTTCAATAGCATCCATTTTTTCTCCAAGACCGACAAATTTAATTGGTGTATCGGTTACTGCACGAATAGAAAGCGCTGCACCACCGCGCGTATCGCCGTCTAGTTTCGTTAATACAACTCCAGTTAATCCTAATTGCTTATTAAAGCTATCCGCAACGTTTACTGCATCTTGACCCGTCATCGCATCGACAACAAGGAAAATTTCGTCTGGGTTAGAAAGCTCTTTGATCTGTTCTAACTCCTCCATTAGATTTTCATCAACATGCAAACGTCCCGCTGTATCAATTAATACATAATCGTGATGCTCTTCTTTCGCATGAGCAATAGCTTGTTTCGCAATCTCCACAGGACTTACTTGATCACCTAATGAAAAAACAGACATGCTAAGCTGTTTTCCTAGTGTTTCAAGCTGTTTAATAGCTGCCGGACGATAAATATCTGCTGCTACAAGCAATGGATTACGGTTATATTTTTTACGTAATAAATTGGCAAGTTTACCGGTTGTTGTTGTTTTACCTGCACCTTGAAGTCCAACCATCATAATTACAGTTGGAGCTTTCGGAGCTACTGCAATCTTGCTTTGCTCTCCGCCCATAAGTGCAGTTAATTCTTCTTGTACAACCTTAATAACTTGTTGTCCAGGCGTTAAGCTCTTAAGAACGTCTTGACCTACAGCACGTTCGCTTACGCGCTTAACAAAGTCTTTTACTACTTTAAAGTTTACATCGGCTTCTAAAAGGGCAAGTCTAACTTCACGCATCATTTCTTTAACGTCAGCTTCGTTAACTTTTCCTTTTCCTTTTAACTTTTGCAGTGTGCTTTGCAAACGGTCGGCTAATCCTTCAAATGCCATATACGCCGCCCCCTAATCTAATTTCTCGAGCGAATCAAGAAGAGAAGAAAGCTTACTATTCTTGTGTAAGTCGGCTGCAAGTTCGTCTTTCAGTTGTTGAACAATTGATTGACGCTCTTGAAACCGTTGAAATAACAATAGCTTTTCCTCATATTGTTCAAGCATTTGCTCTGTACGTTTTATATTATCATAAACTGCTTGACGACTCACATCAAATTCTTCCGCTATTTCACCGAGGGAATAATCATCCAAGTAATAAAGTGACATATAACTTCTTTGTTTGGGCGTCAACAGCGCCTGATAGAAGTCAAATAAGTAATTCATTCTTGTTGTTTTTTCGAGCATATGCACGCTCTTTTCAACCATCTGACCGCCCCCTTGTTAAGTGAAAAGCCTTTACATGTTATTAGTTTAACTAGGCGAGGTTTGAATGTCAAGTTTTTTCCTTAACACCTCACATTTTCCCACTTAAAAGAGATGGAGACATAACTAAATTACTTCAATTTAAAGACGAATAAATATGAAACCTGCGTCCATCCTACTAATAAAAAATCCGAACGATTAACCGTTCGGATCTTCCTTCAACTAAGATACTTATATCCTAGCCTCTTTTTAGATTACGCCTCTTTTTCTGTTTCTTCTTCTACAGCATTGGCAAATAATCCATAAATATATTGCTCCGTGTCAAACGGCTGAAGATCGTCCACTTTTTCTCCAAGTCCAACGAATTTAACAGGAAGCTTCAGTTCGTTTCGAATGGCAAGAACAATTCCACCTTTAGCCGTACCATCTAGTTTTGTCAACACAATTCCCGTCACGTTCGTTGCTTCTGAGAATGTTTTAGCCTGACTTAAAGCGTTTTGACCCGTCGTCGCATCAAGTACAAGCAGTACTTCATGAGGAGCACCAGGAATTTCTCGCTCAATAACACGCTTTACTTTCTCTAATTCTTTCATTAAATTCACTTTATTTTGAAGGCGGCCTGCTGTATCACATAGTAAAACATCTGCTTTTCGAGCCTTGGCTGACTGAACAGCGTCATACATGACAGCGGCAGGGTCAGAACCTGCAGATTGCTTAATAACATCAACACCAACGCGTTCTCCCCATACTTCTAACTGCTCAATCGCACCAGCACGGAACGTATCACCTGCTGCCATTACAACTTTTTTGCCTTCTTGTTTGAATTTATGCGCAATTTTCCCAATTGTTGTTGTTTTCCCAACGCCGTTTACCCCTACAAACAAGATCACTGTTAAATCATTTTGCTGCATATTCAGTTCACCAATCTGCTCTTCACCAGACTCATAAATGTCAATTAATTTCTCAGAGATAACAGCCTGCACATCTTGAGGATCCTTAATATTACGGCGTTTCACTTCCGATTTTAAGTCATCAATTAAATCCAACACGGTAGCCACACCGACATCAGCACTAATTAAAATTTCTTCTAATTCCTCAAAAAACTCTTCGTCTACTTGACGATAGCGAGACACTAGATCATTCACGCGTTCTGAAAAAGAATTGCGCGTTTTTGATAGTCCATCTTTAAATTTTTGTGTAACAGAATCGGTTTGCATTGTAATTTTTTCTTTTAGTTTCTTAAAAAAGCTCATTCGTACCACCCTTTCATTCTATGAGTTAAACATATTGCTTTGATTCTTCTAAACGAACAGAGACTAATTTCGATACGCCAGATTCTTGCATTGTCACACCGTACAGTACATCAGCTTCTTCCATTGTACCTTTTCGGTGAGTAATAACAATGAACTGTGTTTGATTACTAAATTTGCGTAAATACGTAGCGAAGCGATGAACGTTTGCTTCATCAAGCGCCGCTTCCACCTCATCTAGCACACAAAACGGCACCGGACGTACTTTCAAAATAGAAAACAGGAGGGCAATGGCTGTTAACGAACGCTCGCCGCCTGACAGCAACCCTAGATTCTGCAGTTTTTTCCCAGGAGGCTGGGCAACAATTTCTACACCTGTATTTAATAAATCTTTCGGATCTGTTAATTTCAAATCCGCCTTTCCTCCTCCGAATAGGGAAGAGAACACTGTACCAAATTCATTGCGGATACGAGTGAACGTATCAGAAAAACGTTTCTTCATTTCCTCGTCCATTTCTTCAATCACTTGATACAGCGTATTTTTCGCTTCGTCAAGGTCCGCTCGCTGCGTATTTAAAAATTCATAGCGCTCTGAAACGCGTTCGTATTGTTCAATAGAACCTAAGTTTACGGTTCCTAATTCATCAATTGCCAGCTTAATGAGCTTGATTTTTTTCCTCGCTTCTTGAATATCTAATGTTAAAGGATATTTTTCTTTTGCTGCTTCAAAGCTAATTTCGTACTCTTCTGTCAGCTGCTGCAGACGGCTGTCTAGCTCTACGTCAATTCGATTGATTTTGACTTCTTCATCTTTTAAAGCATCCGTAATTTGTTTGTACTGACGCTGCAGCTCTTTTACAACCCTCTCTTCGTCTTCAAGTTTATTCTGGGCTTTCAACCGCTCTGATCTGCAGTCATCCATTAATTGTAACGTTTCTGTCTTTTCTTTTATTCGCTCATGCGCCGCTTCTTCGAGTTTAAGTTCACCCGAGTCATTGCTCGTGATTTCACTCGTTAAAAGAGAAAGATCATCTGTAGCTTCAGACAAACGCTGAATGGTTTGATCAAGCTCAAAGCACACTCTTTCATATTTTTCTTGCTGATTTGTGAGGAACTGTTCTTTTTTCGCAAGAAGCACTTTTACTTCTGTAAGCTCATGTTGAACCGTTTCTTTAGACGTTTGCTGTGTATGCTTGCGTGCAGCTAACTCTTCAATGTTTTTCTCTAACACATTTGCCTGCTGCTGATTTCCTTGCAAACTCGTATGCAGCTCATCAATTCGAGCGGACAAGCTTGTTTGATCTTGTCTAAAGCTAGCAATATCATGATCGTACATGGTTAAACGGTCATTCACTGCTTTTTCTTCGATGTCAATTTGCTTTACTTCTCGGTCAGATTCCTGCTCTTTGTCTTTCAAGCGTTCCACAAATGCCTGCTGTTTATTAATTTCCTGTTGAAGCTCTTCAATCTGTGACTTTTTATCTTTTACATCTTGCTCGAGCACAAGCGTCTTTTGTTCCATCTCTTCTATTTTTGCCGTAATGGCTTCCACTTCACGCTGACGGCCTAATAAAGAGTTGGACTTTTGCTTCATGGAACCCCCTGTCATCGAACCACCGGGGTTGACGACATCTCCTTTAACGGTCACAAAACGATAGCGATGCTGCACAAGACGGGCAAGTTCATTTGCACCTTTTAAATCATTGACAACAATAACGGTTCCAAGCAAATTTTTAATAACTCGGTCATAGGTAGCTTCGTATTTAACAAGAGATGAAGCGATCCCTACATACGCTTCGTGACTCTCTAGCATAGAAATAGTTTGAGCCGGAACATAACGGTCTTTTACAGACGTCAGTGGTAAAAATGTAGCTCTCCCGTAACCATTTTGTTTCAAAAAGCCAATTGCCTGACGTGCACTTTGTTCGTCTTGAACGACAATATGCTGAGCTGCTCCTCCAAGCGCAATTTCAAGCGCTGTTTCATACTCTTTTGGAACATTGATTAACTCAGCAATGGCGCCTTTGATACCTGCAAGCTTCTCATCACGCGCTTTTAACACTTCTTTTACACCGTGAAAATAACCTTCATAGTCTTCTTGCATCTCTTCAAGCATTTCTTTTCGTGATTTTGTCTGCTGCACGTACTGATAAGCTTGATAAAGCGTAGACTCTTGTTTACGATAGGCTTGCCTTAATGACTCAAGCTTCTCTCCTTGCTGCTTATACACGTGTACAGCCTGCTGAAGCTCTTGACGAAACTGAGCAAGCCTTTTGATCGCCGCTTCTTTTCGCTGCGTTAATTCACGGCGCTGTTCTACGTATTGCTCGTTGGATTTTGTTAAACGCTGCTCTTTTTCAAACGTTTGCATTTTTTGCTGCTCTAAAAATGAAATTTCATTTCGAGCGGATGTTTGAGCGTTCGCTAATTCAAAATACTCGCTTTTCATCTGTTCAAGTTTTTCTTCTAGATTCTCGCTGTACTGCCTGAACAGCTGTTCCTGCTCAGTAAGCTTTAGACGTATCTCTTGTACTTCTTTTTGAGATTGCTCAAGATCGTTTCCTTCGCTGTCTTTTGCTTTACTTAGCTCTTGATGCTTATGAGTATACTCTTTTACTAAACGTTCCAGCTGCTCTTTATTTTGAAAGGCGTTTTTCTTACGCTCTTTTAATACTTCTTTTTTGCCTTCTAGCTTTTCTACTTCTTCACTTACATATAGTAGTTTTTTATGTAAAGAGTCTAGTTGTTCATCTATTTGCTGAATGTGCAAACGAAGGGTCTGGATTTCTCCTTCACGCGTGCGAATATTCGTCGCGAGAGATTCTTCGAGCTGCTCGTGCTGAGCCATTTCAGCTTTTAATTTTTCCCATTTCTGATGAAGATCTTCAACTTCAAATACCGTAACAGCCACATCAATGTGCTCTAATTCTTCTTTTTTCTGCAAATAATCTTTTGCAATAGACGATTGAATCTGTAAAGGCTCTAACTGACCTTCAATTTCATGAAGAATATCTACCACTCGATTTAAATTTTCTTGCGTTTCTAGAAGTCGAAGCTCCGCTTTTCGTTTACGCGTTTTGTATTTTAATACACCTGCTGCTTCTTCAAAAATTTTACGGCGCTCGTCAGATTTACTGCTTAGTACTTCTTCTACTTTTCCTTGACTAATAATCGAAAAAGCTTCTCTTCCAAGTCCTGAATCCATAAATAAATCGACAATATCTTTCAAGCGGCACGGCTGGTTGTTAATAAAAAATTCACTGTCTCCTGAGCGGTACACGCGCCTTGTAATACTAACTTCATGGTAGTCAAGCGGGAGAAACTGGTCATCATTTTCTAACGTAAGCGTTACGTCAGCAACATTTACTGCACGGCGCGATTCGCTTCCTGCAAAAATAATGTCCTCCATTTTCCCTCCACGAAGCGATTTGGCTGACTGTTCTCCAAGCACCCAGCGTATGGCATCCGTAATGTTGCTTTTTCCGCTTCCATTCGGTCCTACTACCGCCGTTACACCTGGCACAAAATCTATCGATACTTTTTCTGCAAACGATTTGAACCCTGCAATATCTAATCGTTTGAGGAACATAGAAATCCCCCCTCACACATGTAATTTTTTCATAGCAAATCCCCCTTTATAACGAATACGTTAAGAGGGGGATCATTTTATTTCGTTTGACTTGCTCTAATTTTCGTAATAGCTACTTGAGCTGCTTTTTGCTCTGCTTCTTTTTTCGAACGCCCTACACCAACGCCGAGCTCTTCACCATTTAACGATACGCGAGATAAGAATTCGCGATTATGCGCTGGACCTTTTTCTTGCAAAACTTTGTATTCTAAGTGTCCAACTCCATCACGTTGAATCACTTCTTGAAGCTGGCTTTTGAAATCCATCACATGAGAAAAAGCACCTTCATTAATTTTTGGAAAGACAACTTTTTTTAGAATCGTTACTACCGTATCAAGCCCTTGGTCTAAATAAAGAGCTCCGATAAATGCTTCAAACACATCGGCCAGTAAAGCCGGTCTAGATCGGCCGCCTGTCATCTCTTCACCTTTTCCAAGTAACACTAGTTTACCAAAATCCATTTCATTTGCAAAAGTAACAAGCGACGGTTCGCACACAACTGCTGCACGAAGCTTCGTTAACTCACCTTCACTCATCGTTGGATATTTTTTAAATAGAAATTGCGATACGGTTAGCTCTAATACGGCATCTCCTAAAAACTCAAGACGCTCGTTGTCTTCATACGGTCTTCTGCGATGCTCATTCACATAGGATGAATGTGTAAATGCTTGAAAAAGAAGCGCTTCATTTGTAAACTGAATACCAATTTCCTTTTGAAACTCTGCAAAATTTTGCTTGAATTTCACGTTTATCTTTCGATCTCGATTTGAATATTGTTTAGGCATAAAATACCTCCGCTTACCTGCTTCAATTGTTTCGTAGTTTTTTCCTAACATCTCTCATTATAAAACGAGGTATCCTAAAAGATACACTACCTTTTCAAAAAAAAGAGGTCTTTTTTTGAAATTCTTAAAAAGAAGAGAAAGCCCCGCTGTTTAACGGGGCTTTTCATACATATACTACAGATTAAATTTGGCTCTGTATGTAATTAACTGCATCTCCTACAGTTGAAATTTTTTCAGCTTCTTCGTCAGAAATTTCGATATCGAATTCCTCTTCAAGCTCCATTACAAATTCAACTACGTCTAGAGAGTCAGCACCTAAGTCTTCTTTGAAACTAGATTCTAGTTTCACTTCACTTTTGTCTACACCAAGACGATCAACAATGATTGTTGTTACGCGTTCTAGTACCTCTGCCATTGTTCTTCACCTCCCCTCAAGTCATTATAGATGATTTCCATCTAAAATACTATGGTTGAATAATAAAGTTTATCGGTTCCCTAGTAAACGTCCCTTTGTACTTTATCACCAAATTACACTTTTCGTAAAGTGCCTTTTTTACATCACCATTCCGCCGTCAACGTGAATCGTTTGACCCGTAATATAGCGGCTTGCATCTGATGCTAAAAACGCAACTGCGTTCGCAACATCCTCAGGCTGGCCGAAGCTTGCAAGAGGAATTTGCTTTAACATTTCCGCCTGCACTTCTTCATTCAATTTATCCGTCATGTCTGTTGCAATGAAACCAGGAGCAACTGCATTCACTGTAATATTGCGGCTTGCTAATTCTTTGGCAGTTGTTTTTGTTAAACCAATCACTCCTGATTTTGCTGCTACATAATTTGCTTGTCCAGCGTTACCGCTGACGCCGACAATTGATGAAATATTAATGATGCGTCCTGCGCGTTGCTTCATCATTTGACGAGTAACCGCTTTTGTACACAAAAATACGCCTTTTAAGTTTGTATTAATAACATCATCCCATTCGTCTTCTTTCATACGCATAAGAAGATTATCACGTGTGATGCCCGCGTTGTTCACTAAAATATCTACTGAACCAAATGTAGAAATCGCTTCTTTTATCATTGCTTGTACAGAATCACTTTCCGCCACATTCGCTTGTACAGCAATTGCATCCGTTCCTAATCCTTTAATTTCATCCACTACTTCAAGAGCTTTCGCTTCACTGCCAGAATAGTTTACAACTACTTTAGCACCAAGCTTTCCGAGCTCAATTGCAACGGCACGACCAATTCCGCGAGAAGCGCCTGTTACAACCGCAACTTTCCCTTGTAACATGTTATTCTCCCCCTTTTAGTGCTTCAATCGTTGATTTTAATGATGTAAGATCATTAACAGCATAAACAGCCGCACGGCGATTTACTTTTTTCACAAGACCTGATAATACTTTTCCTGGTCCAATTTCAACAAATGTATCTACACCTTCTGCAAGAAGTGTCTCAACTGTTTCTTCCCATCTCACCGGAGAATACAGCTGTTCCACTAGCTTGTTTTGAATATCTTGACTGTCAGTAACCGGCTTTGCTGTTACGTTTGCTACGACTGGAACTTTCGCATCGCTAAAGCCCACTGTTTCTAGCGTATCACGTAGTTTTTCAGCAGCTGGCTTCATTAAACTAGAGTGGAACGGACCGCTTACCACTAGAGGAATCACGCGTTTTGCGCCTTTTTCTTTGGCAAGAGCTCCAGCTTTTTCTACGCCATTTACCGTACCTGAAATAACAATTTGACCCGGACAGTTAATATTTGCAAGCTGAACAGCGTCGCCTTCGCTTGTAATTTGAGCGGTAACAGCTTCTAGATCTTCTGCTGACATGCCAAGCACTGCTGCCATTGTACCTTGACCTGCTGGTACAGCTTCGTCCATATAGCGACCTCTTTTGTGAACAGCACCAACGGCATCTTCAAACGATAAAACCTCAGCAGCCACAAGCGCACTGTATTCTCCTAGACTGTGACCCGCAACAAAATCGGGTGTAATTCCGCTCGTTTTAAATGCTTCAAGCAGCATTGTACTCGTTGTTAAAAGAGCAGGTTGAGCGTGATAAGTTAACGTCAATTCTTCTTGAGGCCCTTCAAAAATAATGTTTGAAAGACTGAACCCTAAAGCTTCGTCAGCTGTATGAATCAGCTTTTTCGCTTCCTCGGTTCCATCATATAAATCTTTTCCCATACCAACAGTTTGTGACCCTTGGCCTGGAAAGATAAAAGCAATTTTCCCCATTTCTTATCTCTCCTTTTCTTCATTAGCAGTTTGTTCGATTGCTTTTTGAATAGTGGAAGACACATTGTTTTCCACCATATTCACAGCTTGCTTAATCGCGCTAAATACTGCATTCGCATCCGACGAACCGTGCGCTTTGATAACAGGCGCATGCAATCCAAACAGCCCTGCGCCTCCATATTCACTGTAATCCATTTTCGCTTTTAACCCCTGCAGCTGAGGCTTTAGCACCGCTGCGGCTAACTTGCTTTTTAACGTGCTCATTAATTCTTGTTTAATCATAGAAAACAAGGAAAGCGCCGTTCCTTCAATGCTCTTAAGAGTCATATTCCCTGTAAAACCATCTGTTACAACCACATCCGCTACGCCGTTTAGCAAATCACGGGATTCCACGTTGCCTACAAAATTGAGATCAGCATTTTTTAGCAGCTGAAAGGCTTGCTTTGTTAAATCATTTCCTTTTTTATCCTCAGTTCCAATGTTCAGCAGCCCCACTCTAGGAGCTTGAATGCCGCGTACTTTTTCGGCATACACAGACCCCATCACAGCGTACTGGAGCAAATGTTCAGGCTTGGCATCAACGTTTGCACCAACGTCTAGCATTAAAAAGCCTTTTCCATCTAGTGTCGGAAGCGTCGGAGCAAGTGCTGGACGTTCAATGCCTTTGATACGACCTACAATAAAAAGTCCCGCTGTCATTAGCGCACCTGTGTTTCCTGCTGAAATACAGGCATCCGCACGACCTTCGGCCACTTCATTTGCCATTAATACCATAGATGCTTGTTTTTTACGGCGCACAGCTCGCACTGGCTCATCAGTTGCATCAATGGTTTCTTCTGTATGAATAATTGAAATACGATCTGAATTTGTTAAATACTTTTTTATTTCTGATTCGTTTCCAATTAACGTAATATGTAATTCTTTAAATTGAGCAGTAGCTTTTTCTACACCTTCAATAATGGCTTTCGGTGCATGATCTCCGCCCATTGCATCAATAGCTAGTTTCATGTTGCGTCTCATCCTTTTTATTATTTATCCTTTGTAGAACGATACATTTTAAAAGTGCCAGAGAATACTTGCTCTTGCCCTACATAGCTGTTTACCTCAACGGTGGTTCGCACTTCACTAGTTGACAGAACTTTCGCTTTTGCTATCACTCGTTCATGAAGCTTAACAGGGCGATGATAACGGATCGACGCATCTGCTGTGAGCGCTAGTTCATTGTTAATAACAGCGACAGCTAACGAATTAGCTTGCGCAAAAAGGTGGTGACCACGAGCAATTTGATTACGCTGAAACACATGCTCTGTTTTCACATCAAAAATAGATATCGCTGATTGATCTAGTTCAATGTCGATAACTTCTCCAATTACTTCTTCAATCGGAAGCGAACGCACTTCCTCGTCTAGTTGTTTTGAAGCTACATGCTTAATACGTTCTCGCAGTTCAGGAATCGACAACTCTAGGCGGTCTAATCGAATTGTTTGAACGCTCACTGAAAAACGGTCTGCTAGTTCTTCATCCGTAATAAATGGGTTTTCTTCAATTGTCGTTTTTAATAGCTGCTGTCTTTCTTTTTTACTGCGCTTCATTGTCCACCATCCGAACTTTTAATACTAGGTACTAATAGCAGTATATAATCATTGCCTTCTAATTGCAACATTTTTCACATGCTGTATTCTGTGCATTGACGTCGTAGTAATGGCCACCAGCCGCTAACTCTTTCACTCTAAGCCGCTTTTTATCTTTATAGACGAAAAGAGATTGTCACTTCAATCTAAAGATGAACAAATGGGATAAAGGAGCTCGTATAGATTGCTTGTTACACCGCTGCTGATTTCCGTGCAAGACTTCGCTTTCCCCGCAGGAGCGCCATGCCCTTTACTTAACAGTTAGAAGCACCTACATACCCATCACATACATGAAATCTACGTTCATCACCACAATGAAAAAAATCCGAACGATTGATCGTTCGGATTTTCCTTCAACTAAACTACTTTGTTTCAGTCTCTTTTACTAATCAAATTTTTCTCCAGTCAATACGCCCGTTGCTTCTAGTTGTATTCTCAGCAGTGCAAACTGATCTTCTGTCCAAAAGCTGTCGGAATTTACAAGCTTAGCAGCATCTTCTCGAGCTACTTCAAGCGCACGGTAATCGTGCACCATATCGGCTACTTTAAACTCAGGCATCCCGCTTTGTTTTCTGCCAAAGAAATCACCAGGTCCACGAAGCTCTAAGTCTCTTTCTGATAATACAAATCCATCGTTTGTTTCCGTCATAATGGTCATTCGTTCTTTTCCAACTTCTGATTTCGGATCCGCGAGCAGAATGCAATACGACTGTGCATCTCCTCGTCCTACGCGTCCTCTTAGCTGATGAAGCTGAGATAACCCAAAGCGCTCTGCATCATAAATGACCATCACGGTTGCATTCGGAACGTTCACTCCTACTTCTACAACCGTTGTTGATACTAAAATCTGCACGTCATTTACGCTAAACTGTTTCATCACTTCTTCTTTTTCATCAGGTGACAATCTTCCGTGCATGAGACCAACGCTTGCTTTTCCATTAAAATAGTGAGTGAGTGTTGCATGTACATCAATTGCATTTTGAACATCCAGCTTGTCCGATTCTTCAATCAACGGACAAATAACGTAAGCTTGTCTGCCGTCATGTATTTCTTTTTCAACGAAATGTAAAATACGTTCAAGCATATCATGTTTTACCCAGTATGTTTCAATTGCCTTACGTCCTGCTGGCATTTCATCAATAATGGACACATCCATTTCTCCAAACACCGTAATAGCAAGAGTTCTTGGAATAGGAGTCGCCGTCATAAACAGTACATCCGGACTCTCTCCTTTTTCACGTAAAACCCGGCGCTGCCCAACTCCAAAGCGGTGCTGTTCATCCGTAATGACGAGCCCTAAGCTATTATATATAACTTCGTCTTGAATTAAGGCATGTGTACCTACTAATACATGAACATCTCCGTCTTTCACTCGCTGAAGCAGCTCTCTTCTTGCTTTTCCTTTAACAGACCCTGTTAGCAAGCCTACGCTGATTCCTACCTTTTCAAGCATCGTAGTCAATGACTCAGCATGCTGTTCAGCTAAAATTTCAGTCGGTACCATTAAAGCACCTTGATGCCCTGCTAAAACAGTGGCGTATAAAGCAACCGCTGCTACGACTGTTTTACCTGACCCTACATCACCTTGCAGCAAGCGATTCATGCGATAAGGCGATTTCATATCGTGCGTAATTTCGTTTACTACACGTTTTTGAGCGTTTGTTAACGGAAACGGCAGCAAGTTCGTGAAGTTTACCAGCTCAGTTGAATCAAACGCTTGCTTCATTCCAGGCGTTTCTTCTCTTTCGCGCTTTCTAAGCGCCTGCATTTTTAATTGAAAAAGTAGAAATTCTTCATAGACAAATCGACGTCTTGCTTGTTTTAAATCTTCATGATCACGAGGTAAGTGAATACTTCTAACCGCTTCTTCACGCGTTACTAGTTTGTATCTAGAACGAATAGAAGCCGGGAGCATATCCTGAATGCTGCTGCCATAATTCTTCAACGCAAGAGAGACGAATTTCCGCATTCCTTTGACCGTTAAGCTGCCTTTAACCGAGTAAACAGGCTCAATCGTTTGATTTTTAACAAACGGAGAAAATTGAAGCTCCTGCAAGTTAATCGTTTGCCGATGCTGATCCCATTTCCCCGTAACCGTAACAGTTTGATCGATTTCTAACTTTGATTTATAGTAAGGGCGATTAAAACAAGTAACCGTAATCAAATAGCGGTTTACTAGCAGCCGAAACGTCAGGCGCGAACGTTTTTTTCCGTAATACGTAAGCGAGGGGACGCTGTGAACCTTTCCTTCTACGGTGACCTTTTCGTCGTGCTTTGCTTCAGCCAAATCTTTTAACTCATAATCTTCATAGCGGTATGGGAAATGTTCTAACAAGTCATGCACACTGTGAATATGCATATCCTCTAATGCTTGTGCTGTTTCCTCTCCAATACCTTTAATGGTTTTAATTGAAATAGTTGTTAGTTCATTCACTTTTATTTAATGCAATACCAAAGATCTTCGCTTCAAGCTCGCGACCTGTTGGTGTTGCCGCTAAGCCTCCTTGTGCAGTTTCTCGTAATGCAACCGGCATTGTTTGACCAATTTTATACATAGCATCAATGACTTCATCACATGGAATACGACTTGTAATGCCTGCTAAGGCCATATCTGCTGCAATCATTGCATTCGCCGCTCCCATTGCGTTTCGTTTCACACATGGAACTTCTACTAGCCCCGCTACTGGGTCACATACTAATCCTAGCATATTTTTGAGAGTAATTGCCATTGCTTCAGCTGCCTGACTAGGTGTACCTCCTGCCATTTCAACAATCGCTGCAGCTGCCATACCTGAAGCTGAACCAACTTCTGCTTGACATCCGCCTGCTGCTCCTGAAATAGACGCATTATTGGCTACAACAAACCCAAAAGCACCTGATGTAAATAAAAATTCAATCATTTCTTTACGAGTTGGGTTTAGCTTATGTTGCACTGCAAACAGCGTTCCTGGCACTACCCCCGCAGATCCAGCAGTAGGGGTTGCACAGATTGTCCCCATTGCCGCATTTACTTCGTTTGTCGCTACAGCTTTGCTGACTGCATCTAAAATTAAATTTCCAGATAAAGATTTTCCACTTTGAATATAGTTTTGAAGCAGCACTGCATCTCCGCCTGTTAAACCTGTAACAGACTGTACCCCTTTTAAACCGCGTTCAACCGCTTCTTCCATAACCGTTAAGTTCCGGTCCATTTTTTCCATGATTTCTTCACGAGTAACTCCCGTGATATCTATTTCCTGTTGAATCATAATCTCTGCAATTTTTACATTTTGACTTTCTGCTAATTCTACTAGTTCTGCTACGTTTCGAAACATAGTAACCTCCGCTATTATTCTGTCTTATTTTCACTTCAGAATCATCTATAACCACTCGGCTCCAGTTATTCTCTCAAACCGTTCCTATTGGCTCTATCCTACTCCACCATTCTTGTTACTTGAATAATGTGAGGCAATGTTTTTAACTCTTCAATTACATCATCTTCAATATTCGTATCCATTTCAATTGCCATGAGCGCTACTTCTCCGCGCTCTTTGCGAGATACTTCCATATGTCCGATATTAATTGAGTGTTTCATCAAAATATTCGTAACGGTCGCAATGGCACCAAATCGGTCATTATGCACAACGAGAATAGCTGGATTCATACCTGATAAATTTAATTCAAATCCGTTCAGCTCCGTAATTTGAATTTTCCCTCCGCCAATTGAAATTCCAACAACTTCAATTTCCTTTAATCCGTCGCTCATTTTAATGCGAGCAGTATTCGGATGATCTGTGATTGCTGCTTCCTCAACAAACGTGACGTCCATCCCCTCCTTTTTAGCTAAGTCCAAAGATTGCGGAATACGCTGGTCGAACGTATCAAAATCTAAAATACCGCCAATCAGCGCTACGTCTGTTCCGTGCCCTTTATACGTTTGAGCAAAAGAACCGTACAGTGAAACCACAACTTTTGTGGGCTGCTTGCCAAAAAGCGTTCGGGCAACGCGTCCAATACGCGCTGCACCAGCTGTATGTGAGCTAGATGGTCCAATCATTACCGGACCAATAATATCAAAGACAGATTTATATTTCATAAGGATTTTCCCCCTGCTATTTAGACATTGTTATTACTTATATGTTACTTGAGCTTTTGACTTTTTGGAAGCTTTGTTTCACGCTCTTAAAAAATTTAAAAATTCTCATTTTTATTAGGGGTTCACGCACAAAAAAAGCAGTGTATTTATCTATGAAAATAAGATAAGCACACCGCTTTTTTTACTATATTATGCAGGAAAAGATGAATTACTTAAGCTGCTTCTTGCTCGGAAGCTACATCGTCTACTGTTTTAATTTTAAAGTTTTTAAAAACAACCGAACCTATAAATCCAGCTAATGCTCCCGCTAGTGCGCAAAGCACTGCACAAATTGTGACCTTCATAGGGTCATTAAACCCAAACATCACTGCAAGTCCTGCGATTGGCGTTGCCGTGCCTGCAGCATCATTTACCAATCCGAACAGAGCCACAACCACACCGGCCATTGCACCTCCAACAAAGTTTGTAATGTAAATAGGAATTGGATTTGCTGAAATAATATTCGCTTGCGTTAAAGGTTCAACTGCAACTGAAATGGTTGTACGACGATCCCCAATTTTTAATCGATCAAACAGCACATAGTTCATAAAAGAAGAACCAAACACAGCAAGAGCTCCAATCGCCATAGGCAATCCCGTTAACCCTAGCATAGCCGTTAAAGCCATTGAGCTAAGCGGAGCCGTTGCTACTACTGTAATAACTCCCCCTAAAATAATTCCCATCAAAATAGGGCTAGCACTTGTTGTATCTTTGATAATTCCTCCAATATTTAAAAGAGTCGCATCTACAATAGGTGAGAATGCATTACCAATTAATCTTGTTAAAGGTGCCGCAATTAAGATGTTGCCTAATAAGTCTAGACCAGCAGGTGCCTTTTTCTCAATAAATTTCACTACAAATGCCATGAGGTATCCCGCAAAAAATCCAGGGAGCAAGCCTAGCCCTGAACACACCACTCCCATCATAAGAGCATATACAGGAGATACTCCTAACGCCAAAGCAACTAGTGCTGCCGCCGCAACTCCTCCCATTCCTCCTGCAGCCTTTCCAACTTCACCCAGGAATGAAATACCTAGTAAATCTCCTCCTACATATGACTGAAAGGCCTCTACGAGAAACGCAGCTACCGCTCCGCTTGCGAGAGCCCCCATTGCTTTCATGCCATAAGGTGCCTTGTTGCTAAACAACCAAAATAAAAATAAAACTAATAATAATAAACCTGTTCCTTTTAAAATATCCACTGTTGTCTCTCCTCTCATGCTGTTTTCTTTCACATTTGACTTAATCAGTTTTCAAAACTACCATATAAACGTGTTCTTTTCAACTAATATACCTAATATACCGAACAATTACAACAATTAAAAATAAAATAGTTCGTATTTAACTTAAAAAACACAAAAAAAGAAGCGCCCCTCGGGAGGGATGCTTCTTTTTTGGTTATTCAATTGCAAAAATGTAAGAATATAAAGGTTGATCTCCTTTATGAAGCTCTACCTCAACTTCTTCAAACGTTTCTTCTACAAACGATGTTAGCGCTTCAGCTTCATCGTCTGAGACATCCTGTCCTTGAAGAATCGTAAGGATTTCCGCTTCGTCATCAATCATATAAGTCAACAGCTTTTTCGCTGCTTCTAATTTCTCTGAATCTTTTACAACGATTTTCTTTTCGGCAATACCCATAAAATCGCCTTTAGCTAATTCAAGACCATCAATATTTGTATCGCGAACTGCATACGTTACTTGTCCTGTTTTCACGTGCTGCAGAGCTTCTGTCATTACTTCCTCGTTTTCTTTTAAGCTTTGCTGAGGATTAAATGATAGTAGCGCTGTCATTCCTTGAGGAACCGTTTTGGACGGGACAACCGAAACGTGACTGCCGGCAACAGCAGCCGCTTGGTTAGCAGCCATCACAATATTTCCGTTATTAGGTAAAATCAGTACCTGTTCAGCATTTGTTTCTTCAATCGCTTTGACAATATCCTCCGTACTTGGATTCATTGTTTGTCCGCCTTCAATGACAACCGTTGCCCCAAGGCTCTTGAACAATTCAGCAATTCCTTTTCCCATTGACACAGTAACAATGCCAAAGGGCTGTTTTTCAGCATTTTTTACTGCAGGCTTTTCTTCACCTGAAACAATGCTGCTATGCTGTTCTCTCATGTTTTCAATCTTCATTTTAATTAAACTTCCGTACTGCTGCCCGTAGTTTAACACTTCTCCAGGATGCTCGGCGTGAATATGAACTTTCACGATTTCATCATCGGATACTACAAGCAATGAGTCGCCCCATTTACTTAAGTCTTGACGAAACGTTTCTTCAGAAAATGTTTTAGCTGCAGGCTTATCCTCTTCCAGCCTTACCATAAATTCTGTACAATAGCCAAATTCAATATCTTCTGTATTCATATGGCTTTGCGCATGCTTATGATGCTCAGCATTTACGAGTTCATTCATTGAAGGAGCTGACATGGGTACACCGGGAAGTTTTTCACCTTTTAATTCAGCTAAAAAGCCTTCATAAATTAAAACAAGCCCTTGACCTCCGCTATCCACTACGCCTACTTCTTTTAACACGGGTAAAAGATCTGGCGTGCGATTTAATGAAGCATTAGCTTCCTTAAGTACTTCTTCCATGAACAGAATCATATCAGATTGCTTTTTAGCAACAGCCGCTGCTTTTTTAGCAGTATCCTTAGCTACTGTTAAAATGGTTCCTTCGATTGGTTTCATAACAGCTTTATAAGCAGTTTCTACACCAAGTTCAAGAGCTTCAGCAAACTCTACTGTTGTAATCGCTGACTTTTGCTCAACCGATTTCGCAAAACCGCGGAATAATTGAGATAAAATAACTCCTGAATTACCGCGCGCGCCCATCAATAAGCCTTTAGACAAAGCTTGACTCACTTGGCCGATGTGATCAGATAGTTTATTTTTTACTTCTTTAGCACCAGACGTAATCGATAAGTTCATATTTGTTCCAGTATCGCCATCTGGTACGGGAAAAACGTTCAGCGCATCTACATAATCTGCATTGTTAGATAGATGCTGGGCTCCTTGAAGCACCATTTCTCTAAACCGCTTTCCGTCCAACGTTGTCATTGACACGAATCTTCCTCCTTAATTAAACGTTCGTTACACGAACACCCTGCACATAAATATTTACTGAATCAACCGTTAAACCAACCGTTTGTTCCAGTGTGTATTTTACTTTTGTTTGCACATTATGAGCAATTTCAGAAATTTTTGTTCCATAGCTTACGATAATGTACATATCGATATGTACGTCATCCTCTTCTTGTCTTACCACAATACCTCGTGTAAAGTTTTCTTTGCGAAGAATTTCTGTAAGACCATCTTTAAGCTGATTTTTTGAAGCCATTCCGACAATCCCGTAACAATCAACAGCTGCTCCTCCAGCAATTGTTGCAATTACATCTGTAGAGATATCAATTTGACCATACTTCGTTTTCATTTCGATGGACATACTCGTTCCCCTTTCTACTTTCATAGGTTATAAATATTCTACTATAATCAATCTCGTTTTAAAAGAGGCGTCCAGCTTGTCCCTTTTAAAGATGACAGTATTAGGTATCAACTTGTCTTAAAATAAGTAATAGCCCAAGTTATACCTATTTCTACTCTCTATATTATTGAACATAGATTCATTTTATATGTCAAGGAAAATTTCTTGAAAGCTTTTCTCCAGAACTATTGCATTCTCTGTAAGGCTGTGATAAATTAATATAGTATTTCTCAAAACAGAATTGAGTAGTTTTTTTGGTGTTAGGAGGGAAAATCATGGCACGCAAATGTGTAGTAACTGGTAGAAAAGCTCGTTCAGGTAACGCACGTTCTCACGCAATGAACGCTACTAAGCGTAAATGGGGTGCTAACGTTCAAAAAGTACGTATCTTAGTGAACGGTAAACCAAAACGTGTGTACGTTTCAGCTAGAGCCCTTAAGTCTGGTAAAGTTCAACGCGTTTAATCTTTATAATGAAAAAGCACCATATTTTATGGTGCTTCTTTTATTATTCCGGCGTTGTTAATCTTTTTTGAACGAATTAAGCATGACCTTTACGATCCCACCTAAAAACTTTGGAAGTTTGATTGTATAGAATTTCATACTGTCCCTCCTAACCGTCTCCACACTTTATCTCCTTTTAAAGAAAGCCCTATGTCCTGCTCTCATTTTCCATACTTCATCACAAGCAACGTTTATCATTGCTTCTTACCATCATTAATATGCCTTTTGTAAATGAAAAAGTACCTCTTTGTTGAATAAGTTCATTGCTAATACATAAAGTTGAGCCGAGTTCTACTTCATGCTTATTGAGCGGATATTTGAAACCTTCTAGCGTAAGTTCTTTTACACTGCCTGAAAATGGAACGAATGAAATATAGTGAAACTCCTTTAACCGATCTACATGATAAGTGCCTGGTTCAAACAATTGAATGATATTTTGATTGTCAATCATTTGTACATTCGCTTTCTTTTTTAACCCTTTGTACAGGAGCTGAATGCTTCCAAACATGTGGTCAAGCCTTCCACCTGTTGCTCCAAAGATACAAATACTGTCCGGTTTTTGCTCTATTGCCCACTCAAAAGCAAGCTCCAAATCCGTTGCATCTTTTTCCGCAGGATACAGTTCAACATCTTGTAATGCTTCTCTCACTAGCTTAAGCTGCGCATTTGTAATGGAATCAAAATCTCCGAATGCTTTTACGGGCAAAATGTCTTGCTGAAGAAGAAGGAATACGCCGCGGTCTACTCCTACCCACTTTACATCATTTGATTGGTGCAGGGGCGGCATATGTTCATCCGGTCCCCCTGCTAGAATATGAATTTTCATTATGTATATGCTCCTTTTCTATTAAAAAATGAACGAAATAACTATGTTTTCTTTATCCTAAAAGAAAAAGCTGCTGTGTACAAGTTCTACTCGTTGTACACAGCAGCTTTTATTACTTACGCTTGAACAGTTGTGCGAATTTGACTAATTGCACCAGCTCGGTCTTCTTGATTATAAATAGCTGAGCCAGCCACTAAGACATTTGCTCCTGCTTCCACACATTTTCTTGCTGTTTCTTCATTAATTCCTCCATCAACCTCTACTTCAATAGAAAGGTGACGAATTTCAATAAGCTGAGAGATTTGCTCAATTTTCGGCAGTACATTTGGAATGAAGTTTTGCCCTCCAAAGCCTGGGTTCACCGTCATTAATAAAATAAGATCGATATCTTCTAAGATATGCTTCACCACGTCAATTGGCGTTGCAGGATTTAAAGCAACGCCTGCTTTCATGCCGTGCTCTTTAATTAATTGAATGGTGCGGTGCAAATGAGTACACGCTTCAGCATGCACCGTTAAAATATCAGCACCTGCCTTTGCAAACATTGGAACGTATTGATCTGGGTTTTCAATCATTAAATGCACATCTAATGGCAGTGTTGTGACAGGACGTACAGCCTCAACGATAAGCGGCCCAATTGTAATATTAGGAACAAAATGGCCATCCATAACGTCTATATGGATGTAGTCTGCTCCACCTGCTTCAACTTCACGAATTTCTTCAGCAAGCTTTGAAAAATTGGCAGATAAAATGGAAGGTGCGATTTTTGTCATTTTTAATACCTCGGCTTTCTTTGCTTAATTTCCTCAATAAATTGCAAGTAATGTTCGTAGCGATAACTCGGAATTTCTTTTTGTTCGTATGCTTCTTTCACCGCACATTTTGGTTCTTTCACATGCAAACAACCTCGAAATTTACACTGTTCACTCAAACGCGACATTTCAGGAAAACAATCGGCTAACTCTTCTACTTCTAACGTTAAAAATTCCAGTGAGCTAAAACCTGGCGTATCGGCTACTAAACCTTCACCAAACGAAATCAGTTCTACATGACGTGTTGTATGCTTTCCTCTTCCAAGAGACATTGAAATATCATTTGTCTTTAACTCAAGCTCTGGTTTAAGTGTATTTAACAGTGAAGATTTACCTACACCTGACTGTCCGGCAATAACCGTTACGCGATCTTCAAATAACGGCTGAATTTGTTCCATGCCTTTTTCTGTGACTGTCGACGTTAAAATGACCTCATATCCTATTTTACGATATTCTTCGGCATATTGCTCGATTTCTTGCTTTTGCTGCTGTGATAAAAGATCTACTTTTGAAATACAAATAATAGGTTCAATATGATTAGACTCCACTAACACTAAAAATCGGTCAAGAAGCATTGTGCTAAAATCAGGTTCAATCGCTGAAAAAACAAGCAGCGCCTGATCAACATTTGAAATAGGGGGACGAACTAATTCATTTTTACGTTCTTTAATTTCAAGTATATATCCTTCAAGCTTATTTTCCGCCTGAAATACTACATTGTCACCGACTAAAGGTGTTACCTTCTTTTTACGAAAAACACCTCGTCCTCGACATTGCGTTACTTGTCCGTCATGAAGAACATAATAAAATCCGCTAAGGGATTTAATAATTCTTCCTTCTGGCATAACCTCACTCCTATCACTCTGGATATTCAACGTCTTTTTCTTCAATAACTTCCCCGTCTCGGACAATTTTATAAGACGCTTTTTCATTTTCATCAACTAAAACATCGAACGATTCTTTTGTTGTTTCAGTAATCGTTAGTTCTTTAGCAGGAACGGACATATCGTTATCTGCATCTTCGATATAAATTTGTACTTTTTGCGGCTTTGGCTTTTCCTCTTCTGTTCCGGTGGCATCGCCTGTTTCCGTTGCGTCGCCTTGTTCCGTGCTTGCTTCGGTATCAGTCTCTTCTTTATACGGGATAGTCACATCCACTGACACCGTTTGAGGAGCTTTTGGCTCCTTGCCCATTGAGACCGTAATGGTGAGCTTATCACCTTGCTCGATACTCTGCTCCGCTGCAGGCTTTTGAGACATCACAAGACCTTTTTCAACAGTGTCGGAATACGCTGTTTTTACGTCCACTTCAATATCTTCATCTGACGCATAATCTTTTACGCTTTTTTCCGTCCAGCCCGAGAAATCCTTTAATGTAATCTTCGGCGGACCCTTACTTACCCATAGCGTAACCGTTGTATCTTCCGGCACCACTTGTTCGGTTTCTTTAGGCGTCTGATCTGTAATATTGCCTTTTGGTTCTGTGCTTTCAACTTCGATGGATTGGATATCTTTATAATTCTGCTTTTCTAACAGACTTTTTACTTCCGTAAAGCTTCTTCCAATGTACCGGTTAAATGCTTCTTTTTTCTTTCCTGTACTTCGATAAATAATGACATTAGATCCTTCTTTGATAACGTCTCCCGCTTCTGGCATCGTTTTAACCACGTCGCCTTCTTCCACCTCATTATCAGATATATCTTTAGGATTCTTCACTTTAAAGCCTAAAGAAACTAAATCGGTTACTGCTGATTCATAATCTTGATTATGTAAATCAGGAACCTTTACGTCTTTTGGCAGTAATAAAGCCGGAATAAATGTAACGGCGGCTACGCTAGCAGCTGCCAGCAGCAAAAAAATTAAAACAAGCGTTACAATCAGCTTGCTTTTGCCTTTTTTCTTTTTCTTCTTTTTTTTCTTCGGCTTTAACTCTTCTTCCTCTTGTTCTTCGCGCTCTAAGTGAGGCGGTTTTCTCACAGGTACGTGCGTTTCTTCGGATTCAACAAAATCCTCCTTAATAACTGGAATGGCTTTTGTCACTTCTTCATCATCAGGCACCGTAAACCTTTGTTCATTATAACGATTTGGATGAACAGCAGACTGTAAATCCGCTTCGAGTTCTTCGACGGAACTGTATCGGTAAAATGGATCTTTAGTTGTTGCTTTTAATACAACATTCTCCACGCTTTGAGGGATAGATGGATTCCATCTTTTAGGAGAAGGTGTTTCTGTCTGTAAATGTTTTAATGCAATTGACACAGCCGATTCCCCAGAAAAAGGGACTCGACCCGTTAGCAATTCAAATAGGACGATGCCAAGCGAATAAATATCAGAACGCTTATTCGCAAGCCCTCCCCTTGCCTGTTCAGGAGATAAATAATGAACAGAGCCCAAAACAGAATTAGTATGCGTAATGGTTGTAGAACTTAGTGCTACGGCAATGCCGAAGTCAGTAACTTTAATGGTATCATCATGATCAATTAAAATATTTTGAGGCTTAATATCCCGGTGAATAATTCCGTACTGATGAGCATGGGCAATAGCTGATGTAATCTGCGTCATAATATGTATGGCTTTATCAAGAGATAGTGGTGATTCTTGCAGAATGTATTGCTTTAATGTCATACCCGGTACATATTCCATGATGATATAGTAAATATCTTCTTCTTCTCCAACATCATAAATGCTGACAATATTAGGATGAGCAATACTCGTAGCAGATTGTGCTTCTCGATGGAAACGCTTTATAAACGCATCGTCACTTGCAAAGTCTAAACGAAGCACTTTAATTGCCACATCACGATCCAAAATCATGTCGCGACCTAAATAGACGTTTGCCATTCCGCCTCCACCAATTACTTGCAATACCTTATAACGGTCGTTTAGCCGTCTACCTATTAGCAACACTCTCACCCACTTTCAGATGTAAAGTCCACAATTGCAAGTGTAATATTGTCTTCTCCACCAAGCTCATTTGCTAATTGAATCAGGCTCGTACCCTTTTCGTGAAGTGATGAACTTGTTGATAACGTTTCGTTCAGCTTTTGTTCCGTTACCTTATTTGTCAGTCCATCTGAACATAATAATAATCGATCTTCTTTTTCCACTTCAATTGTTTTTACATCTAAACTAACATTTTCTTCGGTACCTAGTGCTCGCAATAAGATATTTTTTCGTGGATGATGCTCGGCATCTTCTTTGGTGATTTGACCATTTTTTACGAGTTCATTCACAAGAGAATGATCTTCTGTTACTTGTTGAAATCCATATTCATTTGAAATATAGCATCTGCTGTCTCCTATATTACCAATCGCACAAAACGTATCGGCGCATAAAGCAAGTACAACTGTTGTACCCATCCCTTTACACTCTTCATGCTCCTGAGCATACTGATAAATATCTTGATTAATTTGCGAAACATGCGTACGAATCCACTGCGTCGCCTCATCAGGAGACGTTACTTTGTCCGCTTCTTCCCACGCTATTTGCAATTTTTGAACCGCCATCTCACTGGCGACGTCGCCAGCTCGATGACCTCCCATACCATCAGCCACAATTGCAAGCAGCTGATTGTATTGGTTCAAAAATACCCCTCCGTTATCTTCATTGTGTTGTCTAACTCTCCCTCGGTCTGTCATGAAGACAGTTGCCATACAATCACCTCGTCTCTTCTTTACGCTCCTTCGCACGTAATTGGCCACAAGCTGCATCGATGTCATGACCTTGCTCACGTCGAATAGTCACGTTAACGCCACGCTTTTTAAGCGTACGTTCAAATGCAAAAATCTGTTCACGCGGTGTACGAACATAATCACGCTCAGGCACATAGTTTACGGGAATCAAGTTCACGTGACATTTAACGTCTTTAATCAAATCCGCTAATTCCTCGGCATGCTCTACTTGATCGTTTACTCCTCCGAATAGACCATACTCAAAGCTAATACGTCTTCCCGTTTTATCCGTATAATATTTAATGGCTTCCATCAAATCAGGAAGTTTGTACGCACGGTTAATCGGCATTAAGCGTGAGCGGATGTCATTGTTTGGAGCGTGAAGTGAAATCGCAAAATTGATTTGCATTTTTTCATCAGCAAACTTATAGATTTTCGGAATGATTCCACTTGTCGATACTGTGATATGACGTGCACCAATATTTAATCCATCATCACTGTTAATTGTTTTTAAGAAGCGCATCATTTCATCGTAGTTATCAAATGGCTCCCCAATACCCATAATTACGACAGAGCTCACGCGTTCTCCTTGTTCATCTAGCGCTTTTTGTACTTTTACTACTTGCGCTACGATTTCTCCAGCTTCTAAGTTACGCTTTAAACCTCCAAGAGTAGACGCACAGAATGTACAGCCGATGCGACAGCCAACTTGAGTTGTTACACAGACAGAATTTCCGTATTCATGACGCATAAGCACCGTTTCAATCGTATAACCGTCATGGAGTTCGAATAAAAACTTCATCGTGCCGTCCCCAGACGTTTGCTGAACAACTGTTTTTAATGTCGTTAATGCAAATTTGTCTTTTAATTGTTCACGTAATCCTTTAGATAAGTTTGACATATCGTCAAAGTCCGTTACGCGTTTAATATATAACCAGTCAAAAATTTGTTTAGCACGGAACTTCTTATCTCCGTGTTCCACTAACCAATTTTCTAGGTCGTGCATTTCTAATGAATAAATAGATGGTTTTTGCGCTTTTTCTTCTGCTTTTGCTTTTCTTTTAGCTACTTCTTCCATTTTTACACCTTCTTCTGTAAACATGCAATATAAAACCCATCGCTTTGTGCATCTGGCAGCAATTGAATTTCACCATGTTTTACGTTTTGTTTAAGCTTTTGCGGCATGCGTGCAGCGAGTGTTTCATCTTTTTGAAAATCAGCATGATCTGCTAAAAATGCTGCTACAACATCCCCATTTTCATCCCGGTCAATTGTACATGTACTATATACAAGGGTCCCACCTTTTTTTAATAAAGGCGCAACCGCATTTAAAATATCTTGTTGAATACGCGCCAGCTGCTTTACATCTTGCTCAGTTTTTGTATATTTCAAATCAGGTTTACGTCTCATTACACCAAAACCTGAGCACGGAGCATCTATTAAGATACGGTCAAACATTTCTTTATCAAACTGTTCGCCCGCTTTGCGGCTGTCTTGAACCGTCGGCTCAATATTGGTAAGATGCAGACGCTCTGCCTGCTGGGCAATCAGCTTTACTTTATGGTCATGAATGTCCAAGGAAATAACTTTACCACTATTTTTAAGCTGCTCTGCAATATGAGTTGATTTTCCTCCCGGTGCAGCACAGCTATCTAAAATTAGCTCTTCTGCCTCCGCACCGAGCGCATGAGCCACTAACATAGAGCTTTCATCTTGAACGGTAAACATTCCTTCACGAAATGCTTGTGTATGAGCTGCATTTCCTTTTTGAACTTCTAGCGCTTCTTCTACAAAATGGCCTGGTTCTACAACAATACCTTCTTTTTCAAGCGCTTCTTTTACTTCATTTTGCGTAAAGCGTGCACTGTTTACTCGGATTGTTTGTTTAGGGGCCATTAAATTAGCTAAACAGATTCCGCGTGTTTTGTCCAATCCATATTGTTCCACCCAGCGTTTTACAAGCCACAATGGATGACTCGTTTCAATTGCCAACCGCTCCACAGGATTTTGTATTTCTTCTAAAGAAGGCGTGCCGCTGCGCTGAATATTTCGTAAAACGCCGTTTACCATTGAGGCAATTCCTTTGTGGCCGCGTTTTTTGGCAATTTCTACTGCTTCATGAAGGATTGCCCGGTCCGGCACTCGGTCTAAATATACCATTTGGTAAAGAGACAAACGAAGCAGAACTCGCACCCAAGGCTGCAGTTTTTTTGGATTTTTCAAGAAAGGCGCTAACCCGTAATCTAACGTATCACGTCTTTGAATCGTTCCATACACAATTTCCGTTAACAACCCTGCATCTTTTCCTTGAATACCGCGTTTTTGTATACTGTTATTTAACAATAGATTGCTGAATGCCTGATTTTTTTCAATAGCTAGTAAAATATCTAAAGCTATGTCTCGAACGTTGTACTTACTCATTGACATCCCCTAATACTGTTCCGACTTCAACGGATGTACCTCGTAAATACTGCGCTGCATCCATACGTTTTTTTCCAGCCGGCTGAAGTTCCGTCACTTTAATAGCTGTTTCATTTCCAGTTGCTACTATAAATCCATCCTCTTCAAGTGATAAAACGGTACCCGGTTTTCCTGATGCAGATACTTTCTCTCCCCACCAAATTTTCATGACCTGACCGTCTGCTGTTGTATAAGCAACGGGCCAAGGGTGAAGTCCGCGGATATGGTTATAAATTTCTTCTCCTGTACGGGCCCAATCAATTTTCTCTTGTTCCCGCTTAATGTTAGAAGCAAATGTCGCTTCGTCATCGTTTTGTTTAACCGGCGTAATTTCACCTTTTACAAGAGAAGGAATGGTTTCTGAAAGCAGTTTTGCACCAGCAGCGCTGAGTTTATCATGAAGCGTGCCAACGTGATCACGTTCTTCAATCGGAACTTCTACCTGTGTTAAGATATCACCTGCATCTAATTTTTCTACCATATACATAATTGTAACACCAGTTTTCGGCTTACCTTGTAGAATTGAATAATGAATCGGCGCGCCTCCGCGCAGTTCAGGTAACAGAGAAGCATGCACGTTAATACAGCCGTATTTAGGCGCTTCTAAAATAGGGGTTGGTAAAATTTGACCAAAAGCCGCTGTTACAATTAGGTCAGGCTCATACGCTAATACTTTCTGATATTCTTCTTCTAAACGAATCTTTTCTGGCTGCAGTACAGGTATTTCATGCTTTAACGCCTCAACTTTTACTGGAGGAGGTGTTAATACGCGCTTGCGCCCTTTTGGTCGGTCTGGCTGTGTAACCACTGCGACCACTTCATATCCATCTTTAAGTAATGTTTGTAAAACCGGCACTGAAAAATCCGGCGTTCCCATAAATACGACTTTCATCGTGTAAAACCTACCCTTCTAGTTCATCCTCTTCGTAATACTTTGTTACTTTTTCCGTGAACAATACACCGTGTAAATGATCAATTTCATGTTGAATTGCTCGTGCTAAAAAACCTTTTGCTTCTATAAAATAAGGTTTTCCTTTACGATTTTGCGCACGTACTTTCACATAATCAGCTCGAGCCACGTCACCAAAAAGGCCCGGAAAACTTAGGCAGCCTTCTGGACCGATTTGTTCGCCTCGTTGCTCAATAATTACCGGATTAATTAACTCAATTTTACCGTGTCGGTCATCCACGTCTACCACTGCCACTTGCTGCAGAACTCCTACTTGAGGAGCAGCTAAACCCACACCGTCTGCTTCAAGCATTAAATCATACATGCCGTTTAGTAATTTCGCTAATTTATTATCAAAGTTTTTAACGACTTCACACTCTTGTTCAAGTACTTCATTAGGATGGTAAACAAGCTTAAGCTTAGCCAAATAGGCACCTCCTTTATTCTTTCTATTTATATCCAAAAACCTTCTTATTTAACGCCATCAAGACGACTGGTTACATCATCGAGTATGGATTCAAATCAATAGTGATCGTTAAATTCTCCTTCTGCATTTCCGCTTGATAACGTTCTAATATATATTTCAACAGCGGAATCAGGCTTGGTTCCAGCTTGTATTTTAACATGCATTGATAGCGATATCTATCTTTTATCTTAGCAATCGGAGATGCGACTGGCCCCAAGATCGTTGTTTGCGGCGAAAGTTTCTGACGCAGATACTGCGAAATTTTGTCCGTAACAGACACCACTTTTGCAATATTTTCATGAGATACCGTTACAAGCGCCAAGTAAAAGAAAGGCGGATATTTATGCATTTTACGAATTTCCATCTCCTGCTTATAAAACGCATCGTAATCATGCTGACTCGCAAGTTGAATACTGTAGTGTTCAGGCGTGTACGTCTGAATCACTACTTCTCCTGGAAGTTTGTGGCGTCCTGCTCTTCCGCTTACTTGCGTTAAAAGCTGAAACGTTTTTTCAGATGCACGAAAGTCAGGTAAATTCAGCATCGTATCTGCTGTTAAAACGCCTACAAGCGTGACGTTTGGAAAGTCCAGCCCTTTCGCAATCATCTGCGTCCCTAGTAAAATTTGCGCTTCTCCACTTGCAAACTTGTTCAGGAGCTTTTCATGCGCGCCTTTTCTGCTTGTCGTATCAACATCCATTCGAACGACTCTAGCCTCAGGCAGCACTTTTGTTAATTCTTCTTCCACTTTTTGTGTACCAGATCCGAAAAAGCGGATATGTTCGCTGTGGCATTCTGGGCACTCAGTGTGCACATGTTCTTCGTGTCCGCAGTAATGGCATTTTAATTTATTTTGATAGCGGTGATACGTTAGTGAAATTTCACAGTGCTCACATGTCGGAACGTAACCGCAGTCCCTGCACATGACAAAAGAAGAATGACCTCTTTTATTTAAAAATAAAACGATTTGCTCCCCTTTTTCCAAACGGTCTTTCATCTTTTCAAACAGCAGAGTTGAAAACATAGAGCGATTGCCGCTGCGAAGCTCTTCTCTCATATCAACGATATCCACCGACGGCATTGATGACTTATTCATTCTTTGCTTTAACGTCAGCAGCTTATACACACCTTTTTGCGCTCTTGCAAAGGACTCAAGCGTTGGTGTTGCACTTCCTAAAATGACAGGACACTGATGATGCTGCCCTCGGTAAATAGCTACATCTCTGGCATGATAACGGGGGTTTTCTTCTTGTTTATAACTCGTCTCATGTTCTTCATCGATAATAAGAAGGCCCAAATTTTCAAATGGAGCAAATACAGCAGAGCGGGCCCCTACTACAACGGATACTTCTTTTCGCTGAATTTTTCGCCATTCATCGTATTTCTCACCAGTAGACAAGCCGCTATGAAGCACAGCAACTTTTGAGCCGAACCGCTCTTTAAACCGCTTGACCATCTGAGGGGTAAGTGAAATCTCCGGAACAAGCATAATCGCTTCTTTTCCTTTTTTCAGCACTTGATCAATTGATTGGAGATACACTTCTGTTTTTCCGCTTCCGGTTACTCCGTACATTAAAAACACATCGTGAAGATTTTCTTCGATGTCCCGCAGAATCGGTGCAATTGCCTCAGCTTGTTCATCCGTCAATTGAAATGGCTTTGATGGTGTAAAATATCGATCTTGATAAGGATCACGGTATATTTCAATTTCCGTTTCCGCTAAGAGTCCTTTGTTAATCAGCGCTTTTATAGGAGCGGAGGTAATCTGCAAATCTTCCGCTATTTCTTTTATGACTACTTCTTCATTTCGCTCGAGCATAAAAGACAGCACTTGTTTTTGCTTTTCTGCCTGCTTATTTAACTCGCTCATAAACTGCTGAATTTCTTCAAGACTTTGATTCAGTTTTACGCCTTTTGCCGTTTTTTTGTTTCCTTTGTTTTTCACAACGTAGACAACTTCGATTAGACCTTTTTGAATATCACGGTGAAAAGCAGGAGCAGCGGCTGTCTTTTCTACTTCACTCCACTTCAGTGAGGATCTTGACTGAAAAAACGACTTTACTTGCTCATGAAGCTGTTCGTATGCCTCTTTTGAAAGGAGTGACAGTTCTTTATCATATTTTGCTTTCATCGCCGCAGGCAGCATGACTTGAAAAGCCGATATCATAAAACAAAGCGTTTTTTCGGTTAGCCAGTGCCCAATCTCTAACAGTTCGGGAGTCAGAACCGGCGTTAAATCAAGCAGGTCAGCAATTGGTTTAACACGCTTAACTTCGGCCTCTTCTTTAAGAGCCACCACAAACCCTTGAACTTTTCTAGGACCAAACGGAACGACAACTCGCATACCCGGAACAATAATTCCTTTCCATTTGTCAGGAACAGCGTAGTCAAAAGCTCGATCTGTTTGCTTAGCAGCCACGTCCACAATTACACTAGCTACACTCATTTTTTCAGCCCTTCTAACATTTCCTTCACTTCTTTTAACACCTCGGTAGCTACATCGTGTTTTGAAAGAATGGGAAGTTTCCTAGACTCTCCGCTTCGCTTATAGAGCGTTACAATATTTGTGTCCGTCCCAAAACCTGCTCCCTCTGTCGTTACGTTATTGGCTACAATCATATCCAAGTTTTTAGATAAAAGTTTCTTTTGTGCATATTCATCCACTTGTTCTGTTTCTGCTGCAAAGCCGACTAAAAGCTGGTGTTCTTTTTGCTCTCCAAGCGTGCGTAAAATATCTGTTGTTCTCTCTAGCTCTAATACTGCTGCACCAGGCTGCTTTTTCATCTTTTGATCAAACACATGCTTTGGTCGGTAATCTGCCACTGCGGCTGATTTGATAACAACATCTGCTTCATGATAGCGCTGCATAACAGCTTCAAGCATCTGCTGCGCACTTTCAATTTGAACAACCTGCACTCCTTTTGGATACTCTAAATTCGTCGGTCCCGTTACAAGTGTTACCGATGCACCTAACTTAGCAGCTTGTTCTGCAAGAGCATAGCCCATTTTCCCGGTAGAACGATTGGTGAAAAATCGGACGGGATCAATGCGTTCTACCGTAGGTCCTGCTGTAACCAATACATTCACACCTTCAAGGATCTTTTGTGTATCTGATGCTTGTGAGAAATAAGATCCGATTAGTGAAACAATTGTTTCCGGCTCTTCAAGACGGCCTTTTCCTACATAACCGCATGCCAAATACCCTTCTCCAGGCTCTACAAAAGAGTAACCAAATGATGAAAGAGTGCTCATATTTTTTTTAACAGCTGGATGATCGTACATATGAACATTCATTGCAGGTGCAATCCACACAGGTGCAGTAGCAGCGAGCAGCGTTGTGGAAATCATATCATCTGCAAGACCATTTGCTATTTTCCCTATCATATTTGCCGTAGCAGGAGCTACTAAAATTAAATCAGGCCAATCTGCTAAATCAATATGTGCAATCACAGATGGATCTTTTTCATCAAACGTATCTGTATAAACTGGGTTTCGAGACAGAGCTTGAAACGTAAGCGGCGTTACGAACTCGCATGCCGAAGCAGTCATCATTACTTTAACTTCCGCTCCCGCTTGTACTAATTTACTTGTTAAAGCTGCGGCTTTATATACGGCGATCCCGCCGCTAACACATAATAAAATTCGTTTTCCCTTCATCATTATGCCCCCATCTATTTATCCCGCTCAACCAGCATCCGCTTGTTTACTCGGGTAACTATCTAAAGCTTTTCAATTTAATTATTATACCATTTTTGTAATGAGACATTCACTATCCTGCTTGAATACAAACAAAAGCATCAAAAAAATAACAACCTATAAAGTAGGTTGTTATTTTTTCACTTACTGATGTTTAGAATCTTCTTCTGCTACACCTTGCTTATAGCTTAATTGTTCAGCATTAATTTCTTCTAAAGCACAGCCTACAAATTTATAAGAAACCGGCTTTTCAATCGGCGTATCATTGTGAAGCTGTAATTGACGTGCACGTTTTGCAGCTACTGTCACAAGCGTGTACTTAGAATCTAATTTTTCCATTAGGGAATCAATTGATGGATAAAGCATGTTTATTCTACCTCCAGCATTCTTTTATAGCGCGCAGAAATACGATCACGACGGCAGTGTTCAGCCGTTACGATAGCACGGATGCGAGCACAAGCATTTTCTACTTTGTCATTTTCTACAACATAATCGTAGGCGTCCATAAGTTCAATTTCTTCTTTTGCCACGCGCATACGGTTATTGATTAAATCTTCTGTTTCAGTACCGCGGTTTACGATACGACTTTTAAGCTCTGACAAACTCGGCGGTGCCAAGAAGATGAACAAACCTTCTGGAAACGCTTCTTTCACTTGAAGAGCACCTTGCACTTCAATTTCTAGAAATACGTCTTTGCCTTCAGATAACGTTTGTTCTACATAATCAACCGGGGTACCGTAGTAGTTACCTACGTATTCAGCCCACTCTAATAATTTCTTATTTTCAATCATGCGCTCAAACTCTTCGCGTGGTTTGAAGAAATAGTCAACACCGTCTACTTCACCTTCGCGGGGCTTTCTTGTTGTTGCAGAGATAGAATACTGCAATTTAATGTCTTCTTGCTCAAACAATGCTTTTCGTACCGTTCCTTTTCCAACACCTGATGGTCCGGAAAGAACAATTAATAAACCTCTTTCAATCATCGGTTCAAGTGACCTACCCTTCTAATAATTCTTCTTTGTTTATAAGTCGCTGTGACACAGTTTCTGGCTGTACAGGAGCTAAAATAACATGATCGCTATCCATAACAATAACAGATCGTGTTTTACGTCCTTGCGTTGCATCTATTAAAGAGCCTCGATCTTTTGCATCTTGAATAATGCGTTTGATTGGAGCTGATTCAGGATGAACGACAGAGATTATACGATTAGAAGAAATAAAATTTCCAAATCCAACGTTCACTAATTTACCGCTCATAAGAAGCCTCCCGCTATACCAATATAATCTTTATCTTACACGAAGGCTATTCAATATTTTGAACCTGCTCTTTTATGCGTTCTAATTGTGCTTTCATACTAATAACATACTGAGCAATAGTACCATTATTTGCCTTCGCACCGATTGTATTCATTTCACGATTCAGCTCTTGAACAAGAAAATCCAGCTTGCGTCCTACTGAATCAGGTGTATTTAATGCTTGAATAAATTGTGAAACATGACTTTGAATTCGCGTAAGTTCTTCGCTAATATCTGCTTTTTCAGCAAAAATAGCTACTTCAGTCAGCACTCGCTGCTCATCGAAAGCACCTTCTAAATAATCGCTCAGCTTTCTTTTAATACGCTCGCGATATTGTTCAGCAACTTCAGGAGCAAGCTGTGTAATTTTTTCGCGAATGTCTTGAATATCCTGTAAGTACCCCATCAAATCGTGATACAGCTCTGATCCCTCTCGTTTCCGCATATCCACTAACTGATGCACAGCAGCGTCAACGGCTTCAAAGATTGCACCATGAATACTCGTCTGATCAGCTTCTTCTTCATAAGTTGTCATTACTTCAGGCATGTGTAAAATGTCTTGAATTTGAACAGATTGTGACAGCCCATGCTTTTCTTGTACTTGCTGCAACGCATTCATGTATTCCTCAAGCAGCTGCCAATCCGTCTGCAGTTTCTTTTTTGCCATTTCTTCACCTGAAATAGTAACAAATACTTCTACTCTACCACGTTTTATGTATGTTTGAACGATTTTTTTTATTTTATCTTCAATTTCAATTAATTGTCTTGGCATACGAATAACAATTTCACAAAAACGATGATTAACAGACTTCATTTCCACTGTTACTGATCGATTTTCCACTTCCGCTTTTCCGCGGCCAAAACCAGTCATACTTTTTATCATTATCATCACATCCACTATGTACATCTTACATAAAAAGTATCATAAAAGAAAGTGTTAGCAAAAAAAAGAAATCTCTCTTCTTTATTCAACCTGTAAAGGCTGCCTTCATGAGTTTTCTCATTTAGGACAGCCTGTATTAAAGTATAGCACAATTTATGAAGCTTTTCTTGTTAAAAGTGAACCGGCAAGTAAAAAAGTTGGAAGGCTTGCAAGTCCTAGAATAACGAGCCATTCCCGCGGTGCAATAGCCATTGTATGGAAAATAGGCTGCAGGGGCGGATAGTAAATGGCCACCAGCATAAGGATAATAGATGAAATAACGGCTCCTACAAGATATAAGTTCTGAAATGGATTGCGATCAAAAATTGATTTTTCGCTCCGGCAGTCAAATACGTGAATAAGCTGTGCCATGACAAGTGTGGCAAATGCAATCGTCTGTGCATACTGCAGCCGATCTGGGTCATTGTCGTAAACAATCATGAATGCAGCAAGTGTAGCAGCTCCAATTAAAAATCCGCGGCTGACTACTTTCCACCCTAATCCTCTTGCAAAGATACCTTCACGCGGATGCCTTGGATGGCGCTTCATCACGTTGTCCTCTGGCTGGTCTAAGCCAAGAGCCATCGCAGGCAAACCGTCTGTTACTAAGTTTACCCATAGTATTTGAATGGGCACTAGCGGAAGCGGAAGTGCTAAAATCATCGCAAAGAGCATAACTAAGATTTCTCCTACATTTGATGCAAGCAAGTAACGGATAAACTTTCGAATATTTTCATAGATGTTTCGTCCTTCTTTGATCGCTGATTTAATAGTAGCAAAATTATCATCAAGCAAAACGAGTGAAGACGCTTCTTTTGCTACGTCTGTCCCGGTGATGCCCATTGCGATGCCTATGTCTGCTGCTTTAATAGCCGGTGCATCATTTACGCCGTCGCCCGTCATGGCTACAATGTGATCTTTTGCTTGAAGAGCCTTAACAATTTTAAGCTTATGCTCAGGTGATACCCTGGCATATACGTAAACATCATCCACTACTTCTTCTAGCTCTTCCTGCGTCATTTTGGATAAATCCGTTCCTTCCAAGACTTGACCGTTTTTCGGTAGAATGCCTAGCTGTTTTGCAATCGCCTGTGCTGTAATGACGTGATCACCTGTAATCATAACGGTTTTGATCCCTGCGTCTCGGCATTCTTTGACCGCTTGCTTGACTTCTGGTCTTGGCGGATCAATCATTCCTTGAAGCCCGAGGAAAGTCAGGTCTTTTTCCGCTTCGTTCTCTGTATGGACGCTCTCATGGTCTTCTAACGGCCGATAAGCAATCGCAATTGTTCGAAGCGCTTGGCTAGCTAACTGATCAATCGCTCCTTTTACTTCATTATGAACTGTTACCGACAGCGTTTGTTGTCTGCTTTCCCACAAAATATTTTTGCTGTTTACAAGCAGCACATCCGGAGCACCTTTTGTTATAACATAGCGCTTATTAGATGCGTCTTCAATGACTACACTCATCATTTTACGCGTTGAATCAAATGGAAACTCTTCAATAATCGTAAACTGCTTTTGAATGTTTTCTTTTGTCAGCCCCGCTTTCATTGCGGCAACAAGCAAAGCCGCTTCAGTAGGATCTCCGTCGATGACATATTCTTTATCTTTTCTCGAAATGGACGTTTGATTGCAAAGCAGACCAAACACTAAAAGCTGCTGAAGCGGTTTTTCATTCCGTGTATCAACTTCTCTTTCCTCTCGCGAAAATACACCCGTAGGTTCATACCCTGTCCCTGATACCCTCCACGTCATTCCTCCTGACCAGAGGTGAGTAACCGTCATTTTATTTTGCGTTAATGTGCCCGTTTTGTCTGAGCAAATGACTGATGCGCATCCTAGTGTCTCAACAGCAGGAAGTTTGCGAACAATGGATCTTTGCTTAATCATGCGCTGTACACCAAGAGATAGCGCCACGGTTACGATGGCAGGAAGACCTTCGGGTATGGCAGCAACAGCTAACGAAACTCCCGCTAAGAACATACTGTATAAATCATGGCCTTGCAGCACGCCAATCCCGACAACTAATACAGTAAGTGCAAGGGCTACAACGATTAAAATTTTACCTAATTGCTCTAACTTCCGTTGAAGAGGAGTAATCATGGCTTCAGCATTTTGAAGCAAATCAGCAATTTGTCCCATCGCTGTTTTCATTCCAATCCCTACAACGATACCTGTTCCGCTTCCTCGCGTCACAAGCGTACCCATAAACGCCATATTGTCCTGATCTCCAAGCGGCACTTCATCTCCGGGCAAAGCTTTTATTTGCTTGGCAACTGGCAAAGACTCTCCCGTAAGCGCTGATTCTTCAATTTCTAGACTTTTGGCTTCCATAATCCGAAGGTCAGCCCCGATGCGGTCTCCGCTCGAAAACTTTACAATGTCTCCTACTACCAGCTCTTTAGATGGCAACTTAACCCATTTCCCTTCACGCATAGCTGCTACTTGAGGAGCAGAAAGCTCTTTTAATGCATGAAGAGATTTCTCTGCTTTTCTTTCTTGAAAAAAACCTAGAAATCCATTAATTACTACAATGGCAATAATAGCAATCGCATCGATGTATTCGCCTAAAAGACCTGAAATAAGCGTAGCAGCTAGTAAAACCAGCACCATAAAATCTTTAAACTGCTCTAGAAACACAAGAATGGCCGGTTTTTTCTCTCCTTCAGTCAATTCATTAAATCCTTGCTGCTGCTGACGTGCTTTTACTTCTTTGTGTGTAAGACCATGCTGTCTGTCTGTTTTTGTTACTTCTACTATTGCTTTTTCACCTAATTCATACCATCTCATTGCATCTTTTCACACCCTTTTATTTGTAAATGCACCTATTAGATTGTTACAATCTTATATCGTATGCTTATTCAGACTCGTCCTAAAAAATGCTATACTTTTCTATAGGACAATTTTCAATTACTTAAGGATGTGAGCACTATGTCATTTGATGGTATTTTTACATATGGCATTTTACAAGAATTATCTGAGACCTTGGTTTCAGGACGAATTTCAAAAATATATCAGCCGTTTCCAAACGAGTTGATTTTACAAGTACGCGCTAAAGGTGAAAACCGCAAACTTTTAATCTCAGCTCACCCTAACTATTCACGCGTTCATTTTACAAATGAGCCCTATGAAAATCCATCTGAGCCTCCTATGTTTTGTATGCTTCTTCGCAAACATTTAGAAGGAAGCATTATTGAACAAGTGTATCAGCTTGGATTAGACCGCATTTTAGTCATTGAAACAAAAGGACGAAATGAAATTGGCGACGTGACGTACAAGCAGCTTATTATTGAAATCATGGGAAGACATAGTAATGTTGTGCTTGTAGATAAAGAAAAACAAACGATTATCGACAGCATTAAACACGTTCCAATGGCCTTGAACAGGCACCGTACGCTTCTGCCCGGAGCACCTTACGTACTGCCTCCTAGCCAAGATAAGCTTCACCCATTTGAAGCGGATGAGGAAACCGTGGTTAAAAAAATTGATTTTAATAGCGGAAAGTTAGCCACCCAGCTAGTGCAAACCTTCTCGGGGCTTTCTCCTTTAATTGCAAATGAAGTGGTGTTTCGCTCTGGCTTAGCGAATCGTTCTACCCTTCCAAAATCATTCGTCGAAACGATGACGCTGATAAAAGAAGGTCAGTTTACACCGACTCTGACAACCGTTAATCAAAAAGACTACTTTTATTTACTGGAATTAACGCATTTAGAGGGTACGAAAAAAACGTATGCAACCATCAGTGAGCTTCTTGACCGCTATTACTACGGGAAAGCAGAGCGAGATCGTGTAAAGCAGCAAGCGCATGATTTAGTACAGTTTATCTCTACCGAGAAAAAGAAAAATGAGAAAAAAATAAAAAAGCTTGAGCAAACGCTGCAAAATGCAGAAAAAGCATCTGATTACCAGCTAGCCGGTGAACTCCTTATCGCAAATTTACACCTTGTCAAAAAAGGAGATGCGAAAGTGGACGTTATTAATTATTATGATGAAAATAGCGGTACACTTACGATTTCATTAGACCCGCAAAAATCACCGTCTCAAAATGCTCAAAGCTATTTCACAAAGTATCAAAAAGCGAAAAATTCCGTTTCGATTGTAATCGAACAAATTGAAAAAGCAAACGAAGAAGTACAGTATTTTGAATCACTTATTCAGCAAATGGATACTGCTACTCACAAAGACATTGCTGAGATTCGTGAAGAGCTTGTGGAAGAAGGATATTTGCGCAACCGTCAGCAAAAACAAGCAAAAAAACAAAAAAACACCACGCCTACACTTGAACAATACGTTTCAAGCGACGGCACGACGATTTTAGTTGGCAAAAACAATAAGCAAAATGAGTATTTAACAAATCGCCTTGCTGCTCGTGATGACATTTGGTTTCATACAAAAGATATACCGGGTTCTCACGTTGTTATCCGCAGCCAAGAGCCTTCAGAAGAAACCATTTTAGAAGCGGCTCACCTTGCTGCTTACTTTAGTAAAGCTAAAAATTCAAGTTCGGTACCCGTGGACTATACAAAAATTCGCCACGTAAAAAAACCAAGCGGTGCCAAGCCTGGTTTTGTGACGTACGATAACCAGCAAACGGTGTACGTAACGCCTAGCGAAGAACTTGTACTGAAGCTGCGTCAGTCATAATAAAAACCCCCTTTCTATATAGAAAAGGGGGTTTTTATTGAGTTTAGTTCATCCATGAAGGGTCTGAAGGGTTTTCACGCCATTTAAATAGCTTGTCCATCGCTTCTTCTTCAATGTATCCCGCTTCGTTTGCCGCTTCTACTAGCGTAGAGTAGTCTGTTAGCGAATAAACTTGAAGTTCTTTTTCTTTAAACAGCTGACGCGCTTTTTCCAGCTCATATGTAAAGATAGACACAACTCCCAGCACTTCACATCCCTGCGCTTTTAATGCATCCACTGCTGTAAACACACTTCCGCCAGTTGAAATCAAATCTTCAATCACAACTACTTTTTGACCTTTTGTTACTTTTCCTTCGATTTGATTTCCTTGGCCATGTTCTTTTGCTTTGCTTCGCACATAGCACATTGGAAGCTCTAGCGCTTCACTTACCCACGCTGCATGAGGGATACCAGCTGTAGCGGTACCAGCAATCACTTCTGCATTGGAAAAATACGTTTTAATTAAATGCTGCAGACCTTTTGCAATTTCTTTTCGCACTTTCGGGTAGCTAAGCGTTAGACGGTTGTCACAATAAATAGGTGACTTAATTCCAGAGGCCCATGTAAACGGCGCGTTTGGTTGAAGGCTTACTGCCTCAATATCAATTAATTGTTTTGCAATTTCTTTTCGTAGTTTTGTCATCGCGTAATACGCTCCCCTTTCCACTGCTGTAACATCTCATAATATGCTTTAAGCGGGTCTTTTGCTTTAGTAATAGAACGTCCAACGACAATGGCACTTGAGCCATATTCTCTCGCTAGCTGAGGTGTTGCCACACGGACTTGGTCATCTACTGAATCTGTGCCCATACGAATACCGGGCGTTACGGTCAAAAAGTCCTCTCCTGCTGCGTTTCGAATCGAAGGCACCTCATGAGTAGAACATACAACGCCGTCAAGTCCACTTTTTTTAGCAAGCGCTGCATAATGCGTAACCACTTCTTGCATCGAATGTGTAATGAGCTGCTGCTCTTTTAGCATTTCATCAGATGTACTCGTTAGCTGAGTAACCGCAATACAATCCGGGCGCTTTTTGCCCGCAGCGGTTCCTAAGTCAAGTCCTTCAACGGCTGCTTGCATCATGTTCATTCCGCCCGCTGCGTGAACGTTAACCAAATCCACTTCAAGAGAAGCTAAAGACTTCATCCCTTGCTTTACCGTATTGGGAATATCATGAAGCTTTAAGTCTAAAAAGATTTGGTGGTTTTGCTCTTTTAATGCAGAAATAATGGATAACCCTTCTTTATAAAACAGTTCCATGCCTACTTTCACAAACAATGACTCTTGTTGAAAAGGCATTAAAAACTGCTGTACATCGTTAATTGATGAAAAATCAAGAGCAATGATTAACGGTTGCTTCACGCTTTTTCCAGCTCCTTCCGATACATTCTGAAACATGCTCGTATCCTAATGATGTTAATAGCCTTGGCAGTTCGTCAATGATGGTTGGACATACATACGGGTCAACAAAGTTTGCTGTACCAACCGCCACTGCACTTGCACCTGCATATAGGAACTCGAGTGCATCTTCAGCAGTTGTCACTCCGCCCATACCGATAATTGGAATGTTCACTTTTTGACTCACTTCATATACCATTCGAATCGCTACAGGTTTAATGGATGGGCCTGACAGTCCGCCTGTGCCGTTCGCTAAAACCGGCTGAGCTGTTTTCAAATCCAGACGCATCCCGAGAAGCGTATTGATCATCGTTAAGCCATCCGCGCCGGCTTCTTCAACAGCCATCGCCATGTCTACAATATTGGATACGTTTGGTGATAGTTTAACATAAACTGGAACATTTGAAACATCTTTTACTGCTTTCGTTAAACGAGCAGCAATGACAGGATCTACGCCAAACGCAATTCCGCCTTCTTTTACGTTAGGACATGAAATATTCAATTCAAGTGCTTTTACATTTGATACGGTTGAAATTTCTTTTGCCACGTGCACATATTCTTCAATTGAAGCACCGGCTACGTTCGCGATAATCGGCACGTCATATTGCTGAAGCCAAACGAGCTCTTCGTTCATTACTTTTTCTAACCCAGGATTTTGTAATCCAATCGCATTTAACATTCCTGCAGATGTTTCCGCTACGCGAGGAGTTGGATTGCCAAAACGAGTGTCCGCAGTAGTCGCTTTAATCATAATGGCTCCAAGTGCATCAAGTGAATAAAATTGAGCATACTCACGCCCAAATCCAAAACAGCCGGATGCGGGCATAATTGGATTTTTCAAATCTAATCCTGGCAATGTCGTTTTTAGCATACTCATAGAAGCACCTCCCCTGCTTGAAAGACGGGACCGTCGCTGCAGATTTTTTTATACGCCGTAGAATCTTCACTTTCTCTGCATACACATGCAAAACAAGCACCGATTCCACAGCCCATTCTTTCTTCTAAAGAAATGTAAAGCGGCTTGTTTGTATAATTATTTTCTAGTGCTTTTAACATAGGAGTTGGACCGCATGAAAACATAACGTCATATGAAAACTCCTGCTCGTCAATCACCGTTGTGACAAAACCTTTTGTTCCGTAAGAGCCGTCTACCGTTGCAATATATGTTTCTCCTAAAGCTAAAAACTCTCGCTCGTAAAATACGTCTGCCTTTGATTGAAAGCCTAAGACGTGAATAACCTGCACGCCTTTTTCACGAAGTCTTTTTGAAAGCTCATAGAGCGGAGGCACTCCAATGCCTCCCCCTACTAATAAAGCCGTTTGACCTGACTCTATCGCTTCCAATGGAAAACCGTGGCCAAGCGGACCTAACACGTCAATCGACTGTCCGGCTTGTTTTTCGGCAAGCAGCGATGTTCCCGCCCCTTCTGCACGGTAAATCATCGTAAACTGTTCGTGCGTTTGGTCAATTTCTGCAATACTGATTGGTCTGCGAAGCAGCGGCAAATAGTCGTTGTTAACGCGGATATGCACAAACTGCCCCGGCTCATTCATGAAACGAACAAGCTCGCCTTGAAGGGTTAATTCATATACATTGTGTGTTAACGGTCGCTGACTGACGACTTGCATCATTTCATGTTTGATCATACGGTTGTCACCTCTTTAGTTGGACGAACTTTTTTCATTGGTGTTGTATGGAAGCTGATCGTTTCAAGCACTCGTAAAATCGCTTCTGCTGTATCAAGTGATGTTAAGCAAGGTACACCATTTTCAACTGCTTCACGGCGAATTTTAAATCCGTCACGCGCAGGCTGTTTTCCTTTTGTTAGCGTGTTGATGACAAGCTGCGCTTCACCTTTTCGTATCACATCTAAAAGATTGTGATCTTCATGATGAATTTTATTTACTACTTTTACGCGAATGTCTTCTTTTGTAAACGTTGAAGCTGTTCCTTCCGTTGCAATCACCTGGTAGCCGATGTTAGCAAAACGCTTCGCCAGCGCTGTTGCCTCTTCTTTGTCTTTATCCGCTACTGTCATAAGTACTGAACCGTACGGCTTAATGGACATACCTGACGCAATTAGTCCTTTATATAATGCTTTTTCGTACGTTGAATCTTGCCCCATTACTTCTCCAGTAGATTTCATTTCAGGTCCAAGCGTAATATCTACGCGACGCAGCTTTGCAAATGAGAAGACCGGCACTTTTACGTAGACGCCTTCTTCTTCAGGGTGCATGCCTGATTCATAGCCAAGCTCTTGCAAACTTGTTCCTAAAATAACTTTTGTTGCGACATTCGCCATCGGAATACGCGTAATTTTACTTAAGAACGGCACCGTACGGCTTGAACGAGGATTTACTTCAAGAACAAACACTTCTCCTTTTGATAAGACGAACTGAATGTTGAGCAGTCCAATAATGTTTAAGCCTTTTGCAATACGTGTTGTGTAATCAATGATTGTATCTTTTACATCCTGTGACAGAGTTTGCGGTGGATATACAGCAATGGAGTCACCTGAGTGTACACCGGCGCGCTCTACATGTTCCATAATCCCTGGAATAACCACTGTTTCACCGTCTGAAATGGCATCGACTTCAATTTCTTTTCCAGTTAAGTAGCGGTCGATTAACACAGGGTGATCTGCGTGTACTTTTACCGCGTGTTTCATATAGTGAAGCAGTTCTTCTTCTTTATACACAATTTCCATTGCGCGTCCGCCTAGTACATATGAAGGTCGTACAAGCACCGGATAACCAATTTCTTTTGCCACAACCACTGCTTCTTCTACGGATGTAACCGTCTTTCCAAGCGGCTGAGGTACTTCTAAACGCGCTAGCGTCGCTTCGAATTTTTTACGGTCTTCCGCTGCATCTAAGCTTTCAAGCGACGTTCCTAAAATCTTGACCCCTCTTGCTTCTAGCTCGTCTGCTAAGTTGATTGCTGTTTGACCACCGAACTGTACAACCACACCTTCTGGTTTTTCTAAATCGATGATATGCATCACATCTTCAATCGTCAGCGGCTCGAAGTATAATTTATCTGAAATACTGAAGTCAGTTGATACTGTTTCTGGATTGTTATTGACAATAATCGCCTCGTATCCAGCTTCTTTAATCGCCCACACGGAGTGAACTGTTGCATAGTCAAACTCAATTCCTTGCCCGATGCGGATTGGTCCTGACCCTAACACCACAACGCTTTTACGATCTGTAACAATCGATTCGTTTTCATCTTCAAACGTACCGTAAAAATATGGTGTTGTAGATTCAAATTCTGCTGCACATGTATCTACTGTTTTGTACACTGGCATCACGCCATTTTGTTTGCGGAAGTCATATACTTCACGCTCTGTTTGATTCCATAGCTTAGCAATCGTGCAGTCTGCAAATCCCATTTCTTTTGCTTCCTGTAAAACTTCTACGTTATGAATCTCTTCTTTTAACACATTTTCAAAAGCAATCACTTTTTCAAGTTTTACTAAGAAGAAGAGATCGATTTTGCTCCAGTCATGAATTTGTTGAATTGTTACGCCGCGGCGAATGGCTTCTGCAATGTAGAATAATCGCTCATCACCAGCTTTGCGAATACGTTTTTCAATAATGGCATCATCAAATTCATGCGCATCTTTCAGTTCTAAGTGATGAACGTTTGACTCAAGTGAGCGTACGGCTTTTAAAATTGACTCTTCGAACGTGCGGCCAATTGCCATTACTTCACCTGTTGCTTTCATCTGTGTACCTAGTTTACGATTAGCTGATTCAAATTTATCAAACGGCCAGCGTGGAATTTTAGATACGATGTAATCTAGTGCCGGTTCGAAACATGCGTATGTCTTCCCAGTTACCGGGTTCATCATTTCATCTAATGTTAAGCCTACCGCAATTTTTGCTGCTAATTTTGCAATTGGATACCCTGTTGCTTTTGATGCTAAAGCCGATGAGCGGCTTACGCGAGGGTTTACTTCAATTACGTAATACTGGAAGCTTTCTGGATCTAGTGCTAGCTGAACGTTACATCCGCCTTCGATTTTAAGCGCTCGGATAATTGTTAGTGACGCATTTCTAAGCAGCTGATACTCACGGTCGCTTAGCGTTTGGCTTGGTGCTACAACAATTGAATCTCCCGTATGAATACCGACCGGATCAAAGTTTTCCATATTACATACTACAATCGCATTATCGTTTGCATCGCGCATTACTTCATATTCAATTTCTTTAAAGCCTGCAATGCTTTTCTCAAGTAAGCACTGTGTTACAGGACTGTGTTTTAATCCACTTGTTACAATTTCAATCAACTCTTGCTCGTTGTTACAAATTCCGCCTCCCGTACCGCCAAGCGTATAAGCAGGACGCACGATTACGGGATAGTTTACTTGTTCAACAAACGCATACGCTTCGTCTAGCGAATGAATGATTTCACTTGCTGGGACAGGCTGATTTAGTTCATTCATTAGTGAACGGAACTGCTCACGGTCTTCAGCTTGTTCAATCGCCGATAATTTTGTCCCGAGAATTTCTACATTCAATTCTTCTAAAATACCCGTTTCGTGTAATTCTACCGCTAAGTTCAGTCCCGTTTGACCGCCAAGCGTTGGAAGCAGTGCATCCGGGCGTTCTTTACGAATAATTGAGCTTACAAATTCAACCGTTAGAGGTTCAATATATACTTTATCTGCCATTTCTGAGTCTGTCATGATTGTTGCAGGATTGGAGTTCACAAGAATAACTTTGTATCCTTCTTCTTTTAGCGCAATACACGCTTGCGCTCCTGCATAGTCAAACTCTGCCGCCTGTCCGATGACGATTGGTCCTGATCCGATTACGAGAATTGTGTTAATATCTTGACGTTTTGGCATTAGCAATTACCTACTTTCTGATTGTTTTTCATAAGATCCATAAATTCGTTGAACAATCCGTTTGCATCTTCAGGTCCCGGTGATGCTTCAGGGTGATATTGAACCGTAAATGCCGGATATTCTTTATGCTTTACTCCTTCAACTGTTCCATCGTTAAGCGCAACGTGCGTCACTTCTAATGGCGTGTTGACAAGAGATGGCTCACATACTGTATAGCCGTGGTTTTGAGATGTAAGAGCTACTTTATTGGTTTTTAGATCCTTTACAGGATGGTTGGATCCACGATGACCAAATTTCATTTTTTCTGTATCTGCTCCGCATGCTAGCGCAAACAGCTGATGTCCTAAACAAATTCCGAAAAGAGGAACCTTTCCTAAAACCCCTTGAATCATCTCGATTGCTTCAGGTACGTCTTTTGGGTCTCCAGGTCCGTTGCTCAACATGATACCATCTGGATTTAATTGAAGAATTTCTTGCGCAGTTACGTTATAAGGAACCACAATCACGTCGCATTGACGAGCTGTTAATTCGCGTAAAATTCCGTGTTTCATTCCAAAGTCAACGAGTACCACTTTTTTACCTCTGCCTGGGCTTGGGTAAGGCTTCACTGTTGATACTTTTTTAACTGAATCAGTCGGAAGTTCATGATTTTGAAGCTGTGCTACCACTTCTTCTACATTGACTTCCATGTTGCACACGCGTCCGCGAAGCGCACCGTGCTGACGAATTTTTCGCGTTAATTTTCTCGTGTCGATTCCAGCTAATCCTGGAATATCTTTTTGTTTTAAAAATTCATCTACTGATAGTTCGCTTCTGAAGTTTGAAGGAGCATCACAAACTTCTTTTACAATCAAACCGTGTACAGCTGGTTCAATCGACTCAAAGTCATCGCGGTTAATACCGTAGTTTCCGATTAAAGGATATGTTAATGTCACAATTTGTGCACAGTATGATGGATCAGATAGAATTTCTTGATATCCTGTCATTCCCGTGTTGAAAACAACTTCTCCTGTCATTTCTCTGTCGCTGCCGAATCCTTTTCCGATAAATACTGTTCCATCTTCTAAAATTAGTTGACGTTGCATGCTTTAACATCCTCCCATACTCGTTTACCTTCTACTAATGTCATTACCGGCCAACCTTTGCATACCCAGTTAGCAAACGGCGTATTTTTACCTTTTGATACAAATTCTTCTGGATTAATTGTTTTTTCTGTTTCAAGATCAATGATAGTTAAATCTGCTGGTTTCCCTACTTCGATGGTGCCATAAGGAAGGTTGAACGTGTCAGCAGGCTTGTTTGTTAAATATGATACTAGCTGCTCTAGCGTTATTACTTCTTTTAATACCAAGTTTGTATAAAGAAGCGGGAAAGCTGTTTCAAGTCCTACAATTCCAAACGGCGCAAGCTCCATGCCTTCTGCTTTTTCGTCCGCTGTATGCGGTGCATGATCAGTGGCGATAAAATCAAGCGTTCCGTCTAATAAAGCTTCAATTAATGCCTGTTGATCATCTTTTCCTCGAAGCGGCGGATTCATTTTAAAGTTTGAATCAAGCCCAGGGATGTCTTCCTCATTTAGCAGTAAATGATGAGGCGTTACTTCTGCGGTTACGCGAATGCCTGCTTTTTTCGCATCCCGAATGGCGCGAATGGATTCTTTTGTACTTACGTGACACACATGGTAGTGACAGTTTGCTGCTTCAGCAAGCAGGACATCTCGTGCAATTTGAACGGCTTCGCAGATAGAAGGAATACCGTTTAATCCATGTTCTTTTGCAAATTTTCCGTCGTGGACGCAGCCTTTGTTGATTAAATCATTATCTTCACAGTGTGCAACGATTGCTTTATTTAATGAAGCGGCTTTCTTCATCGCTTCCAGCATCATTCCTGTTGACTGAACGCCTACTCCATCATCTGTAAAAGCAAATGCGCCTGCTTCTTTTAAGCCTTCAAAGTCCGTTAGTTCTTTTCCTAATTGGCGAGTGGTAATCGATGCGTATGGCAATACGCGAACATGTGCTGTTTCTTCAATACGCTTGTTTACCCACTCCATTTGTTCAACCGTATCCGGAACTGGACGCGTGTTTGGCATTGCAGCAATTGCTGTAAAACCGCCCTTTGCCGCTGCTAAAGTACCCGTTTCAATCGTTTCTTTCTTTTCTCCCCCTGGCTCGCGCAAGTGAACGTGGACATCGATTAAACCCGGTGATAAGAAGTTCCCGCCTGCATCAATGACTTCTTCATTCTGTACGTCGATGTGTGAAGCTATTTCAGCAATTACACCATTTTCAATTTTCAGTTCGACTTTTTCAATTTTCCCTTTATTTAACCATGTAGCATTTTTGATAATTGTTGTCATTATTAAGTCCCCTTTCAATTGGTTGTAGCGCTCTTGCTAATACTGCCATGCGAATGTACACGCCATTTTGCATTTGTTTAAAAATTCTTGAGCGTTCACATTCAACGAGCTCATCTGCAATTTCGACTCCTCTGTTTACAGGAGCTGGATGAAGGATAATGCTATGTGATTTCATTTTCCGCTCTCGTTCAACGGTTAATCCGAAGCGGCTGTGGTAGTTCTGTGCAAGCTCTGAAGTGTTCTCTTCATGCCTTTCAAATTGAATACGCAGCAGCATCACAACATCGACCGTTTCGATTGCTTCATCGATATCAAGATATGTACCGTGTCTGTTCTCTTCATCTTTCCATTCTTCAGGTCCCGCAAAATATACGGTCGCCCCTAGTTTTGTCAGCATTTCAGCATTCGATCTCGCTACGCGGCTATGTCGCAAATCTCCGACTATTGCGACTTTTAATCCTTTAAACGAGCCGAACTCTTGGCGAATCGTCAGTAGATCAAGCAGACACTGAGTTGGATGCTGACCGCATCCGTCTCCTGCATTAATGATGGGAATCGATACTTTTTCCTGCAGTGCTTCATAATAACGATCTTGCGGGTGGCGAATAACAACTGACTGAACGCCGATTGAAGCTAATGTTTCAATCGTGTCATAAAGCGTTTCTCCTTTTTGGACGCTTGAAGTTGTTACTTCAAACGGAATTGTTGTTAATCCTAGCTGCTGTTCTGCCATTTCAAAGCTGCATCGAGTACGCGTGCTCGCTTCGAAAAATAAGTTGGCAACAAACATTTTCTCTTCCGGTTTCCATCCTTGTTTATTCGTTCGATAGTTTTCAGCGCTGTCTAAAATCTCTAGAATTTCATTTGTTTCTAGTGTTGAGACTGTCACTAAATGTTTCATATCGATTCCCTCCATTTTTGCTTTCCTCGCATTTCTTTATAAAAAACACCCTTTCTAACTTAGAAAGGGTGTAAGAAAACAAGCTTCGTCTATAACGCGCTTTTCACACACCCTTAGAAACCTCTCTGGATTTCAATTAAAAGGCGTTCTATGAAATTTTTCGTGCTGACGTTTGTTGAACATTTTCTGCTTCTTTTATCTTCTCTTTCGGCAGAACTAGATTCAGCAGAACTCCCATGATGGCAGACAGTGCCATGCTATCAATCTTTACATGTTCTGAGATATCTAAGTGTGCTCCTCCGATTCCTAACACTAAGATAATCGAAGCAATCATTAAGTTTCGTTTTGATCCAAGGTCTACCTTTGCATCCACCATCATGCGCAAGCCTGATGAAGCAATGATTCCGAATAAGAGAATTGAAATCCCGCCCATGACCGGGGTTGGTATACTTGAAATAAGAGCGTTGATTTTTCCGACAAACCCGAACAAAATCGCGAAGACTGCTGCTCCTGCTATCACAAATACGCTAAGCACCTTTGTGATGGCTAACACTCCGATGTTCTCACCGTATGTTGTATTTGGCGGTCCGCCGATCAGTGCAGCAAGCATAGTTGCTACTCCGTCTCCTAAAATCGATCTGTGCAGCCCTGGCTTTTCAATATAGTTTCGATCCACAATCTTATTTAAGACGAGAATGTGTCCGATATGTTCTGAAAGTGTTACGACTGCTACAGGTACCATGATAAGCACAATCCCCAGTGAAATGGACGGCGTGTATGTGACGAACGGCACGTAGAAGTGAGGTACTTCAATCCACTCTGCTTTCACTACCTTTGAAAAGTCTACCAATCCTTGTGTATAAGCAAAGATGTATCCGCCGATAATTCCCATCAGTACCGGAATCAGGCTGATAATGTTTTTAAAGAAGATTGAGCAAGCAACTGTTATCGCTAGTGTCACAAGCGCAACCATCAGGTAAGTTAAGCTGTAATTTCCTTTTGCATCGTTCATAGCCATACCTACTGCTGTATTAGCTAGTCCTAAGCCTATAACCATAATAACTGGCCCTACTACAACCGGAGGAAGCAGCTTCATAATCCAATTGATTCCTGTTCCTTTTATAATCAAAGCAACGATTCCATAAACAAGTCCAGCTAAGAAACAGCCAACCATCGTTTCTTCAGGTCCAAACGAAGCTTTTGCGAAAATGATTGGCGTGATGAACGCGAACGATGAACCAAGATAAGAAGGAATTTGACCTCTTGTAATGAGCAGGAAAGCAAGCGTTCCTACCCCGCTTGAAATCAAAGCAATTGCCGGGCTGAACCCGACTAGGAACGGCACTAACACCGTCGACCCAAACATTGCAAACAAATGCTGTAGACTCAATGTTAACCAATTTACTGCTTTTGGTTTATCATGTATATCAAGTACAAAATCTCGTTGTTGACTCATATGTTTTTCCTCCTATCACTATTAAAAAACCTCTTTACGCAGAGGCAAAGAGGTTTTCAGCATACAAGGAAGACGCTATACCCCAGTATAGTTTTCCTTGTATAGTGACCCCCCTTTTGCAGCCTCACGGGACTACCATTTAAAAGGGTATATAATTTATTTTTCGTAAATAGACACGTGGTCTTTTTCGTCTACTTCCATTAAATGCACCGCAATTTTTTCACTTTTAGCTGTCGGTACATTTTTGCCAACATAGTCTGCTCGAATCGGCAGCTCGCGGTGCCCTCTATCCACTAAAACAGCCAGCTGAATGAGCTCAGGTCGACCGATATCAATCAGTGCATCAAGTGCTGCTCGAACCGTACGGCCCGTATATAACACATCGTCTACTAAGATGACGTTCTTATTTGCAATATCTGTCGGAATATCTGATCCTTTTACGAGAGGCTCATCATTGCTTGTTACTTTCGATAAATCATCTCGGTAAAGCGTGATGTCTAGTTCTCCGACTGGCAATGTATTTCCTTCAATTTGTGCAATTCGTTCTGCTAAACGTTTTGCGATATAAATACCTCGCGTTTTAATCCCCACTAGCACACAATTTTCGATTCCTTTATTCTTTTCAATAATCTCATGTGCAATTCGAGTTAAAGCGCGGCGAATAGCCTGTTCGTCAAGTACGGTAGCTTTTACGTTCACTGTTTTTCACCTCAAGTTGTTGACATAAAAAAATCCTCTTGCCTTGAGGCAAGAGGATTTGGTTTTAGACATATTTCTTCAAAAAGGCTATAAGTATGCCTTTTCTGCACCGTTTCCTTCTCAGCCTCTCTGGACTGTTCTTAAAGGTTCTTATTAAGTTAATACAAGTATGCCATCACTTATGGCAGTTGTCAACTTCTTTTTTCAATAAGCTCTAGCATCTCATTAAACTCTTTTGGAGCCGGTGCTTCAAATTCCATAAATTCATTTGTACGAGGGTGAATAAAGCCTAATACACCTGCATGAAGCGCTTGTCCGTCAATCGGAAGCGTTTTTTTCGGTCCGTACTTCGGATCCCCAGCAAGCGGAAAGCCAATATACTTCATATGAACGCGAATTTGGTGTGTTCGCCCTGTTTCTAGCTTACATTCGACTAGTGAAAAATCTTTAAAACGCTGCAATACAGTAAAGTGCGTCACTGCATCACGACTGTTTTCATCAGTCACCGTCATGCTTTGACGATCTTGCTTATCTCGGCCGATTGGCGCATCAATTGTACCGTGATCGTGCGCAATTACTCCGTGAACGATAGCTTTATAACGACGCGTCACTGTTTTAGCTACAAGCTGACTAACTAGTGATTCATGAGCTAAATCATTTTTTGCGATCATAAGTAAACCAGATGTATCTTTATCAATTCGATGAACGATACCAGGGCGCATAACGCCGTTAATACCGGATAAATCTTTACAGTGAGCCATTAGGCCATTTACAAGCGTACCGCTATGATGACCAGGAGCTGGATGTACAACCATACCGCGAGGTTTATTTACAACAAGCACATCTTGATCTTCATAATAAATATCTAAATTCATTTCTTCCGCTACCACATCAAGCTCTTCTAGTTCCGGCACTTCGATAATAATAGCGTCTCCTGTTTTACATTTATAGTTTCCTTTAACGGTTTTATCGTTCACTTTTGCGTGACCTTCTTTAATCCATTGCTGCACTTGTGAACGTGACCATTCTGCATTTACAGTCGAAAGTACTTTATCAATACGTTCTCCCGCTTGTTCTTCATTTATAACTGTTTCAATTACATTCATTCTTTGTGCTCCTTCTTCATTTTCCCTTCAAACAGCGTCATAATAAACATGATGATTACTCCGACGACAAGTGCCGAATCAGCTACGTTAAAAATCGGAAAATCATACGTAAAGATGTATGTATTTACGAAATCAACTACTTCTTTACGGACCACTCGATCAATAAAGTTTCCAATGGCGCCGCCTAACATTAATGCTAGCGCAATACCGAACCATTTATCTTGTTTTTTGAGCTTTTGAATATAAATTATTAAACCGACTACCACAACCACCGTAATGAGATAAAAGAACCACATCTGTCCTTGTAAAATCCCCCACGCGGCTCCTCTGTTACGATGAGAGGTAATGTAAAGAAAGTTTTCAATTACGGTGATGCTTTGTCCATAATACATTTCTTTTACAATCATCCATTTTGTTACCTGATCAATAAGTATAACAGCTAAAGCGATAAGATAATAAAACACAAACGTTTTCCTCCCGCAATAAAATCAAACGAATCCATACTAAAGCATTTTAGCACATAATTCATTTTTTTTCTCGCTTCTCACCATAAAACAAATAAATCTTCATTTGTGCGGGCCGTCGGCATTACTTTTAATTTATGAATAGACATCACTTCGCCAGTTAGTTCATCAATTCCAAACGCACCAACGTCAAGCTTTGCTAACGCGTGTTCTACATCTTTTAAATCGGCTTTAATCATTTCTATTACGTAACGTTCCTTTTCATCTATATAACCAGATTGTTCTGTAGCATATCTCAATAGGCGATCTTGTAATTCTTCTTTAATAAGAGCTAATTCCTGTCCAATGGAAAGATAATTTTCATACATGCAAACGCCTCCTGTGCTGATAAGATGAAGTATTAATGATGTTAGGTTTACCGAGTTTTCCATCGAATCTACAACACAAGTTTTTCCTAAGGCTTTAAATGCTTTATACCATTGTATTTGGGAATTTCGTACAGCAAAAAACACGCCCAAAAAGGACGTGTTTTTGTTAATTACTGCTGAACGTAGTGATTTTTTACAACATCCGCACAGCGTGTACATAAAGTCGGGTGATCTTGATCTTCGCCAACTGTTGGTGATACAACCCAGCAGCGCTCACACTTCTCACCTTCTGCTTTACTTACAACAATTGATGCATAGCTGAATTTTTGTGCTTCAGCAGGTGCTTCACCTTCTGCTACCTCAAGATCTGAAACGATGAAGAGTTGACCTACATTTTCAGAAATAGATGCTAACAGTTCTTTCGTATCTGCTGTTGGATACAGCGTTAATTTTGCTTCTAAAGACTTACCGATTACTTTTTCATTACGAGCCTGTTCTAGCGCTTTTAATACTTCATCACGAAGCTCCATAAATGCATCCCATTTCTCTACTAATTGATCTGCTCCCTCGATTTCTTGAACCTCTGGCATATCAACTAGCTGCACGCTTTCTTCCGTTACATTTGGAATGTGAACCCATACTTCGTCTGCTGTATGAGAAAGAATTGGCGACACTAATTTCGTTAACGATAATAACGTTTCATAAAGGACCGTTTGAATGCTGCGACGCTCTACATTATTTTCTGCTTCAATGTACAATACATCTTTTGCAAAGTCTAAGTAGAATGAACTCATATCAATTGTACAGAAATTATGCACCGCGTGATAAATGCTTGAGAATTCGTATGAATCATAAGATTTTTTCACTTTATCAATTAATTTGTTCAGCTTCACAAGCATGTAGCGGTCTACTTCACGAAGGTCTTCAACGGCTACAGCATCAGTTGTTGGATTAAAGTCCGCCAAGTTTCCTAGTAAGAAACGGAACGTGTTGCGGATTTTACGATATACTTCTGCTACTTGTTTTAAAATGTTATCAGATACACGAACATCAGCTTGGTAATCTACAGAAGCTACCCATAAACGTAAAATATCTGCACCTAGTTGTTTCATTACTTTTTCTGGAATTACAACGTTTCCTAATGACTTACTCATTTTGCGACCTTCACCGTCTAAAGCAAATCCGTGGCTAAGTACCCCTTTATAAGGTGCTTCACCCGTTACAGCTACACTTGTAGAAAGACTTGAATTAAACCAGCCGCGGTATTGGTCAGAACCTTCTAAATACAAATCAGCCGGACGCTGTAAGTCTTCACGCTCTTCAAGAACAGCTTGATGTGAAGAACCAGAGTCAAACCATACGTCCATGATGTCTGTTTCTTTTGTGAAGCGGCCATTTGGGCTTCCTTCATGAGTAAAGCCTTCGGGAAGTAAATCTTTTGCTTCACGCTCAAACCATACGTTTGATCCATGTTCTCTAAATAGATTTGATACGTGTTCAATTGTTTCATCCGTAATGATTGGCTCATCATTTTCAGCATAAAATACCGGAATCGGAACGCCCCATGCACGTTGACGAGAAATACACCAGTCTCCGCGGTCACGCACCATGTTATAAAGTCGCGTTTCACCCCAAGTAGGCACCCATTTTGTTTTTTCTACTGCTTTTAATAAATCTTCACGGAAATCTTTAATAGACGCAAACCACTGTGCCGTCGCACGGAAAATTGTTGGTTTCTTTGTACGCCAGTCATGTGGGTATGAGTGGGTAATGAAACTTAATTTTAACAGCGCGCCTTCTTCTTCTAGTTTGTCTGTAATTGGCTTATTCGCTTTATCATAGAATAACCCTTCAAATTCTGGTGCTTCATTCGTCATATGACCCTTACTGTCGACTGGACAAAGAACTTCCAACCCGTATTTTTGACCAACGATAAAGTCGTCTTCCCCGTGTCCCGGTGCTGTATGAACACATCCGGTACCAGCATCCGTTGTTACGTGATCGCCAAGAACAACTAATGAATCACGCTTGTAGATTGGATGCTCAGCTACTACACGCTCAAGTTCTGAACCTTTTACCGTACGAAGCGTCTTATAGCCAGCCCATTCAATTTCTTTAGCAACTGTTTCAATCAGTTCAGTTGCCACTACATATTTTGCTCCATCTGCTTCAACTACGCTGTACTGAAGCTCAGGATTGACAGCAATCCCTTGGTTAGCTGGCATTGTCCATGGTGTTGTCGTCCAAATGATGAATTTTTCATCTTGTTCAAGCACACCTTTACCATCTTTTACGTTAAACGCTACGTAAATAGAAGCTGAACGTTTGTCATAGTATTCAATTTCCGCTTCTGCTAAAGCAGACTCACTTGAAGGGGACCAGTACACAGGTTTTAACCCTTTGTAGATATAGCCTTTTTTCGCCATGTCACCAAACACTTTGATTTGCTGCGCTTCGTACTGCGGCTGAAGCGTTACATATGGATTATCCCAATCTCCGCGTACGCCTAAACGCTTGAACTGCTCACGCTGGCCGTTTACTTGTTCCCAAGCATACTGTTCACAAAGCTTACGGAACTCAGCTACCGTCATTTCTTTGCGGTTTACTTTTTTATTTTTTGTTAAAGCTGTTTCAATTGGCAAACCGTGTGTATCCCAGCCTGGTACATAAGGTGCGCAGAAGCCTGACATCGACTTATAGCGAACGATAAAATCTTTTAAAATTTTATTTAACGCATGTCCCATGTGAATATCGCCATTCGCATATGGAGGTCCATCATGCAGGACAAATAGCGGACGGCCTTCGGTACGTTTTTGTACTTTTTCATAAATATTCATTTCAGCCCACTGTTCTTGCATTTTAGGCTCGCGGTTCGGTAAATTTCCACGCATTGGAAATTCAGTTTTTGGCATCAATAATGTATCTTTATATTCCATGTTTTACCCTCCAAAAAAAAACGTAAATTTCATATCTTTTTGTACCATAACAAAAAGACCTTCTCATCCCAAAAAGGGACGAGAAGGTCTCCCGCGGTACCACCCTAGTAGATTTGCTGTGCGCAAATCCTCTTTGCATTCGTAACGTGAATAAACCGCCACTGCTTACTATCATCAGTTCAGCAATGGTACTCTAGGGTGATTTTCACTTTTTTGTTTGTTATCGAGCTCGCACCATCCTCGATTCGCTTTGACAAACTAAAAAAGCTACTGTCCCTGTCTCCGTACTGTTTGATATGAAATTTCATCTGTTACCAAATTATATGACAACAAAACATGAGAAGTCAAGATGATGTCTTGACTAGTCAATTTTTTCTTCTAGCGCTGGCATCTCATAATCCATCAACTGATCCCAGTCGTCGCTGTTTAACATTTCAAGCTGTGCTTCGATTAACATTTTGAAACGAGTTCTAAATACTTTAGACTGCTTTTTCGTTTCCTCAATGTCCATCGCAATTTTACGAGACTTAGACAGTGCTTCATTAATAATACGGTCCGCATTTTTTTCTGCTTCTTTTATAATGAGCTTCGCTTCTTTTTCAGCGTTTCGCTTCACATCTTCCGCTGCTTCTTGAGCAATTAAAATTGATTTATTTAACGTTTCTTCGATGTTAGTAAAATGTCCAAGACGATCTGTTAATTCAGATACTCTTCCTTCTAACTCCTTTTTATCACGCATTACCAGCTCATAGTCTTTAATTACTTGGTCAAGAAACTCATTTACTTCATCTTCATCATATCCGCGAAATCCGCGATTAAACTCTTTGTTATGAATATCCAAAGGGGTTAAAGGCATCTAGGCCACCTCCGTGTTGTCTCATTACGTCATTAGTAATGGTTTATTCGACATATTTTTAAAATTTCCTGCTAGTAGATTTCTTTATTTCTGCTTTCCTACAACAATTCGCCATTTTTCTTTTTTGGTTTTGCCTTCAAGTGAAACGATACGACTTCTGCCGTGACCACGAAGTGACAAAATATCACCTTCATGACATTCAAAAGAAGGCTGTTCAATGACTTTAAAATTTACTTTTACCGCTCCATTTGCAATAAACGGCTGGACTTTTTGTCTTGATAAATTGTGAATGGTCGACAGCAAAACATCAAGCCTCATTGAAGAAACTGTATAAACGTGTTCAATCAGCTCTTCTTTTACCACATGCAGCTGCTCTCTTTGAATAGAAGAAAGTGAAACTTTGGCTTTTCCAATTGATGTTAAATTCATCTCAATATAAGAAGAAATTTCTTCTGCAGCTACAAGCTGAATATCGTCTCCCGCGACCAAAATATCTCCAAATTTTGAACGGCGCAGTCCTAAGGACATCGCCGAACCAAGAACTTGAGGATGTTCAATTGTCACAAACTTTTTAGGATAATTGAGCTCGTACATACGCAACTGAAAATCTTCGCTTTGAGGTATATAGTAATCCGGATATAGCAGCGCACGCTTGCGTTCAGCAAACGGTTGTCCACCATCAAATGAAACTTGAACCTCTCCTTCAGTCCCGACAATAGCCGTCACAATCTGCTGCTCTCTTGGATCTAAAAAGTCCGTTAATTTTGGGCTGTATTGATGTAGGACATCTTCTTTCCACTGAAGAACCTGGTCAATAAATCCATGTTCTTCTTGCCTAAAATGTTCATAAATAGACATATTATTACTCCTACTATTGGTATGTAAAAAAGGAATCCAGCGATTCCTTTTTTAAATAAATCCCACCACATTATTAAGTGAATACACGCCTCTTTCCGCAAATCGCAATAAAAAGATTGCGACAAGAGGTGAAATATCAATCATGCCAATAGGCGGAATGATTTTACGAAAAGGCTCTAAGTAAGGCTCACAAATACTGCCCAGCAGCTGACCAAACTTAGACGCCCTTACATCGGGTACCCAAGACATCAAAATGTAAATAATCAGTGCCCATGAGTAAAGCCCAATTAATTTTCCAAGAATCCCAAAAACGATGTCCAAAAACTACCACCTCTTTACGTTTGTTGTATCATGTTCTCCCATCATATCTGAAATGCTTCCGCTTACGTCTACATTATCAGGTGTACATAAAAAGATGTCGGTTCCAATTTTTTGAATGTCCCCGCCTAAAGCATAAACTGTACCACTTAAAAAGTCGACAATTCTCACTGCTTGATCTCGTTGAATGCGCTGTAAATTAACAACTACGACTTTACGATTTTTTAAATGGTCCGTAATTTCTTGCGCTTCGGCATAGACGCGCGGTTCGCAAAGCATCATTTTTGATGATTTTTGAACGCTTTGCAAGCTAATCACGTTTTGCTGCTGATTCGGCTGCTGACTAGCTTTCGCTGCTGGTCTCGACTGCTGTACAGGCTCTTCTACCGACTCTTCTTGTTCGTAATGTTCTTCTACATATTCAGTATCGTCATCAAGAGCAAAAAAACTTCTAAAGCGATTTTTCATACTCATCTTGAATTACACCTCCTTAACGTTCATTCCCAACTAACGTGGTTCCTAGTCGAATGAATGTTGCTCCTTCTTCAATTGCAATTGCATAATCGTTTGACATTCCCATTGATAGCTCTGTACACGGTGCATATGGCAAGTTTAGTTCTTGTATACGACTCTGCAATTTTTTTAGACCTTGAAAACAGCTGCGAAGCGTAGACTCGTCATCTGTGTGAGGAGCCATTGTCATCAATCCGACCACTTGGATATTTGCAAATTCTTCAAGAGATTGAATAAATGGAATTACGTCTTCTACAGCAAGGCCATGCTTGGATTGTTCTTCGGCAATATTAACTTGTACAAAACATTTTATACGATGTCCTGCGCGTTTATCAATTTCTTTTGCTAAAGATAATCGGTCTAGTGAATGAATATAGTCAACTTTATCAATCACATTTTTTACTTTTCTTGTTTGTAAGCTTCCGATAAAATGCCAGGTCGCTTTCTTACCGATTGATTCATACTTTTCTAGAAGACCTTCATCCCTGTTTTCTCCGAGATGTAAAATGCCTGCATCCACTGCTTCTGCTGCTCGTTTTGTGGAAACGTATTTTGTTACAGCAATCAGCTCTACATCTTTTTGATTTCGATTAACTTTTTTACACGCTTCAGCAATTGTTTGTTGAACTGCTTCTAGATTTTCACTTACGCTAGCTGTCACTATGTAATTACTCCTCCTTAAAGCCTATGAAGTTAAACATGCGTCCTGTTTTCCCTTGATCGCGGCGATGTGAAAAGAACAGGTCATCTTCACAGCTTGTACAATACGACGATGTTAAAATTCGTTCCGGCAATACGCCTGCGTTTTGAATCAGCAGCTTATTGACTTTTTTTAAATTAAGCGCGTATTGTCCAGGGCTTACTTCTTGATATCCATTTTGGCCAACTGCTTCGTTTACTTGTGTAATGACGCGGTTATCGACAACATAACAGCAATCTTCAATCGAAGGGCCAATCGCCACGTAAATATCTTCAATCGGGACATTTTCTTGCTCTACCCAACGTCGAATCATATTTCCTGCAATATCTTTCACTGTTCCCTTCCAACCGGCATGAGCTAGACCAACTAAATGGTGATCAGGCGCATAGAAGTACAGGGGAACACAATCTGCATAACATAAAGCTAACAAAATATCAGATTCATTTGTATAAATGCCATCCGTTGCTTTTATGCCCTCTTCGTACTTGTAGATTCCTTTTGTACAGTCGGCTTTTGTTACTTTTTGAACAGTTGCTTCATGTACTTGTTCAGCACATACAAAGCTTTCAAAAGACATGTCTAGTTCGGCTGCTAAAATTTTTCTATTTGTAATAACATCTTCTACGTTATCGTTTACGTGAAGCCCTAGGTTAAAAGAAGCAAATGGAGGTTTACTCACACCACCATTTTTTGTGGTGAAACCAGCAACAAGCATATCATTCTTTTCTACCCAAGGGCTCAGCCACATAAACGAGTCGTGATGACTTTTTTTTAATGGCTCAGGATTCATGTATGTGACACATCCCTTGTTTCATTTGTTCTCACATATTGTACCACAGATTGCTAGGTGCTGTTGACAAAAAACTAATTCTCTTCAGGCTGAAATGCGTCTTTATAACGTACTAAAATGACATCAGAACCAATTTTCACAATATTTTTCCACGGAATCACAATTTCATCATCTTTTCCAAAGAAGCCTAATACACGAGAGCCTCCGATAATGACGGCCTGTATTTTTCCCGTTGTTAAGTCAATATCAATATCCCCTACATTTCCAAGTTTTTTGCCATCAGCTACATTCACTACATCTTTCAGCTGAAATTCTGAAATCTTTAACATGCTCTCTCTCCTCCTATAGCCAACTTTATTCCTTAGCCTATATATATTTTCAAATTTTCATTTCATGAAGGAAAAGCTTATTTTTTCTCTGTCATTCTCTTTCTATAGGGATTTTGTTTACTAATTACACAGCTTTTCATCAAGAGACATTCTCAACAAGTAGCTAGAAGTCCTCACAGCAATAGGAAATCTGATATGAATATCTTTTGGTCATGTATTCATTGATACATACAAAATAAGCACCGCGTCTGTTTTTATAGACACGATGCTTATTAAGTTGAACATCAAATAAAGTGAATGGTATTAATTATATGAACGCGAGCAGCTGCCAGTTTAGATAGCTTTTGTTAACTTTGAATATTTTTATTCATCTGTTTAATAGCAGCTTTTTCTAAACGAGAAACCTGCGCTTGAGAAATACCAATTTCTTCAGCCACTTCCATCTGTGTTTTACCTTGAAAGAAGCGCTTTCGTAAAATTAGTTTTTCTCGCTCGTTCAATCTTCTCATACCTTCTTGCAAAGCAATTTCTTCAATCCAAGTTGAATCACGGTTGCGTTCATCGCTTAGCTGATCCATGACATAGATTGGGTCTCCACCATCATTGTAAATAGGTTCAAATAGAGAAACCGGATCTTGGATAGCATCTAAAGCAAACACAATTTCTTCATGCGGCACTTCTAGGACTTTTGAAATTTCCTCAGCTGTAGGTTCCTTGGATGTTTCACTCATAAGCCTTTCACGAACTTGAAGAGCTTTATAAGCAATATCACGAAGGGAACGAGAAACACGGATTGGATTATTGTCACGTAAATAGCGGCGAATTTCCCCTATAATCATTGGGACAGCATATGTAGAAAACTTCACGTTTTGACTTAAATCAAAATTGTCAATGGATTTCATTAATCCAATACATCCAACCTGAAATAAGTCATCAACAAATTCTCCACGATTGTTAAAACGTTGAATCACGCTGAGTACGAGACGTAAATTTCCGCTTACTAGCTTTTCTCTTGCTGTTCCATCTCCAGCCTGCATTTGTTTAAACAACTTTCGCATTTCTTCATTTTTTAATACGGGAAGTTTCGAAGTATCTACTCCACAAATTTCTACTTTATTTCTTGTCAACTCTTTCCCTCCTAACAGGAGATGATGTTCTGAATTCAGTATCTCCTCCGAAGGAAAAAATATGCACTTTTACAATTCTGACAATTCCACGCTAAAAAAGCTGATTGTATAAGATGCTTCTCAGCCCTTATACAATCAGCTTTTTTACTTAAACCATTTTATTAAATTCTTTTCGCAGCCGTTTAATAATTCGTTTTTCAAGCCTTGAAATATAAGACTGAGAAATGCCTAGCATATCAGCTACATCTTTTTGCGTTTTTTCTTCTCCGCCGGCTAGCCCAAAGCGCAGCTCCATAATTTGCTTTTCACGATCATTTAATTGGTGCAGTGCTTTCAACAAAAGTTTTCGATCTACATTGGCTTCCAGGTCTTTTGTGATGATATCTTCTTCGGTTCCCATCACGTCAGATAATAGCAGTTCGTTTCCATCCCAATCAATATTTAACGGCTCATCAAATGAAACTTCAGATCGAATTTTATTGTTGCGGCGCAAATACATTAAAATTTCATTTTCAATACAGCGGGAGGCGTACGTCGCTAGCTTAATTTTCTTTTCAGGATTAAATGTGTTTACTGCTTTAATTAAACCGATGGTGCCGATGCTAATTAAATCCTCAATATTGATTCCCGTATTTTCAAACTTGCGGGCAATATAAACAACCAGTCGCAAATTACGCTCAATCAACAGTGAACGTGCTGCTTCATCTCCTGATGGGAGTTTTTTCAGGAGTACTTCTTCTTCATCTTTTGTTAAAGGCGGTGGAAGAGCTTCACTTCCTCCTATATAATACACTTCATCTGTTTTTAGCTTAAGTTTAATTAATAATTTGTACCACCATAATTGAAATCGAATTCGATATGTAGCCATTCTGTATCCTCCTTTATTTGTTCACACCTTTTACGATGCGGAACTTACTTCTCCAATAACAATGAGCTTCGGATGAACAATACATTCATATTGCTTCTCCACTGAAAGCGTTGTATGACTAATACCTACTAATACTTTAGTGACTTCAATCGTATTGGACTGATGCACCAGCCTTACCATATCTGGCTTTAGAGCAAGAAGCAGCTGATTGGCTTGGCCCACGCTTCGATAAGGGACAAAGCGGACTTTTGAATACCACTCTTGATCAATATCTTCGCTGTGTGAAAAGGATTGGACATTTTTGCTTAATTCCATTAAGCCTTCAGGCAATATTTCTTTTAAAGAATCTGCTGTAACAATCATAACGGGGGTTTTCGTCAGCGGATCTACAAGCTGGTTTCCACTATCAATAAGTCCTTTCATCGACAGCGTCTGTTCGTTTAAAATAACTTCCACATCTACCAGCTGATCAAATGTAATGTTTTTCATTCGCAAATCATCAACTCGTGCTTTTGAAAAATAAGATAATAGCGGAAAACCGATAAGAACAAATATCCAGCTAATAGGATCACCAAACTGTGGAGATTTTGTATCAACCATTTGATTAAGAACAAGAAACTGATCTTGAAATAAAAAGTGAACGCCCATTAATCCTCCACCAACAACAAAGGTTGCAAAATAAAACGTTAATAAATTCTCAAAGAAAAAGCGCAGTCGTTTATAACCAAACGTCATCAATACCATAAAAAAAGAGAATAAAATTTTAATGGCAGGGTGAACCATAAGATGAGAAAAAGGCGTAAACATAAGAAGGACAATTAATGAACCGATAAAGCCGCCAAGCAAAAGCCGCCACCACTTGTAATTCCGTTTAAGTACAACTGCACATAACATTAGTAAAATCGTATCTAACCCAAAATTCAGCATCCATATTAAATCTAAATAGATTGGCAATGTTTATAACCTCTCCATTCTTTCTGAATTTTTCTGTTAAAAATTAGTATATAGTACATCCTATTAGAAAGTCTGTCAGTTCATGCCGAGAAACAAGCAGTATTTTTGAGGAAATCATTCGATATTTGTCACACCACTTTTAGAAAGAAAACATAAACCCTTTAAAGGCATCATATTGACCATGTCGAATGTTTTTTATGTTCTTTTTGAGTTTTCTAGATTCATTGCATAAAAAAGACCTCTGTATAAAACAGAGGTCTTGGTTTTTTATTTTCTTAGCGTCTACGATTACGGTTTCGTAAGAATGTTGGAATATCTAGCGCATCTTCAGACTGTGGCTGAGATGGACGCGTATATTCTTGCTGTACAGGTTCTTCACGCTTTACTTCACGCTTCGGCTGTGGAGCCGGCTGCTGTGTCGATTGCTGCATGCGATTCGCCGATAACGAAGGACGACCTGGTTTTGGCTGTGATAAATCTTGGTCACTAAAGCCAGTTGCAATAACTGTAACAACAATCTCGTCTTTTAGGTTTTCGTTAATAACAGATCCAAAGATCATGTTCACTTCTTGGTCAGAAGCCGAAGCAACGATATCTGCAGCTTCTTGTACTTCGTAAAGACTTAGGTTTGTACCGCCTGTGATGTTCATTAATACACCTTGAGCTCCATCGATAGATGTTTCAAGAAGTGGACTTGAAATAGCTTTTTTAGCCGCTTCAGCAGCACGGTTTTCACCAGTTGCAATACCGATACCCATAAGTGCAGATCCTTTGTTAGACATAATTGTTTTCACGTCAGCGAAGTCTAAGTTAATTAATCCAGGAACTGCGATTAAATCTGAAATACCTTGCACACCTTGTCGCAATACGTTATCCGCTTCACGGAATGCTTCTAGCATTGGCGTGTTTTTATCAACGATTTCTAATAAGCGATCATTTGGGATAACAATCAGCGTATCCACTGCTTCTTTCATTGACGCAATGCCGCCTGCTGCTTGAGTAGAACGCTTACGGCCTTCAAACGTAAACGGACGAGTAACAACACCTACCGTTAGTGCTCCTAGCTCACGAGCAATTTGGGCAATGACTGGAGCTGCACCAGTTCCAGTTCCTCCACCCATACCAGCTGTTACGAAAACCATGTCTGCACCTTTTAGGGCTTCTTGGATTTGTTCCTTACTTTCTTCAGCTGCTTTTTTACCAACTTCTGGATTAGCACCTGCACCTAATCCTCTTGTTAATTTAGCGCCGATTTGCATTTTTGTTTCAGCTTTTGATAAATTTAATGCTTGTGCATCTGTATTAACTGCAATAAATTCTACACCTTGGACGCCATGTTCAATCATTCGGTTAACCGCGTTGTTACCGCCGCCTCCGACACCGATTACTTTAATCGTCGCTAATTGGTCTACACTTGTATCAAACTCCAACATGATAGTTCCTCCTAATTCTTCGAAATTACCAATCCGTAACGTTAATCAAAGAAGTATCCAAAAAACTTCTTCATTAAATTTTGGTCATTTTTCTTTTTCGGCTGCTCAGCTGATTGTTGCGGCTGCTGTGGTTTCGGGCTAGGTTTGATCATTTCTTGCTCAATCGGCTCTTCTTCCACAACTGGCGCTCCAATTTCTCGGCCTTGTATTTTAGCATTTTTGTATGCAAATTTTATTAATCCTACGCCTGTTGTATAATGCGGCTCACGTACTCCAATATAATCAGGCACTGCTATACGCACGTTATTCTTTAAAATTACTTGAGCTAGCTCAAGGATACCAGGCATCGCTACTACTCCGCCTGTTAAAACAAATCCTCCTGGAATATCTTTGTATCCTAGGCGATTTACCTCCTGCGTAATCATATCTAAAATCTCTTCTAATCTAGCTTCAATAATATCAGAGATTTCGAGCTGATTAAACTGCTGATGCTGATCGCTTCCAATGATCGGTACGCTAAATACTTCTTCTTCAGAAGCATGATCGTAGAAAGCATGTCCATGCTTTATCTTAATATTTTCCGCATCTTCAGTCGATGTGCGAAGGCCAATCGATAAATCCTTCGTAATGTGCTCTCCGCCAACAGCTAGTACATTTGTTACTTTCAAATGTCCTTGGTCAAAGATCGCAACCGTTGTTGAACCTCCACCGATATCTACCAGTGCGACACCTAAGTTTTTTTCATCACGAGATAATGCAATTGAACCAGCGGCTAGAGGCTGTAAACAAATATCACTGATTTCTAAACCAGCTCTTTCTACACAGCGTAATAAGTTATGTAAAACCGTTCTAGATCCCGTTATGATTGTGCCTTCCATTTCTAAACGTACCCCAATCATACCTCTAGGATCATTAATACCTTCTAAGCCATCTACAATAAATTGCTTTGGAATAACATCAATGATTTCACGATCTGGCGGGATAGACATGACTTGAGCAGCATCAATTACTCGATGAATATCTTCGTTTGTAATTTCACGATTCTCGCTTGACACGGCTACTACTCCGTGACAATCCTGTAAAAATACATGATTTCCGCTTATGCCCACTACAACCTTTTTAATTGTAATGCCTACCATTCGTTCAGCTTGTTCTACTGCTTTTCTAATAGATTGAACTGTTGCATCTATATCAACGATAGAACCTTTTTTTAGTCCGTGTGATTTAACATTCCCTACACCAATGATATTCAATGAATCGTTACTCATCTCTCCGATGATTACTTTCACACTGGATGTACCGATGTCTAAACTAACGTATATTTCATTGCTGTTCATTCTTTGGCACCTCCTTTTTCTTTCTGCACATGTCATCTTAATAAATTAAGAAGAACAACAATATTAATTTTTTATTATATGAAAATATTCAACAAATACATCTGTTTCCCTTTTGTAAAATCAATTTTTTTCAAGTTTTTCACAGACTTTATCTCTTTCAAAGAACAAAACGTTCTGGTTTTGACTTTTTTTTAGATTTAAGCCTAAAATTCACTGAAAAAAGCTATTTAACTACAAGTCTACACTAAGATGTACACTGAGAAAAGCGAAACTTACCTAGAACAAATATTACATTTCCATTTCACAGCAACGGAGAAGAAAATCATATGTATGCAGAATACTTGCATGTGATTATACAATGTACGAGGGCTAGTTTGCCAGTCTCAACTCATCTATTTCCTTTAATTAACACTTATAAAAAATAATTACTGCTTGCTCTTTTTATAAGGTTTAAATGCATATCCTTCTTCTAAATCAATAATACCTTTTTGATCATCACTCAATTTACTTGCAATAGCTGGGTAATGAACAATTTTATCAGAGAAGTTGCTAATTTTCCCGCTTACTTCACGCGTATCATTCATAAACACCTCGATGTGAAGAGGTTCTGATTTTGTCGGCGCGTAGTAAATCTCAGAAATAGCCCCTTTTATGCTCTTAGGCGTTTTAGCTAATTCTTGAACCATGCTTTGTATAGCGTCTCCGTCTTTCCAGTCAATTAGCAGCGGAGCGTCGGATGACACTTTCTTAGCACTTACTTCTTTTAAAACTTTTCCATTTTCATTCACAGGGAAATATTTATTCCCCGAGGTTACATATGCAATTCTTGCGTACTCTTTTACGTCGATTACGACCTTATTAGGAAATGTTTTGTGAATGACAGCTTCCTTTACCTCAGGGTTTTTTTCGACTTTTTCTTGAATTTGATCAGCATCAGCTTTCCAGTAGCTGGTTTTTTTGGACAGACCACTCGCTTTGACAATATCCTTATCACTTACATGTTTATTCCCTTGTACTTCAATGTTAGAAACATTACTCAGAGAAGATTGAGAATATACAATAAATAAAATAAGGATGAAAAAGAGTGATAAATACAAAATAAGCCGTCTATTTGCTTTTTGCTTTCGCTGTTCTTGCAGCTTCGGTACCCGATCTTCTAAAACAATTAACTTACCTTTTTCCATTTTTTTCACCCTTATCCATTTGAGAAAATAAACGAAGAATTACCATCTATTTATTTCCAATCTTTGCTTCATGAGAATATCCCCATTATAGCATAGAATAAACACATAAAAGCTACCTTTTCACGCATAACCATACAGCGACAGGCTGAGTAATTAGCGGCCGATAATCTCAACTTCTGTATGAATATCAATATCGAATTTCTCTTTAATTGTTTTCTTAACATGAGCAATTAAATTCAGCACGTCTGAAGCCGTTGCATCTCCTGTATTGACAATGAAGTTCGCATGCTGCTCACTAATTTGCGCACCGCCTACTGAGAAACCTTTTAAGTTGGACTTTTCGATTAAGTCTCCTGCATAATTTGGAAGCGGATTTCTAAAAATACTTCCCGCACAAGGGAAATTCCAAGGCTGTGTTTCGCGGCGATAGTCTTTATTTTTCTGCATGACCGCCACAATATCATCTTTCGTTCCCTTTTTCAAACGCAGCACGGCTTCTACACATACTCCAGGACGGTCTTTTTGTAGAATTGAATGACGATACGAGAATTCAAGCTCTTCATTTGTCAGCCACTCAAGAGTGCCATCTTCAAATAAAATCAGCGCTTTCTCGACTACATGAGACATATCAGAACCATGGGCACCTGCATTCATATAAACAGCGCCTCCCACAGATCCAGGAATTCCACTTGAAAACTCCAGTCCAGACAGACCTTGTTTTGTAATAACTGTTGCAAGCTTGATGCTAGGATATCCCCCACCTACAGTAACCGTCTCTCCATCTACTGTTAAATTATCTAATCCGGCTCCGAGCTTAATGACCACGCCTTCAATTCCCTTATCAGAGACAAGAAGATTAGATCCTCGACCAATCGCTCTCCATTTCACGCCATGTTTTTTAATAATATCCATTGTAACTTTTAAGTGATCAACAGAATCAGGTTCTACAAGCACATCTGCTGGACCACCAATTTTCATTGTTGTATGTTTTGCTAGCGGTTCATTTTCACGAACCTTTCCAATATTCGCTTCGACTAACTCTTTTACTAACGCTTCCATAAGAACCTCCTAAAACCCTCTTTGCTGTTATAAAACTTTCATGTCAATGCGCCCTTACTTCTAATGCATAAGAATAATAAGAACAGATTCATAACTAAGCAGCAGCACCTTGTAAGATACATTTTTTCTACGAAGGCACTCTATTCTGTTGTCAATTTCATCATTTTTATTTATCGTATGACATTCACCCATAGAATGTACGTTCATCTGCTATATAAAGTAATTTTGATTGTTTTTTTATCGTTTTTCATTTAGAAGTTAAACACATGCTGACAGTCATAAAAAAACGCTACGCTCATAAGTGCACATACGTTCACCTACTCACTAAGATAAAACATTTAACCTTACACATCATACCATAGTTGGACTCAAAATTGGTTATCACAACATTACATTTTAAAAACATTTCATACAAAAATATCATCTACCTGTAAAAAATCGAAAATAAACCGCCAACAAAATCCGGCGTGCACTTGGATTTAAGATGACGGTTTACTTCAGTAGACCATTGCCTACTTGACATTATACAATTTTTTTCAATTAATAGCGAGAATATCTACTAACATTTAACAAAACTCCAACTGCTGCCAGCATGAGCGTCAGCGATGATCCGCCGTAACTTAAAAATGGAAGCGTAATTCCCGTAACAGGCATAAGACCTGTTACCACGCCTATATTAATCATGACTTGAATCGCAACCATTGAAATAATTCCTAAGGCTAAAAACGTTCCGTAAAGATCAGGTGCTCCGAGCGCTATTTTAATTCCTCTCCAAAGCAATAAGCTAAACAAAAGCAGAACGAGTGTTCCACCGATGAAACCGAGCTCTTCTGCCAGAATAGCAAAAATAAAATCAGTTTGAGGCTCCGGCAAATAAAAGAACTTTTGTCTACTTTGCCCTAACCCTAATCCAAGCAATCCCCCCGGCCCAATTGCATAAAGAGATTGAATGATTTGAAACCCGCTTCCAAGCGGATCTTCCCAAGGATTTAAAAATGAGGTGATGCGTTTAATCCGATAAGGAGCCGATAAAACAAGCCCTACAAAACCGGCAACGCCAAGCAACCCAAGACCTGCAAAGTGACTTACTTTTGCTCCTGAAACAAAAATCATGACTAAACAAGTTCCAACAAGCACTGTTCCCGTTCCTAAATCTGGCTGCATCATAATAATGCCAAACGGTAAGAAAACCAGTAATAACGCCGGTAACATTCCTTTTCTAAAGGATGTAATCTTCTTCTGGTTTTCTGATAAATATTTCGCTAAAAATATAATCATAGCAAACTTCATAAATTCTGAAGGCTGAATCGAAAACGCTCCAACACCTATCCAACTTTGCGACCCATTCCGTACTAGCCCTACTCCCGGAATCAATACAAGTACCAGCATAACAAAGCAAATGATTACAATTGGCTTTGCCCACGTACGCCACATCCAATAATCAATATTCATGATGACAAACATCGCGCATACTCCAAGCCCTGCAAATAAGAGCTGGCGTTTAGCAAAGAAAAAAGAATCATTAAACTTGTATGTAGCCCATACCGCACTTGCGCTGTATACCATGATAAGGCCGATGGTTAGCAAGGAAAGCGTAACGATTATGAGAAAAAAATCTGGGGTAGACCTTTTTGTCGACACTGTCACACACCTCTAAAAATAGATTAGGGCTAGTGTATTTTCTAGGTGTTTAGACAAGCCCTTATTTCAGTTTATGCACAGATTCAATAAAGATGTCACCACGTTCTTCAAAAGTTTTAAATTGATCCCAGCTTGCACAAGCAGGAGATAATAAAATAACATCTTCTTCATCTGAACAAGCATATGCTTCTGAAACTGCTTGTTTAACATTATCGACACGTTTTACAATTTGTATTCCCGCTTCTTTTGCTACGCGTTCAATTTTAGGAGCCGTTTCACCAAACGTAATAACAGCTTTCACATTTTTAAACTCTTCTTTTAAATCATCAAACTCATTGCCGCGATCGAGTCCGCCTGCAAGTAAAATCGTCGGCTGCGAAAAAGCGGAAAGAGCTACTTTTGTAGCAAGCATATTCGTAGCTTTAGAGTCATTATAAAACTTACGTTTATTGATTGTCGTGACATATTGAACGCGGTGTTTAACACCAGCAAACGTTGTGAGCACGCGGTAGATAGCTTCATTTGAACAGCCGTACAGCTTCACAACGGATATAGCTGCTAAAATGTTTTCTTGATTATGTTTGCCTGGCAGCACCACATCTTTTAAGGACATCACTTCTTCATCTTTAAAGAAAATGGTTTCGTTTTTAATATACGCTCCTTCTGTCGTTTGAGCTGTAACAGAAAAAGGTACTTTTGTTGCTTTAACGTCTGCACTAGCTTTCATCACTAGCTCATCATCCGCATTAATAACGGCAAAGTCTTCACTTGTTTGATTGTTAAAGAGATTTGCTTTCGCTTTGATATATTCCTCTTTTGTGCCATGATAGTCTAAGTGAGCATCAAACAAATTCAATAATAAAGAGATTTTCGGACGGAACTTTTCAATTCCCATCAGCTGAAAAGAAGAAAGCTCCGTTACAATTACATTGTCCTTTGTTGCTTTTTGCGCCACTTCACAAGCTACTGTTCCAATATTTCCAGCAATCAACGGCTGCTTTTGATCTTCTTCTAACATTTTATAAATTAGCGTTGTTGTTGTTGTTTTCCCATTGCTTCCCGTAATTCCGATAAAAGGCGCTTCGCTAATTTCATAAGCCAATTCTACTTCTGTTAAAATCGGAATATTTCGCTTTAATGCTTCTTGCAATAGAACATTCGAATACGGAATCCCAGGGTTTTTTACAATAACATCCGCTTTGTCTAAAAGCTCAAGCGGATGATGTCCACACACAACTTCAATGCCCGTTTTTTCTAATTCCTGTGCTGCTACGTTCTCTTCGTACGGTTTTTGATCATTAACGACTACTTTAGCACCAAGCTGTTTAACTAGCTGAGCGGCTGCTAAACCGCTCTTGGCTAATCCTAAAATAAGTACTTGTTTACCTTGATACGTATTGACTGATTTCATTTAAATCCACACCTCGATATAAATTCCAAGCATTGCAAATAATAGTCCTACAGCCCAAAAAGTCATAACTACGCGCCATTCCGACCAGCCGCTTAGCTCGTAATGGTGATGAAGCGGGCTCATTTTAAACACACGTTTTCCTGTTGTTTTGAAAGATGCGACTTGAATAATAACAGATAGTGTTTCAATAACAAACACACCACCGATAATAACAAGCAAGAATTCCATTTTCATTAAGACAGCCACCGTAGCGATAGCTCCTCCTAGCGCTAAAGAACCCGTATCTCCCATAAATACTTTTGCAGGATGGGCATTAAAAACTAAAAATCCTAACACAGCTCCTACTACAGCAACTGAGAAAATAGATAGTTCAAACTGCTCTGCATTCCAGGCAAGAACTGCAAATGCACCAAAAGCAATCGCACTTGTACCAGATACAAGTCCGTCTAATCCATCCGTTAAGTTAACCGCATTTGAAAAACCAACAAGCCAGATGATAAGGAAAACAACATAAAACCAACCTAAATCGATTGGGTCTTTAATTCCTGGAATCGTCACTTCAGTTGAAAACTCAAACTGTCTTGCAATAAAGTAAAAAATAATTGAAATGACAACCTGACCTAAAAACTTTTGTTTAGATGTTAATCCAAGGTTACGCTTTAACACTACTTTTATAAAATCATCTAAAAATCCTAATAAACCAAATCCGATTGTGACAAATAATAATAGAAACGTCTTATATGTAAGTTCTGCATACTGATTGACCATAATAAGAGTTGCCACAATAATAGATAATAAAATCATGATACCGCCCATTGTAGGTGTACCTGATTTTTTCTGGTGAGATTTCGGGCCTTCATCACGAATACTTTGACCAAACTTTAATCTTCTTAAGAAGGGAATAAAAATCGGCGACAATACAACCGTAATCAAAAAGGCTACGCCGATTGTCAATAAAATTGATTGTTCTAGCACGATGTTCCCTCCTTAACTTCCAACTCATTCCGACTCATTTTGTTCTCTACCCATTTCATTACTACTTTCGCTCCTCAATCATTTTGCGTGCTACTTCTCGATCGTCAAAATCAAATACTTTTTTCCCAATAATTTGATAGGTCTCGTGCCCTTTTCCAGCAATGACAATAACATCATCTGCATGCGCTGCTTCCACTGCATAGCGAATAGCTTCTGCACGATCAGCAATCGTCACATAGTTATCTGTATCCAAACCCTCTTCCATATCTTTTAAAATAGCCAATGGATCTTCACTTCGTGGATTATCAGATGTCAAAATAGCTTGTGTACTGTATTCAGCTGCAATTCGAGCCATGATTGGTCGTTTTGTACGATCTCGATCTCCGCCACAACCAACAATAACATATATATTGCGTTTTGCGAATTCTTTTACAGTTTTTAACACGTTCTCTAAGCTGTCCGGCGTATGGGCATAATCAACGATAACCGTAAAATCTTGCTCCGCATCAACCACTTCAAAACGCCCAGACACGCCTTCTAACACTTTTATTTCCTCGACAATAACTGACAGAGGAATACCTGACACTAAACATGAAGCCGTAGCCGCTAATACGTTGTAGACGCTGAATTTCCCAATAAGCTTCATTTCTACACGAACCGTTTCTGTCGGTGTTGTCAAGTCGAACGTTGTGCCGCTGTTTGTAATTTGAATATTGGTTGCACGAATATCACTATCACGGTCAATGCCATAGGTAATCACTGTAGCAGCCGTGTTTTTAATATATTCCTCAGTTGCCGCATCATCAGCATTAAGAACAGCAAACTTAGGACGATTATGGTTATAAGCGTTTCCTAACTGTGCAAATAGCAACCCTTTCGCACGACGATAATCTTCCATTGTATGATGATAATCCAGATGATCTTGCGTTAAGTTACTAAATACCGCCACGTCAAAGTCGCACCCGTGTACGCGTCCTAAGTCAAGCGCATGAGATGATACTTCCATCATCGCTACTTCTACATTCTCCTCCACCATTTGATTAAATGTTTTTTGAAGCGTCAGCGATTCAGGCGTTGTGTTTTTCACATCATAAGACGTATCACCAATACGAATTTCAATCGTTCCAATCAGACCCGTCTTTTTACGTTGTGATTTAAAGATATGCTCAATTAAATGTGTAATCGTTGTTTTTCCGTTTGTGCCCGTTACACCAATTAAATGCATTTTTTGTGTGGGCTGATTGTAGAAAGCATCCGCTAGCACTGCCATTGCTCGCTTTGTACTCTTCACGCGTACAACGGGTACTTCTACATCCACAGGCTTTTCTGCTAAGATTGCTACTGCTCCTTTTTCCACAGCCATCTGTGCAAAGTTATGACCATCAACCGTATAGCCGTCTATACAAATGAACAGTGCTCCGGGCTTAACTTCTCTTGAATCCATTTCAATTGACGTAATATCAATATTCTGTTCAGGAAGCTGAACAAAATCATGTAAATGTGTTAGTAGTTCTCGTAAATCCATTCCTACCATGTCCTCTCTATTTGTAAAGTGAAACGTTTGTTATAAGACGCTATGGCAACTATTCTTCTTTTTCTAGCACCTAACCTATTACATTTTACAGAAAAAGAAGCCCGGAGGGAACACCCCCAAGGCTTATTTGTTGATTTCATGTTCACACGCAGAGTAACCTGCTGATTATCATGCAAGGAAGAATAGTGATTTATAGAGATTTTTATTTTCCCATATAAATTCTAACCGTTTCGCCTTCTTTAACTTTCGTTCCAGCTGCAGGAGACTGCTTGACCACTTTATCTCCTTCGCCACTCACATCTAATTTTAAATTAAGTAGCTGTTCTTGTAACTCTTTTTTTGACATTCCTACGACATTTGGTACTTTTATCATTGGTGTGTCCAGCCACGTTAACTCTTTTTCAATTTGTCCTTTACGTGGTTTAACGTCCATCACACGCAAACTGTCTTCAATCATTTTACCTACAATCGGAGCTGCTACAACTCCACCAAACTGAATAGTGCCTTTTGGGTTATCAACCGCAACATACACGACAATTTCAGGGTTATCTGCTGGTGCAACACCGATAAAAGAAACGATGTGATTATTTTTCAAATACTTTCCATTTTGAGCTTTCTGCGCAGTACCCGTCTTTCCTCCAACGCGGTACCCTTCCACAAAAGCTCCTTTTCCGCTTCCTTGTGCTACTACACTTTCAAGAGCAAAACGCACTTGCTTAGACGTTTCCTCGGAAATAACTTTTCGCTTAGCAACCGGCTTATGACTGCTTACAACTTTTCCGGTAGTTGGATCTACCCACTCTTTGGCAATATAAGGTTCATAAAGCGTTCCACCGTTTACGGCTGCTGAAACAGCAGCTACTTGTTGAATAGGCGTAACAGCAACCCCTTGCCCAAAAGCTGTTGTAGCTTGTTCAACCGGACCTACGCGCTCAAGCGGGAACAATATCCCTTTTGCTTCCCCTTGTAAATCAATACCTGTTTTTTGACCAAAGCCAAATTCTTTAATGTATTTGAACAATTTCTCTTTTCCTAAACGTTCTCCAAGCTCCACAAAACCAGGGTTACATGAGTTCTGTACAACTTCTAAAAAAGACTGCTGTCCATGTCCGCCTTTTTTCCAGCAGCGAAGTCTCGCTCCGCCAACTTCCGCGGCTCCATCATCGTAAAATTGATCTTTTAGTAAATCCACTTTCTTTTCTTCAAGAGCAGCTGCCAGTGTAATAATCTTAAACGTTGATCCGGGCTCATATACGCTCCAGATTGGAAGATTGCGATTATACACCTCAGGCTTCACATTTTTAAAATCCGTAGGATCAAAGCCCGGACGACTTGACATACCTAAAATTTCACCGTTTTTAGGATTCATAGCAATGGCAATCATACCATCTGGATTATAAGCTGTCTGAGCATTATCCAACTCACGCTCCATGATCGTTTGCACACGTGAATCAATGGTCAATCTCAAATCCAGCCCGTCCACAGGTGCTGTGTAGTCATCGGCTATATTGGGCATCTTTTTACCTTTAGCATCAGAATACAATTTAACTGAACCTTTTTGTCCTTTTAGCTCTTTATCATAATATAATTCAAGGCCTGTTAACCCTTGATTATCTACTCCCGCAAAGCCTAATACATGCGACAAATAACTTCCAAACGGATAGTACCGCTTCGAATCCTCAGCTATATATACGCCTTTTAAATTTAAATTTCGCACTTCATTTGCTTTCGCATGTGAAATTTTTCTTCCTTCAGGACGCAAATATACGCTAGAAGAAGCTTTTGTTATTTGTTCATATACTTTTTCTTTTGATGCTCCCAGCACTTTTGCTAACTTTTCAGCCGTAACAGCTGGATTTTCAACTTGTCTTGGCATAACTAAAACGGTCGGTGCACTTTTATTTGTAGCAAGTGCCACATCATTGCGATCTAGTATCTTTCCTCTTTCAGGTTCAAAAGGAATATTCCGACTCCATAAGTCTTTGGCTTTTTCAGTTAGCGTATCCCCAGTCAGCAACTGTACATATCCAAGCCTTGTATCAATAATCAAAAACACAATAAAACCGACAAACAAAACAATGGCTAGCCTTTTACGAACTGTGACTCCTGATACCCGCATATATTAGAACCTCCTCTGAATCGGCTCGTTCCAATATATGCTTGTACAGGATTCACTAGAACTTAATTTCTAGTCAAGTTGCTTATCGTCTTTTTTACTATCAGACTCACTTTTTTCCGTTTCTTTTAACTTATTTAACGTGCTTGAAAATTCTTTAGGCGTTTCAAGTTCCACTTTCAGATACGTTCCTGCTTTTAACGGATCGCCTGCTTTAATACTTTGACTTACAACATAACCATTTTCAAGTGCGCTAGGTCGAACGTTGACAAATTCGCTAAAGCGAATCACGTCGCGATGTGAAAAACCTGTTAAATCAGGCATTGTCGCTTGTCCAGTTGTCTTAATGAACACGCGCTGTCCAGTAATAATTGTATCAGCAGTCGGTAATTGGCTTTCTACCGTATCTCCTTTACCTATTACAACAGGAATAAGCCCCTTTTGTTTTAAGTCTTTCACGGTACTGTCAACTGATTCATTAACGTAAGATTTAAGCTTAATTTCTGAATCCACTTTCTTTTCTTTCGTTTCTTTCCCGTCTTTATCCTTCTTAGTAGGCTCTACACCCAAGTACTGTAAACTATTCTTCATAACTGGATTAAATACGGCAACAAGGGGTTCACTTCCTCCCTCTTGAGGCTTGAGAGTCGGGTTTTTAACGGCTACATAGACAAGCAGCTTTGGATCGTTTGCAGGCGCAAAGCCCATAAAGGAAATAAGGTTTTTTCCGTGCCCATGCAGGTAACCTCCATTTGGAGCGGGAATTTGAGCTGTACCAGTTTTTCCAGCAACATCATACCCCTCAATCGCGTATGGTTTCCCTGTTCCATTTTCTGAAGAAACAACGGTTTCTAAAATATTTAACGTCTCGTTCGCTGCTTTTTTAGAAATTGGCTGCCCCACCACGGTAGGTTTCGATTTTTTAATCGTCTTTTTATTTGTTTCATCGACTACTTGTTTAATTACGTAAGGCTTCATCATCTTGCCGTCATTTGCAATCGCAGTAGCCGCTTGAATTTCTTGAATAGGCGTAAAAGCAGACGCCTGCCCAAACGCAGTGGTTACGCGGTCTCTCGGGTACTTCGTCACTAACTTGCTAGAAGCTTCGTTTGGCAAGTCAATTCCCGTCTTATCCATAAAGCCAAACTTGTCCAAGTATTTATACAAACGATCGGTGCCCAGTTTTTCATTGGCTAAAATAGCCACCGCTACGTTTGAAGACCTTTGAATTCCTTCATTAAATGTAATAGCCCCCCAGCCGACCCCGGCGTTGTGATCGTTAATGGGAACGCTGTTTTTCGTTACTTTATAAGATCCCGACTGATAGCGATCTTCGCCGTTATAAACGCCTGCATCAATTGCGGCTGCTAGCGTAAAAATTTTCATCGTTGAACCAAGTTCATAGCTGTTTTCAACAAACGGATTACGATAAGAAGTGATATCACGAATATTCGGGTCAAATGAAGGACGGTTTGACATCGCCAAAATTTCACCGGTTTTTGGATTCACTACCGTTGCCATTAGCTCTTCTGGTTTATATTCTTTAGCTGCTGTTGTCATCGCATCCTCTAAGAACGTCTGAATTTTTTCATCAATCGTAAGCGTGACGCTGTCTCCGTTTTTAGGAGCTACAATTGACTCTTTTGGATCCGGAAGCTTAATTCCGTTTTTAGCAGCTTCGTATTTCACATATCCATCTTCTTCAGAAAGCTGCTTATCAAATACTTTTTCAATCCCCATTTTCCCTACGATTTTACCCTTATCATCTTTTTGTGCGTATCCTAAAATACTTGAAGCGAATACACCGTTTGGATAGAAACGCTTCGAATCGCGTAAAAACGTGATGCCCGGAAGATTTAGTTTTTCAATTTTTTGCTTCAGCACGTTATCAATGTCACGGCCTCCGGGGCCAAGTTCGACTTGGAATGCCTCTCTTTTAATTCCTCTCGTTAACATGCTTTCAATTTTTGATTCGTCCATATTCAATAGCGGCGCTAGCTTTTCAGCTGTCTTTTCAGGGTCTACCACGTGCTGTGGGTGTTTTTTATCTTCTGACTGCGACTCCTTCAAAATCGCCACAACCGTATAAGCACCCGTGTCTTGGGCGATCGCTTCTCCGTTTCGATCGTAAATCGTACCGCGCTGTCCTTCAATTTTAGACGTTCGCGTGTGCTGTTTTTGTGCAATTTCGGCTAAAACTTCTCCATTTGCTTTACCCGTCGCTTGGATGTAAAAGAACCTGATGGCTAATACAAAAAAGAGCAATGCAAATATTAAAATTAATATTGCTGCTCCTGTACTAATATTGCTATTTTTTCTCGACGTAGTCATCGCAATTAATCGTTAACGACTTTTACGTTATTTTCATTCAATTTTAGTCCAAGTTCTTTTGCTTTTGTCCAAATACGATCGTATGCACTTAACTCTGTTACCTGTAATTTTAACTCATTGTTTTTTGCTTCTTGCTTGTCAATCTTTCCATCGAGTGATTGCACCTCTTCACTGATGCTATAAAGCGAAGATTGATTTGAAATGATTTGCACAGACCCAAACAGCATGAGTGCGACAAACCCAGAATACACAATTTTTTCACCAACCGTGATTTTTCTTTTTGTCTTTCGAACAACTTGACGTACCGTCTTTTGCTGCTTCTGCTGCTGATCTTGCTCTCTTACTTTGTATGCTGCATTGTTCATTCTCGTCCCCTCCTCTTTGTTTAAACCCTTTTATTAGACTAATTTCTCAACAATTCGAAGCTTTGCCGAACGCGCTCGCTTATTTTCTTCTACCTCTTCTTCTGAAGGTAAAATAGGTTTTCTTGTAATGACTTTCATTTTAGGCTTAAATTCTTCTGGAATAACCGGCAGTCCATGAGGAAGCTGCGGAACCGTACTTGCATTTTTAAACGCTACTTTACAAATTCGGTCTTCAAGTGAATGGAAGGTAATAACACTTACACGTCCACCTTTTTTGATCACATCCATAGCCTGTTCAATTGCATCTTCAAATACTTGAAGCTCATCATTTACAGCAATTCGAATAGCCTGGAAAATCCGTTTTGCCGGATGTCCACCCGTTCGTCTAGCTGGCGCTGGAATACCATCTTTAATAAGATCAACCAGCTCTAGCGTTGTTTCAATTGGTTTAGACTCTCGATATGCCTCAATTTTGCGGGCAATTTGTTTGGAAAACTTTTCTTCTCCGTATTGGAAAAAGATTTTCACAAGTTTTTCATAAGGCCATTCATTTACTACGTTGTACGCAGAAAACTTTGAGTTTTGATCCATGCGCATATCGAGCGGGGCCTCATGATGAAAGCTGAACCCTCGCTCTGGTGTATCCAACTGAGGAGACGAGACGCCTAGGTCAAACAATACTCCATCTACTTCTTCAATTCCATGTTTCATTAGCTGCTCTTTTAAATAGCGAAAATTACTTTTGATTAGAATAACTCTGTCTAGATACGGAGCTAATTTTTCTTTTGCATTTTCAAGAGCAACATCGTCTTGATCAAACGCAATTAATTTCCCTTTTTCTGATAGCTGTTTTACGATATATTCACTATGACCTGCTCCGCCAAGCGTGCAGTCGACATATACTCCATCCGGTTTAATATTTAAACCTTCCGCTGCTTCTTTAAGCAAAACAGTTGTGTGATTAAACATTATGACACCTACTTCTTTCTAAACTACTTAGTTATGTATACAAAAAGCAAAAAACGGTGTTTTTCTTTGATATATATACACGTTTATATTATATATCAAAGTTCAACATTATTTCAGCTATTTATATAAGAATTAAGTAGAATTTTGTCTTTTTGTCACAAATAGTGTCATTTTGTTAAAAGTAGGACATATTCGTAGAATAAAATGTAAGGAATATAAGGTTTTTTTATGCAATTAGAAATAAATACCTTATAAGGATCCAATTGGTTGACATTCACCTTGTAAACTTGTTCTCTTTTCCAAAATAAAAATCCTGCTTTTCAGCAGGATTTTATTAGACATAGCAGACTTTTAACTGGTGATTTAATTCGACTTCAGCACTTAGTAAATCTGACACAAATTGCATGCCATAGCCATTTAAATAATACATAATATTCCACATGCGTTCTTGTGGAGCATTGTAGGGACGAAGAGCAAGTTCAATTTGAGCATATTTTGAATGCTTCACATCGTGCTTAATTAGCTGTTTGGATTCGACAATCTTTTGAATGGTTTCAAACTGCTTTTGAATAATCGCTCGATTTTTAAGCATGACTTCATCAAATGTTTTGTCTTCTTTTTGAATATTTTCACGAAGAGTTTTATGAATTTTTTCAAAATCTTCTTTCGCTTTTTCAAAATACATTTCGTACGGGTTGTGAACTTCTGTCTTAAGCCAGTGCTCCCTCTCTGCATCTACGCCTTCGTTTATTACGTTCGAAAGGTCTAACTGAAGTTCATCCATATACTTTTCGATATGTCTTTCTACGATTGCATAGGATAACCTCGGAACCACGGGAGGCATTTTAAAGCTAAATAAAGAAAATGCTTTTTCAAGCTCTGCCCAATACGCTACTTCCCCGGGACCTGCAATAAACGCAAGGGTAGGAAGTAAGTACTCCTGCATAAGAGGTCTAGTCACAACGTTGTTACTAAGAAGCTCTGGCGTTTGTTTAGCAATTTGAACCAGCTCTTCTTTAGACAGCGCGAGTTCATTTTGCTTTCCAACAAACTGCTCTTGCTCTGCATCTCTTTCTAAAAGTACTCTGTTTTCGTTGTGTGAATAAAAGAGATGGGCCGTTTCTTTTCCCACTTCAATCATTCGTTTGTACTGTTTTTGAAGCTCTGTTTGCTGTTCCATAACGGCTGACGATAATTTGTCATTTTGTTCAATTAACGTCACAAAGAAAGAAGATTCAATGCTGCGCACTTCTTTAGAAGCTGCATCCATTAAAATAAGACCTGACTCTGCGAACATTGTGGTAACCAAATGAGCAAAGAAATCGACATAGGTACGTGATTTATCTAACGCCTCTAAAACAAAGTGTAATACCTGGTTTGTATGCGCCGTTTCGTTAAACGTTTGAAAAACATCACGAACCCAGCTTCTACAGGCTTCATGGTCTAGCTCGATTTGAGAAACCATTTGCTTTTTCTTTAAAGAATGCTTTAACGTTTTCTTTAAAAGCTGGTTTTTATGCTCTGTGTATACATGGTTGATCTCAGCAAAATCATGATCTTCTCCAGCAATCCAAAATACCGGAAGCACGGGCACGTTTAAAGCTTCCTCTTGTTGTTTAGCTAGCAGCACAATTGAAATCACTTTATGAATGGTGTACAAAGGACCTGTAAGCAGCCCCGCTTGCTGACCGCCAACGACTACTACGCTGTTAGGATCTTTTAGCTTTTCAATATTTTCAATCGTCTTAGAAGATGCTCCGTAGCGCTTATTAAAATCAAGCAGATACTCAGCAAGCTGTTCTCTTGGATAAGACTGCTTTTGAACATCCGCTAAACGTTTTTCATATACGTCTTTTTCGTGTATATTATAATGAAAAAAGGAAAGTGCTTGCTTTTCACCTTTTATGTAATCGTTCGTTAGTTTGTTTCCCGCCTTTAAAGAGACGTCTGTAATCTCCATGAAAGAACTTCCTTTCTTTTCCTAATACTTATATTCTCTACATATAGCTTCATTATCCATAATGTAACTGCTCACGTCTAGTAACATGCTTTACAGAGAGGAAATGCGAAAAGCGATTCCACCTATATTTAATACAATATGTGCAATAAGAAACAAAACGAAATTCATCCGAAAGAACCCTTTCGCAATAAGCTTCATTTCTAAGTCATGTTTGACTTTCCAATGTACAAACATCATAATCATTGCTACAACTAAAAGGACTAGCACAATCAACCACAAAAAAGAGTGCCCGAAAATTTCTACAGCTGCATAATGCACGGACAAAATAAGAAAAACCGTAGTAATGTACGTTGCTATGTGGACAGATTTCCTTTTATTTTTCGTCAGTTTGCGTAAAAGCATGTATAGAATAAAAAAACCAACGAGCGGCAGAGTGACAAACGTCGCAAAAACTCCAGCAATAAAACTTCCCATGTTAATCACCCTTTTCTTCTTCGATTCCTTTTATTGACCCATATAAAAAGTCAACAATAGGCGTCGACGTTCTTTTTTCAGCAGCTTGTGTTTGAATATAGCCTAAAATAGCATCAATTTCTGTTTGCCGCCCCTCCTGTATATCTTTTAGCATAGAAGATTGATTTGTACTCGTGCGCGAACAAACCCCCAGCGCATTTTCCCAATAATTAAAAGCTGAATCCAGTTTTAACACAGCGGCAATCTCTTCAAACAATAGACGCATCGTTTTATAAAAGTAGCCGTTATGAATCAGCTGCCCATTTTTTACCCGATACAGCGCCGTAAGAGGATTGATGAGCGCATTTACAACTAATTTCTTCACCAGCATCGCATACCAATCTGTTTCAATCACCCAAGGAAAATTCACAATTGGCAAGATAGACTCCATTTCTCCTCTGTACGAAGCAATACGGGTTGTTCCTATTCCTGTATGATGGACGCTATCCATATTTGTACGCATTGCCCCGTGTTCAACTGTACCCAAATAGAGAGTGCGCTGCGGGAGATTTTTAAGAATTTCAATATGGCTCATACCGTTTTGGATAAACAAAAGGGGAGTATGTATAGTAAGGGTTTTGATAAAAGGAATAATCTCTTTTAAATGATACTGTTTTACAGTAATAATGATTAAATCTGCTTCTTTTACGTTTTTTTCCAGAGGGATAGCACTGACTTTTTTAGTGTGATGTTCCCCTTGTCTATGTAAGGTAATTCCATTATCGTTAATGCACTTTGCTTGAGTTTTTGTTTTCGTATACAAGGTTACATCATAACAATCTGATAAATACGCGCTAAACAACAGACCTAATGATCCGCCTCCAATAATACCTATAGTTTTCATCGTATTTTTTGTTCCTCTTTCCATTATTGAGTTTCATTTTAGCAAAAAAATGCTTTGAATTAAATGCATTCTTAAAATTTCACCTATTCATATAGCCCGTGTGATTAAAAATCACCGGGCTTATTGTAAATTATTTAGAGTGATCCCGTTTTTTTCTATTATACGGGATACACCGGATGTTTACGACGGCTAAAGGTCACATTCTTTGTTTCATATAATCGAAAGCGGTTAATTAAAGTTCGACGCAGTTCGTTAGCAGGAACGATGTCGTCAATAATAAGTTCAGAAGCCAGCGTATAGATATCGATGTGTTCTTTATACTCCTGCTGTTTCTGTTTAACAAACATAAACCGCTCTTTCGGATCTTCAATTTCATTAATTTTATTAGAATAGACGGCATTTACTGCCGCTTCAGGACCCATTACGGCAATTTGAGCAGTAGGTAATGCAAGGCAGCAATCCGGTTCAAAAGCTGGACCAGCCATAGCGTAAAGCCCTGCGCCATAAGCTTTGCGCATAACTACGGAAATTTTAGGAACTGTAGCTGAACTCATCGCTGCAATCAATTTTGCTCCATGTCTAATGATGCCTGCTCTTTCTACTTTGGTTCCAATCATAAATCCAGGTACATCCGCTAAAAATAGCAAAGGAATATGGAAGGCATCGCACAGTTGAATAAATTTTGCGCCTTTATCTGCTGAATCTACAAACAGCACTCCTCCTTTGACCTTCGGCTGATTGGCAATAATCCCTACTACTTTTCCATCTATTCGTGCAAGCCCTGTTACCAATTCGGCGGCAAACAGTTTTTTCACTTCAAAGAAGCTCCCTTCGTCAATAAGGGTATCAATTGCTTCATAGATATCAAATGGAACATTTTGATTCTCTGGAATTAATTCTACTAAATCCTTTGTCTGCTTAGGCTCTTTAGCTTTTTGTACTTTAGGCTTCTCTTGATAGTTTTGTGGAAAGTAGGTTAAATAAGATTTGGCATACGAAATAGCTTCTTCTTCAGAATAAGCTAACACATCTCCACATCCGCTAACGCTGCAGTGCATATGTGCTCCTCCCATTTCTTCTAGCGTAACCTTTTCTCCAATAACAGCTTCGGCCATACGCGGCGAACCTAAGTACATAGAAGCGTTTCCATCTACCATCACAACAATATCACAAAATGCAGGGATATATGCCCCTCCAGCTGCTGACGGACCGAAGAGCAAACAAATTTGAGGAATGACGCCGGAAAGTTTTACTTGATTGTGAAAGATCCGTCCAGCGCCTCGGCGGTTTGGAAACATATCTAATTGATCCGTAATACGCGCTCCTGCAGAATCCACTAGGTACAGCAAAGGCACATGCAGTTTTTCTGCTACTTCCTGAATCCGAATAATTTTCTCTACTGTTCTGGCCCCCCAAGACCCTGCTTTTACAGTAGAGTCATTAGCCATTACACAAACCGTTTCACCGTTTACTTTCCCAATTGCAGTTACAACACCGTCTGCCGGCAACCCTTCGGCTTTATTATTTGCAAACATGCCGTCTTCTTCATATTTCCCGTCATCAAATAAAAGGGCTAAACGATCTCTTACAAAAAGCTTCTGTTGTTTTGCAAGTTTCTCTTTGTACTTCTCCGCGTTGCCACGCTCTACTTTTTGACGATTTTCATCATATTTTTTCTGAGATTCACCTGTATGTATCATGATATCTCTCCTTTATGAGTTATGAAATAGTCACCAAAACGTCGCCTTCGTTCACAAAATCCCCCACGGCTATATGGACAGTCTCTGCAATACCAGCTTGATCGCTTTCAATAGGAATTTCCATTTTCATAGATTCTAATACAACAACAACTTCTCCTTTGGCTACACTTGCACCTTGCTGAACAAACACATTAAATACCATGCCTGCCATTGTCGCTTTGATTTCACTCATTGTGGTGCTCCTCCTTTATTTAATACGGTTGATAATAACGATGTGTTATAGGTGCCTTTTTCATATAACTCTTCATTTAACAGCTGCTTAAATAGAGGAATATTCGTTTTGATTCCCTCTACAACAGCTTCTGTAAAATATGATTTAGCTAGTTCAATTGCATTTGAACGTGTACGACCAGTAATAATAACTTTTGCAATCATTGGATCATAAAAAGGTGTAACCGCATTCATATCACTGTAGCCGCTGTCTACGCGCGCATAGGTTCGCTCCGGCAAGTGATAACCCGTAATTTTTCCCGGAGCCGGTAAAAAAGTAAACGGATCTTCTGCATAAATTCGAAATTCAATGGCATAGTTATTTGCTGCTATTTCCTCTTGCACACGTGGAAGCTTTTCTCCGCGCGCAGCTAAGATCTGCCACTTAACTAAATCGACCCCTGCAATTTGCTCGGTGATCGGATGCTCAACTTGCAGCCGCGTGTTCATTTCAAGAAAATAAAAATTTTCGTCTTCATCCACAATAAACTCCACCGTACCTGCATTATAATATCCGATTGCTTTAGCCGCTTGAACGGCTTGGTTTTGCATGGCTTGTCGCGTACTTTCTTTTAAAGAAAGCGCAGGGGCTTCTTCAATCACTTTTTGATTTCTTCTTTGTACGGAACAATCGCGTTCAAAAAGATGAACGACATTACCATGCTGATCTCCAAACACCTGTACTTCGATATGTTTTGCGTTTGTGATAAGTTTTTCAATAAACATTCCTTCTTGACCAAAATATGCTTTGGCTCTTGCTTTTGTGGAGGCATACACTTGTTTTACTGCTTCTTCGTTATCGCAGCGCACCATCCCAATTCCGCCGCCACCTCCGCTTGCTTTTAACATAACGGGATATCCAATTAGATTCGCTACTTTACAAGCCTCTTCAACTGACGTCACATCGCCTTCGCTGCCGGGGACAACAGGTACACCCGCTTCTTTCATCGCGGCACGAGCAGCAATTTTGTCGCCCATCATCGAAATGATTTCGGGAGAAGGGCCGATAAAACAAAAACCTTCATCAATCGCTCTTTTAGCAAATGCACTATTTTCCGATAAAAATCCATACCCAGGATGAATGGCATCTACTTTTTCTTCATGACTAATTCGCAGCAATTCTTCTACATTCAAATATGACTTTTGCACAGGAGGCTCTCCAATTCGACGTGCTTTTGTAGCTGCTTGAACATAAGGAAGCTCTGCATCTGCATCGGAATAGACAGCCACCGTTTCAATGCCCATTTGTTTGCATGTATGAATAATACGAAGAGCAATTTCTCCTCGATTTGCAATCAGTATTTTTTTCACCTTTCTCTCCCCTTTCCTCAAATTTCTACTTTCCCCCATATAATTCTACAATAATTTTAAAACTCCTCTACAATTTTTGAAAACGCTTTCTATTTGAATCTCACTTTCCTTTTGCTTCCTTTCTAAAAAGTGATGCTTATAGTAATGTATTCTTCGTATGTAACTGAAAGAATTCATTTTTCCTTATGCGCATTGAATATTCGTTCACCAATCATGAAAACAGAATATTTTGTATTTTTGTTATATAATATTAGATGAACGAACCAAGCCAGTTCGTTTGTCTAGCAAGGAGACATAACAAGGGGGATATGGGATGAATTACGAAGTGAAGCATTTAAAAATTAATTTTAAAACGCTAGAAGAGTTCAAGAAATTCAAAGAATATGGCATTCAAGAACTTTCAATGCTAGAAGAATTACATGCCAAAATTTCCGATAATGAAATAAATTCTCCGTTTTACGGTATTTATTTTGGAAATAGCTTAGTGGCTCGGATGAGTCTCTATAAGCGAAACAAACAGTACGATCAATATTTCGAGCCGCCTCAAACGTATATTGAAGTGTGGAAACTCGAAGTGCTCAGCGATTTTCAGCGCAAAGGATTGGGTCAAACGCTCGTTGAATACGCCAAATCCTTTCAATTACCTATCAAAACAAGCCCACGAGTAAAATCGAGTGATTTTTGGTCAAAAATGGGGTTTGTACCTGTAACATATGATATCGATCGTGATTTGGGAGAAAACCCTCTTATTTGGCTACCAAACGGTGTAAGCGAACAAAAATAAACAGCTGATTTCCAGCTGTTTATTTTATATCTATGTGGTATATGTGATCAACATGAAGTAGGGAGCCTTCAAACTGTCCCTTTACTTTTGAACTTTTTCTAAATTTAAATTTTTATCCACTTGAAATTTCACTTTTCTACTTTTTTCATCCTCTTTTAATACAACCATTTTACGAGCCCTCTCCATAATTTCAATAAGAGCTTTATAGTCATCTTCCACAATTAACAAGTTGTTTTGCAAAGCTTTTTTTTCTTTTTCCAAAATCGTTACTTTCTCTTGTAAACGTTCAATCTTTTGCTGCAGTTCTTCATTAGCTTCGAGAAGCTCTGACGAGTGCCTTTGCCCTTGATCTACATTTTCTAAATATTTAATTACCTCATTAAGCGAAATATGTTTCTCTGCTTCCATATATGATAAGCGTGCAGGCTGCTCGTCATCTTTTGAAACAGTTCTTGCTTTTAATTCTTTTCTCTGTTTTTTCGCAAGATCAATACCAGTCTTGTATTGTTTGCGCACAAAAGAATTCCAGCGGAAGCCACAAGCTGCTGATGTTCGTGTAAGTTTCTTCCCCACTTCTTCAAATGCAGCTAGCTGAGTGCCACCTTCACGTATATGACGCAGTACAATTTCTGCGAGTAATAAATCTTCATCATGAGTCCATGCATCTTGACGAGAAGAAGTCATTTTTCTATCCCTCCTTATCCGTACTTATTAAATGAATATGCACCTACTAGATAAGATAGACTATTGTTCCTCTTCTCAATCAAGAAAATCTTTCATATACTTTGAAGCAAAATGGGAAACCCGTGATTCTTTCATCTTTCGCTTATTCACTATATTGCTATGGAAATGCAGTTCATAACTATGCTTTTTTAACGATGACCTTTTGAACCGCTTCTTCATGCTCAGGCGACTCCCACAATATCGAGCAGCGATGAATTTCTTGTTCCATCCGATTCCAAACCCGGCTTTGCTCCCATTTCTCAATAGCGATTTCTTTGTAAGCTTGCAATACATGGGTCGGTTTATGAGTGATAGGCGCTAACCACTCCTCACACCTCATAGTTAGCTCTTTAAACGACGTGACATAGGAAAGAAATCCAATTTGCTTTGCTCGTTCTACTCCATACAGCTGAGCACTGTAGATCATTTCCATCGCTTCTTGATAACGCAGCTTTTCAAGAAGAATGGTTCCTCCTCCCCAGCCTGTTGTAATTCCTAAATTCCCTTGAATAAATCCCATTTCGCTATGTGTTGCACTTATACGGAAGTCACATGCAATCGCAAGCTCACATCCTCCTCCAACCGATGTTCCATTCAAAAGGGCAACTGTGGGTTTTGGGAGTGTTAAAATCTCATAAAGAATTTTCCCCATTTTCGTTAACATTTGAGATGCCTCTTTCGAAGTCTTTAGCTCATGAAATACGCTTAAATCTCCTCCACTGCAAAATGCATCTGAACCAGCACCTGTAATTACGAAAGCTTTTACTAACTGATCATGTTTCACATAATCTACAGCTTGCTGCAGTTCATTCATAACATCATAATCAATAGCATTACGCTTTTCAGGACGATTAATCACAAACGTAGCAATGCCTTGGCTTGTAGTAAACAACTCGCTTTTTTTCATGCTTTTTCCTCCTTATAGACAAGGTATGAATCCTTTTACAACAGTAATTGTTTATTTAAAAAGAGTTCTTGTTCTATAAGAAAAATCCTTCTCTTCCAAAGGGCAGAGAAGGAAAAAAGGCAAAAAAAATAAAAGACCCTTTAAGAGGGTCTTTTATTTAAATAAGCAATTATTTGCTTACTACGTCATTTCCTTTGTAAGTACCACAAGCTTTACATACGCGGTGTGATAGTTTCATTTCACCACAATTTGGGCACTCTACCATACCAGGAACTTGTAATTTAAAGTGCGTACGACGCGTTCTTTTCTTCATTTTAGATGTTCTTCTAAAAGGTACAGCCATTATTCCCACCTCCTTAAAAGAATTTTAAAATCATATGAAGGCCCGAAAGCCGGATCTTCGCATTTTTATTTCTTTTTGTCTTTAAAGAAATTTTCGAGTACGGCTAAGCGGGGATCTACTTTTTCCTGCTGTTCTTCTTCGGTAACAACTTCCCAGTCTTTTCCTGACTGTGGAGCTGCTCCTGCCGCTTGCTGATTTTCACTAAATACCTGCAGAGGAATTTCAACAATAATTAACTCTTGAATCAAAGGTTGTAAATCAACCGTTTCTCCCTCTACAATGCGTACTTCAGCATCTTCTTCATAATCAGCATTCACATTCAATAAAAACGTTTCAGTTGCGTTAATTTCAAACGGATACGGAACGTCAACTAATGTACGAGCACAAGGCAACGTCATTTCTCCTGAGATTTTAAGGTGAAACGTTACTTTCGAAGAGCTAATGTCGGCTCTTCCTTTCACATTTACATCTGACATTCTACGAATTTGAGGATCAGCATTCATAAACTCTTTGCCGTCAATCACTTCGTCAAATGTTAGACCTTTATTTTGCAACTGATACAATTGATGTATTGTCCATTTCATTGTTAATCACCTCAAGGCAACAAAGGTTATTATAGCTTTCACAAGATTATTTGTCAATATTTTTTCTTTACACTATAATGTACTTAAATATGCTTTTTTGTAAATATTTCTTACTTTCATAAAAAAATGTTTTTAAAACAAAGAGCTAGACTAAAAATAATAAATTAAAAGGAGACATTATGCAAGCAGTTGGAATAATTGTCGAATATAATCCTTTTCATAATGGACACGCTTATCATTTGCAGCAAGCGAAACAACAAACCAGAGCAGATTGTGTGATTGCTGTGATGAGCGGGCACTTTTTGCAGCGCGGAGAGCCTGCTCTTGTATCAAAATGGTCCCGCACAAGAATGGCTTTAGCCGCTGGTGCAGACTTAGTCGTTGAATTACCCTATGCTTTTTCTACTCAAAAAGCTGAAACATTCGCAAGCGGCGCTATTTCTATTTTAGAATCCCTTCGCGCTGACTTTGTATGCTTTGGCAGCGAAAATGGCAATATTGACTCATTTACCCGCACCGCTGATTTGCTCGAAGCTCATGAATCAGAACTATCCGCTTTAATTCAACAAGAGATGAAAAAAGGGAACAGTTATCCAAAAGCAGCTTCCAACGCTTTCTTACAGCTTTTCACGGAGGCTCCTATTGATTTATCTCAGCCAAATAATGTGCTTGGAATGAGCTATGTAGCTGCCATTAAAAAACAGCATGCATCTATTAAACCATATACAATCACTCGAATTCAATCACATTATCACGATGATTCCCTATCTTCTTCTTTTATTTCAAGCGCTACAAGCATACGTAAAGCTATTTTTGACAGCAGCAGCCATGAGGATCTGAGCAAGCACATGCCAGTTAGTACAGCAAATGAATTAGCAGCTTACAAGCAAGCACACGGACAGTTTCATCATTGGGAGCATTATTTCCCATTTTTGAAATACAAATTATTAACTACTCCGCTTTATGACTTACAGCGTATTTATGAAATAGAAGAAGGTATTGAACATCGGCTGCTATCTTATATTTCTTCAGCTACTTCATTTGAAGATTTTTTAACAAAGGTTAAAACGAAGCGATATACGAGAACCCGTTTACAGCGCATGTGCGTTCACCTTTTAACCAATACAACAAAAAGTGAGATGCAACAAGCTGATCCTTACATTCGCTTATTGGGAATGTCAAAGACCGGACAAGACTATTTAAAAACAATTAAGAAAAAGCTGTCTCTTCCTATTGTATCCACTGTCTCGCAATGTAAACTAAAAGAAATTGATATCGATATTAAAGCGACACATGTTTATAGTATGCCGTTTCAAGAGCCTCTGCGCTCTCAATTTATGAAACAAGAATACACGCAGCCTCCTATCATTTGGCCATAAAAAAATCGTCTGCAAGAGACGATTTTTTTATGGTTTCAGCTTTTCTAAATACGTGACGGCATCCGAAAATGAATCTACGGGTACAATTTTCATATCACTGTCTATTTTTTTAGCTGTCTTCACTGCTTCTCGGTAGTTAGAGCCCACAGCCCCTTTTTCATTTGGTGCAAAGAAAATTTCTGCTCCTTCTTTATCTGCGGCTACAATTTTTTGCGAAATACCTCCGATTGGTCCTACCTCTCCTTTATCATTGATAGTCCCTGTACCTGCAACGCGATGGCCTTTTGTCATGTCCTCTTTAACAAGCTGATTATAAATTTCAAGCGAGAACATCAGTCCCGCTGAAGGCCCTCCTATTTTTTCAGTATCAATATGTATATCGGGCTTAACTTTTAGTTCTTGGTTCGTTTCTAAGGCAATTCCTAACCCTACTCGTTTCGGCTCGTCAGGGAATGCTTTAACTTTTAGAGTATGTTTGCTTTCTTTGCCATCTCTTTTTACATAGATTGATACTGAATCTCCTGCTTTTTTAGTCGATACGTAGTTGATTAAGTCCTCAGCAGTTTGAATTTTTTTCTCGTCTACTTTCGTCACTACATCTCCAACATGAAGTTTTCCATGTGCAGGCATATTTTCTACGACATATGTAACATATACGCCTTTATTGAGGTAAGAAACGCTCTTTCCAGCTTTTTCGTATGCGACTGAAATAGCAGCATTTTTTGACGTATCCATCATATGTAATTGCCTTGTCGAGTAATCTTCATCGCTTTCACCTTGCTGCAAAATTTGCTTTGTAGGGAAAATTTCATGAAAGTCCTGTATTTTCGCAAGACCATATGAAAGAGGAGTTGCTCTGCCCATTCTTACAGTTGTCAGCATAAACGTCCCTTTTTCATGGTATCCATCTTCTACTTTAATAATAGGCGCAAGTTCTTCTGCCATTCCAGGCTTTGTAATGTAGTACGGCAAAGGATAAAAACAAAGCATTGCCACCACTGCAATAACAGCCAAATATACCAAAATTCTAATTCTAGATTTCACTTTTTTTGTTCTCCTTCCAATGATCAATTGCTTGCAGGATAGAAGGCAACTGCTCATGTGCTGCTTGTTCACCAATTGAAATCATTTCTTGAATGTTTGTAAACGCTCTGGAACTAAAAGTATCGAGATTAGGACGAATCATAATGTCTGAAGCAATGGTCCGATGAGCTACTAGCTCATCTTGCAAAATATCTAAACTTTGCATAATGACATCAAAAATAGAGCTAATTTCTGCATTCACTTTCGCTTTTGATACATCGACTCCAATGACAATATCAGATCCCATTTCTTTTACAACCGACACAGGAATACGGTCTACTACCCCGCCGTCTACAAGCAATCGTCCATCAATTACTTCGGGAGCAAAGATTCCTGGAATTGAAATGCTTGCTCTCACCGCTTCAGCGATAGGTCCTTTTTTAAACACCACTTTCTCTCCTGTTTTCAAATCTGTCGCTACAATGGCAAACGGTATAGATAGCTGTTCAATGGTTCTATTTTGCGTAAAGGTGCGAACCAACGATTTTACTCTGTTGCCCGTAATAAATCCCATTTTAGGCACGGTAAAATCCAAATAATACTTTCGTTTGAACGTTAGCGCCATTTTATAAAGAGTTGCCAGTTCAATACCTGACGCATATAGTGCACCAACTAAAGCTCCCATGCTGCTGCCAGCTAGAAAATCAATAGGAATGTTATTTTCTGTTAGCGTTTTGATTACTCCTAAATGTGCAAAACCTCTAGCTCCACCTGAGCCTAACGCAACTCCTATTTTTGGGCTTTCCACTTTACCTGCCCCCTCGTTTTACCTTATAGACTTCTAAAAATGTAAAAACATTTGATGAGCTTCTCTATCATTGTTGCCCTGTCTTCGGTAGGACTATTCTTCATTTTGTATTTGTTCATTTAGTATGAAGCTAAAGATATGTTTTGCTCAATGCACGGTGGTTATTAAGCATTATACTATACTGAAGGTTGTTTTAAGAAATTCTTGCTCTTCGCTTGCTGCGTATACGTTTTTTTACTCCTTGACTATCTTAGAAGTGCATTGATTTATGTATATGAATTGTATTTCCAAATGTGACAAGACGCCTTTTTATTCAGTATGAATTTATTTTCTCCTTACTCACAGGCATAAAGTCGATGCATAGCTTCGTATATTGATATATAGAAGAACTTGTACATTTGCCTAAAACTCCTCATTTCATTCATATCAAAATGACGTGAGCTTAGAAAAGGAGATGAATCGTTCATTGAATAAATCGATGGTGAAAACACTTCTGCTCGGGACGAGCGTAACGCTTCTCGCTATTGCGCTTATTGTATATCCAAAAGAAGCGCTAGAAGGTTCAGTAAGAGGTCTTAACACATGGTGGAAGGTCGTCTTTCCTTCTCTGCTGCCCTTTTTTATTGTTTCAGAAATGCTTATTGGGTTTGGCGTAGTGAAGTTCATTGGGATCTTATTAGAGCCGTTTATGAGGCCTTTATTTCGAGTACCTGGAGTAGGGGGTTTTGCTTTAGCAATGGGCATGGCTTCTGGGTTTCCTTCAGGTGCAAAAATCACTTCCCGGCTGCGTCAAGAAAAGCAGCTAACAGCTATCGAAGCTGAAAGACTCGTATCATTTACTAACTCATCTAACCCTATTTTTATTTTTGGAGCTGTGGCAGTTGGCTTTTTCCACAATCCAGCTGTCGGTATCATATTAGCTCTCTCACATTATATAGGGAATATTTGTGTAGGATTGGTGATGCGTTTTTATGGATCAGCAAAACCGAAAGGACAAGTAACTCAAAAACCTTCTTTATCGTTAGCTTTTCATGAAATGCATAAAACGCGTTTAAAAGATAAGCGTCCTATCGGGAAGCTTCTAGGAGATGCGGTTACTTCTGCTGTTCAATCTCTCTTAATGATTGGCGGTTTTATCATTTTATTTTCTGTATTAAACAAACTTTTATATGTTACTCATATCACGGCCGTTTTAAGCAGCGGTCTAGCTTATTTATTTTCCCTCTGTCATATAGGGACTGAACTGAGCCTCCCCTTTATTTCAGGGCTTTTTGAAATCACGCTAGGAAGCCGTCTAGCAAGTGAAGCGCCTGACACGCTGCTGTTTCATCAAATTATCATCGTTAGCTTTGTATTAGGCTTCAGCGGTTTCTCCGTTCAAGCACAAGTGGCTAGTATACTCGCAGAAACAGATATTCGATTTTTTCCGTTTTTTATTGCACGCATTTTTCACGGCTTTTTTGCGGTAGTATTCACTATCTTTCTATGGGGCCCTCTTCGAGAATCCATTACTACTTTTCAAGCATCAGAAGGAGCACTGCCGGTTTTTTCTCACTTGGAGTCCATTACGATTCTATCGCAGTGGCTAAACGTGTACGGTCCGCTCTTAACGATTTTTACGCTATGCTGCTATATTTATATATATTCAAAACGAACGTTTCTTCATCGTTCCTAGTAAAAAAAGAACGTGACGTTTTCTTATCGGCAAAGAAAACGTCACGTTCTTTTTTATCTTATTTTTGAGACAGCTGTTCAAATTTTTCCGCAAGCGCTTCTCTAACAGGCGGAGGAACTAATTCAGAAATATTCCCGCCATATTTAGCTACTTCTTTTACAATACTAGAACTTAAAAACGAGTATTGATTATTTGTCATCATAAATAACGTTTCGATCTCTTTATCTAATACGCGATTTACAGATGTGATTTGCATTTCGTACTCAAAATCCGATACCGCACGCAAACCTCTTAAAATGGTCTTTGCCTGCTTTTCTTTTGCATATTCCATTAATAATCCGCTGTACGACTCGACTACCACATTAGGAAGTGATTTTGTTACTTCTTTCAGCAAAGCTACTCGCTCTTCCCCTGTAAATAGAGGACTTTTTGAAGAGTTATTTAAAACAACCACATAAATCGTATCAAATACATTTGCGCCTCGTTTAATAATATCAAAATGTCCATTTGTAACTGGATCAAAGCTTCCTGGACAAACAGCTATACTGCCCATACGTATCCCCTTTCTACATCTAACAGCTCATTGATTTATTCAACTGATTCTTCTTTTTTGTATGTATAAATAGAAACACCAATGATACCGTACGTTTCGCTTTTTATTTTTTCAAATAAACCAATCTCATTATCTAAATGTACATCATGAGAATGCTCCGCTACAATAATTCCTGTTTTTGCTAGAAGGTTTTCTTCACTTACCGTTTCGATAAGCGCTTTCAACTTTTGTGCTTTATACGGTGGATCAAGCAAAAGTAAATCGACAGTCAGCTCCCTTTTCTTTATCGCTTTCAGTGCACGTTCTGCATCATTTCGATACACTTCAGCGCGGTCTTCTAACCGGCAAGATGCTAAGTTTGCTTTAATCGTCTGAATCGCTTTGCCATCCCGATCCACAAAAATGACTTTATCTATTCCTCGGCTTAGAGCTTCAATTCCCAAGCCACCGCTTCCACCGAACAAATCAAGAGCTGTTCCACCTTCAAAAAACGGTCCAATCATATTAAAAATAGCTTCTTTCACCTTATCTGTTGTAGGGCGGGTTGAGTATCCTGGAACCGCCTTTAACGCATGGCCTTTATATAAACCTGCTACTACTCTCATCCTTATCACTACCTTACTTTTACTTCCTTATTCTTCATTATCCTAACATATTTTGAATTACAAAGACTAGCAAAAATCCTCAATTTATTCAATGCTGTATACATTCTGTGCAATAACCCAGCTGCTTGCTTTTATGCTGGACTTTTATGACCGTGTCCTTAGATACACTGATTCTTTTCTAGAAGATACACCTATGAAGATCATTCGGCATTTCGTTCATAGAAGATTTCCTTTACTTTAATATGTCATAATAAACGTAAATTTACCCTTTTTCTCTGTCATGTTATCAGTCTTTTATGTATGAAAAAGTGAATTTCACAAGACAGGTATATGAACGTTTAAAACGGACATACTGACTAGTAACAACATCATCTAACCGATGTTGTTGCCAACCGCGGAGAAGACTTACGTTTCCCCATAAGTTCTTCCTCCGGTTTCTCCTCTCCCTTTGCCTTCATCAAGGTGCTTGTAATCGCAGAGGTGATTACACCCCTTTATTGAAGGGCCCTACAATGAGTAGTTGTAGGGATTTTTTTATTTACTCTTAAAATATTCAATGATACATTAAACTACGTGAGTTTGCTTTTTTAATACATAAAGGGGGAAATACATATGATTCAGCGTTTTATTGAGCTCGGAGAAGGGTATTCAGATATTTATGAGCTGTTAGAGATTGTCAAAAGCAACAAACACCGTCTTGCTCATCTTATTATGCTGCGAACAGTAAAAGAAGATCGACAAGTAGCTTCTTTTGTCGCTGTCTTGCATCCAACAGCTGAAGGGAATTTCCAACCGCTTTACGTTTGCCGAGAAGGAATTGTTTTAAAACAAAACGACAGCAAGCGCGTTGAGTTATTTAAACAAGCTGCTGAGGAAGCGGGAAAAGAAATTGTGGTACTCGATGTCAAACCATCTACTACATTTCCAGAAACAGCACTATACTATCAGCACCTTATTGGCATTTTGCGAATGAACCGCTTTATTCCGCCAATGCAATAATCTCATCCCTGCCTATTCATTTGCCAAGGGCAAGTAAAATAAAAAAAGGAATGTACATCACATTCCTTTTTTGTTTAAATTCCTATCTTATAGTCATATTCCTTCGCCTTATCCGGCTTTGAATTTTCGAATTCTGTTTTTAAAAACGGCCGATAAGAAGGATCTACTTTCTTCACAAAAGGTAGAGACTGAAGTTTATGGATTGTTTTTTCAATGCCATCTTGGTTGCAATATAAGACAACATACTTTAATTCTTTAGATACGTAATGTACATTTCCGTACTTTCGCAATGCTTTTGCTTGCTTAACAGAATGCACATACGCCACAATTCCTTGACGTTCAACAAACATATTTAGTTCCCCTTTTGCATACGTTATATTGGTTTTCTTTATCATAAATTCTTTTATATGAAGTAGGTGCTTTATGTATGAATTTAGATGATATCTGGATGCTCATTCTTACTCATTTTAACGAGCAGAGAGCTATTGAACAAGTCATTTTCAAAAAAATCACAAATATACCCTTTTTGTATATAAACACATCAATTGAGCGTAGAAAAATAGATGAGCTTCTAGAAGCTTCATCTATTTTTGCTACATCCAATACAAATGCTACGTGGCGCTCAACTTTTGTCAGAAGTCAGCATCTTACTTATGTTTATCAGCACAGGTTTTACGTTCCACAGCGTAAAATGGCCTGCTGCGGAAATTCCTGTGCTGATTGCGTTCGATTTATACAGTGAACGGCTTATGCGCTGCACCCACAGCTTCCACCAGATCCGCAGCCACCGCCGCAGCTGCTTCCCGTATCAAAAAACGGATTTCCCGTCGGTACTTTCACGTGCTCTGAAACAGCTTGACCAAGGATAACGCTAATTTCATCAAGCAGCTTTTGTAATTCATTTTCTGCTTTTTTGAACGCAGCGATTGTCGCGTGTAAATCAACTTGACGCTTTACATCACGTACTTGTCTCGTAATGGTTTTATAATCAGGATGATATTTTCCAAATCGCTGAACATCCTCATACTGTTCCTTTATTTTCACAAATTCAGCAATTAATGCCTGTGCATGTGAATCTTTATTTAATCTATATAAACATTGACGATAGTTCTCGGCTACGTCTGATTGTAACACCATGTTCGCTACGTGATCAGACTCATCGAGTAATTCAACAGTTCTCATTGTTGTCAGCATGGCTGTGCACCTCCGTTTTTATCTTATCACGTTTTGGATCTAAAGAAAAAGAACTTGCTAAAACAGCTTACACTGATTTACTACAAGTTCTACTTTTTAACTATATAATTTCAACCGTAAAGGTATTCCTCACTTGATAACTTTCTTCTTTAGATTTCATCAGTTCAATCGTAACAGTATGAGATCCTTTTGGAAGATCACTTAAAACAAAGGCTGCTTGCTTCATTTCTTTAAATGGTTTTCCATCTACTGTGATTTGAAGGAATCCACTCTCTGTTGAAAATGAAAACCCGCTTAGAATACATTCGACGTATACGTTTTGTCCTTTCACATGCTGGTGTACCATCAGTGAAGGTTTTGTATTCATTGCACCAAACGTTTCAGCTGCACGCGGTTGAGAGGGAATTTTAGTTTCAGGTTTTGGTTTATCATGGTTGCATCCTAGCAGAGAAACTACACATAAGGCCGTCGTTAATAGTAAGCGCATAATACCATTCCTTTATCATTCGTTTCTCCATAGTGTTTACAAACTCTTTGTTTTTACTCATGACATGCAAAAATCTCTGCATCGCTATGTATGCAGAGATCATTGATTTTTCATGGACTGAAACATATGAAACATCATGTTTGCCATTTGAATCGAATTCGAAAACTTTTCGACTTTATGAGGAATCGTTTGTTTGTAGTAGTGCTTGGATTCTAATTCAAATTTCTCGAGTTCTTCAGGATTTCTAGATAAACGCCGGTACCACATTGGCTGTTCACGAACGAAGTCGTTGAGTTTAGGACGAGACTGCATATACTCGTATATATCTTTTCTCATTGCGTTTAATCTTTCCTAAAGCCAAATGGATTCCCTGGCCCGGAAGCTGCTCCTCCACCGGATGGCTTAGATGGCTGAAATTGCTGCAGTACTTGTTGAATATTCGAAATAGCTGAATTTACATTTGTGATATGATTTTGCATTTGATTCAAGTCCATGTTTTTCAGCGAGGATACAATTGTACCCATAATATCTTTTTTCTCCTCTGTTGCAGCAGCTGGTTCAGTCTTTGCACTTTCTTCTGAACGATATGCCTCCCACATTGGATCTTCTGCACCGAATAAATACCAATCTTCATAAAGCTCTTTCCACGTTTTTTGCTGCTTTCGAACCTGTTCTACTAATTTGGGATGTGATTTTACAAATTGTTTAAATTCCACAACGGACGGATGAAGCTCTCGTTTGGTTTCCTTCACAGTCACTCACCTCATACTTAAATATAGCCTACTATATCTTAGAAAAAGAGAGCTCGTTTCGTGCGCCTATTTCAAAAATTTTTTATAGCTGTTTTTTTGAAGAAGCACGAACTGTGAACCAGTATGTAATGAAAATAGATAAAATGCTTAGCCAAAATGTAAAATAACCAATTTCAGACATATACGCATTGAGCATGCTGTATCTTGGCATCATAGAAAAAACATAATCAATGATATCATTATGTACGGCCCATACAGCGGCAACAGCTATATGCCATAATTTAATCCGGTAAAACGGTACGTATAAAAGCCCTTGAAAAGCCATTGCTGCATGAGAAGCCATTAACATAAGCATCATCCAATCAATGTATCCTGTTAACACATAGACCAATACATTCATTACGACGGCCCAAATCCCGTATTTAAACAGCGTGATCATTGCTAAAGCTTCAAACAATGAAAAATGCTTTCCAAGTAAAAGACCGATAAGTACAATAACAAAAAACAAGCTTGCCGTTGGACTATCAGGCACAAATAATAAAAACTTCTTAGGTGTTTCCGCTAATTGGCTTCCATACCAAATATACCCGTAGATTGTTCCTAGTATATTCACGATCAGCAGAAGCGTTAAAAAACGCTTATCTTTTAAGGTATACCATAACCAAGCCATTTAGAAAGTCTCCTTTACATTTAATCTCTTCTTTATTATGTACAGTTTTTGAACAATAGCAAGCACCTATCTCATTGATATAAACCACAGCATTAAATAAATTCAAAAAAAAACCAGCCCTTTGGCTGATTTTCACTATTCTTTCCCTAAGTTGCCGACAAATTCCGAGAGCGTTTTCAATTCTTTATCTGAACCTTTGAAAACACCTTTTGGCATATTGCCTTTACCATTTTTTGCGATATTGGCGATTTCTTCAGGAGATAAATCAATGCCTGTTAAAGCCGGAGCCGCAGGGCCTCCCTGTAAGTTATCACCATGACAGGTCAAGCACGTTTGTTCTTGCATGATTTTGTAGCCTTCTGAATTTTTGTCAATCGCTACTTCTTCTCTAATTTTCCCTTGCTCTTCACGCGCTTTCCAATCCACCTGTGTCGCTGACTGCCACGTTAGGAAAAAGACTGCTGCTATAGCCAAAAGCATGAATCCTGTTGCAAACGGCCTCTTAGCTGGTCTTCTTTCTGGCCCTCGATCAATGAACGGAGCAAGCATTAATGCGCCAAATGCAATCCCTGGAATAATAAATGCACCTATAATATTATATGGACCAGAAGCAAATGAATATTTAAGCAATTGATATAGGAACAAAAAGTACCAGTCAGGAAGAGGCAAGTACCCCGTATCAGTCGGATCGGCAATACGTTCAAGAGGAGATGGATGAGCGATGGTTAAACATAGATAACCGATTAAAAAAACTGCCCCTACCATCCATTCTTTTAGTAAAAAGTTTGGCCAGAATGCTTCTGTTTTCCCTGGAAATTCAGAGTAATCTTTTGGAATATTGGGTTTTCGTTCTGCAGGAACACGTGAATCTCCAACAAACTTCATCCCTTTACCACGATGCATGTTCTCCCTCCTTTTTCTCACTGTTCTAGTGAAAGTACTAACAACGGAGTATGTGCTTGATGCATATGATGACTAGTGTGATTGACTAATTGAATAAAGCGTATAAAATTTTATAGTGGTCCTGAAATTCCTTGTTTACGAATCATTAAGAAGTGGGCACCCATTAAGCCAAGTAGAGCTCCGGGTAAAAAGAATACGTGAATGGCGAAAAAGCGAGTTAGTGTTTGAGCACCAACGATGTCTGGATGTCCTGAGAGTAATGTCTTCACTTGCTGGCCTATAATTGGTGTGGATTCGGCAATTTGCAAACCTACTTTCGTTGCAAATAGCGCTTTCATATCCCACGGCAACAAATAACCTGTAAAACCTAAACCTAACATAACAAAGAAAATTAACACACCCACAATCCAGTTTAACTCGCGGGGTTTTTTGTATGCTCCTTGGAAGAAAACACGAAGTGTATGTAAAAACATCATGACGATAACCAAACTTGCTCCCCAGTGATGCATACCTCGAACAATTTGTCCGAAAGCGACTTCATTTTGCAGATAATAAACGGATTCCCATGCATTTTTTATATCTGGTACATAATACATGGTTAAAAACATGCCTGATAAAATTTGAATAACGGTAACAAAAAACGTTAATCCACCAAAACAATACACAAATGCTGAAAAGTGATGTGCAGGATTTACGTGCTCTGGCACTTCATGATCGGCCACATCTCGCCATAAAGGAGTAATATCTAGCCGTTCATCCACCCAGTCATAGATTTTATTCAACATTTTCTATGCCCCTCCTTGTGGTTTGGCTTTTCCTAGATATAACGTACCGCCTTTTACTTTTTGAACGTATACATCTAACGGTCCCATCGGTGGTGTCCCCGGTACATTTTTACCGCTTTTTTCATACATTCCCCCATGACAAGGGCAGTAGAAACGGTGTGGATAGTTTTTGTCACCAGCCCAGTTAACCGTACAGCCTAAATGCTTACAAATTGGTGACAGCGCGACGATTTCACCTTTATCAGTTTTGTACACCCAAGCCGATCTTGGCTCTTCTGATTTATGCCACGCATCCACTTGCTTGATTTTAAAATCGACACGTTTCGGCTCTTTTGTAATGTCTTTAACCTGCGCTACAGCTACTAAATCCTGACCCGCTTCTTTTTCTAAAATTGGATCTACTGCAAAGCGCACCATTGGCATTAACATTCCAGCAGCCATGAATCCCCCTACACCAGTGAGCGTATAGTTTAAAAACTGTCGTCTTGATACCCGATCACCCATGCTTTTCCCCCCTTTAAAAAAGTTCAGTCCAGAGAATTTTGGACACATGATGGACCATTCTATTAAACTAGGACATAATCATGATATATTAATATTTCTGGAAGGTCAATACAATAAAAACCTAAAACATGGAAATAATCTTTATTTTTCTAAATTTTTTGTTATTATTTTGTGTGCGCTTCCATTACTTATTCTACAGTCTTTTTAAACACTCCATTTCTCTACAAAAATCGGTAAGAGCTGTTGAACTTGTTCATGGATGAGCGTATACTTATGCGACTCATCTATATGCTCAAGAGGTAAAGCAGGTATCCAAATGCAGTGCGCCCCTATTTCTTTTTCAAACTGCAGCCAGTCTCGGTCGCTAGTAAGCACAAAAAGATGTTTGACTTCATTGTCATTTATATGCTCATTCCAACGAAGTAATGTTTCATAAACAGCAGCTACTCCATCTTTTTTTAAGTATGTAAAACTAGGTGTTAAAATCACTCTTCCTTTAAATTGCCTTTCTAACTCTTCAGTAAGAGCAGTCGTATATTCACTCATAGATGCAGTAAGCTTTAAATCTTCTCCGAAATCAATCGGAATAAGTGGAACCAATACGGTATCAACATAACTTTTGGATTGTAGGTACACATCCATTTCCTTGGCCTGAAGCTTCAACTTCCTTCTCCTCTCAGCAAGCCCGCTAAAGCTTGTCTTATTTATTTTCCAAAATGAATAAGGAGATAAAAAAAGAGATTGACCTTTTTCTAAGAAGCTAGCCAATCCCTCGTTTATCTACTGTACATAATGGTTATTTAAATATTCGCTTAAGCGCTGAAATTCTTCTTTATCGTTTTCATCTAATGCTTTATCAATTAGTTCCATGATTTTTGATCGCTGAAACTTCTGAATAGATTCTTCCAATATTTGCTCAGCTAATACTCTGTCTTTTTCATTTGTTTGATTAGCTTTTGGCATATACGGATTGTCTTCCAGTACAGCCACATATTGAGGCGATGAATACAACGATCGGAAGTTTAATTGAATATAAATGTCTTCTTCTCGATTCAAACGAATATCATGAAATGATTTTTCTGCATCGGTTGTCATGATATTTTCTTTATAAAAACGAAATGGAGGGTCTTCCACACAGTGCGTAGACATCACCATCCCGCGAGGACAAAACTGTGCTTGCTCAACGAAGTGAACTCGTTTCATCAATTGATCATGGCTCATCAAATAATTTAAAATCCATACACATTCTCTTCGCTTCAGCTGATAATTCGTTAAAAACCAGCGAACAAATTCTTTTTTCTCGTTGACAGTAACAGGGGTCGTCATATTCTCACTTCCCTCCTCTGTGTTTAAACTCTCAGTTAAAACACCTTTTACAGTTATTTATTCCACACGGCAGCAATAAAATCCTCTGAACTATTATTTATTCTTCTAATTGAAATAATATGTCTTGAATTTCATCTACTGTTGGATCCATTGCTAATAAGGCTTGGAAAATCTCCTTCGCTTTCGAGCGCTGTCCTTCTTCTAATAAGAAGTAGCCATACTCTTCTAAAAACGCATACTCTTCTTTAAAAACAGTGTATGCAGATTCGTAGTATTTTAGCGCTTCTTCATAATTTTCTAATTCCTGGTGAGCTTTTGCTAAATCCCATTCAAAATGAGGGTCATGCTCATTATATTCTTTGGCGTGCTCGATATTCTCTACTACATCTTCATATCTCTCTTGACTCATATAAAGTTTAGAGAGAGTTAAAATGGCTTCAATATACCCTGGATCTAGTGCAATCGCTTGTTGAAATGCCGATTCAGCCTCTTCTTCTAGACCGCGCTTTAATGCTATCTTCCCTTTAAAAAAGTAAAGTTCTTTTTGAAATTCATCCTGCGCAATACCTTCGTTGACAGCCACCGCAGCCTCTTCTAGCATCTCTTCATGTTCATATGATTTTGCTAAATATAAATAAAGAGAATGGTACTCACGGTCTAGCTCTTTTAGTTCTGTGAACTTTTCAATAGCAGTCTGATAATGACCTGCTTGATACGCTGAAATCGCATATTCAAATAATGTGTTAATCTCAAGCTTATCTTTTAGCGCTTGATCAAAGTAAGGAAGAGCTTCTTCGAACTGGCCGATACCTGCTAAACTTTCAGCTAATCGCTGACGAAGATCCGTGCCGTTAAATTCTTTTTCTGTTTTTAGCAGCGTTTGATAAAAAGGAATCGCCTTTTGATAAATTCCTTGACTGCTGTAAAATTCACCGAGCCCAAAATCTATAACCGGCTCATTTGGAAGCATTTTTTTCGCTTCCATTAACTTTTGCTCACTTACTTCACTAAGGCCTTGCATTTGATATAAATCAGCTACAAGAAGCAGAGCTGGCACGTAGTTATCATCTTCGCTGCTAATTTGATTTAAAATATGAATTGCTTCTTCTTCTTCTTCTAAATCAATAAGCATTTCAGCTTTTAATAAATACAGCTCGCCTTCTTCTGGGTATTTAGCGATGAGCTCGTCTATTAAAGGCAGCGCATCATTTACTAGTCCCCACTCTTGAAGCTGTTCAGCCATTAAAAATTTTTCTTCGTCTGTAGCTTTATCTTTCAATTCATGAATAAGGGCAAGACCTTTTTCAATTTCATTGGATTCTACGTAACCTATCGCGCGGTCTAGTTCTTTCACACACAATTCTCCTTTATTATTACATTCACTTTTTATATACAAATAAAACGAATTAATTTTCTATTTTTTCCAAACCGAAGCAAGGACACATGCTTCTATACACCATGATAAAATAGTTTGAGCGTTTGTTCAACAAATCAATTTGAATACGCTTACATTTTTTAAGATAAAAACGAGATTGAGACATGACTACATCAATCAACAGCTAGAAGCACCTACATACATGAGACCTACGTTCACCCTAATAAAAATCCGAACGAGTTTGATTCTCTATCAAGAATATCAGTTCATCGTTCGGATTTCCCTTCAACCAAAATACGTTTGTCCCGGTCTTTTTCTTATTCGCTTAGTTTATCAAGATCTTCAAAGAAAGTAGGATAGGAGACGTGAATAGCTTCACTTCTCATTAGTGTTACCTCTCCCATTGCAATGGCTGCTGCGACCGCAAGCATCATTCCAATTCGATGATCTCCATAGCTGTCTACTTCACCGCTTTTTAGAGCAGTCTTGCCTTCAATGATGAGGCCATCAGCTGTTGGAGTAACAGAGGCACCGAGCTTGCTTAACTCCGTTGCAACCGTATCGATACGGTTCGTTTCTTTTACTTTTAATTCTTCGGCATCTTTAATAACTGTTTTCCCATTCGCCTGAGTCGCCAAAAGAGCAATCACTGGAATTTCATCAATTAAACGAGGAATTAAATCCCCCCCAATTTCAATCCCTTTCAACTGAGACGTTTCAATCGTCAAATCGCCAATAGGCTCTCCATTTTGAATACGTTCATTAGAAATTGTAAGACGTGCACCCATTTGCTGAAGCACATCAATAATACCTGTTCTTGTAGGATTGAGTCCGACGTTTTTCAAAACGATTCGGCTGTTTGGAACAATGGCTCCTGCAACAAGAAAGAACGCCGCTGAAGAAATGTCACCAGGTACGTATACATCCGTTCCGCGCAGAGATTGTCCTCCTTCAATGCTTACAGTCGTTCCATCTACCTCTACGTCTACTCCAAAGGCGCGAAGCATACGCTCTGTATGGTCACGTGATGTAAAAGGCTCGGTTACTTTTGTTGTGCCTTCTGCATGAAGTCCCGCTAGTAAAATCGCTGATTTTACTTGTGCACTTGCTACAGGAGAATGGTAATGAATTGCTTTTAAAGCTCCTCCTCGAGTCGATAAAGGCGTATATTGGCCGTGCTCACGCCCATCAATCTTTGCACCCATAGAGCGCAGGGGCACCGTAACGCGACTCATAGGACGCTTGGCAATCGACTCATCTCCAATTAGAGACGTATGAAATGGCACACCTGCGAGAATCCCAAGCATTAAACGAGTAGTCGTTCCTGAATTTCCTACATCTAGGATGGAAGCAGGTTCACTTAACCCTTCGATACCTTTACCTTCGACTTCGACATACTCGCCTTCTCTTTTAATCGATACGCCCATCTTTTCAAAACACGAAATCGTACTTAAGCAATCTTCCCCTGCTAAAAAATGATTAATCGTTGTTTTCCCTTCTGCCATCGCTCCGAACATCACAGCTCTGTGAGAAATCGATTTATCTCCAGGAATAGAAATTTCTCCTTGGAGGGATGAAAGATTCGTTTTTAATTGTTTTCCACTCATTTCATTCACGCCTTTCATACATTAAGAAATAAACGTCTGATATTGATGCTGATGGAGACACGCTCTTGCCCGCTTTCTATCTTCCTCTGTTTGAAAGCTCAAACGTAATACTCCGTATATGTCTTCTCGTGTTTCTAAAATTCGAATGTTTGTAATACTGATTTCATCTTCTGCTAAATAACCCGTTACTTCTGAAATAATCCCCGGATAGTCAGGAACATCCACATAGAGATCATAAAAGGATGGAATCGCTCCTTTTGTTCGTACAGGAAGCTGATCTCTAAATTGTTTTGCTTGTGAAAAATATGTATAGATATCGTTCGCGTCTTTTCGTTCGATCATATTTCGCACGTCGTTCATTTCTTCAAGCCAGTGGTCAAACATTGAAAGAAGCGCATCCTGGTTATGAAGCAAAATATCTCTCCACATCGCTGGACTGCTTGAAGCAATACGTGTAATATCACGAAACCCTCCAGCTGCAAGCTGCGAAACTAGCTGGTTGTCTTGTTGGTAATATTCTGCTTGATGAACAAGGCTTGCAGCAATAATATGAGGAAAATGGCTGATGACACCCGCTAATTTATCATGTTCTTTTGGTGACATCACAATAATTTTAGCTTTTGTACCACTTAGCAATTCCTTTAAACTGTCCAAAGCCTCCGAAGAAGTAGAAGATGAAGGTGTTAATACATACATGGCATTTTCAAACAAATGAGCTTTAGAAGCAGCTACTCCGCTTTTATGAGACCCAGCCATTGGGTGGCCGCCGATAAACTCAATGCCTTTAGCAATAAGAGCCTCCGCTGTCTTCACTACCTCTTCTTTTGTACTTCCTACGTCTGTGACGATAACAGACTGTTTGAGCGTAAAATGTTCTAACTGTTTTAGCACTTCCGCTGCTTGAGTAACCGGAATGGCAATAACAATATAATCCGCTTGCTCCGCGCCTTGTTGCAAAGAAGAAGCCGCTTGGTCAATTACACCTAGGGTTTTGGCAAGCTCCAGCTGCTCTTGATTAATGTCAAAACCTATTACATCAAGATGATGATGCGTCTTTTTTATATTAAGCGCCAGCGATCCTCCAATTAACCCCAAACCTATAACAAAAACATTTTCTGTCACTTTCCTTCACCTCATTGTGCATATGAAGATGAGAGTGTGAAATCACACTCTCATCTTTTACTATATTAGGTATTAAGCTTTCGCTGCTGCTTGATTAACAAACTGCTGAAGCAATTCAATAATTTGTTCATTTTGTTCTTTCGTTCCCACCGTAATACGAACGGAAGTTGGGAAGCCTAATGCATTCCCTGAACGAACGATAAATCCGCGCTGCAATAAAAATTGAAACACTTCATCGCCTTGACGGCCAAAATCAATTAGAACAAAGTTAGTGAAAGAAGGATAATAGTTTAAACCGTTCTTATCACAGAAAGCATAATATTGCTGCAAGCCTTCTTCATTTTTCTTTTTACACTCTTCAATGAACGCTTGGTCTTCAAGAGCAACGATTGCTGCTTTTTGAGCCATGCGGCTTGTATTAAAAGGTTCACGAGCCGGCTCAATTTTTTGTAGTAATGATTCGTTTGCAATACCGTAACCAATGCGCAAAGAAGCTAAGCCGTATGCTTTTGAAAATGTGCGAAGTACAATTAAGTTTTCGTATTCATTCAAAAACTCTACCGTATCCGGATAGTCGGCTTGATCTGCTGCATACTCAAAATAGGCTTCATCCATAACGATTAAGGTATGCTTAGGAACTTGTTTCATAAAAGAAATTAACTCATCGCCCTTCACATACGTTCCCGTTGGGTTATTAGGACTGCATACCCACACAATTGTCGTATTTTCATCAATTGCACGAAGCATAGCATCTAAATCATGATCTCCGCCGCGCAGCGGTACTTCACGAATTTCTGCACCTTCAATTACGGCATTGTGCTTATATTGAGGAAATGACGGCGTCGGCATGACAGTATTTGTATCAGCCGATAGCAAAGCTCGGCAAATAATTTGAATGACTTCATCAGACCCATTTCCAAAAATCAGCTGATCTTGCTCTACGCCTACGTGCTTTGCTACTGCTGCACGCAGTTCAGCTGCATAGCCGTCTGGATAAAGCGCCATATTTTCGATTTCTGCAGCAATCGCTTCTTTTACTAAAGCAGAACTGCCGTAAGGATTTTCATTAGAAGCTAATTTTACAACGCGATCTAAATTAAATTCACGCTTTACTTCTTCAATTGGCTTACCTGGTTTATATGGAGATAAAGTTAGTAATTGTTCTTTTACCTTCAACGTGTTACACCTCGCATTTTTGTATAGGCGAAACGATGGATGCAACATACTCCTCAATTTGATTTAATCCGTCTCGGCGTGTATCCTTATTTAAAAGAACTTGTTCAAGCTGGCCAATTTTATTAACAATTGCACTTCCAATTACAATGCCGTCGCTATGTTCTTTTAACACCTCTACTTGTTCACTTGTTGAAATCCCAAAACCGACGGCCACCGGTATAGAAGCTGCTGCTTTCACATCTTCTAAAAAGGTGCCAATATCAGCTGGCAACGTAGAGCGAACCCCAGTAACGCCTAAAGACGACACGCAGTATAAGAAGCCCGTTGCATCTGCAGCGATTTTTTGAATACGCTCTTTAGATGTAGGAGCAACCATTGAAATGTACACAACTTCATTTTCAGCGGCAAGCTCCCGGATACGGCCACTCTCTTCGTACGGTAAATCCGGAATTAGCACTCCATCTATTTCATTTTCTCGCATTAACGCGAAAAAGGATTCTAAACCTAATTGTAACACAGGATTAAAATAGGTAAAGAGAATTACCGGGATTTTCACACCTTTTTTTCTCATCACCGATACAAGCTTAATGGCTTTTGAAATAGACATACCGCCGGATAAAGCTCTTTTAGACGCCTCTTGAATAATTGGACCATCTGCTAAAGGGTCAGAATATGGTACGCCTAGCTCTAAAATAGAGGCACCTTGCTTTTGCAAAGACAAAGCAATTTCCACCGTTGCATCTTCATGAGGATCTCCTGCTGTAATAAATGGAATAAACAATGTTTCATGTTTAGGTAGTCTCGCTTCAAACGTATTCATGTTCTTCTTCCTTCCCTTCTAGCAAGTTTACTAATGTATGAACGTCCTTATCTCCTCGACCTGACAAGCAAATTAAAATGGTTTCTTCTTTCGTCATGCTTTTAGCCAGTTCAAATGCTTTTGCCAGCGCATGGGCGGACTCAATAGCCGGGATGATTCCCTCTGTTTTCGCCAGCAGCTGAAGAGCTTCGATTGACTCATCATCCGTTACACTTTCATATTCTACTCGTCCAATAGATGAAAGGTGAGAATGCTCTGGACCGATACCTGGATAATCCAAACCTGCTGAAATAGAATAAGGCTCTGTAATTTGACCATTTTCATCTTGAAGTAAATACGTGAGCGTTCCGTGAATAACACCTTTTGTGCCTTTAGCCATTTTAGCAGCATGGAGGGCTGTATTTAGTCCTTTCCCTCCTGCTTCTACGCCGATCAAGCGTACATTTTCTTCTTTAATAAAATCATAAAACATTCCGATTGCATTACTGCCGCCTCCAACGCATGCCACGACAGCATTTGGAAGTTTGCCTTCTACCGCTGTAAACTGTTCTTTTGCTTCTTCTCCAATAATTTTTTGGAAATCTCGAACCATTTTAGGATAAGGATGCGGTCCAATGGCCGAACCAATTAAGTAAAAATGATCTTCACAATGTTGAACCCAGTAGCGAATTGCTTCATTTGTTGCATCTTTTAGCGTTTTTGTTCCAGAAGTTGCAGGAATGACTTCCGCTCCTAGAAGCTTCATGCGAAAGACGTTCAACGCCTGACGTTCAATATCTTCTTCTCCCATGAATACTTTACATTCCATTCCGAACTTTGCAGCTACTGTAGCTGTAGCTACCCCGTGCTGACCCGCTCCTGTTTCAGCAATAATTTTTGTTTTCCCCATCCGTTTAGCAAGTAAAATCTGTCCAATGGCATTATTGATTTTGTGAGCACCCGTATGATTTAAGTCTTCACGTTTTAAATAAATTTTTGCTCCGCCGAGCGTTTCGGTAATATTATCAGCGTATGTTAAAGCCGTTGGTCGCCCAGAGTAGTTGACGAGTAAAGACAGATACTCATCTTTAAATGCCGGATCTTTCATTGCTTGATTCAAAGCTGCTTCTACTTCTTCAAGTGGTTTCATTAATGTTTCAGGTACGTATTTTCCGCCAAATTCACCAAAGCGGCCAAATTCATCAGGATGATTGTATGTCATAGTATGATCTTCCTTTCAATTTCTATAATTTTTGTATAGTCCTTCGTTCCATTTGTTTCAATACCGCCAGAAATATCAATCGCCCCAGGCTTGTAGGGTAACAAGTTCTCAATGTTACAAGCATTGATTCCTCCAGCAATAAAACATTTTTTACCTAACCTTTGGGCAGCTGATTCATACTGAGGAACGAAGCTCCAATCAAAAGCAACGCCCGTTCCTCCAAATTGTTCTTTAACCTTGCTATCAATTACATACCCGTCAGCTTCTTCATATACATGCATTTGCTGCAGCGTTTCTTTATTGTGAGGGAGTGCTTTCCACACTTCATATCCACGCTGCTTTAACTGACGTACGTCCGCAGCTGTTTCTTGCCCGTGGCACTGAATTACATCTAAATTTGTTAGGGAGGCAATTTCAAGTATTTGATCAACCGGTGTATTAACAAATACCCCTACTAGCGAGACTTGTTTTTTTATTTCATCCGTTACAAACTCATTTACTTGTTCAGGCTTTACATATCGTTTACTTCTTGGATAGAAAATAAAGCCAATGTGAGTAGCAGCCGAACTTTCGATTAAAGCTATATCTTGTTTTGATCGAATACCACAGTACTTAATGAGCATATTCACTTTCCCCAAACAGCTTTTCAATCGCTTTGGTTTGATTATCCTCCCTCATAAGCGATTCCCCTACTAAAATAGCTTTTGCTCCCGCTTCTTTTACGTAGGAAACATCATCGTATAAGTAAATTCCGCTTTCACTCACTAACAGCTGATTTTTCGGAACGTGCTTGGCGATTTCTTTGGTCTGCTGCACGCTGGTTTCAAACGTGTGAAGATTTCGATTATTAATGCCGATAATCTTCGGGGTAAATACAGCTAGCAGCTTTTCAAGCGTTTCTAGAGAATGCACTTCTACTAAACAATCTAACTCTTTTTCAGCAGCTTGAAGATAAAGCTCTTGCAATTTTAACGGTTCAAGTGCTTCTCCAATGAGTAAAATAGCATCAGCACCGATTCTTGCACTTTCTTCCACTTGAATGGAATCAATGATGAAATCCTTGCGAAGCACAGGGATAGAGACATGCTGTTTAATGTCACTTAAAAACGTTCGATTTCCTTGAAAATAGTGCTGATCTGTTAACACAGACAAAGCATCTGCTTTCCCTTTCTCGTAGGCTTTAGCAATTTCCACAGGCTGAAAATTCTCTTTTATTAATCCTTTGGAAGGAGAAGCTTTTTTCACTTCTGCAATAAGAGCCAGCTCTCGATTCGGATTTGATAAAGCGTCTAAAAATGATCGTTTTGCAACATTTTGCTGTTCGGGTAACTGTAAGTTTTGAATTTCTTCTTTTTTTGTTTCAATAATTTTATTGAGCATGTTCAACCACCTTTTTCGATTTCAATCGTTGTAATTGTGTGTATGCAGCACCTGATTCAATTGTTTCCAAAGCTACAGCTACTCCTTCTTCAAAAGTAGAAACGTTTCCGCTAACGTAAATAGCTGCAGCAGAGTTCAACACGACTGCGTTTTTAGCAGTTACATTGCTTTTATTTAAAAATAGCGATTCAATAAGCTCGGCACTCGATTTTGCATCTTCTACCACTAAGTCTTCAAGCTTCCCTCTCTGTAAGTGTACATCCTCTGGTGCAAGCGTATATTCTGTAATGACATTGCCCTGTACTTCTACAACGTCCGTTACATCAGTGGCACTGATTTCATCCAAACCGTCTCTGCCTGCAACCAGAAGGACGTGGTTAGCTCCAAGTACAACAAGCGCTTCTGCTAATTTTCGTGCAAGCTCAATGGAATAAACGCCAATTACTTGCTTTGTGCAGTTAGTAGGGTTTGCTAATGGACCTAATGCATTAAAAACCGTTCTAAATCCTAATTCCTTTCGAGTAGCAGCAACGTGCTTCATAGCTGGATGATAAAGCGGCGCAAACAAAAAGGACATGTTGAGGTCAGCCACCGCATTTTTCACTTCTTTTTCATTTCCTTGAATCCATATATCCAGATGTTCTAACACGTCGGCACTTCCGCTTTTAGAAGATACGGCGCGGTTCCCGTGTTTCGCAACCTTTACTCCGGCAGCAGATGCCACAATCGCACTAGCCGTCGAGATATTAAACGTAGAGGCCCCATCTCCTCCGGTACCGCATGTATCTACTACGTTTAATTCTTCTAGAGAAATAGCATTCATATTATTTTTCATACCTCGGACAAAACCGACAATTTCATCGACGGTTTCTCCTCGGTACGTTAAGATGGTTAGCACGCTAGCGATTTGAGCTGCCGGGACTTTACCGTTCATAATATCATTCATAATTTTTTCTGCTTCTTCCGCTGAAAGTGACTCACCGCGCAAACACTTTTTTAACAATTCTTTAAACATATACATCCTCCTTTTTATCGTAGATGTCTTGGGCCAATTGAATTGTTTTGATTAAAGCGCTGGCTTTATTGCGGGTTTCTTTCCACTCAAGCTCCGGTTTTGAGTCAGCAACCACTCCTGCTCCAGCCTGGATATAAGCGGTCTGGTCTTTCAAAAGAATGGTCCGAATCGCAATGCACGAATCAATGTTTCCATCAAATCCGAGATATGCTACGGTTCCTGCATATACATTTCGCGCAACTGGTTCAATTTCATTTAAGATTTGCATCGCTCGCACTTTTGGAGCGCCAGATACGGTACCCGCTGGAAATGCAGAAAGCAGCGCATCAATGGGATGTACTTTTTCGTCAAGGCGCCCTGTCACTTTAGAAATCAAGTGCATGACGTGCGAAAAGTTAACCTGCTGCATTAATACTGGTGTTTGGACACTTCCATACTGTGCAACTCGGCCGATGTCATTTCTTGCTAAGTCCACGAGCATATAGTGTTCTGCCCGCTCTTTTTCATCGTTAATTAAGTCTTCGTATAAGCGCGCATCTTCTTCTGCATCCCTGCCACGTCTTCTCGTTCCTGCAATCGGATGAATTTCTAAATGGCCGTTTTCAATTTGAATCAACCGCTCAGGAGAACTTCCAATTAGCTCCACGCCTTTTACTTTCACGTAAAATAAATAAGGAGACGGATTAACTAATCGCAATACTCTGTAAATATCAAATCCAGCTACGGTCGTATCAATTTGAAATCTCTGTGACAATACGGCTTGAAAAACATCTCCGCTTTTAATGTATTCCTTAATTTTTTCCACATCTTGCACAAATTTATCTTTTTGGTATGACGATGTCACGCCTTCAAAGCTAACTTCGCGCTGCTCGCTTTCAAACATCATTGGCTTTTCTTTCACCGTCTGCGCTATTCTTTCAACATATCGATTGATCTCTGCTAAAGCTTCACCGTATTTTTCTTTTTTCTGCTGCTCTTTGTCTTGCTCATTAAGCTTAATGTAGTGAATCACCATAAGCTCTTTTGTTTGATGATTGTACGCAAGCATCGTTTGACAATAGATAAAGTGAAAAGTAGGCATGTTCAAATCATTTTGGGCATGTACGTTTACTTTTTCAATTTGCGATACTGCGTCGTAGCTGATAAACCCTACTGCTCCTCCTTTAAAAGGAAGTGCAAGGTCTGGTACTTTCACTTTCAGCTCTTGCTGAATTTTACAAAATACCTCTTTAAAGCTGTCTCCTTGCAGCACAGGCTGAAGCTGCTTGTTTTTTGCTAGATAGGTTCCGTTTTCTTCCTCGACATACAAAAATGGATTTAAGCCAATAAAAGAATAATTGGACCATGGTGATGATTCATCATTACTTTCAAGCAAATATACGGCTTCATCTTTTACTTGTTGAAAAAGATCAACAGGTGTCATGCTATCGATAAATATTTTTTTTATAATTGGAATGGTTAAATACTCTGTAGAGTCTTCTAAAAAAGAAGTATACGTGTTCGTCATATCTTTCAATCCTCCATTTCATGGAGAATGAGAATAGATGAGGTTATATAAAAGAGGATATAATAAATAAACCCAAAGACACATCAAAAATGGGCCTTTGGGTATACGAATGGTAAAATTCACTCAACTAAACTCTGCTCAACTGTCTCATTCTCGTCTACCCTAATCTCAACTAAACTGTCTATTGTTTTCTCATAACTAAAATCTCTAAACTAACTTGTTACCAATTGTAGTACGTTTCAAATTCATTTGTCAACTACTATCTACTTGGCTTTAGACGAAACTAAGCTTTAAGCTCTTCATTCAGCAGTTTAAGAATCACTTCATCTTCTACTTGCTGAACAAAAGGCTTGCCTATGCCTTCAAGCAGTACCATGTGAACATTGCTTGATTTAGACTTCTTGTCCGCTTTCATTCTTACGAGCAGTTTTTCAGCTGAAAGATGGTTTGGGACAGACGTCTTGTAGCCAAATTTTTCAAACCATTTCGCAATGTCGTCCACAGGGAACTGACTTTTTCCAAGAACATTGCTGACTTTCATAGCAAACAGCATACCAATCGCTACGCCTTCTCCGTGGCTGATTTGTCCATAGCCGCACTCTGCTTCGATCGCATGACCTAGCGTATGTCCAAAGTTCAGATGGGCGCGAACGCCAGCTTCTGTCTCATCTTCTTTTACAACAGATGCTTTGACTAAAATACCGCTTTGAATAGCATAAATTAATTTTTCATCTTGTAAATCAGTCAGCGATTGTATATTTTGCTGAAGCCATTTATAAAATGCTTCATCGTGAATAAAAGCGTGTTTAATCACTTCTGCAAAACCGGAACGCCATTCTCTTTCGGGAAGCGTTTTAAGAAGATCAATATCATAAACAACCGCTTCTGGCTGATAAAAAGCACCAATCATATTTTTCCCAAGCTCATGATTAATGGCTACTTTACCGCCTACAGCACTATCGTGAGCAAGAAGCGTCGTTGGCACTTGAATAAAAGAAATTCCTCTCATATAAGTAGCGGCTACAAATCCAGCTAAATCGCCTACTACCCCTCCGCCAAAAGCAATAACGAGCGCATTTCGATCAAGCTGCTGCTCGAGCGCAAATGTCTGACAATCGTAGTAATGTTGAAATGACTTTGCATGTTCACCGCTTGGCACTACGTATTTAGCCACTTTAAACTTTGTATTAATCGCTTTTACAACCGCTTCTCCATAATATGAATCTACGGCTGAATCGGTGATGATTAACACGGACGACAGATTAGGTTTTACACTCTCGATAATAGAAGGCAGCTTTTCAATTAATCCATTGCCTAAATAAAGAGGATATGTTTTGGATAAAGTTTGAATATCAATTTGCAACATTAAAACTCCCTCGCATGTGCACGCATTTTCTCAATATTTTCAGCAATTAAATCAATTCGGTCTTGTCCAAACTGTTCGATTAGCGCATCAGCCAATTCCCAAGCTACAACAGCTTCTGCTACAACGCTTGCAGCCGGCACAGCGCAGCTGTCTGAACGTTCGATGCTTGCCTCGAAGGCTTCTTTTGTTTCAATATCAACACTTTTTAACGGCTTGTAAAGCGTTGGAATAGGTTTCATTACACCGCGTACTACAATTGGCATACCTGTTGTCATGCCGCCTTCAAAGCCGCCTAAGTTGTTTGTTTTACGGGTATACCCGTTCTTTTCATCCCATAGAATTTCGTCATGAACTTCGCTTCCTGGTCTGCGAGCCGCTTCAAAGCCAATCCCAAACTCAACGCCTTTAAATGCATTTATGCTCATAACAGCTGCAGCAATCTTCGCATCTAATTTACGATCGTAATGAACATAGCTGCCTACTCCTGCTGGCACGCCTTCAATAATAACTTCTACTACGCCTCCGATAGAATCGCCATTTTTCTTAGCACCATCGATTGCTTGCATCATGTCTTTCTCAACAGCTGAGTCAAAACATCTTACTGGAGAAGCTTCAGTGACTTCTTGAAGTTCCTCTAAGCTTTTGTATTGAGGCGGATTTGCCTGTACGCCGCCAATTTCTAATACATGTCCAGCTACAGAAATCCCGAACTGAGCAAGAATTTGACGAGCCACAGCACCTGCTGCTACCCTTACAGTTGTTTCGCGAGCTGAAGAACGTTCTAATACATTTCTCATATCGCGATGACCATATTTAATAGCGCCGTTTAAATCGGCATGCCCTGGTCTTGGTCTTGAGATTTTACGCTTTACTTCTTCTGACTCTTCTTCAGAAATTGGCTCGATGCCCATAATTTTTGTCCAGTGTTTCCAGTCGTTATTTTCTACCGCTAACGTAATAGGAGATCCTAGCGTATAGCCGTGGCGGACACCGCTTAAAATTTCCGCTTGATCTTTTTCAATTTGCATACGTCTTCCGCGACCATGACCTTTTTGTCTTCGCGCTAAATCTGTATTGATGTCTTCGGCTGTTAAAGGAAGCCCTGCCGGAACACCCTCTAAAATAGTAGTCAATTGTGGACCATGTGATTCTCCTGCTGTTAAATATCGCATAATCGTACCTCCGCTTAATATGTATTATTCGTCAGAATTTTTCCATTTTTAAATATGACTATACCATACTATAACATAAGAATGTACAAAAAGTTTCACCTCAGCTTTTAAGAAACCGCTTCTGGTTGTCTCGATTAAATGGTCTTTACTTTTCTGTAAAAAAACGTATCAGCCGTTTCAAATCCATACTTTTGCGGAGTAAAAACCTGTTCTGTGCTACCTACAAACAAGATGCCGCCAGGTGCTAAAGATCTGCTAAATTTTTCATATAAAGCATGCTTTGCTTCATCTGTAAAATAAATAAGCACATTTCGACAAACAATCAAGTCAACGTTTTTTGGAAAAGAGTCTGACAGTAAGTTATGTTTCTGAAAAACAACTGTTTTTTTGATTTTTTCATCTAATAAGTACCCGGTTCCTCTTTGTTGAAAGTACTTATTTTTCATCGAAACAGGCATTTCCTGAAGTGAACGTTCATCATAAAAGCCTATTTTTGCTTTTTCGATCACTTTTTCATCCAAATCAGTCGCCAATATAGAAATACGCGAAAGAGGAAAAAATGTTGATAAAACCATCGCTAGTGTATATGGCTCTTCCCCTGTTGAACAGGCAGCGCTCCACACTTTCAGGTCTGTTTTTCCTTTTACAAGAGCCGGTAAAATTTTTTGCTCCAATATATCCCACCGCTGATAGTTGCGATAAAACTCTGACACGTTAATCGTCATCCGATCTAAAAACTCCTCAAGCAGTTCGTTATTACTGCTCATTGCTCGATAATATTCAAAAAAACTAGAAAAACCTTTTTTTTCATATAGGGAGGTAAGGCGGCGTTGCATTTGAGACTGCTTATATAGTGATAAATCAATGCCTGTTTTTATTTTTATTTTCTCCACAAAGGCGTCGTATTCATCTATCATTTTTGACTCTCCTTTCTTATTTCTATACGTTGATGCTATATAAAGAAATAAAACCTTTATATATGCTTATCTTCTTACTAATATATCGGAATACATTGTGAAAATGTTTATGTAGAGAGATATTCGCAATCTATAGCCTAGGACCTATTTATAAAAACAATAAAAAAGACGAATGAAAATTCATTCGTCTCCTTGCGCTATCTAAATTAGTAAATCCAAGCGTCTGCGTCTTTTTTATAGAAAGACAGCTCTTCACTTTCAAAGAATAAGCTGATTTCACGCTCCGCACTTTCTGGTGAATCTGAGCCGTGAATAATATTCTTATCGACAATCAGTCCATAATCACCTCGAATAGTTCCAGGAAGGGCTTCTTGAGGGTTAGTTTTCCCCACCATTTGACGTGATACTGAAATCACGTTTTCACCTTCCCATACCATAGCAAAAACTGGACCTGATGTGATAAATTTCACTAACTCACCGAAAAAAGCTTTCTCTTTATGTTCACCGTAGTGTGTTTCAGCTAATTCCTGCGAAATATGCATAAGCTTAGCTCCGACTAATTGAAAACCTTTTTTCTCAAAGCGAGAAATAACCTCACCAATAATGCTTCTTTGTACCCCATCTGGTTTGACCATTAAAAACGTTTTTTGTATCATTTTACTCTCCACCCCTGAAGTTCATGATATGTAAACAAGTTTTGAAAGCGCAATCACACCTCATGAAGATATTAACATTGTTTCGAGCAGTTTACAACTTATGAAAGTAAATAAATCAAAATTTCCGTTTTCCAATGTACTTCGCAATTTGATGCAGCGTTTTTTTCGCCTTGTTTGGCGGCAGTTCTTCTAAAATGCTCATCGCTTTTTGCAGATAACGATCGCTCATCTCAAATGAACGTTCAATGGCGTTAGAAGATTTAATATCAGAAATAATTTCATTGATCAGCTCTTGCTCATATTCCCTCTCGAAAAGCTGTTCTACTTTATCTCGAAACTCAGCATTTTCAATGGCATACAAAACTGGCAGCGTAATATTTCCTTGCAGTAAGTCGCTGCCAACTGGTTTCCCAAGCTGTTCTTCTGATGAGATAAAATCTAAAATGTCATCGGTAATTTGAAATGACATTCCCACGTAATATCCAAACCAAAATAAACGTTTATGTATATCTTCAGGAGCTCCCGCTGCAATTGCACCTAACTGACAGCTTGCAGCAATTAGCAGTGCCGTTTTACGTTTAATTCTACGCAGATACACGCGTAAGTTTTGGTTTAGGTTGTATTTGTCCTTAATCTGTTCAATTTCACCGAGCGTTAATTCCACCATCGTATTAGATAAAATTTTATGTGCTTCCACATCTTTAACCTCACTCATAACTTCAAGCGCACGAGCAAAGATGTAATCCCCTGTATACATAGCAATACGATTGTCCCATTTTGCCTTAATTGTTGGTTTTCCGCGTCTCTTATCAGCGTCATCAATAACATCATCATGAACAAGGGACGCCATATGAATCAGCTCAAGCGCTACTGCCACGTGTTTGATTTGGTCGATGTTGTAATCCCCAAATTTAGCTGCCAACAAAACAAATACAGGGCGAATTCGTTTCCCCCCTGCTTGTAAAAGGTGAAGAGAAGCATCTGTGATAAGTGTTTCATCGGTATGAACAGTTTGTTCAAGTTCTTTCTCAATAAGGGTAATATCCGTATTCAAAAAAGCGTACATCATTTTTAGTTTCATTGGACTCACCTTGCATTATATATTCATTCTTTACTCCTTATCCTACAGGCTGTTGCACCTGTAGGACAAGCTTTTTCTCTTTTATCGTTTGTACCCTAGATGCATCGCTGCTACTCCACCTGTGTAAGATTTCACTTCAACATCTGTCAAACCGGCTTCACGGAACATATCAGCCAATTGCTTTTGACCCGGAAAGTCCCTAGCTGACTCTTGAAGCCATGAATATTCATCATAGCTTTTAGCGACCATCTTTCCAAGCGCAGGCATAATATACTTAAAATAAAGCAAGTACATTTGTCGGTAGCCGATCATCGTGGGCTGAGACGTTTCAAGGCAAACCACTTTTCCGCCAGGTTTCACGACGCGCTGCATTTCCTTTAACACTTGAAGGTAATCGGGCACGTTGCGCAGTCCGAATCCAATCGTTACATAGTCAAATGAATTATCTTCAAAAGGAAGTTCCATTGCATTGCCATGTAGTAAGGTAATATTTGAAAAAGGTGAGTTTTTTACTTTCTCTTCACCAATCTTTAGCATATTCTGACTAAAATCCAGGCCAACTGCCTCTCCTGTTTCTCCAACTGCTTCCGCCATAGCTAGCGTCCAATCCGCAGTTCCGCAACAAACATCTAAAGCTTTTGTTCCTTTTTGAACATTCATTCGCTTCATCGTATCTTTGCGCCATGCCTTATGACGCTGAAAACTAATAACAGAATTCATTTGATCATAATTTTTGTATATTTTTTCAAATACGCCATGGACACGCTGTTCTTTTGATTGCTGCATATCTCTATCCTTCTCCTACGACATTTTTCAGCACTTCTAAGCTAGATGTAAGTTCATCTAAGTGCTCTCTTAAAAACTTATTCATCACAAATTCACTTCGTAAGTATCCTCTAACAATGTTTACAGACTGTTGAGTATACGAATAAAGGTATTCTTTTATTTGTTCTTGATTCATACCAATTTGTTTGCAATAGTTTAGCAAGAGAGTAGGCTCTTTATGCTGTAATGACTTTAATTGCTTTAATATCCCGTTCAAATACGCTGCATGTTTTAAAAGTTCTTTCCACTCTTCACGTTCAAAATAGTCACATAAGCATCTTACAAACGATGATTCTGCTGCTAAAAAACTATTCATAACGTCGTGTGGATTAGTAGAGCGATTGTTATAAATGTGTATCTTAGCGATATTGATTTCTTTAATAGCAGATGCTATAACTTTCATTAAATTCAGCTGGTTGCTTTGAGCTAAATAGTAATAGTACAGGCCGCTGTAATAATCTCCGGCCAAAACTACCAGCTGCCGCTCATGCAGCTTTCCTTCATTTCCGCTAACATTTTGAGTGGAGACTAGATCGTGGGTATCAAGTGCGGTTTGAACGAGCATCACAGATAGCACAGAGCTGTTCTTTTTTTCTTCTTCCATTGAAAGAGTATCTAAGAACGAACACATGTACAGTAATCTATTTTCATCAATACGCGGATGATGAATATATTTTTTTACATATGGATGACTTAATTCAACATGAAGCTGTTCTTTCATGTTGGCCACAATATCATAGATGGTTTTTACGCTCATCATCCTTGTCTCCCTTTCCATCACTATTTGTTTAAAGTTCTTTTAACTCCAAATCGATAGTGTCAATTATAACATAATTACATTATAAAATATCCTTTAAATTCTTTTGAAGCTTTTTCACGGTTTAAATCATTTAGCTGCTCATCCGCTTGAACACCGTTCATCTACATACCATCTGGATTCCTTAGACAGTAATTTAAGATATTGCTTTTAGTTTCACCATGTTTTTCCTGTTCTTATTCATTTATTTTAAATATAAATAAAAGCAGGAAAATCCCTGCTTATTTTTTCGTATCGGATTCAATTTCTCCGTGAACAGTCTGAATGACGGCTTTGCCACGAATTTTAATTGCGGATGTATGCTCAGTAAACTGCGCAATCATTACTTCGCCTTTATCTAGTTTTTCTGAATGATGAAATCGCGTATCTGCTCCTCGCGTTAAGCCAATTACGTTAACTCCATCTTCGACCGCTTTAATGACAATATACTCCGGCGTTCCTTTTTGTGTCATATTCTCTTCTCCTTCATCATCCACATTATGATTTAATCAGTGATAAAACTTCAGCTCTAGAACTTGCATCGTGTTCTAACACTCCGCGTACAGCAGAAGTGATTGTCATAGCTCCAGGCTTTTTAATGCCTCGCATGGTCATACACATGTGCTCTGCTTCCACTACTACCATTACCCCGTGCGGCTCTAATGTTTCTACAATAGAATCCGCCACTGTAGATGTAATTCTCTCCTGAAGCTGAGGACGTTTCGCAACAGCTTCTACCGCTCTTGCCAGCTTACTTAAACCGGTCACTCGTCCGCCTTTTGGAATATACGCAACATGAGCTTTTCCGTAAAAAGGCACTAAGTGGTGTTCACACATAGAGTAAAAAGGAATATCTTTTACAAGCACTAGCTCTTCATGGTCTTCTCCAAAAACTGTTTTAAAATGCTCTTTTGGATCTTCATTCAACCCGGAAAAGACTTCCTCATACATTTTAGCTACTCGCTTTGGTGTATCTAATAATCCTTCACGGTTTGGATCTTCGCCAATTGCTTCTAAAATTAGTCTCACGGCTTGTTCGATCTGTGGTTTATTTACAGATGACATGTTGTTGCCCTCCAATTCGTTGCATTACGACTTTATGAAAAAAATTCTAGCATATGTATATACCAAAGGCAAAAAAGAAAGGTCGCAAATGTGCGACCTTTCAAAGCTCTTCATCAACGGCTATGAATAAAGCCATTTTATGTAGATATTATTTTACAGCATCTTTAAGAGCTTTACCTGGTTTGAATGCAGGAACTTTGCTAGCAGGAATTTCGATTTCTTCGCCAGTTTGTGGATTGCGTCCTTTACGAGCAGCACGTTCACGTACTTCGAAGTTACCAAAACCGATAAGTTGAACTTTGTCCTCAGCTTTTAAAGCTTCTAAGATTGTATCGAAAACAGCATCAACTGCTTTTGTAGCATCCTTTTTTGAAAGCTCACTTGCTTCTGCAACAGCATTAATTAATTCTGTCTTGTTCATGCCATTCACCTCCTCCCAAAATCGGATCATATAATAACTAAAAACCTTGTTAGAAAAGGAATCTAGTAATTCGTTATATCTCATTCTTTAACAAAACAAATGGATATTATACATAACCTATGTATCGACAAGCCTAATCATAAACGATTGAACTAAATAATTCAATGTTTTTCATTCATCTGCCGTATGTATGTAGTGAAAACAGTATGATCGATCGATTTCTGTTAAAAGATTAACATATTGAACAAGGCATAGCAAGCAGAAAATAACGCAGGAATAGGATAACCACGCGATCTATCACAATATATGTAAAGTTTTGTATGATCTATCCAAAAAGAAGAGGCTCCTTTATGAGGAGCCTAACGTTACATGCTTATAGAATAATCGCGATTAAACCTCCGGATCCTTCGTTAATAATCCGTTCTAGCGTTTCTTTTAACTTATATCGCGCATTTTCAGGCATCAGAGACAGCTTTCCTTGAATCCCTTCTCTTACGATTGAACTTAGAGAGCGGCCAAATATATCTGAATTCCAAATTGAAAGCGGATCATCTTCAAAGTCTTGCATCAAATAACGAACTAATTCTTCGCTTTGCTTCTCCGTTCCGATAATCGGCGCAAATTCTGATTCTACATCCACTTTAATCATGTGTATAGAAGGTGCCACTGCTTTTAAACGAACTCCAAAACGCGATCCTTGGCGAATAATTTCAGGTTCATCAAGGCTCATATCCGAAAGCGAAGGTGCAGCTACACCATAACCCGTTTGTTTAACCATACGAAGGGCATCAGAGACTTGATCATACTCGGTTTTTGCATGAACAAAGTCTTGCATTAACTGCAGCAAATGATCTCTTCCGCGAATTTCTACTCCCACGATTTCTTTCAAAATCTGGTCGTATAAGTCATCTGGAGCGTATAAGTCAATTTCGGCAATTCCCTGCCCCATCTCAATTCCGGCTAATCGAGCCTGATCGATGAACTCAAACTGACTAAATTGCTCTACTACCCGTTCAACGTCTCTCAGCCTCTTAATATCTTTTACCGTTTCTTTAACGGCTTCTTGATAGCTTTCACGCAGCCAATGTTTATCTTTTAAAACCATTACCCAGCTTGGTAGATTAACGTTAACTTCTAATACAGGGAACTCATAGAGTGCTTCTCTTAATACGTTCATCACATCAGTATCGCGCATGCTTTCCACACTCATCGCTAATACTGGAATATCATATTTTTCATTAAGTTTTGCACGAAGCTTTTCTGTATCAGGATGATATGGCTGTACGGTATTAATAACCATGATAAATGGTTTGCCTACTTCTTTTAGCTCATTAATGACGCGCTCTTCTGCTTCGACGTAATCTTGACGAGGTATATCTCCAATTGAACCATCAGTTGTAATGACGACACCAATCGTTGAGTGTTCTTGAATTACCTTTCTCGTTCCAATTTCAGCCGCTTCGTGAAATGGAATTGGTTCTTCATACCAAGGTGTATTGATCATTCGAGGTCCGTTTTCATCTTCGTACCCTTTAGCCCCAGGCACCGTATATCCTACACAATCTACTAACCGTATGTTAACTTCTAGCCCGTCATCTACCAAAACATTAACTGCTTGATTCGGTACGAATTTCGGCTCAGTTGTCATAATCGTTTTTCCAGCTGCACTTTGTGGTAGTTCATCTTGTGTGCGAGCTCTTTCTGCCTCGTTCTCGATGTGAGGCAGGACCACCAGCTCCATAAATTTTTTAATAAATGTAGATTTTCCTGTTCGAACTGCTCCCACCACACCTAAATATATATCGCCTCCTGTACGTTCAGCGATATCTTTAAATACATCCACCTTTTCCAAAAGATCCCCTCCGATCTATGAGTTCATGGAATATGACATCCATTGCGAGAGTAAATTAGGACACTATATAGTTATGACGTTGTCCTATTAAAATATGACTTTTGATAGAAAAATTTATGATTTTTTTCATGCACATGCTGACTTAGTCATTCTGATTATCATTATTGGTGTACAAGAAAGAGAAAACCCCTTCTCTCTGAATATTATTCAAGGAGAAGGGGTTCATGACTTATTTTTTAAAAAATATTGGTTCATTCTTATCGTTGACTGTATAAGGAAGAGAGTAAGCAGGTACAAAATCACTGTTTTCCACAAGGAGCTTTCGTATATCTTCACCAGGTTTGTAGGAGCTTTTATGCTTTTGAATGGCATCATACAAATCAGGACGATAATCTACAAATACATCTCCCTGTCCATTAACAATTAAAGAAAGACTATTCCCTGTATATGGGCTAGTAACGACAGGAGGCTCTTTCATATTCAATTTTTTATAATTAATAGAGAATACGCCGGGAGCGATGACGTCTTTAAACGGTACGTACCCTTTATGATTTTGACGGTATATATTCAAATGTACGTTAACATCTTGAATCGTATCCGCCATCCGTAAGTCTAATAATTTAACCGTGGGGTTTGTTTCTGCATCCACAAGTACGTACGCAAATATCCCTCCGCTTTCATACGAATTCCCAGGTGCGTCTTGCATGTATCTAGGAACAATTTTCGTAAAGTCAATTGGATATTTTTGATAAATCGGCGTGTCCATATCTTTCGTTTTTATTGGTAATAAGCCTCCGCTTTCTTGTTTAAATTGATCAACCGCCGTTTGCACGGAAGCAACTTGATCTTTATAAGGAACTTGATTTTGAGACATTCTTTCCGCCGGGTACAAACAACCGGATAATACAAAAATGGTTAACCCAACAATAGACGTTAGCATGAATTTTTTCATTTTTCTCACCCTACCATATGTACATTAAGCATCTGTCGGACCGCTGAATACAACAATTACCATAATAAGACCTGCTACAATCATGAGCGAATAGGCAATGAAAGCGAGTACAATTTTACCAACGCGGTTCGTAATTTTATAACGACTAAAGTAAATAGAAAATACCGAAATAAACATAAATACAATGGAACCCAATGAAATCCACATCTTTAACAAACCTGGCGACAAATTGCATCCACTCCTTTTTTCACCGTTATTATAACATAAGGACTTATAGTTAAGACGGATATTGATAGAACTTTCTAAATTTACTATTTATTTATCTTCCATCGATTCATGGTCTATAGTAATTACTTTCCTATTAAATTGACAAATTCCTGCTTTTTCGCATAAAAAAAATCGAAGCGAAGGGGGCTCTTCGCTTCGACCATAACTAAATATTCCCACACTAACAGTTCTACTCATCTTTATTTACACGTTATTTTATGCAAGTAAATGATTTTGGGTATCACTAATTGCCTATTTTTTCATATTTCTTTGCACTTAATTTAATTTTTCTCCTAAAACATTCGCTAAATCTTCCATTTCATGTGTTTTAGTACGAGACATAAGGGCGTCTACTGCATCCTTTGCCTTCACATCATTAAACAGTACATTATATAAAGCATCAGCAATCGGCATTTTCACGTCATATTTTTGAGATAGCTGGTAAGCTGCTTTCGTCGTGCGTACACCTTCTACAACCATTCCCATATTTTCTAATACTTCGTCTAAATTTTTGCCTTTTCCAAGAAGATTACCAGCGCGCCAATTTCGAGAATGAACGCTTGTACACGTTACAATCAAGTCTCCAATCCCGGTTAAACCTGAGAACGTCAGAGGATTGGCACCAAGCACAGTACCTAAACGAGCGATTTCAGCTAAGCCACGAGTCATAAGAGCGGCCTTCGCATTGTCACCATATCCAAGTCCATCCGTGATACCAGCAGCAAGAGCAATAATATTTTTTAACGCTCCCCCAATTTCCACACCAATCACATCAGGATTTGTATAAACACGGAAGTACTGCTGATTATTAAATAAATCCTGCACTTTTTCTGCTGCTTGTATATTTGCTGAAGCTGACGTCACGGTTGTCGGCTGCCTTCTACTTACTTCTTCAGCATGACTCGGACCTGATAAGACAACGATGTCTTTTGTATCAATTTCTTGTTGAATCATTTGAGATATACGTAAAAGAGAATCCGGTTCAATCCCTTTACTTACGTGAACAATTGTAAATAGTTCATCGGTAAGGGATTTTAGCTGCTGCAACACTTCACGAATGGCCTTCGTTGGAACAGCTAAAATAAGGGTTTCAACACCTTCTATTGCCTTTTCTAATGACGTAAAACCTTTAATCTGATGAGGAAGCTCTACACCAGGCAAATATTTTTCATTCTGATGCGTCTCGTTGATTTGATCAATGACTTGTTGTCTATGTCCCCAAATGCGAACATCGTGTCCATTTTCCGCCAATACGAAAGCTAATGCAGTTCCCCAGCTTCCTGCTCCTAGTACAGCTATTCTTTCCACGCCGATCACATCCTCTGTTATTTTCTTGGTCTTGCAATAATTTTAATTGGAGTTCCTTCGAATCCAAAAGCTTCACGAAGCTTATTTTCTAAGAAACGCTTATATGAAAAATGCATTAGCTCAGGATCATTTACAAACACAACAAAAGTTGGCGGCTTGATCGCTACTTGAGTTGTGTAATAGATTTTTAAGCGGTTGCCGTTGTGAGTAGGCGTAGGGTTCATTGCTACTGCATCCATAATCACATCGTTTAAGATGCTTGTTTCTACACGCACCGCATGGCTTTCGCTTGCAAGATCAATCATTGGCAATAGCGTATGCGTACGTTTTTTCGTTTTAGCTGAAAGGAATACAATTGGAGCATATGTTAAGAACTGAAAATGCTCACGTATATTTTCTTCAAATTTTTTCATTGTTTTCTCATCTTTTTCTACTGTATCCCATTTGTTCACAACGATGACAACAGCTTTTCCAGCTTCTTGTGCATAACCAGCAATTTTCTTATCTTGTTCAATAATACCTTCTTCAGCATTTAATACAATTAAGACAACATCTGAGCGTTCAATTGCCTTTAATGCGCGCAGTACGCTGTATTTTTCAGTACTCTCGTACACTTTTCCACGTTTTCTCATTCCAGCTGTATCAATAACAACATATTCTTGATCTTCTTTTGTAAACTTTGTATCAATGGCATCGCGTGTCGTGCCGGCAAGATCACTGACAATAACACGGTCTTCACCTAGAAGAGCATTAACTAATGAAGATTTTCCTACGTTAGGACGACCAATCAATGAAAATTTAATGACTTCTTCTCCGTAATCTTCGTCTTTTTCTTTTGGAAAGTGCTTAGCTGCCTCGTCTAGCAGGTCACCTAAACCTAAACCATGCGTTCCTGAGATTGGGAACGGTTCTCCATATCCTAGTGCGTAGAAATCATAGATTAATTCTCTCATTTCAGGATTATCTACTTTATTAACAGCTAGGACAACGGGCTTTTTGGATTTATATAAAATTTTCGCCACTTCTTCATCAGCTGCAGTAATTCCATCGCGTCCATTCACTAGAAAAATGATTACGTCCGCTTCATCAATTGCAATTTCTGCCTGCTGTTTGATCTGTTCTAAAAATGGCTCATCTCCAATATCAATACCGCCAGTATCAATAATATTAAAGTCCAAATTCAGCCACTCACCTGAACTATAGATACGATCACGAGTTACACCCGGAATATCTTCTACAATAGATACTCGCTCTCCTACAATTCGGTTGAAAATTGTTGATTTTCCTACGTTGGGACGACCAACAATCGCAATAATTGGTTTTGGCATACGATTCTTCCCTTTCCTTGATCTTTTTTATGTATAGGCAACCAGTCTTTAATCGACTAAAGGTATTTATCTACATGTACAAATAAATAAGATCATTCGTTTTTCAAAAATTGAGGCCATGCAGCGTGGCATGACCTCTACTAATCGATCATAAGCGATAAAGCAGGCTTTTTATCAGCTCTATTTTACACCAAGCTGATTAACTGCCTATCCGCTGAATAAGCATTACTCTTTCAATCAAACAATTTTATCAAAAATCACCGGTAACAACAATATAATTTTACGAAATCTCTTCTTCTATTTGTAAGTACTTTGCTTTTGCCTGTGAGACTTCAGCACGTACAAATCTAAATAAGCAGAGAAATAAACCAGCATCTCCCAAATAAACATAGCTCCTACTGCTGTTGCTAAAACGTCGAGCGTCCGAAGAGACCCTACTTCATAAGATGCAATATCTCGAATGACAACTGCGTATAAAAAATCTCCTCCAACTACACCTAAAATGATCGCTGCGAATCTTTTTTCAGCATCTTTAATCACCATAAAGCAAATATATAAGATAAGTCCAGTCAAAATCCACTTACGATCAATAAAAATCCACACAGGATCATAGAGCTCAAGTAAACAAAAACCAGCATAGGCAATTATTATAATGCCGCATACAATAACATAATATAACTGCTGAAACCTGCTGTAGCCTGAAGCATAAATACACGCTACCCCCACTAAAAACAAAGCGGTGTAGCTACATGAAAACTGAGCCGTATGCATGTTCATTCCGCTTAGGAGTATACTGATTAATATAATGGCTGCTACCTTCCAACGCCTAGGTGTTTTGGGCATAAGAAAAGTCGCAACAATCCATCCCATCCACGAAAGCCAATAAAAGAAAATTCCGTCCACTGAATATGGCACCTCCTCTACCTGTCATCAGTATGTATCAATTTTGGCAAACTTAATCGGAGTTTTAGAATAGAACCCCTTATTTTGGACAACCTATCAGAAAAAAGGAGGGAATATAAAATGGGAAAAGATCGTCAAGAGAAAAAATTAAAGGAATCAAAACGAGTTGAATCTGACCGTGATCAAGGACTTCACTATCCGGGAGCCACCAGCTTGCAAAGTCCTGAAGAAGCGCGCGAGTTAAATGATCATAAATAAAAAAATGCGCTGACTAAGTCAGCGCATTTTTTATTTTAAAACTGGATGTGAAACAGGATAGGAACGTTCTTTCTTTCCTGTAAACAAAAAGAGAACTCCTCCCACTAACAATAGTGCTCCTGACAAATAAAATCCAAATTCCATACTTCCAAGTTTATCTGCAAAATATCCGGTAATGTAAGGTGCAAAGATCGATGACAGCATGCCGCTGAAGTTGAAAAAACCGTACACTTTAGAGTACATGGACGATGGAGTAATATCTGCCATATACGAAATCAAAATCGGATCTAATGCTAATTTCCCTATCAGACCGTACACAATTAAGCCGGTTAATAGCCAAGAATAGCTCTCTGTATAGGGAATAAAAAATTGACATAAAGCGCCCGCTACTGACAAACTCACAATTAATGCTTTTTTATTTGCAATTCGATCAGATATATATCCAAAGAAGATTGCTCCTGGAATAGACGCCCACGGTACTAAAGATGCTATGATGCCTGTTTGAGACCCTTCTAAGCCGCGCGAGTGCTGCAAATAATAAGGAAGCCACGTCAGCATCCCAAAAAATCCGTAAAGAGAGCAGAAGATTAAAATGTATACGAAAATATGATTTTTTGTAAATAATACTTTTAGCGACTGCTTTGTTTCTTTATTTGGCGAATTTTTTTCTTGATCCCTTTGCTTATCTTTTACAAAGAAAGCTATTAAAACAGCTATTACTATAGTCGGAATAGCAAATAAGTAAAAAGTAAACTGCCAGTCTTTTTCTAACGTATATGTAATGTATGTAGAACCGATAAAACCAAGCGATATACCAAAAGCCATTCCACTATTGATGAGCGCCGACACTAGACCTCGGTATCGTTCAGACGTGATACTTGAAGAAATTCCGTATTGTGAACCATAATACGTTCCTTCTCCAAGTCCTGTCAGCGCCCGCATGAGTAAGAACATACCGAAAGTAGTTGTAAGTCCTGTAAAAAATGTGGCAACTCCAAACAAGATGTATCCAGCTACTAAGATCTTAACGCGACCAAATCGATCTGCCAAAAAACCCGTTGGAATTTGCATAGCTGCATACGCTGCAAAAAATACCGTAGACATTAGCCCAAGTTCAGCTTTATTAAGGTCCCACTGCGCACCGATATCTCCCATAACTGGAGATAAAATATTACGATCTGCATACATGAAAACCCAGCCTAAAAAGAAAAGAAAAATTGTAAATATAGGATGTCCCTTTTTCATTACGCCACCTCTTTTTTTCTGATTTTTCTGTTTATTTAACTTATTATAAGTGGCTAACGTTTGGGATTTCATGCTTTTTGTCACTTCTTCTGCCAACATTTTTTGTTTTTTTAATGAGAACGCGATCATTCATCTTCTAAAGAAATAAAAAAGCATGCAGTTAACTGCATGCTTTTTTATCATCTGTTATTAAATGTATCTATGGAAACATTTCGCTGAGTCAGCCAGCTATGGGTGTCCCCTGTAATAACTAGAGGCATTTGCTGAAGTTTAGCAATAGAAGTTGCTCCTAGCGCAGCCATGATAAACGTTAACTCCTCATGCAGCTCGGCTATCTCTTCTACGACTGCCTCTAAACCAGACTTCATTAAAATGGATAGAAAATATCCTGCCATTCCCGTTGCAGAAGCTCCTAACGCAATAGACTTAGCAATATCCATAGAGGTTTGAATACCTCCTGAACCAATAATGGACATACCTTCTACGTGCTGAGATACTTCCGCTAAAGAAGCTGCTGTGGAAATTCCCCAATCATTAAAGAAGTGAAAATGTTTTGCTCGTCTTTCATTTTCGATTTTCGAAAAATTGGTACCACCGTACCCACCAATATCAACGATTTCAACACCAACATCTTTAAGTTTTTGCACTGCTTGAGCGCTCATCCCAAAACCTACTTCTTTGACAATTACAGGAACGGTTACTTCTCGGACAATGCGTTCAATACGACGTAATGCATCGGTAAAATCACGATCTCCCTCTGGCATGACCAGTTCTTGTATAACATTTAAATGAATTTGAAGTCCATTTGCTTCAAGCATATCAACCGCTTTTTTAGCTTGTTCAACTGTAGCTTCACTGCCTAGGTTGGCAAAAATAATTCCGTTAGGGTTTTCTTGACGCACTACTCTGTATGATTGTTCTTCCTTTTCATCTTTAATCGCAGCCATCTGCGATCCAACGGCCATTGCTAATTGACCATGATGAGCAATTTGAGCAAACGAACGGTTAATCCGTTCCGTTTCTTGTCCGCCTCCGCCCGTCATAGCATTTATAAAAATTGGCGAACTTAACAAAAGTTCGCCAATTTTTGTATCAATATGAACATCGTGCACACCTGTATTTGGTAAGCTATTATGAACGAAGCGAATATCATCTAGCCCATGCAGCCGATGCTGTCCCGTTTGAATCGCATGATGAATGTGATCAATTTTACGTTTTGCTCTGCTCACAAATCATCACCATTACTTATCTTAATTTTTTTAATTGATCTCCAATCATATCACCTAATTGGAAGCCTTTTGACTCTTCTTGTAATTCATAGTCACCGTAATCTTCTTGCTCTTCTTCCTCAAGGTCACGAATGCTTAACGAAACGCGTCGTTCTTGTTCATTCACATCAAGTACTTTCACCGTCACTGTTTCGCCTTCAGAAAGCACTTCATGCGGTGTCCCGATATGCTTATGTGAAATTTGAGAAATGTGTACAAGTCCTTCTACTCCAGGTAGAACTTCCACAAAAGCTCCAAAAGATACAAGTCTTTTAACGGTTCCATCTACTACATCACCTTGGCGAAGCTTCGTAGAAATGTTGGACCATGGACCTTCTAACGTATCTTTAATAGATAATGAAACACGACCCGTTGATTTGTCAACAGATAATACTTTGACTTTCACAGTATCTCCCTCAGCTACTACGTCTGAAGGCTTTTCTACACGCGTATGTGAAAGCTGAGAGATATGCACTAGCCCATCTACTCCGCCTACATCTACAAACGCACCAAAGTCTGTTAAGCGCTGAACGGTTCCTTCTAAAACCTGACCTTCTTTTAATGACTCAAGAACATTTTCTTTTTGTTGTACAAGCTCTTCTTCTACAACTGCACGATGCGAAAGGATCACGCGATTTTTTTCTTTATCTAATTCCACTACTTTGACTGTAAGAGTTTGATCTTGATATTCTGCGAAATCATCAACGAAATGAGTTTCAACAAGAGAAGCTGGAATGAACCCTCTTACACCAATATCTACTACTAATCCGCCTTTGACAATTTCTTTGACTACCGCTTCAAACACTTCACCTGAAGAAAGTTTTGCTTCTAAACCGTCCCATGCTTTTTCAGCATCTACAGCCCGTTTAGATAGCACAAGCACATCGTCTTCCACTTTAATTACTTTCGCTTCGACTTCGGCACCTTCTTGGATTACATCCCCTGCTTTTTCAATATGTAAGCTCGCTAATTCACTAATTGGAATAATACCGTCTAGTTTGCTGTTAGGTACATCTACATACACTTGCTTTTCTTCTACTTTTGTAATAGTACCTTTTACTGTTTCCCCTACTTCTAATGACGTTACCTCTACTTGATTCATATCTTCTGTCATCGTCTTTTCCTCCTCCAATATCCATCTACAATATGTATTCCCTTGTAAGAGTTCTTCACTCTTTTAGCTCATCATTATTGTATATAGCTCTGTATAGAAAAAACTCTCTTTGTTACTAACTTCTAATAAATAGAATCTTTTGTCAAGTCATAAGGTTACAAACTATTGATATTTTTCAATTAATTCACCAATGCTTTTCATAATAACTTCGGTTACTTCCTCGGCTGATGCCTTTCGTTCACGAAGTTCATCCATCTGAATTGGCGGTCCGTACACTACTTTTAACCTTGCAAAACGCTTATATGGACCAATAACAGCACAAGGAACAACAGCTGCTTTTGAACGCAAAGCAAAAAAGCCTACTCCAGCCATTCCTTTTCCTAATTTTCCATCTTTACTTCTTGTTCCTTCTGGAAATAATCCAAGCACTTTTCCTTCTTTTAAAATCTTTAACCCTTGGCGCAAAGCTTCACGATCTGCCATCCCGCGCTTTACGGGGAATGTTTCTAACTTTGGCAGAACCGTCTTCAGAAAAGGTGCTTTAAACAGCTCTGCTTTTGCCATAAACGAAATAGGCCTTGGACATGTCACACCTACAGTAGGCGGATCTAAGTTGTCAATATGATTTGAACAAAGCAAAACTCCGCCTTCTGAAGGGATATTTTCTGCACCGATTACTTCATAACGATAAACTGGTGTTAAAATGCCTTTTACAATGGCACGTGCAAACATATAAAAGCTCAAAATCATCCAATCCTTTCTTTTGTAATAGAAAGTATTTTTTCTACAACTCCTTCAATCGATAGGGAAGTTGTATCGATTTCAATTGCATCTTCAGCTTTTTTAAGAGGTGCTACTTCGCGCTCAGAATCCAGCTTGTCTCTGCGGGCAATTTCTTCTTTTAAACGTTCTAAATTTGATTCAAAACCTTTTTTTATGTTTTCGTCATGGCGTCGCTGTGCTCTTTCATCCACAGACGCTAATAAAAAGATTTTAACTTCTGCGTGAGGAAGCACGTGTGTACCGATATCACGTCCATCCATTACAACGCCTCCATCTTTAGCAAGGCCCTGCTGTCTCGCTACCATCTCTTCACGAACTGCACGATGTTTCGCTACGATGGATACAGAGTTAGTTACTTCTGCGGAACGAATTTCACTTGTAACATTCTGTCCATTTAAGATGACTACCTGTCCAGATTCAGACGGCTTTAAATCGATTACTGTTTCGTTAAGTAAATGCAATAGCTCTTCTTCATTTTGTAAATCTACCTGGTTTTTCTGCGCTTGATACGTTAGAGCACGATACATCGCTCCTGTATCAACATAAATATATGATAAGGTTTCTGCTATAATCTTTGCCACTGTACTTTTCCCAGCAGCTGCAGGACCGTCAATTGCGATTGAAATTTGTTTTTCCATAAGTGCCTCCCTTAATTTCAAAACAGGAACAAACCACTTTCATCTTTTATACAATGAGCCATTTTATATGAAACGTTTATAAACGAAAAAAAGAGCAGGGGGTCTTCTCCTGCCTGGTGTTCACTGCATGTTTCTTTCCTAGTTATTCTACCATACGTCCGACTACTGGTCGAATGTTTCAATAATTTTATTAAAATTATTTTTGCTCACTCCCTCATACTGAATAACCTTTGAGAAATATGTACTGTGACTGCTAGATAGTAAAATACATTGAGCAATTATTAAAAATACAAATTGAATAACCACTAATTTAATTAAAATTCGTTCTACTCGATTCACCTTTTTTCTCCTTTTGTAAGAAGTAATACCTTTGCTTACAGTTTAGGAAAGAGAAGTTTTTTTTATACGCTAAAGAAGTCCTTTTCTTCTTAGGTCGAGCTGACGCTTTAAGGTATAACGAATCATCATTTCTTTCGTTTGTTTTTCCATACCCATAAATTTAATAGATAGCTGACCTACTTTACAAGAAGTCGGGGCGGTAATTCGTACAACTTCCCCTTTTAATTCAAGATGCAGCAAAGCTCCCTCACGATTAGGAAGACTTAATCGTACAACAACCGAATCTTTCTCATTAAAAAGCAGCGAGTGATGGAAGGAGCCGGCTATTCCACCTGCACTGATGTTTTTAGTCATGATTTCCATTACGTTCTGCTGTTCTTGTTCACTTTCTACCACCGCCTTCACTGTAAGCGGCACACGGAAAAAATTTCTTCTTTGGATCGATTTTAACTTTTTATCGCCCGGGTAAAAGAGCTTCACAACAGGCATGCCTTTTATTTCACGCCCTGTTACTTCAGTTGGAAAGGTATATACATTTTGATCGTATCCAATAAACGTGGCAAACAATTTTGTACCTTTTAGTAAAAAAGCACTTCGCTGCGTTTCTTCATTTAGCGGATAGCTAATATAAATCACTTCTTCCGTAAACTCAACTACCTTACATCGATATGTTTTTTGTAATGTAGACTCTCTGTGCCCGCTCTCTAACGTCAACCTCATTCCCGCTTTTATCATCTTCTCTCTCCTTCAGTTCCACTATATACACTTTTTCCCTTTATTCAAACATAGTCAAATATGTTTATTTTGTAAATAAAAATTAGTTATTTAGACTCAATAAAATATTAAAAAACACAAAAACCAGTGTCTATAGACACCGGTTTTTATCAACTTTACACTTCATTATATAAAGGTTCTGAGTTTTGCAGTTTTTCGACTTTTTCTTCAAAACCCGTATCGGCATTGATAAAGATTCGATACGTGTCATTTTTTATTGTCCCTAAAAACTCATAGCATAGCACTTCTTCGTTTAAATCATTCGTAATAATTGCCAAGCGGTCTTCCATCACTTTTACGTTCGAGTTCAGCTTGGTTTTTGCCTGTTCTTTCGAAATTTTAGGTTTTGGAATATCTCTCGTACGATGTTTTAATAAGAAGTCTTTAGCTGAGAAACCAATCACAGATCCATCTTCTAAAGACATTTTCATTTTAACTGAATCCGGATAAATCCGAACTCCGCTTTCCGTTTGCTCTACGAATGTAAAGACTCCCATGTTATCGTATTGAGCACTTTCAGCCATCACTAGGCTTTCAAAACGATGATCTTTTAAAAACTTATTCGCTTTGTTCATAGCATCGTTTAAACTAATATTTTGTTTTTTAATATCTCGATCTTCGAGCACCCAAAGCGGATATCCACCTTTTTGTGTAATATCCATATACGTCTCTTGTTTAGTCTTTGGATCTGTAATGGTTAAGCTGTACGCCTCATAATCAGCGTCTTTTCCGCTCTTTACAATATGAATTTGTTCATTTCCTTTTAAATTCAAAAACGAACGCGCCACTTGTTTTGCAACATCTTCACTAACTTCTCTACCTTTTAATTGGTGAAAAGCGTTTTTTTCCTGCTCATTCGTTGCATTCATAACGCCTAAATCTGTTTCGGCAAAAGAATCCATACTTTTTTCAACGGTTTTTAATCCGTCAATAATCGTATTGTCCCCTTGCTTTTCTTTTGTCGCTAAGGCTAGCTCAACATCCATCCAGCGCAAGTTATTATCAATGACTAGATGCTGTACTTGGCGCATTTCATTTTGAATTTCGCCTGACTGATCATAAAGCGAATTTAACGTTTTATACTCTTTATCTGTTAAGGGGGATTTGCTTAAATCCCTTACCGCCACTTTATACGTAAAGTCACCAACATCTGAAAGAAACTCTTCTGTTTTATTGAACGGTAAAAGCGATAAAGGCAGCTGTCCTACATTGTTATGAGCTTCAGAAGTTAAACGCCATACTTCTGCAAGCGCGGGCGAAAGCTGATCTCTCGAACTCATGGCGAGCGTGCCACCGATTTTATCATTTAATAAATCTAGCTGATATGACAAATCATGAAATGCTCGTTGATACGTATTCTCGGCTTGAAGCAGCACAGCATCTTTTTCTTGATGTTCGCTGTACCCCCAATACCCTACACCTACAACACCAATAGCTAATAATACAATTAAAATTGTGCGAATCATGTTTCCTTCACCTCTCTTTATCGACAGAAAATGTGTTTCCCGATTTGCTTAATTTGAGGACGTGACCAAATCCATGCGCTTGTTGCTGTATCCGGATTAAAGTAATAAATCGCATTCCCAGTAGGATCCCATCCGTTAATCGCATCCATAACCGCTTTTTTAGATGTTGGATTGGGTTCAAGCCAGATTTGTCCATCTGCTACGGCAGTAAATGCACGCGGTTCAAAAATAACTCCAGCGACTGTATTTGGAAATGACGGACTGTTAACTCGGTTCAAAATAACGGCCGCTACGGCTACTTGGCCATTATATGGTTCACCCCGTGCTTCACCATGCACGGCATTTGCCATGAGCTGAATATCATTTTGTGAAAAGCCGCTTGGTACATTCACCGCTGTTGGCTTTTGTGCTTTTTCTTTCTGTTGTTCAGAATTTCCTTTAGACGTATTACGCTGCGGCTGACTGGCAGGTTTTTTTGCTTGAGAAGATCCGCTTTGTGCTTTTTGCTGACCATTGTTCCCCCTGCTTTTCCCACTGCTACCGCTTCCTTTAGACTGTTGATCAAGAGGCTGACCGCCATAGTGCGTAAACTTATTCCCTTTTCTAATTTGATTTTTCACATAGTTTTCGTGATATTTTGTTGCGTTGGCTAATTTAATCTTTGTTTGCCAGCCTGCTAAACCGTCAATCTTTTTAATGCCAAATTCATATTGAAAATTGCGCAGTGCCCAGTATGTGCTCCATCCAAATACACCGTCAATTTTCCCGTTATAATAACCTAAATACTGAAGTCTCGACTGCAGCTCAATAACATCATCTCCAACTGCTCCGTGTTGAATGACTTGATTTGAAAACGCGTGAGCGGCCTTTGGACTCACCACGGACGCTGCAATAAATGAACATATGCATATGAGACATGCATACTTTTTAAAACATCGAAATGATAACATGACAAAACCTCCTACATCGTATGTAACTGATAAGATGATAGGAGTATTTTTTGTAAAGGTTGTTTTTTTATACAAGATGCGCAAAATTTACCGAAATGAAAAAAACTCAGCTCATAAATCTCTCAAAAAAGATTTACAAGCTGAGCCTAGACAATCGATGGCTGTTTGGCCTTTTTTACTTTTCTTAATGCCAGCCACCATAAATAAATCATAAATGGAATAATAATAAATACCCAATGATCCATTGTTTTTAAAATATAATCATATGTTCCATGTAAAATGAGCGGCACAAATACGGAGTACAGCGTCCACTTCGTTTTTTCCTTTCCTTCAGAAAACTTTGCTTTCCCTAAATAATACCCCATAATGACGCCGAATAAAGCATGACTAGATACAGGTAAAAAGGCTCTTCCTAGCGCTGATTCTAAACCATTTGCAAATAAATATAAAATATTTTCAACGGTAGCAAAACCTAATGAAACAGCTGCTCCGTAAACAATTCCATCATAATGCTCATCAAATTCCACATGCTGATAAATCGTGAAATATAAAATGAACCATTTGAAAAATTCTTCTAAAAAGCTTGTCGTAAAAAATGCTTGAAGAAAAGGTGATTGAAAAACGTGTTCTTCACCAAATACATATTGAATAAACATAATTGGCAAAACAAGCATTGCTCCAAAAATAAATGTTTTTAATACCATTGAAATAGGCTCAGTTTCATATTCATCTTTCAAATAAAAAAAACTTAACAATGCCAATCCTGGCGCAATGCCTGCAGATACAATCGCCAACATAAATAGCGCCTCATCTCCTCTATTTTTTTTAATAGTAACATGTTATCTTTAGGATGAAAATCTCCGTCTATAATGTCCTTATCTTTATATGTAAATGCTCACATAACTTGCTGTCGATTTACAAAGCCTAACAAAGACCTTAAACAAGTATACCAAAAAATGTATCATACTTATATGAAAAATTGAAAGGAGCTCTCTATGAAAACTGTTTATATTCTTCACACCGGCGGCACAATCTCTATGAAAGAAGACATGGCAACTGGATCGGTAACACCAGATATTCAAAACCCGCTTCACCGCTCAACATCATCTGTTTCAGGTATGGCCAATGCAATCGTAGAAGAAGCATTTCATCTGCCTTCTCCTCACATTACTCCTAAGGAAATGCTTATACTTTCAAAGAAAATACGCGATAAAATTAATGAAGGCAAAATTGATGCAGTCGTGTTAACTCACGGTACGGACACCCTGGAAGAAACCGCTTATTTTTTAGATTTAACAGTGCATACAGATATTCCAATTGTCTTAACTGGAGCCATGAGATCAAGCAATGAAATTGGTTCAGACGGTCCTTATAATTTTATATCTGCGGTTCGGGTGGCTATTAGTGACGGTGCAAAAGGAAAAGGTGTCTTAGTTGTGATGAACGATGAAATTCATACCGCTGAAAATGTGACCAAGACCCACACAAGCAACGTGGCGACATTTCAAAGTCCTCAGTATGGACCAATAGGATTAATTACAAAACGCGGCGTATCTTTTCACCACATGCCTACAGAACATGAATTTTATCCTGTTAATCAAATAGATAAACAAATCACCTTATTAAAAGCTTATGCAGGTATGGACGACCACTTGTTTCAAGCAGTGGCTTCAATGAATGTTGATGGACTTGTAATTGAAGCCCTCGGTCAAGGAAATCTACCCCCTCTCACAATTCCAGGCATTCAATTGCTTTTGAAGCGAAAGATACCCATCGTGCTCGTTTCTCGCTGTTTTAATGGAATTGCTCAAGATGTATATGGATATGAAGGCGGCGGCAAGCAGTTGAAAGAGATGGGCGTTATTTTTTCAAATGGCTTAAATGGTCCTAAAGCACGCATTAAACTGTTAGTTGCTCTCCAAGTAACAACGAATCATGATGAGCTGCAGCAGCTATTTAATCATTAGTAAAACAACGCATAGAAGCCTATGCGTTGTTTTTGTTGATAATATGAGAAGCAATGGATTTTCCATGAAAACGTCCATTTTCGATAAAAATCTCATTAGCATTGTTTCCTGCAGCAATCACACCAGCGATATAAATTCCTTCCACGTTTGTTTCCATTGTCTCTTCGTTGAAAGAAGGGCGGCCTGTTTCAGCATCTAATTCCACACCCATTTTTGTTAAGAACGAATGATCAGGATGATAGCCAGTCATCGCAAAAACGAAGTCGTTACGAATCGTAGATTCTTTCCCTTCCTGCTCATATGTTACCGTTTCATCCGTTATTTTCGTTACATGAGCATTAAAATGCATCCCAATTGTTCCATTTCGAACCAGTGCCTCAAATTCAGGCAATATCCAAGGTTTTACGCTAGGGGAGTAATCTGAGCCACGATAAATAACCGTCACCCTTGCATCACACTTCACCAATTCCAGAGCTGCATCGACGCTAGAGTTTTTTCCGCCTATAACGACTACATCTTTATCAAAGTACGGATGCGCTTCTTTGAAATAATGAAATACCTTTGATAACTCTTCACCAGGAACATTCATATAATTAGGATGATCGTAATAGCCCGTAGCTATAATGACATTCTCCGCTTCATACGTCTCTTTAGATGTTGTGACAATAAATTGGTTTTCCGCTTGTTTGTCTACTTGCAAGACACGTTCAAACGGCTGAATTCGAATTTGCCTGCGCTTCACCACTTCTCGGTAGTAAGCAAGAGCTTGGTTGCGCACAGGCTTACGATTTTCCGTAATAAAAGGGACATCCCCAATTTCTAGTTTTTCACTCGAACTAAAAAACGTTTGGTGGGTCGGATAGTTATAAATGGCATTCACGATATTTCCTTTTTCAATTACAAGGGCATCAATACCTGTATGTTGAAGCTCAATAGCCGCTGAAAGGCCGCATGGTCCTCCCCCAACAATAATTACTTTTTCTTTCTTCATGCCTGTCACTCCTTCAGTTGTAAACGCACCTTTTTTTATTTTAACGCAGTGTAAAACAAAAAAATCTCCTCATTAATGATAGGAGATTTTTTCTATTTACGCAATTGTTCTGCTGTTCTGTTTTTAAATCCAGCCTCTGAAACGAGAGCCTTCTGCCATTTTTCTTACGCCTATCATATAAGCAGCTAGACGCATGTCGACTTTTCGAGTTGTAGAGGTTTCGTAGATGTTATTAAATGATTTAACCATTACTTTTTCAAGCTTTTCTTCTACTTCTTCTTCCGTCCAATAATAACCTTGGTTATTTTGCACCCATTCAAAATAAGAGACTGTTACACCGCCGGCACTGGCCAAAACGTCTGGAACTAATAAAATTCCTCTCTCTGACAAGATGCGCGTTGCTTCAAGAGTTGTTGGTCCATTTGCTGCTTCTACTACAATACTCGCTTGAATGTTATGGGCATTTTCTTCTGTAATTTGATTTTCAATCGCAGCTGGAACTAGGATGTCACAGTCAAGTTCAAGCAGCTCTTTATTGCTGATTGTATTATTGAATAATTTCGTTACTGTACCAAAGCTATCGCGTCGATCTAATAAATAATCAATGTCTAAACCGTTAGTATCATGCAGCGCTCCGTACGCATCGGATATCCCTACAATTTTAGCGCCAGCGTCGTGCATAAACTTAGCTAAAAAGCTTCCTGCATTTCCAAACCCTTGTACTACTACCCGTGCACCTTGTAATTCAATGCCTCGTTTTTTCGCTGCTTCACGAATACAAATAGTTACTCCTTTTGCAGTCGCTGTTTCACGGCCGTGTGAACCACCTAAGACAAGGGGCTTTCCAGTAATAAAGCCCGGTGAGTTAAATTCATCAATCCGGCTGTATTCATCCATCATCCAAGCCATAATTTGTGAATTTGTAAACACATCCGGCGCTGGAATATCCTTTGTTGGTCCAACAATTTGGCTAATCGCACGAACATATCCGCGGCTTAAACGCTCTAATTCTCCAAAAGACATATTTCGAGGATCACAAACAATTCCACCTTTTCCTCCACCGTAAGGAAGGTCAACGATTCCACATTTTAAACTCATCCATATAGATAGAGCTTTTACTTCTTTTTCAGTTACGTTTGGGTGAAAACGAATTCCGCCTTTCGTAGGACCAACTGCATCGTTATGCTGCGCTCGGTGACCTGTAAAAATCTTAACTGATCCGTCATCCATACGAACAGGAATTTTTACTGTCATCATTCGTAATGGCTCTTTTAATAGTTCATACACTTCATCAGGATAGCCTAGTTTTTCTAACGCTTTATGTATCACTGTTTGTGTAGATTTTAAAACATCATGCTTCTCTTCTTGACTATTTTTACTGTCTTGCATCTTGTCGGCTACCATCTGTAAACCTCCTAAAATGTATCGAAAATTATTCGTTTTTAATTGAATGGTGCTTCTTTCATGACATAGTATACACCCTTAGTTTTACATTGCAAAGGAAAATATCGAACTTTTAGTATTTTTTGTGTTCTTCTAAGAAAACGCTTCCAATAACTTTGCAAGGTATGCTACAATGTTTTAAGTCTGCCTCTTTTCTAGTATGCTTTAATCGTTTTAAAAAAATAAAAAACACCCGGTGATAAAGAACACTTTCAACAACTTTGTACAAGCTGAAAGTGCAGCCACTCTTATTTTAATAAAAGTGCTTTATCCTTCACGGGTGTAATTATTTCAATTAAACAGTTAAGAAAAGACAGAATTAATATACTCCAAAGCTCTCTTTTCTACTAACATTTTTCCATATTCATTTACGCGGTGCTTTGTAATTGTAGAGGGATTTCCATACTCCGCCAAAACCGCAATCATATTCCCAACTTCAGCCGGTGACAGCATGTGATAATCCAACAGCACGTAAAAACGTTTTTCAAATGAATAGAGCACGCTATCCGTATCGTAAAAGTTTGACATGCGTTTGGTCAGCTGAATGACATCTTCAAATGAATCAAACTCAAAAAACATGTCTTCGCTTTCATCTAGCATGACCTGCATTTCAATGAAGTCCTCGAACTCGTCTTCATTGAACTCACCGTAGCTGGTTTCTTCTTCATACTGCTTTGTCACAAATACAACCATTCCCTGTGCTTGAAGTGAAAAAACTTCTACAGAAAGAGAATTTGTAGGTTCAAAGTTCAGTTCTTGAGAAGCTTGCTCTATCATCTCACGAAAAAGCTGTTTTACTTTGAATGTATCTGTCCATAGATCTTCTTTTGTTAACCCTCTTTCTTTTAAATCATCGTAGGTCAAAAAAACTTTTAGCTTATTATAGTTTAGTCGTTCAAGCCTCATTAGCGTCCCTCCCCGCTTGCACTCATAACCACATGGTTCGATAATGCAGTATATGTATTTTTTGGAAAACGGTTCGTGATGTTTACTTACGAGTTTACAGGTTTATGATAGGAAAGACAAGCTATTCTCAATCAATTTCTGCTAATTTTTTTGTTAGCCAGCTGTTCCACTCTTCTTTTGTATTTCCTAAAATAAACGGCTGAGCCTCGCCTTTTCTTTTGCTATCTAAACCATCAAACACATAACCGCCTAATCCTACTTTGAGATGCGGGAATTTCTTTATCATTTGGTTCGTCAAATTTAGTGTTTTCTCGGCATTTTCCATCATTGTGCATGACATAAATAAAAACGTTGGGTCTACTTCTTTAACAATTAACTCAACATCTTTATCTTCAATGCTGCTTCCTAAATAAATAACCTCAAACCCTTTACGGCGTAAAAATAGCGTAAAAACTAGGAGTCCCACTTCATGTGTCTCATTAGGTCCGCATACAGCAATCGCTTTAGGCAATAAGCCATTTGAAGGCAGCGAATAAAAAATCATGCTGATACGCGTTTTTAATACTTGAGTCGTATAATGCTCATGAGCACTTGTGATTTGCCCTTTTTCCCACATGTCTCCAACCGTCACGAGTAGAGAACCCAAAATATCAATAACCACTTTTTCTACCGAATACAGGCTAAAAGCATGATTAATTAAATCCTGTGCTTTTCCTTCTTCAAAAGATAAAAGCATCGTTAACAGCTCATCCCTAATTTTTTGAGGGGAATCTACTTCTCCTTCTTCTTCAAACGTTCCTACTGTACTGCTTTCCGTTTCTAATAGCGAAACCGCTTGACTGATGGTAAAACCTCCGCTCACTTTTTCCGTGAGCCATTTTAATTTCCGCAAATCTTCCTCTGTATATAACCGATGCCCCGAATCGTTGCGGACAGGATTTAAAATTTGATAGCGTCGTTCCCATGCGCGCAAAGTTCCCGGCTGGATTCCGACCATATTTGAGATGGCTTTAATATTATACTTCCCTTCGTGAGCCATACGTAACCTCCAACTACTCTTCGTGAACTGTATCTATTAATTGAATTATAGGATAAGTTATCCTGTGTGTAAAATTTGTATATGCTATGTAAAGAGTTTGTTCAAGGCTATTCTTTCCTTTTTAAAGTGATATAATGCGTTTGAGCTCTAGCTTGTAAACGGAGAGGCAAAGAGGTTGTACCATATCCGTTACTGACAAAAAGAGGAATCTTTCTTTTTTCTTTCAGTCCTCCTAATTCATACATACCCAAATTAAATAAGCGTATCTGTCCCCCGTGTGTATGCCCGCTCAAAATTAAATCTACTTTTGATTCTTCATCTACATAATAGATAACATCAGGATTATGGCTTAGAAGAATGGTAAGCTGCTCAGGTTCAATGGAAGAAACAGCTCTTTTTAGATTCATCTGACCTTCTGATAAATCATCTACCCCCGCAAAGTGGCATGTAGTACCATCTTTAGAAACGGCAAAGACATGCTCATTTTTAAGGGCAATAACTCCTTCATCTGTAAGCATCTGCTTCAATTGCATTTGACTTACTTCGTAATCATTATTTCCCCACACAAAATAGACGGGTCCTAGCGTTTTAAGCTGTTGAATATTTTGACGAGCCCGTAATAAAGGGACTCCTCCTTCTAGTAAATCACCGCCTATGATCACAAAATCTACTTCGCCCGGTATTTTTTCCACCAGCTTCGACGAAACTGTTCGCTTATGTATATCTGATATAAAAAACAGGCGCAAAGGCTGCTGATTTTCAGGAAATCTTGATAAATGAATCGTTCTTTCTTCCACATGTGTACGATGGGCTTCTGAAAACATAAAAATCAGCAAGCCTATGCCTAACGCTAAAACCATTAAAAGAATAACCATATATTCTCCTTCTTTTCATTTTATACCCGATGTGTTTCTCTTAAAGAAGAAAGGGCATAAATTATCGCAATTGTTAACAAACCTACTACTTGATAAAGCGCAATTGCACTTAACCATAAAATTCCTATCACACATAGACATGAAACAAGGTATTCATGCCATTTTACCTTATAGCCTTTTAGAAGCAACCGACTTTGCAGAAACACTTTACGAACTGCCGTCGACAGACAAAAAAGAGCCGTGAAAAACAAGATTATAACACTAAACACATCTAACGGATGTAAAATCATTTGAATAAGTAAATAGGTTAACGAAGCTTTTGAGCCTACAGCCGTTAAACTGCTGATATAATAACTGCATAACCACGCAGCCAGCAAGTTAAACCAATCCCTCACAAAAAAACCCCCTTCACTAAACTTCTATGTAAAAAGAGGCTTTTTCATGCGATTCTATTTGTTTTCATGATATAAATTAATTCCATAGGTTGACTGCATCCAGCGGAACGTTTCTTTTCGGTGCTCCCATGTTTCAGGCGTCGCCCATAGCTCTTTGCTTCTTTTAATAATCTCACAGCGCAAATCTTGGAAAGTCTTTTCTGCTTTCTCGCTTTTTTTCTGCAGCTGTACAGTATAAAAGTAAAGTGAGACGGTAAGCAATAGAAACATCAAATGTCCCATGTTGCCTAACAAAAATGAAAAAAATTCGCTAAACGTCGTAAAAAAATCGCTTTGAAATAGGAAAAAAAAGTAGCTAATAACAGCCGTTACACTGGCTAAAAACAAAAGCTTCCATTTTTTCTCTTTAGCTTTCAGCTTATTAACTGTCTCTTTTCTTTTAATAACGCTCGCTAATATATATTGAAGTGTTTCATCGCTTTCAAAGTCTATCACTTTGTTTTCCATCATTCCACCCCCTCGTATGCTAGTACAACATATGAGGGAACATAAAAGATTATGTGGGTAGTACTGAAAATAATGGCTGTTTCCTTAACTTTACTGAATTAGTTCTTCTGGCTGTGCAGATTCCCCTTTTGATTTTCGTATCTGCAGGCCCAATAAAAAATCAATGAGAAAATGAGTAAAAATCGTGACATACAAATTTTCAGTCCACCAAAAAAGTAACCCTATTAAAAAGCTTAAAAACACAACCGAAATAAAAAGAAACCACTTTTTTAAATATCGAATGTGAACGAGTGCAAATACAATACTCGCCCAAAAGAGGCCAAACTGAACTTGTATAACCCCTCGAAATAATATTTCTTCTGAACATGCAACGATTAGGCAAATAAGGATCAGATGAGGAACAGAACGATTAGCAAATAAACGTTCATTGATCCCTCCGTCATCGTATAAATGCTCAGGTACGCATTTCATTAGAAGTATATCTCCTCCTACTACCAAGAGAGCTGTTCCTCCCCCGTACAATAAAATAGAAGACCAATCCAGCTGAAAAAACTGCAAAAAGGAATTCCATGAATCGAATGTGAAAAAACCGATGCCTAAAGCAATGAAGCAGATGAGCAGCTGTGTTACATATAAATTTTTAACTAGCTCTGCATCTGTCATGGATGAAATAAGCTCTTGCTGTGATTTTGCCATTATATCTCTCCTTGACGAAGCAAACGAGCTAATTCTAATTCCCAGCCTTGAAATGTCCATTGCTCCTGCTCACCATTTGTTTCTTTATAGTTTTCTAAATCCAGGCCGCAGCAATCGCAACAGTTCTCAAGCTCTGATTTTCCCGTTTCATCGAAATAGCCAAGCAGCACGTGACGACGGCATTCTTTTGTCTCAATAAACCCCTTCATCGCACGATACTTGTCATGTTTGTTTCGAAGACGTTTATTTACAGCAGCAACAATCGTTTCATGCAGCGATTCAGGAATTTTCCAGGGTTCAACATGTTCATTTTTCACTACATTTTCTCTGTACAAATAATAACGAATAAATCGCCAATGTGTTTCTTGAACACCCACTGTATAAAGAAAGTGAGACTCTACTTGTTTTAAAGGAATGGCCTGATCATGGTTTCGTAAATACGACAAGCAGTATAAGATGCTATCTGAAGAAGGAAGCTCAATTTCAAGTAAAGAATGAGCAAAATTATCGTCTCCTTCAGCATAAAGCAAGATCGCAATACTGTTTCGCTGATCGCGTCCACTTCTTCCAATTTCCTGTACATATGCTTCTAGCTGCGTAGGTGTATGAAAATGAATAACAAACCGAACATTCGATTTGTTAACCCCCATTCCAAATGCACTTGTGCAGCAAATGATATCAAGCTGATTTTCTAAAAATTGCTGTTGAACAAGCATTCTTTCATTCGGTTCCATTCCTCCGTGGTAATACTGCACTCGCTGTATCCCATTTTCCTTTAGAAGCTGTGTTAATGCTTCTGTCCAAGATCGGCTGGAACAATAGATAATTCCCGGACCTTGCAGTTCACTAACGTACATCAGTAACTTCTCTTTTTTTTCTTCAATACTTGCAACAAAATCAACTTTCATCGCAATATTACTTCGATTCATGGAATAGATGTGCTCGTTGACAGCAGGAAGCGATAAGTAGCGCTTAATATCTTCCACTACTTCCCTAGTCGCAGTTCCCGTTAGTGCCAGACATAGCGGACTGCCAAGTTCCTTCCATATATCTCCTAGCTGTAGATAATCTAAACGAAAATCATGTCCCCACTGAGAAATACAGTGCGCCTCGTCCACAACGAAAAGGCCTACCTTTGCCTGCTTTAATGCTTCTACTACAAAACCATTTTGCAAAATTTCAGGAGATGCATAAATAAAACGATAAAAAGCTAAATTTTTTAGCGCTCGTTGTTTTTCTTCTTGTTGTAGGAAACTATTTAAGGCAATAACTCGCTTTTCTCCGCTTGCCTTTAGTTGTTGAACTTGATCTTCCATCAGTGAAATTAAAGGAGATACAATCAGCACCGGTCGGTTCAACAAATAAGCTGGGAGCTGATAGCACAATGATTTCCCTGTTCCTGTAGGAAGAACCGCTAACACATTATGACCTGTTAAAATATCTTGAATAATCTCTTTTTGTCCTAGTCGAAATTGGCTATAGCCGAATTGTTTCTGTAGAAGTTGTTCTATCTTCACATCAAACACCACTTTTTTTAGTATCAGGTAAAATGTTTTGCTAATACGAGACGAATCTGAAAATAGGTAACGTCGTCTTTTACTTCTTCTTTTATCACCTTTAATTTATTTGTCCGTAAACCTTCAAAGGCTGCGATAATTTTTTCCTGCTGCTTAGGCGATACGTATGCATCGATTGAAAAAGATGGAACAAATAGAGCTAATTCTGCAATATGATCTTCAATGGTACTTTCTTTTAAACGCCTTATATAAGCAATTTCTTCAAGCGTCTTGCCTTTTTGAAGCCAGCTATACGTTTTTAACGTCGAGCTTGTCAAAGGCAATTCTAAATATAGATCACGTAAAAAAGAAGAAAGTACATGAAAGCGTTCATTATTTTTACTCACTTTTTCAATGATATGGTGAATAACCCCTAACAGTTGAATATGAACATAATGCTCATCGAGTTCATATTGATATGCTAACTGATTTTTTGTAAAGCCTACTCTTTGGTATCCAGTCAGCTGCAAAACAAAAAGAGACGCGTCCCGTTCCGTACAACCTTTCAAGCACGTTCGGAGCTCTTCGAATAGCTCGGCGGCTAACTCTTGACGCGTTTGCTTTTGAGACATAATATACGTTTTGACCCATTGAATGACCTCAGGATTTTTGGAAATGGGTAAAAACCCTTTTTGAAAATACTGTAGGTTTGATAAGGTCTGAATGAACAAAGTGATTCTTGCTAAAAATAATTGAGTACTGCTTGCGAATTTCCATCCGTCTAAAGCTGGATGAAAGGGTCGAGCCGTCAGTTCATCTTCAAGGCGTGCTTGTCCCTTATCTGTCATCACATACTTTTGATTTTCAGTTTCTTCAATATACTGCTGTTCTTTTAAATATGCAACGCAGGTTTCAAAAGACCGTTTATCTAAGTAAACAAATGACTGAAAAAGAAACGAAATTCCAAAAATTTTTCCGTCTTGAATCGTTTGAGCTGACTTTTTACCTGTTAATAAATGATAAATACCATAGGCGGTTCGCTCACCTTTTAACTGTTTTATACAAAATAAAATGCTAACTTGAATATAATTCAAAGGTGTCAACTTCCTTTCTCATTCATTGTACCAAAAGTGACCAATAGCATGTGAGATAAAGGCTTTTCAGCTCTTTCCTTTATGTATCAAAACGTTTGGGTAAGTGAAGAAACCTTGATTTGATAAGCATTCTCAGTGACTTTTCTATTGAAAAGTTTTATAAATCATTTTACAATGAATAAGGAGAAATTTCACTCTTGATTCGCGAAGAGATTATATAATGAGAAATTTTCGAACACTTTACAGGAGGTCTTGTTATGCCAAAATATACAATTGTTGATAAAGATACTTGCATCGCATGCGGCGCTTGCGGAGCAGCAGCACCAGACATTTATGATTATGATGATGAAGGTATTGCATTCGTAACATTAGATGATAACCAAGGTGTAGTAGAAATTCCAGAAGATCTAGAAGATGATATGATGGATGCAATGGAAGGCTGCCCTACGGATTCAATTCGCGTAGCGGATGAAAAATTCGAAGGCGATGCTAATAAATTCGAATAAGTGTGGAGCAAACCTGTAGTGTACATGCTGCAGGTTTTTTTATATATAAAAATCGCTCTCCCCGGGAGAGCGATTGAATTAAACAGCAATGCGACGCGTGATCCATTGCTTCATTTTTGAAAACAATAAGACAAAGATAACCCCTGTTGCTGCTCCTTTTATTAAGTTAAACGGCAAAATACCTGCAACGATATATTGACGTGCTTGTTCACTAGACATTTCTGGCGATTGTAAGAAGATTGTATACGCTGGTAAGAAGACATAATAATTTAAGACAGCCATGAGTACCGTCATTACCACCGTACCCGTAACCAAACCTATCGTTACGCCTTTAGCCGTTTTAAATCGGTTGAACATGTATGATACAGGAAGAACGAACAGTAAACCAGCCACAAAGTTCGCCACTTGACCAACTGGAACCCCTGTAGCACTTCCTTGAATTAAATAATTCAATAAATTTTTTATTCCTTCTACTATAACAGCAGCCATCGGTCCAAATACAAGTGCTGCTACGAGTGCAGGAATTTCGCTAAAATCAATTGTTAAAAACGGAGGTAATCCAGGAATTGGAAAATTAATCATCATTAAAATATAAGCAATACTACTTAACATTCCTAGTACAACCAGCTTTTGAGTTTTCTTACTTTGTTGCATCTTGCCTCTCTCCTTCTTTGTGATCCACTCTTCAAAGAAGAAAGGTTCAACTTTATATCCCCACGCAAAAACCTCCCAACAAATGATTCGTTGAGAGGAGACATGGCAGGCATATTTAATAAACGTTCATCACATTAGGTTTTGAACGCTGAACCTCCACCTTCTCCCATCCAGACTGTACTGTCGGCTTTGGAATTTCACCAAATCTGCTCGTATGTATTACATATAAGCTCGCGGGCTCAAAACAATTTGTTTTTTACCGCCGGTCGGGAATTTCACCCTGCCCCGAAGATAGACCAATATTTAATTATGAATTTATTATATGTTATCTCGAATTAAAAGTAAATAAAGAAGTTCTTTAATTCCTATTAAATTGATGTATTTTATAAACTTCATTACTGTTTTTATATGAAAAATAAGGAAATAAGTGCATAACCAACAGCATTATGACATATTTATAGTTTCAATTTTACGTTTATAATAGTGTATTTGATAACTAATCGTAAAGTTTGAAAAAGATAATTGACACAATTTTTTTAACATGGTAAATTATCAAATATTTGATGATAGTAAAATCCAAGGGAGATGTTCACGTCATGTATAATGTATTAGTAGCTGATTCAATTAGCAATGAAGGTCTTGCTCCACTACTTGAAGCTCCTCATGTGAATCTTACGCGAAAAAAAGTTGAAGAAGTTGAGAATGATTTGCATACGTACGATGCGCTTTTAGTACGGAGTGCTACGACGGTTACAGAGGATTTGCTGGCAAAAATGCCGAATTTAAAAATTGTTGCCCGGGCTGGAGTAGGTGTCGATAATATTGATATTGAAGCCTCAACCAAACGAGGGGTTGTCGTTATTAATGCGCCGAACGGAAATACCATTTCAACGGCGGAACATACATTTGCTATGATGGCTAGCTTGTTTCGGCATATTCCCCAAGGTAATGCTTCAGTTAAAGCGCGCGAATGGAACCGCTCAGCATTTGTTGGAACAGAGCTTAATCGCAAACACCTGGGCATTATCGGATTTGGACGAATTGGCTCAGAGCTTGCCAAACGCGCAAAAGCCTTCAATATGAGCGTTCACGTTTACGATCCTTTTTTAACATCTTCCCGAGCTGAAAAGCTAGGCGTAGAACTATTATCCCTGGATGAATTACTAGCAGCAGCGGATGTTATTACCGTGCACACTCCGCTTACGAGAGAAACAAAGGGATTGCTCAATCATGACACGTTAGCCAAAACAAAGAAGGGCGTGTTTTTATTAAACTGCGCACGCGGCGGGATCATTGATGAAAAAGCCTTAGTTCATTATTTAGAAATTGGCCATGTTCAAGGTGCAGCTATTGACGTATTTGAAGTTGAGCCGCCGATTGATAACCCTTTGTTACATTTTGATCAAGTTATTACAACTCCCCATTTAGGAGCTTCTACAAAAGAAGCCCAGCTTAACGTTGCTGAAGACGTGGCACATGACGTTTTGCGTTTTCTAGAAGGTAATCCTGTAAGCTCATCCATTAATTTACCGACGCTTTCTAAAGAAGTTTTTGAAAAAATTCAGCCGTTTACGAGCCTTACTAAACAAATGGGAGCTATTTTATCTCAATGCATGCGAGAACCTGTTCAGCATATCTCTATCTCCTACGGAGGTACAGTGACGGATTTGGAAACCACTTATATTACACGGAGCTTATTATCAGGCTTTTTAACTCATCGTATCGACTCACCTGTTAACGAAGTCAATGCTTCTATGATTGCCAAAGAACGAGGAATTACATTTGGTGAAAAAACATCGGAAGATACGCAAGGATATTCCAATATGATTGACGTTACTGTAACAGGCGAACAGCGTACATTTACCATTACGGGTACCTATATAGCCGGCTATGGACCTCGAATTGTTAATATTGATTCGTTTGATATTGATTTTTATCCGGAAGGACATCTTCTTTATATCCGTCACAGTGATCAGCCCGGAGTTATTGGAAATGTAGGGAAAGTACTTGGAGATTTACGTATTAACATTGCTACCATGCAAGTGGGCCGTAAGCAAAAAGGCGGAGAAGCCATTATGATGCTTACGTTTGATAAACTTTTAGATGATTCTGTCATTGCTTCGTTAAAACAAACAAGCGAAATTGTGACCATACAGCGTATTGAATTGTGACATTGAGAAAAAAGAGCCTGAGCGGCTCTTTTTTTATGGACTTATTTTTAATACTTGTCCTGCATTTAACATCGTATTTTCTAAATGATTCCACTTTTTTAGCTGATCCATATCTACTTCATATTTGACTGCGAGCTCAGATAATGTATCTCCTTGATGGATAAGAATACAGTTATCAGAAGTCTGATGTAACTGCTGAAAAACCGTGGCAGCTAAATCGCTTTTTACGTATGCCAATAGTTTTTGATTGTCCAATTTGGCAAGTGGGTTTACTGCATTGGTTTTATCCGGATTCCAACTTCCTTGATGAACTTCAAAATGCAAATGTGCACCTGAAGATCGCCCTGTATTGCCAACTCGTCCAATGTTTTGACCTGCGGCTACACGATTTCCTTCTGTAACAAAACGTTCCTCTAGATGAGCATAGACCGTTTCGTATCCATTTGTTTGTTTGATAAAAACAACCTGTCCGTATGTATTTGAATAATAAGAGCGGCTCACCACTCCTTTTGCAACAGCATACACCTGTGTACCAACAGGTGCTGCTATATCAATTCCAAAGTGTTTGGCGTGACGTGAACCAAATATATCAGTTAAGACTCCTTCAACCGGCCACTCCCACTGCTTCTCTTCTGCTTTTACCATTTGCCCGCCCAAAAATAAAAGACCTATACACAATCCCATTACTAATACAACCAATATTCTTCTTAACACGTCAATCATGAAGAAAGAACCTCCTATGTAGATCATTGCACACAAAACATACTATATGCCAATTCCTTCTCTTTTAGACTTATTTATAGAAAAAATAAAGAGATGTGATTCAGTGGAGAATCACATCTCTTTGTTATTCTTATTATTTCAGCCGAACAAACTGTTATTTAGCATGTTTTTACTTTGGCAATTTGATAAAGAAAGTTGTTCCTTCATTTAATTCACTTTCAACCGCAATGATCCCTTGATGTGCCTCCACGATATTTTTGGCGATTGCAAGCCCAAGACCAGTTCCTGACTTCCCTCTCGTTCTGGCTTTATCCGCTTTATAAAATCGTTCAAATACAAATGGAAGATCTTCTTTCGGAATGCCTGCTCCTGTATCTTGAACAGAAAGATGGATTTCGGATTGACTTTTATCAAGATGCAGCTTTACTTCTCCGTAGTCATCCGTATGACGAATAGCATTATCAATTAAGTTTGTCAGCACTTGTTCCATACGGTCTGAATCAATCATCGCTTCAAATTCATCTTCTATTTTTCCACTAAGAGACAGTTTAATATGTTTTTCCTTAGCTAATCCTTGAAACTTACGCAAAACACGTTCTGTAAATTCAACCATTGCTACAGATTCTAAGTGAAGCTGCACATGTCCCGCTTCCATTCGCGCCAAATCTAAAAGTTCATTTACAAGCCGGCCCATACGGAGTGATTCATCATAAATCACCTGTGCAATTTCTTTCTTTTCTTCATCCGTACTTGCAATGTCGTCAATAATAGCTTCACTATAACCTTGAAGCATAGAAATAGGTGTACGCAATTCATGAGACACGTTTGCAATAAAATCTTTTCTCGATTTATCAAGTTTACGCTCTTCAGACATATCCCGTAGTACGGCTACAGCACCGCGAATTTTCGTTTGATTATAGAGCGGTGACATTAAAATGACCCACGTTTTCCCTTGAATTTTCAATTCTGCACTTCGCTCCGTTTCAGTCTCTACTACCGTTTGAAACAAATGGACAACGTTTGCTGGAAGCTCAGGCACCTGCTGATTGTTGACATCCTGCTCGTAATACCAAGTCTGAAGAAAATGCTCCGCTGGGGGATTGGTAATTAAAATCGATCCGTCTCTACTAAACGTAATAACACCGTCTGCCATACTGCTTAAAATACTTGAAAGCTGCTCTTTTTCCTGATTAAGCGCATTGAGGTTAAACTTTAACTGCCTGCCCATTTGATTAAAAGCAATCGCTAACTCTCCAATTTCATCGTGAGTTAAAATAGGTACTTTTGTATCAAAGTTGCCTTTTGTTACTTCAAATGCCGCCTGCCTCATTTTTCTAAGAGGCGCTGTAATTCGAGTGGATAAGAAAAAAGCAAAGATAGTAGTTAAAATAATAGCAATACCTGCAGCCAATAAAATGAACTTAGTCGTATATTGAGCGGGTTCTTCAATTTCAGAAAGAGATTGATACAAATAAACGCCGCCTGTCGGTTTGTTATCTTTCATTAAAGGTACACCGACAACAAACATTAAAGGTTCATCACTCGTGTCTTTCTTTGTGGTCATGTACATTTTTTCCCGTATTACTTTACCTTTTTCAACCACTTGATTTAGCTGATCGTTTTGTTTAACAATGGCCGAAATAGCTTTCTTATTTTCTTTATCAGGATGTGTGGAATGCCAATAAAAATCTTTGTCTTGAACAATAACTACACTTGCTTGGTCTGCAAGTTCACGAGCAATGGATAGTCCTAGTTTTTCATCGTCCGTTTCCTGCACAATGGTAGAGATTTTAGCAGCCGTTTTAGTTAAACGGTTTTCTGCATCTACAACATGATAATTTTCAAAAAACTGAAGCAATAAAATAGTCAAAATAAATAAAACAAGCGTGACGAGCAATAGGATAGTAAACCATAGTTTACCAACTACACTTCTCCAAAACATCAGTTATTTTCAACCTCAAATTTATACCCTACTCCCCATACGGTTACAATCATTTTCGCCGCTTGTGACGATACACGATTTAACTTTTCACGCAAACGCTTGACGTGCGTATCTACCGTACGAAGATCTCCAAAGAAATCATAATGCCATACTTCACGCAGCAGCTGCTCTCTGTCATATACTTTATCTGGCGTTTTTGCAAGGTAGCATAATAATTCATATTCTTTTGGAGTTAAGTTAACTTCTTTTCCGTCTGCTGTAACGCGATGTGCATCATTATCAATCGTTAAGTGATCAAAGACAATAAGATTTTTCACGCTCGTTTCTGGCTGAATAAACGTTGCTTGAGAAGAACGTCGAAGCAGTGCTTTTACGCGAAGAACCACTTCTCTTGGGCTAAATGGCTTAACGATATAATCATCTGTACCTACTTCAAATCCTTGGACTCTGTTTACTTCTTCCCCTTTAGCTGTAAGCATGATAATAGGAGTTGCTTTTTTCTCCCGAATTTGTTTACAAACCTCAATACCATCTATGCCGGGCATCATTAAATCTAATACAATCAAATCATAATCTATGTGTAACGCTTTTTCGATTGCTTCATGCCCATCGGCTGCTTCTTCAATGATGTATCCTTCTTTTTCTAAGTACATTTTTAACAATCGTCTAATGCGATCTTCATCGTCTACTAGCAGTAATCTTTGTTCGTTTTGCATGTATTTTCAACCTCCTAGTCTTAGTGTACAAAAAAAAACCGGCGAGTTCTACTTATGATACCCAAACAATGTGACAATTCGTGAACACCTTTACGAAAAACAGCTTTTTTTACCAAAAAGAGGCTGAGACGCAACGAAATCCATGTAATCTACAGCTGAATAAATAAAATAAAGAAGCTAGTAGGGATCGCTTGTTTCAAGGCTATAAGCACCTACATACACGAACCTTGCGTTCACCATCTCAATGAAAAAATCCGAACGAATGAGATTCTCCATCAAGAATCTCATTCGTTCGGATCTTCCTTCAACTAAAATATCTTCATTTCAGCCTCTATTCTATTATTAAAGGTTACGCATATGAATGTAAACCTGCAATAATTAGGTTCACAGCCACTAAGTTGAACATAATGATGGCAAACCCGCCAACTGCCAGCCAAGCTGATTTTTCACCGTGCCACCCTTTCGACAGCCGAAGATGAAGAAAAGCGGCGTAAAATAAAAAGGTGATCAGCGCCCACACCTCTTTAGGGTCCCACCCCCAAAAGCGCGTCCAGGCCATCTGAGCCCAAATCATAGCAAAAATAAGTGCTCCTAGTGTAAAAATAGGAAATCCAATCGCCACTGCTCTGTAGCTTACTTCATCAAGCAAGTCGCTGTTTACCTGCTTCACAAGCGGCTGCAGCGCGGCTCCAATTCGCTTCCGTAAAATAAGACGAATCAGCCAATATAATACAAAGCCACCGCCTAACGACCAAATAACCGTATTTAATTTTTTAGCATTGATAATAGCGGGCATATCAATAAGTGGCTGTATATCGTTCCCATCTGTCCACTCACTTTGATGCGGTCCCACTAGCGGAACCATATGATATACGACTTGCTCTTGTTCTCCACTTTTATTAACCCAATTAAATGATGACTCGTAGTGAGCCGCATTAAAAGCCAGCGTCACCGCTACAAACCCAAGCGTACTAATAAGCGTATACAGGATGAATTCCAGCCAAAATGCTTTTTTATTTCGCTTGGATTGGTCAATCGTTTTGATTAAATAAATCAATCCTGCAACAAAGCTAATGGAAAGCACGGCTTCACCGGTAGCTGCGGTTGTAACGTGGATATGCAGCCAATTCGTTTGGAGAGCCGGTATCAGCGGCGTAATTTCAGTTGGAAACATGCTTGCATAGGCAATGATTAAAAGAGCCACCGGCAATGCAAAAAGTCCAAGCATGCTAAGACGATAAATAAAGTAAATAACAATAAATGCGCCAACAAGCATCATGCCAAAAAACGTCGTAAATTCAAATAAATTACTAACAGGAGCGTGGCCTGATGCAATCCACCTTGTAATAAAGTAGCCAATCTGTGCAATAAAGCCGATGATGGTAACCGCAATTCCAAACGTTGCCCACTTTGTTTTCTTTTGAGCTGCTCGCTTATCTCGAATAGCTCCTCCGAAAAAAAAGGTTGCAACTAAATAAGCAATAAACGCCACATACAGTAAATTACTACTTATACTCGCGTAATCCATGCTTTTTCCTCCTATTTTGTTTCTTTATCATTTTAGTCCTTCAGCTGTGTAAGAGATGTTGATTCTAATAAACCATTTAGTTCTTTTTTAAGCCCATACCAGTTTTTATTTGTATGTGCGGCCAACCATATCTCATTATTGACTTTTTGAATCCACATGCGGCGATGATTCCAATACATCCCTTGAATTACACCAATCATAAAGATGGCTCCGCCAATTCCTAAAAACCAAAGCGTATAGTCTCTGCGAACGGTTAACCCTGTTACATTTTTCGTTTCCACACCAGCAAAGGTCATTTTATAATCGTTATTTCCTAGCGGCTCCAAGTTCTCTCTAATTCCAACAAAAGCAACTTCCCCTTTTTTATGCTGAGGCGTAATCATTTTAAATACAAAAGCAGGATTGTTAGGCACTCTGGTCTTTGTATTTGGATTTCCTTCATCATCAAAGAAAAAGTCTGGAAAGTAGCTCATGAGCTTGACTTTATATCCGTTTTTTAAATTATATGTTTCTTTTGGATTATGTAAATCTACTGTAAGTGAACCAACGTTTCTATTTGCATTTTTATCTGTTAAATGGAAAGACATAGAGCTAAATTCATTTAACTTAAAATCCACTTGGTACATGGCATATCCTTCAAACTTAAGCGGCTGATTCACACGAATCTCTGAATCTTTTATTTTCTTTAACTTTGGATCTGCTCCCGGTATAAGCTTTCCTTCGCGCTTATACAAACTAACATCCGCTTCATATTTTTTGGCTACTTTATTATTCCCTGCACGATCGATTGCTTCTTGAAACACGGCGCTTTCGCTATCTTTATCATACGTTTCAACAGTAAAACGATGGTTTTTCAAAAAATACTCTCCGTTCGTCCCAGGAATAACTTTTGTTTCACCTTCACGGATCCAAAGAACTTCATCTATATACATACCTGGTACAAATCTAAGCATAGCACCTAGTAAAAAGATAATGAGACCGATATGATTAACGTATGGACCCCATCTTGAGAAGCGTCCTTTTTCAGCCAGCAGATTGCCGTTTTCTTCACGAATAGAGTATCTTCTTTTTTTGAGCATGCTTTTTACATGTTCATAATCTTGATCCGTCCACGATGATGAAATGCTATATAAACGCTGTCTTTTTAAGAAGTTTGGATGTTTTGTTACACTCTGCTTTTTTAGAGCTCGGTACAAAGGCACTACTCGATCTAAACTGCAAATGACTAACGACATTCCTAAAGCAGCAATTAAAAGCAAGTACCACCATGATTCATATAAATGATGAAAACCTAACTTATAATAAAGCTCTCCTGTCCATCCATATTCCTTTTGATAATACTCATCGGCTGTCACATTAGGTGGTATGTAAGCTTCTTGAGGATAAATGGTTCCGACTGCAGACGCAACAAGCGTCACAATAATGATCCAAATGCCTACCTTTACAGAAGAGAAAAAATTCCATACTTTATCGATAACTGTTTTATTGTACGTTTGCGATCGCCTTGCGCTTCCTTCATAACGCATATCTACTAATTTATCAGTCGTTTCTTCTGCAATCGGCTTACCACAGGCTTCACACAAAATCGTACCATGCGGGTTAACGTGTCCACACTCACATTTCACGTGTTTCATTGTCAACACTCCCTATGGTTTAATTTCTTCCATATATTCTTTTATTTTAGATTCTTCCAACCCGCCAATAAAGCTGTCTACAATCTTTCCGTTTTTATCAATTAAAAATGTAGTCGGAAGAGGATCTATTCCGTACGCACCCAAAACTTGTGAATCTTTATCCATCAAAATTGGAAACGATAGCCCGTATTGTTTAGCAAACTGCTCTACCGCTATATTCGTTTCTGCAACGTTAACAGCTAAAATTTCAACGCCTTGCTTTTTATATGCTGCATACTGCTTTTCCATAGCAGGCATCTCTTGTTTACAGGGCTTGCACCAAGTTCCCCAAAAATTCAAAAAAACTCCTTTACCTTTGTAATCTGATAGCTGATGAGTTTCTCCATTAATATCTCTTAATATAAAGTCAGGTGCCTTATCTCCTACCGATACCTTTTGTTTATCAGCAAAAAATTGAGCATAAAGGGTATATCCAACCGCGCACAGCAAAACTGCTAATATCACTGTTCGAATAATCAAGCGCTTTTTTTTCATGGCACGAACTCCTTTTAACCGCTTTCAATACGCTTTTTTTCTACCATTATATCATTTTTTTGGTAGTGGCTTTCCGATAATATTTCGACGTTTCTGTGAAGTCTTCCTCTCATTCTACAAGTTCGACATTTTTTCAAAAAACCTTGCTTGTTTTTCTAATTCACGACATTTTTCATAAAAAAAAACAGGTAAGTGAAAATTACTTACCTGTTTGAGACATTGAATATAATTGTTTGACTTCATGCGCTGTAAGCTCACGAGCTTCTCCTGCATTTAATCCGCGTAAATCTAAAGGTCCGTAGCGCTCACGTTTTAATTTTAAGACAGAATGTCCGATTGCATCGAACATACGACGTACTTGACGATTTTTCCCTTCGTGAATCGTCAATTCCACAATTGCCGTCTGCTTGCTTTTATCAATAGAAAGAACTTTCGCACGAGCTGGTGCTGTTTTTCCGTCCTCAAGCATCACACCGCGCTGCAGCTGTCTGATTTTTTCACGACTTGGAATTCCTTTAATTTTAGCCACATACACTTTGTCCACTTCAAATTTAGGGTGCATTAGCTGATTGGCAAATTCACCGTCGTTTGTTAAAAGAAGTAAACCCGACGTATCATAGTCCAGACGTCCAATCGGATAAATTCTTTCTTCTACATGTGGAAAGAAGTCAACGACTGTTTTTCTTCCCTTGTCGTCGTTAGCAGCTGAAATGACGCCTCTTGGTTTGTATAACATAAAATAAACGGGCGCTTCGCTTTCTACCGGCACTTCGTCTACTTCAATTTTATCGTTAGGACCTACTTTCGTGCCCAATTCTCTTACAACTTTTCCATTTACTTTCACTCGGCCTTGGCCGATTAATTCTTCAGCTTTACGTCTTGATGCTACACCTGCGTGAGCAATCACTTTTTGTAATCGTTCCATTAACACTTCACCTCTTGTAACATCTTACTTGTTTACGAAGTAATACACAAGTCTATTTGCCACTCAGAGGTAGAATTTTCGATTTCTTACCGGCCAAACACAAGGATTACAATGACAACTGAGGCAATAATTCCTACCAAATCTGCCAGTAAACCAACCTTCAGCGCATCTCCCATTTTTTTAATGCCAACCGCTCCGAAATAAACCGTTAAAATATAAAATGTGGTATCTGTACTTCCCTGCATGGTCGATGCCAAACGACCGATAAAAGAATCAGGTCCGTATGTAGAAATTAAATCCGTCGTGATACCAAGAGCAGCCGTTCCAGATATCGGTTTGATAAGAGCTAAAGGTACAATTTCAGCCGGAACGCCGACTGCTTGCAGCATAGGTTTTAAAACAGATAAGAAAAAATCAAGCGCTCCTGAAGCTCGAAAAATAGAGATGCTCACTAACATGCCGACTAAGTAAGGAATGATGGAAAAAGCAATTTGTAATCCGTCTTTCCCTCCCTCTACAAACTTTTCATACGTAGGAATTTTTTTATAGGTCCCATAAAGTAAAATGCATCCTACAATAAGAGGAATAAACATCAATGATACTTGATTAAGCATAGTCATTTTCGTTTTCCTCCTTTTCGTGTACGTCGATAATAAAAGAAGCGATCAATGATGATAGCTCCTATCGTAGCTACAACAGTTGCTAAAAGCGTGGTACCGACAATTTCAGTAGGATTAGCCGAGTTATACGTAATCCGAATGGCAATAACTGTGGTTGGTATAAGTGTTAAACTGGTGGTGTTAAGTGCTAAAAGTGTGATCATAGAACGGCTTGCTTCGTCTCTATCGCCGTTTAGCTTTTTAAGCTGCTCCATCGCTTTAATGCCAAGAGGAGTTGCCGCATTCCCGAGTCCAAACATATTCGCCATCATATTGGACAATATGTACCCTAGGGCCGGATGATCTTTTGGAACATCAGGAAAAAGTCTTGTAATGATGGGTCGAAACAGTTTCGCTAACTTGTCGAGAAGCCCTGCACTTTGAGCAATATTCATCATCCCTAACCAAAAGACCAGCACGCTGATTAACCCAATGCTGATGGTCACTGCTTCGCCTGCTCCTTGAAAAATTGCTTTGTTTACATCACCAATTTTTCCATTTATAATCGCAAAAACAATTCCGATAATGGTCAGCAGCATCCAAATAATATTAACCATCTGTTTTGGCTCCAGACTGAATAAACATTAATCGCTTCACTTTATCAAAGAAACCTTTTTGCTGCTCGGACTGCTTTTCGAAATAAATTGGAACACTGTCAATCGTCTCTCCACTTCTATAAATATCGAGCTTTCCTACCACATTTGGAACTTCTCCTGTTTCTTTCCACTGCTTTTTAGGCTGAATCAACGTTGTTTTCACTTCTACAGAGCTTTGTTCTTTCTTGGTGAGCGGATAGACAACATTTCGTTTAATATACAGCTGATCTTTATAAAAAGAATCTTTTATATCTGCCAACTCGCCTTTTGCAGCTAAACTGGTCATATCATATTTATCAAATGCATTTTCATACATGGAAATGTGATCGTTCCAATCATCTGGGGCATTAATCGTTACGGCGATTAAATCCATTCCATCTTTTGTAGCAGTTGTTACAAGCGTTCGTTTTGCTAATTTTGTATACCCTGTTTTTCCGCCAGTACAGTATGCATACAGTGTTGTCAGCAGTTTATTTTTGTTTTTCCACACTCGATCCCATTTCTCTTCAGGATGCTTCATTCGATAGACTTTTGTTCCTGAAATCTCTTTGAAAATTTTATTATTCATTGCATAGCGCATGAGCAGAGCCATATCGTGCGCTGTTGAGCGATGATTTTCATGATCGTCTAATCCATGCGGATTTTTAAATGTTGTATTTGTCATGCCAATTTCTTCTGCTTTTTTATTCATCAAATAAACAAATCCATCTTCGCTTCCTCCAACGGCTTCTGCGATAGCTACAGCAGCATCATTACCTGAACGAAGCATCAGGCCATATACTAAATCTTTTAATTTTATTTTTTCACCTTCAACTAAATACACAGAAGAACCTTCAACACCAACTGCGCTGTGGCTAACGGTAACTGTTTTATTTATTTTGCCAGATTCAATCGCCAGTATTGCTGTCATAATTTTTGTAATGCTAGCAATTCGGCTAACTTGATCTGCATTTTTAGCATATAATACTCTCCCTGATTTCTGTTCCATCAAAATAGCACTATGAGCACTTACGCTCCCCGCTGCAGATGATGTGGAAGGCCAACCGCTGAGACATAGCAATACAATAAATAGATAGATGATACTTTTTTTGCTTCTTTTCATGTCATCCCCGTCCCTCTACCTGTTTGTACAAGTTTATGCTCGTCTTTTTTGGTTATGAATGAAAAGATTTGTCCATACAAAAAAGAACATAGAAAAAACTCTATGTTCTTTTACATTTTCACTTCATTTCTTGAAACGATTGGAAAAACAAATCTGCTTCTTGATCGGTTCCTTCTTGTAATAAATCTTCTGGAAGCGGCGGCAGCTCTTCGATACTTTTAAGACCAAAATAGCCTAAAAATTCTTTTGTCGTTCCGTATAAGATGGCCCGACCTGCGCCTTCCGCTCGTCCCACTTCTTTTAATAAAACCTTTCCAATTAAAGTTTGAAGAGGTCTTTCCGTTTTCACTCCGCGAATCTCTTCGATTTCAGCTCTTGTAATTGGCTGCTTATACGCTACAATTGCTAACGTTTCAAGCGCTGCTTGTGATAACGATTGATTAGCAGGAGCTTCTACGAGCTTCTCAATATATGGTGCATACTCTTTTTTTGTAACAAGCTGATAGGCCCCTCCTATTTCAACAAGTGTAACTCCTCTGAACTTACACTCTTGCTCTAAGCTCTCCAGAGCACCTTGAATGTCTTCATGAGGCTTTTCTATAATCTCAGCTAACCGGCTAATGGATAGACCTTCATCACCAGAAACAAAAAGTAAGCTCTCAATAATAGCCTGTAGATTATTCGTTGTCATTCCTCTTCATTCCTTTCTCGATACGATACATAAAGCTCGTCTAGATTGTGCTGCTGTTCCACAACGATTTCATTTTCTTTCATTAATTCCAGCACAGCTAAAAACGTTACAACAATATGATCACGCTCTTGATAAGGAAACAGCTGATAAAAACTTTTTTTCCCTTTAAAGGCTTTTAATTCATTCACAATTTCACTCATGCGCTTATCAATTGGAATGTCTTGCCTTGCTATTTTCGTCTGCATAGGCTTTTTGTTTTGCTTTCGCTTCATCAACTTTTGAAAAGCACTTAGCATATCATACAGTGATATATCCAATCCTTCATCCTGAGGCTGCGTACGTTCTTCTGCATTTATTTGCACATTACTTGGAGGTTTTGTATACACATGACTTTGGTCTTCTTCCAGCTTTTGAAGCTCTACAGCCGCTTCTTTAAACTTTCGATATTCAATTAAGCGCTGCATCAATTCTTCACGCGGATCTTCTTCATCGACCATTTCAATTTCATCCATATCTTCTTCATACGTAGGCAGAAGCATTTTACTTTTAATTTGAAGCAAAGTTGCTGCCATGACTAGATATTCACTGGCAACGTCTAGCTGAAGCTCATTCATTGTATGTATAAACATCATATATTGCTCAGTAATTGTCGCTACTGGGATATCGTAAATATCAATTTCAAATCGGTTAATCAAATGCAGAAGAAGATCTAAAGGTCCTTCAAACGCATCTACTTTTACACTATACTCCACTTTTATCTCACCAACACTTTTCAATTGCTTATCATTTCTGCTGCTTTATATAACGTTACTATCATTAGTATAGAGGATTATAGACACATGTCCAATACAAATTAACGTAAAAATAGGTCATTTGCCCATACAAAAAGTTTAAACATACATATGATGTCAAGGTAATAAGATTTTGAAATGGCTGAAGGAGGAACTCGCATGGGTGAAAAATCTTGTGGATACGGTAGCGGTTTCGCTTTAATTGTTGTACTGTTTATTTTATTAATTATTGTTGGTTGTTCTTGCTTACGCTTCTAACCACACATATTGAATAAAAACAAACGTGTTCGCCATACCTTGAGCACGTTTGTCTCTTTAAAGGCACCGCGCTGATGAATAGCTAATTTTTGTGATACACTACATATAGAGTCTTACCAGGAGGGAACAAGATTGTATTCACAAGCCTATATTGATTATTTAGTTCATTTTCATGGCGACCGGGATTACTTTGAATGTCATGAACTGCTAGAAGAACACTGGAAAAAAGACGAAAGAGGACGCCGCAATATTATTTGGGTTGGCCTTATTCAAATTGCTGTTTCACTCTATCATCATCGACGCCAAAATTTCGCTGGAGCCAAAAGAACGATGCAAAAGGCGCTGGCAATTTTAACGAAGGAAGAAGAAAATATTGCACAGCTTGGACTTAATTATCCTTCACTGCTTAAACTTCTTCGCAAACAATTAGCTTTAACCGATACCTATCAGCCATATAAAAGTATTAACTTGCCCATTGAAGATCCAGCATTATTACGGGCTTGCAAACAAAGAAGCACTGATAAACAGCTTGTCTGGTTATCAGCTTCTAATCTGCAAAATGATGCGATTGTTCATCGTCACAGCACGCGAGATCGGTCAGATGTGATTGCGGAAAGACAAGCGAACTTATTGGCAAAACAAAACAACAGGTAGCTAGAAGCTACCTGTTGTTTTATGATGACTAAGATGTGAAAGAAGCTTTCACACCTCGCCTAATCATGCTTTTTTTATTCATCCGCCTGACACTTTTCATAAAACGGAGCGATGATTTCACTCGGCTTAATTTGTGCAGTCGTATACATTTCTTTAAGAGCTTTAATCATTTTTTTGCCAATACCCTGTTGGCGGTGTGAAGGGTTTACACTGACGTGTTGAACCTCAATCAAACTTTTATCGAGCATGGAAATGCCAACAATCCCAATAATATCTTCTTCTTGCTTCCAAAGATACAGCTGCCAATGTTCGTTTTGCTCATATTCTTTCATCGTTTGTTGAAGTTTTTTTAAATCTTTTTCCGTAGGTACAAACGATAGAAGACCCATGGCAATTTTTTCATAGTTTCGTTTATAGCGAATAAGCATACGATTCTCCCTCGTCCTCAAACTTTCCTACAAATTAATGCGCTGCGTTTTTTACTGCTTTTATCATACAAAATTTATAAGTAAATAGCAATATTACACAAAAGCTTGTCCTATGTCATGCGTGTATGAGAAACCTAATCTATTACGCTTTTTGAGCTGTTGCGCGAAGAAAAAACGCCGTAACCCCCTGTAAAAGGTTGTTATGACGTTTTATCAGCTAATATCCATTTATAGCAATATGCTCTTATTCTTCCCAGACTTTTACTTCTTTCATTACGTCGCCATTTTTCATTTTTAACACTGTATCAAGTCCTTCTGTTACTTTCCCAAATACAGTGTGAACACCGTTCAAATGAGGCTGTGGCTCATGAACAAGAAAGAACTGACTGCCGCCTGTGTCTTTACCAGCATGTGCCATTGATAGAGAACCCGCTTCATGTTTGTGAGGGTTTCCTTCTGTTTCACATTTAATTGAGTAGCCAGGGCCGCCAGCACCTGTACCAGTTGGGTCTCCTCCTTGAGAAACAAATCCAGGGATAACGCGGTGGAACGTTACGCCGTTGTAGAATCCTTCATTAGCTAACTTTTCAAAGTTTTCTACTGTTCCTGGTGCTTCGTTCGGAAATAAATCGATTAGAATTTTTTCGCCATTTTCCATTAGAATACTTGCTTTTTTCATATAAATGACCTCCAATATATGTATTAGTACCGCTATAGGCTCTGTTTTCCCTATCAAAGCGGCAAAACGTAAAAGTTGTAAGTGCCACCTAGAGTAGAACACTTACATTTATAAACTCACTCTATTCTACTACAAACAAGCTCATGAATTCAATGAATGCACTTCTTCACTTTCTTCTCGTAGGGCTCTAAATAAAAAATAGTAGTTGTGAGATGAAACTTTTTATAGTATCATCCGTCTAATACAGTGATAGAGATACATAGATTTCATTTCATATAGAAATCTACGCCTCTAGACTGATTTATGGGAAAATGATGAATTGACTCTGTTACTTCAGACCTGCCCGTATTATAATAGGGCAAGTATGGGATTAAAGGAGGAAAAAGGTTTGAAATTAACGATAAAAGCAATGATGGTGACATTAGGTCTTCTTCTATTCCTAACCGCACCCTTAAAAAGTTTTGCAGATGCTGCGCCGGGCGATGTTATTATTACATTAGGTCAGGACTTAACCAGCTCTCAGAAGCAACAGGTATTAAATGACCTCGATGCACCAAGCAATGCTCAAACAGTAACCGTGACAAACCAAGAAGAGCATGAATATTTAGGTGACTTTATTCCAAAGGCTACTATTGGATCTCGTGCTATTTCATCTTCTAGTATTACCCTTGGTTCAAAAGATTCAGGTTTAAGCGTATCAACTCAAAATATTAATGGTATTACAGACGACATGTATATTAATGCTTTGATGACCGCCGGCGTTAAAGATGCAAAAATCCAGATTACCGCTCCATTTGAAGTATCTGGTACAGCTGCTTTAACAGGTATTATGAAAGCATATGAAGTTCAAACAGATCAAAAAATCCCAGAAGAAGTAAAAAAAGCAGCCAATGAAGAGATGGTCCAGACATCTGAGCTTGGTGAAAAAATCGGTAAAGAAAAAGCAGCGCAGTTTATGGCAACGATTAAAGAAGAAATTGCCAAAGAAAATCCTCAAACAAAGGATGATTTACGCACGTTAATTCAGCGAGTGGCTGATGATTTAGGTATTAAATTAACAGATTCAGAGCTTAATACACTTGTTGATTTTTTCAATCGTTTAAAAGATATGAACATCGATTGGAATCAAGTAAAAGACCAACTTTCCGCGACAAAGGAAAAAGTAACAACATTTCTTCAGTCAGAAGAAGGCCAATCATTTCTTGATAAATTAAAGCAATTCTTTGTTGATATTATTAATGCTATTAAATCGTTATTCTCATAAAAAAAAGAGCCTCTTGAACAAGAGGCTCTTTTTTTTTACGTTAATCACTCGTTACTTTTTTACCGTCACTTTGTATTTCACGTCATTTTTTACAATGTCTTCATACGTTTCGCGTTTTACGACTAGCTGTGCTTCTCCATCTTCTACGAACACGACAGCTGGCTTTGGCAAACGGTTATAGTGACTTGCCATAGAATAACCGTATGCGCCTGTACAAAACATCGCTAATAAATCATCTGGGTTTGCTTTTGGAAGATGTACATCCCACATCAGCATATCCCCCGATTCGCAGCACTTACCCGCAATAGATACAAGCTCATCACTCTCATCATTCATTCGATTGGCAATGACCGCTTCATATTTCGCTTGATACAGCGCCGGACGGATATTGTCGTTCATTCCTCCATCAATCGCTACATATTCACGTACATTAGGCACATGTTTACGAGAACCAATTGAATACAGGGTCGTTCCAGCATCTCCTACAAGAGAGCGGCCGGGTTCAATCCAAATTTCAGGAATTTCTACCTCTAACTGTTTAGACTGCTTTTTGACCTCTTCTATAATAACTTCCACATACTGCGAAACAGGAATAGGCTGATCTTCTTCCGTATAACGAATACCAAAGCCCCCGCCTAAATTTAATACTTGCGGAACAAATTCTATACGTTGTTTCCACTCTTTCATTTTTGCAAAAAGCTTTTGAGTCGCCATAATAAATCCGGTTGTTTCAAAAATTTGAGATCCTATATGACAGTGAATACCTAAAAGTTCTAGCCCCTTGCTATTTTGTACAAGACGCACAGCTTCGTCTGCTTGACCGTTTTGAAGATCAAACCCAAACTTCGAGTCTTCCTGCCCTGTCAAGATATAATCATGTGTATGAGCTTCAATTCCGGGTGTTAATCTGAGAAGAACAGGCATCTTTTTTTGATACTGTTCCGTTATTTCCTGAAGTAATGAAATCTCATAAAAATTGTCAACTACAATACATCCTACATCTTCTTTGATAGCCATTTCTAGTTCTGCTCGGCTTTTATTGTTTCCATGAAAATGAATCCGTTCTTTCGGAAAGTCAGCTGCTAAAGCCGTGTACAGTTCTCCTCCCGAAACAACGTCTAACGAAAGACCTTCTTCATGAACGACTTGGACCATGGCAATTGTAGAAAAAGCTTTGCTTGCATAAGCGACCTGTGCTTTTACCCCATGCTTTTCAAATGTTTCTTTAAATCCTCTAGCACGCTGCCGAATTAAAGCCACGTCATATACGTAAAGGGGTGTCCCAAAATTTGATGCTAATTCAACCGTATCAACTCCACCAATTTCAAGATGACCCTGCTTATTTATGCGACTTGTTCCGTGTAAAAACATGTTTAGACCCCGTTCCTGTGTATAGTGTAAAAAAGACAGTTAACGGCAATTCGCTGCTAACTGTCTAAATATTTATTATTTTCCATATTTAAAACAAATCTATCACATCTTCATACAGGTTTCAACCACATATTTTGTTTAAGGTTTTGCAGGCTGGCGGTCTTTGTCCTGCGGATGTACAATACTAGGACGCGGATTTGCTCCAGGAACCGGTGTGCGAATGATAATCTGCCATAAAGCCTGCGGGTTGAATGGAAGAAACGGCCACAAATAAGGCGTATTCAACGATTTTAATCGCGCCATATAGAGAATGATACACGTTGTTGCAATAAGAAACCCTGGAGTATGAAAGGCCGCCACAAAAATTAACAGAAACAATCGCAGCATTTTATTTGCTACTGCTAACTCATAGCTTGGCGTTGCAAACGAACCAATTGCTGCAATAGCCACATACAAAATAACCTCCGGAACAAAGAGACCTACATCAATAGCAATTTGCCCAATAAGCGCGGCGGCAATCAAGCCCATCGCCGTGGCAAGCGGCGTCGGCGTATGAATCGCCGCCATCCTCAGAAATTCAATCCCAAAATCAGCTAAGAAAATTTGAACAACAGTTGGAATATTTGTTGCTTCGTTTGGTCCAATAAACTGCAGTTTTGACGGCAGCAAGTCTGGCTCAAGTACAAATAATAGCCATAGCGGTAATAAGAAAAGAGAAGCTAGAATTCCTAAAAAACGTATCCAGCGAATAAACGTTCCTACAGAAGGAGACTGCCTGTATTCTTCTGCATGCTGTACGTGATGAAACAGCGTAGTTGGCGTAATAATAACGCTTGGAGACGTATCGGTAATAATGATTACATGCCCTTCTAGTACATGAGCTGCTGCTGTGTCCGGACGTTCTGTATAACGTACCATTGGAAAAGGATTAATTCCTTGTTTGACTAAAAACTCTTCAATTGATTTGTCAGCCATCGGCAAACCATCTATATCAATTGCTTCAAGTTCATCTTTTATCAGTTTAACCAGCCCTGGATCAGCTACGCCATTTATGTACCCAATCGCTACGTCCAGTTTTGATCGTTCGCCTACCTTCATAATTTCAAAACGAAATCTTCCGTCACGAATTCGTCTTCTTGTTAACGCTGTATTGATAATGATGTTTTCAGTGTATCCATCTCTTGCTCCGCGAATTACTTTCTCTGTATCGGCTTCTTCAGGGGATCTGCCAGGATATGTACGCACATCGACTTCAAAGCCAACTTCTTCACCGTCAATTAAAACGAATAGCAGTCCTGATAAAACCGACACCATTCCATCATCCAGCGTCTTTAGAGGCTTGACTTGCTGATGAATAAGACGGTTTTCAACAATATCCTTCAGCTTTGCCCGTTCAACTTCATTATCATTAATTTGAACGAGCACTTTTGTAATTTCAATAATAAATGAACTATCGCACAGTCCTGTTACATAGTAAACGTGAACTTCTCGATCCAAAATAAGCAGTTTACGCACGCCCACATCAAAACTTGTGTTCATACTAGCATTTTCTTTGAACCACTGATCGTTTTTTTGTACTTTCGAAAAAATAGCTGTTTTCTGCTCTGCTAGCTTATCCAAACGAACCACTCCTTTCTAAAATAAGTCTTGCTGCTTTTTCTGTAATAGGACATCCCAGTTTAACATCATCCATCCTAGCCATTTTGCCGATATCCCCTATTCCTACAACTAAGGGAATATCAAGCTGATCCAAGCAGTAAACTGTATCTCCATTAATTCGTCCGACTTCTAACTCTTGAATTCCGCTTTTATCCACTCCGTAATGCGATATTTCCCCAAAACGATCAATGGTCACATCCACTCTTGTCCATTCGCTTTGATGAGTACGTGATGCAACGGCAATCACTCCAAGAACTTCTACTTGAGGATGCTTTGCTACATGGAGCAAAGCAACTTCCCCAGGCCCTTCCTCTAAGAAACCGCTATCGTCAAACATCACAAAGACGGGATCATATGGTGCTTGAAGAATTAACTCTACCGTTTGACTGCCTGTTAACGTAGTAGGGTTTCCATATGACCTCGAAATGCATCTGCCACCAACCGATTTAGCTACATGCTCAATTGCTTTGCGTGCATATTCGTCCCCATCGGTTACAATAATGACCCTTCTTTTTTTCATAATCTTTTATCCTTTCGGTTTAAAGATTAACGCGATAATAAAAGCAAATAAAATAGCTGCTGAAATTCCAGCGGAGGTAAGTTCAAAAATCCCAATCCCAATTCCAATAAGTCCATGGTCATCCGCTTGCTTCATCGCTCCGTGCAGCAAAGAATGACCAAAGCTTGTAATTGGAACCGTCGCTCCGGCGCCAGCAAATTCAATTAACTTATCATAAAGACCAAATCCATCTAAAATCGCTCCTGCAACTACAAATGAACTCATAACATGTGCTGGAGTAAGCTTAGCAAGATCTAGCAGCAGCTGCCCAATAACGCAAATGATTCCTCCTACAGCAAAAGCTATTACATACTCCATTGATCATCCCCCTCCCTAATATGTTCTAAGACGACGCCATGAGCAATTGTTGGAATTGACTCTTTTTGCTGAATCATCGTTGGACTTAAAAGAGCTCCTGTTGCTACCATAAACACTTTTTTTAAGTTTCCTGATTTTAATTCATTTAAAATATGCCCATACGTGACAATGGCCGAGCAGCCGCAGCCGCTTCCTCCTGCAAATACATTTTGATCAGGGCGGTATACCATTAATCCGCAATCATTATGATTGGTTGATATATCGTAGCCTTCATCCTTGAGCAGCTGTTTTAAGATTGGACTTCCTACACCAGATAAATCTCCTGTTAAAATAAGATCATACTCGCTTGGAGCAACGTTTAAGTCTTCCAAATGTCTTTGAATGGTATCTGCAGCAGCTGGTGCCATAGCAGAACCCATGTCGTTTGCATTTTTAATCCCGTAATCCATTACCCGACCAATCGTTGCAGACGTCAGACGCACAATACCTTTTTCTTTCGAGACCAGCGCTGCCCCTGCTCCCGTAATGGTTGCCGTTGCTGTATCTGGTTTTTGTCCTCCGTACTCGGTAGGATTTCGAAATTGGCGCTCAGCCGTTGCGTTATGACTGCTCGCTGATGCAATAACACGATTAGCAAACCCTGCATCTACAAGAGCTGCTCCTGTTGCAAGTGTTTCCATCGATGTGGAGCAAGCGCCAAACATGCATAGAAATGGAATTTGGTTATGCCGGGCTACAAAATTAGCCGTTACGTTTTGATTTAATAAATCTCCAGCCAAAAACAAATCAACGTCTTCATAGGATAAATTTATTTTTTGCAAGCAGGAATCAATGGACTCCGTCATCAGCCTTCTTTCAGCCAACTCCCAGTTGTCTTCTTCACAGTGCAAATCTTTATGTGTAATATCAAATGTTTCTCCTAACGGTCCATCTGCTTCTTTTGGTCCTACAGCTGTTCCCGTGGCGTTAATATAAATAGGATTTTCATAAACCCACGTTTGCTTCCCAGTTTTTCTCATAATCCCCCTCTTTTCATAGCAAATAAGTTTTAAAAAGGTAGCGAATGATTCCTACAACGTAAGCCGAAACCGTTCCAAATACAATGACGTTTCCAGCCAGTTTGAACATGTTCGTCGCAATTCCAAGAACAATCCCTTCACTTCGATGTTCAAGCGCTGCACTCGTCATGGAATTGGCAAAACCCGTAACAGGAACGGCTGAACCTGCACCTGCGAATTGACCAATACGATCGTATATCCCAAACCCGGTTAAGAGCGCAGATATTAAAATAAGAGTTGCAACGGTAGGATTACCTGCATTTTTTTCATTAAAGTCAAAAAATGCAATATAGAAATTTTGAATTGCCTGTCCTAGTGTACAAATGATTCCCCCTACCAAAAAGGCTTTTAGGCAATTTGCCACATATGAAGGTTTAGGCTGAAATGGTTTAATGCTTTCTTGATAGTTATCTTTTAATTTTTGATTATTTGCCATGTTACATACATCCTTTTCTTATTGATTAACAAAATAAATCCAATGAAATAATGATCCGCATACTTTGCCTAGTACAATGGCCATTAACAATAAAATAAGCTTGCCTTCCATTCCTATTCGTTTCGTTAACGTCGGCAATACATTAAGCACTTCTGTTAACGCTGCTGCCAACATTCCAATAAAAATACCGCTCGTTAGACCTATGATCATAATGAACACCACAGGAAACTGCCACGTGTATTGATGAAGACTGCACCAACCGCCTGTAACAGCACCCCCTACTACTCCCCATTCATATGCTTGAATATATTTCATGGTTTTGGTCAGCTGCATCAAACGCGGAATAATGCCCAGCACCGTCAAAAATGCTACAAACCCAGCACCTGCAGCCAGTCCTCCCGCAAGTCCAATTACAATGGTCATCACAATGTTAATGATCATCAATTTTTTTCATACTTTCTTTATTCTCGTGCATAATGACGTATTGATCTAAGTCTTGCTGGTAATTAAACATTTCGACTTCGAGAGGACTAGGCTCTTCATTAATTCGTTTTCTAAAGACATGGTTAAAAAACAGAATCATTCCCAAGCCTAAACCGATAGAGTAAGGCACTTGAATCAGCAAAGGCTGCTTGTCTCTCAGACCGGTCAGCATATAGAACAATTTTTGATGTACTTGTTTCATACTCACATCTTCGTGAAAGTTCATAATTGCCAAAGCAGCTCCGATGAAGAGAAGAAACCAAACAGCTAGAAAAAACAAAAAGGAATATTGTTTCTTTTTATACACGACCTCTACAATCGTTTGAGCGGGTCCAATCGTCTGAATGTCTAAATGCGGATACTGAGAGGTAACTTTTTCAATTACCTTCATTAAATCAACAATGATAATATTTCGATCACTCATACTTACTTGATATACAACTAGCGTTTCAATTTGCTTTTGAACAGAATCTCCTGCTATAACCATTGCTAATTGTCCAATATTTACAGCCTCATCAGGTTTTACTTGAATACGATGCCTCATTTTAAGATAAAGAACGTTTTCCATTCATATCACACCTTACGATTCATTATCTCCCTGTACGAGTAGTATGGATTTTCTTAAATTTTCTAATTCACGTTTCTGAACAGACCATTAATTACCAAATAAAAAAAGCAATCCGTTTCACTATTCTTCTTTGAATAGCAAAACGGATTGCTTCTTAAGTATTACGTATCATTCATATGCAGCTTCATTTGTTTTAAGATTTTCTTCTCAAGCCTCGATACCTGAACTTGAGAAATTCCCAGCCTTGCCGCCACTTCAGACTGAGTTTGATCTTTGTAATACCTCAAATAGACAATGAGCTTTTCACGCTCATCAAGTTCTTCAATTGCTTCTTTTAAGGCAATTTTATCAAACCACTTCGCTTCCGTATGATCAGCAATTTGGTCAAGAAGGGTAATTGGATCCCCATCATTTTCATAGACGGTCTCGTGAATAGACGAAGGAGCACGATTAGCTTCTTGAGCTAGCACTACTTCTTCAGGAGTGAGATCCAAATGTTCTGCAACCTCAACGACTGTAGGGACGCGTCCAAGTAATTTGGAAAGCTCGTCTTTTGCTTTACGTATTTTATTGCTCATTTCTTTCAGAGAACGGCTAACCTTTACCGTGCCATCATCACGAATAAATCGCTGAATTTCACCAATAATCATTGGAACAGCATATGTTGAAAATTTAACATCATACGATAAGTCAAATTTATCAACGGACTTTAATAGCCCTATACATCCAATTTGAAATAAATCATCGGGCTCATAACCGCGGTTAATAAAACGTTGAACAACCGACCAAACGAGCCGCATATTTTTTTGGACGATTGTATCTCGTGCAATTTGATCACCTTGCTGACTGCGCTTGATGAGGTCTTTAACTTCATGATCCTTTAAATACGGTTCGTTTTTATTTTTTTTGACCTCCACATCCATTGGCAAGTCTCCTTAATTACATAGCGCTTTACTATTTGTTAAGTGCTTTTTTAAATATAAGGTCGTACCTTCTAATACAGTTGATTCCACTCGAATTTCGTCCATAAAGTTTTCCATTATGGTGAAACCCATTCCAGAACGTTCTAGATCTGGCTTCGTTGTGTATAAAGGCTGTTTGGCTTCATCCACGTTATCGATACCAATTCCTTCATCACGAATCATCAGCTCGACTACACCATCTTCATGAAGCGTCACAGAAATGTATACCACACCATCCGGATTGCTTTCGTAGCCGTGAATAATAGCATTTGTTACTGCTTCAGATACGACTGTTTTAATTTCTGTTAGCTCATCCATTGTTGGATCTAACTGCGTAATAAATGATGCTACCGTGACGCGGGCAAACGATTCATTTTGACTAAGCGCGGAAAATTGGAGGTTCATTTGATTTTTCATTATGCCACCCCCAATTTTTGAAGCGCGTTTTCTTCATTAGGTTCAAAACGAATAATTTTAAATAAGCCTGACATATTAAACAAACGTTCTACGGCAGGAGAAATAGCACATACAACCATTTCCCCGCCGTTATTATGAACCTGTTTGTATCTCCCTAAAATAACCCCCAAGCCAGAGCTGTCCATAAAGGTTAAATGCTGTAAATTTAAAATCAAATGGCTGATAGATTCCTTCTCTATCGCTTCGGTGATTTTGCTTCTTAGCTCTTCTGCCGCATGATGATCTAATTCTCCAGTTAATCGAACCAACAAGACATCTTGTTTGAATTCCAATTCAATCGAAAGACTCACTATACAAACCTCCTCGGAAATCTTATAGTCAGTCTTTCGCTGCCGACAGAATAGAATCCTTCTCACCGACAAAACTAGTTCTATTTCGTCACATTTAGCTGTTTAAGATGTTTGAGAGAAAATAGAGAATGTACGTTTGAATATCTTCCACCAAGAAGCAGCATCGATATCTTCTTTTGCAAGAAGTGGTGAAGAACTAACTACTTTGTTATCCTTCTTAATGGTCAACGTTCCAATTTTGTCGCCTTTTTGAATAGGCGCATTTAACTTCTCGTTCATTTTCACTTCTGTTTTAACATCTTTGGCTGCATTTCCTTTTTTCAATAAAACAGAAATAGGCTCGGACGTAACAGCTGTTACCTGATCTTCGCTACCCTTGTTTACATCTATCTTGGTAATGACGTCTCCTTTTTTGTATAAAGGCTTCGTTGTATATTGACTGAACGCGTAATCTAACATTTTGGTTACTTGATTATTGCGATCTTTTGGCGTGCTTGCACCGAATACAACCGCTAACACACGCATATTTCCCTTTTTAGCGGTAGCTGTTAGGCAATATTTAGCTTGACCTGTAAATCCGGTTTTGAGTCCATCAACGCCGGGATAAAACTTCACTAAGCGATTTGTATTTACTAACCAAAACTTCTTATCTGTATCCGTGCGTAAATAAGCTTCATATTTACTTGTATAGTTAATAATTTTTTCATACTTTAGCAGCTCTCTGCCCATCATGGCCATATCATGAGCTGTACTATAGTGATTTTCTACGGGCAGGCCTGTCGGATTTTGAAATTTTGTATGAGTCAAACCAAGCTCTTTCGCTTTTTGGTTCATCTTTGCTACAAATTTTTCTTCTGATCCAGCTAAATATTCAGCCATTGCCATAGAAGCATCGTTACCGGAACCTATCGCAATCCCTTTTAGCAAATCATTTACCGTCATTTCTTCTCCGGGCTCTAAAAAGATTTGTGAGCCCCCCATTGAAGCGGCATATTCACTTGCCCGCACTTTATCTTTTAAGGTAATTTTCCCTTTATCCAAAGCCTCCATAATTAAAATCATTGTCATAATTTTAGTCATACTGGCAGGGGGAAGTTCTTGATTACTATTTTTTTCGTATAGAATTTTTCCTGTATCCCGTTCAATTAAAATAGCTGACCTAGCACTGTCAGCAAGCTCAGAATTCTTTTTTTCTGCGGCTAAAACAGGTTGCGTCATAAGTGGAAATAAAAATATGACAACGAGTAACTTTACAATAGTTCGCTTCATCTCCACAAACCTCCATTCTTTATACAACCTATTTTTTCCAAGGTATAATCGATTTATACTAAACCAAATAAAAAAAGCATCGAGAAATTCTCGATGCTTGAAGTCATATTTTCTTCTTATTGTTGATAAGCTGGAAGCTGCTTTACTACTTCTTTTACAAGAGATAAAAACTGCTGCTTTACTTTTTCAGTCGTTTCAATCACTTCTTCATGATTTAACGGCTGATCTAAAATGCCAGCTGCCATATTAGAAATACAAGAAATACCTAGTACTTTCATACCTGCATGGCGTGCGACAATAACTTCCGGCACTGTAGACATGCCGACCGCGTCTCCCCCGATAATGCGAAGCATGCGTACTTCAGCAGGCGTTTCATATGTTGGACCTGTATTTCCTACATATACACCTTCTTGTAAGGCGATATTTAAATCAGCTCCTACTTTCTTCGCTAATTGACGAAGATCCTTGCAGTAAGCAGTTGACATATCCGGGAACCTTACTCCAAAATCAGAGTCATTAGGTCCAATCAAAGGGTTGGTTCCAAAGTTATTAATATGATCAGAAATAATCATTAAGTCTCCTGGATTAAAGGATTCGTTCACTCCGCCCGCTGCATTCGTTACAATCAACGTTTCTACACCGATTTCTTTCATTACGCGCACTGGAAATGTTACTTTATCAAGGGCATACCCTTCATAAAAGTGAAAACGTCCTTGCATAGCTACAACTGGTACGTCATGAATAGTACCTATTACTAATTGACCTGCGTGACCTTCAACTGTTGAAACCGGGAACTCAGGAATGTCGTTATACGGAATTTTTACCGCGCCTTCAATTTCGTCAGCTAATACCCCTAGCCCAGAACCTAAAATAAGTCCAATTGTTGGTGTAACAGCTGATTGATTTTTAATATATGCTGCTGCTTTTTCGATATATTCTTTTTTCATACTCCATTCCCCCTGCTTAATTCAGCTCTTTTAAAAAACTTTTTCCATGCTTAGGCATTGCTACGCCAAAATTTTCTGCTACCGTTGCGCCAATATCCGCAAACGTTTGACGAATAGAAAGTTCTTTTCCTTCTTGCATGCCTTTATTGTACACAAGAAGCGGCACGTATTCACGCGTATGGTCTGTCCCATGATGAACTGGGTCATTTCCATGATCAGCTGTAATAATCAATAAATCATCTTCTTTTAATAAATCAAATACTTCTTCTAAGCGTGCATCATATTCTTCAAGCGCTTGCCCGTATCCTTGTGGATCACGGCGATGACCATAGAGAGCATCAAAATCAACTAAATTTAAGAAGCTTAAGCCTGTGAAGTCCATGTTTAATGTATCAACTAGCTTATCCATGCCGTCCATATTCGATTTGGTACGAAGAGATTTTGTTACCCCTTCTCCGTCGTAAATATCAGAAATTTTACCGATAGCAATAACATCGATGTTATTGTCTTTTAATTCATTCATTACTGTACGTCCAAAAGGCTTTAATGCATAGTCATGACGATTGGATGTACGTGTAAAGTTACCTGGTTCACCTAAAAACGGGCGAGCAATAACACGTCCAATCATATATGGATCATCAAGCGTTAATTCACGAGCAATCTCACAAATTTTGTACAATTCATCAATTGGAACAATTTCTTCATGAGCAGCAATCTGCAAAACAGAATCTGCTGACGTATAGACGATTAAGTCACCTGTTTCCATATGTTGTTTTCCTAGCTCATCCAAAATTTCTGTACCAGACGCTGGTTTGTTCCCAATGATTTTCCGACCTGTTTTTTCTTCTAATTGTGAAATCAGCTCTTCTGGAAATCCGTCTGGAAATACATTAAAAGGCGTATCAATATTAAGACCCATAATCTCCCAATGGCCTGTCATTGTATCTTTTCCTGCAGAAGCTTCCTGCATTTTTGTATAGTAAGCCAACGGTTTTTCGGCTTTATCGATTCCTTTAATTTCACGGATATTGCTTAGGCCAAGCTTAGCCATATTGGGCATATGAAGACCGTTGCAGTGCTCTGCAATATGACCAAACGTATCAGCACCTTTATCATTGTATTTTTCAGCATCCGGCGATTCACCGATACCTACTGAATCCATGACAATTAAAAATACGCGTTTATATGTATGCGCCATTTTATTCCCTCCAAATATCAATTTATTTATTCTCTATAAAATTCCCGTTTGGAAATAATTTAACCATCTTCTCTTATTGGTCAGAAGTCTGACCTCTCTATTAGTATAGACGCTTTTTATTTTTTTGTACACATGAATGAAAGTGTTTTCAATCAAAAAAACCAATGTCTATGAACTCACTGGACATTGGAATCTTCCTACGCTCGCGGATGAAACTGATTGTATACATCTTTTAAACGTGCTTTTGTAACATGTGTATAAATTTGAGTGGTCGAAATATCCGCATGCCCGAGCATTTCTTGAACAGCTCTCAAGTCCGCGCCGTTCTCTAACAAATGAGTAGCAAACGAATGCCGTAACGTATGAGGAGTTAATTCTTTTTCAATTTTTGCTTCAGAAGCTAATTTTTTTAATATTTTCCAAAACCCCTGCCTTGTTAAACGCCTTCCGTGATGATTAACAAAAAGTGCTTTGTCCTGTTCCTTTTGCTTTGTTAAAACACTCCGGCTATGCTGTAGATACTCTTCAATTGCCTCCGTTGCCAACCTTCCGATAGGGACAATTCTTTCTTTATTCCCTTTTCCGATACAACGAATAAATCCCATCGTCAAATGTGCATCATCAATATTTAAGTTAACGAGTTCAGACACACGAATTCCAGTAGCATAAAGCAACTCAAGCATCGCTTTGTCTCGCACGCCAAAAGGCGTCGAAGTATCAAACACATTTAACAGCGCCTCTACTTCCTCTGCATTTAGCACTTTTGGCAGCTTGCGCTCAAGCTGCGGAGTATCAATGTGAACGGATGGATCTGTATCCGCTGCTTTTTCTCTTAGTAAGAATTGATGAAAGGATCTAGTTGAAGCCACATGTCTCGCAATCGTTTTAGATGACTTTTGCTGATCACTTAAATATTTCAGAAAATTAACGATGTGAAGTCTTGTTACTTCATTAAATGATTTCAGCTGCTCTACATGCTCTAAATATTGAGCATACTTTTTTAAGTCTCGCTCATATGAGTCAATCGTATTTTTCGCCAGTCCCCGCTCTACTACTAAATAATGAATAAAATCTTGAATTTGATCATTCAATAGCCTCTACTCCCCGTTTTGATAAAACATAAATAAACGCTCTAGCCACGTCTGATCTTTGTTCACACTTGCTTGCATGACCTTAACTGCTGAACCCGACGGCTCATCATAACGTTTATAATTTTGATACTCTTGAGATACCCATATCATTCCAAAATAAAACAAAAGAGTAAACCCGGTAAATAAGATAAATACTTTACATGTATTATATACCATTTCAGCCCATGATTTCATGAAACAATTCCTCCAATTTTTGATTCTATTAGAAGATATGCCAATTGGGACAGGTTTTATACATGTTTCTTGCCTTTACACGCTGAGTGCTCTCCTGGTCATTTCCTTTCTTTCTATAAAACCATGTAGCTTGTAATCTCGTTATTTTTTTCTATTTATGTACAACAAAAAACCTTCTCCATTAGGGAAAAGGCTTTTACTGCTTGTCTTCTTTATCCTGACAGCGATGGCAAATGCCATGAAATGTCAAGCGGTGATCTTTAATTTTAAAATTCCATTGCTTTTCCACAATTTCTTCAACGTCTTCAAGCAAATCTTCTTGAATTTCGTCCACAGATCCACATTCCATACACACAAGGTGATGATGAAAGTGTGCGGCTCCTTCTTGTCTTAAATCGTAGCGAGAAACGCCATCGCCAAAGTTTATTTTATCAACAATTTTAAGTTCAGTTAACAATTCTAACGTACGATAAACAGTTGCCAATCCAATTTCCGGAGACTTTTCCTTGACGAGGAGATATACATCTTCGGCACTTAAATGATCCTCTTCATGTTCAAGAAGTACTCTTACAGTCGCCTCACGTTGAGGTGTCAATTTATAGCTAGCTGAGTGCAACTGCTGCTTAATTCGCTCAATTCGACTTTCCATAATTATTCCCTCCCTCGCCATTCACTAATCCATTATATCAGATGTGTCGAGGGTGTCAAAATAAAGTTATTATTAATAAGAAAAAAGAATTCTTTTTACTTAATACTTATTCTTATTTATTTAATAGAGCCATTACACTTTTCATTAAAGTAGGTGATACGTAGGCTTCAACTGTAGCCGCACAGGCAACCAAACATATCATTGCAATCATCGTGCCGCCATAGCGTAAAAAGGATGCGGAAATTGGCTCCGCTGCTTTTTTAAAGAATTGCTGCCGCACAAGCTTCAAAGAAAAGGCAACGGAAGCTGCAGACAAGATTAGAAACGCCGGGATGAGAAAGATATTTTGCGGCATAACAGATACAAAAGATAGCGCAAAACCAGAGAGTCCCATTTGATTGACTAAAAAGCCTACGGTAAAACCAATCACCATTCCTTTTAAAAACAGCAGAATTAACACTACAGGCAAACCAATAATGGCGATTCCTAATATCCAAATGAGCCCTAAGTATTTAACATTATGAAAAAAACTTTGCTGAAACATTTCAACGCTGCTTGCTACTTCTCCACTCTTTACCTGTCCGAAAAACCGGTTTAAATAAAAATACAGGTCTTCTTTTTGATCAAGCGTCAAACTATTTACAACAATAGCCCCAAAAATGATTCCCATTAAAAACAGCACGGTCACAAACAAATAAATAGAACTGTTTTCTTGAAAATGTCTTGCATACGATAATGGCAATTGTTTTTTTCTCATCGTCTTCCTCCTATTAATCGCTTAATAGAGTGTATGATAGAGTACAAAAACTATGCCAAGAATCTTTTGAATCTATCAAATAAAAAAAGAGAATGAGACATAATGAAATCTGCATTCACCATCACCTTAAAAAAATCCGAACGAATTTGATTCTCCATCAAGAATCTCTATTCATCGTTCGGATGTTCCTTAAACTAAGATATGGTTGTCACACATTTTTTTAAGTTAGAGATATACGCATGCCTGTTTTTTCTCACATCAAATGACGTTTCAATGTAAACCTCTAAATTGCTAGATTGCCGTTCGTATGTAAAAGAAAAAACTCTCTTACTCTCCTAATCCGCTTTTTAACTGTAAGTACTGCACGGCATAGGCTGTTTTTGCATCATAAATTTCCTTGTTTTGAATAAGAGTAAGGGCCTCATCTACCGTAACTTCCATTACTTCAACAAATTCATCTTCGTCTAATTCTGCTTTGGTGGTCATCACTTTTAAATCTTCCGCTAAATAAAGGTGCACCAACTCATCCGCAAAACCTGGTGATGTATAAAAAGAAATAATATGGCTAAGCGAATCTGTCGTATAGCCCGTTTCTTCTTCTAACTCACGTTTTGCTGTCACAATCGGCTCTTCTCCTTTTTCTAGCTTGCCGGCTGGAATTTCGACTAAAATACGATCCATCGGCCTGCGATACTGTTTGACCATAACCATTTTATGATCGCTTGTTAATGCAATGACAGCTACGGCTCCAGGGTGCTTAACTACTTCTCTTGTACTCGTTTTTCCGTTTGGAAGCTCTACTTCTTCTAAGTACAAATCAATCACTCTGCCTCCAAACAGCTTTTCAGAAGACAGCATTTTTTCTGTTAAATGATCCATTTTCTACACCTCGTTCTATTTTTTTGACTCTTACATATATTCTATCATACGAATCTTGGGAGGTAGAAAAAATGAAAGTTTATGTTCACGAGAAGCAAATCATTTTGGTTGGTAAAGCATGGGAAATCAAACAAAAGTTAAAAGAATACGGTGAACAATTTCAGTATGTTGATGAATGGACGAACGCTATCTCTCAAAATTTCAATTCTTACAAACAAGCAGACTGCAGACACTAATTGTGCTGCAGTTTTCTAATCTTCTTATTTGAGTTTCCCTCTATCATAGCGCTACAATAGATAGAAACAAGTAAAAAATAAGGAGTGACATAGATGGAAAAAAGACGCTTAGGTACTTCAGACTTGCTTGTCAGTACATTAGGTTTAGGGTGCATGTCTCTTGGAACGGAACAAAAACACGCTGTCAATATGATTGATGAAGCTCTCGAATATGGCATTAATTATTTCGATACAGCAGATTTATATGATTTTGGCTTAAACGAGGAGTTTGTGGGACAAGCCCTAAAAAAACGCAGAAATGATATTATTTTAGCCACAAAAGTGGGGAATCGCTGGAATGATGCAAAAGACAGCTGGACGTGGGATCCGTCTAAAGCTTACATAAAAGACGAAGTAAAAGAAAGCCTGCGCCGTCTTCAAACAGATTACATCGATTTATATCAACTGCACGGAGGAACTGTTGAAGACAATATTGAGGAAACGATTGAAGCATTTGAAGAATTAAAACAAGAAGGCGTCATTCGCTACTATGGTATTTCATCTATTCGCCCAAATGTGATTCGAGAGTATGTGCAAAATTCTTCTATTGTCAGCGTCATGATGCAATACAGCTTGTTAGACAGACGTCCTGAAGAAAGTGCACTTCCGCTTTTACATGATAACGGCATTAGCGTTGTAGCGAGAGGTCCAGTAGCCAAAGGGCTGCTAACCGAAAAAGGAGAGCAAAAGCTTGCTGCATTCGAGGGCAAGGGCTACTTAGATTATAGCGGTACGGAATTAGCAAAAACGATAGAAGAATTTTGTCACGTACGACCAACTCACTCGCTAAACTCAACGGCACTTCAATACTGTTTAGCTAATCCTACGGTAGCCTCGGTTGTAGCAGGAGCAAGCTCTTCTTCACAGCTTCGTGAAAACATCAAAGCTGTCGAGGCTTCCCCGCTTCAGCCTACTGAAATCAGCAAGCTGCAATCGATCTTTAAAGCAAATCAATACGAAGCTCACCGTTAAAAAATAAAAGCGCCGATAAAGGCGCTTTTATTTTTTAAATTCAGACCAGTTCAAATCACTTTCATTTAACAGTTCTTCAAACGACTTATTTTTTTCTTTTTCTTTTCGAATTCGAGCAGCTTCTTTACGTTCTGTTTCTTTCTGCTCTTCTTCTTTTAAAGAAAGCGCCTGTTTTTTAGCTTGAAGCTGTTTTAATAAGCTATCATTTAGCTGATCTTTAATACTAAGCTGATCATTTTGTTTTTGTGCTGATTGTTTTTGCTTTTTTTTAGCCATCACAATTCCCCCGCTACTTTAATTGAGAGATATTGTATCATATTCTTGCTTTTGTTACCAAAAATCAAAATGCATCTAGTTTTACATGTTCATCAATGATTAAAGTTGGCTCTGTAGATTGTTGAATATCTTCTACCGTATAGCCTTTCGCTACTTCAACAAGCTTTAGACCTTCTGCCGTAATATCAATGACCGCTCGATCTGTAATAATACGATCCACTACCTCTTTTCCTGTCAGAGGGAGGCTGCACTCATTTAAGATTTTAGGCTCATCTTTTCTCGTCACGTGTTCCATAATAACAATGATGCGCTGTGCTCCATGAACTAAATCCATTGCACCGCCCATTCCTTTAATCATTTTTCCAGGAATCATCCAGTTTGCCAAGTCACCAGTTTTTGAGACTTCCATTCCTCCTAAAATCGCAATGTTAATATGCCCTCCGCGAATCATTCCAAACGATTCAGCACTATCGAAGTAAGAGGCGCCTTTTGTCGCCGTTACGGTTTCTTTACCTGCATTAATTAAATCAGGATCTACTTCTCCTTCTTTCGGATATGGTCCAATGCCTAACAAACCGTTTTCGGACTGAAGCACCACCGTTTTATTATCTGAGATATGATTAGCCACAAGCGTTGGAATACCAATTCCAAGGTTTACATAAAATCCGTCCAAAATTTCTTTTTCAGCACGTTTTGCAATTCGCTCTCTCACGTTCACGCCGTTTTCAATCATGAAAAATCTCTCCCCTTTTGTTATTTTTGAACGGTTAAACGCTCAATACGTTTTTCTTGTTCACCAATAATTAACGATTGAACATATACACTAGGTGTGTGAATAATATTTGGATCGAGTGAGCCTGTTGGATGAAGTTCCTCTACTTCTGCTATCGTCACTTTTCCTGCTGCTGCAATCATTGGGCTAAAATTGCGCGCTGTCTTGTTATACACCAAGTTCCCCATATGATCGGCTTTCCAAGCTCTAACCAAACTAAAATCAGCTTTTAACGCCTCTTCTAGTAAATATTCTTTTCCTTCAAACACGCGAACTTCTTTTCCTTCAGCAATGGGTGTTCCCACTCCCGCTGGTGTATAAAATGCAGGTATGCCCGCTCCGCCGGCGCGAATCTTTTCAGCTAGCGTGCCTTGAGGCAGCAATTCTACTTCAATTTCTCCTGACAATACTTGTCTTTCAAACTCTTTATTTTCTCCCACGTAAGAACCAATCATCTTTTTAATTTGTTTGTTTTTCAGAAGCAGTCCAAGTCCCCAGTCGTCTACGCCGCAGTTATTTGAAATTACGGTTAAATCTTTTACCCCTGTTTCAACTAACGCTAAAATCAAATTCTCCGGAATTCCACATAAACCAAAACCACCGACCATAATCGTAGCACCGTCGTGAATATCTTTCACCGCTTCTTTAAACGACGTATGTACTTGTTTCATACATAACCACCCCTTCGTTATTTTTGAAAACGCTTTCTAATCTATTATAAAAGATTTTTATTTCTTTTTAAATATATATATAACTGAAAATTATAATTTAATCATTTTTTTGTCAAAAAAGTTATATTACTAGACAAATTAAAGGAAAAACAAAAACGCCACGAGTTCCAAAGCTGTATGTTTGGAATCTGTGGCGTTGTGATATAGCTTTAATGTTTGTTAAAACTATATCAAATTAAGGACGTTCAACGATTGTTGCAACGCCTTGGCCTCCGCCAATACATAACGTTGCTAACCCAAGTTTTGCGTCGCGTTTTTGCATTTCATGAATAAGTGAAACTAGGACACGTGCACCACTTGCACCAATAGGATGTCCAAGCGCAATTGCTCCACCGTTTACATTTAAAATATCATGATTAAATTGAAGTTCACGATCCACAGCGATTGACTGTGCAGCGAATGCTTCGTTTGCTTCTACTAATTGAACATCTTCTAATGAAACAGCAGCTTTTTCAAGCGCCTTTTTCACTGCGCTTACAGGACCGATTCCCATAATGCTTGGGTCTACTCCCGCAGTTGCATTACCTTTAATTGACACTAATGGTGTTAGGCCTAACTCGTCTGCTTTTTTACGGCTCATTACCACTACTGCCGCTGCACCGTCATTGATACCAGATGCATTACCAGCTGTTACAGAACCGTCTTTTTTGAAGGCTGGACGTAGTTTCCCTAAGCTTTCAGCCGTTGTGCCTGCACGTGGGAACTCATCTTGTTCAAAAACAGTTACTTGACCTTTTCTTCCAGGCACTTCTACTGGTACGATTTCATCTTTGAAACGACCAGATTGAATAGCTGCTTCTGCTTTTTGCTGACTTGAAGCTGCAAACGCATCTTGTTCGTCACGAGTAATTTCATATTTATCACACAGATTTTCAGCTGTAACGCCCATATGGTAGTCGTTAAATGCACACCATAATCCATCTTGAATCATGCTGTCAACTACTTTTTGGTCGCCCATTTTAAACCCGTTGCGTGCATTTTTTAATAAGTATGGTGCTTGGCTCATGTTTTCCATTCCACCAGCAACAATCACATCAGCATCCCCAGCAAGAATCGCTTGTGTAGCGAGATGTACTGCTTTTAGTCCTGATCCGCATACTTTATTGATGGTTAATGCTGAAACAGTTTCAGGTAAACCTGCTGCTAAAGTTGCTTGTCGTGCTGGATTTTGTCCTAAACCTGCTTGTAGGACATTTCCCATGATAACTTCATCTACTTCGTTTGCTGATACCCCTACTTTGTTTAAAGCTTCTTTAATTACAGTACCACCTAAAGTTGTTGCGGATACATTTTGTAAGCTTCCCCCAAAGCTGCCGATTGCTGTACGTACAGCGCTTACAATGACTACTTCTGTTTGACCCATGTCGAAAACCTCTCCTTACTGTTTGATTACTGTGATTAACTGTCACCTGTATTAATTTCGACATCGCTTGCGAAATTCCTCTTTTTTTGTAAAAATTTATAATTTTTATTGAATTTTAATTTTTTAGAATTAAAATGAATATTAGTAAGCGTTTACAATGTGGGAGGAGAGCGGTTTATGGGATTTCCTGAAAAAGTAACAATTATAGAAGTTGGTCCACGAGATGGACTTCAAAACGAAAAAAATTTTGTTCCAACTGAAAAAAAAATTAATTTTATCAAAAAATTAAAAGAAGCTGGACTATCCGAAATCGAAATTACATCCTTTGTTTCTCCAAAATGGGTTCCTCAAATGAAAGATGCTTCTACTGTTGCAAATACATTTCAGTCTGATACGTGCCGAAACATTGTACTTGTGCCAAACCAAAAAGGCTTGGAAAAAGCACTGCAAGCTAATTGCCGCTCCGTTGCGCTGTTTATTGGCGTAAGCAATACCTTTAATCAAAAAAATATTAACAAAAACACCAAAGAAGCTGTACAAACGCTGCTTCCTCTCATTCAGCAGCTCAAGCAGCAAGAATGTTTTATTCGAACTTGCATTTCCACCGCCTTTTATTGCCCGTATGAAGGAAAAATACATGAACGCGACGTGCTGGCCCTTTGCGAAAGCTTTGTGGAGGCTGGAGTTAATGAGCTAAGCGTTGCTGATACAATTGGCATGGCAAACCCTAAAGATGTATTTTCACTTTTTTCGAAATTAAAACAAAACTTTCCCCACACGCTACTGGCTGCGCACTTTCACGATACGAGAGGATTAGCCATTGCAAATATCTATGCAGCTTTGCAAGCCGGTATTAACAGGTTCGATTCATCGGCTGGGGGGTTAGGTGGATGCCCATTCGCTAAGGGAGCAACGGGAAACGTAGCTACAGAAGATCTCGTCTTTATGCTTCATGAAATGGGTATTTCCACTTCTATTAATGAAGAAAAGCTGCTCGAAGCGGTCGCTTTTATCGCTCCTCACATTTCAAGACCGATTGAAAGCAAGCAATACTCTTTGTTTGCACAGCGTTAAAAATTAGGTTTTTATGAGAGCGATGCTATAATAAATAATAGCTATATTAACAAAAGGAGCCGCTAATCATGAAAAAATGGCTATTATTAATAGGAAGTATTTTCGGAGCATTTGCCGCTCTTGGCATCTTTTTTACAAATCAAATGATGTACATCCGTAAAAAGACCGACAAAGTTATTATTGACCGCGATACGGAAGATGGCTTTTATGATGAGAAAGTCTATAGCACTCTTCCTAAAGAAGCATTTGTGCTTCCTTCTTCTCTAGGCTATAACATAGCTGGGACCGTTATTAAACAACACGAAAACAACCGATTTATGATTCTTTCGCACGGAGTTACAGTTCATTCACTCAACTCTATGAAATATGCTCGGCTTTTTCTAAAGCTTGGATGGAACGTCGTTCTTTATGATCACCGCCGCCACGGCAAGTCTGAAGGGAAAACAACGAGCTACGGCTATTATGAAAAACTAGACCTTCAATCCGTTGTTCATTGGGTAAAAGAACAATTCGGTTCAACTATTTCCCTCGGGATTCACGGGGAATCTATGGGAGCTGCGACCACTCTTTTGTATGCTGGAATGGAAGACGGAGCTGATTTTTATATTGTCGACTGCCCTTTTTCTGACTTGGAAGAACTTCTTGCCTATCGCTTAAAACAAGATTTCCACTTACCAAAACAGCTTGTGATGCCAGCAGCTAATATTATTTTAAAATGGCGAGAAGGCTACTCATTTAAAGACGTATCACCTATTTCAGTCGTAAATCAAATCAAACATCCTGTTCTGTTTATTCACAGCAGAGAAGATGACTATATTCTTCCTAAAATGACGGAGCAGCTGCATGCCAAAAAAATGGGAGAAAAACGGATGTATTTAGCACCTGTAGGCACTCATGCCCGCTCGTATGCTGATAATCCAGAGGAATATGAACAAGTTATTGAATCATTTTTAGAAAAAATACAAAAAGAAGCGCTTTAAAGCGCTTCTTTTGTTTTATCGATAAATGACATGCGCGGATTTAAAATTTGAGAAGGACATTTTAGCATAAACGCATATGCACTTTCATTGTAGTCAATCGTCATATTATCATCTAAAAATACTTGCTTTGTTTTTTCGACAAGAACAGGAACAAAATTCGTCTCAATGGTTACATCATCGCTCTCTTTTTCATCAACAATCCATAGCGTCGTTACGCCGCTCACAACACAGCCGCATCCATCCGTATCGTATTTTAATTTTAAATATAGTGAAGAATCTTTCCCGTACTTTTCTTGTACTTTTGCTATCGCTTTATCAGTAAAGGTAATATTCATTTTCCTTTAACTCCTTTTAAACTAATTGTATAAACAAACGAAAATTGCTTATATAATGAGTATAATACACATCTCGCTTTCATTAAACTCTGGCGATTCATATAGATGTGTACAAAAAGGAGGTTTTTTTATGTCAAAAGTACAAATTAAAGTAATGGATAACGGTTCTTTCCGTGTCACTGGAGACGTTGAATTAATTGATGCAGACGGCAACAAATTTGAAACAAAGCCGACATTTTCACTATGCCGATGTGGCCAGTCGCAAAAGATGCCCTTTTGCGACGGAAATCATAAAGGAAAATTCGACTCTTGTGTGCGCGCTGCAAAAGTTTTGGACGAGCAGTAGATTTATAGAATTACAGCCTTACTGAACGAAACCATTAACAAAAAACTTTGATAACCTGTGGTTAAAGCACAGGTTATTTTCTATTAAACGCATCCCCTGCCAATTTTTCTACGATCCCCGGGGCAAGCTGATACATCTTCGAGCCTATATTCATCCACTTAGGCAAGTTGACTTCTCGTTTTGGTTTTCCAATAATATTGACCGTTTTTTCAGCTACGTATTGAGGGGTTAACATAAACTTTTCTACGCTTTTTTCATAGTTTCCTGATTGATCTGCTATTGAAAAGAAGTTGGTTTGAATAGGACCTGGATTCACTGCCGTTACATAGATATCTGTTTTCGCTAATTCCATTCGCAGGCTGTTGGTAAACCCTAGCACGGCATGTTTAGAAGCTGAATAGCCACTGGATTTAGGCGTCGCAAGTTTGCCTGCTTGAGAAGCAATGTTAATAATATGTCCTTTGTTTTCTTTTAGCATATAAGCTAAAATTTCTTGTGTACATGCAATTAATCCAATAACATTGACTTGAAACATTGAGGCAATGGTCTTAATCGATGCTTCTTTCACTTCTTCAAATACACCAAAGCCTGCATTATTAATCAGGACATCAACACGCTTAATTTCACTCATCATTTTCTGAACCACTCTTTTGACTTCCTCTACGTTCGCTACGTCAGCTTTGTATATGTAAGAGGTAATCCCATACTGTTGACTAATTTGCTCAGCTACTCGGTGCAGCTTTTCTTCTGTACGTGCAAGTAAAACGGGGACGCCCCCTCTTTTAGCCACTTCGTAAGCTAAATGTTCTCCAAGACCTCCTGAAGCGCCTGTAATCACGACATGTTGGTTCTTTAACGAGGATTTCAAATATAACACACCTTTTTTATAAGTTAAGAGCACACAGAATAAATAAGCGTACTTTCTTTTTCATGTGTACTGATTTTATTTGCGTCTTCTAAAAAATCGAGCTGACCAATTGTTTCAGAAAGAGTTAGCCCTAGTTCTTTTTCATAAATAGTAGGAAATAGCTGTTTGCAAATATCAAACGCTGTTTGAGGACGTTCTTTTATCATGCTAAGCACTTTATCCGCTCGGTCGCTCTGCTTTTGTAACCGCTCTTGTACAAGTTCGCGAACACGTAACACTTCATCTCCATGACCTGTATAGATACAGTTTATCTCTAAATCAAGCAGACGTCTTAATGAATGATTATATTGAAGAAGCGTTTTAGGTCGCTCGCCGCTTGGTTTCATAGGAGGTTCAATAAGCGGATTAGATGAAATATGCTTTAACAATAAATCTCCTCCAATCATAACCGCTGTTCTTTCATTGTATAATGCAATATGGCTTTGAGCATGACCTGGTACTTCAAGTACTTTCCAACTCTCTAGGCCCGGAATGTAATCTCCTTCCTGCACAGAAGTTGTAAGAGAACGATGACATGAATACTTCATTGATGCTTTTAAACGTTTTAAATAAGGGCGAAACCTTTCATCTACGCCGGCTTTCATAAAGTGGTCTTCAAAAAACGCATCGTACCACTCAAAAAAATCTGGATTTTGGGAGATCCAAGGCTGATTTTTTGCATGACCGACTATGGCGATATCTTTATCAAAAAAATCAAGCATTCCTACGTGATCAGGATGGTGATGAGTTAGGACAACTTGCTTAATATCATCTGGTTTTAATCCTATTTCATTAAGCTTTTCTTTAAATACAGACCACGCTGCCTCCGTTTTAATACCAGCATCGATTAGCGTAACGGTCTGACCTTTTATAACAAAAACATTCACATCTCCTACCGCAAAAGGAGTAGGCAGCACAATTTTATATAATTGCTCATTCATCTGTATTTTTGCTCCTTTACCATCGCATTTTCTTTTAAGTTTACACGATTTTCCCTGTTATTTATACAATTGCATTCGTTTTCTGAAAATTACATTGACATCCCTCTCTTTTTCATTGCATAATGACAGAAATATAGTGAAGTTTTATTCATATCTTTAGATAACTATGCATTTTATAAAGAAGAGATACACAAACACAAGCCTTTAACAGATACTGAAATCTCAGTATCTGTTTTCATTGGATAGCAAATGACTGGAGGAACTTTTAATGAAAACGGATCTAAACATCGCCTTTATTGGAGCTGGATCAATGGCTGAAGCCATGATCTCAGGGCTGCTGTCAGATAAAAAGCTTCGCCCCAATCAAATCACCGTAACAAATCATAGCAACGATAAAAGACTTCACGAACTTCGAAACGCCTATGAAATTAACATTACGCGTAATCATGCCTTGTTAATCGAAAAAAGCGATATCGTCGTGCTTGCTATTAAACCAAAAGACGTAGCGGAAAGCATCGATACGATTAAGTCTTATATTCGTCCCCACCACCTCGTTCTCTCTGTTTTAGCAGGTGTATCGACTGCCACAATTGTAAACTTGTTTGACCAAGAAGTAGCGGTTGTAAGAGCTATGCCAAATACATCGGCCTCTATTGGATTATCGGCTACAGCCATTGCACCCGGCAAGTTTGCTACAGCAGAGCATATGAACGTTACTACTGCTTTATTTGAAACGATTGGTACGGTTACAACTGTAGAGGAAGAGCAGCTTCACGCTGTAACAGGACTATCTGGAAGCGGCCCAGCGTATGTCTACTATCTAGTAGAAGCAATGGAAAAAGCAGCTGAAAAACAAGGCTTGGATACGTCAGTGTCAAATGAACTAATTCTTCAAACTCTTATCGGTGCTGCAGAAATGCTGAAACAGTCACCTAAAACGCCAGCCGTACTTCGAAAAGAAGTGATGAGTCCGGGCGGCACAACAGAAGCAGGAATCGAACAGCTTATTTCTCATAACTTCCAAGAAGCCATGATGCAGTGTATTGAACAAGCTACAATTCGCTCCAAATATTTAGGAGATACGATTGACGAAAAAATCTCGAGTAAACGTTCGTAAAGGTTCACCTCTTTCTAAAAAAAGAAAGAGGTTTTTTTATGATTAAAAATGGATAAGCAGATTATGTGAAAGAAAATTCAATGCGGTGATATAATAACTTTTGTTTAGAGTATCGAAATAATTGGAGGTTAAACCAAATGACAACAAAACTATTTTCACCTTATACAGTGAAAGATGTAACATTAAAAAACCGAATTGTAATGTCACCAATGTGCATGTATTCATGTGAAAAGGAAGACGGCGTAATAACTGACTTTCATATGGTTCACTACACAACTCGTGCGGTTGGACAAGTAGGTCTCATTATGGTTGAAGCCTCAGCTGTCGTGCCACAAGGTCGTATTTCAGCTCAAGACTTGGGAATTTGGAATGATGAACAAAAAGATGGATTAACGAAACTTGTGACACAGCTAAAAGAAAACGGTGCAAAAACTGCTATTCAACTTGCACACGCAGGACGTAAAGCAACTGTTGAAGGCGATATTTATGCTCCTTCCGCTATTGCTTTTGATGATAAAAGTAAAAAACCTGTGGAAATGACCACAGAACAAATTCATGAAACGATTTCTGCCTTTAAAGAAAGCGCTCGACGTTCAAAAGAAGCTGGATTTGATATTATCGAGCTTCATGCGGCACACGGTTATTTAGTACATCAATTTCTATCGCCGCTAAGCAATAAGCGCAGCGACGAATATGGCGGCAGCGCTGAAAACCGCTATCGTTTCTTAAAGGAAATTATTGAAGCTGTGAAAACAGAGTGGGACGGCCCTTTATTTGTCCGTGTTTCTGCTTCTGACTATACAGAAGGCGGATTAACAGTCGATGATCACGTTGTATTTGCAAAATGGATGAAAGAACAAGGCGTCGACTTAATTGACGTTAGTTCCGGTGCTCTAGTACACGCTCCAATCAACGTATACCCTGGCTATCAAGTGCCGTTTGCAGATAAAATCAAGCAGCAAGCTAATATTGATACAGGCGCTGTTGGGCTAATTACAACTGGACGACAAGCAGAAGAGATTTTACAAAGCGAACGCGCTGATTTAATTTTTGTTGCGCGCGAACTTCTGCGCGATCCGTACTTCCCGCGCACGGCGGCAAAAGAGCTAAATGAAACAATTTCAGCACCCGTTCAGTACGAACGCGGATGGTAAAAAAAGACGAGGATATCCTCGTCTTTTTTTATGAAATCGTAAACCGCTTCAAGTCTTCTGCTATGTCGGTATTCGGAAAAATTTCTTTTGCTCCTTCTGCTAGCTGGCTGACTGCGTCTCCTTGGTAACGCGAACTAATATGAGATAAAATAAGACGCTCGGCAGATGCTGTTTTAGCAATTTCAGCAGCTTCTTTTGCAGTAGAATGAAAATAGTTGTAAGCAAGCTCCTCGTCTCCCGCTGAAAAAGTAGCTTCATGGACTAATACATTCGCATCCATAGCAAGCTGAACACTTTGCATACACTTTCTTGTATCTCCTAAAACCGTGATGACCTTCCCTTTTTTAGCCTCTCCTACAAATTCTTGACCATTGATTATACGCCCATCTTTTAATACTACTTCTTTCCCTTCTTTTAACTGCTGATAATGAGGCCCCGGGGGAATATTCATCTCTTTTAAACGCTGAACGTCCAGTGATCCTGGCAAATCTTTTTCGACAACTCGATATCCATAAGATAAAATGCCATGTTCAAGCTTGCCAAACTCCACTGAAAAAGTTTCATCTTCAAAAATCGTTCCACTTTCACTGTCCTCTTCTATTTCAACAACCTCTAGAGGATATTGCAGATGAGTTTGACTTACAGCCAGCGTGACTTCAATAAATTCTTTAATTCCTTTTGGCCCGTATACAGTAAGCTGCGATTCTCCGCCTTGAAACGAACGGCTTCCAAGGAGTCCAGGCAATCCGTAAATATGATCACCGTGAAGGTGCGTAATAAAAATTTTCTCAATTCGCCTCGGTTTAACGGTTGTATGTAAAATTTGATGCTGTGTTGCTTCTCCACAATCAAAAAGCCACACCGCCCCTCTTTCTTGCAAAAGTTCGAGCGCAAGAGATGAAACATTCCGCTGTTTCGCCGGTACTCCTGCACCCGTCCCTAAAAATAACAATTCCATTTTCTACTTCCTCCTTCACACGCACAAAAAGCCTGTAAGTATATTATACAGGCTTTTTGCAAACTTACCTATTTGATGCTGTCAAGCGCATACGTAATAGTAGCTAATAACAGCTCAATATCACTTTCCTCAATGTTAAGCGGCGGTGAGAGCGTGAGAACATTATTATAGCCGGCCACCGTTGCTCCATTTTTCCCAATAATCACTCCTTTGCTTTTGCATTTAGCAATCACTTCATTTACAAGATTAACGTCTAACGGTTCCTTCGTTTGTTTATCAGCTACAAGTTCAATTCCAATTAAAAGCCCTTTACCCCTTACGTCTCCAACGTATGGGTGGCTATCGATAAGCGGCTTTAGCTCACTTAATACGTAAGCTCCGAGCCGTTTAGAACGGTCAAAAAGATTTTCTCTTTCCATAATTTCTAAATTCTTTAATGCCAGTGCACACGCAGCCGGGCTTCCTCCAAATGTATTAACATGGCGAAAATACTCGTACTGATCGCTATCTTTGAACGCTTCATAAATTTCTTTTTTAACAGCAGTTGCAGAGAGCGGAAGATATGCGCTTGTAATTCCTTTTGCCATGGTAATGATATCTGGTTTTACATCGTAATTCATAAAACCAAAGGCTTCTCCTGTACGTCCAAAGCCGCAAATAACCTCATCTGCAATTAAAAGTGCACCGTGTTTTTCACACGTTTCTTTTACGCCTTTCATATAATTTTGAGGCGGTAAAAGAATTCCTCCTCCTGTAATAATTGGCTCCATAATAACAGCGGCAATCGTTTCACTTAGCTCCCACGTCATAACGTTGTCAATATCTTTTACAGATTGAAGATTTTCTTTCGGTGCATCGTAGTCATCTTGCCCTCGGTACGAATCAGGCGGGGCCACGTGAATAAAGCCAGGGGCAAGCGGTTCATATTTATATTTACGCTGAGCTTGACCCGTTGCTGCTAGTGCGCCCATTGAATTTCCGTGATACCCTCGGTAACGCGAAATAAATTTGTAGCGAGAATGCTCTCCTTTTTGCTGATGGTACTGACGCACAATTTTAAAAGCCGTTTCATTTGCTTCAGATCCGCTATTTGAAAAGAAGATAACATAGTCATCACCTAGCATTTCATTTAGCTTCTCTGCCAGTTTGATAGCAGGTACGTGAGATTGAGTGAGTGGAAAATAAGCCAGTTCTTTTAGCTGCTCATAGGCTGCGAGCGCTAACTCATCCCGTCCATACCCGGTATTTACACACCAAAGCCCTGCCATTGCATCTAAATAGCGATTTCCTTGTTCATCTGTAATCCAAGCACCTTTTGCTTTTGTAGCAACCATTGTTGCATCCGGACTGTATGGTTTCATTCCATGCCATACATACTGCTCATCTTTTGCACGCAGATCTTTTTCATTTTGACTGACCTGTACCATCTTATCCACTCCCAAATCGCTAGCGCGGTATTTTTTTCTGTATGAAAAGACTTCGACAAAATGCCGAAGCCACTTGCTATATTCATCTATATGTTAAAAGTCAAAGCGTGATGTAACCATCTTTTTACGTGTAAAGAAGTTCAAACCGTCTTTGCCGTTGACATGCAAATCTCCGTAAAAAGAGTCTTTCCAACCGGAGAATGGGAAGAAGGCCATTGTAGCAGGTACTCCTACGTTAATACCGAGCATACCCGCATCTGCTTCTTCTCTAAATTGACGCACGGCTTTTGCATCTTTTGTATAAATCGTTGCTCCATTTCCAAAACGGGATTTTTCCATATAGCGAAGTGCTTCATCTAATGTGTCAGCGCGAAGCAAGCTGAGTACAGGTGCAAAAATCTCTTCTTTAGCAATGGTCATATCAGGAGTTACGCGGTCAAAAATTGTTGCTCCTAAGAAATTGCCTTCTGTATGTTCATCCATTTCTTTACGTCCGTCACGAATGAGTTCCGCTCCTTCTTTCATGCCAAGTTCAATATAATCCAGCACCTTATCACGGTGCTCTTTTCGAATCACAGGCGTTAGAAGCACTTCATCATCAAATCCGCTTCCCATAATTAATTCATCTGCTTTTTGCTTTAATTTTGCGACGAATTCATCGCCTTTTTCACCCACGACGACCACGGCGCTGCACGCCATGCAACGCTGGCCGGCACTTCCATAAGCCGAGCTGATAATATGTGATACCGCTTTATCCATATCGCAGTCTGGCATCACAACATGGTGATTTTTAGCTCCAGATAAAGCCTGAACTCGTTTCCCTTGAGCAGCAGCTTGTTCATAAACATATTTTGCTACCGGCTGCGATCCGACGAATGAAATCGCTTTAACTTTTTCATGCTCTATTAATCCGTTCACAACATCGTGTGCCCCGTGCACAATATTTAATAATCCATCCGGTGCTCCTGCTTCTGTAAAAAGTTCAGCAAGTCGCGTTGCTAAAAGCGGCGTTCGCTCAGACGGTTTTAATACAAACGCATTTCCACATACAATGGCAAGAGGGAACATCCAAAGCGGTACCATCATCGGAAAGTTAAAAGGTGTGATGCCGCCAACGACACCCAGTGGAAAACGGAACATCTCAGAATCAATTTCTTCCGCTATGTTATTTAATGATTCCCCCATTAATAAAGTAGGAGCACCCGCGGCAAACTCCACGCATTCAATACCGCGCTGTACTTCACCGTAAGCTTCTTTGAAAGCCTTGCCGTTTTCTTGTACAACTAATTTAGCTAACTCTTCATGATGCTTAACTAGTAAATGCTGAAACGCAAACATTAATCTTGCTCGTTTTGGAGCAGGAACGTTACGCCATGTTTCAAATGTTTTTTGAGCTGTTTCCACCGCATTGGCTACGTCTTCTTTTGTAGAAAGCGGTACTTTTGCAATGACTTCGCCCGTCGATGGGTTAATTACCTCTCCAAATTTTCCCCCTGCCGTATCAACCCATTTTCCGCCCACGTAATTTTTTAAAACTTGCGTATCATTATTCACAACTGACATATCGCTTGGCCTCCTCAAAAAATAAGAAATGACAAATCTACCTTTATTATTGAATAAATAAATGGTGGTTGCATTAGACAAAATGTGAAACAACTCTAGATTCTCGTTTCACATTTTGCGCAGTGAACTAGGAGAAAGCATGAACTAAAATGAACATATAGTAAAATCAGCCTCAACATAAAAAAACAGCTGTTTCCAGCTGCTTACTTATCCGTTTATAAATTCCGCGCGCGACTTTTTCATCATAAACAAATATTCATATGCCATAATCATAAACTCAATTGCCAGTCGTTTTTCCGGCTCCATAAAGTCTTCACCCAGCAGCTTTTCTAGTTTTTCGATACGGTGATACAGCGTTTGCCGGACAATGTATAAACGCTTAGCCGTCTCTTGTTTAGATCCGTTGCATGCTAAATAAATTTTTAATGTTTCCATGAGTTTTGCATTATACGTTTCATCATATGTAATAACGGGCTGCAGATATTCAAACACCACTTCCTGTAAGTCTTCATGCTGATGTAAAAGCGAAATAATCCGGTACATATGCAAATCATCATAAAAATGAATAATGGTTTGTTTTTGCAGCATTTCTTGAATCGAAATTGTTTCTTTAGCCGTTTCATAGCTTTTATGCATGCAGTCAAGCTGTTCACAGTATTGGCCAATTCCGATAAAGCTAATGGCGTTCCTCTTTGAATTTTCATCCGATTCATATTGATTCATCCAGCGATGAAGGCTGTTTTCTAATCTCTCTCTCCATGTGCTAACCATTCGTTTGTTCAAAAGAATAAATAATACTTCGCGATTTCGCTCGGAGACTAATAAGTGAAAGCCTTCTTGTTCAAAAATGCTTCGCAAGATCAGCTTAAAATACGTTCGATCAAACTTCTCCCGCCTTTGCCACTTACAGCAAACAACGACACCTCCGCGAATAGGCGAATCTGAACACACTTCGTGCATAGAGTCTTTTATTTGTTCAAGAGTTAACTCTCCGTTCATCCATTTTGTCATCCATTCGGTTTCATCTACTCTTTTTTTCTCTTCGACATACAGGTCCTTCAAAAAATGCTGAGCAAGTGCAGTCGCCGTTCGGTCAACAGTGAGCACTTCAAGTTCTGTTAACGCTTCATTTATAGAAGCAACATACAGCTGAGCATAATCTTGTCCTAATAAATGAATAGGCTGCTCAGTAAAATGCGGACTTTCATTTTCCCTGCTTATATAATGAAGTAGAAGCTGCTGTTTGAGCAAGTCCATCTCCGGAGCAAAGGTAAGTAATTCATTTGAAACTTTAAGGCCGACAAGAAGCCCCGTAGATTCATATAAACACTGTAAGATGAGGGCCGGATCATTAACTGTTAACAGCAGCTGATTTAGCCTATGAGAATACTGTTCTAAATCGGAAATCATTTGATAGTGCTGATTAATTAAAAGCGAGTGAACATCTTGCGTAATTTCAACGAACGGAACTTCCTCGTGAAATAAAATAATCGGAAAATCACATTCGTTCGCTTTATCAATGACAATTTGCGGAATCTTAGAAGTATAAGTGCCAAGTTCAATACACAGTCCTGATGCCTTACAAGAAATTAATTGCTGAAGAAATGATAAACAAGATTGAGGATCTTCTCCCCAGCCTACCCCTGTCGATAAAATGAGCTCGTTTCCTTTTAGCAGCTCATTAATGCGCGTCACTTCCATCACGTGCACCCACTTAACAGAATTAGTAAGCCCTTTCTCTCCAGCTATTACTTCACAGTTTACAAAATGTTTCCTTGTTAAAATCTCTGTTACTGTTAAATATGATTTCAAGTCAACACCGCCCCTAGCGAATTTCACATCATGTCTCCTGGATCATTAACGCGTATTTCGCATATGTGTAGAACAAAAGCTATATCTTCTTACATTATATTAAATATTTAGAAGAAATAAAATATTTAATGAAAGAAATGAAAAAAGCTGTAACGATAATGGATCGTTACAGCTTCTGAGCTGTTTGCTGTAATTTATTAAAAAAACCGTGGCGTTTAACCGCTTGTTCTTTAATTCGGTGAATTTCTTTTTTGTAAAAACGCAAATCTTGTAGTGACACTGCATTTAACATTTCCATTTTTAATTTATCAATAATTTTTGTTTCTTCTTGTGTCATACACTGCGTAGCTTGATCCATCGGTGTCACACCCTTTTCGTATTTAATAGATTTAGTTTGAAAACGTTCTACTCTAATATTTACTACAATTTACTAGATAACTAAACCTTTTCTCTTTCGATGTAAACGAAATGTAACAACTGTAATACAGTGAATGGATAATATCTAGTTATTTTGTTTCACATCCAAAACGAAAAAAACACACAAACGGATCACTTTTGTCAGCCAATATAGTAAAAAACTTATAGGTATTAGTAAACAAATAAAGAGATTGAAACATAATTAAATTACTCCAATCAACATTTGAAAGCGCTTATATATATGGAATCTACGTTCACTCTACCAATAAAAAAATCCGAACGATTCATCGTTCGGATCTTCCTTCAGCTAAAATAATTTTGTCCTAGCCTCCATTTTTATACTTGTTGAATCAGTACGGATGAAAAATATTTTCTAGCATCCGCCGTCAATATATGAAGCGTTTCTTGTTCGGTTTGGTTATTTTCGTTGCGTTCAAACGTCACAAACGCCCCGCTTAGATTCTCTGTTACGGCCGTTATTTTGAATCCTTTTTGCAGCAAAAAATCAATCTTTTCTCGCTCTGCCATATATTCATGGTAACTTGACATTTCCCTGCCTCCGATCTATTTTTACATCTGTTTTTATAACATTAATTTTTCAGCTTCGTTAGCCGTGTTTGACTCATTAAACTTTGCTCGTTTTGTAAATTGTCCGTAGCCTTTTTGACCGACAAACTGCTTATCTTTTACGACAAATTCCCCGCGGCAAAGTACTGAAACCGGCTCACCTGTGACTTTCATTCCCTCAAATGCGCTATAATCGACTGCCATATGATGCGTGTTTGCTGAAATCGTACGTTCAACAGATGGATCAAATATAAGCAGATCCGCGTCTGCGCCAACCGCTATTGTTCCTTTTTTCGGGTACAGTCCGAACAGCTTAGCAATTTTTGTTGATGTTATATCAACAAACTGATTGATATTAATTCGTTTCTTCACTACTCCTTCTGAAAATAAAATACTCATGCGATCCTCGATAATAGGTCCTCCGTTTGGAATTTTCGTAAAATCTCCTTTCCCCAGATCTTTTTGACCGTTAAAATCAAATGAACACTGATCAGATCCAATCGTTTGCAAGTCGCCATTACGCAAAGCATTCCACAAAACATCTTGGTTCCATTTTTCACGTAAAGGCGGTGACCATACGTATTTTGCTCCTTCAAAATTCGGTTTCTCTAAATAGGTTTGGTCAAGCGTCAAATACTGCGGACACGTTTCACCCCAGATATTTACGCCTTTTTCCCTTGCTTCAGCAATCTTTTTAACCGCTTCAGCGCACGACACGTGAACAACATAGAGCTGTGAGTCAGCCAGTTCCGTTAGCACCGCGGCTCTTCCCGTAGCTTCTCCTTCTATTTCTGGAGGGCGAGTCAGTGCATGATAGATAGGATCAGTTTGTCCTTGTTCTAGTGCTTTTGCCGTTAAATACTCAATCACATCTCCATTTTCAGCATGTACCATCACAAGCGCCCCTAGTTTTTTAGCTTGCACTAGCGTTTGATAAAGGGTAGCATCGTCTGCTTGAAAAACATTTTTATAGGCCATGAATACTTTAAAAGAAGTAATTCCTTCTTTTTCAATAATTGTAGGAAGCTCATTTAATACATCTTCCGTGATTTCGCCAATCATTAGATGAAAGCTATAATCGATAGCCGCTTTCCCTTTTGATTTTCCATGCCATGTGCCGATCGCTTTTTGCAGCGGTTCGCCTTTATTGGTTAAGCAAAAATCAATAACAGTTGTCGTACCTCCAAAAGCTGCTGCTCTTGTACCTGTTTCAAAGTCATCTTTTGTAACGGTGCCTCCAAACGGCATATCTAAATGAGTATGAGGATCGATCCCTCCTGGAAATACATAATTGCCTTTTGCATCAATCACTTCACAGCCTTGCTCTTCAAATGCCGAGCCAATTGCCGAAATAACTCCATTTTCAATTAAAATATCGGCTTTATACGTATCTGTTGCTGTGACTACCACACCATTTTTAACGATTTTCTTCATTTCTTCATCCCCTTTGTCTTTATACGTCTAATCGCTGTGCAGCCGTCGCTTGTAAAGCAGCTTGGCGTTCATTCCACGTCATTGGAGGCTGTTCATTTGGTAATTCAACCATGGATATAGCCCCGTCCACCGGACATACAATCGAACATAAATTACATCCTACACAATCTTCTTCTCGTACTTTTAAATAAGATTTCCCTGAAGGATCTTTCAGCATATCAATACATTGGTGAGAAGTATCTTCACAAGAAATATGACACTTGTTGCAGTTAATACACGTATCCGGATCGATGCGGGCCACTACTTTATAATTGAGATCTAAGTTGCCCCAGTCGGAATATTTTGAAACGGCTTTCCCTACAATATCACTTACTTTTTCGATTCCTCTTTCATCCAAATAATAATTGAGACCTTGAATCATATCCTCTACAATGCGGAACCCGTGATGCATAGCCGCTGTACATACTTGCACACCTGTAGCACCCATGAGCATAAATTCGACGGCTTCCTGCCAGTTCGAAACGCCTCCCATACCTGATATTGGAACGTTAATAAACGGACTTCTTGCACATTCAGCAACCATGTTTAATGCAATCGGCTTAACAGCCGGGCCGCAATAACCTCCGTGAGCGCCTTTTCCTGCTACGTGTGGAATCGTATTCCATGAATGAATGTCTACTCCTGCTAAACTATTAATAGTGTTAATCATGCTCACAGCGTCAGCACCGCCTCGAACCGCTGCTTCTGCTGTAACGGTGATATCTGTGATATTTGGGGTTAATTTAACAATGACCGGCGTTTGGGCAACTTCTTTAGCCCAATACGTTTGTTTTTCAACTAAATCAGGGACTTGCCCAGAGGCAGCACCCATTCCTCGTTCTGCCATTCCATGAGGACAGCCAAAGTTCAGCTCTAATCCATCCACTCCTACGTCTTCTACTTTTTTGACAATTTCATGCCATTTTTCTTGCTGAGGCTCTACCATAAGAGAGGCAATAATTGCGTGGTTAGGAAACTTCTTTTTCGTTTCATAGATTTCCTTCAAATTAACTTCAAGCGGACGATCGGTGATTAACTCAATATTATTAAAGCCGGCTACGCGCTGACCGTTGAAGCCAACGGCAGCAAATCGAGAGGAAACATTTAAAATCGGATCACCAAGCGTTTTCCAAACTGCGCCTCCCCATCCTGCTTCAAATGCACGCTGCACTTGATAACCTGAATTGGTTGGCGGTGCGGATGCCAGCCAAAACGGATTTGGTGATTGAATACCTGCTAAATTTGTTGTTAAATCTGCCATAGATTTCTCCTCCTCCTGATTTTAAGCTGTTTCCATTGTTTCTTTTGTTAACTGCATATGAATATTTAACGCCGTTTGTTTTCCTTGCTGAGCAGCGGTCACAACCATTGCTTCTCCTTGCCCTTTACCAAAAATAACGTCTCCGCAAGCAAATACTTTTGGATTGGATGTTTGAAACGTCTCTTGATTAATTAAGACAACTCCGTCTTCATGATGCACCTGAAATTGTTGAATCAAAGACAGGTACCGTTCTTGACCAATTGCTTTAACAACAGCATCGACTGGAATGGTAAACGTTGAACCCTCAACAGGAACAGGCTTTCTTCGGCCGTCTGCATCTGGATCTGTTAGAGTCATTTTTACACATTCAATCCCGCTCACCTTACCATTTTCATCTCCAATAATTCGTATAGGAGCCGTTAACCAGCGGAATTCAACACCATCTTGTTTCGCAAATTCAAATTCAAAATCATAAGCCGTCATTTCTTCTCGTGTACGACGGTATAAAATTTGAACATTTTCAGCCCCCAAGCGCACGGAACACGTAGCACCATCAATCGCAGTATTTCCCGCACCAATGACGGCAACACGCTTACCCACAAATTCTGTTGATAATGCTTCCGACTTCGTTTTTTTCACAAAATCAATCGCATCATACACACCGTCTAGCTCTTCACCTTCAACATGTAGAGAAGGCACCTTGCTCATACCAATAGCTAATACAACCGCGTCATACGACTGCAACAATTCGCTTGGAAGAATATCTTCTCCAATTCTTACGTTTGTTTTAATTTTTACATCTAAGCTTTTTACTTGTTCAACTTCCCAGAATGAAATCGCTTGAGGAAGACGAAACGACACGATTCCATATGTATTTAACCCTCCTGCTTGTTTTTCCGCTTCAAAAATGGTTACGTCATACCCAAATCGGGCCAGTTCTCTTGCTGCAGAGAGACCAGCCGGACCTCCACCAACAATTGCTACCTTTTTACCGTTTGCTCTTCCTTTCTCAAACAGCACCTGTTCATTTTGAATAGCCCAATCCGTTGCGTAGCGCTGCAAATCTCCAATCATAATTGGTTTGGTTGAGTGGTTAAGCACACACGCTCCTTCACATAGTTCATCGGTTGGACAAACTCTCGAACAGCTTGCTCCTACGGGATTAGAAGACATAATCGTTTCGGCAGACCCCTTTAAATTGCCCGATGCAATTTTTTTAATAAACGTCGGGATGTCAATTCCTGTAGGGCATGCCTGAATACAGGGTGCATCATAACAGTACAAACATCGATTAGATTCTTCGACTGCTTCTCTATTTGACAACCCTTTTTCTACTTCATTAAAGTTTTGAATGATGGACTGCAAACTTTCCTGTGATCGCATTGCATCAACCTCCCAAGGATATCTGTTGATAAAACTCAAATTGAAAGCGCTTACATATTTTTTATATACGTTATTTTCAACTTCTACTTTGGTAAAATGTATTACTAACTTTATTGTACAAAACGACCGTCTTTTCTTCATTATACATTATGTTAAAAAATTCAGACTATTTACTATTCACTATGTAAAAAGCCTTGCTTTTATATAAAAGCAAGGCTGCAACTATTATTTTGCTACTTCTTTAATAATCGACACTACTAGTTCAGATGTCTTCACCAGTTCTTCTACCGGAATTTTTTCATTTGTTGTATGAATGTCTTCATAACCAACTGCTAGATTTACTGTTGGGATATCAAAGCCTGCGATTACATTTGCATCGCTTCCGCCTCCGCTTTGAAGCAGGCGTGAAGGACGATCGATATTAGCCACGGCTTTTTTAGCAACTTCGACAACATGATCTCCATCGCCAAATTTAAAGCCTGGATACATCACTTTAATATCCACTTCTGCACGTCCGCCCATTTCTTGTGCAGCTGTTTCAAACGCTTCTTTCATTTTCGCTACTTGTGCTTCCATTTTTTCTGGAATTAATGAACGAGCTTCTGCTAAAATATCGACGCGGTCGCATACGATATTCGTTTGCGTTCCACCTTCAAAACGTCCAATGTTCGCTGTAGTCTCTTCATCAATACGTCCAAGGGGCATTTTAGAAATGGCTCTTGAAGCAATCGTAATAGCAGAAACGCCTCGTTCAGGAGCTACACCTGCATGAGCTGTTTTTCCATAAATTGTTGCATTTACTTTTGCCTGCGTCGGCGCAGCAACAATAATGTCTCCCACTTTGCCATCGCTATCTAAAGCATAGCCGAATTTTGCCGTTACGAGACTAGAATCAAGAGCTTTAGCGCCCACTAAGCCAGATTCTTCTCCTACTGTAATAATAAATTCAATTTTGCCGTGCGCGATGTTTTCTTCTTTTAATACGGTGATGGCTTCTAGCATTGCTGCTAAGCCTGCTTTATCATCCGCTCCAAGAATTGTCGTGCCGTCACTTTTAATATAGCCATCTTCAATAGATGGTTTAATACCGTTTCCAGGTACGACTGTATCCATATGAGACGTAAAGTAGATTGTGTCTACGCCTTCTTTTGTAGCTGGCAGTGTGCAGATTAAGTTGTTGGCTCCGTGACCCGTTTTTTCTTTGGCATCATCTTCTACTACTTCGACGCCTAATGCGGTAAATTTTTCTTTTAGTACAACAGCAATTTTTTCTTCATGCTTTGTTTCTGAGTCTACTTGTACTAATTCAATAAATAAATCAACGATTCGTTGTTCATTAATCATAATATGTAATCCCTCCAAAAATAACCTACAATGGTATGTTACCATGTTTCTTTGCTGGACGCTCTTCCTTTTTATTGTGCAACATTTCAAGCGCTTGTATTAATTTTATTCGCGTTTCCCTAGGATCAATAACATCATCCACCATTCCAGCGCTTGCCGCTACGTAAGGATTAGCAAATTTCTCGCGATACTGTTCAATTTTTTCGTGTCTTGTTTTATCTGGGTTTTCGCTACCTCGAATGTCGTTTGCAAAGATAATATTCGCAGCACCTTGAGGACCCATAACAGCGATTTCTGCATTCGGCCACGAATACACAAGGTCCGCTCCAATCGATTTACTATTTAAAGCTACGTATGCACCTCCGTACGCCTTTCGCAAAATCACCGTGATTTTCGGAACGGTAGCTTCGGAGTATGCATATAAAATTTTAGCACCATGACGTATAATTCCGCCATGTTCCTGCTTGATACCTGGGAAAAAACCTGTAACATCTTCAAATGTAATAAGTGGGATATTAAATGAATCGCAAAATCGAATAAACCTTGCTGCTTTATCTGAGGAGTTAATATCTAAACTGCCTGCCATTACTTTAGGCTGGTTACACACAAGTCCGACAACTTTTCCATCTATGCGGGCAAAACCAATGACAATATTTCTTGCAAAGTCTTTTTGCACTTCAAAAAATGAGTGCTCGTCCACTACTTGGTGAATGACTTGACGCACATCGTAAGGGCGCACGGCATCAAACGGGACAACGTCTAATAAATCCGGACGATAATGATCAGACTCTGCCTTTGAGGCTAAAGGAGGCTGCTCTTGGCTAGACTGAGGAAGATAGCTTAAGAGCGTTCGTACTTGTTCTAGCACCTCTTGTTCTGTTGCACCTCTAAAATGGGCATTACCGCTAATTTCGTTATGAACAGCTGCTCCTCCAAGATTTTCAGAGGAAATGCTTTCTCCCGTTACCGTTTCAATTACTTTTGGTCCTGTAATGAACATTTGACTTGTTTCTTCTACCATAAAAACAAAGTCAGTAATCGCCGGTGAGTACACGGCTCCGCCTGCACAGGGACCCATAATAACAGATATTTGAGGCATGACACCCGAATAAATGGCATTTCGATAAAAAATATGACCGTATCCATCAAGAGACATGACGCCCTCTTGAATACGAGCTCCCCCTGAATCATTTAAGCCAATAAACGGCACGCCTGTTTTAGCCGCTAAGTCCATTACGTGCGCAATTTTTTTAGCATGCATTTCACCTAGCGCGCCTCCGAATACTGTAAAATCTTGCGAAAACAAGTAGACTGAGCGACCGTTTACCTTGCCGTAACCTGTTACTACCCCGTCTCCTGGTCCTACTTGATTATTCATACTGAAATCTGCACACCGATGTTCAATAAACGGATTTAATTCGACAAATGTATGTTCATCCAAAAGAATTTCAATTCGTTCGCGTGCCGTTAGTTTTCCTTTATGGTGCTGTTTTTCAATCTTTTCGTCTCCGCCGCCTAACTCGATCTTTCGGCGTTTATCGTACAATTCATTTAACTTATCATAAATGTCAACCATGTTTCTTCTCCTCCTCTAGTGTTTTTTCACAGAGCTCATAAAGAACACCGTTTGCTGACTTTGGATGCAAAAAAGCAATGGATGCTTCCCCTGCGCCTTTTCGCGGAACATCGTCAATCATGTGTACACCCTTTTCCTTTAACTCGTTAATCCGTTCTTCAATCGTGCGCACACCTAAAGCAACATGATGAAGACCTTCACCTCTCTTTTTGATAAACGCGCCGACCGCACTGTCTTCAAAGAGCGGCTCTAATAATTCAATTTTTACGTTGCCGCACTGAATAAAAGCAACTTTTACTCCTTGTTCTTCTACTTCTTCTACTTTTAATAGAGACAGTCCTAATACCTTTTCATAAAACGGGAGGCTGCCTTCAATTGATTTTACAGCTATTCCTATGTGTTCAATTCCTTTTATCACTTTCTCACCTCTTAAAAAAGCGTTTTCATTTACACATATTCTTGAAAACAAAAGAAATCTCCTGCTCGCGTATCTACAGAAAGTTGCTTGTCTAAGCAGCGGAAGACATGTAAAATAAGAAAAAAACGTGTAGGAGGACTTTGGTTGTATGTCTAATAAGAAAATCCAAAAAACCATTGTGTTTTTAATGCTTCTTGTCATGTTAATATCTACGCTTTTAGCGGGACTTGCCATGTGGTTTTAATCGGGACTGATGACTAAAAACATAGCTGCACTGCCGTTTCTGTGTGCAATGCAAACATATAAAAAAGACTGGTGACTAGTCACCAGTCTTTTGCTGTATATTCACAATGCCTTTTTGAGCGGCTAACTCTTCAAAAGATTGATCTGTAGATACAATCCACACTTTTGTACCTAACGGGACTTGATCATATAAATGGCTTACTTCACGATTTTCTACGCGAATACAGCCATTCGATACATATTTACCGATGGAACCCGGCTGATTTGTACCATGAATGCCATAAATACGTCCGTCAGTCTCTCTTGCATCAAACCCAATCCATCTTACACCTAGAGGATTTTGAGGAGCGCCTCCTTCAATGTTACTTCTCCGATAATAAGGATTAACAGCTTTTACTGTTACCGTGAACTCCCCTTCGGGCGTCAGATTAACTGTTTTCCCCGTTGCTACTTTAATAATTTGTTTAATTTCTTTATTTTGGATATAAGCAAGCTCATTGCTTTGTTTATTAATAATAATATAAGGATCATTTGGCAACGGATTTTCTCCTAATGGCCAAACCGGAGATAGTAGTAAAAGGATAAAAGCAAACACATGCACGTAATCCACCACCTTACGTTAGTCCTAAGTAAAAGACAAGAGAGATCTCTCTTGTCTTATTTAGTGTTCGTAAGCAAGATAAACAACATGCATGCTGTTTAACTTATTTTTAAGGTTTGTTTAATAACCAAATATTGTTCAATTTCTTTGACTACGTGCAGTAAATCGGCACGCGCTTCAAACTCTTCCCGCGTTTTAGGAAGCGGCATCTCTGCAAAAGCTTCTCGTAAATGCTGAAGTTTGGCTAAAAATAATTTTGCTGTATTACCGGGGTGGATGGATAGACTTAATTCTTCAATGAAATCGGCAATCATGTAGCGCTGTTCTACCACTAAATCAATAGCGGTAATGAGAGGAAGCGTTCGCTCAATAATTTCAAGCTGTTTTTCACGAATTTTAAAATAGCGGTAATAATAGTTTTCCCCACGCACAAAATGATTTTCTACATCACGAAACGCAAGGCTCTTTGCTTTTTCTAAAATTTTTACCGTATCTGCAATTTCCTTACCGTCCCAACTGCTGTCATTGGTTCTGAGATATAGGGCAATTTCTTTTAACATCGACCGGAAATTCTCTTCAATTTCTTGCTGATACGTGCGAAGCTCTTGATCTAAACTTGGCATGTATAAATTCACAAGCAGGGCAACACCTATCCCAATTACAATTAAGCCAAGTTCATTAAAAACGATTCCCCATGTCATATTGCCTTTGGAGTAAATATGAAGCAAAATAACGGAGCTTGTAACAATGCCTGTATTAACTTTGAATATAACCGTAACCGGGATAAACAAAAGCAGCATCAGTCCTATAACAAGTGGATGATAAGCAATCCCTTCAAAGAATATAAATGAAAATAGAATGGATAAAGAACAAGCAATAAAACGATCGCTTGCACTTCGCAACGATTTTTTCTTTGAATTTTGAATGCACAAAATGGTGATAATTCCAGCTGATACAAAAAACTCAAGGTGAAAGAACTGAGCTATAATAATAGCCAGTGATGTACCGACGGCTGTTTTAATTGTCCGGTACCCAATTTTAAATTTCATTTTCTAGACTCCTACATGTTAGTTTCTTTTTAGTGTGATAAAATACTCTATTCTTTATTAACACGAATAGAAAAATAACACAACCTTAAATCTTGCTGTACCATATAAATTTCAATAAAAAAAGTGCAGAAAAGATCGTACTCTTCCTGCACTTTTTTTATTATAAAATCTTTTCTAAGAAATCTTTAGCACGCTTGCTTTTAGGCGCTGAGAAAAATTCAGCCGGAGGCGCATCTTCAACAAGCACACCGCCGTCTAAAAACAGCACACGATCCGCTACTTCTCGTGCAAATCCCATTTCATGCGTTACAATGACCATCGTCATTCCTGTTTCTGTTAGCGACTTCATTACATCTAGTACTTCTTTTACCATCTCTGGATCCAATGCTGATGTTGGTTCGTCAAACAGCATCACTTTCGGTTCCATTGCCAGTGCTCTGGCAATAGCTACACGCTGCTTTTGACCGCCCGATAAGCGACTTGGAAACTCGTTGGCTTTTTGAGCAAGTCCCACTTTTTGAAGTAATTCTTTGCCTTTAGCAACAGCCGTTTCTCTTGACACGCCTTTTACCGTCATCGGAGCATACGTCAAATTTTCAAGCACTGTCATATGTGGAAACAAGTGAAAATGCTGAAATACCATTCCTACGTTTTCACGCACACGCATAATGTTTGTTTTTTTATCTGTAATCACTTGACCGTTAATTGAAACTACTCCGCTCGTCGGTTCTTCAAGCAGGTTCATACAGCGTAAAAAAGTAGATTTACCAGAACCAGAAGGGCCAATAACAGCTACGACTTCTTTTTCCTTAATCGTAGTTGAAATACCTTTTAAAACTTCATTATTGCCAAATGATTTGTGTAAATTTTCAACGTTAATCACCTTTTCTCATTCTCCTCTCGACTGCTTTACCAAGGAGCGTTAAGCCCATTACCATTACATAATAAATCAACCCTGCAAAAATTAACGGTTCAAGGTAGGCGAATTTTTCTCCACCTACAATGTAAGCACGGCGCATAATGTCGAGTGCTCCAATAACTGTAACGATAGCTGATTCCTTTGTTAATGTAATGAACTCATTCATTAAAGCAGGTAAAATATTTTTAAGTGCCTGTGGCAAAATAATTTGTCCCATCATGCGGCGATAAGGAATTCCTAACGCTAATGCCGCTTCACGCTGTCCTTTATCAACAGCTAAAATACCAGCGCGAATAATTTCAGATATATATGCTGCAGAGTTTAGCCCGAACGCAGCAACGGCCGCTGGAAACGGGGCAATATCAAACCCGAGCAGCTGAGGTAATCCAAAGTATATTAATAATAATTGCAGTACAAGCGGTGTTCCGCGAAACACGGACGTATATGCATCCGCAAACCATTGAAGAGGTTTATTGCGGCTGATTTTACATAAAGATAAAATAACTCCCAGCACAAACCCTAAAATTGCTGAAGCTAGGACTATCTGTATCGTTACCCCTATCCCTTTTAAAATATAAGGCATAGAAGGCACGATTTGCGAAAAATCCAAATTCATGCCTAGTTCCATTCCTCTCTAACTATCATTCTTATTTTTGGTCGTCAAACCACTTAACGATTAATTTATCTAATTCACCGTTTTCTTTCATTTTCTTTAATTCACGGTTAAAGTCATTCGTTAGCTTGCTGTCTTTAGGAAATGCGATTGCTGATCCTTTACTTGAATCTGGACGTCCTGTATCAGACATTTGCAAGCTTTTGTCTTTGTTCACATACCCTTTAGCTACTGTATCTTCAATAATTGCTGCATCGATACGATTTGATTTCATTTCTTGAATTAGTTCTGGAATACGGTCACGCGTTGTTACATTTACTCCGTCAACTTCTTTTGCAATTTCTTTTGCTTCGTCTGCTTGGATAGAAGAAGTTTGTACACCGACTGTTTTTCCTTTTAGTTCTTCTGCATTTTTAATTGGCGCATCTTTCTTCGATACAATCATGTTTTTTGCTTCATAATATACGTCTGAGAAGTCCACGTTCTTTTTACGCTTTTCAGTTGGCGTCATACCCGCTAAAACTAAATCGACTTTATTAGATTGTAAAGCTGGAATTAATCCGCCAAATTCCATATCCTTCACCTGTACGTCATAACCTAACTTTTTACCGATTGTTTTTGCTAAATCTACGTCAAATCCGATTGCTTCACTATCACCTTTTGCCGTATCAATATATTCAAATGGTGGGTAATCTGCTGATGTTCCCATTACTAGTACTTTTTTATCTTTGTCGTCGCTGCTTGCTCCGCCATTAGACGTTCCTTCTCCTGCTCCGCATGCAGCTAAAACGCCTGCTGTTAAAAGACCAATTGCCGTTACCGATAACCACTTCTTCAATTTCATCTTCGTTCCCCCTAGTTTATTCCTTACATTATTTTTTAAAAATTAATAATATTATGAAATAAGTTTTTTGCTATTGCAAGTAAATGTCGAAATTTAAATATATATTCATATAAATGTATTTTAACACAACATTATAAATATGCAATATCTTTTTTAAATATAAGTTTCACTATTTGAAAATACCTTTTCTTAACATTTTCCACTCTCTAGAAAGCCTGCATACAGATAGGTAAAAAAACGCATAAAAAAAGAAGCCGTTCAAAACGGCTTCTCTCTTACACTTCTTCACAGTGCTGTTCGAATGCTTCTTGCAGCTTCATCACAACTGACATTGGCTCGTGGCCTTCAATTTCGTGACGCTCTACCATTGTGATAATTTTTCCGTCTTTTAATAAAGCGAAAGATGGAGACGAAGGCGGATAACCTTCAAAGTATTCGCGTGCACGTGCAGTTGCTTCTTTATCTTGCCCAGCAAATACTGTAACCAAGTTTGTTGGACGTTTATCATAATGTACAGAGTGCGCTGCAGCAGGTCTTGCAATACCTCCTGCACAACCGCAAACTGAATTCACCATTACAAGCGTTGTACCAGGCTTTTTAAACGTTTCATCTACCGCTTCAGCCGTCGTTAATTCTGTATAACCAGCAGCTGTAATTTCTTTGCGGGCTTGACGAACAACGTCGTTCATAAACAAGTTAAAATCGATATTCATTTTCATACCTCCCTTTTGCTATCTATTCTTTATCATAGCAAACGAAAACTAAAAAGGCGATTGCTTTGACTCATTTTTTCTTGGTAATCAAGATTAAACAAGAAAAGAAATGGTGATACTATTTTTATAGCTAGAAAACCATACTCTTAACTCCCTAGTGTAGAAGGATCCGCATAAAATGCAGGATCCTTTTTTATATTTCCTTCATCGCCTGCCGGTAGGTTTTAATCAAGTGTTCGAGAGCTTCAGCCATCGTGACATCTCCCGTCATCATTTGTTTTTCAACATCCCCTAACGTTTGCTTAACTAAAGGATGTTCATAAAATGATTCTTGTAAATATTCATTAACACTTGCTTGTAACCATGCCTTCATTTGCTTTTGCCTTACTGTATAAAACAGATCATTTTTATTCATCCATTCCTTATAGTCACAAATTATCTTCCACAAGTCTTGGAATGATACTTCTTCATAAGCAGAAGTTGTGATGACCTGTGGGTTCCATCCTCCAGAATGACCGTGAAGGAAACCGATGATGCTTTCGTATTCTTTTGCAGTCACTTCTGCTTTTAGGCGGTTATCCCCGTCTGCTTTATTTACACAAATCAAATTAACCCACTCAAGCAGCCCTTTTTTAATTCCTTGCAAATCATCTCCTGCTCCAGTTAAAGCAAGAAGAACAAAGAAGTCTACCATCTCTTTTACAATCATTTCACCTTGGCCAACGCCCATCGTTTCGACAAATATGATGTTATACCCAGCCGCTTCACAAAGAAAAATGGCTTCTCTCGTTTTAAGATGAACACCTCCAAGCGTTCCTTGAGAAGGTGAAGGACGGACAAAAGCATTCTCTTGTTTGGTAAGAAGCTCCATTCTCGTTTTATCTCCTAAAATACTTCCTCCAGACAAGGTACTGCTTGGATCGACTGCCAAAACTGCAACGGAATGGCCATTTTTGCATAGGTACGAACCAAATTTGTCAATCAGCGTACTTTTTCCTGCTCCGGGTACGCCTGTAAAACCAATGCGCACTGAATGCCCCGTATGAGGATAGATTTCTTTAATCAGCTGTTGTGCTAGTACTTTATGCTTCGGCGCTTTACTTTCAATTAAAGTAATGGCTTGAGCTAACGCTGTTCTTTTTCCTTCAAGCAGCCCTTGTTTATAATCTTGTACCGTTTTTAATTTCACCAATTGTCTTCACCAACTATTCTTCTAACCGTTTCTTTATTTCATATAAAACGGAAACGGCCGCTTTTGGGATTACTGTTCCAGGTCCAAAGATTGCAGAAGCGCCGTGTTCTAAAAGAAATGAGTAGTCTTGTTTAGGAATAACGCCTCCGACAATAACAACGATATCGTCGCGCTCTAATTTCTTTAATTCCTCAACAAGCTGCGGCAGTAACGTTTTATGCCCGGCTGCCAAAGAGCTTATGCCAATCACATGTACGTCGTTTTCTACAGCTTGCCTTGCTGTTTCTTGAGGCGTTTGAAATAAAGGACCGATATCAACGTCAAATCCAAGGTCAGCAAAGGCTGTTGAAATCACTTTCGATCCTCTGTCGTGACCGTCTTGCCCCATTTTTGCGACTAAAATTCTTGGGCGCCTTCCTTCTTCCTCTAAAAATTCAGCCGTGAGCTTTCGAACTTCTTCGATTTGATCTCGATGCACAAACTCCGCACTGTATACCCCGCTGACTGACTTAGAAGTAGCCTGATGTCTTCCAGCCACTTTCTCAATAGCTTCTGAAATTTCACCTAGTGTAGCTCTAGCTCTCGCAGCTTCAACCGCAAAAGCAAGGAGATTCCCTTCACCTGTTTTGGCACAATTGGTAAGTCGATTAAGCGCTTCGATTACCGCTCGTTCGTTACGTTCACTGCGTATTTTCTTTAACTTTTCCAGCTGCTTCATTCGAACTGCTGTGTTATCAATATCAAGAATATCAAGCGGTTCTTCTTGCTCCGGCTCAAACTGATTCACACCTACAATAATTTCTGCCTGCGAATCTATTCTTGCTTGTCTGCGCGCAGCGGCTTCTTCTATCTTCATTTTAGGTACGCCTGCTTCTATTGCTTTTGTCATTCCGCCGAGCTGCTCTATTTCTTCAAGGTGCTTCCACGCTTTTATCATTAATTCGTTCGTTAATGATTCCACATAATAAGAGCCTCCCCAAGGATCAATAACGGAACAAATCTCCGTTTCATTTTGTAAATAAAGCTGCGTATTTCGGGCAATTCTAGCTGAAAAATCAGTTGGAAGAGCAATCGCCTCATCCAGTGCGTTTGTATGAAGCGACTGCGTATGTCCTGATACTGCAGCCAGAGCTTCGACGCATGTTCTAATAACATTATTAAATGGATCCTGCTCCGTTAAGCTCCAGCCGGACGTTTGAGAATGCGTTCTAAGAGCTAAAGATTTAGGATTATCCGGCTCAAACTGCTTCATTAGTTTTGCCCATAGCAGCCTTCCTGCTCTCATTTTCGCTACTTCCATAAAATAGTTCATTCCAATTGCCCAGAAAAAGGATAGCCTCGGAGCAAATGCGTCAATTGTAATCCCCGCTTTCAAGCCGGTTCGTACATATTCAAGTCCGTCTGCAAGCGTATAAGCAAGCTCTAAGTCTGCTGGAGCACCTGCTTCTTGCATATGATAGCCTGATATACTAATACTGTTAAATTTCGGCATGTACTCCGCTGTATATTTAAAAATATCCGCAATGATTCGCATTGACATCTCAGGAGGATAAATATACGTATTGCGCACCATATATTCTTTTAAAATATCATTTTGAATCGTTCCAGCCAGCTTTTCTTTTTTTACGCCTTGTTCTTCAGCTGTTACGATGTAGAAAGCTAAAATAGGAAGCACCGCCCCGTTCATTGTCATCGACACAGACATTTGATCAAGCGGAATCCCTTCAAACAGCTGCTTCATATCCATCATTGAATCAATTGCCACACCTGCTTTCCCTACATCTCCAACAACTCTTGGATGATCAGAGTCATAGCCGCGGTGGGTAGCGAGGTCAAAAGCAACAGACAGCCCTTTCTGTCCAGCAGCTAGGTTTCGGCGGTAAAAGGCATTGCTTTCCTCCGCCGTTGAGTATCCTGCGTACTGTCTAATCGTCCAAGGCCGATTCACATACATCGTTGCATACGGTCCTCTCACAAACGGTGGGACACCAGGTGCAAAGTGAATAAAGTCGAGGCTATCTCTGTCTTTTTTTGTATATACTGATTTTAATTCAATTTGTTCATTTGTTTGAAAGGCAGTGAATGAACTTTGAGCCACGTCATCTTCCCTTTGCTGCTTTGAAAATGATAATGGAATATTAGAAAAAGAAGGCTTTTTATACATGAACTTCTACCTCCAAAGCACATAATAACTTCTTAACGCATTGAATAACATTCGTCTTAGGATGTATGACGCTCATTACACCTTTTTGCTGCCACTGCGTTTTGCGTGATACATGTTCTTCCCCTACTACGTACACATAAACGGAATCTTCCTCAAAATAAGTCATCGCTTTCGTTAAGAGCTTTTCCACGAGTTCATCACTTCCACAGATCACATATGCTTCGTGCTCTTGTTCATTCATCCAATCTGCTATCTCGACATAGGAATCTATGTTTTTAATTGTTTCACACGCAAAGCCTGCGCTTTCAAATAAAGACCGGGCAATCTCAGCTTTTTTACGGCTGCTAGGATCTGTGAGCTCCATAATGCCAATGCTCATCCCCTTTGTATGAACCCGTATTTTTTCAAACTTCTCTGCTGCTCTCCACTTAGTGAGCGGCACAATACTGTCAGGCTGTGTCTGCTTCGCCATTTGTTTTAGCATCCACCCTGCTGTTACCCCTTTAGATGCTAGCTTTGTATAGTCCTCTAGCGAAAGGTTTGATGAAAATTCCGAAGCGTTCTGGTCACTGTATTTACGCATTTTTATTTCTTCTTTTTTAAACGGCGTGCTTTTTATCTCTTGAGATACATCCTGTTGCTTAGGAGCATAGTGTGTGACTCCGATCAAGCGCTCAATGCGGCACTCTATATCCCCTTGTCTTTTTACTTTCATTTGTTCAACTTCATCTTGAATTCGCCCTTGTTTTAAAGCTTCTTCCATTCCGCCGTGGTCTTCAATGTTGCCAAATAACTCCCAAGCTTTTGTCATTAATTCATGTGTGTAAGCTTCAACGTACCAAGAGCCTCCGGCAGGATCCATTACTTTTGATATATGTGTTTCGTGCTGCAAAATTAAGTGAGTGTTACGGGCAAGGCGATGAGCGAACTGAGAAGATGAAGATGTGACGGAATCATATGGTTCAATATGCAGACTATCGGCTCCTCCTACAATAGAAGCAAATGCTTGAACCGTGCCCCTTAATGCATTTGTATACATGTCTTCTTTAGACTGTGTAAGATGTGACGTTTCTGTATGGATAAACGGCACTGAAACGGCCGTGTCATCAAAAGCACGAACCACATTTGCCCAAAGCATGCGAAAAGCACGAAGTTTTGATATTTCCATAAATAAATGTGAGCTAACTGAAAACGAAAAGGTCATATGAGGTAAAACTTGATGTAAGGACAAACCGCGTTTTATGCATTCATCAATATACTGCACTCCTGTAGCAAGCATATAAGCTAGTTCTTGAACAGCGTTTGCACCGCTGTTATGGTAAGGAATACTTGATACAATGATCGTTTTGATCTCTGGAACATTACTGTGAGCCAAACGCGTTGCGTAAGCTAAATGATCGTATAAATCTCGAGTAGAAAGTGGAACTCTTCCATATTCAGCAAGGGTGCCGAGCGGATCCATTCCAACCGTACCTGTCAGCTGTCTCATATCAAAGTTATGATCAGCACAGTATGCTTTTAAGAACGAAAGAAGTGGAACGGATGTACATCCCGTATTTAAAAATAAAGGCACAGCTTCAAGAGCTACATGCTGAAACAAATGAACAACATCCTCTAAAGTAGAAATTGTAGCGCCTGAGGCTACTTCAGCTTCAGTTGCTTCATCAATGTCTTTTCCTTGCCTCATTGCTTCACTGCACGTAAAAGCGGCCGTATTTTGTCCATTTCTCAAACTGTGTAAAAGAAGTTTATTGCTTTCTTTAATAGAAGGTAAGTCGATTTTTTGGGTGATTTCCCATTCCCCTAGTATGTATGATTCTTTACCGGCTCCTCTTAAACAATCTATTTCCGCCGGACTCTGCTGCAAGTAGTCTAAATGTGCCGTATCACTTTCAAAATAAAGCGGTTTCAAAAAGATGTTTTCTAACGTTTCTTTTGAGCGGAGCGCGGTGTTTTTGCTAACTTCCTGTGCCCAATCTTCTTTAGGTGTACGTGTAAATTCATGAAATGATAATGTATTTGTTTTCATTTCCATGCCCCTTTACAGTTAATAGCTGCCTGCTAGACCTAGATGATTACACTTTGAAGTTTGATGATTCTTCTTTTATTTTAATACATCTTTTACAAATTGTTCAATCATTGCTTCAAAATAAAACGAGACGGGGACATAATTACCCTACATTTACCATCACGATAAAAAAATCCGAACGAGTGGGATTCTCTATCAAGAATCTCAATTCATCGTTCGGATCTTCCTTCAGCTAAAACAGTTTTGCGCCAGCCTCTTTTTTAATAGACGGACGTATTCTCTTTAGACGTAGATTCTAAAATCTCTTTAACTCTTGCCAAGAATCTGCCGCACACCAAGCCGTCTAACACGCGGTGATCAAGTGATAAACATAAGTTAACCATATCTCGAACAGCAATCATATTATCAATAATAACCGGACGTTTTACAATAGATTCTACTTGTAAAATAGCCGCTTGAGGGTAATTAATAATCCCCATTGATTGCACGGAACCAAATGAGCCTGTGTTGTTAACAGTAAACGTTCCGCCCTGCATGTCTTCAGACTTCAATGAACCCGTACGAACTTTTTGCGCGAGTTCGGTAATTTCACGCGCAATGCCTTTGATTGTCTTTTCATCGGCTTGTTTAATAACCGGCACAAATAAAGCATCGTCTGTTGCAACAGCAATCGATACATTAATGTCCTTTTTCTGAACAATACGATCCCCTGCCCACATTGAATTCATTTGAGGGAATTCTTTTAAAGCCTGAGCCACTGCTTTTACGAAGAACGCAAAATACGTTAAGTTAAAACCTTCTTTTTGTTTAAACTCCGTCTTTAATGCATCACGATAAGAAACTAAGTTCGTTACATCAACTTCAACCATTGTCCATGCATGTGGAATTTCATGCTTGCTGCGAAGCATATTTGCTGCAATAGCTTTGCGCACGCCTGTAACAGGGATTTCTTGATCTCCTGCTGCGGACACAACCGGCGCGGGCTGCTGCGTTTTTGGAGCAGCTGCTGCTACAGGTGCTTCTGGCTGAACTGTTGATGCAGGTGTTTCTTTCACTTCAGCAGCTCCGCCTTTTTCGATAACAGCTAAAATATCTTTTCTCGTAATGCGGCCGCCCGCTCCTGTTCCTGTCACGGCATCTAAATTAATATTATGCTCTTGCGACAGGCGCATAACAGCTGGAGAGTATCGGCTTTTATTGGATTGACTGTCCGCTGTTTTTGGCGCTGATTCTTCTACAGTCTTATCAGACGTTTTCTGTTCTTCTTGAGGTACAGTTCCTTCTACTTCAATTAAACAAATCACTTCTCCTACAGGCAAAGTATCATCTTCACCTGCAATTAACTCTTTAATTGTTCCACTAAAAGAAGAAGGCACTTCAGCATTTACTTTATCCGTCATGACTTCAGCTAACGGGTCGTACTTATTTACGTGATCTCCAACAGAAACGAGCCATTTGCTAATTGTACCCTCTGTTACACTTTCACCGAGCTGCGGCATCGTAATTTTTTCAATAGCCAATTGATACAACTCCTTTTAAAATTGAGCTAATTCTCTCATTGCTTTTTCTACTTTATCTGGATTCACCATAAAATATTTTTCCATTGTTGGTGCATACGGCATAGCTGGAACATCAGGGCCAGCAAGGCGCTGAATTGGCGCATCTAAATCAAATAAGCAGTGTTCAGCAATAATAGCTGCTACTTCGCTCATAATGCTGCCTTCTTTGTTGTCTTCCGTTAAAAGCAGAACCTTACCTGTTTTAGATGCTGCTTCTATAATAGCTTCTTTATCAAGCGGATAGACCGTTCTTAAATCTAAGATGTGTGCTGAAATACCGTCTGCTTCCAGTTTTTCAGCAGCTTGAAGAGCAAAGTGTACACAAAGACCATATGTAATAACCGTGATGTCGTCTCCTTCTCTCTTTACATCTGCTTTGCCAATCGGAAGTACATAATCATCTTCAGGGACTTCTCCTTTAATCAAACGGTACGCACGCTTATGCTCAAAGAAAAGAACTGGATCATCATCACGAATAGCTGCTTTTAATAATCCTTTTACGTCATAAGGCGTAGAAGGCATCACAATCTTTAACCCTGGCGTATTGGCAAACAGTGCTTCAACAGACTGAGAATGATAAAGAGCGCCGTGAACTCCGCCGCCGTAAGGAGCTCGAATTGTAATTGGACAACTCCAATCATTATTAGAACGATAGCGAATTTTTGCTGCTTCTGACACAATTTGATTGACTGCAGGCATAATAAAATCAGCAAATTGCATTTCAGCAATCGGACGCATGCCGTACATTGCCGCTCCGATTCCTACGCCTGCAATAGCAGACTCTGCAAGAGGTGTGTCAATAACTCTTTCTTCCCCAAACTGTTCGTACAGTCCGTTGGTTGCTTTAAATACGCCGCCTTTTTTCCCTACGTCTTCTCCTAATACAAACACGCGGGAATCTCTTTCCATTTCTTCACGAATGGCCATTGTTACTGCATCAATATATGAAATAACCGGCATATGTTCTCCTCCTTACTCACCGTACACGTATTTTAAAGCCGATTCCGCTTCTGCATAAGGAGCGTTTTCAGCATAATCTGTTGCATCATTAACGATGTTCATAATATCATCAAGCATTTGCTTTTCTCGTTCATCGGTTAACACGTTAACCTCTTTTAAATAAGTCGCAAAGTACGCAAGCGGATCGCTCTTTTTAGCTTCAGACAATTCTTCTGCTCCGCGATATGCACGATCATCATCATCACTTGAATGGGCAGTCAAACGCTCTGAAACAGTTTCAATAAGAGTAGGCCCTTCTCCTCTGGATGCACGATCTCTTGCTTCTTTTACCACTCGGTATACTTCAAGGACATCGTTTCCATCAATTGTGTAGCCTGGCATACCATATCCAATCGCACGATCAGATACTTTTGCGCATCCTAGCTGCTTTTCAACCGGAACAGAAATCGCATACTTGTTATTTTCACACATAAAGATAACAGGAAGCTTATGAACACCTGCAAAGTTCGCGCCTTCGTGGAAATCTCCTTGGTTAGAAGATCCTTCTCCAAACGTGACAAACGTTACTAAGTCTTTTTTCTCCAATCGTCCTGCTAAAGCGATTCCTACTGCATGAGGCACCTGTGTTGTAACTGGAGAAGATCCTGTTACAATTCGCTTTTCCTTATGTCCAAAGTGACCTGGCATTTGACGACCTCCTGAGTTTGGATCTTCTGCTTTAGCAAACCCAGAAAGCATTAAATCGCGCGCGGTCATTCCAAATGCTAGTACAACACCCAGATCGCGGTAATAAGGTAATATGTAATCATTCTCTCTGTTTAAGGCAAAAGCTGCGCCAACTTGAGCGGCTTCTTGACCTTGACATGAAATAACAAAAGGCACCTTCCCTGCACGGTTTAATAGCCACATACGCTCATCAATTTTTCTTGCAAGCAGCATAGTGCGGTACATTTCAAGTACTTGTTCATCAGTTAATCCTAATGATTCATGACGGTTTTTTGTCATGTTTAAACCTCCTTTAATCATCAAAAATGAATCGCTTTTCCATCTACAGCTAATGAAGCTTCTCCCATCGCTTCTGAAAGGCTAGGATGAGGATGAATGGTATGAGCAATTTCCCATGGTGTAGCATCCAATACCTTTGCAAGACCCGCTTCAGAAATCATATCCGTCACATGAGGTCCAATCATATGCACACCAAGAACATCATTTGTGTCGGCATCGGCAATAATTTTAACAAATCCCTCTGCCTCTCCATATACAAGAGCTTTTCCAACGGCCTTAAACGGAAACTTTCCAACCTTCAGCTGAAATCCTTGCTGTTTTGCTTCTTGTTCTGTTAATCCTACACTTGCTGCCTCCGGGCTGCTGTATACGCATTTAGAGATTGTTGTATAATCAATCTTCAAAGGCTTGTCACCATGTAAATGCTCCACAGCTACAATTCCTTCGTGAGAAGCTACATGTGCAAGCTGCAGTCCGCCAATCACATCTCCAATTGCGTAGATATGAGATTCTTTCGTTTGATAAAAATCATTCGTGGCAATCACACCGTTTTCTACTACAATATCAGTATTCTCGAGACCAATTCCTTCGACATTCGCTTGACGCCCTACAGATACAAGCAGCTTTTCTGCTTCATATTCTTGCATATCGTCTCCTACTTGAGCGGAAATTTTCACCTGACCATCAATAGACAGTGTATCAGCCATTACTTTAGCAGAAGTAATAATGGTAACTCCTTTTGCTTTTAAAAGCTTCGTCATTTCACGGGAGATATCTTGATCTTCTGTTGGTAAAATACGATCGCTGTATTCCACAACCGTTACATCAACATCAAAATCTGTGAGCATTGACGCCCACTCAATTCCAATGACGCCGCCTCCCACAATAATAATAGAAGCAGGAAGTGTTTCCATCTTTAATGCTTCATCTGAAGTGATTACTTTCTCTCCGTCAATCGTTAAACCAGGTAATGTTCTAGGACGAGACCCGGTTGCGACAATTACATTCTTTGGAATAAGCATTTCGTTTTCTTCACCGCTTTTTAATTCGACGGAGATGGTTCCTGGCATAGGAGAAAAAATAGAAGGTCCTAAAATACGTCCAATTCCTTCATACACGTCAATTTTACCTTTTTTCATTAGCTGTTTAACACCGTTATGTAACTGTGAAACAATTTCTGACTTTCGTTCTTGTACACGTGCATAGTTCAATAGTACATTGGACGTTTCTACGCCAAATTCACTGCTTTTCTTAGCCGTTTGATAGACTTCTGCACTTCTTAGTAAAGCTTTGCTTGGGATACACCCTGCGTGCAGGCATGTGCCGCCTAACTTATTTTTTTCCACAACCGCTACTGATAGACCTAACTGAGAGGCACGAATAGCTGCTACGTACCCTCCGGTTCCACCGCCGAGAATGACCAAATCATATTCTTTTGCCACACTGCTTCACACCTTTCTGCAAACGCTATTAAGCGCCTTTATATTCCTTCACTTCTTCTTCACCTGTAAGCACTCGGAGAGCCCCTTCAGCTAGCGCTTGAAGCTCATTTTCTCCAGGATAAACAATGACATCTGCAATCCACTTTACATGATTAATAATCAGCTCAACAAACGCTTTTGAATAAGCAATGCCTCCCGTTAAAATAATGGCATCTACTTTTCCATGCAATACCGTACTGGCAGCTCCAATTTCCTTCGAAATTTGATAAGCCATTGCTTCGTAGATAAGCTTAGCTTTTTCGTTTCCATTTTTCACTAGCGCTTCGACTTTCTGCACGTCAGATGTGCCCAAATAACCGACAAGCCCGCCTTTTCCTACAAGCATTTTCATAATCTCATCGCGGTAATACTGACCTGAAAAGCAAAGACGAACTAATTCACCAACCGGTACACCGCCAGCGCGCTCTGGACTAAAAGGACCGTCACCGTGCAGGCCATTGTTCACATCAATTACTTTTCCGTTTTGATGAACTCCGACTGTAATGCCTCCACCCATATGGGTAACAATAACGTTCAGTTGTTCGTATGTGCTATTCATTTCTTTAGCCACTTTTCGAGCAACCGATTTTTGATTCAGCGCGTGAAAGATGCTTTTCCTTTCCATAAAAGGAGTTCCTGAGATACGAGCGATGTCACTTAGCTCATCTACCACCACTGGATCAACAATGTACGCTGGAATATTTAATCCAGACGCAATCTCAAACGCTAAAATCCCGCCTAAATTTGAAGCATGATGGCCGGCATAACCATCTTTTAAATCTTTGAGCATAGCTTCATTTACTTCGTATGTGCCGCCTTCAATCGGGCGTAAAAGCCCTCCTCTTCCACATACTGCACTTAATTTAGATAAATTAATCCCTTCTTCATCAAGTGCCTCTAAAATCGAGTTTTTACGAAACTCATACTGTGCATATATCGTCTCAAACTGATTCATTTGCTGTGAATCGTAGCGGATTGTTCGATCAAAAATTGGTTTATCGTTGTGAAACACGCCAATTTTCGTGGACGTTGAACCCGGATTTATTATCAGCATTCGATATTCGTGCATATCCAACAAATGTCCTCCTACCTTATCATTCTCATAAACGAAGGCTAGGTCGAAAGGATTTCATTTATTCCTTTTGCCTAGCCTTCAGCTCAAACATTAGCGCGTATGACGTCTACTTAAAATATGCTGTCCATTTTGTAAAAATTGACTGCGTGAACGACGCAGCTTTTCAATTCTTTCTTCAGCTAAGCGATCTGCTGCTAGATAGGTTGGAATGCCATCTCGTTTTGAGATTTCAACTACCTTTTCAATATTATCATAAATACCTTCAACTTTTTTCAGCGCACGCTCACGGTTATATCCAACTAGCTCATCAGCTACGTTAATAACGCCTCCTGCATTAATAACATAGTCCGGTGCATATACAATGCCTAATTCATGGATTAAATCACCATGACGCGTTTCTTTTAATTGATTATTAGCTGCCCCTGCAATAACTTTTGCTTTTATTTGAGGGATCGTTTCATCGTTAATCGTTGCTCCGAGTGCACAAGGAGCATAGATATCACATTCTACACCATAAATATCATTCGGGTCTACTGCTTGCGCACCAAATTCTTCTACCGCACGCTGAACAGCTTCTTTATTAATATCCGTTACAATAAGTTTCGCTCCTTCTTCGTGAAGGTGGCGGCATAAATTATATGCTACGTTTCCTACGCCTTGGACAGCTACTACTTTTCCTTCAAGCATATCTGTTCCAAATGCTTCTTTTGCTGCTGCTTTAATTCCTCGGTATACACCGTAGGCTGTGACTGGTGATGGATTGCCTGATGAACCAAAAGCAGGAGATACACCCGTTACATAATCCGTTTCCTCATATACAATATCCATATCCTCTACCGTTGTGCCCACATCTTCTGCTGTAATATATCGACCATTTAATCCTTGAATAAAGCGACCAAATGCACGGAACATCGCTTCATTTTTGTCTTTGCGAGGATCTCCGATAATAACCGTTTTCCCTCCGCCTAAATTCAAGCCTGCTGCTGCATTTTTATAAGTCATTCCGCGTGATAAACGAAGCGCATCTTCAATTGCAGCCTCTTCTGATTCATATGTCCACATTCTCGTACCGCCTAGGGCTGGTCCAATTGTTGTATCGTGAATCGCAATAATGGCTTTTAAGCCTGAATCTTTATCTTGGCAAAATAATAACTGCTCATAATCGTATGTTTCCATATAGTCAAAAATTTTCATTGTTAGTGCCTCCTAAGAATTCTGTTGAGCGACGCTGATAGCAAGCGCCAGTGAGTATAATTTACTTTCTGATGAATCTGCTCTGGATGTTAAGACGACCGGAGCTTTTGCTCCCGCTAGAATAGCTCCAACTTTTGCTTTAGCAAAATAAATGAGGGATTTATATAAGACGTTCCCTGTTTCAATTGCTGGAACGAGTAATATATCTGCTTGACCGGCAACTTCACTTTGAATGCCTTTTTGCTTGGCTGCTTCTATATTAATGGCATTGTCGAGTGCTAAAGGTCCATCAATAACGCAGCCTTTAATTTGTCCTCTGCGGTTCATCTGTGTAAGAAGTGCAGCCTCTACTGTTGCAGGCATCAAAGGGTTCACAACTTCAACCGCTGCAATAGGAGCTACCTTTGGCATCTCGATCCCAATCGAGTGGGCAACGTTCACCGCATTTTGAATGATTTGAACTTTCTCTTCCAGAGACGGCGTAATATTCATAGCTGCATCTGTTACAAGAATCGGACGGTCATAGTGAGGAACGTCAAACACAGCTACATGTGATAAAACATTTCCCGTACGCAAACCATGCTCTTTATTTAACACAGCTTTTAAAATAAGCGATGTGGATAAATTCCCTTTCATTACGATATGAGCTTGACCTTGCTGAACTGAACGCACAGCCAATTGAGCCGCTTCTAAAACGGACTCCGTATGTACGACCGTCACAGCCTTATGAGTGAGTAAGGATGGGCGGTACTGCCTGAATAATTCATTAATTGTCGTTTCATTGCCAAACAAAATAAATTCAGAAACTTCCCTTGACACAGCTTCATACACTGCCTCAATTGTTTCTAAGTCTTCAGCTGCAGCAACAGCAACAGTCAAAGAAGACTGCTTAGCAACCCGAGATAAGATGGTAGCAAGAGTCATGGAATGTTCGACCTCTCCTTTTTCATTCTTTCTTTTGCTCCGTTTTAAAGAGCATACTGCGCGTTTATGCAGTCACCTAAAATACATGCAAGATTTGTGCCATCCACTGCATATATTACATAATATAGCTGCTTATATCGGTTCTTACGCACAAAAAAAATTTTTTATTGATTCTAACACCAAATAGAAAAAAAGAATACCTCTCTATTTATATGCAATAAATTGCACACCATGCATTTTATTGCATGCTGTTATTTGCAAGATTGTATTTTTCCAACTTATAATACAAAGAACGCAGCGAAATATTGAGCTGTTTTGCTGTTTTCGTTCGGTTATATTCGTTTGCAAGCAGCACTTTTTGAATAAGTTCCGCTTCGTAATTTTCCATCATGTGCGCTAAAGTCTTCCCTTCGAATACTACCTCTTCATTCACCTGATTTTTTTCTTTTTTGCCCTTACCTTCAAGTGAAGGGAGATGAACAGAATCAATCATTGTTTCTGTATAGTGCATATAAATAATCGCTCTGCCTAATATATTTTCAAGCTCTCTGACGTTTCCTGGCCAGTCGTATGATCTTAATGACTGTAAAGCCCGCTCTGTTACTCCTTCAACATGCCGGCCGTAATCTTGATTAATTTTTGTAATTAAGTGTGTAACAAGCGCACCAATATCCTCTTTTCTCTTCCGAAGAGGAGGTATGTGAATCGGAATTTTGTTTAGCCGATAATACAAGTCCTGTCTGATGCTTCCATCAGCCATTCCTTTTTCTAAATTCACATTCGTAGCTGCAATAACGCGAACATTCACCGGAATAGGAGTCGTTCCTCCAACGCGAATAAGCTCTTTTTCTTGAAGCACCCGAAGCAGCTTAGCCTGCATATGAGCTGAGAGCTCCCCGATTTCATCTAAAAAGATGCTACCGTTATTGGCTTCTTCAAAAACGCCGCGTTTCCCGCCTCTTTTTGCCCCGGAAAAAGCTCCTTCTTCGTACCCAAAAAGTTCGCTTTCAAGCAAAGACTCAGAAAGCGCAGCACAGTTAATCCGGACAAATTTATTAAATTTTCGGCTGCTCGCATTATGAATCGCATGTGCAAACAACTCTTTACCCGTCCCAGATTCACCTCTAAGCAAAACAGTAGCTGGTGTTTTAGCAGCAAGTCTAGCCTGCTCAATTGCTAACTGAAACTCTTCAGATTGCCCAATGATATCAGCAAATGAATATTTTGCTTCAAGCGTTCGGATAATTTGACGCGCTCTTTTGAGTTCATTTGTAAGCTCTTGAATTTCAGACATATCATGAATAACGCCAACGCTGCCTTTTAATTTCCCGTCGACAATAACGGGTGCAACATTGACAACCACGTCTCTTTTACTCGGACCTAGCCTCATTCTTACACCTCGAACAGGACGCCTTGTTTGCAGCACCTTCATGTGCATACTGTCTCCTTCAGAGATATCAGCAGTCGCGGGCTGACCAATAATATCCGTCTTTTTTAAACCCGTAATTCTCGTATAAGCAGGATTAATTAAAATCCCTCTTCCTTCTTCATCGACAACCGAAATAGCTTCTTCAGAAGATTGAATAATAGCTTGAAGCATAGTTTGTACTTCTTTTAAGTTCGTAACTTCTTCTGCCAATCCGACAACGTCCGTAATATCTTTAAAAATGGAAAAGGCCCCAAACAGCTCTCCATTCTCGTCGAGTATTGGTATTCTAGTCGTAATTACCTTGCGTCCGCTATCTAACACAAATTCACTATTTTGATCAATCGTTTTTGTATGAAGAACATCAATAAGTTTACTATTTGGAATGACTTCATGAAGATGCTTGCCAATTACATCTCTGTGTGAAAAGTTCGTCAAGCGCTCGGCACTTTGATTAAATAGCGTAATATATCCATTCCTATCAATCACGACCATCGCATCATGAGCTGCGTTAAAAATAAGATCATATTTATACGATTCTTGCTTTAACCTCTGAATTAACTCTTCTTTTTCCTCCATCAGATTTGCCATAATTTCAGCAACCAATCCCGGCACTACCAGTGCATCAGCGGGTTTGCTTCTTTGCAATTGTTGAAAGACGCCTTGTTTACCTGTTGTTTCAACAATGACATCGAGCTGCTTTGTCATATAAGGCTCCCAATTCATTCCGGTTGAAATATCTTGTTCTTGCGCATGCAAAACAGCCGGCGCATTAGCTCGTACGTCTACTACACCAATCACTTTCATAAATTCTGTTTCCAACAAGATTTTCAGAAGAGCTAATCCGCCTTTTCCTCCTCCAACGATCAACACATTTTGCATATTTTTTCACCTTTTCTACTTAATATGTACATATCCCGTGCAAAATATTGCATATACCTATCATATAAAAAAAGAAACGCTCTTGACAATTTATTTAGTTCTTTTATGATTCAAGTATAACGGTTTCGAAATGTAAACGCATTCATTTTAAAAAAGAGAAGCGAAAGGAGCATTTATGGTTCGAATTATCGCACTGCTAATCTTACTTATTCCCGGTATACTCGCTGGCTATGGCATTAAACTTATGAGAGATATGATTTTTGGCATCCTGCAATCCCCGTTCCCTTCTTTATTTTTGCAATTTTCAGTCGGGCTTCTATTATTTTTAATCGGCCTTGGATTTGTTGCCGGCTTTATTCTGCACAGAGACCGCAAGCGAAATAAAGTTCAAAACAGATTTCAAAAAGATAAAAAAACATCGCATTAATGCGATGTTTTTTTACGAAAAGCGTCCTCCAAATTGCTTCACCATTTTTTCTGGATAATCGGTAATAACGGATTCACATCCATATTTTCGAAGCTGCTCAGCTACTTTTACATCATTTACTGTGTAAGGTCGCACTGGAATTTGACAATCTTTTGAAGCCGCTACATTTACTTCATTAACGGTACGCTGATTAGGGTGAAGAGCTTTTGCGCCAAGATGCTGCGCATATACCCAAGGCTCATACATCGGATAAGAATATAAAATAGCTGTTTCAATCGTAGAATCCAGAGAACCAATTCGGGCTAAGCTGTTATGATTAAAAGATGAAATCATCGTTCGATCCTTCATCTTGTATAAATAAATTAAATCCAAGACTTTCATTTCTAAGTATGGATAGTCAAATATATTGTTTTTCAACTCAATGTTTACGCTAATTCCTTCACTTGAAGCCCACTCCATTACTTCATTTAACGTGGGGATTTTACATACTCCATACTTTTTTTTGAACTTATAGCTCGCATCTAATTTTTTTAAATCTTGATACGTAAAATCTTTTACATACCCTTTTCCATTCGTCGTTCGATCTACTTTTTCATCATGAATTACAGCAAGTTCTCCATCCTTTGTCATATGCACATCAAGTTCAATTCCATGTGCTCCAACTCTCGCTGCTTCTTTGAAGGAAATCATCGTATTTTCAGGAAACGTTCCAGCTGCGCCGCGATGACCTATTACAAACATACTTGCTCAACTCCTCTATTATCACTTATTATTAACTTTAGCATTACTTAATAGTGAAAGCACGAATTTACTGTTTATACTTTTTTTACTTTCATTACTTTATATGCAAAAGGAGGTTGTTGTGTATGAGACCACTGCAAATTTCACCGGATACAGCCGTAAAATTAGCGGAACAATTAAATATCCCCCTCGAGCAATTAATGCATATGCCTCAGCATATTTTGCTGCAGAAACTTGCTGAATTAAATGCGAGCGAAGATAAAAAAGGATCTGAATAACAGATCCTTTTTTCTTTTGAATTTTCATTTCCAAAAATAGTATTACCTTCTCATTTCATTCCCTATAACATATATTAGAATATTTAATAATATAAATGTATTTTTAAAAATGCTTTTAAATAAGTAATTTAATACTTTTTTGTGTATATTTAATTATTTTTTGATTTTTCCATATAATTTCATTGACGAAATTATTGTTTTTCTACTAAAATAAAAAGACATTATATTTATTCCAGTACTTATATTCTGATTTTTTGATCAATTCAAACAAAAGAATTAAATAGTATGAGAAAAATTTAGGGGGACTTCATTATGCAAGCAGCTGTACAACACGAAAATCAGCAGCCAAATGGGTCTAGGAAAAAACACCCTCCTGGACTGTACTTATTATTCGCTACTGAGGCATGGGAAAGATTTAGTTATTATGGAATGAGAGCCATTCTGGTTCTTTATTTAACTGCTACCGCTGCTCAAGGTGGACTAGGGGTAGATAAAGCAACTGCACTGAGCTTATATGGAACATTCACTAGTGCTGTTTACATTACGCCGATGATTGGCGGATATTTAACAGACCGCTTCCTCGGAAGAAGGCTAGCCATCACTATCGGTGGTGTGATTATGGCACTCGGGAATTTTTCCATCTTCATTCATCAAAGTGTAGCCGCTTTGTATATCGGACTTGCTTTATTAATTATCGGAAACGGATTTTTCAAACCAAATATCTCCACATTGGTCGGAGATCTTTATGAAGAAAATGATCCTCGCCGTGACGGTGCTTTTACCATTTTTTATATGGGTATTAACTTTGGTGCATTTTTCGCACCGTTAGTTGTTGGATTAATGAGTTACAAATACGGATTTTTAACAGCAGCTATCGGAATGGTTGTTGGACAAATTTTATTTAACCTACTGGCTAATCGCTACTTAGGTGATATCGGGAAAGAGCCTACAGGAAAAGTTCACGCAGCGGCATCTCAAACATCAACTGCTCCGCTGTCAGCACGAGAAAAGAAAAGAACGGTTGCTATCGTTATTCTAGCCTTCGTTGTTATTGCTTTCTGGACAGCTTTTGAACAGGCCGGAAGTTCTTTAACGCTATATGCTCAAGATCAAATTAATCGTCAAATAGGTAGTTTCACGGTTCCAACAGAGTGGTTCCAATCATTGAATCCGCTGTTTATCATGATTTTAGCACCAATTATGTCACTAGTTTGGTACAAGCTCGGAAATTCAAAACGCGGTGATTTCAAAACGCCAACAAAAATGGGTATGGGACTTGTGACAGTGGGATTAGGATTCTTAATTTTAATTCCAGCCGTTATGTATACTGGTAATGACCCAGCTTTAAAAGTAAATATCCTGTTCATGATTTTCACTTACTTCCTGCACACGCTAGCTGAGCTTATGATTTCGCCAGTAGGGCTGTCTATGGTAAGTAGACTGGCTCCATTAAAGCTTGCTTCTCTTTTAATGGGCGTATGGATGGCAAGCTCTGCTGTTGCTAATAAGCTAGCGGGTGTTCTTGCATCTTATACACAGTCTTTAGGTTATTTCGATATCTTCAGCTTAATCGGAGCTGTAACAATTGTACTTGGAATTATTGTTCTGTTCCTTTCAAAACCGATTGCTAAATTAATGGATTAAAAAAAGCAGCCTTTTCTAAAGGCTGCTTTTTTATAATTCACTTATCTATATCCCATTTAAAATATGGACATGAATTTTTCAATGCATCTTCTAAATCTTCTTTCAAACACAAAACCCTCATAACAATTAAATAAATTATTTCAATAAAATACTCCACTATGGATATGAAGAAAAACAAGATGCACGTTCCATTAACCTCAATATTTTCACCTCTTAAAACAAAATAAAAAGACCAATGAATGAGTAAAATTCATTGGCCCTGCAGTAAAAAGTTTATTGGTTTTTAGTTTACTATCTAGTGTAAATTCCAAAGATTTATCGGCATGTACTCTGTATTACAAAAGGTATCAGCTCACTCAAAACCCCGTAATTCCAGCAGTCCTATCCCTTTCAACTCGCTTTATGTTCAAGGCGTAATTTATCCGCAACCATAGCGATAAATTCACTGTTTGTCGGCTTCGCTTTTGACATGCTGACAGTATACCCGAATAATGACGAAATGGAATCAATGTTTCCTCGGCTCCATGCTACTTCAATGGCATGACGAATGGCACGCTCAACGCGGCTTGCCGTTGTATTATATTTTTTTGCAATATCAGGATACAGTACTTTTGTAATCGACCCAAGCAGCTCAATATCCTTATATACCATTGAAATGGCTTCTCTCAAATACAAATAGCCTTTGATATGAGCAGGTACACCAATTTCGTGAATGATGCTCGTAATGCTTGCATCTAAATTTGCTGGTTTGCTGTCGCGATGTGAACGCATGGAAGAAGATGAACGTTGCATAAATGAAGATGTTTGTCCGCTAACTTGACGAATATGATTCACTAAGTTTTCCATATCAAACGGCTTTAGAATAAAATAAGCAGCTCCTAAATCAACCGCTTTTTTCGTTACGTCTTCTTGCCCAAATGCTGTTAGCATAATGACATTTGGATAATTTTCTTTTTTCATTTCTTTTAACTGACCTAAAACTGCTAATCCATCTAGATGCGGCATAATAATGTCTAATACAAGAACATCCGGATCTTTATCTTTTAAAATGGATAAACACTCTTGTCCATTGTAAGCTACTCCAATTACTTCCATGTCTTCTTGCTCTGAAATATAATCTTCAAGCAAACCAATTAGTTCCCGATTATCATCAACCAAGCATACTTTAATTTTTTTCAATGCAGCTTCCTCCTCAGTCCTTTATGTTATACGTCGTTTCCTACGTGTCTCTATTCTTTATTCTAAAGGACAAATTCGACAATGCAACATTATTTCCTTTATTTTTTTAGAAAAAAGTCTTTTAAATGGAATTTATTCGATTTTCTCTTATTTTCTTTGTTTTTCGACGTTTTTCTCGTACATTTACGACAATAATTTTTATCAAAAAAAGCGAACTAATGACAACATTAGCTCGCTTTTTTTCGATTATTTTTATAAATATCAATTCCTGCTTCGTTAAGCATCCATTCAATATGGACACCATAACCCGAGGTAGGATCATTTACAAAAACGTGGGTAACCGCTCCAACGACTTTACCGTTTTGAATAATCGGGCTCCCGCTCATTCCTTGAACAATTCCACCTGTTTTCTTTAACAATTTAGGATCTGTAATTTTAATAACCATTCCTTTAGTAGCCGGAAACTTTTGAGGTATAGTACTCATAATTTCAATATCAAATTCTTCCACTTGATCATCATCTACTACCGTTAGAATTTTAGCCGGTCCTTCTTTTACTTGATGAGATAGGGCAATTGGCATTGCTTTATCCATTATTCCGTTTTCCATCGTTGAAGACAATTTTCCAAAAATACCAAAAGGACTATTTCGTGTAATATTTCCAATGATTTGTCTATCTTCAGAAAACCTTGCTAGCTTTTCACCCGGAACGCCGTTAGAACCTTTCTCAATTGATGTAACGGTCGAACGGACAATTTGTCCATCTTCTACTACGATTGGCTTTTTTGTATCCATATCCGAAATAACGTGGCCTAAAGCGCCATATTTTTTAGATTTTGGATCATAAAAAGTCATTGTGCCAATTCCTGCAGCTGAATCACGGATGTATAAACCGATTCTGTACGCATAATCTTGCTTATCTTTTAACGGATACAGCTTAGTATCAAACTGCTTTTTTTCTCTTAAAATATGCAGATTTAATGGTTCACCCGTTTTTCCTGCCTGCTGAATAAACGGTGTAATATCACTCATTTTTTCAATGGTTTTACCATTAATCTTCGTAATCATATCTCCAACTTGAATACCCGCAATTTCGCCAGGAGATCTTTTACCTTTTGCTGTATCTACTTGATGATAGCCTACAACAAGAACACCTTTTGAATTTAATTTCACACCGATTGATTGTCCACCTGGAATGACTTTAAAATCAGATAATACCTGCACATCTACACGCTTTACAGGAATACCGGCCAAATGAAGCATCAACTCTTCTTTGCCTACCTGTTTGCCTGCTACGGTCAGCTTCGCCTTGTTACTTGTTACATCGTAAACAGGTGATGAAGCTTCTACGCTAAGCGGTAATGTCGTATTAATTTTTTCTTTTTGCTGTTCAAATAAGACGATTTGTTTTGGAATGTGTATATATTGTTGCACAACTGGAATAAATCCTACAAAAATGAACGAAACAAGGAGAATCGCACCAATTATATGTCTGTATCGATTTTGCATGTTTTCACTCTCCTCGCTTCCTCGCCTAAATGGCTACACATTTAATTTAGCCTTCTTAGAGCGCATTTATAACAGAAGTTCAGAGAAAAATGAAAAGAAGTGCAAGGAAACATTTTCAGTTCCTCCATTTTGTATAAAAAAACACCTTTAACACATACTGTTACGTGTTAAAAGGTGTTTTTTTTAAATGGTGTGCTTCATCTTATCCGCTAAATCTAAAAGCTCTTTGGCATGTTCCTTTGTTAAGCTTGTAATTTCAGCTCCTGCAATCATTCGACCAATTTCTTTTACTTTTTCATCAACAGTTAATGGAAGAACAGACGTCGTTGTACGATCGCCTTTTATCTCTTTAGCAATAAAGAGATGAGTATCTGCCATTGCTGCTACCTGAGGCAGATGAGATATACAGAGAACTTGTGAATCAACAGAAATAGCATGTATTTTTTCACCGATCGATTGAGCTACTCTTCCACTTACGCCTGTATCAACTTCATCAAAGATAATGGACGTCACGCCTTGATGCTTAGAGAAGATGCTTTTTAACGCCAGCATAATTCTTGACAGTTCTCCTCCTGATGCTACTTTTGCAAGAGGCTTTAACGGTTCACCAGGATTGGTAGAAATATAAAATTCTACGTTGTCAATGCCGTCTTTGGTGAATTTTATTCTTTCTCCATTTACTTCAACATCATTTTTACCTGCATTTACAACAGAGAATTTAATTTGAAATACGGTCTTAGCCATATACAGTTCTTGAAGCTCATGATGGATGCTGTCCGTTAACTCTTGAGCAAGTTTTTTTCGAATAGCTGAAACGTTATTAGCTTCTACTAATAAATCCTGTGCTACACTGTTTAACTCTTCTTTGATCTTGCTCACATGCGTATCTCGATTTTCAATACGATCAATTTCATCTTCAATTTGCGCTGCATATTCTAGAATTTCATCTACACTTTGACCGTATTTACGCTTTAAGTGATTAATTTCATTTAAACGCGCTTCAATAAAATCCAAGCGTTTGGGATCAAATTCTAATAAATCAAGCTGCTGACGAATTTTATAAGATGCGTCTTCTAGCTGGTAGAAGCTCGATGAAATGATCTCAGAAATTTCGGCATAGTTTTTTTCCAGTGACGAAATATCCTCCGTATGATTCATGGCTACACCTACCCAATCTAAACCTTGGTGTTCACCGTGCAGCGCATTGTACGCATCGTTTAGCGACGTATAGATCTTTTCAAAGTTAGAAATCTTCAAACGCTCTTCATTTAGTTCCTCGTCTTCGTTCAGCTGCAAATTTGCCGCTTTGATTTCATCTAATTGAAATTGAATAAGATCGAGGCGATGTGCCATCTGCTGTTCATTTTCAGTTAATTGATCGAGCTGTTTTTTTAGCGATGTATACCTAGAAAATACCTCTCGATACTCCGTCAAAGCCTCTTCTACTTTTTCTCCTCCATATTGATCAAGAAGAGTTAAGTGACGATCTTGATTCATTAAATCTTGGTGCTCGTGCTGTCCATGTATATCAATTAACGTCTGTCCGACTTCACGCAGGATAGCTAACGTTACGAGCTTACCGTTGATCCGGCAAATACTTTTCCCATTTGTGGTAATGTCTCGGCGAAGCACAATCATTCCATCTTCCACTTCTAAACCGACTTGTTTAGCTTTTTCATGACTTGGATGCTGTTCTTCATCAAATAAGAAAAGTCCTTCAATTTCGGCTCTGTCTGTTCCGTGGCGAACAAACTCCGAAGAGCCTCTTCCACCTACTAACAATGAAATGGCATCAATAATAATCGATTTCCCCGCTCCTGTTTCGCCTGTTAATACCGTTAAGCCTTTTTCAAATGAAACAGAAAGTTCATCAATAATCGCAAAGTTTTTAATGGATAATTCAGCTAACAACCTGCTTCACTCACCTTTATAACATTTCTAAGAATCGGTCTGATATAATTTGCGTATCTTCAGGAGTACGGCAAATAATCAAACATGTATCGTCTCCACAAATTGTTCCTAATATTTCATCCCAGTCCAAATGATCAATTAATGCGCCAATCGCATTTGCATTTCCCGGTAATGTTTTCATCACCAACATATGCCCAGCTGAATCAATTTTTACAAATGCGTCCATAAGAGAGCGCTTTAACTTTTGTAAGGGATTAAAACGCTGATCTGCAGGCAAGCTGTATTTGTATCGACCGTCCATCAAAGGCACTTTGACTAAGTGCAATTCTTTAATATCACGAGAGATTGTTGCCTGTGTTACATTAAAACCTTGGTTTTTTAAAATATCTACCAATTCATCCTGTGTTTCAATATCATTATTCGTGATAATATCACGAATTTTAATATGTCTTTGCCCTTTATTCATGTTGGCACCTCACATTAATATGTAATCTTCTTTTTGTTTTGTTGTTTATAAGTCTTTCACTAATTAAGTAGCATAATGTGTTCAACTTGATTATGCACCTTTTGTATAAAGAGTCATAATCAAATCGCCAATGCTAAGTCTTTGCTTAACATTGGCCATTATTACTTTTTCTCTTTTAACGTCTTATGTGCTTCTTCGACTACTTCATGCACAGTGAGCGGAGCTTGATTTCCACCAAGTTCACGCTCGCCTTTCCAGCGCAGGTGAAGAAGGAATTCGATATTTCCATCTCCTCCCGTTATCGGTGAATACGACATGTTATATACATCGTATCCTTGACGAAGCGAGAAATCCACCATGCCTTGAAGGACTTCTTCATGCACTTTTGAATCACGCACGATTCCTTTTTTCCCAACTTGCTCTCTTCCAGCCTCAAACTGTGGCTTAACGAGCGCAACAACGTCGCTGTGTGGAACAAGAAGTGTTTTTAACACAGGAAGAATGAGTCTTAAGGAAATAAATGATACATCAATAGAAGCGAATTCAGGCAAGCCTCTTGATAAATCAGCTGGCGTCACGTAACGGAAATTTGTTCGTTCCATTACTTCTACTCGTTCATCTTGACGAAGCTTCCAAGCTAGCTGATTATAGCCTACGTCTAGCGCATAGGACATCTTCGCTCCATTTTGAAGCGCACAATCAGTAAAGCCTCCAGTAGAAGAACCAATATCAATCATAATTTTATCCGCTACATGGACATTAAATTCTTTAATCGCTTTTTCAAGCTTAAAGCCGCCTCTGCTGACGTAAGGCATTACTGCACCTTTAATTGTCAGCGGCGTATCGCGTTCAATTTTCTCTCCCGGCTTATCCAAACGGACTTCATTCGCATAAACAAGTCCTGCCATTACTGTACGCTTTGCTTTTTCTCTTGTTTCAATCAAACCTCGTTCTACTAATAATACATCTACTCGTTCTTTTTTTGTCACTTAACTTCAAGCCTCTTTTGTGTTGGTGTTACGAGTTTTTTAACTCGATTTATAATCTCTTCTTTGGTTAAGCCAATTTCTTCTAAAAGTTTTGTTACGCTGCCGTGCTCGATAAAGCGATCTGGAATCCCCATACGTTCAACGCGCGTATCATAATAGCCGTGCTCTGATGCAAACTCTAACACCGCGCTTCCAAAACCGCCTTGAAGTACCGCTTCTTCTACCGTAATCACAGGCTTATTCGTTTGGAAAATCTCATGAAGCATTTTTTCATCCAGCGGTTTAATAAAACGAGCATTTACCACTTTGACGCTGATTCCTTGCTTCTCAAGTTCTGCTGCTGCATCCATCGCCATTGAAATCGTTGTACCAAACGTTAAAATGGTTGTATCTGAACCTTCTTTTAATACGTCCCATGTACCGATTGGAATGTTTTTCAGTTCTGAATCTAGTTCAACACCTAATCCGTTTCCTCTAGCGTAGCGCATAGCAATCGGACCTTCTTCATAAGTCAAAGCAGTGTGAACCATGTGCTGGCCTTCATTCTCGTCTTTTGGCATCATAATAACAAGGTTAGGCAAATGACGTAAGAATGCAATATCAAACACGCCTTGATGCGTTTCACCATCAGCACCTACTAGTCCAGCGCGATCAATTCCAATAAATACATTTAGCTTCTGACGGCAAATATCATGAACCACCTGATCGTATGCACGCTGTAAAAACGTAGAATAAATAGCTAAAAAGGGCTTCATATTTTGAGTTGCAAGACCCGCTGCCATTGTTGTTGCATGCTGCTCTGCAATCCCAACATCAAACATGCGATGTGGAAACTCTTTTTGAAATGCTTCGAGTTTTGAACCTACAGGCATTGCTGGCGTTACGGCTACAATGCGATCATCTTCTCTAGCCATCTTCAATACCGTATCACTTACTAATTTACTCCAAGCAATCGGAACATTTTTGTCTTTAATAAAGTCACCAGACTCAATTTTGTAAGGGCCTGTACCATGCCATGCTCCGCTTTTATCGCTTTCCGCTGGCAAGTACCCTTTCCCTTTTTTCGTAATAACGTGAATCAGTACCGGTCCTTTTGTTTTCTTTGCATATTGTAACGTTTCCAATAAATCGTCATAGCTATGGCCATCAACCGGGCCTAAATACGTAAAGCCAAGATCTTCAAAGAACATGCCTGACACGACCATGTACTTTAGGCCATCTTTTACACGTTCTGCCGTTGCTGCAAGCTTCCCGCCTACTGCAGGCACTTTTTTCAGCAAGACTTCAAGCTCATCTTTTACCCAGTTGTATTTGCCCGCCGTGCGCAAACGTCCTAGAATACTGTGTACAGCACCCACGTTAGGAGCGATAGACATTTCATTGTCATTTAAAATAACGGTCATATCCGTTTGCTCGTGCCCGATGTGGTTAAGCGCTTCAAGAGCCATACCACCTGTTAAAGCTCCATCCCCAATGATAGGAACAATATGAGCTTTTGTTTTTTGTAAATCTCTTGCAGCAGCCATTCCCATTGCGGCTGAAAGAGATGTAGAACTATGTCCCGTTTCCCATACATCATGCTCACTTTCGTCACGCTTTGGAAAACCGCATAATCCTTTATATTGACGGATTGTATCAAACTCTCCCGCTCGTCCTGTTAAAATTTTATGGACATACGACTGATGCCCCACGTCCCATAAAAATTTATCTTTTGGGCTGTCGAACACTTTATGGAGTGCAAGCGTTAACTCAACAACCCCCAAATTCGGCCCTATATGACCACCAGTTGCAGAAAGCTTTGTAATTAAAAAACGACGAATCTCTTCACTTAGTTCTTCTAATTGTGTTACTGACATTTTCTTTAAAAACTCAGGATTTTTTATCGTTGTAAGATCCAAGGTGGATCACTCACTTTCGTACTTGTTATAAAGTTACCTTAATACATTGTCTATTGTTTTATACGTATAGTCAATTTTTAGTATTTCCTTATTACTTACAATACCTTTGATATTCTATCAGTAAACCAGTGATATTCAAAGGAAAACAGTGAAAAAATAGCCGCTAACACAAATGTGATAACGGCCACCAAGATATTGTATATGTCTTTCAAACCTATGCACTACGCTTTTATACAGTAGTAAAATCATTATAGCATAGCCCCTATTGGGACTCAATCTTATTTTACTGTATCACTCAAAAAACCTGACAGAACTCGTCATTAACTATCACGTTTTGCTATATATAAACAAATTTCTTCTAGTAATCCGTGCTTAATTTGAGCTTGACGTAACGAGAGAAGTGCTTGTTCAACATGATACTGTAACTTTTCTTTGGCCGCTTCCATACCTAACAAAGAAGGATATGTCGTTTTTTCATTTTCTGTATCACTGCCAATTGGCTTTCCTAATTTTTCTTCAGACCCTTCCACATCCAAGATATCATCTTGAATTTGAAACGCTAACCCTACATGCTTACTGAATTCTTCTAATAATTCTTGCTGTAGAGGCGTAGCTTTTGCAAGAATAGCTCCTGCTTTTACACAAAAACCTAGCAGCTTCCCCGTTTTGTGAAGGTGAATATATTCAAGCTCATCTAGCGTGAGCTGCTTTTTTTCGCCTTCCATATCCGCAACCTGTCCGCTGATCATACCTTCTGTTCCACTTGCTTTTACCAGTTCTGTAATGAGCTGAAGCTTCATATGTGATGTAATCTCAGGATGTGCCGCTTCAGAAATGAGCTGAAAGCTATTTGTTAAAAGAGCATCTCCAGCTAATATAGCCGTTGCTTCGCCGTACACCTTGTGATTCGTCGGTTTACCTCTTCTTAAGTCGTCATCATCCATGCTAGGTAAATCATCGTGAATGAGAGAATATGTATGAATCATTTCCACTGCACATGCTGTTTCTAATCCCATGCTCTCGTCTTTTCCAAACGCATGTAGCGTTGCAAACAACAGCACTGGGCGAAGTCGCTTTCCTCCTGCCGTAAGAGAGTAAAGCATGGATTCCTTTAAGTTAACCGGAGCATGTAATGCTTTTACCACTTCAGGCAAGCGTGTTTCTACTCGATCTTTTGTAAAAGAAATATACTCTTTTAAATTCATTTCATTCACCATCACTCTTCCTCCTGCACCGAGAATGGCTCAAGCGTTCCGTCTTCACGTAAAATAGTTTCCATTTGCTTTTCAATATGCTGAAGACGATCGTGACAGAATTTTGAAAGAGTCATTCCTTCTTGGAATTGTTGAATTGCTTCTTCTAAAGGCACGTCGCCTTCTTCTAGCTTGTTTACGATGGTTTCTAACTGCTCCATCGCCTCTTCAAACGTATACTCTTTATTTGTCGCCATTTTTCATCGCTCCTCTATTTTCGAAACTTCACACTGCAACTGTCCATCGGTCAAACGAACGTTTACCACATCGCCTTTGGATACTTGTTTGGTTGATTTAATTAACTCTTTTTCTTTATCGTATACTAAGCTGTAGCCTCTTTCCATTGTTTTTAATGGACTAAGCGTATGTAATTTTGACGTTGCCGTTGCAAATAAAAGCTGTTTTTGCTTTAGCAGCTGCTGCATCTCTTTTGTCAGTATTTTCGTCAGCTGCTGTTGACGCTCCGCTGCTTTCGTTAACTGATGCTGGGGGTGATTGCGCAACAAAGCGGCTGTTAGCTGCTCGGAGTTCGTCCGTTTATCTTCAATGTACCTTCTACCTTCACGATAAAAACGCTCCATCAACTGATCTAACTGCTGCTCTTTTTGCTCGACCAACTTTTGAGGATAACGAAAAGCATATGATTTTTGGGATCGTTCAAGCCTGCGGCTACTAGACTGAAGCATTTCTTTCATCGAACGAAGAAGACGGATATTTCGCTGAGTCAATCTTTCTGTAATTTCACTGATATGAGGCACAGCCAATTCCGCAGCACCCGTTGGAGTAGGAGCGCGAAGATCTGCTACAAAATCTGCAATTGTAAAATCGGTTTCATGTCCAACCGCTGAAATAACAGGAATAGTAGAAGTGAAAATTGCACGAGCAACGCTTTCTTCGTTAAAAGCCCAAAGCTCTTCAATTGACCCACCACCGCGGCCAACAATTAATACGTCTGCTTCTTTACGACGGTTTGCTTCTTCAATTGCCTTAATGATAGACGGTGCCGCATTCACTCCTTGAACAAGAGCGGGCATCACAATAATGTTCGCGTTATATCTGCGCTTTAATGTCGTAATAATATCACGTACGGCTGCTCCAGTTGGAGATGTAATAACACCTATTGTTGTTGGATACTTCGGCAGTTTTCGTTTCCTGGCAGGATCAAATAAGCCTTCTTTTTCCAGCTTTTTTTTCAGCTGTTCGTAGGCCAAGTATAAGTTTCCAACGCCCTCAGGCTGCATTTCTTTTACGTACATTTGATAGTTTCCGCTTGGTTCATAAACCGAAATTTCAGCTCGAATGAGTACATTCATTCCTTCTTCAGGCTGAAAATTAAGCTGCCGGTTATGCCCAGCAAACATAACGGCTGCGATACGAGCATTTTGATCTTTCAAGGTGAAATACATATGTCCCCGACTATGACGTTTAAAGTTAGAAATTTCTCCTTTAATCCATACATCTTGCATGTGAGGGTCTACATCAAACTTGCGCTTAATGTATCGTGTAAGAGCCGTAACGGTTAGATAACGCACTTCACTCATCGTTTTGCCTCCTTTGCAGTCACCCTCTCCCCTTTATATAAAGGAGAGAAGCATTTTGGTCACTTGATTTGGCAAGATGAACCTTTATTTAGATAAAGTTGTTAACACTTTAGACAATACGCCATTGATAAACTTGCTTGATTGATCATCGCCAAACGTTTTCGCTAATTCAATCGCTTCATTTAACGTAACGCTCGTAGGAATTTCTTCTTCATACTTCATTTCGTATACGGCAATACGTAGGATAACGCGGTCTACAGTAGCTACACGATCTAACGTCCATTTTTCTAAATGATTGCGTAAAAGTTCATCAATTTCTTGCTGATGTTCAACCACACCTAGCACGAGACTTTCTAAAAATTGATCAGACTTTTCATTTTGTACAACATTTCCGATTGCCTCCATTGGCTCGGTCTGCCCTAAATCATGCTGAAATAGTGCTTGTAATGCTTTTTGGCGTGCTGTATGTCTTTTCATTATTTTTGCTCCTTTATTTATCTTCTTCAACTAGTATACCTAGATAATAGCATAGTTTATGAAACGATACTTCATTGTTCTTAGACGAAGTTTGTAGAACACGAAAAAGACCGTCTTTATGACGAGACAGTCTTTTTCACTTTACCATAGCTTGTGTTGAAAAGGAACAAGTAATCATACGTTATTCCATTTTAGCAACAGCCGTTAGGTCAACGTTTGTTTTATTCAACTTCTTCAATATCAGTTTTTTGCGTATCAAACTGAATCCCTACGATATGAATGTTTACTTCATCGAGATCAATAGCTGTCATATTTTTAAGGGCTTGACGAATGTTATCTTGTACTTGTTGCGCTACGTTTGGAATAGACACTCCAAACTTCATCATACAAAATACGTCTACTTTTATCCCGTTTTCTGTTAAGTCCACTTTTACACCTTTACCGTGGTTTTTCTTTCCTAGTTTCTCCACAACGCCAGCTGCAAAATTTCCTCTCATTGCAGAAACGCCTTCTACTTCAGAAGCAGCAATACCCGCAATGACTTCAATAACCTCAGGAGCAATTTCTACTTTGCCAAGAGAATTTGGGTGTTCTTCCATTTCTAATACATGATTTTCATTCATGTACAGCACCTCCTATAGTTTATATTATACTAAGAATTCATTACGTCATATAGCTCAAGAAACTTCGTGTTGAATTCACCGCTAACAAATTTTTCATGATTTAATAGTTTTTGGTGAAAAGGAATAGTGGTCGCCACGCCGTCGATAACAAATTCATCTAACGCGCGCTTCATTCGTTCAATAGCTTCCTCACGAGTTGGCGCATGAACGATCAATTTAGCCACCATTGAATCATAGTAAGGCGGGATTGCATAGCCCGGGTATGCAGCAGAGTCTACGCGCACTCCGTAGCCACCTGGCGGCAAGTACATTTGAATCGTACCTGGTGATGGCATAAAGTTTTTCTCTGGGTTTTCTGCATTGATTCGGCACTCAATTGCCCATCCGTTAAATGTCACTTCTTCTTGCGTAAACGGTAAAGTTTCACCATTTGCCACTTTGATTTGTTCTTTAATTAAATCAACTCCTGTCACCATCTCTGTAACAGGGTGTTCTACTTGGATACGCGTATTCATTTCCATGAAGTAAAATTTGTTTTCACGGTAATCATAAATGAATTCCACTGTTCCGGCTCCTGTGTAATTAACGGCTTGAGCAGCTTTAACAGCAGCGTCGCCCATTAATTCACGCGTTTTTTCGTCTAACGCTGGAGAAGGCGTTTCTTCAATTAATTTTTGAAGACGACGTTGAATCGAGCAATCACGCTCTCCTAAATGTACAGTATTCCCATGAGAATCAGCCAACACTTGGATCTCAACGTGACGGAAATCCTCAATGAACTTTTCAATGTACACACCAGGGTTACCGAAAGCTGTAGCAGCTTCTTGCTGTGTAATTGTAATACCTTTGATAAGCTCTTGTTCATTTTTCGCAACGCGGATTCCTTTTCCTCCGCCTCCTGCCGTTGCTTTAATAATAACAGGATAGCCAATATCATTAGCAATTGACATACCGTCTTCCACTGACTCTACAATTCCAGTTGAACCAGGAACAATTGGGACACCCGCTTCACGCATCGTTTCTCTCGCTACGTCTTTTGTTCCCATTTTGTTAATGGCTTCAGGACTTGGTCCTACAAATGTAACGTTACACTCTCTGCATAGCTCTGCAAAATCAGCGTTTTCAGCTAAAAAGCCGTATCCAGGGTGAATGGCGTCACAGCCCGTTAGCATCGCAACGCTCATAATGTTTGTAAAGTTTAAATAGCTGTCTTTAGATGACGTTGGTCCAATACAATACGCTTCGTCTGCTAATTGTACATGCAAAGAGTCACGATCAGCTTGAGAATGAACAGCTACTGATTCTACACCTAATTCTTTACACGCTCGAATAATTCGAACCGCAATTTCTCCTCGATTCGCAATTAATAGCTTTTTAATCATATTTACCGCTCCTTATTCAGGCTTTACTAAGAAAAGAGGTTGACCGTATTCTACAAGTTGTCCATTTTCAACTAATACGTCAACGATTTCACCTTTAACTTCTGCTTCGATTTCATTGAATAATTTCATTGCTTCTACAATACATACAACCGAATCTTTTTGTACTTTATCTCCAGGCGTTACGTATACATCTGTTTCTGGCGATGATGACGCATAGAATGTCCCTACCATCGGAGATGTAATTTTATGTAAGCTTTCATCAACCGCTGGGGCCGCTTGTTCTTCTTTTGGTTGAGCAGACTGTGCTGCTGGGGCTGGCGCTGGAGCCGCTGCTGCCTGCGGTGCTGGGGCTGCCACTTGTTCAGGTGCCGAAACCACTACTTGCTGCGCTTGTTTGGAAACAATTGCGTCTTTTTTCTTCATCTTGATTTTGGAGCCTTCGTGCTCATAGGTGAACTCCTCGATTGATGATTGATCAACTAGTTTAATGATCTCACGGATCTCTTGAATTTTTAACATATTGAACACTCCTACCTCATGAAAATAGAATTCTCTACAATGTTAATAATACGATAGATGGCTACAGCCATTCAATTCGTTTGGCAAACATTAAAAAGAAGTTCCACTTACTCTATAATAACTTTTTAGCGTTATCGTTTTATAAATGGAAACATAGCTTTACAGATGACAATACGTATGAAAACATTTGTCACCTAGTACTAATATAAGATTATGAAACCTATTATAACCGAAGTAAAAAAAGAAAGCCATGTTAAAATTTTTACCGTCTCGCTTAGATTTTAGTCATTTCATAAAAAAAGAAGTGTAAACAACCCCAATTTACGGCTGTTTCACACTTCTTTTATTCCCTTTATTTAGTTGGCTGAAACTCTACCGCTACTTCTTTTGGACCCATTTCTTTTTTGACTAGCTGAATGATTTGATTTGCTTTTGTTTTTGAGTGTTTTTCTGTCTTAACCGTAATTTGTACTTGCTTTCCGTCTGCTCTTACTAGCGCGTCACTGTATCCTTTTGCTTTAATTAATGTTTCCAGCGTGGCTTCTTTTTCCCCTAGCTTTGATAATTCATCAATTTTATCCATCGCCTTGCTTACTTCCGCAGGCGTCACATTTTTTGATGCCGCTACTTCTTGATACTCTTCTTTTAATTGACTTCTTTCATCATTTAATTCCAAACGAAGCGCCGTAAATAGCTCATCGCTATCCGTGCTTGATACAACCGCTGATTCTTTTGCATTTTTAGCCGTTTCCTTCTTTACATCTTCTGCTGAGCCTTCAGTTTTTGAATCTTCTTTTGTTCCTGATTTCTCATCTGTCTGTTGTTTTGTATCTTCTGCAGGAGCCTTGTCATCAGCTTGCTTTTCGCTTTGCTTTTCATTGTCTACTAACGCAACATTACTCTGAGGATTTTCTGGCGTTGTCATATAATACACCGATAACACAACCACTAAACTTAGCATTGTTAATAACCAAACCGTTTGCTTTTTTAATAACATATTCATTTCCCCCTCATCCTTTTTTCGCTAATACTGCTACTCTATGACTTGGTATATCGAGCGCTCTTGTCACGGCTTCAATAATAGATTTCTTTACCTCGATATTATCAGCTCCTTTAGCGACAACTAACACGCCTCTTACTTTTGGTTTTTCGGTTTTAACTACAACAGGCTTTTCTTGTTCTCCGCTTCTTACAATGACCAGCTGTTCGTCTGTTGAGGAATCTTCAACTTTACGAGTCCCTCCTTCACGGTCCGTTTCGTTGGTCGTTTGCGATTTTGTGACGCTGTTTTTTTCATATATTTTGGATTCTGTTGCATCTAGGTTCACAATTACTTTTACCTTACTTACGCCTCTAACTTGATCCAAAATATCTTTCAATTCTTCCTCATACCGCTCTTCATAACCTGTCATCGTTGTTGTCTTTTTAGAGCTAAAAGCGGGAACATCCTGTGATACCGGTGGTGCGCTGGTTTCTTTGCTTGCACTCTTTAGTAATCCGCCTGAATTCATAGATGTTGTGAGTGAGTTGCTAAATACCATAAAGATAACGCCTGCAGCTAGTAAAATGCCTATATACATTAACTTTGAAGGTTTCTTCGTAGTTGATGACTGTTTAAGTGAAAAGAACCGCTGAAAAAATGATGGGTCACCTTTTTCTGGCTTTTGACTCATTTCGTGTCTCCCTCCTCCATATTCACAACAACTTGGCCTTGTTTTACATCCCATTTTGCTGCTAAATAGTTGGATAATTTCTTGGATTCTGTTGGTTTGTTTGTTTCGATCGGTGTGGAGGTATCAATAGAAATAACTTTCACAGCTGAAACAACCTCGGAATCATCCGATGCTTTTTTACTTACGGCAACTGAAATGGATTTAATATTATCAGCGGTAGGTTCGTCGTTCGGCTTTTTTGTTTCAATGTGAATTCGATCAATTGCTACACCATACTGATCCATCAACTCCTCTTTTACATCTGTCTCCATTTGGACAGCCATTTGTTCTAAAATATATGCACGTTGTGAAGCTTGTATTTCTTTTTTCTGATTTTCTATTGAATTTTCTACCTGCTGATCGGATCGAATAGATGATAAGCTAAGTGATTTCAGCATTTGATTAACATCCACTTTGAAAATTTGAAAAACGGGTGTAATAATAATCAGCATTAAAAGAAGTCCAACCACCAGCTTTGTATATTTTTGAAAACTAGAATTGGGCAATAGTAAATTAATAATGGTAGCTAATAAGATAAAAAGAACGATATTAGTAATCCACGTCGTTAAGGCCTGCAATTTCTTCACCTCACCATCATTGTGACGTTGCTCGCTGTAATGATGACCGTTAAACATAAGAAAAACATAAGCGAGACAACCGCAAGCGCCGCGAAAATATAGATGACGCTTTTGCTGATAATGCTCAAGCAGGAAATAACCGGTCCTCCTCCAATAGGTTGAAGAAGAGCTGCTGCTAGCTTATAGATAAAAGCGAGCGTTAACACTTTAATAGCCGGAAACGCGACGATTAACAGTAAGACTGCTACTCCAGCAATCCCTACTGAATTCTTTAATAGAAGCGAGGCACTGATGACTGTATCAGCCGCATCTGTGAATACACGTCCTACAACAGGTATAAAGTTCCCTGTGACAAACTTTGCCGTTCGAATTGTAATACCGTCGGCAACAGCTGAGGTGGCCCCTTGAACGGACAGCACCCCTAAAAAAACAGTTAGGAATATTCCAAGCACGCCAATGCTTATATTTCTCAACAGCTGAGCAAGCTGTGTAACCTTATGTTCATCTGAAATCGTACTCACAATGCTAAGCAGTGCTGAAAGAAAAAGCAGCGGCATCACTACGTATTGAATAAGCAAACCGCTTGTGTTCATTAAAAACAAAATCATCGGATGAAAAAAGGCTGCCGATACAACTCCTCCTGATGATGCCATTAAGGCAAGCAGCAGCGGCACCAGAGCTAAAATGAATTTGGTCATGGTCTCAATCGCTCCCGTTGCATAAGAGATAGCAATTTGAAAACTATTAAGAGCAATGATGATCAAAACCATATATACAAGCGCATACGCTACTTTACTTACGGTTTGCTGATTAAACGCACTTTGGAGCGTTTGTAAAAACACGCTAAAAACCGTTAGCATAATGAGCGTGCCGAGGAGCTTTCCATTCGCTAATACTTCATGAAATAAAAACTTTACAAGACCTCCTAGCCATTCTTTAAGAGAGAACTCTTTTTCTCCTTTTAAAAAATCGACTAAACTTCCCTTCTGACTCTCGGGTAAAAAGCCGCCGTATTGGGTAATAATATCGTCCCAAAACTGTTTGACTTCATCGATACCGAGCTTATCAATTTGTTCATTGACAAGTTCTTGCTGCTTCGGGGGTTCGGAAGCTTGTACATTTTCTGGAAAGAAAAAAAAGAGGAACAAAAGAAGAGCGAGTATATTCACTTTAAACGTCCACCGCTTCATTTCGTCACCTCATATTAAGTAAAATTAATTGGGCAGCATTGAAATAATCGTTTCAATAATGACCGTTAAAATAGGAATTGCCATGGAGAGAATCAGCACTTTTCCACCTAATTCAATTTTAGAAGCAATGGCACCCTGCCCTGCATCTTTCGTAATTTGAGCACCAAATTCGGCGATATAGGCGATACCAATAATTTTCAAAATGGTTTCCACATAAATCATGTTAACGTGGGCATTAATCGACAGCCGCTCGACCATCTTAATAATTTCGTAGATTTGATCAATTAAAAAAAGAAAGATCACGGATCCCACGAATACAACAAGTAAAAAAGCAATAGGTGATTTATGTTCTTTTAAAATAAGAGCCAAAAACGTAGCTACTAACCCTAAGCCCACAATTTGAAGCATTTCAATGGCAACTCACCCCTCTACCCTTGAAATAAAAAAACCGATTTGATTTTTTGAAATAAGTCCTCTACAATCGAAGCAACCATAAATAAAATATAAATAAAACCGATGAGGGTAACCCAGTTCGCGTAATCTTTTTTTCCCATCTGTTCGAGTACGGTGACTAAAAAAGCTACGACGATACCAATCCCAGCAATCTGAAAAATGGTGTTCATATCAATTCCCACATTCAATCCTCCTCTATCGCTACATCAATAGAATGACCAGTAGCAACCCAGATAGAAAGCCTAAACTTTTAACCATTTTTTCATAGCGATTCTGCTTATCAATTGCATCTTGTTCTTCGCGTTCAAGATGATTCAGCGTCAGTAAGATATGCTTTTGCTGCGAATAACGATCATGCTGACCAAGCGTTTCACCAAATTGTTTTAAGATTTCTAGTTCTCCCGTTTTAAGTGCGGTTTGTTTCCAAAATTGGTCCAACGTCTTTTCCCAAGCTTCCTTGACACTTTCAGTACCTTCTTTTAATTTCATTGAAAACTCATTAAATAAAGAAGCCAAAGGATTAGGAAGCTGTAGAGATAACAAATGAGCAACTTCTTGAAGAGGCCGATTGCTGTACATAATTTCTGCTTCTAACGACCTCAGAGCCGTTTTTAATTGCCTGAGCTGCCTGGGTCTTGCACTAAGCTGCTTTGCAAACTCAAACCCTGTGTAAGTGGAAGCAAATAAGATAAAGATGGCACCAAACAGTTTCATACACCATCACCCTTTACTATTTTCAATAAGCGACTTTTCAACGGACGTTTTCATGGAATTATAGTGCTCATCGTAGATAGCCTGAAGTGTTCCAGGACCTCGGCTGTTCGATAGCACAACATACCTTTTGAATACGTGAAGTTTCATTAAAGCTTGCAAAGTGGGACGCTTCATTAAATCGTCAATGTCATAGCCATGAACAGTCATAATGACACGAACGCCAGCATTAACCGCTTCAAGTACGGCCTTACAATCTTCTTCACTTCCCACTTCATCCACGATCAGCACATCGGGGCTCATGGAGCGAATCATCATCATCATGCCTTCAGCTTTCGGACAGCTGTCTAATAAATCCATTCTAGATCCGAATGTATGCTGAGGAACCCCTTTAACAGCCCCAGCAATTTCTGATCGTTCATCTACAATTCCCACTTTAAACGGAGGAATCTTAGAGCGCTCTATGCCAGTACTTATTACTCTGGCTAAATCGCGAATCATGGTTGTTTTTCCTGTTTGAGGAGGTCCTATAATGACCGTACTTTGCCAATAGCGATTGTATAAAAAAGGAATAAGCTGATTCGAAATACCAATCTTTTGTTTAGCAATCCGGATATTAAAGGATGATACATCTCGAATCACACGAACCTGTCCATTTTCTGTTACAACTTTTCCCGCTAGCCCAACCCGGTGCCCGCCTTCAATGGTGACATATCCTTTTTTCAATTCTTCTTCAATCATATAAATTGAAAACTGGCTTAATTTATTTAAGATAAATAAAGCATCTTCTGCACTTGGAAGATACGATTCGAAATATGGCTGATTGTTGATTGTAAATTCGACAGGTCTTCCTATACGCACTCGAATTTCTTCTAGTACATGAGAATGGTTTGTAACATAAAATTCAACAGTCTTTTTTAAATTAGGCGGAAAGATTGCAAGTATTTCGTTTAACATATTCATCCCCTCATATTTGAACTCACTTCAATGTATTATAAGCTTGACCATTTTATGCCTACCTTTTATTTAAAAACACCGATTAAAATGAAGAGCACTCCTACTACAATCATGATTAATTTCCCAAAAGATAATTGATCGGCTACGGACACTAAACCTATGGTAAAAGAACTCACCATTACAATCGGACCAACAAGTGCTAACATTCCATTAATCATTAACGCTTTTTTCACATCATTGTTTGTGACAATTAAAATAGCGGCAATAAACTCAATAAATGAAGAAATAAATCGAAGGCACGCCATCGTTAATACCGTACCGTTTAAATGATCCAACCACTGCTTCATAAGCCCCTCCTATATCTCTGCGTTGTTTAGTACAACCTATGCAAAATAAGGAAGAGTTAGCACAAAAAAACATACAAAAAAGGCAGAGAATGATTCTCTGCCTTTTTTGTATGTTTGCAGCTTGCTTACACGATCCAATTACGCGCGTGATACGTAGCTGCTGTCTGTTGTGTTGATAATTAATACGTCGCCTTCGTTTACGAAGAACGGAACGTTTACTGTTAAGCCAGTTTCCACAGTTGCTGGTTTTGTACCGCCAGAAGCTGTGTCACCTTTAATACCAGGTTCAGTTTCTGTTACTTTAAGCTCAACTGTGTTTGGAAGTTCAACACCTAATGTCTCACCTTGGTACATCATAATTGCTACTTCCATATTCTCTTTTAAGAATTTTAGCTCATATTCAATTGCACTTGCTGGAAGCTCTAATTGCTCATAAGACTGGTTGTCCATGAATACGTGCTGATCGCCGCTTGCATATAGATATTGCATTTTACGGTTATCAATTTGTGCTTTTCCTACTTTTTCACCTGCACGGAACGTTTTTTCTTGCACAGCTCCTGTACGAAGGTTACGTAGTTTTGAGCGAACGAATGCAGCGCCTTTACCAGGCTTTACGTGTTGGAAATCCATTACACGCCAAATACCTCCGTCTACTTCTACTGTCAAACCTGTACGAAAATCATTTACTGAAATCATGAAGAAATCCTCCTACATTTTATAAAATAATGAACTCTTTTGATGAGTGCGATAATGCCTCATTACCTTCTGCTGTGACGATCGTATCATCTTCAATACGAACGCCCCCTAAGTCTGGTATGTAAATACCTGGTTCAACGGTTACAATCATACCTGGCTGCAGTACATCTGTAGATTTCACAGAAAGTGATGGGCCTTCATGTACTTCTAACCCTACGCCGTGACCGGTCGAATGTCCAAAATACTGGCCGTATCCGTGTTCTGTAATATAATCACGCGTTAACGCATCTGCTTCTTTACCCGTCATACCCGCTTTGATGCCGCTCATTCCATTAAGCTGCGCTTGCAGTACGACATTATAAATTTCTTTTAGCTTATCACTTACTTCACCGACGGCAAATGTCCGTGTGATATCTGAACAGTAACCGTTATAGTATGCGCCAAAATCAAGCGTTACAAGTTCCCCTTTTTCAATTACTTTTTCAGAAGCAACACCATGCGGTAAAGCCCCGCGATGCCCTGAAGCAACAATTGTATCAAAAGATGAAGATGTTGCGCCTTGTTTTCTCATAAAGAACTCCAGTTCATTAGATACTTGAAGCTCTGTTAAACCAGGACGAACAAAGGTTAAAATATGTTCATATGCTGCATCTGCTATTTTTGCAGCTTCCTTTAATATCTTAATCTCTGAGTCACTCTTTATCAAGCGTAAGTTTTCGATTGCGTGCGAGATTGGAACAAGTTCCGCGCCGATATGCTTATCAAATAATTGATGCTGTCCATATGTAACATAATTCTGTTCAAAACCAAGCTTTTTAATTCCAAATTGTTTCACTACATTCGCTACTTCTTCTACAATAGGACCCTTGTGCTGAACGATATCAAAACCTTCTGTTTGACTAGTTGCTTGTTCAACATAACGAAAATCTGTTACAAATGCCGCTTTGTCTTCAGAAATGATAACGACACCAGCAGATCCTGTGAAATTGGTCATATAGCGTCTGTTATATTCACTTGTAATTACAACACCATCCACATTCAACTTTGAAAACTGTTCGCGTAGTTTTTCGATTTTCATTTTATTTCCCCCTTAATTGTAAAAGTGCCTGCAGGGCAAGCTCGTATCCGTATAAACCTAACCCGACAATTTGACCATGTGTAACAGGTGCCGTCACCGAATGGTGGCGAAAATCTTCACGCTTATGTACGTTCGAAATATGCACTTCAATAACAGGAACAGATATACTGGCAATCGCATCTCGAATGGCATAACTGTAGTGAGTAAAAGCACCAGGATTGATCATAATCCCATCAAATTTCTCATCTGCTTCATGAATCCAGTCGATAATTACACCTTCGTGATTAGACTGTACGCACTCAACTTCTACCCTATGGTCTCTGCCTGCTCGCTGAAGCTTCTCTTCAAGATTTTGAAGATTATCTGTCCCATATACCGCTGGTTCGCGTACGCCTAAACGATTTAAATTAGGACCGTTTATTACTAAAATCTTATTCATCTTAATTCAACACTCTCCCCTACTACGAACCCTTTATGCAGCTCACTTATGTGAATTTGCACTTTATTTTTCTTTTTAAATCATTATATAGAATATATTAGCATACGTTGGAACATTCACACTACTTATTCGCCGTTTGAAAATCTGTAGATTCATCTTTTGTTTGAAGCTCTGCAGCTTCAAAAGAAATGGAATATCCGATGAATACACCATATAAAATATAAATACAGAGGGATGAAATAATCGTGTTAGCTGGAAGCTCTCCAATTGTTTTTAAGTTGGGAAAGAGCGGATTCAAAACAACGAATACAATTGCCCACCATAATAAGCCGTAAGCAAAACCTATCCAAATTGTTTTAAACTTCTTTAATAGGACGTAGTATAACAACCCGACAACAATAGATAATACCCCTATAAGAAAAATACTGACGATAACACCTATTCCTTTATCCTTCCAATCACCTAACGCCCATGGATCTAAAAGCATATTTGGATTGATAACACTAAAGCTGAACAGATAATTTAAATAGCCAATAAAGCTCCAGAAAATCCCTCCAAAAAAGGAAATAAAGATGGCTTTAAATAAAAAAGACATTTCCTGTTTATGCGTAGGGTGGTTATCCTGTTTTTTTTCATGCTGTTCTTTAGGTTCTGACATATTAATCACCTCTTGATGTAGTATGAACTTTTTTCTCATTTCCTACTGACTCATTTCTAAGTTTTTACGTTTATTACTCTTCCTATACGCAAGAAGGGAGCCTGATATCAAAGAGACATTTTTAAATTACTTCGCACAGAGTTTCATAAACAAATTTTATAAGTGAAAGGAAAAAAATTCATAACAAGGGTGTGGAGATGAAAAATATTGGCTAAACTAGATAACATGCATCCGCCTAGAGGTTTATTTGATTTTGCTGTAGAATATAAAATACTAAGAAGTCTAGTCTAGTTAAGTTAGGTTGGTGCCTGAAATGTCTAAATTACAAAAACCTGCGTATGGTGGTCAAGCCGTTATAGAAGGCGTCATGTTCGGTGGCAAACGTATGATGGTGACGGCTATTCGCCGCAAAGATCAATCTATTGATTATTTTCATTCAAAAAGAAAATCAAATTCCGTACTCACTGCTTTAAAAAAAATTCCTTTTTTACGAGGAATTGCTGCTATTGTTGAAGCCAGTGCAAACGGTACGCAGCACTTGAACTTTTCCTCTGAACGCTATGACGTGAATCCAGAAGATGATGCTCAAGTAGCAGCAGAACAACAAAAAGAGAAAAAAGAATCAAAACTATCTTTAATATTTGGCGTTGCAACTATTGGTGTAATATCCTTTCTTTTCGGGAAAGTACTATTTACATTGATTCCTGTGTTTTTAGCACAATTGACACGTCCTGTTTTCACTTCAAGTGTAGCTCAGGTTTTTATTGAAGGAGTATTTAAACTATTATTGCTTCTTGGCTATATTTATGTGATTTCACAAACGCCACTTATTAAACGGGTGTTTCAATATCATGGAGCAGAACACAAGGTCATTAATGCATATGAAAACAATGCTGAACTTACGGTAGAAGCCGTGCAAGCACAGTCTCGACTTCATTATCGCTGCGGAAGTAGCTTTATCCTCTTTACCGTAGTTGTAGGAATGTTTGTCTACCTACTTGTTCCAACGGATCCTCTTTGGTTACGAATTGTGGATCGCCTTGCATTAATTCCAGTTGTCCTTGGTTTATCATTTGAAGTGTTACAGTTAACCAATAAAGTTCGTCATGTCCCTCTTCTTCGCTTTTTAGGTTATCCCGGTTTATGGCTTCAGCTTTTAACAACCAAAGAACCAAAAGATGATCAAGTTGAAGTTGCGATTGCTTCATTTAAAGAACTTTTACGCGTTGAAAATGAACTTTCTTCTACCACTGACGAACAAGTTGTCTAATCCACACCGTTTTGCTTTCTTTTTTTACTATTTTAGGAGGTGAACAAAATGAGACGTCCATTCGTGAAACCACTTGTATATGGTCTAATCGGGTTAGGAGTCATTGGCTTTGCATTTACGTTGATTACAGATCCAGCTGTTTTATTACGTCAAGCAGGTTATATTTTTCTGTTTATCATTTTGTTTTACTTAGTTTATCGGTTTATTCTCCGCCCTTCTCAGACAAAAGGTCAAGATAGAGGCTATGTGCGCGCAGTAAAACAATCAAAACTGCGTCAAAAAGAAAAAGAGCGAGGAAGCAACAAAGTTGATATGCATACGTACCGAAGCTCAAATAAGCGCCCGGTATCCAAATCAACGAAACCGCTAAAGAAAAAGAAAAACAACTCACACTTGACCGTCATCGAAGGTAAAAAAGGAAAAAAGAAAAATAGAGCATTCTTTTAAAAAAACAAGGAGAAAAGCCTCCTTGTTTTTTTAATAGCACCATTTTTTCAAAAATGCCCTTGTACGCTTTTTTCCAAACGCAATCAGCTCCTCCTTCCGTTCTTCTGTGAGGGTAAATTCTGTCGCAAAAACTTGATTAACAGGTAAAAAGATAATATTTTTTTCGTGACGTTTTGAAATATGCCTTGCATCGTGCGCATCTTTCATCGTCTCAAAAAGCGCGCTGAATAAACCAACGGCATTTTTAATTTTATTCCGTTCCCTTTCTTCGTCCTTCGGGCTCAGCTTCACACCAATTACCGGTCGCTTCTTAAGACTTTTATCATCATCAAACAGAAAAATTGGAAAGTTGCTTAACACGCCCCCGTCGACTATTAAACTGCTTGGGGTAGATTTTAATTTAACCGGCTCAAAAAAATATGGAATGCTGCAGCTCATTCGAACGGCTCTTGCTACAGAAAAGCGATTCGGGTCGATTTGATATTTAGGCAAATCATCTGGAAGAACAAGCATCGTACTGTTGGTCAAGTCTGACGCAATAATACGCAGCGACTGATCAGGCAAATCAGCAAATGTACGAATTCCTCTGCTCCGCAATTTCTCAGCAATCCACTTTTCAAGCCTTTCTCCTTTATACAATCCCATTTTCCAATATAAAAACAGCCACTTTGTCAAGCTCGATGGTAAAAAAGACATTCTTTGATCTAAAAAAGACGATAACTCAATTTCATTCATCATTTCAACAATTTCTTCACTTGTATAACCGGCTGCTACAAATGCACAAATAATGGAACCCGCACTCGTTCCGGCTAACCGCCGAAAGATCAAGCCTTTTTCTTCTAGAGCTTGTAACGCGCCAATCAGTGCAAGCCCTTTAATACCGCCACCTGAAAACACTCCGTCGACGTACACAGCCTCTCCTCCAAACTACCCACTCTACATTTGTAGTCGACTCAGCAACAAGTTATGATAAAAAGAAAAAAAGCAGTGACGCTATTGGCCGCTGCTTTTTTCTTATAATTTTTGCTCTTCTTCATTTCGTTTTTGTACATTGCGAAGATCTTGAATACGGTTATGATTTTCTTCAAAGTATTGAACCAAATCTCCAATTCGATCAATGGAATTCCAGCTTAAATGATGTTCAATTCCTTCTACGTCATCATAAATATTTTTCTCATCTACGCCAATGATGCGCAGCAGCTGCTCTAAAAGCTCGTGGCGATAAACAAGACGTTTTCCAATCTTCTGCCCCTTAGCTGTTAAAACAAGGCCTCGATATTTTTCATAAATTAAGTACTCATCTTTGTCTAGCTTTTGAACCATCTTCGTTACAGATGAGGGGTGAACCGCCAATGCATCAGCAATATCAGACACTCGAGCGTATCCTTTATCTTCAATTAGCATATATATTTGTTCAATATAATCTTCCATACTCGGTGTAGGCATGAAATCTCCCCCAATTAATATTATGTATTGCTAATAATAAGTCATAAATGTCTGTTTCTTATAGTGATATCGTGTTCATGTTTGATAATCTATGTGAAAAAAACGTGTAAATAAAGCGATGTCATAAGATAAAACTGGATAAAAGACATTCAATTAAAATCATACTACAATGCTTATTCAAATACAAGAACCGTTCGATCCCGCTTCTTATTTATGCCCCATTTTTATACATAATAAAAGCTGACTCGTTTGAGTCAGCTTTTACTAGTCAATCATGTTCAAAATTAAAGGCCGCATTTCAGCTGTGCACCACAGTTTGTACATGTGTTGCATCCGCCCATTTCTTCTACCGTTCCTTGACGGCAAACCGGACAAGTATTACCTACTTCAGAACCGATTGTTACATCAGTTGAACGAATTTCATTAATTGTATCAACTAACACAACGTGCGGTTTCGTTTCTTCTTTTGGCGCTTCAATTTCTTCATCAAACGTATTTTCTTCTGCTTTTAGCGTTAAGACTTGTGCATCACGGCTGCCGTCTACGTACACCGTACCGCCTTTTGCTCCGCCTTTATACAGACGCTCGTACACTTTTTGAACTTGCTCTACTGTGTAACCGCGAGGAGCGTTTACTGTTTTACTAATTGAACTGTCAATCCAGCGCTGAATCACACATTGCACGTCCGCGTGAGCTTGTGGTGCAAGTTCCATAGCTGAAATGAACCATTCAGGAAGATTGTTTGGATCTGCTTCTGGATGCTGATCTAAATACTCTTGAACGATATCAGCTTTTACTTCAATAAATTTACCTAAACGGCCGCTTCGGAAGTATGAGAATGAGAAATAAGGTTCAAGACCCGTTGATACTCCAACCATTGTTCCAGTACTGCCTGTTGGCGCTACTGTTAATAAATGAGAGTTTCGGATACCGTTCTCTTTAATGTTTTGACGAATATCTTCAGGCATTTTTTTCATGAAGCCTGTATTTGTAAATGCTTCACGTAAAGAAGCCGTTTCAGCATCTGTTTCACCCACTAAGAACGGGAAGCTTCCTTTTTCTTTTCCAAGCTCTACAGACGCGCGGTAAGCCGTCGTTGCAATTGTTTCAAACACTTTATCTACTAACTCATTGCCTTTGTCAGAGCCGTACTCTGTCTCACAATAAATAAGAAGATCGTGAAGACCCATTACACCAAGGCCAACGCGGCGTTCGCCAAGCGCTTGCTTTTGGTTTTCTTCTAAGAAATAAGGAGTTGCATCAATAACGTTATCTTGCATTCTAACGCCTGTTTCAACCGTTTGACGTAACTTTTCAAAATTAACAGTTTTCGTTTCTTTATCTGCCATTTGCGCTAAGTTAACAGCAGCTAAGTTGCAGACAGAGAATGGTGCAAGTGGTTGTTCACCACATGGATTTGTTGCAACAACGTGCTGACCATATGCTTGAGCATTTGTCATGTCATTAGCATTGTCGAAGAAGAAAATGCCTGGTTCAGCTGAGTACGTTGCACAGATGTTAATTAAGTTCCATAGCTCTTTTGCACGGATAGTACGGTACGTACGAACTTTGTTTCCTTGTTTTGCCCATTCGCGCACGTCGCCTACTTCGTGCCAGTTTTCATTGTAGTTAGCCATTTCTTCTTTTGAATAGCTTTCTACGTCTGGGAAGCGAAGTTCGTATTCTCCGTCGTTTTCAACAGCATCCATGAAATCTTTTGTTAAGCATACAGAAATGTTTGCTCCTGTTAAAAACTCTGAGTTATGAACGCTGTACGTTCCGCCTGTTTGCAGCTTTTCTTCTGCATCTTTGATGATTTTTTCACTGAATCCACCAAGACCAGGAATTTGTTTATAGTTAATGATTCCTTGATACATCGCTTCTTCAGACTCTGTTAGCGGCGTGAACTTCAATTTATCTTGCGCATGTTTTTTAATCATTTCGTCATTTGTGTTTTCAATTAAGAAACGTAAAATGCGAGGGTTTTGCATTTTAGAAATAATAAACTCTACAATGTCAGGATGCCAGTCGGCAAGCATGATCATTTGGGCGCCCCTGCGCGACCCACCTTGTTCAACAAGATGCGTCAGTTTAGCAATATCATCTAACCATGAAACCGAACCAGATGATTTGCCGTTTACACCGCGAGCCAGCGTGTTGCGCGGGCGAAGAGTTGAACCATTCGTTCCAACACCGCCTCCACGGCTCATAATTTCCATTACTTGTTTGCGGTGTTCTGAAATACCTTCACGTGAATCTTTTACATAAGGCATTACATAACAGTTGAAGTACGTTACGTCCGTATCAGCACCTGCACCGTAAAGAACGCGGCCAGCTGGTACAAAGTTTAGCAGAACAAGCTCTTGATAGAACTTTTCAAACCACTCTTTGCGCTTAGCTTCTGTTTTTTCCACAGAAGCTAAGCCTGTTGCATTACGTTTTGCAATTTGCTCATAAAAGACTTCTAGAGGTTTTTCAATGACATCTAAAGAACGAGTAATTAATCCGTTTTCTGCTTCTTCAGGCGATAAAGCTCCTCTAAACTCATCTTCTACCTTGACAACAGCGGTTTTTTGCTCAAAATTAATGCTTTCCACATAGCCAAGTCCTCGTGCTGGAAATTTTGGATCTTCCTTTACGGTTAGAACAACAAAATCTCCTTCTGATAACGTTAATTTTTCCGTATCCTTAAACGCATAGCGGTCTAACATTACCAATCTTGAAACACCTTTATGAGTCAACTTCATATCCGGTGTAATCGGATGTACTTGCGGAAAGCGTTCAATATCTGAATTGAGCTTTTCAACATTCATATTCACTTTTTGATTTAACAAAACAGTCATTCTCACAACTCCTTACCTATCGAACATCTATAAATTTATTAACTCTATTTCCTTTTAAAGGAAATAGAGTTTTTCAATCAACTATCAATAACTTACCACACGGCTTGGACGAATTCAATATATAGTATTTGACACTTCTCCAAACATCTACATATAGAAGGGTGTCAAGTGAAATATTTTTTTTTTCGTAAAAAAAGTGTTTGACTTTTCTTCTCTATGTATTCTATTAGCCAAGCATTGTTTCTAAAAATCCCAATAAAAAGTGCAACTTATAAGAAGTTGCACTTTTATCTATTTCCCATGGGCATCCGTTTAGCGCTTAAAGTTCCATTCATCCGATCCGTACTTTGTGCGCGCTAGTTCTTCTACATATGCTTCCTCTTCTTCAGACAGTGTATACGGTTCTAAATCGATATCAAGAGCAGAAGCAAATCCTTTATAAAACGCTTCTTTTGCTTCTTCAATAGAGATTTTGCGGCCCGCAATTGCATTGATGGCTACCGCTTTGGAACGAAATGCGCGCTGCATTCTTTCTTTCACACGATCATTTGGATAATTAAACACGCTGAATAATTTATCTTCATCAATCTCTAACAGAATAGAGCCGTGCTGTAGAATAACTCCTTTTTGTCTAGTTTGGGCACTTCCAGCAATTTTGCGGCCCTCTACAACTAGTTCATACCAAGAAGGAGCATCAAAGCACACGGACGAACGAGGGTTTTTTAAGCTATTTTTTTCTTCTTCTGAACGAGGAATAGCAAAATAAGCCTCGAGCCCTAACGAACGAAATCCTTCCAGTAAACCTTCAGAGATTACGCGATATGCCTCTGTAACTGTCTTAGGCATGTTAGGATACTCTTCAGATACAATTACGCTGTAAGTAAGCTCTTCATCATGAAGCACGCCCCTGCCGCCCGTTGGACGTCTTACAAAGCCCAGTCCTAATTCTTTTACTTTATCAAAGTTAATTTCTTTTTCAGCTTTTTGAAAATAACCGATTGACAGCGTTGGAGGGTTCCATCCGTAAAAACGAATCGTAGGTGGAATTTCTCCTTTACTATGCCATTCTAATAACGCTTCATCTAACGCCATATTGTAATAAGGCGAACGGTTGTTGGAATCAATAAATCTCCACTTTGCTTTCATCTACCTCATCCTCAGCTATATGTAATATAAAAATAAATCCGTTTTTTAGTCTACCAAAAGATTGAGCTAAGGAAAAGCAAAGAGCAACATAAAACTGTGAATTCAAATGTGGTAGTTTTTTCATTTTCGGGAAGAAATCCGCTAGATTCAAGGCAAAATCGCTTTACTTCTAATTTCATTCACTTATATAATAAGAGTATGGATTTTGTCGAAGAAAGGAAGAATCAGCATGTCACCAATTACAGCAGTACTCATTTTACTTGGAGTAATCATCATATACTCTGTCGTTATGTTCTTTGTCCAACGTCGCATTATGAAAACGTTAACTGAAGAAGAATTCCGCAGCGGCTACCGCAAGGCACAGCTAGTTGATATCCGTGAGCCGAATGAATTCGAAAACGGACATATTTTAGGCGCACGAAATATTCCTCTTTCACAGTTCCGTATGCGCATTAAAGAATTCCGTCCAGATCAGCCTGTCTACATCTATTGTCAAAGCGGAATGCGCACAGGACGCGCAGCACAAATGCTTCGTCGCCACGGTGTTCAAGAAATCTATGATTTAAAAGGCGGCTTCAAAATGTGGAACGGTAAAGTGAAAAAGAAAAAATAATGGTATGTATATAGAAAAACCTCGCCTTTGGGCGAGGTTTTTTGTTAGACGTTTTGAACAGCCTGTTCTTTCTGATAGCGAAGAACTGGCTTTCTCGCTGCGAGCGTTTCGTCAAGGCGCTTCACAACCGTTGTATGCGGAGCTTCCTGTACGACTTCAGGCGTTTCTTCTGCTTCTTTTGCAATTTGAATCATCGCATCGATAAACGCATCTAGCGTTTCTTTCGACTCCGTTTCCGTTGGTTCGATCATCATGCACTCTTCTACGATAAGCGGGAAGTAGATAGTCGGCGGATGATAGCCAAAATCAAGCAGTCGTTTCGCGATATCCAATGTGCGTACCCCAAGCTTTTTCTGACGTTTTCCTGATAAAACAAATTCGTGCTTACAGTGACGGTCAAACGGCAACTCATAGTGCTCTGCTAAACGACGCATCATATAATTGGCGTTTAGCACAGCGTTTTCCGTCACGGCTTTTAAGCCGTCTGGACCCATTGAACGAATATACGTATAAGCGCGAACGTTGATGCCGAAGTTGCCGTAAAACGGCTTTACGCGTCCAATTGACTGAGGACGGTTATAGTCAAAGTGATAGCCTTGTTCTGTTTTCACAAGCACTGGTTTAGGCAAATACGGAATTAAATCTGCTTTTACCCCTACCGGACCAGAACCAGGACCGCCTCCTCCATGAGGACCTGTAAACGTTTTATGAAGGTTTAAATGAACCACGTCAAACCCCATATCTCCAGGACGGGCTTTACTTAATACTGCGTTTAAATTTGCACCGTCATAATAAAGCTTTCCACCTGCTGCGTGAACAATTTCAGCCATTTCTAAAATATCTTCTTCAAATAACCCCAGCGTATTTGGATTTGTTAACATTAAAGCGGCTGTATCTTCTCCTACTACGCGGCGTAAATCCTCTAAGTCCACTAAACCATGTTCGTTTGATTTTACCGTTACCGTTTCAAATCCCGCAACTGTTGCCGAAGCCGGGTTCGTTCCGTGGGCTGAGTCTGGAACAATGACTTTTGTTCGCTGCGTCTCACCATTTGCTTCGTGATAGGCACGAATCATCATAAGCCCGGTCCACTCGCCGTGAGCACCTGCTGCTGGCTGAAGCGTTACTTCATCCATTCCTGTGATTTCTGTTAAATGCTCTTGTAAATCATATAAAAGTTCGAGAGCACCTTGAACCGTTTGCTCATCCTGAAGCGGATGAATATGCGCAAACCCAGCAATGCGTGCTGCTTGTTCGTTCACTTTTGGATTATATTTCATCGTACATGAACCAAGCGGATAAAACCCTGAATCTACTCCGTGATTTCGTTTTGAAAGCGCGGTGTAATGACGCATAATATCGAGTTCTGATACTTCAGGAAGCTCAGGAGCTTTAGTACGCACATACGCTTTTCCAAGCAGTTCTTCAGCATTAACTTTTGGCACATCTAACTCTGGCAATGAATAGCCGATTCGCCCTTCTTTACTGCTTTCAAAAATAAGTGATTGATTTTGATTAAGCATGAAGATCCCCCAATTCATTTACAAGTTGGTCAATTTCCTCTTTTGTACGGAGCTCTGTAAAAGCAAGCAGCATGTGATTTTCAAGCGCTTGGTTATCACGGCTAAGATCATAACCGCCAATTATTTTTGAAGCTAATAACTGACTGTTTGCTTCTGTTACCGAAACAGGAAGCTTCACGACTAATTCATTAAAAAACGGTCCTTCAAATGCTACATTTACCCCTTTTGCCTTTAACGCTTCATATGCATAATGCGCTTTTGATAAATTTTGCAGCGCCATTTCTTTTACACCTTGCTTGCCTAAAGCTGTCATGGCAACTGATGCCGCTAAAGCATTTAACGCTTGATTTGAACAAATGTTAGACGTCGCTTTATCGCGGCGTATATGCTGTTCACGTGCTTGAAGGGTTAAAACAAACCCTCGCTTACCGTTTTCATCTACCGTTTGCCCTACTAAACGTCCTGGGATTTTTCGCATAAGCTTAGACGTAGTTGCAAAGTATCCGCAGTGCGGGCCTCCAAATTGACTTGGAATACCAAATGGCTGTGCATCTCCAATGACAATATCAGCTCCGAACTCTCCAGGAGGCGTAAGTAAACCTAATGATAACGGATTGCTTGAAACCACAAACATGCATTTTTCTTGATGGGTAATTTCTTCAATTTCTTTTAACGGCTCGATTTGTCCGTAGAAATTTGGATACTGGACAATAACAGCTGCCACGTCACTCCCCATCTCTTTTTCTAATGCAATCATATCTGTTACTCCGTCTGCTGCAGGGATTTCTACCACTTCAATGTATTGACCCTTCGCATACGTTTTTAACACATCTTTTGACTCAGGGTGAACAGCCGCAGAGACAAGTACTTTTTTCTTTTTTGTTTGACCCGCACTGAGCATAGCGGCTTCTGCTAAAGCAGTTCCTCCGTCATACATAGAAGAATTAGCCACGTCCATCCCCGTTAACTCACAAATCATTGTTTGAAATTCAAAGATGGCCTGAAGTTCTCCTTGAGAAATTTCTGGTTGATACGGAGTATAGGCCGTATAAAATTCCGAACGAGAAATAACATGATCAACAATAACCGGCATGTAATGATCGTAAACTCCTGCTCCTAAAAAAGAAGCATAGTCTTTTAAATGAGCATTTTTAGCAGCCATACTATTTAATTCTTTTAACAACTGAGGCTCTGAGGCCGCTTTTTTAATATTGTATTCTCCTTGAAAACGAACGCGCTGCGGAATATCTGAAAATAAATCATCAACAGATGAAACACCAATTGCTGCTAACATTTGCTGCTGATCTTGTTCTGTCATTGGTAAATAGCGATGTAACATGTTAAATTCCTCCCCAAAGCTTACTTTGAACGTTTATAAAAAGGTGTTGAAACCACTTTTGCTTTTAAGCGTTTTTTCCGAACCTGTACTTCCACTTCTTGACCAAGCTCTGTATACTCTGCTGACAATAGTGCTAGACCGATGTTTTTCTTTAATGTCGGTGACTGTGTACCTGTTGTCACAAATCCAATTTGTTCTTCATCTGCAAATACTTCGTAACCGTGTCTTGGTATACCTTTATCAATCATTTCAATTCCTACCAGCTTACGAGGTGCCCCGCTTTCACGCTGTTCTTTTAACACTTCTTTTCCAATAAAGCTGTCTTTGTTCGTTTTTACTGCAAATCCAATTCGAGCTTCAATGGGCGTAATATCTTTTGAAAGCTCTTGGCCATATAAAGCCAAAGTGGCTTCAAAACGAAGCGTATCGCGAGCTCCTAATCCGCAAGGCAGCACACCTTCATCACTGCCTGCTTCTAAAATAGCCGTCCACAAGTGAGCGGCGTCAGTTGAAGAACAATAAATTTCAAAGCCGTCTTCCCCGGTGTACCCAGTACGTGAAACGAGAGCTTTTATATTCGCTACTTCTACATCATCAGCAAATGTAAATGGCTTTAATAGAGCTAAATTTTCGTTCGTTAACGTTTGTAAAACTTTTTCTGCTACAGGACCTTGTAAAGCTAACTGCGCAGTTTCATCAGATTGATTAACGAGCGTTACATCTCCTTGTTTGTGAGACACCAGCCACTCATAGTCTTTTTGAATATTAGCAGCGTTTACGACTAGCAAATACTCTTGATCTGCTTTTTTATAAATCAGCAAATCATCTACCGTGCCTCCGTCTTCATAACACATAGCCGTATACTGCGCTTTTCCATCTACGAGGGTAGAAACGTCATTTGTCATCGTGTGCTGAAGAAAAGCTAAGCTATCAGCTCCTGTTACAAGAATTTCTCCCATATGAGAGACATCAAAAAGCCCTGCCTTTGTACGTACAGCTTCATGCTCTTCTTTAATAGAAGAAAATTGAACGGGAAGAGCCCATCCGCCAAAATCAATTGTTTTGGCACCATATTTTTGATAGGTATCATAAAGCGGCGTTTTGTGTAATTCTGTTGTCATATTTATGTCCTCCTCTTTTTCACGTGAAACTTTTCATAACGGGGAGTTTTCAAATAGTGTGGGGATCACTATGTATCCAAACAAAAAAGGACAGAAAACCCCCTACTGTATTTAGTAGGAAGTCTCTGTCCTTTTCACCTGAAAGTTTACCTATAAACGAATAGGTTTGCCTCGTGGGTGGTCTATAAACGCATAGACACTCTCCAGAGCTGCGTCAAACAAGAGTCTTTTTGCCTGAGAGATTCACAATTTTATTGCTTGCTCCTTCGGCGCTACATTCAAGTAGTCTCTCCCCGTGTCGTCATTCGCTTCTATAAAGTTGGTAAAGTTGGGCATACTACTGAAAGATGTATCTATCTTTATTCACACAATCATTTGTAAAGTGCTAATCTATTTTCTTTTTCAAATTTTCTAAATATATTTTTATCCTACCTGATTCTTATCATTTGTTCAATAAAAATTTTTTACAAAGGAGCATTTTTATCATGAAAGTGAAATTAAACATCGATGAAACATGGGAAGCAGCCTTCTCAACTAAATTGGAGCAAGATGGCCCTTGGTCTGCATGGGATTTGTATAAACTTGCCTATGAAATAGAAGACCAAACGCTTATCTCAGAATTTGAAGGACTGCAAAGCCCAAAACATCTAGCTGATTTAACGCCGCTTCCTCATCAGCTCGAAGTAGCCAAACAAGTAGTTGAAACAATGAATGGGAAAGCCATTTTAGCAGATGAAGTAGGACTGGGGAAAACGATTGAAGCAGGGTTAATTTTGAAGGAATATATGATTCGCGGACTTGTTAAAAAAGTTCTCATTTTAGTTCCAGCTTCGCTTGTTTCACAGTGGGCTATGGAATTGAATCAAAAATTTTATATTCCCGCAGTTCCTCAAAGAAAATCATATGTGTGGGATCAGTGTGACATCGTTGTATCTTCAATTGATACAGCAAAACGTTCTCCTCATCGAGAAATTGTGCTTGAACAAGACTACGATCTCATCATCATTGATGAAGCTCACAAACTTAAAAACAACAAAACAAAAAACTATGAATTTGTGCAAAGTCTAAAAAAGAAATTTTGTCTGTTGCTAACCGCAACACCGATTCAAAATCGAATTGAAGAAATTTTTAACTTAGTCTCTCTTTTAAAGCCTGGCCATCTCGGCAATAAAGACTATTTCGAAGAATTATTTTCCGCTAAAAAACGCTCTTTGCAAAACGATGAACACTTAAAAGAGCTTGTTAACAAAGTTATGATTCGAAATCGCCGCCACGATACGGGTATCGAATGGACGAAGCGAATTGTTCAAACCATTCCTGTTGAATTCTCGCCAAAAGAACGGGAGCTGTACGATGCAATTACATCTTTTAAAGGAAACGGACTCCACCCTTCAAGCGCTTTTTCAATTTTAACTCTGCAGCGAGAGGCCTGCAGCAGCCGTGAAGCGGTGTATATGACATTAAAAAACATGCTGGAACGTCAGGAAGATCAAAACAGCGCATTAACGGAACATATGATTACGCCGTTAATGGAACTACTTCAGCAAGTGCCGCAAAATGCAAAAGCAGAAAAAGTGCTAGAGCTCGTTCAGAAAATTGATGATAAAGTCATTATTTTTACTGAGTACAGGGCAACTCAACTGTATTTACAGTGGTATTTAAAACAGCATGGAATTACCTCTGTACCCTTTAGAGGCGGATTTAAGCGAGGTAAAAAAGACTGGATGAAGCAGCTTTTTGAAAGCCACGCGCAAGTATTTATTGCCACTGAAGCAGGCGGAGAAGGAATCAACCTTCAGTTTTGTCATCATATCATTAACTATGATCTGCCGTGGAATCCAATGCGTCTAGAACAGCGAATTGGAAGGGTCCATCGTTTAGGTCAAAAACATGATGTTCACATTTACAATTTAGCCATTCAACATACGGTCGAAGAACATATTTTAAAATTACTGTACGAAAAAATAAACCTTTTTGAACGGGTTGTTGGAGAGCTAGATGATATTTTAACAAAGCTTGATTTAAAAAATATCGAAGAGCATATTCAAGATATTTTATTTCATTCACGGAGTGAAGGAGAAATAAAAATCAAAATGGAGAACTTGACGTCTATTATTCAATACGAAGACAGCGAGGAGGATCAGCATGCAGCAAACTGATATTCATCAATTTTTAAAGCGTTATTTTCTAGCTAATAATTGTTCTATTGTCACAGAAACATCGTCTTACCTGACGGTTCAATTAACGATTGAACTCGATAAAGAATTGATGAATCGTCCATTTTATTGGCACTATATCGAAAAGACGGGAGGAGAAGCAACTCCTGCTTCGCTCACTTTCATTACAGACCCAGCATTTGAAGACGATTCCGTTCAAGGAGAACGAATTCATTTCGGTTCACCTAGGCTGCACCAAATTTTCGCTTCTACTCAAAAACTTGGCGGGTTTATTCACTTGTATGAACAAGTTGCATCAGCTCAGCCAACAAATCAGCCTTTACACCCTTGGCTTGCATTAAATATTAAAGTCTCGTACAAATGCGATCGTAAAAAAGATGAGCTCTTGTCGCTTGGCATTAATTTAATCAATGGACAAATTATTGAATCATTTCACGAATTAATCATTAATCAAAATTTATCATCTAAAATCTCAGACTATTGCTTTACTCTCTCACCTTTTATTAAACCGAAAAGTGCCATCGCACGACTCACATCATATGTGAGTGACTATGTTAAAACTCAGCCAACTGAATGGGCTGAAAAAGCGCAGGAGAGATGGTATGAAGACTTAGCGCTTCTTGATCATTTTTACGAAACAGCAGAAGAGCTGCCAGAAATATATATGACCGAAAAAACAGCGCTTCAAGAATTGTACGAGCCGACTATCTTATTTAAATTTATAAACGGTGGCTTATTTTACATATCGCCTGAAACGATGTCTCGTCAATTTAATAAAACACAAGCCGGTTAAAAAAAGATGAGCATATGATATGCTCATCTTTCTTTTTTCTTTCGATACCACAGCATAAACGACAGCGGAATCATTCCAAACCATCTGTTTGCAAAAGGTGCTCGCTCTTCTTTTTTTTGAATCTTTTTCGTTTTCCTCTCTTCTTTTGGCTGATCCATATATTGTACAAATTGCTGAGTCATATATTTTACATAATCATTCGTTTTCATATAATCATCTCCTCAGCACTATTATATCCGGAGAGAAAGAGACTTAATCCGTCCACTTCACAATGTGCTGATCCTTTTTTTGAATATATGCCGTTTCCGTCAATGCTCTTCCTTGCAATGTTTGACACTTTATTTTTAGGATAATCATCTGTTCATCTTCACTTACTACTTCGTATGAAACCGTACCAGTTTCTAATACTAAAGGTGCAAATGGAGATTTATTATGTTCTTTTATTTCTTTTTTTACATGTACAACCGCGTTTTCTAAAAGATGCTGCAGACGATTTTTCTGCTCTACTTCTTGATAAAATGAACTTTTCGTCACAAAATAAGTGGTTTGCTGAGCTACTAACAGAAGAAAAAGCGCACAAAATGCCAAAACAACCGGGAGAATAAATCCTTGCTCATTATGTTTCATGAGCAAGCATCAAAAACGTCGTAATGGTTTCTTCTCTAACTTTGTTAACACCGTCTGTTGAACGAATCAACAGCCTTTCTTTTTGCTGTTCGTACATAATATTCTTAATGTGCTGCAGCACAACTTCATGACCGCTTTCATCCACTCGTCTTCTTATCTTGTCTTCGTAGCGTTCATAAGTGATGATCTGATTATTTTCCATTTTCAACGTAAGCGTAGTCGCATGAATTCCCACTTCTTTTGCTTCTCGATATTCCATAGCAAGTTGATTTACAAAGATTTCCCACTCCATTTCATTCATACTAAAGTCCGGATTATATGTTTGCTTAGCTAGCGGAATGATAATGGGGAAAAAGGAAACAATGATCAAAAAAAGAGTAAAACTGACTAGCATCTCTACAAGCGTAAAACCTTTTTCCCTTTTCACTTCAACATCACATCACACTTCTTTTTCATTTTCTCAGCGGAATCTGTCCATTCTACACAAAGCTTTTGAGCACTTTCTCCGTCCCACTTCAGATAAAACGCAACGTTTTCTTTTACGATTTTTTCTCGCCGTTTATATCCTGCTTCATATTTATATTTCAATAGCTCTTCGTGCAAGATAGCATCAGCTTGATACGAAACATATTGCTTCTTTTCTGCTTCCTTCATCTGAACATACAAAGGAATAATTGTACCGGTTAGGAGTAAAAGCATACTAAATGAAACAAGCATTTCTAACAAGGTGTAGCCCTGCTGACCCTTACATCTTGTCCACATAAAAACGCCCTCTGCCTATTTGAAAAGTAACTTTATATTTAAATTTTTGATTGCTGATAAAAATGGTCTTCGCTTGAGAAATATTGCCGTTTTTGTTGTATTGTATCGTGGAATTGCCGCTTCCAAACGTAATATGAATGGTGGAGTCATAGGCGCGCTTATAAAGAACGGCACGAGAATCAGAAATAATATATTCTGTTCCCTTCGATGCGAAGTTAATTTTAATTGGAGATTCTCGGTTCATGGCTGTCTGCTGCACATAAAACGTGTCGCTTTGCAGCTGTCGCAAGAATAATGTGATTTTGTAATATTCCACAAGCGGCCGAATGGCTACGATAACGGAAAACATCATCACTTGCACAATAAATAAAACCATCAGCATCTCAATGAGGGTAAATCCTTTTTGCTTAAGAAGAACCACTAGCTGTAACCTTTCCGGTACCGTCAATTTGAATAGCTTGGCCATTTGGACACACGGTGCCTTCTTTTAAGTAGCCCCCTGCTTCAAGCTCTTCTAGACTTGGTTTTTCGCCATTTTCAAGTTCGTATACTTGTACCTCAGCCTCTACGGTTTTGACAAGAGCTGAGCAGCCTTTGTTGTTAATAACCGTATTATGCTTTAATACATTTGGAATCATAATGAGCAAAAGCACGGTAATAACGAGCATAACAATGAGCATTTCAATAAGGGTAAATCCTTTATTACCTTTTAGAATCATATTCTTTCACCTTTCTACAAGCTCGACATCACTTCTAACATCGGAAGCATAACGGACATATACATAAGCAGAATGACAATTCCGATGAATAAGAATGTAAGCGGCTGTACATATTTTAAAATACGAAAAATAAACTGTTCCATTCTTTCCATCATAAATAGACTGTAATCATACAGTTCTTGAGAAAGCTCACCGTTCTGCTGGCCATGAACAATAACATGAGCCAAGTCTTTTTCATAATGAGATTTACCTGAAACGATATGATCTAATCGCATTCCTGAGGAAAGTTGATCTGTAAAAGCAAAAGCTTCCACTTGAAAAAACGGATGATGCTCTTGCTTTTGAAAAAGAGCAAAGCATTCATAAATAGATAAACCACCATTTAGTAAATTGCTCATATGAACAGAAAAAAAGTACGAGTTAAATAGCCGTGTGAACGTTCGGATAACGGGAACTCTCATAAAGAGCTGCATTTGAACTACTGGAGGCAATTTTTTAATGTAAATCACATAAAACAAATACAGGATGATTGGCATACTGATGACTGCAGGTAACACAAAAGGAAAGAACGACATCGCCTGCATAAATAAGAGGATAAACGAAGACTGCTTGTTTCCAAAGGATAAGTACAGAGCTTCAAACTGTGGAAGTAAAACCGTACTTAAAACAAATAAAATGGACAGAATAAACAGCAGTAGCAATACGGGATATTGAACAAGCTTTTGAAATTTTTTACGATGCCTGACTTTTTCTTCAATCATTGAGCTGCTTTCTTTTAAAGCAAATTGAAGGTTTCCATGCTGCTCCGCAAAATATAAATAGCTTAAAATATCACGGTGAAACTGAAGTTTAACAAAAGCATCGTGCAAAGATTCTCCTCGTTTTAACTGCTCAAGACATTTTTCAATATCCGTTTTTTCTTTGTTAGATACTTGAAACGTCAAAAACGAAAGAGCTTGAGAAAGAGTGTAGCCTTTTTCTAAGAGCTTAGAGACCTGCTTAAGAATTTTCGCTTGCTGAGCAAGAGACCACCTTTTTTGTCTATTTGTCTTTACCCCCATCCGTCTAGCGAATGCGGATATAAATAGCCTAGCGCGATTCCTTTTAGAATAACATCTCGGAGCGTCTTATAATCATAATCCGCATTTTCTCCTTTCACTTCTCTCATCACTGCGCTAAGCTCCTTGCCATAAAGCAATTCGTATATGCTGGACTGACGATGCTTTCTCATTTTTTTACAAGCGGGATGGCATTTTCCGGAACACAGCGGACAGCGAATTTCTACAAGGCGCTGTGCAGCTACTGCTACAAGAGTCTGTTCCATTTCTTGAAAGCTAACGCCAAATTCAAGCAGCCTGTACAAAGATCCTTTTGTATCTTTAGTATGCATCGTTGTCAAAACCAAGTGTCCGGTAAGCGCTGCTCTCACAGCAATTTTGGCAGTCTCACTATCTCTTATTTCTCCCACCATGATAATGTCTGGGTCATGGCGCAATATAGCTTTTAAACCAGTCGTGTACGTAATCCCCGCCCGTTCATTTACCTGTACTTGAAGCACGGTTTCACTCGGTTTTTCAATAGGGTCTTCTAGTGTAATAACATTTCGATTAAAAAGATGCTTTACTTCGTGTAAAAGAGTATATAGAGTAGTGGTTTTACCTGATCCTGTAGGACCGGTAAAAATAATTAATCCATGAGAGAATTTCAAGAGAGAAATAAGCTTTTTAGTATGTTCAGGAAAAAGAGATAAATGTTTGAGAGATGTAGATTGTTGATGAGGCAAAAGCCGAATAACAAGACTTTCATCATGAGAAGTAGGAAGAGTTGATAAACGTAAATTTACTTGATAGTGATCAATGGAAGTGGTCAATGCACCATTTTGAGGTTTTCTTCGTTCGCCAATATCCATTCCCCCTAAAAATTTAAAATGCGAAATGAGCCGTTCAGACATTTCCTTTGAAATAACCCTCTTTAAAATAAGCTCTTGGTCAATTCGCAGCTGAATCACAGCATCTTTCTTTCGGGGCACAATATGCACATCAGAACTTCGGCACTCACATGCATCTCGTATAATGTAAGTTGCAAACTGTTCAATTTCGGTCAAACGATCATCACTCCTTTATTTGTAATCAAGATGATTGGTAAAACATCTAGAAACAGTAATTTCGACCTTTTTCGAGATTTCCCTCCTTTTTTTTTCATTTTTTATAATTTTTTTAGTATACGCTTCTTTTCTTCGCTTCAATCCTTGTACAAGATGTACAACTTCTGTACACCTCTAAACGATTACATAAAAAAGACAACGTGATGTAAAACTCTACGCTGTCGTTTTATTCGTTATTTACTGAATTGAACTTCTTCATCATGTACGCTTACACAACTAGAGAAGTAAGACTTGTTTTTTTCTTGACTAAATTTTTAAGAGCAGATTCGTTATAGCCTACTACAAGCTTTTTGCCATCTGTTAAAATTGGTCGGCGAAGCAAACGAGGATGTTCAATTAATAGATTGACTACTTCTGATAGCGTCATGCTATCCACATCAACATTTAACTTTTTATATTCTTGACTTCTTTTAGCAAGAAGTTCATCCATCCCTTCTGTTGTCATAGAAAGAAGTTCAAGCATTTCTTTATGAGTAGGTGTTTCTCTAAATAAATGACGCTCTTTAAAATTTACATCTTCCTTCACTAGCCATTTTTTCGTTTTACGACAAGATGTACAGCTCGGATACGTATAAAATTTAATTTCTTCCATATGAAACCCTCCCGTTTTTTAGTTGTAGGTTGTTTATATACATTGTACACGTTTTGTATAACTTTTGTATAGTATTTTGCACATGTTTTGTATAACTTTTTTTCTTCTGTCGTATTTCAAGGAAAAGATAGCGTTTTCAGGAAAGAAAGGATGTATTATAATGGAAAAGTATCGATATAGTTTCATAAGTGCTTTCTAGTGCTTACACAGCGATGACATTCATCATGACACTAACTAAGTTTGATAAAGGAGGAAATGGACGTGGAACGAATGTACCGTGTAATGGGGTTCTGGACAGCAATTTTCACTGTAATGTTTTACCTCGGTCACATGCATAAGACTTCTTTACTCTTTTTAGCTCAAACAGGCTTTTTTGTAATTCTTAGTTATTTAAAGCTGTCTGAAAGAATGTACATTTACGTTTTCGGAGCATATTTGACCGTCTTTTTTGTGGGGTTCACGTACTGGTCAACTTTTATGATGACACCAGGACAGTAAAGAGAAAAGCGATGGGCTTCCATCGCTTTTTGTATTCTTAAAAACCATTTAGAAAAGGATTTTGATCCATTTCGTGTCCCACAGTTGTTTCAGGTCCGTGACCGCTTAGTACAAGCGTATCTTCTGGAAGGGACAGCAATTTTGATTCGATGCTTTCTAACAGCTGAGCTTGATTGCCTCCAGGTAAATCTGTGCGTCCAATGCCGCCTGCAAAAAGCGCGTCACCAGATACTACGAAGTTACCCGGTTTGAAATAATATGAAACGCTGCCAGGAGAATGGCCAGGCGTTTCGTACACCTCAAATTGGAATGAGCCAATTGTTAAATTGCCTTCGACTGAAATAATATCGGTTGCATCTGGAGCCGTAATTTCTCCTAAATCAAAAAATTTCGAACCGTTTAAATCACTATTATGAAGCCATTCTTTTTCATTTTTATGTACATAAAGCGGGATAGAGTAGTGATTCATCACTTCATCTACTCCTCCAATGTGATCAAAATGAGCGTGTGTCAGCAAAATAGCCAACGGTTTATACGTTTGTTTTTCTAGAAATTCAACGAGCTGTTTTCCCTGAGCTCCCGGGTCAAAAACTAAACACTCTTTTTTTTCGTTAGCCACGACATAACAATTCGTTTGAATCGGTCCTAGCGGTATACGATGATAGTTCATAATGTATCCTCCTTGTAAAATTTATTTTCGTTATATGCATTATCATACACACATCATCTTATAAATGAAAGTAAGGACCTTTCTAAGCTAATAAGGCGAAAGAAAGATTGGTTTTCATCTCGACAAACGGTTAGAAAAGTTTTACAATTAAAGGGATAAGCTAATGATAGCGCTTTAATTTTAAGTTGCCTAAAGGAGGTTTCTTCGAGTGGGTCTTATGATTATTTTTGCACTAACAACATTGCTAGGCGTATTTGCAGCTATTTCATCTTTTAGAAATAAAAACATATTAGGCATTGGTTTTTCGGTACTAACATTCGGTGTGTTCGGATGGTTTACCGTGATGACCATTATACATCACGGTTATCCGGCGGTACATCATTAAAAAAGCCACGCAAAGCATATGCTTTGCGTGGCTTTTCAAATAGATAGATATTCCATTGCCGCAACTAAAATAGCCTTGGTCGGATTATATACGCGCGATATTTGAGATAAAGGAAGCGGATTAATTCCTTTCCCCAGTTCTAAAGTGAACCCTAGCTTTTTCTTTTCTAAAATAAACCAATCCTTAAATCCAGCGTGACTATCAATCGTTTTGACTGCTTTATAACCGCTTACCCTTTCAAAATAACTGGCTATTTCCTCCGCTTCCTTCGGCTCTTCATTCATATACCCCCAGTAAAATTCTTCTCCTTGGGTATGTAAAGCGATCACACAATCAAAATCATGACGCTCAACGAGTTTTACCATTGCCTGCGCTTCAGGTTCAGACAGAGATTCATAGCCTGGAAAGTCCCGATAATGCGGAGCTTTAGGTTCTTTGCGCTTTTTTTCAATTTCCCAATAAGCTGGAAACTGATTGTTTAAGTCTACCCCTCGGATATTTGCTTTCCAGCTTTGAAAATCAGGAAAATCTCTCCCTATTTTAGAAAGAAAAGACGCATAAGGTTCACTTACAGCAGGACCTTTTAAGACCAGATCTACTCCGTCTGGATTAACAATTGGAACCGCAGAAAGCGTAATTTGATTAAAAAGAGTTCTTGCTTCCTGACCATTCAACGCCTGATCATAATGAAGAGCAGCTAAATAATCTTCAACAAACTGTAGAAGAACATTTGTCGTAATCCATTCATTGGCATGAAAAGACGCATTAATATGAACTTTTCTTTCTCCGTTTCCAATTAAAATATGAGGAATCGGCTTTCCAAGCACGCTGCACCCTATCCATTCAAGAGCACCATAGGGATAGTACGTTAAAAGTGTTTGGATATCTTGTATTGTTCGCGTGTAATCGTAGGGCTTTTGGATATCTACAATTTGCATAATCTTCACTCCTTTACACTATGTATATGTAAAGATTGAAAAGATGCATGATAAAAAAGCGCTTTGACTAAATGTCAAAGCGCTTTTTTATCTCAGTTAGATTCTTGCTTATTATTCAAAATAAGATTTAACTAACCAAGCTCCTCCAATGATTCCCGCATCGTTTCCTAAAGTAGCGATTGCTAGTTCAGCACCTTGCGCTACGCGAGGAAATGCAAAACGTTTGAAATAATCTCTTACCGGTGCAAGTAATACCTCGCCTGCACGAGACACACCGCCGCCTAGAACGATCTTCTCAGGGTTTAATGCATTAGCAGAGTTTGCTAGTGCTAGACCTAAATGAAAAGCAACTTTATCTACAACATGCATAGCTAACTCGTCTTTTGAACGAGCTGCATCAAATACATCTTTAGATGTAACTTGTCCATTTTGTTCTAACACTGTGCGAAGCTCACTTGGTTTGTCCGTTTCCGTTAATTCTTCCATTGTTAAACGTACAATTCCAGTTGCTGAAGCAATGGTTTCTAAACAGCCGGTTTTGCCGCAGTTACACGGTGCCCCGCCTTCAGGAATAGAAGTAATGTGCCCGATCTCACCAGCGGCTCCATTTACGCCTTGTACAATTTCACCGTTTGCAATGACGCCACCGCCAACGCCTGTGCCAAGCGTAACGCAAAGTAAATCTTTTGCTCCGTCTCCAGCACCCTTCCACATTTCTCCAATCGCTGCAATGTTTGCATCATTGTCTACTACAACAGGAAGAGAAGTTTCTACTTCCAAGATATCTTTAATAGGGAATTTTTCCCAACCTAAATTGACAGCTACTTCAATCGAACCGTTTGCAAAGTTGACAGGCCCCGGTGCACCAATACCAATTCCTACTAACCTTGATTTTACTTCTCCAAGATCGTTTAACTTTTTATCAATTGCTTTTGCAATATCCGTTGGAATTTTACGGCCTTGCTCGCTCACATCCGTATTAATTTCCCACTTGTGAATGATTTCTCCATAATGATTAATAAAGGCCATTTTTATTGTTGTACCGCCTAAATCAACTCCAACTAACCATTTGTCATCCATGTTCATTCATCCTTTTTCTCTTTTTGTTGTTTTAACTCTCGACGAAGCAAAAGAATTGCCATTTGGTAATCACGTACATCAATCAAGTTAGACTGATATAACTCTTTTACTTCCGCTTCCATCAGCTCTAAATCAGCAATACGATCGCCCACGTATATAAAAATGCCGAAGGACTTTAATAATTGTTGTACATCATATAACGTATTCATTCTGTCACCTTTATCCTATTTTCTAGGTGATATGATTCATTTATTTTGAGATAACTCAACAGTCATTCAGTCATAAACAGCGGCCGTATTTAACGCCCACTGCTAGGTCTACATATTAATATTCTAGTAAACGTTCTCACAATAGTAAAGTATAAAATATTAAATTCGTCATTCAACAGTTTTAATTTCCTATCTCTTGCTTCAGCTTTTCGTATTTTTCATTTTGCGGTTCCAGCGCAATTGCTTTATCGATATTTTGTGTGGCCGCTGGAATATCATTCAGTTTCATATTCACCAGAGCTAAATTGTAATACGCCTCATGAAAAGTTGAATCATACTTTACAGCCTGATTTAATTGCTGTTTAGCTTTTTTATAATTTTCAAGATAAAATTCTGCGTTAGCACTGACGAAATACACGTTACTATTTGCTGTTCCTTTTTCAACAAAAAGCTTAATGGCATCTTTTGCTTCTTCATACTGCTTCTGTTGAAGATACGTAGCCGCTACGCTGAGTGCATAGGGCTCATCTTGATAAACAGAACGCTCATGATATCCATAAAAAAGCAGACTTCCTACTAATAAAAGCGTGCAAATGAAAGCCGGAATCTGAATATACAGCTTTTTTTGTTTCGGTAAACTGACGATGCTCGCAGCTAAAAATCCGCCAACCAAACCGCCAATATGTCCTGCATTATCGACGTTCGGCGCAACAAATCCAAAAATCAAGTTAATCACAATGATGACAATAAAACTCGACCCCATTGTTCGAAAAAAGAAGCGTGGATTTGTTCTTGCTATAAACAGTAAAGCTCCAAAGCAACCGAAAATAGCCCCTGAGGCTCCTGCGGAAATGGACGTATTCCATATAAAACTTCCTAGAGATCCTGCAAACCCGGCAAATATATAAATAAAGACAAAACGTCCGCTGCCATATATCCTCTCTACAAGCGTTCCTAAATAATAAAGGGCTACACTATTCATAAGCAAATGCAGAAGTCCTATATGCAAAATTATAGGTGTAAAAAAACGCCACCATTCGCCTTCCATAATTAAGGGGTTGTATTTAGCTCCGTATTGAATCAGAGTGAGCGTATTTTGTGTACTGCTCTTCCACTCCAGAAATAGAAACATTAAGATTTGCAGCGCTAAAAATATATATGTAAAAATAGGCTTCCCGTATCCAGCTATTTGCTGTTCTTCGCTTTGTTTTTTCTGTACAAAAAGCACAATTTTATGTTTCCACTTCTCTATTCGCTGTGCTTCTTCTTCGGAAGAGAAATTGTCTGCGCTTTCTAATGTAAGACCTAGCCGTTCGAATAAAGGTTCATAAGCGCTTGCTTTCTCTGCCGTTAGTTGTTCAACGTAACTATTCACTTTAGAGGGACTCGGCGCACTTTCTAAGGACTGCTCTGTATAAAAAGGATCAAAATCAGCAAAGTAAATCGTGTTAAGAGTAAGCGTTGATTTACCTCTCTGCTTTCGCACATTCTCAGCTCTTTGTAATGCATACAATACATCTTTTTGCTGCTCAACGGCTGATTTAAAATTCCGGCGGACTATGCGGACAATTGACTTATCTTTACGATGCGACGATTGAAACCATAGCTCAGAAGCATCAGCTTTCATCGAAATCAGCTCATATGAAGAATGGCCAAGCAATTGCTGTGCCAGCTGCAAATAATAAAAATCTTGCCTAGACAAATAGTCACCTCCTCATACTCTCTATATGTAAAGATGGCAGAAAGCCAGGAAAAAAGCAACGATTTTCCCTTTTTCTTTTTCTACAAAAAAACACCTTACAGGTCGGTAAGGTGTTTTTTATGTATCTTTCGCTCTTAGCGGAAGACCTGCTTCATTAAACGATCCCGAACAAACGGCAAATTAAAAAATGAACGAACAGCTAGACTGCGGATAAATGAATTTCCAAACAGCGAATTTAAAACACGGTATCTCATTTGATAGCCCAGCGTTCCAACAACTAAAAGCGTAAGTACTAATACAATATGTCTCATTTTCAAGCCTCCTTACGTTTACTTTGCTCCTATGACGAACATTTTATGCTCTTATATAGGTAAAAACAGGATAAGGATTCCGCCTGTAAAAGCAGCAAGCAAAATAGCGGCAAGATTTACAACATCATTGTTAAAGAAAGTTATTCCTTTCTCTTTTATCGTTGGCTTACGGCAATGATCTTTCCGTTCCGTTTCAATACCGCAGCTTTGACAGCGAAAGCGAACTTGCACACTTGCTCCAAGAAGAGTGTCTATAGCGTTTCCAATAAAACCAAAGCACCCGACTAGCAATATACTACTCAGCGATGCGGATGGAAAAGCAAAATAACAAGCGGCAGCGATAAGAAAAGCTCCGGCTGCTCCGGCTGCTGTACCTAAAAGTGAAACGGCTCCTGAGGTACCCGCTTCTACTCTCTTTAATGTCCAAAGGTAAAACGGCGGCTTCTTACTAAGAGATCCTATTTCAGATGCCCATGTGTCCGCATTAGCAGCTGAGATACTGATCATAAACATCCACATGTAAACAGGAAAAGCTGTTGCAGCATATAACAAACCGCAAGCAGCAGCTACACCTCCATTAGCAAGGACTTGAATATAATCTCGCCTGTCGTGTTTCTCTAGCTTTTCTTCTAGTGCGCGTTTTTTTTCTTTTTTGTACTTACTACACAACGTAGAAGTGCTAAAAAATAAGAGTAAGAGTAAAAAACCTTGAAGCGAAAAACCAATATAAACGCTCGCTCCTACGATGAAAGACATGCAGGCTCCCGATACTGTCAGTGCTTTTGCTATGTAGCCTGCTCCTGCCATGAGTAATATTACAATTATCATGACAGCATCAAACGGATTCACAGCAAATAAGCTCCTTCTCTGTCAAAATATATTCAACGGGAATATCATGAGATTCATATGGGACCTCTGAAACGACTTGACAATCAAACGCGAGGCTTAGCTTCTGTCCGGTATAATCTGTTAGATAACGATCGTAATAGCCGCCTCCATAGCCGATACGATATCCATTTTTGCTATATACCACGCCAGGCACAAGGAGTAAATCAATTGAAGATTTTGAAACGGGAACAGTTTCTTCAACAATTGGTTCGGCTAACCCGTAGTACACTGTTTCAAGCTGTGAAAAATTCGTAATCTCGTAGAAAACCATTTGAGATGTTGTGGGGTTGCATTTTGGAACAGCTACTTTCTTTCCATCTTTCCAAGCACGTTCAATGATGGCTTTCGTATTAACTTCTTTATTTCTTGAAACTGTAGCTGCAATGACTCTAGCTTCTTTCCATAAACAAGTTTCATACAGTGCATTTGCTATGCTTGTTGAATGTGCCTCGTGCTGCTCTTCAGAAATTAAATTAAGAACGCCCTTCATCTCTTTGCGCAGATGAGATTTCATTTTAATTCCCCCTATAAAAAAAACAGCAGGATTGTACTCCTACTGCTTACTTTGTTTCACGATGAAGTGTAACTTTTTTAAGTCTTGGGCTGTATTTTTTTAACTCAAGACGATCTGGGTTATTACGCTTGTTTTTAGTTGTAATGTAATTACGGTCACCAGTTTCAGTGCAAGCTAATGTAACGTTTACGCGCATCTATTTTCCCTCCAAACATTATAAACATAAATCAGACTTTAATATAATATCATTTTTCGAAAGGAAATGCCAGTCTGTTTTTTTGAAGAAAGTCATTTAATTTCATTTCTTCACTTTTTCTTTCCTCTTAGAGCCCTGAGTTCCTTCTCTGCTGCATCTTATATATGAAGTTTCTTGAAATAAACGGAACTCTTTTTACGAGAGGCGCACTTCCTTTCTTTTAAATAAAATCCATTATTTACACTCTTTGATACTCTTGTATTTTTTCTACAAAATATGCCGACAGCTTCTTGGCAGTCTGAGTGTTTAACGCCTCGGAATAAATATTTAATACAGGCAAGTGACCATCGGGCAAAATAAGCGTCCATTCATGAGGATCATGATAAATTTTCAAGCCATCAATGACATACACTTGTTTACCGATTGCTTCTTCTAATAGTTTCTTCATCACTTGTTCTTGAATTTCTAGCGGACATGAAATATACCGCCAGTTCATATAAGCGTGCGGGACATATTGAATCATTTCAGAAATTTTCCGCTGTTGCACCATAATTAATTCGATCAGCTGGCATAAAGCGTACATGGCATCCAACTGAAATTGAACAGGCCCTAAAAGACTAAGCAAATCACGTTTTTTTGCTTTTGTCCTCATAAATGATTGATTGAGAGATTGAGCAAATGTTTCTAGTGTGGATGAATAGTGTATAGGAATAGGAACGAATGCTACTTTTTTTGTCATGTATACGCTATAAATATAAAGCGACATAATTTCTGAGTCATTTACGCTGCAGCCTTTTTCATCATATAGAGCAAATGTTTCTCCATCTTCTTTAATCTGAATACAAAAAGACAGCTTATTTCGTTTAATTATTCGTTTGGGTTCTTCTGTTTTCTCCCATTTGTTTAAAAATAAAACGTGGACACGAAGACGCTTACATAATAATTCGACAACTTCCTGTATAAACGGCGAACAGATCACGCCAATCCGCATATTGTCTTCTAATAAAGCATGCTGATTAATTGATTTTACTAAAGCATCACAATATTCTCTCCTGATATTTCCTATGCTTGTTTCTTTAAATGAAACAGAAGTCGTTACGCTTGCTTTTTTAGCTTGAAGGTACATCCGCTCAATCTTTTTTTCAATAAGCTGATTAACTAATTGCCCTTTATCATCATATATTTCTAAAAACAGGCTGCTGTTTTTGCTATCCACACCAATATAAATACCAATGCTCGCTTGTGAAGTCATCATGTAATATCGAAATACCGGAAGAGCTTCTTTTTTAATATCATACACAGCTGAATGATTACTTCGTAAAAAAGAAAAGCATTCTTTGCGAAGCTGAGTGGCTTCTCCTTCATCATCGCTTGCTAGACAGAACGACCCTTGATGTTTGCATACAAGTAATAACGCATTGTATAGTCTTTCTCGATCAACAGATGAATGTACATACAAGCGACCGTTTTTGAAGATAGAAACATCTGGCTTTACAGAAAGTTGGGGTAGCACTTGATTTTCAGCTACTGTATCTTGGACATACGTAGTCATTGCTTGAACATTTACATAGGGACCTATCGTAGCGTTGTATAAAAACGATTCTGCCCCCACCGTTACGTTTTGAAGCAAAATCGTTTTATCGATTGCAGCATGTGCTTCTATGATGCTATTGGTTCCAATAATCGTGTAAGGACCAATTGAAGCACCTTTTTTAATCACCACATTTTCTCCTACGTAAACCGGATCGTAAACAGTCACCCCTTCTTCTATGAGCGCGTCATCTGAGACAATACTTTCCTGTCTATTGCCAAACCACTTGCTCCACAAATCATAGTGTGCTTGACGATAATGGTGGATTTGCCCAATATCAATCCAATAATCTTCCGTTACAAAACTGCACACAGTATGATTATATTCCAAAAGAAGCGGGATAATGTCAAAGCTAAAATCTGTAGGACCATAAGAATTCACGTAATCAAAAACGGATTTTTTGATCACATACACTCCCGTATTAATCAATCGGCTATTGGCCTGTTCGTAGGTCGGTTTCTCTACAAACTCGGTGACTCGATGCCCTTCATCTATCGTCACCACTCCATAACCCCGCACGTCGTTTACTTCTTTTGTAACAATGGTCATTTCGCTTTTTTGTTCATAATGAAAATGAATAACGTCTTGAAGATTAATTTCTGTTAAGGCATCTCCACTAATAATAATACAGTCTTCCTCAATAAAGGCCTCTGCTCGCTTAATTCCCCCCGCCGTTCCAAGAGGCTCTTTTTCGATAAAATAAGTAAGCGTCACTCCCCACTGAGAGCCATCCCCAAAGTATTCAATAATTTGTTCATGCCTATACTGCAGCGTAATCCCAATCTCTGTAATTCCATGTTTCTTAAGCAGCTCAATGCTATATTCCATCACAGGTTTATCGTAAAGCGGCAGCATAGGCTTTGGAATCGTATAGGTCAAGGGCTGCAGTCTTGTTCCTTTACCGCCAGCAAGTATAATGGCTTTCAATTTTTTGCCTCCCTCCTTTTTTTATCCTGGCAAATGTGATGTTGAAACAGCTTACTTGTATCAATAGCGATTTTTTCCCAGCTAAACATAGTTGTTGCTTTTCTATACCCATTTTCGCTGATTTTCGCAGCCGTTTTTTCATTTTTTAACAAAAATTCAATACAGTTAATTAATTCGAGCGTATCTCCTCGGGCAAACGTCAGGCCCGTGTCGAAATGTGAAACAATATCGCTTAGACCTCCTGTATCGGCAACGATAGTTGGCTTCTTGGCTACCATCCCCTCTAAAGCCACAATTCCAAAAGGTTCATATAGACTTGGAAAAACAACCATTTTGCAAGCTTGAAGAAGCTGATTTCGTTCGTTATCGGTAATGTATCCAATAAAATACACGTATTTGTCCAATTGCTTTTCACTTACCTGTGTTCGAAACTCATGAAGTAAAGGTCCTTTTCCCGCCACAACGAATTGAACATCTATTTGTTTTTTCTTAAATAGTTCCGCTGCTTCAATAAATAGCTGAAATCCTTTTTCATATACAATTCGTCCAATTGAAAAAATAATAGGGGCCTTTCTAAAATTATATTTCTTTTGTAAACTTTCTTTTAACCGCTCATTTACTGCGTCGACTACCAGCTGCTTGTCAATTCCATTTGGAAATATAGCAATTTTATCTTGTTCTACGTGAAATAAAGTGATTAATTCTTTCTTCATATAGTCACTGCAGACAATAATTGAGCTTGATTGTCGAATCAGCTCCTCTTCTTGCAAGTGAATTTTCTGCTGCATGTCATTATGAATACCATTATTGCGCCCATGTTCTGTCGCATGAATGGTCGTAATTAGCGGTCTATCCGTTTTATCCGCTAAACATTTTGCAGCGGAGGCAACAAGCCAGTCATGAGCATGAATAACGTCAAAAGACAGCTTGTAGCCTAATTGCAGTCCTCTAAGAGCCATAGCCACGTTCAAACTGTTTACCCATGTCAAAAAATCCGGATGATGAGGCTGCAGGCTTTTAACTCGGTAAACATGAACACCGTATAACCGCTCATATTCCGGCAGCCCCTCTACATATGTTGTTAATACACTAACGTGATGGCCCGCCTTTGCTAACGCTCTGGATAAATCAAATACATGTCGTGCAAGTCCTCCGATAACTAGAGGAGGGAATTCCCATGCAAGCATTAAAATGGAGAGACCGCCTTTATATTGATTTACTGATAAAGCTGCCGGCTCTATCTCTTTTGTAGAATATAAAAAAGAACTGCCTGAAAGAAAACTGTTTTCGCTATCCATCCTTGGATTCTTTTCGTGACAAAGAAAATCAAATAGTTTTACTTGCCTTTCGTATTCATCTCTGACTTTTTCAAAGTTATAAAGCCAATCGCTGCTGCTTAAAAGAAGCCACTGTCGGTAGATAGCATTCACCACGCTAGGATGTTTAGAATCGATAACATCTAGCATTGCCTCTGACTTCTGTACAGTTGAAATAAACAATTGATTGTTCTGACTGACAAATTCGGCGCTTTTTGTTGCACCGTAGAGTGCAAGAGTTTCGTTTTGGTGAAACTGTATATCCCTCGCGTAGTCTAAAGGATATTGAAATGTACCCCTTGCTGCTTGCATTCGCTGAAAGCCAAGCGTGTCCTTAGCTTTCAAATCCAAAACAGCGCTCGCTTTATTCATGGTTCCTTCCTCAATTTGTTTTCCTTGCTTGGGATATGGAAACAAGATAATGCCAGCAGGCGACTTTTTTAGTTCATCTGTTGATGACTTCACAAAGGTATAGCGTATTTCATGAGATTTTAGGAGCATATCTACTTGATGAGTATATTCTCCTTGCTGTATAAAAAAACCGACGGGCTTTTTTTCAAAAAACTGTTGAAAAACACGTATTGCTTCTGTAATTTGGAGATTTAATGTTTGTTCGGTTTTAAGGATGGAAACGAACGCGTTCGTTACGGTAGTAGGAATACATTCCATCATGTCATGTTGAAAGAAATATTTGCAGGCTGAGAACAAGCTCCCTTTCCACTTTTTTAAAAAAGTGAGTGCTCTCTGATGCTGCCGGCTTGAAAACTGGTGTAAATACCGCGCGTAACGAGTGTTAAACGCCTCGTCGTTTAATGCGTTCAAAAATACACAAGACATCACAGCTGTTGCACCTATCAATTTCTTAGACTCAATTTGATCTAAAAAAGGGATGAACTCGTTCGTTACTTGTTCAAACAGCGGATACTCGCTCTCTGCTTGAAATACATGTAGCAAGGGATAATGCATATAAGTTAAAAGAATACAGTCATCACTATTCATATTGCTTTTTCACCTGCTCCAAGTCATTTGAATATAAGGAATATGTGCTAAATTCATTTTGAACACCCTGGTGAACTTTTACAGGTTCGTACATCCAGCTCAACGAAGTTACATTCACTTGTTCATGTTGTTCTTTCATCAAATAAACCGGATTCGAACGAAGAAGGGAAAAAAAACTTCCTTCTTTATCTTGAATGCCAATATCTATTACATACGTGCGCTCACTTTCCAAGCTGTTCATAAACATGAAGTCTTGCTTAGGAGTAAGGCCTTTCATATAATAGCGGTTTGATTCATGTCCGTTAAAATGAAGACCTGTTATATCATACGTACACATAGCTAGATTCAATTCTTCCCATCGTGTCGAAAACATACTTTCTACCATCTCTCGAATATGCTCAGAAAACGACCAATGAACATAAATACGAGATGAGTCAAGCTGAGTAGCTATACACACATTTAAGTTTTGAATAAGATTAGCAGCCACTGTTTTATCACTTCGTTTCTTAGAATGTTTTTTCTACATATAAATGCCGTATAAACTTATTAACATCTTACCATTCAGAAAAAGTTGCCACAATAAACGCAATTTGTCGATTTGTGTTAAAAATTCAGGTTAACGTAGTAATTATAATTTACTAACAAAAAAACCTCTTCGCTTATTAGAAGAGGTTTTTCTACTATTCGTTTAAGTCGTAGCGTTTGCCTTTTACAAGGTAAAATACGCTTTCTGCTACGTTAGTGGTATGATCAGCCATACGCTCTAAATAGCGGGCTACAAATAAAAGCTGCGTAATTTGGTTCATAGCCTCCTGCTTTTCTTTAGCAAGACTTAAAAGTTCTTTGATTGTTATTCCGTAAAGCTCATCCACTTGATCGTCCATTTCCGCTACTTTTTTAGCCAGCACAAGATCTTCCTCGTGATAAGCTTTTAACGAAAGGCTCAACATTTCAATCGAAATATCGTGCATTTTCTTTACATGTTCTAACGGCTTAATTAATTCTTCGTTTCCAATTCGTATAGCTGATTTTGCTACGTTAACCGCAAAATCTGCCATACGCTCAACATCCGAAGCAATTTTAATTGCCACAATGATACGTCTTAAATCGATAGCCACGGGCTGCTGCTTTGCAATCAGTAAGATAGCTAGGTCATTAATTTCTTCTTCTAAGTCATCTACGTATGAATCGCCGTCGATAATTTCTAGCGCCAGCTCAACATTGCTTGTTTGCAACGCTTCAATTGATTTTGATAGCGCCTCATGCGTTAAACGCCCTATTTCTAATAATTTTTCACGTAATATCTTTAAATCACCATGAAACTTTTCGCGTACAACCACTCATCCCATCTCCTTGTATGTCTTAACCGAAACGACCTGTAATATAATCTTCTGTGCGTTTATCAGATGGCATTGAGAAGATTTTATCTGTTTCTGCGTACTCTACCACTTCTCCATTTAAGAAAAATGCTGTTTTATCTGAAATACGTGCCGCTTGCTGCATATTATGTGTAACAATAATAATGCTGAAGTCTTTCTTTAATTCTTGTACTAACTCTTCTACTTTTAATGTTGAAATTGGATCGAGTGCAGAAGTAGGCTCATCCATTAAAATAACGTCGGGTTCAATAGCCAAGCAGCGCGCAATACAGATACGCTGCTGTTGTCCACCTGACAACCCATTCGCATTTTGATTCAAACGATCTTTAACTTCGTCCCAAATAGCTGCTCCTCGTAAACTTTTTTCAACAATTTCATCTAGTTTTTTCTTATTGCGAACGCCATGAATTCTTGGGCCGTAGGCAATATTATCATAAATAGATTTTGGGAACGGATTTGGCTTTTGGAAAACCATTCCTACTTGCGTGCGCAGCTCTTCCACGTGGTACGATTTATCAAAAATATTTTTCCCTCTATACTCAATTTCACCTGATGTACGGACAATTGGAGTCATTTCTACCATACGATTTAACGTTTTAATATATGTTGATTTTCCGCAGCCTGATGGACCGATGATCGCGGTAACTTCGTTAGCATGAATGTCTAAATCAATATTTTTTAAGGCATGTGTGTTGCCATACCATAAATTCAAACCTTTTGTTTTATATACAATTTCTTTTGTTTGCGGAGTATCTACTTTTTCTTTGTTAGTCAATTCCATTGTTATTGCCATTGGATAATCCTCCTTCATCGTCTTTAACCGTTTTGAGCACAATAAAAGTCTCTCTATGTCTATTTAATATCTATTGTTTACTATCAGTGTAAATAAATACGAGAAGCCGAAACGCTTCCCCTTATTTTGATCATTTCTATTAACCCTTACACTTACAGAATAATAGCCGACTATTAATTGTGTTTTAACTCAATGTAAAGCTTTTGTAAACGAAGGTCTATCTGCGTGTTTTTTAGGTAAAAAACTAGTTCTTACGACCCTTAAATTCAATAAAAAACCATATATGTAAAGATTTTTAACAAAAAAAGAAGAGGTAGAGACATAACTAAATTAATTCAATCTAAAGGTGGGTGGATTGGATTAATAAGCCAGTATGAATTACTTCCGATACCGCTGTTGATTTTCGTTTCACGGACAGCCGGTGAGCCTCCTCATCGCTTCGCTTTCCCTGCAGAAGTCTTCACCTTGCCCTCCAATCAATCGCTAAAAGGGCCTACCTACACGAAATCTACGTTTACTCTACCAATAAAAAAATCCGAACGAAGCTGATTCTTAATCAACTTCGTTCGGATCTTACTTTAACTAATATGCTTTTATTCCAGCCTCTTTAATTGGCGTCGTTTGCAATGACAGCCTGTTGATTCTCTTCTTGGTCTTTTACTTCTTGTTCACCTTTTTTCTTTAAATCAAAATACGTATCGAGCGCAGAACGAGCAAGCTCTTTTGTAATGGTATTTGGTGCACTTGGCACAAATGCCGATGGTACCACTACAGCTACTGCAATTTCAGGATCATTCGCCGGAGCAAAGGCCACAAAGTTTGAATTATTAACTTTAATCGGATCCCCTCCGCTTGGGTTTTTCTCATAGGCTTGTGCCGTTCCTGATTTACCAGCAGGATTATAGTTCGCTGTATGGAAAGCTGCATACCCTGTACCGCCTTGTTCTTGAGTAACGCGCTTAAAGCCACTTTGAACATCTTTAATGTATTCTTCTTTCATCGTGATACGATTTAACACATCAGGTTCAAATGAATGCTGCGTACCGCCAATTTCATCGGTTTTAATCGTTGGTTTTCGGATTTCTTTTACTAGCTGCGGCTTAATGCGATACCCTCCATTAGCTATTGCAGAAGTATATTGAACAAGCTGCAGCGGCGTGTACGTATCATACTGACCAATTCCTAAATCAAGCGCCGTACCTGGAACATCGCTTCCGCCTTGGACACCTGTTGATTCGTTATCAAGGTCTATGCCTGTTGATACGCCTAAGCCGAACTGACTGTAGTAAGAACGCAGTTCGCTGAATGTATCAGGTTTAATCGGTAAAGTCATGTTTTTATGATACTGTAACCCAGCCATAGCCATTACCGTTTTAAACATAAATACGTTGGATGAATATTTTAACGCAGATGAATACGTTAAGGGTCCTAGCCCTTCAGCCTCAGCTGATTTTTTAACCGGTGTTCCTTTAATTTTTAACGGTTCATCAACGAACACTGTGTTTGGCTTAATAGCTCCTGAATCTAAGCCGGCTAAAACCGTTGCTCCTTTTACAACAGAGCCCATTGTATAAGATGTTGAAATATTTCCTAATGCAAAATCTTCTATTTTAGGCGCTCCAGTCTTCTTATCAATGGTGTATTTTTTACCTGCCATTGTTAAAATTTCTCCTGTGTGAGGATCCATCATAATAACAAAAGCACGGTCTAAAAATTGCGTTCCTTTCATTTGCTTTTTGGCTAAAAGCTGGTCGGTAATTTGTTTTTCTACCGCTTTTTGAAGCTCCATATCAATAGTTAAAACCAAATCACTGCCGCGTTCACCTTTAGACACTTGAATTGTATCAAGGAGATTTCCTTTTTTATCTGTTACATATTGGACTTTTTCTTTTTGACCGCTGAGCTGAGCTTCGTATTGCTTCTCTAAATAGCTCGTCCCAACTTGGTCATTTCGGCTATAGCCTCTTGACAAGTAATACTGTACTTTATCTTTAGGCAGTCCTTCGTTGGCAGATGATACATTTCCAAGCAAAGTGCGAAGAGTACTGTTTTCTGGGTATGAGCGATCCCAGTACGTTGTTGTATCAACACCTGGAAGTTCATCTAAGTGCTCACTTACAACGGCATACTCTTCATTTGTCACACCGCTCTTAACAATTTGCGGGGTGTTAGAGTAACCTGCCTCCATTTGGCGCTTAATAGCGAGAACTTCTAAATCACTCTTTAGACTTTCTAAATCTTTTTTAGAGATGCGGTCTAACTGACGTTGATACAGTTCGTCATCAGTCATTTCACCAACTTGAACTTTTTTGCGATCAGCTTGCGTAATTTTCTGTTCCGCTTCTTTAGGGTGAAGCATAATCCAATAATCCTTCATATCGCGTTCTGTAATTTTTACCACATTCTTAGCATCTTTATTCTTTTTATTTTCCGGAATATCAATCACATTTGTGGTGTAAGGAACATCGATCATAGTGGCTAACTTTTTAGCGATGCGCAGCCTTTCTTCAGCTGTATTTCCTTGAAAACGAGTATATGTAATTGTATTTAAAGAGGTATTATCTACAATTACGCGGTTATAACGATCGTACATTTTCCCTCGAGGAACAGGCGTACTGACCGTAACGTCCTGTGTTTTTTCGACTTCTCGTTCGTAATTCTCACCGTATACAATTTGAACAAGTCCCAACCGCAAAATTAATACGGAAAATAGGGCAAATACGGTCAAGAAAAGTAAGTTCACACGAAAAGGCACGTGACTTTTTCTTCTTTTTTTCTTTTTCATACCAACACCTACACTTTATAAAACATATATACCATAACACCATAAAATCAGCTATTTAGCAAATAAATAGACACCTGGCAGGTGCCTATTTACACAACGTATTTATTCTAAAAGAAAAGCGAAGCATTTTCCATAGTACAAATGAAGGAGCTCACAATACTCTAAGCTGGAGACTCTCCGTCTCCTTCATTTAATACCGGAGGAGTAACAGTCGTTTCTTTTTTGTGCAGAGGCTGTGAGATATGTCTCACACAAAAATAAATGATTGTATGCCCTGCTCCAACAATAGCTAATAAAATGGGAATACTTTTTGCTTCATCAAAAAATAGTACAGCTATTAAAAATAAAGATATGGAAGCGACGCGTCCAATATTCAGAAATACTTCTCTGACAACAATGTATTCAATTCTTTTTGAAACAACGTCTTTTGCTCGCCCAATCACATCGTACGTTAGAGAAATGAATGGAACCAACAAAATAGGATAAGCAATGGCAATACAAACAGCATATATAATTAACTTTGGATACGATAAGTTAAAGATAAGCAAAAAGACTGCTCCATAGAGAAGGAGGCCCCCTGCGAAGATAAATCGAAGGCGATTTTTTTGCTTAATAAACCTTGAGGCAACATAGTATCCTACAAACGCAACTGCTGAATTCACCAGTCCATATGTTCCTAAAGCTAGTTCACTTCCCGTCGTAATAAATACCATGACGGATACAACAAAAATGAACGTACCTTCACGCAACCCTTGAAAGAAATGAGCCTGCAATATTCGATTCCAGTCTTTATTGACTTTTCGTTCAGCCCATACTTCTTTAAATTTGTATACTCCTTCCGCTGCGCGTCTTGTAATAAAAAAACTAAGCACAACGGCACCGATAAACAATAGCAGCGATACACCAAACACGATTTTATACCCAAGTGATTCATACAAAGCGGAAATAACAAAGCCCGCTCCTAAAGGACCAATCATCCCTGCAAAAGAGTTTAAGATCCCTAAAAATCCGTTAAAAAAGTCTCTTGTATCAGGTTCTGTAATTTCAAAAGTTAGCACATTAAAAGCTAGCCAATAAAAGCCGTATCCTATACCCAGCAGTCCGCCAAGCAATACTAAATACTGGGCTGCGTTAGCTCCACTGATTAATACAGCGATATAAAAAACAGCTAAAAAAGATACACCTAATCTTAAAACCACAACCCGGTCAATTCGTTTGGCCCATTTACCTGCTAAAATAAACGTAAGCGGCTGAAGCACCACTACCGCTAAATTATAAATAGCGAGATCCGAAAATTCGCCTGATTGTTTCCACAGATAAATGTTAACAAACGAATTGGAAATTGAAATAGCCAAGGCATAAAGACCGCCTATAATTAAAAGCAAAAGTAAATCTTTACTAACTTCTACATCTCCAACTACTTTTTTTAATAAAGGCATATCAAAAAACTCCTTTTCTCTTCTACACCTAGTGTGTGAAAAAGAAAAGGAGATATGTAAAAGAATTGGAAAACAAAAAAGCCAGTAAAGGTAATAATTACTTTACTGGCTCTTAAATACGTCTTCAGCTTATTTTGCAGCGTCGTAACGTTTAGCAACTTCGTCCCATTTTACAACATTAAAGAATGCTGAAATGTAATCTGGACGGCGGTTTTGGTAATTTAGGTAGTAAGCGTGCTCCCAAACGTCTAGACCAAGAATTGGCGTTTTGCCTTCCATTAATGGGCTATCTTGGTTTGGTGTGCTTGTTACTTCTAATTCGCCGTTGTTTACAACTAACCAAGCCCAGCCAGAACCGAAGCGAGTTTTAGCTGCATTTGCAAATTCTTCTTTGAATTGATCAAAGCTGCCGAATTTGCTAGCGATAGCGTCTGCTAATTCACCAGTTGGAGCACCGCCGCCGTTAGGGCAAAGGATTGTCCAAAATAATGAGTGGTTCGCATGACCGCCACCGTTATTGCGTACTGCTGTACGGATATCTTCAGGAACAGCATCTAAGTTTGAAATTAACTCTTCAATACTTTTGCTTTCTAAATCCGCTTTGCCTTCAACAGCAGCGTTTAGATTTGTAACATATGTGTTGTGATGTTTTGTGTGGTGAATATTCATTGTTTCTTTGTCGATATGTGGTTCCAGTGCATCGTATGCATAAGGTAGTTCTGGTAATTTGTAAGCCATGAATAATTCCTCCTTCAAAATATGTAAGCATTTTGGCGCAAAAGCACCATATACGTTTAGATTAGCAAATTTACCCTACTGTTTCAAATAAAAAGTTCCTAATCCATGATTTATATTTACCTAATTCCCATTCGCTATTCTTTTAAACATAAAAAAAGCTTCTTTTTCTCAAAAGAAGCTTTGAATAGACAATAGTATGGCGGAGGAAGAGGGATTCGAACCCCCGCGGGCTTTAACACCCCTGTCGGTTTTCAAGACCGATCCCTTCAGCCGGACTTGGGTATTCCTCCAACCCTATAAATGGTGGACCCTGCAGGACTCGAACCTGCGACCGGACGGTTATGAGCCGTCTGCTCTAACCAGCTGAGCTAAGGGTCCACATGGCTCCACAGGTAGGACTCGAACCTACGACCGATCGGTTAACAGCCGATAGCTCTACCACTGAGCTACTGTGGAACAATATGAATTATGTATGTCACAAACGCAAATTGGAAAATAGCGGCGGAGGGGATCGAACCCCCGACCTCACGGGTATGAACCGTACGCTCTAGCCAGCTGAGCTACACCGCCATGGCTCCACAGGTAGGACTCGAACCTACGACCGATCGGTTAACAGCCGATAGCTCTACCACTGAGCTACTGTGGAACAATATAACATTTACTAGCGACATTAAAAATTTAACATGTTTCTAACCTAAAGTCAATATATTATTTTAAAACAGCGTATAAAAAATAGGCAATCATCAGCAGTTGAATAAATCCTTTTGAAATAGCGCCACTAAAAAAGCCAATAACCGAACCTACTCCAATTTTTACTGCGTTGCTAATTGTGGTCCGATGAACAATCAGTTCTCCTACAATCGCTCCGATAAACGGCCCTAAAATAATTCCAAATCCCGGAATGACAAACGGACCCACAAGCAGCCCAACTGTACTTCCCCAAACACCTGCTTTAGTGCCTCCGAATTTTTTCACACCAATAATATTAGCTATATAGTCTGCTAAAAAAAGTGCGACAACTAACAATCCTTGTATCACCCAAAATAACCAGCTATAGGAGCTAAAATCATAAAATAAACCGTATATAACAAATCCCAGAGCTACAAATAGCACGCTTGGGATGATGGGATAAACCAACCCAACAAACGATACAACAAAGCTAATGATAATTAATGCCCAACATAAAATAGCCATGCCCGCACCTATCCTTTTTATTATTACTATTTATCATACAATAACCACTCCCATAAAGAAAGACCTTGCACGACGAGTCCTTCCTTTATTTTACTTTCGAATACGATTTTTGAGTGTACCTCTGCAATATTAACAGCACGGTCCTCAAGCTGCCCGTAATATCCCCCAAAAACAATGACAGGGAAACCTGTACATATACGCATAAGATGTGCTTGTGACAAAACGCTCCACCGCATCATTGTAATTGGTAACGGTTTCTAAAATCTATTGTAAACCTTAAATTTTCGCTATAAAATAAGATATAACCAGAATCTTCAATAAGAGGAGGCTTTACAATGAGCATGCTGAAAAAGATGGCATGGAGTTTTACTTCCTTCAAAAAAATAAGGTCGCTTCGCTTTGAGCATACGAATAAAACAATTGGCTTTGTGCTGTTTTTAACATTTATTTCTTTGCTGCCTACATTTTTCTTTATGACTTTGACGATTGTAAATGGCTATCATATCGCTACTACAGATCTTCCGAAATCTGTTTCTTCTTTTTCTATTTCAAACTCACAGCTTACGTCAAGTCAACCTTTCACAAAAAAAGTAAATGGTACCGCTTTTATCTTAAACCCCTCACAGTCTATTGAACGGTTTCATTCCCCTGCTCATGCCATTGGTTTTTTAAAGGATGGAATTTACATCACGACTAATTCACAAACACAAACGTATTCATATGAGTTGCTAAACTGGCATCATAAAGATAAAAATGAACTGCTAAACTTGCTGCACGAACAAAAATTTTCTTTATACATACTTGTCCCTATCGCTATGCTTTTACTGTACGTATTAACATCTGGACTAAACTTCCTTTTTATTACCTGCCTTGCTTATCTTGGGAAACTGATTGGACTCATTACTAAAAAGCAGCTTCCTTTCAAGCAGCTATGGGCACTGAGCGCTTATAGTACAGTAGCCTTCACGCTGCTGTATACGCTTTTTGAAGCTTTTTCTTTGTCTCTAGCACTACATAGCTCTCTTTACTGGATAGGAACATTCTTCATTTACTTGTTGCTCGTCACAAGGGTTCCTATAAGAAAAAAAGTAAAACCTAATAAAGATGCTGGGACAAACGTATCTTAGTTGAAGGAAAATCCAAACGAGGAATCTAGATTCTTGATAGAGAATCCACCTCTTTTGGATTTTTTTATTGATATGGTGAACGCAGGTTTCATGTATGCGGCTGCTTCTAGCTGGTGATTGGAGTGATGTAGTTAAGTCTCAGCCTCTTTATTTCGGTACAACTTTTCTTCTTCCCATTGCACAAGGAAGAATTTTCAACTGATACAAAACCCACAAACCTCCTGCTGTGAGCAGAATAAAGCTATAAACAAACATCAGCCTTTCAGTGTGCATCCACACTTCAAAAACAACAGGTCCCAACGCTACTCCTAAAAATCTCACCGTTCCATAAATGGATACAATAAACCCTCTTTCTTCGTCTGAAGCCGCTGAAGTAATCATCATATTAATACACGGAAGAACAAATCCTAAGCCGCCAAAGGCGACTGTCAAACAAAACATCAGCACAGGAAGCGTATAAATAATCGTTAATACTCCAAACATCAGGAATAAAAGAGTTATCCCTACTATCATTAATTTTTTCATGAGCTCTACATCTGTTTTGATGCGTTGACCCGTCCAATAAGAAACGAGCGTCATCGCACCAAGAGGAAATAAAAAAGCGGTTCCTTTAAAAAAACCGTCTATATGATACGTTTCCTCTATTAGAAAAGATAAGTAATATAAAATGCCAAATAATAAAAATAACCCCAATCCCCCCACAAAGAATAAAGGAAAAAGCGATTTTCTTTTATCATAGACAATCCCAATGGCTCTCTTTAAATATTCTTGAACAGATACTAAATCCGAGCCTGTTTTCCCTTCTCTCACATACATCACTATACCTACTAAAGCAGCACCTGCAGCTAAAGGATAGACAAAAAATGCGGCATACCATACGACGAGTGCTGCCGATGCTCCAATTATCGGCGCAACCACTTTTCCAACTCCGTTATACACTTCTAAAATCCCGAGGACTTTTGCTCTTTTTTCCCCTGTAAATACATCTCCAGTTAATGCCATTGCCAACGTTGTAGTACCTGCAGCTCCAATCCCTTGAATGACTCTGCCTGCCATCAACACAGCAAAGCTTCCAGAAGAGAATAAAGCACTACCAGCAGCGATGACACTGCCTATTATCATCATGACGAGTGAATATATGATTAACTTTTTACGCCCATACCGGTCTGATAAAATTCCTACAGCAGGAATACACAATGCGGCTGGAATCGAAAATGCACTCAGTATCAAACTGGTTTGAACTCCGCTTAAGTGAAGTGACTTTTGAATGCTTGGCAGCAGAGGAATGAGCATGGAATTTCCCAGCACCATGATTAAAGGCAATAAGCCTAATGAAACAACCATTAATTTTCCTTTCAATTTTCGTTCTCCAATCATATTTAAGTAAGACAAGCATAGGCTTTACACATAAGCAAAAGAATGAAGGAGGAGCATAATGAAAAAGCTATGTGCATTAGCCGCTTTCGCTTTTATCGGATATATTTGTCACTACGACATTAAATACGGGACCATTCCCACTGCTACTGAAGCAGTTCAAGTCAGCAAAGCGCAGCCTGCAGAAACAAAAGCCGCCAGCTCTTCTTCCACCTATACAAAAATAAAAATTAAGCCAGGCGATACAGTTTTATCCGTCATTGAGGAGCTTACAAAAAAATCGATACCGGTTTCTATGAACCAAATGATTACAGACTTCAAAAAGTTAAATAACGGTACAGCGCCTGAGGATATTCAAATTGGAAAAACGTATAAGTTCCCTATTTACAAGTAATGACAGCATTCTTCTTGTCAAGATGGGATAGTCATTGTTAAAATAGCTAAGGTAGTACTTTCTACTAGTTATTTTGTTCATAAAGAGTTATTCTATTAATGAATTCAAATTCTTGATTTCATTTTGAAGGAGAGATTATCACGTGAGTGAAATTATACATCGTACAAAAACACGCCCGGTTAAAGTTGGAGATTTAACAATCGGAGGCAGCAACGAGTTAGTTATTCAAAGTATGACAACCACTAAGACACATGATGTTGAAGCAACGGTTGCAGAAATTAAACGTTTAGAAGAAGCAGGATGCCAAGTTGTTCGTGTTGCTTGTCCAGACGAGCGCGCAGCAGATGCAATCCCTGAAATTAAAAAACGCATTAACATTCCATTAGTTGTGGATATTCATTTTGACTATCGCTTAGCATTAAAAGCTATTGAAGGCGGAGCGGATAAAATCCGTATCAACCCTGGTAATATCGGTCGCCGTGAAAAAGTGGAAGCTGTTGTAAATGCTGCAAAAGCTAAAAATATTCCAATTCGTATTGGAGTTAACGCTGGTTCACTTGAAAAACGTATTTTAGATAAATACGGCTATCCGACAGCAGATGGCATGGTAGAAAGTGCACTTCATCACATTAAAATTTTAGAAGACCTTGATTTCCATGACATCATCGTTTCAATGAAAGCATCGGATGTTAACTTGGCAATTGAAGCTTATGAAAAAGCTGCTCAAGCATTTGACTACCCTCTTCACTTAGGAATTACAGAATCGGGTACATTATTTGCAGGAACTGTAAAAAGTGCAGCAGGTCTTGGCGCTATTTTATCTAAAGGAATCGGAAATACATTACGTATTTCTTTAAGTGCGGATCCTGTAGAAGAAGTAAAGGTTGCGCGCGAATTGCTAAAATCATTCGGTTTAGCTTCCAATGCTGCAACTCTTATTTCTTGCCCAACTTGCGGACGTATTGAAATTGATTTAATTAGCATTGCTAATGAAGTTGAAGAGTATATTTCAACTGTAAAAGCACCGATTAAAGTAGCGGTACTTGGCTGCGCTGTAAACGGTCCTGGTGAAGCTCGTGAAGCTGATATCGGGATTGCAGGAGCACGCGGTGAAGGTCTACTATTCCGCAAAGGCGAAATCGTACGCAAAGTTCCTGAAGAAACAATGGTTGAGGAACTAAAAAAAGAAATTGATAAAATTGCTGCTGAATATCACGCAAAGCAAGAAGCTGAAAAAGCTGCAGCTAAATCATAACTAAAAAAAGCGAGGCGCATATGCGCCTCGCTTTTTTTATGAAAAGAACGGTAATATAAACGTACCGACAATAATCGATACAACTCCGATCCCTATTGCCCATGCTCCTAGCGTAAGTGCTCCTTTTCTGCGTGCGATAAACCCTAGAATAATCCCAGCGGCACCAAGAATAATTGGTAAAAAGAATAGTGAAAGAATCGAAAGCACGAGTGCGAAACGACCGTATCCCGTTCCTTCTCCTCGTCCAGCGACTTCATGATTGCGATTGCGATTGCGATCAATATCTATAACTTCACGCTCTGCATGAGGCTCTCCTACTCGGTAAGGAACGCCCACTTCAGCTGCAGTTTCTTCCATGAAATCAGCTTCATATACATCTTTTCTACGCCTTTGTTCTTCATTCTCCATGCTTAATCCCTCGCTTTCGTAAATAAGGAGCATTTATAGTATCTGAATGCGGGGAAAAATTATAAGTGTTAATCTTATACAGCCGCTCGCTCCCTTATAAGAAATAGGTACAGACGCAATCACCAGGCCGTGCAGTGATCATTACGTTTTGCTAAAGGCGTATAAAAAGTATTACTGTTTCTCTTTAGGCTTTATGTTACACTAGACAAGAATAATCAAGCACCTAAGTAGAATAAACGTATTAAAGGAGTGCACGTAGTTGACGAAAAAGTTTGGAATTGACATTGATGGAACTGTTACTTCTCCTGAAACTTTTGTTCCTCATTTAAATAAAGCCTTTAACTTAAATTTAACACTTGAAGACATTACAGAATATGATTTCAGCCCTTTTGTAAATGTATCACCTGCTGAACTCGGGAAATGGTTTAAAGCAAATGAACGCTCTATTTACGAAACCTCTCCACTTGCAGACGATGCAAAAGCGGTTTTGCAAAAATGGCATCAAAAGCACGAATTATTCTTTATTAGTGCAAGGCACGATAAGCTATTGGACGTCACGGAAGAATGGTTTCAAAAAAATGAACTATCGTTTCATCACATTGAGTTAGTGGGTTCTCATTTTAAAGTTGAGACAGCAAAACGATATGATGTTGATATCTTTTTTGAAGACAAACATGATAATGCTTGTGAAATCAGTGAAGAATGCAATATCCCTGTTATCTTATTTGATACTCCTTATAATCGCTTACCTGTTCCAAAAGGAGTGGTTCGCGTATACAATTGGCTAGAAGCAGATCAGTGGGTAGCCAGCTGGTTAAAAGAACAGCAAAAATAAAAAAGAGAGGTGCATAACGCCCTCTCTTTTTTATTGATTACATTCTATACATTGACCGTAAATTTCAAATTTATGGCCTGTAATATTGTACCCACGCAAATCCTCGTCTACATACTCCATCGGACAAGCTTCAATTTCTTTTGTTTTTCCACAATCTAAACAAATGAAGTGGTGATGATGATGGGCGGTCGCACATTTAAATCGAAAGTGCTTTTCGCTCGAAAGCTCCGTCATTTCAAGTACGCCTAACTCCACAAACAATGATAAATTACGGTAAATTGTATCAAAACTCAGACCAGGATAATCAGGCTTCATGTACTCTAATACATCTTTTGCCGTTAAGTACTTATTTGATTTTGAAAACAGGGCAAGCATTTCTTCACGCTTTCCTGTATGTTTATATCCTTGATCTTTTAATAAATGAATGGCTTCAGTTAAATTCATTTTTGTTTCCCCTTCCGTCCTTTATTAATCATAATAGATATGATTAAAATAACAACAGCAATGACAACAATTGTACCGCCTGGTGCTAAATCCAAGTAGTACGCTGAAAATAATCCGCCTAAAACAGATATTTCGCCAAAAATCACCGAAAGCAGAATCGTTTGTTTAAAGCCTCTAGCTAAGCGAATGCTTGCTGCTACAGGAAGAGTCATAAGAGATGACACTAATAAGATACCGACGATACGCATCGATACAGCAATGACAAGAGCAACCATCACAATAAATAAAAAGTGCATCCACTTCGATTTAATCCCAGAAGCAGAAGCGTGCTCCTCGTCAAAAGATAAAATAAACAATTCTTTATATAAGAAAAAGACAATAGCTATAACAAATACGGCTATGACAACAACTGTCCAAAGATCCGAACGACTCACCGCACTTACGCTTCCAAACAAATAGTTCATTAAATCATTATTAAAACCGTCCGCTAGCGAGATACAAATTGCACTAATCCCAATTCCGCCCGATAAAATAATCGGAATGGCCAGCTCTTGGTAATGCTTGTAGACGCTTCGAAGTTTTTCAATAAAAAGAGCGCCTGTAACGGAAGATACCATCCCTAAATAGACGGGGTTCACTCCTTGCATAAACCCTATTTTCTGACTAAGAAGCAAGCTCGCAGAAATCCCTGCTAGCGTCACGTGACTTAACGCGTCTGCAATTAAAGAAAGACGTCTTACTACGATGAACGTGCCCAATAAAGGAGCTAAGACGCCAATAATCATACCGGTTAAAAATGCATTTCGTAAAAACTCAAATTGAAATAAACTGCTTATCATACGTGCTGCCCTCCATGATGATGATCATGGGTTAACACATGAACATTATGACCATAAAACATAGATACGTCATGTTCACAAAGCTGTTCGAATTCTTTAGCATTCCCATGAAAGTGTAGAAATTTATTTAAACAAGCAACGTGGGTTACTTTTTCTGAGACAGTGCCAATATCGTGAGTAACAAGCACAAGCGTAATTCCTTTTTCTTTATTTAACTTTTCGAGAAGCTCATAAAAAGTGTACACATTTTGTGCATCCACTCCGACTGTTGGCTCATCTAAAATTAACAGCTCGGGTTCACTTACAAGCGCGCGCGCAATAAAAATTCGCTGCTGCTGACCACCGGACAGTTCTCCTATGTTTCGATTTAAAAATTCGCTCATCCCCACTGCTTCTACCGCTTCTTTTACTTTTTGTTTATGAGAAGCATTCATAAAGCGAAACAAACCTAATTTTGAAGTAAGACCCGTGGAAACTACTTCAAAAACGGTAGCAGGAAAGCCGCTGTTGAAACTATTCGCTTTTTGCGATACATATCCAATTTTACTTCGTTCTTTAAACCTTCTCTGATCTTTTCCAAATAAACGAATTGCCCCTTGAGATGGTTTTTGCAAACCAAGCAAACATTTGATTAGCGTTGATTTCCCAGAGCCATTTGGACCAACGAGACCCAAAAAAGCTCCTTTTGGAATTGAAAAACTTATATCTTCTAATACATTCACTCCATCATATTGAAATGATAAATGATCAATTTCAATGATATCAGGTGTATTCATATGCGCCTCACCATTCTTTTTTTATATTTCTCCATACAAAAGAGGGCACGGTTTCTATCGTATACTCCGTTACCCATTTACTTTCTCAGAATCATTACGATTTAGTCATTAATGTAGTATACAGGATTGTCTTTTATTTGTAAACTAAGCCGTTTCACTCCTTTGCTTTCTTATCTCCGTAAGTTCATCCGACTCGAAATGTTGTTTTATTACACAATATAGTCACATCTTTCTTTTTTATTCATAAACTGTATATGACGAGGAGGTAATCATATGAAAATTGTACAGCAGATTGTCAATAAGAAAGTAAACAACATTACCCCGAAAGAGCTTTTAAAGTATAGCAAACAATACAACATCCCCATTACAGATCAGCAGGCACACACACTTGTATCCGTCATTAGACAGCAGCCCGTAAATATTTATAACCTTGAAGAGCGCCGAAATTTAATCAAACAAATTGCTCAAGTAACAGATCGTGAAACTGCCAGACGAGTGAACGAATTATTTCAGCAGTTGATGTAGAAGAAAAGGTCATGTCTATAGACATGACCTCTTCTTTTACATATGAAATTACATAAGCTTTTGTTTTAGCTCTGAATCAAAGCTTTGTGCACGAACCATATCAATTTCCAACTGATATGGCGCTTTTTTATTTTTCTTATCTTCTCCTACATAAGGAGTTTCTAGAATTTTAGGAACTTCTGTAAACGCTGGGTGATGAACAATATAATTCAGTGCACCAAATCCGATTTCACCAAATCCAATATTTTCATGGCGGTCTTTTCGAGCACCGCATACATTTTTACTATCATTGATGTGAAGCACTTTAATTCGCTGTATGCCTACGGTTTTGTCAAATTCATTTAATACACCGTCAAAGTCTTGAACGATATCATAACCAGCATCATGTACGTGACATGTATCAAAACAAACAGAGAGCTTTTCATTGTGCGTCACGCCATCAATAATTTGGGCAATTTCTTCAAAACTTCTTCCACACTCTGTTCCTTTTCCAGCCATTGTCTCAAGCGCAATTTGAACTTCTTGATCAGCTGTCAACACTTCGTTTAGACCTTTGATAATTTGCTGAATACCGGCATCTGCTCCAGCGCCCACATGAGCTCCTGGGTGAAGAACAATTTGCTTTGCACCAAGAGCATGGGTGCGCTGAATTTCAGACGTTAAGAAATCTACTCCAAGCTCAAATGTTTCGGGCTTTGTTGTATTTCCTAGATTAATGATATAGGGAGCATGTACAACAATATCTGTCATTCCATGCTCTTTCATATGCAAAAGACCAGCTTCAATATTAAGCTCTTCAATCTTTTTGCGACGAGTATTTTGTGGAGCGCCTGTATAGATCATAAACGTATTCGCTCCGTAAGAAGCTGCCTCTTCACTTGCTCCTAAAAGCATCTTTTTGCCGCTCATTGATACGTGAGAACCAATTTTCAACATTACTTTTTACACCTCTAACCTATTGCGATTAACGATTGTTGCGTCTTTCACTACGCTTTTTCTTTTGCACATACTTTGTAATTTCACGAGCACGTTTTTTCTTGTAGCCAGGCTTTACTTTCTTCGGCTTTTGAATAAAGCGATGTGCCTCTTCTCCCACTTCATCCGCTTTCTTTACACGCTTTTTACGGCGGTTACGGTCATCGATGGAAACCCATTCTTGCTTTTGAAGATCTTTGTTTACAAACTCGATTCCCATTTTCTCCAGCTTATTTACTGCATCTTCATCTTCCACATCGAAGATTGTAGCAGCAATTCCAGAATGACCAGCACGAGCTGTACGTCCTACTCGGTGAATGTAGAAATCTAGATCTGAAGGAAGCTCAAAGTTAATGACGTGTGAAATTCCTTCAATATCAATACCGCGAGCTGCTAAATCTGTCGCTACTACGTATTGAAATTCTAAATTATTAATTTGCTTCATCATTTTCTTACGGTCACGAGGAGATAAGTCTCCGTGAATTCTTCCTACTTTTAATCCTTTAGACAGTAGGTCATCTGCTACTTCGTCCGCCATTTTCTTTGTATTTGTAAAGACGATAGCTAAATAAGGATTATAAGAAATAAGCATATCATGCAGGAGCTTAAACTTGTTGCGATGACGCAGTGGAACTAATACATGCTCTAATTTAGCTGCTGCTGCTTGCTTCGGCGAAACATGCGTGAATTTTGGATTTTCCATGTATTTTTTTAAGAATGGCTTTAATTTTTCAGGAATAGTTGCTGAAAAAACAAGCATCTGTAATTTTTCAGGCATATTGCTTGCCAAACGGTCCACATCTTCTAAAAATCCCATATCAAGCATTAAATCAGCTTCGTCTACTACTAACGCCTTTGTTGTATACACAACTAACGCTTTTTCATTTACTAAATCAAACAAACGAGCCGGTGTTCCTACAACAACTTGAGGCTGCTTCTTTAATTTGTCGATTGTACGCTGCTTATCTGTACCGCCGATAAAACATTTTGCTGAAATTTCTTCTCCTTCAGCACTGTGTTTTGTTAGCTTTAATACTTCTTGATAAATTTGAGAAGCAAGCTCACGAGTTGGAGCGGTGATTACAACTTGTACTTCTTCTTTTTTAGGGTCTACCTTTTCAAGTAAAGGCAATAAATAAGCGTGTGTTTTGCCGGTCCCTGTTTGCGACTGACCAATTACACTTTCCCCTTTTAAAACGGAAGGAATTAAGCGCTCCTGAATCTCTGTAGGCTGATAAAAACCTAATTGTTTAATTGCTTCTATTAAAAATGGTTGAAACTCAAAACGTTCAAAGTTTGTTTTTTCCATAATAGTCTCCTTTTTTACATTCACGTTCATCTTTTAAGGCACAATATATGATTATAATCGATTTTTCCTTCTGTGACTACTTCTCATTCATATTACTAAAACTTATTACCTGTTTCAAAAACATTTTATCGCGAGTTGCATACGATAGTAAAAGAAAATCTACTTTACTAAAGGAGGTGCGTCCTTTGCTACAGCGAAGACCACCATTTCCACCCGGTATGCAAAGAAGAATGATGCCAGGAATGCCACCACAAAACGGCTTTGGGCAACAACCTGGTAACTTTGGCCAATTTAATCCATTACAGCAGTTTCGTAACTTTGCCCAGCAAACAAATGCTCAACAATCATTTTACCCGAATCAGCAAGGCCTGAACCGTGGAGGAGGTAACTTCTTAACTCGCCTATTCCGAAGAGGCGGAAATAGAAACATACCATTTCAACAAGCGGCTGCGGCTGCTCCTCGAGGTTCTTTGTTTTCTGGACTTTCAGGAGCCCAAGGTGCTGCAGGAGCGACTAACTCTTCTTCCCTGCTTGGAGGTTTGCAAGGATTAACGAACCCTGCTAACTTGAGCTCCATGATGGGGAATGTTCAGCGAGTACTAAAAGCAGCGGAAACGATGGGACCTATGATTCAACAATACGGACCTCTTGTCAAAAATGCTCCTTCTCTATGGAAAATCTATCAGGCCTTGCGCTCAAGTGATGACACAGATGAAGTACTCGAAGCAGAAGGAACAGAGGTTTCTGAAACTGATGAAAGTAAAGACAGTAAGGTTTTATCAGCAGGCGCAGAAAGCACGGATTCATCCGATGATGAGCTGGATTTCTTTGAAGAAGAAATTGAACATTCATCCAGAGATCGGGTGTCTAAACCAAAACTTTATATTTGATAAATCTGCTGATTCCTTAAGGAAATACAGTGAGCAAAAAAAGAATATCTTTGTATTCTTCCTTCCTCTTTTATATAATAGAAGCGAGTTGAATTGCTCGTCAGGATTATGATGAGGAGGAAATTGAAATGAAAGTTATTAAAATTGCACCGCGCGGCTATTGTTATGGTGTAGTAGACGCAATGGTCATTGCACGAAACGCCGCTTTAGATAAATCATTGCCTCGACCAATCTATATCTTAGGAATGATTGTTCATAATAAACACGTTACAGATGCGTTTGAAGAGGACGGCATTATCACACTGGACGGTGCTAATCGCCTAGAAATCTTAGACCAAATAAATGAAGGAACCGTTATTTTTACTGCGCACGGAGTATCTCCAGAAGTAAAAGAACGAGCAAAAGAAAAAGGCTTAACAACAATCGATGCTACATGTCCGGATGTTACAAAAACCCATGACCTTATTCGCCAAAAAGAAAAAGAAGGTTATGACGTTATTTATATCGGAAAACGAAATCATCCTGAGCCAGAAGGTGCACTTGGTATCGCGCCAGATATCGTTCATTTAATTGAAAAAGCAGAAGACGTAGCCCATTTAAATATTCAACGTGAAAAAATCATTGTAACAAATCAGACAACAATGAGTCAGTGGGACGTTGCAGAAGTAATGGAAAAGGTAAAAGAAAAATATCCGCACGCTGAAGTTCACAAGGAAATTTGTTTAGCTACACAAGTTCGCCAAGAAGCTGTAGCCGAGCAAGCAGGTGAAGCAGATGTTACAATTGTAGTAGGAGATCCTAAAAGTAACAACTCAAACCGTTTAGCTCAAGTATCAATGGAGATTGCCGGCACTGAGGCATATCGTATCGGTGACATCTCAGAGCTGCAGATCGAATGGTTGATGAACGCGAAAACCGTAGCTGTTACGGCAGGAGCATCTACCCCTACTCCAATCACAAAAGAGGTCATCAATTTTCTAGATCAGTTCGATCCGGAAGATGAAACAACTTGGACACGTGAAAAAAGCGTGCCTCTTTCAAAGATCTTACCAAAAGTTCGAACAAAAAAATCGTCTTAATAGACGCAAAAGAAGGTGTTGACATTCGTCAACACCTTCTTTCTTTGTTACATAAACGTAAATGGGTTTGTGTCTACTTTTGAATCAAATACTTCACACTCAAAGTTTTTCGCATCAAAAAGACTGGTTAATACACGCGTTACACCTTGTCTCATAACTTTTTCAACATGATGACCAGGATCTACAACGTTTAATCCCATTGCCATTGCATCATGCGCAACGTGGAAATACAAATCACCTGTTACATAGGCATCTGCTCCGCTAAATTTTGCGTTTGTAATATATTTGTTTCCATCTCCGCCAAGAACAGCTACTTTTTTCACTGTGGCATCCATAGACCCTACTACTCTAACACCATCCACATCCAATACTTGTTTAACATGAGCGGCAAACTGTTTTAACGTCATCTCTTCTTTTAACTTACCAATTCGTCCAAGTCCAAGCGTCTCGCCCGTTTGTTCCACTGGATAAATGTCATAGGCTACTTCTTCGTAAGGATGAGCACTGAGCATGGCACGAATAATTTTATTTTGTTGACCCGCTTCAAAAATAGTTTCAACTTTTGCTTCATTTACACGTTCTAACTCTTCTTTTGAGCCAATGTATGGATTGGCTTCTGAAGAAGGTTTAAACGTGCCTTCCCCTTCAGTTGAAAACGTACAGTCGCTGTAAAGACCCACATGTCCAGCTCCCGCATCACAAATAGCTGTGCGCACTGCTTCAGCATGATTTGAAGGAACAAATACAGCAAGCTTTTTCAGCTGAATAGACGTTGTTGGAACCAGCACTTTTGTCTCTTGTAGCCCCAATGCTTCGGCTAACAGGTCATTTACTCCGCCTTTAGCTATATCTAAGTTTGTATGAGCAGCATATACAGCAATATCATGTTTGATGCATTTCTCTAAAATACGCCCTTCAGGACGTTCTGTAACCACTTGTTTTAGAGGTCTAAAAATAGGAGGATGATGAGCAATAATCAAATCCACTTGTTTTTCAATAGCTTCGTCTACGACCGTTTCAAGAACATCTAACGTTACCATTACTTTTTTTACAGGCTTGTTTAACGTTCCAATCTGCAAACCAATTTTATCTCCTTCAACCGCTAAATGCTTGGGAGAAAATGATTCAAATGCTTCAATTACTTGAAATCCGTTAGGAATTTTACTCATTTTAACGCCTCCTCAATTAATGAGATGTCTTGGGTAAGTTTTTGAAGTTTTGCTTTGCTTTCCTCGGACTGAGCCAGCTCCATTTGGCTGACAATTTGTTTAAGATGATTTAGTTCATGCGTCCACTTTGTCATAAAAGCAGAAGAGCGCTTTTCTTTTAAAATAGGGCCCATTAACACACCGGCTTCCACTTCACCGTTATAAGGAGCTAAGGCGTTTCCAGGTTCAGCGACGATGACTTCATACATACGACCGTCTTCTTCGATGATTTTTTCATCAATGATTTCCCAGCTGTGTTCAATCAGCCAGCTGCGAATATGATGTGAACCAATATTCGGCTGAAGTACAAGCCTTTTTACTCCTTCTAACTTTGCTTTTCCTTCTTCTAAAATCATTGTAATAAGCGTTCCGCCCATTCCGCAGATTGTAATACAGTCTACTTCATTCGGTGATATTACTTCTAGGCCGTTTCCTTTTCGAACGTCAATAACGTCCGTTAAGCTTGTTTTTTTCACCTGCTGAATAGCAGATTGAAGAGGCCCTTCTGTAATTTCTCCTGCTACGGCACCGCTAATATATCCATTTAAATAAGCAAAACACGGCAAGTATGCATGATCTGAGCCAATGTCTGCTATCTTTGCTCCCAAAGGAATCGACTTTACTACTTCTTCAAGTCTTATTGATAAGTTTAATTCATTCATTTTGTCACCTATTCTCTATGTGATTACTGTTCATTATTTTAACATAGATAGCTGCATGATTCCTATTTCTCTTCATGTTTTCCTTTTAGCTGAATGCTTATAAAAAATCACAAAAAAAAAGCCTGCTTTATAAATGAGCGGCTTTCCAGAAAATCATGTTTCTGAACTCTATTTAATTTCTGATACCCATTTAGCCATTTCCTTCGCTTTTTCCGGAGGAACCAGCCCAGGCGGCATGTTTCCTTTACCGTTTACAACAATATCTGCAATTTCGTCTTGAGAAACTTTTTTCCCAATTCCTTTTAACGAAGGACCTACTCCACCTTGATACTGATCACCGTGGCAACCAATACAAGTTTTTTGATAAATTTCTTCTGGTTTAGCTGAAGCCTGCTGTTCCGCGCCACCGCCTTCTTTTTCAGCCGCGATTTCTTTTGCGTTATTCAATCCGTTGAACGAAAGCGTTAACATTAAAGCAATCCCAATTACCGCAATTAATAAAAATGGTATTAGCGGATTTCGCTTCACTCACTATACCCCCTTTATGTATTCCCATCCCTAGAAATAACAAAATAGTATAAGCACTTTTATTTTACTTGAAAATGCTCATAAGTGAAAGGGTTTTATTTACATAATTAACTAATTTCTTATTGCGTATCTTAACAGCCAATTTGTCTTGCAATAACCGAGCGCTGAATTTCTGAAGTTCCTTCTCCAATTTCTAAAAGCTTGGCATCTCGTAAATACCGCTCCACGTGATACTCCTTCATGTAGCCGTATCCTCCATGAATCTGAACAGCTTGACTGGCTACTTCCATACAAATTTCAGAAGCATACAGTTTACACATAGCAGCTTCTTTCGTAAATGGCTTTCCTTGGTCTTTTAACCACGCTGCTTTATACACCATATTTCTTGCTAACTCAATTTTCATCGCCATATCAGCTAATTTAAACTGAATCGCTTGAAATGATGAAATAGCTTTCCCAAATTGCTTTCTTTCCTGCGCATATGACAGTGCTTTTTCATAAGCCGCTTGAGCGATTCCAACGGCCATTGCTCCAATTCCAATTCTTCCCCCGTCAAGCGTCATTAGAAATTGTTTAAAGCCTTCTCCTCTTACACCGAGTAAATTCTCTTCAGGCACTTCAACATCCTCTAAAACGAGTTCAGTTGTATTTGAAGCATGTAGACCCATTTTCTCGTAATTGTCTATTACAGTAAAACCTCGAGCTTCTGTAGGCACGATAATAGCTGAAATTTCTTTTTTCCCTTCTGTACGATTTGTAACAGCCGTTAAAGCTAAAAACTTTGCATAGCTGGCATTCGTAATATAGCATTTACTTCCATTAATCCTAAATGTTCCATCCTTCAACACTGCTTCGGTCTCCGTTCCCCCCGCGTCACTTCCTGCGTTCGGTTCGGTTAAACCAAACGCTCCAAAAGATTCCCCGGAGCATAAAGCAGGTAGGTACTGTTCTTTTTGCTCCTTTGTTCCGAATAAATAAATAGGTGCGCCCCCGAGCGAAACATGAGCTGAGTATGTAATTCCTGTAGAGCCACAAGCTTTACTTAATTCCTCTACGACAATAGCAAAACTAACCGTATCTGCTCCTCCGCCTCCATACTCTTCAGGAAAAGGAAGCCCCATTACACCAAGCTCACTTAACTTTTTAAAAACATCAAGCGGAAATTGCTTACTTCGATCGCGCTCTAGTGCATTCGGTGCTACTTCCGCTTCTGAAAACTCTCTGAGCGTCCGTTGAATCATCTTTTGTTCATTGGTTAATTCAAAATTCATTTTTTATTCCCCCTAAAAAAATGTATACGCTTACATTATTTAATTATAATTCATTTTTGTAAATTTTCTCAACTTTTAAAACGTTTTAATTTTTTCGTGTTATAATATAAGAGTACTAATCAAAGCATGAATAAAATGATAGCGATTCCATTTTTCGGATGTTTAAAAGGAATTTGAACAGCTTACGCTCTGTGACAAAAGAATACAAAGGAGCATTTGCAAAACGCAGGACAATTCAGTAAAATATATGAAAGAAGAAAAGTTGGTAAAAAAATCAATATACTTCTTCAAAATGCGTTTTTATGAAATTTATTCCATAAAAAATAGATAGCCCCTTTCCTCTAGGAAAGAAGCTATCTCATAAGCGTTATTTACGCTTTTATCTATTCTAAGAAATCTTTTAAACGTTTGCTTCGGCTAGGGTGACGAAGCTTACGAAGCGCTTTAGCTTCAATTTGACGAATACGCTCACGCGTTACGCCAAATACTTTTCCTACTTCTTCAAGCGTACGCGTACGTCCATCGTCCAGACCAAAGCGGAGTCTAAGAACATTTTCTTCGCGATCTGTTAACGTATCAAGGACGTCTTCTAACTGCTCTTTTAATAATTCATATGCAGCATGTTCAGAAGGTGATGTTGCATCCTGGTCTTCAATGAAGTCACCTAAATGAGAATCATCTTCCTCACCAATTGGTGTTTCAAGAGAAACCGGTTCTTGAGCAATTTTTAAGATTTCACGAACTTTTTCAGGTGTTAAGTCCATATCTTCTGCAATTTCTTCAGGAGATGGTTCGCGACCTAAATCTTGTAGAAGCTGACGTTGAACACGAATTAGCTTGTTAATTGTTTCAACCATATGAACGGGAATACGAATCGTTCTTGCTTGGTCAGCAATTGCACGAGTAATAGCTTGACGAATCCACCATGTCGCATACGTACTGAATTTATAACCTTTGCGATAATCAAATTTTTCTACCGCTTTAATAAGACCCATGTTTCCTTCTTGAATTAAATCAAGAAACAGCATTCCGCGTCCAACATAGCGTTTTGCAATACTTACAACAAGACGTAAGTTTGCTTCAGCAAGACGACGTTTCGCTTCTTCATCGCCTTCTTCAATACGTTTTGCTAAATTGATTTCTTCCTCTGCTGACAATAAGTCAACGCGTCCGATTTCTTTTAAGTACATACGAACTGGATCATTAATTTTTACACCAGGAGGTACACTTAAATCATTTAAATCAAACTCTTCTTCTTTTGACAGTTCTTGAATATCGGGATCGGCATCGTCATCATTTGCTTCAGATTCACTCATTACTTCAACACCTTGTTCTCCAAGGTATTCATAATATTCATCCATTTGATCGGATTCAATTTCGAAGTTCGCCATACGCTCTGCAATTTCTTCGTATGTGAGCACACCACGTTTTTTTCCGATTTCGGTCAATTGATCTTTTACTTGTTCAATTGTTAAATCTGAATCAAGTTGTTTTGATTGAGCTGATTTTTCAGCCATCAGATCCCCTCCTTCCAAAATTTTAAGGAAAACCTTCTAAAAGTGGGACTAATACGCAATATCGTTTATTTTAACGTTTTTTTCAACTGTAAAATTTCCATTGCTATTGTCGCAGCTTTTAAATAATCTTTTTGACGCTCTGCTTCTTGCTTTTCTGCTTCTTTTTTTTCTATCGCTACCCTTTGTGGGTAAATCAATATCGTTTGGATATAATCATTCAAAGCTTGCTCCGACAATTCATCATTGATTGACATCATCGCCAATTCTGAAGCTAGACTAGACAACGAAGACTCGGGCAACCGCTCGATAAATCCGCTCGGATTAGGCTCGTGTCCTTCCTCGTAATAAGCATACAAATATAGAACAAGCGCACGATGTTCCTCGACATTGAACTGACCTTGAAGTCGGTCTTGAATTCTAAATGCTACATCCTTATCTTTCAACATATGAGCGATCAAAAAACGTTCTGCATTTTGATAAGCCGGTAATAAGCTTCTCTTTACGACTGGTTGTCTATTTATATTATTTCGATTTGGAGAATCATTATCCTTTTTCTTTTTTTCAGTTCGATACACTTGATACTGCTGTTCTTTAAGCGCATCTAATGAAATGGAAAACTCTTGTGCCAATTGGCGTAAATAATGATCTCGCTCTACGGCTTTCGTAAGGAGGCTTATTTCTTTCAAAACGTCTTCAATGTATTGCATACGTTCAGATTCATTTTGTAGATTTCGTTTTCGGCGGAGATACCTCATTTGAAATGCCATAAAGGTCAAGCTGCTATTAATAACATCATTTTGAAACTTCTCTGCCCCGTATTCTTTAATATAATCATCCGGGTCATAACCATCCGGCATCACAGCAATCTTAACGGTACAACCCACATTTGTTAAGATAGCAGTTGCTTTGTGCGCTGCTTCAATTCCGGCAGAATCTGCATCGTAGCAAATGATAACGGACTCTACATTTCGGCGAATAATCTTGGCCTGTTCTTCTGTTAAGGCAGTTCCCATTGTTGCAATTGCGTTCGGGCAACCCGCTTTAACAGCCGAAATAACATCTGCAAATCCTTCAAATAAAATAACCTGCTGATTTTTGCGTATATGTTTTTTAGCGCGGTGAAAGTTGTAGAGTGTGCGACTTTTGTTAAAAATAGAAGTTTCGGGACTGTTTAAATATTTAGGCTGCCCTTTTATCTCTTTTAGCAGGCGCCCTGAAAATGCAATTGTTTTGCCTTGCAAGTCAGCAATAGGAAACATAATTCGATCACGAAAACGATCAAAGTACGTTTCATCTTGGTTGCGTTTAATGATTAAACCTGCATGTTCCATCTCTTGCGGATTAAACCCACGTTTTGTTAAGAACTTACTTACAAATTCCCACGAATCTAAAGCAAAACCTATCTCAAATTCATCGATAATTTCTCGTGAAAACCCTCGATTTATTAAATAATCATAAGCATCTTGGCCTTCTTTTGTATTTACCAATAAATGATGGTAAAATTTCTTTAAAAGCTCGTGTGCTTCAATCATTTTATTGCTAGGCTTTTGATTATCTTCTTCATGAGGATGTATCTCATGTTCGAAAGGAATATCTCCTTTTTCAGCAAGCTGCTGAGCTGCTTCCGTGAAGGACAGTCCTTCTAATTCCATTATGAATGAAAATGAATTCCCTCCTGCACCACATCCAAAGCAATGATAAATTTGTTTATCAGGCGATACTGAAAAAGACGGTGTGCTTTCCCCATGAAACGGACAGAGTCCAAAATAATTGCGCCCTTGTTTTTTTAGTTGTACATAATCGCTTATGACGTCGACAATATCTACTGAATGCCGAATACGGTCGATTACTTCATCAGGAATTCGATTTGCCATAGTAACAGCTCCGTATTTCATATAATATTCTTCACTAAGTGCTAAATTCCTGCAAGTTTCGACAACATTTTTTCAAAAGCTTGAATGAAATGCTGGCGATCTTCTTCACTAAATGCCTTTGGGCCTTTAGTATGACGGCCTGACCGTCGCTCTTTTGCAGAAACATAGCGAAAGAAAAGCACCGTATTCATTTCGTCGTCATTATAGTACTTTCCACGAGGAGACAGTGCGTAAACCCCTCGACTTACTAACATGCTTGCTAAGCCAGTATCTTGAGTTACGACAATATCCTGCTTGACTGCGTGATTTAAAATATATAAATCTGCGGCTTCCTTTTCTGCATCCACATAGACCCATTTTCCTGGTGTAGGATTTGTTTGCATGTGAGCATAGGAAGCAACAAACACAAGATCGATGTCATATGTATGTGTAAGTTCAACGATTTCTGCTTTAACAGGGCATGCATCAGCATCGACAAAAACTTTACTTTTTCTTTTGCTATAACTCTGTATTCTACATCCCTCCAGAGATTCCTTCTAACAATTTGTTATTTCCTGTAGATGGCATTTGTCGAATACTTTTTTCGATTCTGACTTGACTTTTATATAAATAGTTTATTCGTTCTTAACAAAGTCTAAACCTAAAACTATTCTTTTTTATCACAATTTTTTATTATAATATAAACAACCTATATTTTCTATACCAAAGTCACTTGTTTTTAAAAGTTCTGTCATATTCATCTTTGGGATATTTTCTTAGGCTTACAGCATACAAACATAAGAAAGCAATCTCCTTTCTGTCACGCACAGAGGAGATCTATCGTTTATTTCTTTTTGATGGTATTGAGAATGATACCTGCTGTTTCTTCTACGGCTCTGTTGGATACGTCCACCACTTCACAGCCAATCTTATCTACAATCCCTTGGAAAAATTCAAGTTCTTCTTTAATACGGCCAATATTAGCATAAATTGCTTTATCATTTAGCCCAAGAGACTTTAAACGCTCTTTACGAATATCGTTTAGTTTTTCAGGACTAATAGTAAGCCCTATACACTTCTCAGGTGATACGTGAAACAGCTCTTCTGGTGGATCAACCTCAGGTACAATCGGAACATTGGCTACTTTCAAACGCTTGTGTGCTAAAAATTGAGAAAGAGGTGTTTTAGATGTTCTTGATACACCGATTAATACGATATCCGCTCTAAGAATGCCTCTCGGATCACGCCCATCATCATATTTTACTGCAAATTCAATCGCTTCTACTTTCTTAAAATAATCTTCGTCTAATTTTCTAGCCATTCCTGGCTCATAGCGAGGAGAAAGTTGATAAGAAGATTGAATTTTATCAATTAAAGGTCCAATAATATCAAATACCTCTACCCCATTCTTGGACGCTTCTTGAATTAAAAATTCTCTCATTTCAGGCTTTACTAGCGTAAAACCAATAATAGCGTTGTTCATCTTCGCTACTGAAACCACTTCTGAAAGTGTTGCGATGTCCTCTACGTAAGGTACTCTTTTAATTACAAAGTCCGTCATATTGAACTGACTTGATGCAGCCTTTACAACTAGTTCAGCTGTCTCACCTACAGAATCCGAAATGACATAAAGACATGGGTTGTTCATATTTTGTGCATCCCCTTTTTAATCCTTTTTCACTTATAATACTTCATCATTTGCTAATGCTACTAGTAATTTTGTAATATTTGTTTTGGTAATGCGTCCCACCACTTCAAAATTGCCGTCTCCCTCTTTAATAACGGGCATAGCATCAATCTGTTTTTCAATTAAGATCTTAGCAATATCAATCAACAAATCTTCGCGATAGCAATATGTAATGTTGGGCATTCTCGTCATGATAATATGAACAGGAATAGATGTGAGCTCTTGCTTTCCGATACTCGCGCGCAATAAATCTTTACGCGACAGTACTCCCACTAGCTGGGATTTCTCATCCACTACAAAAAGGGTCCCCACGTCTTCTAGAAACATTGTACAAATAGCATCATATACCGACACATTTTCGTTCACGACTACCGGGATAGACTGATATTCTTGCACCTGTATTTTTTTTATTTTATCTGTAAGAAGCTGTGCTCCTGTTTTACCTGTGTAAAAGTAACCTACGCGCGGTCGCGCTTCTAAATAACCGGCCATTGTTAAAATAGCCAAGTCCGGTCTTAGCGTTGCCCTCGTAAGGCTAAGCTGATCTGCAATATGCTCACCTGTAATAGGGCCTTCGTCTTTGACAATTTGCAAAATTTGTTCTTGTCGTTTGTTCAGTTCGATTGTACTCACCACCTAATCATTAAATGTGACATACTATTTATAAAACATTATATACTTTTTAAGCAAAAGTAAAAGCTATAACTTATTAATTTTAGCATTTTATCTTTTTAGAATGCCGTTTATTTTACCACGGCTTCTCAAAAAAAGCAGGCATTACGCTTACAATAAGCGAAACTACACCTTCGCTCCACAGTAAAAAGGGTGTCCCCTACACACTACGAGGCACCCTAGCGACAGCAATTCCTTGCATATCACTGATTATCTTTTCTACTTCTCATCAGAGAGCGATTGTTTTAAAGACTCCATCTGATTCAAAAACCGCTTTGTTTTTAAAAACAATCCTGAATATTCTTCGTAATATTGATCAATTACGAACTTTAATTGTTTTTTTGTTTCGGGCTTAACAGAAATAGAACCTAACCGCTTTAAATCAATGTAATAAAATAGCCTTAATAGTTTAACCGTCATCGGACTAATTTTCAAATGATAAGGATCTTTTTCTAAGCATCGATGACAAATAAACCCACCTTCTCGAATGGAAAAATGAAAAGTTCCTTCACCTTGGTGGCAGACTGCACATTCATTTAATGTAGGATGAAGACCTAGAACGTTTAACATTTTCATTTCATAAATAAATGTTAAGATCTCTGCATCATACTCTTCGTTCATATAATGAATGGTTTGGTGCAGCAGTTCAAATAGAAATGGATTTGGCTTATTGTTCTCAGTAGCTTTATCCGTTAATTCAAGAATATAAGAAGCATACGCTGTTGTGAAGATATCTTCGCGTATGCTTCTCATAGATGAGATAACTTCTCCTTGATGGAGAGTACCCATTCCTGAACCTGCTTGTATAAAAAAGTATCCATACGTAAATAATTGTGTGACGGAAGCTAAGCGACTACTGGGCTTTTTTGCCCCTCTTGCCATGAGACCCACTTTTCCGAGTTCACGTGAATAAATGGTGACAATTTTATTTGATTCACCGTAATCATTCGTTCGAATCACAATTCCTTCACACTTTTTAAACAATCATCATCACCGCCATCTTACAGAAGGCTAAGACAAGGGAGAATTGAGACTTTCGCTGTTGTCCTCATATGTTTCGGGTCTTTCTTTCACTTCATTTTCAAGTTCCTTAAAAATGAGATAAGTATCAATGCTACCTGTTTGTGAAAAAATGTTCCAAGTAAAATTCAACATAGAACTCCCACCTTTCTAACCATAAAGATCAGATACATATTTCAATTCCTTATGTTTAGAATAGCCTTCCGACGTAAAATCATGTAACACAATTTTTTACAAATTACCTTCTTTTATGAAGGGATATAAATCGACGCAAACAAGAACTCAAATGATTAATATTCGTCTTCTCTAAATCCAAAGTCACGGAGATGCGACGCTCGGTTTCGCCAATCTTTTTGCACTTTTACCCATAGTTCTAAAAATACTTTTGAACCTAAAAGGGCTTCAATGTCTGCTCTTGCTTTTCTTCCTACCTCTTTTAACATCTTTCCTTGCTTTCCAATTACGATGCCTTTTTGTGAATCTCTTTCGACGATAATTGTAGCGCCTACGTAAACCGCACCATTATCTCGTCTTTGCATAGAATCCATCACAACGGCAATAGAATGAGGTATTTCTTCCCTCGTTGCATGCAGTACTTTTTCACGAATTAATTCCGTAATAATAAAGCGCTCCGGGTGATCAGTTACTTGATCTGCCGGATAATATTGCGGACCTTCCGGCAATCGCTGCTTAATTTGATCAAGCAAACGCTCCACGTTATTTCCTTGTAAAGCTGAAATTGGCACAATTTCAGCAAAAGGATATAAGTCTTTATAATTCGTGATAATTGAAAACAATTCGTCTGGATGAATTTCATCAATTTTATTAATCACAAGGAAAACAGGCGTTTTTGTGTCCTTTAAACGCTCGATAATAAATTCATCGCCTCGACCTAAGCCTTCTGTTGCGTTAATCATAAATAAAATTAAATCTACTTCTTTAAGCGTATTTTGCGCTACCTTCATCATAAAGTCGCCTAATTTATGCTTTGGTTTATGAATTCCTGGTGTATCAATAAACACAATCTGCGCCTGATCTTCCGTGTACACACCCTGAATTTTATTTCTAGTTGTTTGCGGTTTGTCACTCATAATCGCGATCTTTTGACCAATTACTCGGTTCAAAAAAGTTGATTTCCCTACGTTTGGTCTTCCAATAATTGAAACAAAACCTGACTTAAATTCATTATTACTCATGTAAATCCTCCGATGAAAATGCTCCTGGAAGTAATTCTTCCACAGTTAATTCTTGTATGTCATTTTTTAAATTGGTTAATATAACTTTCATTTCTTTTGGACAAAGCTCAGAGATTACTTGTCTGCATGCTCCACACGGAGAAACAGGACGATCAGTATCAGCTACTACAGCAAGTGCTGCATACTCTTTATCTCCTTCTGAATAGGCTTTAAATAAAGCCGTACGCTCAGCGCAATTGCACATGCTATAAGCTGCATTTTCAATATTGCAGCCGCGATAAACCTTTCCATCCTTCGTCAATAAAGCTGCACCAACTTTAAATTTTGAATACGGTACATAAGCCATTTCACGAGCTTTTTTCGCCTCATCAATCAGTCCGGTCTTATCCATTTATCCGCTCTCCTTTTGCGCTTCTACATGTCTTTTAACTTGTCCTTTTTTATTATACCACGGGGGTGTAAAGAACCAAAAAGAATCCTTTTTAAAACAAATACTTTAAGAAAATAATTCCTCCTATAAGGACAGCAAAACACGCATAGACCAACACCGCGGCTGCGGCTGCATCTTTTGCGTGTTTTGCTAGTATGTGATATTCAGGAGAAACTAAATCGACAACTTTTTCAACTGCTGTATTCATTAACTCCAAGCTGAACATGCCTGCAATCAGAAGCAGCACAACCGTCCATTCACCAGCTGTAATTGACAGCACGGCGCCTAAGAAAAGGACGATGAAAGAAGCTGCTACGTGAATTTGCATATTTCTCTGTGTTTTACAAACATAAATAAACCCTTCTATTGCATAGCCAAAGCTACTGACAACTTTAGCTATCCCCTTTTTATCGCGAGAGTCCATATTGTTCTAAAATATCTTTTTGACGTGTAAACATCTCTTTTTCATCTTCTGATGTTTCATGGTCATATCCAAGCAAGTGCAAGAAACCGTGAACCGTTAAGAATCCTAGCTCCCTCATAAACGAGTGATTGTATTCTTCTGCTTGCTCATGAGCTTTTGGAATCGAAATGACAATGTCCCCTAGGACTCTTGGCATCTCATCTCCGATAATTTGCATTTCATCTTCGCCCATTTCTTCTAGCGCAAACGATATTACATCCGTTGGCTGATTTTTATGGCGATATTGATGATTGATTTCTTGAATTCGATCATTATCCACAAATGTAACGGACACTTCTGCATCCTCTTGCAGATTTTCATATATAGCAGCGGCTTCAAGCAGCTTTTCAAGCTCTTTTTGCTGTTCTTCACTTACTTCGTTTGTTTCATCAATAAAATCAATAACTAAACTCATACCTTCACCTTCTCTTTTTTTATCTCTGGATATTCGATTCGGGAATGAAAAATCCCATTTAAAGTTTCACATAGTGCTTGACGAATTAACTCTAGCTCTTTGAGCGTTACGTTACACTCGCTAAGCTGCTCATCCTGCAAGCGATCTTTAATAATATTTCGCACCAAGTTCTCAATTTTTTCCGGAGTGGGATTGGACATTGACCTTACGGCTGCTTCTACACTATCAGCTATGCAAATAACCGCTGCTTCTTTAGACTGAGGCTTTGGTCCAGGATAGCGATATTCTTTTTCATCAATTTTTTCTTCTGTTTGTTCAAGTGCCTTATGATAGAAAAACTTAAGAAGAGTTGTTCCGTGATGCTGCTCTGCAATATCTACAATCTCTTTTGGAAACTTGTGATTCCGCAAAATGGTAGCTCCATCTGTAGCATGTGCGATTATAATATTTTTACTAGTCTTCGGACTTAGTTTATCATGCGGATTAATAATATTCATTTGATTTTCAATAAAATACTGCGGTCGCTTCGTTTTACCAATATCGTGGTAATAAGCCCCGACTCTCGCTAATAAACCGTTAGCTCCTATTGTTTCGCACGCCGCTTCAGATAAGTTTGCCACCATTACGCTGTGATGATATGTTCCAGGTGTTTCGGTTAAGATTTTGCGTAATAGCGGATGAGTAGGACTCGATAATTCAATCAGCTTCATCGTAGATAAAATGCCAAATCCACTTTCAAAAAACGGAAGCAAACCTATAGTTAAAACGGAAGCAATAACACCAGATGCAATTGACATCATGCTGTAATAGCCAAGCTCTACAGTGCCGATTTGGCCATTTTTAATAAAAATAATAGCAAAGCTGATAATTACGTTTACCATAGCTACAAATAGACCTGCCTGCAAAATCCGTGAACGTCTGTGCTGCCTGCTTAAAAATAAAATAGCAGCAATATTGCTAATTAAAAAGTAGATCCCAATGTTCATATTAAACGAGGTTGTCAATTCACCATTAAAAATAATGCTTCCACAAATAGCAAATACAATGCTTGATAAAATAGCAATGCGTTCATCCATTAAAATTCGAATCAGCAAACCTCCCACCGCAACAGGAGCTAAGAAACCAATTTCTGATAAATCAATTTGCTGAAACAAGCTTAAAATTTTCATGAGGCCAATCGTAATGGTTGCTACCAATACATACAACAGCAAGGGCTGATATGTCTTGGTGTGAAATTCACGCAAATAGTAAATGAGGCCCGCTATCATCATTACAATCAGCAAAGCTAACCCCGCAAAAGGCTGAATAGATCCTTTATTATTCAACAATCCCGCGAGCTGGAGCTGACGATATATATCAGGATTAATAAGCTGATTTTCTTCTACAATAATCTGGCCTTGTTTGATTCGGACAGGCTCCACTTTTTCCACAGCTGCTTGACGGTTTTCAGCTGTTTTTTGTGGATCATAAATCACATTTGGAATGATAGCGAATTTAGCAATTGCATTCATCGAATCCTTTAGAGAATTGCTGACATTGGTGTAAACAAGCTGACTTTCTACTTGATCTTTTTTCTCTTCTACATCGCTAATCTTCACTTGATCTTTCATCACATGATGAACGGCCGTGACTACAGCATCTTTCGCAATCGATAAATCACTGTTAGAAGACTGAAGCAGCTGCTTAATGGTATCTTTTGGCAAATTTTTTTGAATGTCTTCAGGAAGCTTGTCCTCTAGCATTTTTTGTTTGGTTTTTAATACAGCATCGATACTGTCATCTTCATGATCTTCTTTTTCATATTCTGTATTAACTTCCATCATCGCATCAAAAATAGATGCAACAAGATCGACTTGGTTCTGTGCGTATTCTGTTTTTTGTGTATACACATCTTCAACGGCTTGTTCTGCCTCTGCCCGTTTTTTCTCTGTGCTCTCTTTATCTTCAATGGTAACGGGTGAGTAAATGGTTTGCGGGGAAATAGATAGTAATCTGAGATCTAATTCCTGCGGCTTTACATTGCTATACATAGACGCAAACATCATTACACCTAACAAGGCATATAACCCAATTTGAATTAACCGTAATCGCTCGATCTGTGCCATTGTTTGCTTGATTATCCGAAACGTTGACACAAACGTACCCCCTTTTACAAAAAATAGACCCTATTAAGAAAGGGTCTTTTGGTCAGCTTGTTCGTACGCTTGAACGATGCGTCCCACAAGTGGATGGCGCACAACATCTGACTGTTCTAGATGAATAAACGAAATACCTTTAACATTGGTCAGGATTTTCGAGACAGCCGCTAGACCAGACTGAGCTCCTTTTGGTAAATCAATTTGTGAAATATCTCCTGTAATCACCATTTTAGACCCAAATCCTAGTCGTGTTAAAAACATCTTCATTTGCGCCATCGTGGTGTTTTGCGCTTCGTCTAAGATAACAAACGCATCATCTAGTGTACGACCTCGCATATAAGCAAGGGGTGCTATTTCAATAACTCCGCGTTCGATTAGGCGTTGCGTATGTTCTGTTCCTAATACATCATGTAATGCATCGTACAGAGGCCGCAAGTACGGATCTACTTTTTCTTTCAGATCTCCTGGCAAGAAGCCAAGACTTTCACCTGCTTCAACAGCAGGACGTGTTAAAATAATACGCTGCACGTGACCATTTTTAAGAGCATTAACGGCCATGACAACGGCTAAATACGTTTTACCAGTACCAGCAGGCCCAATTCCAAATACCAAATCATTTTTCTTAATAGCCGAAATGTATTGACTTTGTCCTAATGTCTTAACACGAATAGTCTTACCTTTTACATTTTTACCAATCTCTTCTTCATATACATCTTCAAAAAACTCGAGAGAATTTTTCTTAGCTAATTGAATCGCATACACAACATCTCGTTCAGATATGGAAATATTTTTTCGGATAATGTTCAGTAACTTTTTAAGCATTTCTTCCACTAGCTGAACATTTTCTGTACTTCCGGAGACTACAACAGTCTCACCTCTTGAAATGATAGAGACCTGCATTTCTTCTTCAATTCGCTTTAAATTCGCATCTTGTACGCCAAATAATGAAATGGCTTCGTTTGAATCATCAAGTTGTACGTTAATTGTTACTAGCTGTTCTGACATTCATCAATCTCCTTGAATAATTGGTTGAGTGTTCGCAATATTTTCTATAACTTGGTAATGTATTGATAATCTAACTTTACCATTGTCCTGTTCTTGGTGCAAAACTTTTTCACCTTTTATTTTAGCATCCTCACCTAAAGTTGATAGTAATTTTTTTCGACCGATTTCCAAAGCTTTTTCCACCGCCTCTTGTTTAGAATAGACGCGCTGCGAGTTCTGTTCTTCTCGTACAGCAACTTTCTCATACGACAGAGGTAACTTCCATTTTAAAAAATAGAGTGGATGCTCCACTTTTTCTGTCACCTTTGAACCGTATTTTTCTTTGTTAAAAGCCCAAAGAGGCATTTTAAAAGCTTGAAAATCTAAATAGTGCTTCGTATATCCATTACCCGTTAATACCTGAAAATCAGTTTTTAAAGGCACTTCCACCTCAGACTTATACCATGTTTCACCGTAGACTTTCCCTTTAGCAGCTACTACTTTTTTATTTTTTTCGTTTCCAATAATACCGGAAACTAAGACCTCGCCTTCATTGACAAAATCATTAACCTTGACTAAAGGTTGTCCTTTTTCGACAAACAAATTCGTAATAATGGCTTTCTTTTTAGCAATTAAATGTTGGTAAGGTGTTTTTTGCTGAGGCTTGGGCTCATTTTTTTCAACCACTTGGAAGTGATAAGAAGTGCCGCGCACTTCTACTCCCACCCAGGTAATATTGTTCATATTATCCGTTAAATAGCGCTGGATTTTTTCAGGACTCTCTAACAGAAATTGAAACTCTCCCCTTTTTACACCTATTTTGGCGAGTTGCTTAGTCATTTGATGTTCTGTTTGTGGTTCTGCACCGCTAATTTCCACTTTCCACACCATGTTGGAAAGCAAACCAAGAATAATAAAAAAAGAAAGAAAACCTAAAGCAAATCCACTATTTTTGATCACTCGTTTTGTTAAAAAAGGAAAACCCCTGCCTGTTATAAAGTAAATTTTACAATCTGCGTTGCGAATTAGTATACGAATTTTCTTTACATCTTTCAATAATATTGTTGCTGTCGCTAGCTGACCGTCAACTTTATGGACATTCGAAATCATAATCTGTTGTCTCACACAATTATTTAAGAAACGTTCAATTCCTTTTCCAACAATTCGAATACGTACGGTACCAATAACAAAGTTTGTCCATCCATTCTTCATTTTTTTCCTCCTTGTGTTATTGTTCTAAATAAAGAACTTGATTGATTTTACCTTCTAAAACCAGTTCTTCTGGCAGTATTACTTTAATGACCAGTCCTTCACCTCGAATTAACATTTGTCCCTGTTTTAGTAACACGCGTATTTCAGTATCAGAAAAGGCTAATAAACCTTTATGGTTTTCAATATAAATGTGTATTTGTCCAACTAACGTAATACGGGGAAGATCCATTAATACATCAGCGGGTAGTTCCATTGTTTTTGTCATCCATCTTTTCATTTGGTGTCTCCACTTTTTGCTCATAAAAAGAACCCCCTTTCATCTCATGTTTATGAGAAAGGGGGTTAATGTATCACATCTATTTATCGTTTATATTTACGTTGTTTCGATTTTGGCGGCCCTAGAATTTCGGACCATACCACTCCTTGAACAGCTTCTTTACGAGAAATGGGCTTGAAAACGTTTTTCTCACCTGTGATTTTTGGTTTGTCAACCGTGATTTTCTTTTGAATAGACGGTTCATGATACGGACGATTTTTTAGCTCTTCCAATTTTTCTTGCAAAGGATTTGTTTCTGCTGATGGAACAGTTTCCGGCTCCATACGAGCTGTTTTTGGCTCTTCTTTGACAGGTCGATATCTAGGTCTTTCCCGCCTTGAAGGATTGTTTACAGGAGGCATAGGAGCTCTTTTAGAACGCTGCTGTTCTTCCTCTTTTGACTGAGCCATAAAACGCTGCACAACGTTAAAAATAATCCCTCCAATGATGACAAAAATGAAAGCATTATTAATAATTAGTTTAATAAGCGTTTCAACGATATTCATTAGGAGAAAACCTCCTTGTTAAGCTGATTCATTATTTCTCATCGTCTTCTTTAGACATTTTTCCAATTGAATCACGCATATCCGTATCAGCAGTCAAGTTTTGAATGTTCATATAATCCATGACGCCAATATTTCCAGAGCGCAGTGCTTCTGCCATCGCTAACGGTACTTCTGCTTCTGCTTCTACTACTTTTGCACGCATTTCTTCTACTTTTGCACGCATTTCTTGTTCTTGAGCAACGGCCATAGCACGACGTTCTTCGGCTTTTGCTTGTGCAATATTTTTATCTGCTTCCGCTTGGTCTGTTTGAAGAACTGCCCCAATATTTTTACCAATATCGATGTCAGCAATATCAATGGATAAGATTTCAAACGCTGTTCCTGAATCCAACCCTTTTCCTAACACCGTTTGAGAAATCATATCGGGATTTTCCAATACTTTTTTGTGATCTTTTTGCGAACCGATTGTAGAAACAATCCCCTCGCCAACACGGGCAATAATCGTTTCTTCTCCTGCTCCCCCTACTAGTCGATCAATGTTTGCACGAACAGTAATTCGAGCTTTTGCTTTGACTTCGATTCCATCCATAGCCACCCCTGCAATAAAAGGTGTTTCAATAACTTTTGGATTAACGCTCATTTGTACAGCTTCTAGCACATCACGGCCCGCTAAGTCGATAGCTGCTCCGCGCTCAAATGTTAACTCAATATTTGCTCGGTGCGCTGCAATCAGCGCGTTTACCACGCGGTCAACGTTACCGCCTGCTAAATAGTGGCTTTCTAATTGATTAATGGTAATACCTAAACCTGCTTTACTTGCTTTAATTAACGGGTTCACAACGCGAGATGGTATCACTCGACGAAGTCTCATTCCGACCAGTGTGAAAATACTAATACGAACGCCTGCTGCTAATGCTGAAATCCATAGCATAATCGGTACAAAAGTGAAAAAAACAGCTAAAGCAATAATTGCTAGACCAATAACTACAAAAAACAATACGCTACCTACTTCCATTAATTAAGGTCCTCCTTTTTCAAAGGCTCTGTAAGCTTCCGCACCACAACCCTTGATCCCTCTACTTTTATAATATTTACTAACACATCTTTGTCTAAATATCCGCCTTCAGTGACTACATCCACATACTCTTCATCGATGAGCACGGTACCTGAAGGACGAAGCGGTGTTGTTGTTTTACCTTGTTTTCCTATTAATTCATAACGATTTTGATTCGACACGTAGCCAGATTCGGTATTAAGTGAATCATTAAGCACCATTTTTTTGAAAGGTGTAAGCTTTCTTTTAAAAAATTTCATCATCACAAACGCACCTCCCAGTGCCACCACTATTGCAATTACAAGAGAAATTCCCATTTCGACATTATTATCTGTTGACATAAAAAAACTTAAAATGATAGCTCCAAGCCCTAGTAGTCCTAAAACTCCGCCTGGTACTACAATCTCTAACAGAAGCAATATAATTCCTGCTATAAATAAAACGAGCGCTTCCATGCCAGCTAATCCTGCTACCATATGACCATAGAAAAATAAAAGAAGTGAAGCTATTCCAATAGAACCCGCAATACCAAATGAAGGCGTAAACAATTCAATTACAATTCCTAAAGCACCAATGGATAATAAAATGGGAACAACAAGTGGATGGGTAAGAAAACGAGCAATTTGTTCACTTACACTCATTTTCGCATACGTCAGTTTAGCATCTTCATAGCCAAGTACGCTTAGGAGATCGTCTGAATTTTTCACAGTCCCTTCTGAATAACCAACTTGCTCGGCTTGCTTCGGAGTGAGCGTCAGCAATTCGTTTCCTTTTAAGTTGAGCTCAGGTATTACCATCTTGGTATTTGCCATCGCTTCTGCATATTTAGGGTTTCGGTTATTTTGCTCTGCTGCACTCTTCATAGCCGATAACCAGTAGGACTGAGCTTTTTTTCCTGCGGCATTTCCCTGTTGGTCAATCACAGCTGCCGATCCCATTGTAGAACCGGGTGTCATATAAATTTGATCGGCGTTAAGTGCAATATACGCTCCGGCTGATAATGCTTTTTTATCGACAAAAGCAGCGGTAGGAATAGGTGTTGAGGTTAAGCTTTTAGCTATTTCAGAAGCTGCATCTACAGCTCCTCCAGGAGTATCTATGTCCAATATAATCAAATCTGCACCGTCATTTTCCGCATCTTCAATGGATCTGTTTAGAAAAGAAAGCAGTCCATTTTCTACCGTTTTATTTACAGGGATAACGTGTACACGCTTCACGTCAGCGGTGCTAATAGTGGGGAATAACCCAGTGGCTAAGATAAGAAAGCACACGAAAGAAAATAAGGTTTTCACCGAATACACTTCCCTCCTTCCATAGATAGTATGAGCATGTATCTGTATATACGAATAACTTTAACAATAGTTTCAAATTTTTTAAAATTTATCTATTTTATTCTTTGCACAAGAAAAACAAAACATACGTTCGATTGTTATCCATATAAAAAACACCTTACACAAGGTAAGGTGTTTTTTATGATAAGTGTTGAAGGACAAGCTTATTAACAAGAGAGCCATCCGCTTTGCCTTTTACTTTCGGCATAAGCGCTCCCATAACTTTCCCCATATCAGCTTTAGAGGAAGACTGCGTTTCTTCAATCGTCGTTTTAATAATTTCAGATAACTCTTCTTCAGTTAGCTGTTTAGGAGCGTAAACTTCTAAAACCGCTAATTCAGAATGAATTTTATCAACAAGATCTTGACGACCTGCTTTCTCAAATTCATGGAGGGAGTCTTTACGTTGTTTGAATTCGCGAGAAATAACCGTCAACTCGTCTGCTTCAGTTAGGTCGGTTCCTAACTTAATGGCTTCGTTTTGAAGAGATGCTTTGACCATACGAATGACCCCAAGCTTCTCTTTCTCTTTGTTTTTCATCGCTTGTTTCATATCACTATTTAAACGCTCGAGAAGACTCATAAATCCACCCTCTTATTAGAACTTGCGTTTTCTAGCAGCTTCAGATTTCTTCTTACGCTTTACGCTAGGCTTTTCATAGAATTCGCGCTTTCTTGCTTCTTGTAACGTACCAGTTTTTGAAACTGAACGTTTGAAGCGACGAAGAGCATCTTCAAGCGATTCGTTTTTACGAACAACTGTTCTTGACATTCTAATTCCCTCCCTCCGAACAAAACCACTAACATCATAATGAAATGACATGTTAGACATGTCTTTTGCAATTATAATATAATGATTCCTTAAGGTCAACCGCTTTACATAAAGTAATGCAGTTATTCCCCCTTTATTTTATGAACTTTCTTGATAAAACATTACTCGTTCAGCTTTTTTACACGTATGAAAAAAGCTGCATATACACGCAGCTTTCCAATAAGTGTTATGAGCTCATTTTCACCTGATCTTGAAGATGAACCTCATCTAGCACGCGAACAAACTCACCTTCATTATAAGGATATCCAGCTTTTGAAATTTTCACTTTTACAAGCTTTCCAACCATTTCTTCAGACGCTTTAAACACAACCTTTAAGTAGTTATCAGTATATCCTACATATAAACCACTTTCAGGATCTTCTTTATATTTTTCTTCCGGAATTACTTCTAGTACTTCTCCTTCAAACGTTGAAGCATATTCTTTTGCCAATTGATTTGAAAGTTCGATTAAACGATGCACACGTTGATTTTTTACTTCTTCATCAATTTGGTCGGTCATACGAGCCGCTGGCGTACCTGTACGTTTAGAATACGGGAATACATGAAGCTCTGAAAAACCGTGCTCTTTAATAAAGTTATACGTCTCCATAAACTCTTCTTCTGTTTCACCTGGGAAGCCAACAATAACATCTGATGTAATCGCTAATCCAGGAAGAGCTTCTTTCAAACGGTTTAAGCGCTCACCAAAGAACTCCATTGTATACTTACGACGCATGCGCTTCAATACCGTATTTGAACCTGATTGAAGAGGAATATGCAAATGACGTACAACCATTTCTGATTGATCTAGTACCTCAATCACTTCGTCCGTAATTTGACTTGCTTCAATTGACGAAATACGAATGCGTTTTAATCCTTTTACTTGAGACTCTAAATCACGAAGAAGCTGGGCAAGATTGTAATCTTTCATGTCTTCTCCGTATCCGCCAGTGTGAATACCTGTTAACACGATTTCTTTATAGCCCGCATCCACTAGCTGCTGTGCTTGTGCTACTACTTCTTTAGGATCACGAGATCGCATTAAACCGCGCGCCCATGGAATAATACAGAATGTACAGAAGTTGTTACAGCCTTCTTGAATCTTTAACGAAGCACGCGTACGGTCTGTAAAAGCCGGTACATCTAGCTCTTCATATACGCGTGTTTTCATAATGTTTCCTACGCCGTTAATCGGCTGACGCTCTTTTTTAAATTGTTCAATATAATCAAGCATCTTAACGCGATCTTGTGTACCTACTACGATATCAACACCAGGAATGGCCATAATTTCAGCTGGCGAAGTTTGAGCATAACACCCAGTTACACAAATAACCGCATCTGGATTTTTCCGCACAGCTCTGCGAATAACTTGACGGCTTTTTTTATCTCCTGTATTTGTTACCGTACATGTATTAATTACATATACATCGGCAGTTTGTTCATATTCAACACGCTCATAGCCTTGGCCTTTGAACAATTGCCAAATTGCTTCTGTTTCATAGTGATTTACTTTACACCCTAGCGTGTGAAAAGCAACTGTTGACATAATCGTCACCTCATTAACTCAGTTTGATAAGATATAGCAGACAGCGCATATAAAGGAGCTGTTTCTGCTCGTAAAATTCGCGGACCAAATCCGCTTATTGTAAATTCATTTTCTTCTAATACTTCTACTTCCTGCTCGGTCAAACCACCCTCGGGGCCTACAACCACAAGCACGGAATGGCCGGGTTTTAAAGCCGAAAGAACAGCGTGCAGATGAGATGTTTCTCCTTGCTTTGCTCTTTCTTCATAGGCTACAACTTTATGAGTATAGTCACCGCTAATTTCTACTAGTTTTTTAAAAGAAATTGGGGCTTCTACTGCTGGTACAATCGTACGATGAGATTGTTCTGCAGCCTCTTTAGCAATCTTGTTCCAGCGATCTACTTTTTTTTGACTCTTTTTATCATCCCATTTAACAACTGAACGAGCCGCAATAAAAGGGATAAACTTATACGCCCCAAGTTCTGTCCCTTTTTGGATAATAAGCTCGAGCTTATCCCCTTTAGGCAGACCGTTCACAATTGTAACATGGACTGGAAGCTCTTTTTCTTCGCTTATCCATTCTATAATAGATGCTTTCACTTCGTTAGCGGAAATATTTTCAATTTCACACAAAGCAGCTTGCCCCTGTTCATTACAGGCAATAAACTGTGATCCTTCATTCATTCTCATGACGCGTGAGATATGATGGGCATCATCTTGTGTCACTATGACACTTTGCTCTTGAAATTGATCATTTGGCAGAAAATAACGTTGCATCTTGACACCTTCTCACTTGTTAAGCTTGTTTTTGCGCAATAATTGCTACCCAGTCTTCCATAAGCGTTACTTCTTGAATAACAAAGCCCGCTCCCGTTAACGCTTTTTTGACATCTTCTTTTTTCGCACTAATAATACCTGATGTAATGAACATGCCTCCTGGCTTTAATACTTTTGCAGCATCGTCTACAAAACGAACGATTACTTCAGCTAGAATATTCGCCACAACAATGTCAACCGGTCCTTCTATACCTTGCAATAAGTTGTTTTGACCTACTGTTACGACGTTCCCAACTTGATTCAATTCAATATTTTCGCGAGCAGAACGTACGGCTACTTCATCAAGGTCTAGAGCTTGTACATTACTTGCTCCTAACAGAGCCGCGCCAATGCTTAGCACTCCTGAACCTGTACCCACGTCAATAACAGTATTTCCTGCTTTCACTGTTCTTTCCAATGCTTGAAGAGACATAACCGTTGTTGGATGCGTACCTGTCCCAAAAGCCATTCCGGGATCAAGCTCGATAATCAATTCATCTGTGCTTACTTTTTCATAGTTTTCCCAAGTTGGTACAATCGTAAAACGCTCTGAAATTTTCACCGGATGGTAATATTTTTTCCAAGCAGTGGCCCACTCTTCCTCGTTCACTTCACTGATCGTAACTTTGTTAGCTCCTAAATCAAAGTCGTAAACAAGCAGTCCATTAATTTCTTTTTTGATACCATCCACAGTTTCTGCTAAAAAGCTGTTAACTGGAAGATATGCTTTAATCACTACACCTTCTTCTGGGTAGTCTTCTACGTTTAAATCGTAGATTTCACCAAAAGTTGTATCTCTGTCCTTCACTAAATCAGCAGGATCTTCAATGACTACCCCGCTAGCTCCTGATTCATGTAAAATATGAGAGATGGGTTCAATTGCTTCTTGCGCTGTATGAATACAAATTTCAGACCATTTCATTGCTACCAACTTCATCCTTTCTGCCTTCAGTAATATAGGATTTTAAATATGAACATGACAGATGACAGGTTGGCAAAGTACCTTTACCAACCTGTCTCTGTTTACTATGAAAGACAATTATTCTCCTTTAATTGCTCGTTTTACTTTTGCAAAAAAGGAATCATGCTGCTCATCAACGGCTTCTTGACCGCTCAGTTCAGCGAACTCACGCAATAATTGTTTTTGTTTTTCTGATATTTTTGTTGGAGTTACAACTCGAACGTGAATATGCTGATCTCCTTGACCATATCCTCGTACGTTTGCCACACCTTTTCCTTTTAAACGGAATTTCGTTCCCGTTTGTGTACCAGCAGGAATCTTCAGCTTCACCTTGCCGTGTAGAGTTGGTACTTCTACTTCATCACCTAGCGCTGCCTGAGCAAACGTTAAAGGCATTTCGCAGTAGATATCGTCTCCATCACGTTCAAAGAATTCATGAGTGCGCACGTGGAACACTACGTATAAATCTCCCGGAGGACCACCATTTACCCCTGGTTCTCCTTGAGCACTTACGCGCAGCTGTTGACCATCATCTACACCAGCTGGAATTTTAACATTAATCTTACGTCGTTTTGTTACTTTACCGTCACCGTGGCACGTTGCACATTTGTCTTTAATGATTTTTCCCGTACCATTACAATGATGACACGCACGTCGATTTACCACGCGGCCAAACGGCGTGTTTTGTTCAACGTTTAACTGACCTGAACCATTACAGTGCGAACATGTATCGACTTTTGTTCCAGGTTTTGCACCTGAACCGTGACATGTTTCACACGTTTCTTCACGTGGAATTTCAATTGTTGTTTCTTTTCCGAAAACAGCTTCTTCAAAAGAAAGTGTCATCGTGTATTGTAAATCGGCACCTTGTCTCGGAGCATTAGGGTCACGTCTGCGACCACCACCACCAAAGATCGAGCTGAAAATATCTTCAAAGCCGAAGCCACCAAAGTCTGAGCCGCCTCCACCAAAGCCGCCAAAGCCTTGATTTGGATCAGTATGACCAAATTGATCGTATTGTGCTTTTTTTTGGTCATCACTCAATACTTCATATGCTTCTTTTACTTCTTTAAATTTGTCAGCAGCATCTTCCGCTTTGTTAATATCTGGATGATATTGTTTAGAAAGCTTGCGGTATGCTTTTTTTATTTCATCTTTTGTAGCGCTCTTACTGATACCGAGTACTTCATAGTAATCTCGCTTACTCATCAATACTCACTCCCGAATCGTTTCACATAAACGTAATTGTATCATTATTAATAATTCCATAGCAACATAAAAGTTACTTTCTATTGCTCCCGTGCACGCAGAGAGCCAAGTGAAAAACTTTCCCTTTCGCTTTTCCACGTTAAAAAAGTCAAAGCCAAGAAATAAGCTTGACTTTGACTTTTTAAAAAGATGTGAATCGCACCATGGCGTCATTCACGTTAGTCGTCAAGATGCATTATTTTTTGTCGTCGTTTACTTCTTCAAACTCTGCATCTACAACATCATCATTTTGAGCGCCTTGTTCACCTGCTTGCTGAGCTTGTTGAGCTTGCTCATACAATTTTACAGTTAACGCTTGAACGATTTCTTGAAGTTCATCTTTTTTCGCTTTGATTTCTTCAAGGTCATTCTTTTCAATCGCTGCTTTTAAAGCATCTTTTGCTTCGTTAGCTTTTGTTACTTCAGCTTCTTCTACTTTTCCTTCAAGATCTTTTAGTGTTTTTTCAGTTGTAAACACTAATTGATCTGCTTCATTGCGTAGTTCCACTTCTTCTTTACGTTGCTTATCAGCATCTGCGTTTTCTTCCGCTTCTTTTACCATGCGGTCGATTTCGTCATCTGATAAACCTGTTGAAGATTTAATTGTAATAGCTTGCTCTTTGTTTGTGCCTAAATCTTTTGCACGAACGTTTACGATACCGTTTTTGTCAATATCGAATGACACTTCGATTTGAGGTACTCCGCGTGGTGCAGGTGGAATATCAGTTAACTGGAAACGACCTAGCGTTTTGTTGTCTGCAGACATTGGACGCTCACCTTGAAGAACATGAATATCTACAGCCGTTTGGCTATCTGCAGCCGTTGAGAATACTTGTGATTTACTTGTTGGAATCGTCGTATTACGCTCAATTAGCTTTGTAAATACGCCACCCATTGTTTCGATACCTAGTGATAAAGGCGTTACGTCTAGTAATACAACGTCTTTTACATCACCCGTTAATACGCCACCTTGAATTGCTGCACCAAGTGCAACTACTTCATCAGGGTTTACACCTTTGTGAGGATCTTGACCAGTTTCTTTTTTGATCGCATCTTGTACCGCTGGGATACGAGTTGAACCACCAACTAAGATTACTTTATCAAGTTCGCTTGCAGAAAGGCCTGCATCTTTTAAAGCTTGACGCACAGGAGCCATTGTACGTTCTACAAGGCCTGCTGATAACTCGTCAAATTTAGCACGTGATAAAGATACCTCTAAGTGAAGAGGGCCAGCTTCTCCAGCAGTGATAAATGGTAAAGAAATTTGTGTAGATGTTACGCCTGATAAATCTTTTTTCGCTTTTTCAGCCGCATCTTTTAAACGTTGAAGCGCCATTTTATCTTTGCTTAAATCAACGCCGTTTTCTTTTTTGAATTCAGCGACTAAATAGTCGATGATTACTTGGTCAAAGTCGTCACCACCAAGGCGGTTGTCACCTGCAGTTGCGCGAACTTCAAATACGCCGTCGCCAAGTTCTAGAATAGATACGTCAAACGTACCGCCACCAAGGTCATAAACTAAAACTGTTTGATCTTCATCTGTTTTTTCTAATCCGTACGCAAGTGCTGCTGCAGTAGGCTCGTTAATAATACGCTCTACTTCTAAACCAGCAATTTTACCAGCATCTTTTGTTGCTTGACGCTCAGCATCATTAAAGTAAGCCGGAACTGTGATAACAGCTTTTGTTACAGGCTCACCTAAATACTCTTCAGCATAACCTTTTAAATGTTGAAGAATGATAGCTGACATTTCTTGAGGCGTGTATTGCTTGCCTTCAGCTTCCACCTTATGGTCTGTACCCATATGACGTTTAACTGAAATAATTGTGTTAGGGTTTGTAATAGCTTGACGTTTCGCTACTTCCCCAACTTGACGCTCACCGTTTTTGAATGCCACAACTGATGGCGTTGTACGGTTTCCTTCTGGATTTGGAATTACTTTTGGTTCGCCGCCTTCTAATACAGCGACACAAGAGTTAGTTGTACCTAAATCGATACCAATGATCTTACTCATTGACAATGACCTCCTTCATAATATGTAGTGTTATTGATTCACTTTAACCATCGCAGGGCGGATGATTTTATCTTTTAATTTGTAACCTTTTTGAAGCTCTTCTACTACCGTGTTCGGTTCGTATTCATCGTCTTCTACTTGCATCACTGCTTGATGCTCGTATGGATCGAATGTTTTCCCGACTGATTCAATTGCTTCAACACCTTCTTTTTGAAGTGCCTCTACTAATTGACGGTATACCATTTCTACACCTTGCAGCACGGATTTAGTTTGTTCGTCCGCTGTGTTAACTTGTAATGCACGTTCAAAGTTATCAAGTGCTGGTAAAATATCCGAAACTAATGATTGAGCACGGTATTTTTGAGCAGCTTCTGCATCGAGACGTGAACGACGACGGAAATTATCGAAATCAGCTTGTAGACGTAAGTAGCGATTCTCTTCTTCTTCAAGCTGTTGCTTTAATTGATCATTTTCTTGTTGAAGAGGGTTTACTTCCTCAGACGCTTCAGCTTCAGTTGCTTCAGCAGAGTTTGTTTGAACTTCTTCAACCACTTCTTCGTTTTGTTCTTCTACTTGCTTTTCGTTTGACAATTCATTCACCTCCCTTAAATGTTTACACACATTTTCACATTTTAAACAACGTTTTTTATTTTATCACAGGGAAAGGATGGAAGTAATATATTCCACCCGATTCCTTTATTCTTTATACAAGTTTGTTAATACTTGAGACATATCTGATGACAGCAGTGTAAGCAAACTAATCACACGTGCATATTCCATGCGGGTCGGTCCCAGTATAGCAATTGTGCCAAGCTGTTCGTGACCAAAGGAATAACTAGCTGTAATTAAGCTGCACCCTACCATTTCATTCAATTTATTTTCATGACCAATTTTCACATGTATACCAGCCTCATTTGGGCTTAACAGCTTATAAAACTGCTGTTCATGTTCAATAATGTTAAACAGCCCGCGAATTTTATTAAGATCATGAAATTCCGGCTGAGCAAACATATTCGTTTTGCCGCCAACTACTAATTTGCCATTCATGTTGAGCTTTAATGCATCATTGAGTATATCCATCGTCTGCTCATACCCTTGAATATGGCTTTTTAAGAGCGTCGCTACTTCTTTGTACATTTTATCATGTAAATCAGTAATGCGAACGCCGATGAGCTTTTCGTTTAAAATGTTAACCATTTTTTCAATATCGGAAGGTTGAATACTGCTCGGCAGCGTAATCGTCCGACTTTCAACGTGTCCTGTATCGGTCACAATAATGGCAACAGCTGACTGAGCCGTTAAAGGTAAAATCTGCAGCTGTTTTAACTTATGGCTGACCGCTTTTGGTCCTAGCACAATAGACGTTAAACTCGTTAAATCAGATAAAATTTGCGCTGACTTTTGAACGAGCTGCTCCAGTTCTACAATGCGTTCAGCGAATACCGAACGTACCGTGGAAACGTCGCTTGCTTTCAAGTGCTGCGGGGACACTAGATGATCAACATAATAACGATAACCTTTCTCAGACGGAACGCGCCCTGAAGAAGTATGAGTTTTTTCAATAAATCCAAGTTCTTCTAGGTCTGACATCTCATTGCGAATTGTAGCCGAACTAAAATTAAACTCTTCTTTCTTAGATAATGTTCGAGAGCCTACCGGCTGCGCAGATCGAATGAAATCATCAATAATGACTTGTAAAATTAATAACTGTCGATCAGTAAGCACGCTTCATCACCTCTGTTAGCACTCTAAAACTCTGAGTGCTAAATCTAATAATAAATTACCAAATCACTATAGCGATGTCAACGATTTGATATTAGATTATCCCAATAAAGGCTTGAAAAACTTCATTCCCCAAAAATCGACCGTTGTGTGTTAAAAAGACTGAGCTATTGTCTTCACCCAAAAGTCCTTTCTCTTTGTATTCTTGAATAGGTTCTCCAAATACATCTTTTAATTCTCGATTGAATTTTTTCTTAAACTCCTCTTTTGAGACTCCTTTCGTTTTACGAAGGCCCAAAAACATTTCTTCTTCCATTTTTTCAGCCTCGGTCACGCTCACTTCATTGAGATATGCATTTCCTTTTTGCTCGACCGAATCAATGTACTTTTTTAATGGTCCAATATTTGCTCGTCTTATTCCGTTTATATAGCTATGTGCGCCTGCGCCAATTCCGTAATAATCGTCGTTGTTCCAATAGGTTAGATTATGAATACTCTCGTAGCCTGGCTTTGCGAAATTACTGATTTCATATTGATGAAAACCTTGTTTGTCCATTTCTTTCATAAGCAGCTCATACATAGCTGCTTCTTCTTCTTGAGCAGGCAGAGGCAGTTTCCCTTTGTTCATTAAATTATAAAATACCGTTTTAGGCTCAATAATCAACGAATAGGCAGACATGTGCTCTACCTCTAATGAAAAAGCGGTTTGAAGCGTAGAAGAGAAATCAGCTACCGTTTGTTCCGGCAGGCTATAAATTAAGTCTAAGCTTATATTCGACATTCCAATCTTTCTCGCTTGCTCAACACAATCAAATACCTGTCTATTTGAATGCACACGTCCAATTTTCTCCAATAATCTTTCATTAAACGTTTGTACACCAATGCTTAAACGATTCACGCCATAATCATGAAGAAGCTGAAGTTTTTCTTTCGTCAATTCATTCGGATTCGCTTCAAATGTAAACTCACCTTTTTCGTCATAAGGAAGATACATACGAATGGATTCTAAAAAATACTCTAGCTGCTGTTCATCTAACGCTGTGGGCGTTCCACCCCCAACGAATATCGTGTTTAAATTGGTCGTTGGATAACGTTCGACTGTTTGTTTCATTTCTTCTCGCATGCTTTCCAAATACGGCATAACGGGCTGATTTTTAAAAAACACTTTATTAAAGTCACAATAGTGACAAATATGATGACAAAACGGGATATGCAGATATGCTGCCTTCACCATGGACTTTCACCTCAATCACATTTATAAATGATAAAAATACCGCAGAGTCTCTCTGCGGTATTTTTATCTATGTTCGTTCACACTTATTTACAGCGCTCAAAACTCTTTACTATCGTATCAGATTAGCTTGATTTTCAAAACTAATTTGACATGTTAAATAATAGAATTTCAGCTATTAATCTTCGTCCATGCGAAGCACAGCCATAAATGCTTCCTGCGGTACTTCAACAGAACCGACCTGCTTCATACGTTTTTTACCTTCTTTTTGTTTTTCAAGAAGTTTACGTTTACGAGAGATATCTCCTCCGTAACATTTTGCTAAAACGTTTTTACGAATGGCTTTAATTGTTGAACGCGCCACAATTTTTTGACCGATTGCCGCTTGAATCGGCACTTCGAACTGTTGACGTGGAATAAGCTCTTTAAGCTTTTCTACAATGACTTTACCACGATCGTAAGCCGAATCTCTGTGCACGATAAAGGACAGTGCATCGACCGTTTCGCCGTTTAAGAGAATATCCATCTTCACAAGTTTCGAAGGCTGATATCCGATAAGCTCGTAATCAAACGACGCGTAGCCTTTTGTATTTGATTTTAATTGATCAAAGAAATCATATACAATTTCAGCTAGCGGAATTTCGTATACAATACTCACGCGATTAGCATCCAAGTACTGCATATCAATAAAGTTGCCCCGCTTCTTCTGACAAAGCTCCATCACAGCACCAACATAATCGTTTGGTACCATCATCGTTGCCTTTACATACGGTTCTTCCACGCGTTCAATCTTTTGTGGGTCCGGCATATTAGACGGATTATCTACAGACAGGTGAGTCTCGTCTGTTAAATACACGTCATAAATAACGCTTGGAGCTGTTGTAATTAAATCAATTTTAAATTCGCGCTCAATACGCTCTTGGATAATTTCCATGTGAAGCAACCCTAAGAATCCACATCGGAAACCAAACCCTAAGGCCTGAGACGTCTCTGGTTCAAACTGAAGTGCAGAGTCATTTAGCTCTAACTTTTCTAGTGCTTCACGAAGATCGTTATACTTCGCTGTATCAATTGGATACAGTCCGCAGTATACCATTGGATTCAGACGACGATAACCAGGAAGAGGTTCACTTGCTCCATTTTTAGCAAGAGTAATCGTGTCCCCTACTCGCGTATCTCCAACGTTTTTAATAGCTGCTGTTAAAAAACCTACGTCGCCAACAGAAAGTTCATCTTTAGCAACGGCTTTTGGCGTTAACACACCTAGCTCCGTTACCTCAAACTCTTTTCCTGTTGCCATCATTTTAATTTTGTCGCCTACTTTTACTCGTCCCTGTACGATACGAATAGATGCAACTACACCTCGGTATGCATCATAAAATGAATCAAAGATCAGCGCTTGAAGCGGTGCATCTGGATCCCCTTCAGGAGCAGGAACTTTTTCAACAATTTGTTCTAAAATTTCTTCGATACCAATTCCTGCTTTAGCTGAAGCTAATACAGCTTCCGACGCATCTAATCCAATTACGTCTTCAACTTCTTGGCGCACTCGCTCTGGCTCTGCACTCGGCAGGTCAATCTTATTAATGACAGGTAAAATTTCAAGATTGTTATCAAGTGCTAAATACACGTTTGCTAATGTTTGAGCTTCAATACCTTGAGCTGCATCTACTACTAGAATAGCACCTTCACACGCGGCTAAACTTCGCGACACTTCATATGTAAAATCGACGTGTCCCGGTGTATCAATTAGATGAAAAGTATACTCTTCTCCATCTTTTGCTTTGTATTGAAGCTGCACAGCATTTAATTTTATGGTAATTCCACGTTCACGTTCTAAATCCATCGAATCTAAAAGCTGAGCTTTCATTTCTCGCTGTGTTAACGCATTTGTTTTTTCTAAAATACGGTCTGCTAATGTTGACTTACCGTGGTCTATATGAGCAATAATCGAAAAGTTTCTAATTTTCGATTGTCGTTTCAATCTTGCTTCTCTATCCATATTTTTTTCACTCCTACTGAAAATCGGCAAAATACACTAAACTAAATTATAACAACACATTCGTCAACATTCAATAAGCATTCCATTGGGGATTTTTCCATACAAAAAAGCAGAAAGAAATTCTGCTTTTAATTAAGAAGATGATGGATAGCCTTAAAAGCTTTTCCTATTGTACTTTTCACGCCTTCCGCTAGACTTTGACCTAGCGAGGAGAAAAAGTTAAAAGCCTTTCGTTTTTCTAGAAACTGCTGTTTTTCATCAATATTCACGACTTTTTTTGAACCTAAAACTGCAGCTTCCACCTGACCATCTGACGTTTTAGACACATTAATAACATGTTCAATCGAAGGATCATTATATCCCTTCATTTTAATCAATCCTTGCTGAGCCGTCTGCATCCCTAAAAATACGACGCACAGTAAAAAAATGGTTAGCACTACTGATTTTAAAGTGAATTTAATCATATTATTAGGCCCCTTACTTCTTTATCTTCTGTAGTACTAACCATTATGACTATATTGTGAAGAACTCATTCATCTAAAAGCGTATTAATGAGTATATGCTCCAAAGTTCTCTTGATCCACTTCATGATGCAAAGCAGCGTTAAGTCCTCCTGCAACTACATTAGCCATATCTTCAATAAACATATCCACTTCTTTTGGCGTAACCATCAAATTATGACCTAAAGGTGCAAGCACTTCATGAATAAGACGTCTTTTTTCTTCATCAGGAAGGGTGCCAATCATCCCGAGATACGTTTGACGCTGCTCTTCATTGGGTAAGTCATCCTCCGTGAGCTTCTTTTTTTCTCCAAACGTCATACCGGACGGAAGCAGCGACTTAGACGGCTTTCCCTGCTCTTTCATTTCTCGGCCGAAATGTTTTAAGATAAAGTCAATTGTATCGCTTGTAATGGAAACAGCATCCACTACCGTTGGAATACCTATTGCAATAACTGGAATGCCAAGTGTTTCATAACTGATTTCTTTGCGCTTGTTTCCAACCCCAGACCCCGGATGAATACCTGAATCTGAAATTTGAATGGTAGCATTTACCCGTTCAATCGAACGAGCGGCCAGCGCATCGATTGCAATGATAAAATCTGGATTCACTTTCTTTACAACGCCAAAGATAATATCACTTGTCTCAATACCCGTCATTCCCATTACTCCCGGAACAATGGCGCTAACGGGTCTAAAGCCATCTTGCACGCTTTCAGGCTGTAGCTCAAACAAATGTCTTGTAATCAACAAATTATCTACTGCCTTTGGTCCAAGCGCATCTGGTGTAACACTTAAGTTTCCAAGACCCACTACAAGACAGCTAGCATCATCTGGAATGTTGAGGCTTTTAATAAAAAAATTCAGCTCTTTAGCAAATACTTCTTCCATGGCCTCTTGCTTTTCAGTATCCTGCTCGCGAATACCTACCGATTCAAGGGTTACATATCGGCCTTTTTTCTTACCGATTGCTTCTGCGCCTTCTTCCGTAATTTCTACCATTGAAATTTTGACACCTTGTTCTTCTTTTTCTTTTACAATTACGCCTTTGATTTCTGACTGGTTATTCGGTTTAGGCTGGTTTTCTAACGCTATGTCTTTTGCTTCGACAGCTAAATCCGTGCGCACGCTATATTGACTTAAATCAAGTTCTTTTTCCACTTCTTAACCTCCTAGACAATCTTTGTTGGAATTATTGTCACCGAGGACTGGCAGATTCATGCATTTAAGAAATGAAAAGTGGAAAGAAAGGCGCAATATCAGCTACAAGCTTTTGAAGAGAGGTCTGTCATATAAAATTCCTTGTCAAGGCTATTGCATTCTGTCCTTGTGTTTGATAAAATATCTTTTGTTCTTATTGTGAAGAATGTCGAGTTCTATATAATCTCGATTGTTATCATTTCGGGAGGTGAAACGGATGCCAAACATTAAATCAGCTATCAAACGTGTAAAAACTACTGAAGCTCGCCGTGCTCATAACATTCAAGCTAAATCAGCTATGCGTACTGCAATCAAAAACTTTGAAGCTTTAGTTGAAAACAACGATGTAGATAACGCAAAAGCAGCATTTGCTGTTGCTTCTAAAAAATTAGACAAAGCTGCACAATCTGGTATTATCCACAAAAATGCTGCAGCTCGTCAAAAATCTCGCTTAGCAGTAAAACTTAACGGTTTATCTGCATAATTGAGACAAAAACGATCCCATTAGGATCGTTTTTTTATTGCGCTCTTTTTAATAAAAACAGCTGTAAAATAAGCGCTTTATCCATTTTCCCCGTCTTCATTTCATAATCTGCCTCTGCTAAATCCTTTAAAATTTCTTTAAGCTGCTGTTCCTCAAAACTTCTGCTCTGCTGCAAAGCAATTTTCACACGAAACGGATGTACCTTAATCGTTTGAGCAATTTGCTGCTGACCGTACCCTTGACTAGACAGCTGCTTCGTATGATAAATCAAGCGAAACTGCGTCGCTAACAAAGATAAAATTTTAATAGGCTCTTCGTTATTACGCAATAAATCCTGATACATATTTAAAGCAGTAGAAACCTTTCGCTGAATAACAGCGTCAATAAGCGTAAATACATTTTGTTCAAGCGTTTTTGCCACAAGCTTAAGCACAACTTCTTTTGTAATAACTCCGCCTTGTCCAACGTATAACACCATTTTTTCAATTTCATTTGTCACAAGCGTTACATTAAGACCCACAAGCTGAATAAGGAGCGTCACAGCATCTTCATCCATATTCACTCCATCTTTTGAAAGTAAATTATGAATCCACTGCTTCATTTCTTTTTCACCAAATTCGTTCGCTTCGATGTAAGCTGCTTGTTTTTTTAATAATTTTGTTATTTTTTTTCTTTCATCCAGCTTTTCATAAGGAGCTAGCAGAATTAACGTTGAAAAAGACGGGGGCTGCTCCACATATTGCTGAAGTTTTGCTAGATCATGCTCTACTTTATCTTTCGATTTTTCAGCCGTTAAAAATGCTGCATTTTTCGCAACGACTACACGCTTGTCTCCTAAAAAAGGAAGCGTTTCAGCATCTTCTAGAACTTGATCAATCGATGTTTCTTCTAAATCGTATAGTGACAAGTTAAATTCTTTATCTTCTTCATTCAACGTATAGTCGACGATTTTATCTCTAATCTTTTTACTCATAAATGCATTGACCCCGTGTATTAAGTAAACGGGGGCTATATTATTTTTGGTAATACTTTTTAAGCTATCAACTGCCAACGTATATACGCTCCTCTTTTTTATTCATCTATATTGATTATGTATAGTTACTGATAAACAAAATACAATTTCTATCGTAAAGGTGTTATGAGTTTTTGGCAACAATACAAAAGGAATTGCCTTAAAACGACAATTCCTCAGTTTATGATAAACATTAACAATATAAGCCCTAGGTTACTTATTTGTTAATGATTAAACCCTTATCTCTATTTTCTCCTCATGCTCGTAAAGTATAGTTGTTAACTGTTGTCAGTTTGTGAAAACGCTTTTAAATTGTCTAGATTTTTTAAAAAAGTTAGACTATACTGTAAACAGGAGGGGTGTTAATGAACCAATTTGAAGAAAGTGTCCAAAGTAAACGCAACGACGCTGTCGATTCTGCCGTAGGATTTGGTGTTTCATTTGGCTTTTTCACTGCCTTATTTGTTATTGCAACTGTGATTCACTACTTGGGTTCGTAAAATTGCTTCAAGGCTGCTTCTTAGCAGTCTTTTTTAGTTCGTTTTTCTTACTATAGACTATGGAAGTTGCTTTGAAAACGTTCCTGACTTTTTTGTAAATTCATACATTACTCCACCATCTTCATCCGTTCGATAAATATACACCCCGCAGCTTTTCAGAAGCTCTAATATTTCTTGATGAGGATGACCATAACGATTTTTTTGTCCCGCTGAAACAAGCGCTACTTTAGGATTTAAATGTTGAACAAACTCTTCTGAAGTTGAGGTTTTACTGCCATGGTGCCCAACTTTTAATACATCTGCTTTAAGATTTGGAAAGTCTTTCAATATTCTTTGTTCTCCTTCCTTTTCTAAATCTCCGGTGAATAGCCATCTTAAATTTCCTAACTTAGCGTCTATTACAATCGAGCCGTTATTGCTCGTTTCTTCGAAACCTGTCGGAGAAATAATCTGAAATAACACACCTCCATCTTGCCAGCTATCTCCTTGCTGAACAATGTGAACAGGTACGCTTTGTTTTTGAGCAGCGATTACCAAACCAGTCTCTACCTCATTTAATTCAGCTTTTTCTCCAAGCACCAGCTCTCCTACAGCCACTTGTGAAAATAAATGCTGTGCCGCCCCTGCGTGATCATAATCACCATGTGTGATAATCATTTTATCGACCCTTGTTATTCCTTTTGAATGCAAAAACGGAACAAGTACGTCTTCTCCCACGTCAAAAGAAGAACGGCGTTTTTGCCATGGTTCTTTTGGAAATGAAACCGTTCCTCCGGTATCGATCATATACACACCTTTTCGATAAGGAAGCTCAATGATAAAGCAGTCTCCTTGTCCTACATCGACCATTGTGACCGTTCCTTTTGGATTCAAATAAGGATACATACATTGGGCGGCTAACAATGCCAGGAGAAGAAACATATAGCGAACGAAAAATTCCCCTTCTTCGACCGCCACAAATAAAGCATAAATGCATACGTACATGCCCAAAAACAGCACAATGTGGGGCTTTCCTGTTACAAAATCAGCGGGAATCCACTCAAAAAAGCCAAGCAATTTTTCACAAACAAGTAAAAGAACATGAAGAATTTGCTCCAGCAGTTCACTCACTCCCGGCAAGAGGATACGAACAAAAAGAATGAGCAAACAAAGAGGTAATATAACAAGAGAAAACAGAGGTACAAACACCATATTTAATGGCAAACTGAGGAGAGATACTCCATAAAAATAGTACAGCAGTAAAGGAAGTGAACTGATTTGTGCAATCGCTGAAACAGCCATGAGCTGGCTGAAAGAAGAATGAAAACGGGGTAAAATCGTCTGACTCGATAAAATCAATGCAAAACTAACGGCAAAAGAAAGCTGAAATCCTACATCAAATAAATAGTACGGCTTAAAAAGCAGCATGGCCATAAAAGCAAGGCTGATGCTATCAACTAAAAGAATTTTTCTTTGTATTTTTATCGATATAAGCATCAGCATACTCATAAAAACAGCTCGGACAACTGAAGCGCTGCCACCAGCCAAAACCATGTATACAGGAAGAAGCAAAAGTAAAAGCGTAATGGCTCGCTCGCGCGTTATTCCAATCCGAATGAGCAAATAAAAACACATTGCTGTCAGCAGTCCAACATGAAGACCTGATATGGCAAGCAAGTGTATTAAACCAAATTGCTGATAGCGCTTGATACTCTCTTCTTCGATGCCGGTGCGCTCGCCGTAAATTAGTGCCTGCATAAACCCAGCGCCTGGATCCGACATATTTTGTTGAATATAATTAATTCCTTTTTGACGAATAAAGGTAAGGTACGTAAGTGGAGTTAGAGTGGGGAGCTGGCATTTTACCAAATCAAGTCTCTTAACGTTAAGCTGCCAATGAATAGACTGATGGTACAAATATTGCTGATAATCAAATGCATGAAGGTTGCGGGCAGGTGAAGGAGAAGTTAATTGCCCCGCTAGTTGACAAACTTGATGAATCGTTAGCTTTTCGAGCTGCTGTTTCTCTTCCAACGTTTTTAGTTTATAAAAAGCCATGACCTCTTCATTTTGAACCGTAAACTTAAAAGTAAGCTTGTCGCCGTCACTATGCGGCACAGATGAAATTTCGCCTGTAAAAGAAGAAGATTCAGCTAAAAGAACCGTTTTGTTATGCTTATTTGTCTCAGCTAATAGGTAGACGCACAAAACACTCAACAGTGCAGAAGCAATAACCACTTTCCTCGGACATTGTAGCCATTGAAAAATGAAGAGCACGATTAGCAAAAACAGGCTTACAGCAGAATAATTATCATATACATATAAAGCTATCATCATGCTAAAAGCACAGTAAATATAATATCCTTTCACTTTTAGCTCCTTTCTTCTTAAAAGAAAGAGGCTTCTTACTGTTACATAGTAAAAAACCTCTTTCACCTTTAATTTGCCGTAAATAAAGCGAGAGCTTCACGCTGTAAATTCATCACTTCTACTTCGTCCGCTCCGCTTTTTTCTAAACGAGCGAGAACATCCGTCACAAATTGAAGCTTCTCTTTACTTTTTAAGTCAATGACTGCTTCATCAAGTTCAACTTTTGCTGTTTTCACTCCCGCCTGTTGAAATAACTCAACAGCATACGGGTGATTTTTGTAATCATTAGCGTAATATACTGTTTTAATTCCCGCTTGAATAAGGGCTTTACAGCAGTTTAAACACGGAAAATGCGTGACGTATACTTCCGCATCTTCTGTTTTCACACCAAACTTAGCACACTGCAAGAGTGCATTCACTTCTGCATGGACAGTTCTTACACAGTGTCCATCAATCACATAACAACCTTCGTCAGCACAATGCACGCCTCCGCTGATCGAGCCGTTGTATCCTCCAGCTATAATACGTTTATCACGCACCACTGTAGCCCCAACAGCCAGACGTTCACAAGTGCTTCTTAAAGCTAGCAAATGGCTTTGTGCCATAAAATATTGATCCCATGAAATCCGGTTCATCTCATTCCCTACCTTTTTATTTAAAACTGAATAATTATCATTATACTTGTCTCTTTCATAGTGTAGCGTTTCTTTTCCTTTTTCGTCAATAAGTCTCTACTGTACCGTAATTTGAGCTTTGATTTTTTCTAGCGACTTCTCGCCAATACCTGATACTTGCCCCAAATCCTCTACTGTTTGAAATAAGCCATTTTCCTCTCGATATGAAATGATGGCACTCGCTTTTGAAGGTCCAATGCCATTTAACGTTTGCAGTTCATCAGTGTTCGCTGTATTGATATTAACAAGGGGCTGATCGTTTGAAGTTCCTGAGGAAGAGATTGAAGAAACAGGAGATGAAGGCGGGATTTCTTCTCCAGCAGCTGGAATGTAAACTGCCATTTCATCTTGTAGCTTGCTAGCTAAATTGAGCTGTCTTAAGTCCGCTTCTTTCGTAGCGCCTCCGGCTTGTGCTAGAGCATCTTTTACCCTTGCATCTTTCGGAAGCTGGTATACACCAGGCTTCTGAACAGCTCCTTTAATATCCACCATAACAAACGGAGAATCTTGGCTCGAAATTACTTGATCAGACGACTCTCCTTTTTTTGCAGCAGAAGATTCTGCCCTTATCATATCTGAGGTTTGAAGAGAACTTTCCGGTTTCTCTCCACCTGTGCGATAGATATAAAAAGCCAAGCCAACTGCTAAGCAAATACACCCGATTAGCCAGTGTTTTTTTGAAAAAGTCAAATTGTACACTCCTTTGAATTTTGAAGTAACGTCATAAATTCCATTATGTCTTCATAGTGTTTAGAAGAAAAGGCTTTTGAAGGAGGGAATGAATCAGTGAACATAGGGTTTATCGGAACAGGAAACATGGGGAAAATATTAATTGATGCGTTTATTGAATCAAAAGCCGTACGTCCTTCTAAAATTACTATTATGAATCGCACAAAAAAAAGAGCCAAAGAGATTCAACAGCAGCATAAAAAAATTCATGTTGCTGATACAGCTGAAGAAGTTGTTCACGCATCCAAAGTCATTTTTATTTGTGTTAAGCCATTGGATATTCACCCCCTTTTAATAAAATTAGAACCACTGCTGACGAAAGATCATTGCATTGTATCCATTACCAGTCCAATTAGCGTAGAACAAATCGAACGCCTCATTCCGAGTCAAGCAGCTAGAATTATCCCTAGCATTACGAATCGGGCATTAGCAGGTGTTTCTCTTTTCACGTTTGGAGAAAGATGTACGCCTTTTTACCAAAATTATTTACATGAATTATTTTCATCTATGTCAAAGCCTGTGGCTATTGATCAAACGATTACGCGCGTATCATCCGATATCGTAAGCTGCGGTCCTGCATTCTTCAGCTTTTTGCTTCAACGCTTTATTGATGCAGCAGTTCAAGAAACAAATATTTCTGAAGAAGAAGCTACCGTCATGGCCAGTGATATGATTATTGGAATGGGAAAACTGTTGGAAAAAGAAATATTTACGCTTCCTACCTTGCAGGATAAAGTATGCGTAAAAGGCGGTGTAACCGGAGAAGGTATTAAAGTTTTAGAAGCTGAACTCGGAGAGATGTTTGTGCACGTATTTCAAAAAACACATGAAAAATTTGACGAAGACATTGAGCTTGTTCACAATCAGTTTGATAGTCTTATTCCATAATTTCTGTAGAAATCCTGCTTTGAAACAAAAAAAGAAGCCTCTACTCGGCTTCTTTTTTTTGCGCAGAGAAAAAGATGCGCTCACTGTTTGAAGTAGGCTCACTCATTTTGAAATCTGCACTTACTTCTATATTTATAAAACCAGCTTCGCCCAGCCAAGATTGATAATGGTCAATCGACCAAGTGCGCTGAGCATGCACCTCATCAAAGCGATGATATGCATCCATTTCTTCATCATAAGCAAAAAACGTAATATCATGCTCTACGCGCATGTCTGTATCGTCATAGGTGCAGTTCCAAATATATGACACGTCTTCATCAACGTAAGAAAAAGATTGATTTCCAAATACGTCCTTCATCTTGTGCACTGAATGAACATCAAATACAAAGAGCCCACCTGGTTTTAAGTGCTTATATACACGTTGAATGGTTTCTTGAACTTCTTTATCACTTTGCAAATAGTTCAAAGAATCACAAAAGATTACTACACAGTCGAACTCTTTCAATAACTCAAGTTCCGCCATGTTTTGCTGAAAAAGAGATAGCGTTACCCCTGCTTCTGCCGCCTTTTCCTGGGCTACCATAAGCATATCATCAGACAAATCAACGCCTACTACGGAGAAACCTTCTTGTGCAAATCCAACGGAGAGTTCCCCCGTGCCGCAGGCAAGGTCTAATATACTGTCAGGCTTTGTTTTCGCTTTTGCCACCTGCTGATTAAAAAATTCAGCCCAATCGTCATACGGAACGTCTGCCATTAGCTGATCATATACGTAGGCAAATTCTCCGTACCTGCTCATAGCTGTAGCTCTTCTGAACTTACAAATGGTGCATCTCCCCATAAGCGTTCTAAGTTATAATATCCGCGCTCATCTTTATGGAAAATGTGAACCACAACATCTCCAAGATCAACAAGAACCCACTTAGCCTGCTCAAATCCTTCTAAACGCTTCACAGAAATGCCTTGTTCGTGTGCTTTTTCTTTAATTTCACGAGCGATTGCCTGCACTTGTTTATCTGAGTTACCGTGACAAATAACAAAATAATCTGCCACAAGTGAGATTCCTTCCATATTTAACGCTACGATATCGATTGCTTTTTTATCGTCTGCTGCTTCTACAACAAGAGATAGCAATTCACGTTCAGTCATGTGTTTGACCTCCTAAGATTAAATCATTATATGTCATCATCGTATCGGGATAAACGGCCTGATGTTTAGTCATTAAAAAAGAAATGGTGTTTTTCAGTGATTGAATAAGTGCTGCATTTAAGTCCGTTTTAGCTAACTCCCGCACTTCATCAACACCTGGAAATCTCCTTCCGGGTTCAATGTAATCAGCAACGTACACAATTTTTTCAAGTAACGTCATGCCAGGTCTTCCGGATGTATGGTAAGCAATTGCATCCAATACTTCCTTATCCGTAATCCCTACTTCATTTCTCACTAAAAACGCGCCTACTGGAGCATGCCATAATTCGGTATTGTATTCCAATAAAGAAGGGTTCATGTTTTGATCAATAATAATTTGCTTCATCTCTTCCTTTGGACGAAACTTGGCATAGTCATGAAAAATAGCAGCCAGTTCTGCTTTTTTTTCGTCTGCTTCAAAACGCTTAGCTAATTCAATTGCTGTTTCCATTACCCCGACAGTATGAATATAACGACGTTCTGTTAACTGTTTCTTTACGATTGCTAATGCCTCAGTTCGATTCATATAATTGATTCTCCTCGATATATTGTTTAACACCAGCAGGTATAAAATAACGAATGGTTTCTTTCTTTACTACTCGTTCGCGAATAAAGGAAGAGGAGACATCAAACTGCGGAACTTCTACTTCTTTTATCGGGTAAGGGGACGTAATGGTATACCCCGGGCGTTTTACACCTACAAATGTAACCAAATTGACTAATTCATCAATTTCATACCACTTCGGCAAATATTCTACCATATCAGCACCAATGATGAAATGAAACTGATACGTTGGATATTTCTCCGTTAGTATTCTCATCGTATCATATGTATATGAAGGCTCTTTGCGCTCAAATTCAATCGGCTGCAGGATAAATTGATCATGTTCTTCAATAGCTAGCTTTAGCATTTGTAAACGATGATATGGCTCAATAGGCTCTTTGATTGTTTTATGAGGTGGAATATACGACGGCATGAACCATATCTCATCTAATTTCAAGGCATGCAAAACCTCATTTGCCATCATTAAATGCCCCAAATGAGGCGGATTGAATGTTCCACCTAAAATTCCAATACTCTTCAACAATCCCCGACTCCTTTAATTTACTTCATTTTTAAATAGAGCGGGTTTCCCCGCTCTATTTCATTTCACTTTTGGAAGCATTAACTGCTTATTTTCGCGTGATTCTTTATATAATACAATTGTATTTCCAATCACTTGTACAAGCTCTGCTTTTGTTCCTTTTGTTAATCGAGCAGCAACCGTGTCACGATCTTCGTCACAGTTTTGCAGAATGCTTACTTTTAATAATTCTCTTGCTTCTAATGCATCAGCAATTTGACCAATCATATTCTCGTTGACTCCACCTTTTCCTACTTGGAAAATTGGATTTAAATGATGTGCTTTTGAACGTAAAAAACGTTTTTGTTTACCTGTTAACATAAAAACCTCCGTTGTATCTTATCTCTTAGTTAGTGTTGAAAGAACAATGTGTTCCATTGCCTCTTCGTCAGGACGGACGTTCGTCCACTTTTCAAATGCAAGTGCACCTTGCAGTACAAACATACCGACACCGTTATGAGTGCCTGCCCCTTTTGCTTCAGCCTCTTTTAAAAGCTTTGTTTTTAAAGGGTTGTAAATAATATCGCTGACTACGGCTTCTTTTTGCAAGAAAGTAAGTGCTAAAGGCAGCTCATCAACATTAGGATACATTCCCACTGAAGTGGTATTAATAATAATATCAAATGTATCTAATTGTTTTTCTGCATCAGAAATAGACATCGCCGCCGTTTTCGTCGAAAAAGGCAGCTCGTTAGCTAATACAGCTGCTTTTTCAACGGTACGATTGCATATCGCAATTACGTCGGGAGCATGCTGAGCTGCAATTGTATAAAAAATAGCTTTTGCAGCCCCTCCAGCTCCAATAATTAAAATTCTTTTTTGGGATAAGCTTCCTTCTACTGCTTTGAGTAAAGACGTCACATACCCCTCTCCGTCGGTATTGTATCCAATATAACGGCCATCTTGATTAACAACTGTATTTACAGCGCCAATTGCCTTTGCTAATGGATCGACTTCATCCAAATGCTTCATAATATCAACTTTATAAGGAATCGTGACATTAAATCCTTGAATGTTTTTATCTTTTAGCTCTCCAATGGCTGACTCAAAATGAACAGGTTCAATTGGAAAAGCTTCATAATGAGCATCCATATTCAGACGTTTAAAGGCATCATTTTGCATCAATGGCGATAGTGAATGCCCAAGCGGATAACCAACTAGCCCATATAATGTACTCAAGATTTTTTCCCCTTTTTGTTTAAATTAAAGAATCGCGCACAAATACGCCGACTCCTTTTGGTGCATGCGCCACAACTTTTGAACCTGACTCATTAACCGTCACCCAGCCAAGCCCTGAAAAAACAATATCCGTTTTTTCATTTTTTATTGTAAATTCATGTGCAACCAGTTCAGGAAACTCATCCATTTGCTCTGGGCGCGGCGGCTGAAGCAGTTCACCTGCTTGCTTTTCATACAACTCATCTGCTTTTTCAAGCTTCGTACGATGGATATGCAAATCGTTCGATACATAACATGTTAATGACTTGCGGCCTCCCTGTACATAATCTAAGCGCGCCAGTCCTCCAAAGTATAACGTTTGCCCTTCATTTAGCTGATAAACCTTCGGCTTTATTTCTTTTTTAGGAGAAATTAACTTTAAGTCGCGTTTATCTACATAGTGAGCCATTTGATGGTGATTAATAATGCCAGGCGTATCATATAAAGACGCGCCGTTATCAAGCGGGATATCAATCATATCCAGCGTTGTACCCGGATATTGAGATGTAGTAATAATATCTTTTTCTCCCGTTACTTCTTTAATAATGGCATTAATAAATGTTGATTTACCAACGTTTGTACATCCCACAACATATACATCTTTACCTTCGCGGTAATGTTCAATGGCTTCGGCAATTTCGCGAATTCCTTGTCCTTTTTGCGCGCTCATAAGGAACACATCCACTGATTTTAGCCCAAGCTCTTTCGCTTCTCGCTTCATCCAATGAATGAGTTTATTTTTCTTTATAGACTTTGGCAGTAAATCTGCTTTATTTCCCACTAAAAGAACCTTGTTATTTCCAACAAATCGATGCAAACCAGGTAACCAGCTGCCGTTAAAGTCAAAGATATCTACAACTTTTACAACCAAACCGTCCGTTTGACCAATTCCATTTAAGATTTTTAAAAAATCATCGTCTGTTAAGGAAACATCTTGTACTTCATTATAATGCTTCAAGCGAAAGCATCGCTGGCAAATAATAGCTTCTTTTTCTAGTGCTGATTTTGGAGCATAGCCAAGTTCATCCGGTCGTTCTGTTTGAATCTCCACTCCGCATCCTACGCACTGTAATTTTTCTTCACTCACGTTTTAATCCTCCCAGTTAATCATACCTTTTCGTTTCATCCAACCTAGAATTCTTCGTTCCATTTTACGGTTAAATTTCGTTACAAATCCATCTGTTTGCGCAACTGGTACAACCAAAACTGTATATACGCCGAGACGATTTCCTCCTAATACATCCGTTAAAAGCTGGTCGCCAATAACTACAACCTCATCTTTTTGCAGCTCCATATCACGAAGAGCTCTCCTAAATGCTTTACGCATCGGTTTGCGTGCTTTATATACAAATGGAAGTCCAACTGGATCTGAAAACAGCTTGACTCGTTTCTCCACATTATTCGATACAATCGTAATTTTAATTCCACTATCTTTCATTAACTGAAACCACTCAATTAATTCCGGAGTGGCATCAGGGCGATCCCATTCCACCAACGTGTTATCTAAGTCGGTAATAATTCCTTTTATTCCGCGCTCTTTCAAATCGTCTGGCTTAATTTGAAACACGTTTTTCACATGTTCATTTGGTAAAAAAAGTTTCAACACGTATCATGCACCTCGAATATATAGTTACATACTAAAATTAACGCCGTCTATCATTATAACGACTTCTTGTTATTTTCCAACCTAAAATTTTATTCTCTTCAAAAACAGGTCTTTTCTTAGTATAAAGGATATGCCTTGTGAATGCTTTAACTTTATACAGAAAGTTATTGACAAAAGGTAGCAAACCTCTATTTGTTCGTGGGCTTACGATATATTCACTCTCTGCAAACTTAAAATAAAAAATAGTGCAGAAAACGTTTATTACTTATCAAATAGGGTAAGTGGTAAACAAATTCTGTTAAAAGTTTTCGACAAAAAATGATAAGCCTAATTATGTGGATAAGTTTATACACATTATCCTCTGTTATAGTTCAGCAATTAATGGTAATTATAAACAACATACCCACATTTTATCCACCGAAAGCTGTGGATAACAGAACGATTGTTCCTTTATTTGATTCATGTTAGATTATAAATAAGGAATTTATTAGCATTTAAATATAACTTTTTAGGATATTTATTTTAGTAGGAGGTGGCGGCAATCTTATGAGAAAATTATCAGATGAGCTGCTTATTGAATCATACAGCAAAGCAACCGAACTGCAATTAAGCCCTGATTTTATAAAATTAATTGAAGAGGAAATTGAAAGAAGATCATTAAAGATTAACATACAAATTCCTTCTTAACGAATAAAAGAGCCTTCTTAATAAAAGAAAGCTGCATCTTCATTTATCTATCTACTCTTTTATTATATAGGCTCTATTTTTTCAAATGAGCAATTGGTTCTCCATACTTTACATAAGAACCTGAGTGAACGTTAGAATCAAAAGTGATTGAGTTCTTCTCAAATAATAAAATGACGGTCGAACCAAACGTGAAGTAAGCCATTTCCTCCCCTTTTTCGACTACTTCTTTTTTAGAAACCGCTTCAATGCTGTTGATAAACATGGCTCCTACTTTTACCATCAGCATGTGACCATTTTCAAACGTTAACTCCGTGAGCTTCCGGAAATTTTTCACCAGCGGTTCTTTCCCGTACTTGATTCCTAATGAATTTACTGGATAAGACTTTTGTCCAACGGTCCACGTATTCCCCACTTGGGCTTTAAGAGGACTGTGAATGCGATGATAGTCTTTCGGACTAAGATAGAGAATAATAAACTGTCCCTCTATATATTTTTCAAGAATGAGATCATTTGAAACCATTTCCTGTATAGAATAGGGTTTGTTTTTTACAATCATTTCTTTTTGAGGCGTAATGACTCCATATGCTTCTATCTTTGCATCTACAGGACTGACAACGCTGTCTTTCTGCTGATCGACCGGACGGGCAGAAGGATTCAAACGGCGAATAAATAGCTCGTGTAAGTTTTGATAGTGATGCAGAGGCTTGTCCATTTCTTCTTTATTTACTTTAAAAACTTTTGTATAGGAGGGTATAACAAACCGACTCCATTTAGAGAAAGTGAATTTTCGAATGAGCTTCGATGATCCTTGGTGATTCGTAAGCTCAATAAACGTTCGATACAGGTGCTGCAACAATAATTTTACCTCCACATACTGAATAGTTCTTTACTAGAATAAGGTTTGCGTCTACAATGAAATTACCATTATTTTTACCTTTAGTTCATTCCATCCTTTAAAGGAGTGAGGAAATTGTTTTTATTAGACTATCTAGATCATACAATTAAAAAGCTGAGATCCCAAGCGGCAAACTCCTTAACGATTGTTAATTTAAGTTTAGGAAGCTTTGCTATTTTATTTGTCATGAAAAATGAATTGAACTTAAGTTTATTACTAATTTTTTTAGCAGCGTTAGCAGACCGATTCGACGGCATGGTAGCCAGAAAGCTGCAAATTGAATCTGAACTTGGAAAACAACTGGACTCCATGTGCGATATTATATCATTTGGCATCGCTCCAGCTCTACTACTTTATCAAAGTATTTTGTCTCACTTTGGTGCTGCAGGTTCAATTGTTACCATCTGTTACATTGCTTGCGGAGCACTTCGTCTTGCCCGCTTTAACATCACAGAAAATACTGGGTATTTTACAGGGCTCCCTATTACCGCAGCAGGTTGTTTATTAACTCTTAGCTACTTGGGCGTCCCTTATTTGCCTTCACACTTTTATATGTTTTTAATTATCGTACTCGCTTGCTTGATGATTAGTACTTTCAAGCTAAAAAAAGTATAGAGCTCCATTTACTTTTACAGAGGAATATTATCATCTTGCTTCTTTTCTTAATTATAGAATAAATCATCTTCTTTAAGAAACAAAGCGAAAATTCCTTAAGAATTCTTAAAAATGAATGGTTCTATTCGGTAGGATATGTCATCTAAAAAAACTCATGCGCATGCATGAGTTTTTTTAATACCAGCAGCTAAAAAACCAATAGAAGCTTCCGAAAATTAATAACAGGACAAACAGAACAATCAACAATCCAAGTCCCCAGCCGAAGCCTCCTCCACATGGGTATGCTGGATAATTAGGATAACAGCAGCCTCCGTAACCGTACATACTCTCCCTCCTTACACTATGAACTACTACTAGCGTATGTACATACTTTTTCTCTGTATAGGCTGTTAACTATCTCTAAAGAAAAATCTGTGGACTTTTTCAAACTCTCTTGTCCCCGGGGGGAATTTTAAACGTACAGGCAAAGACATCCTTCTTTTTACATATAGTGTAATGTTAGTCTCTCACAGGTTGATATCCCCTTATGGAGGTGAAGAGATGTCTGCATTATTTACCGCACTAGGCTATTTCTTTAAAGAATTGGTTTTCCTTGTTTCCTACGTAAAAAACAATGCGTTTCCTCAACCCTTGTCTGCTGCTGAAGAAAAGAGATATTTATCTTTAATGGAACAAGGAGACCAAGAAGCGCGAAACCTTCTTATTGAACACAATCTCCGACTCGTTGCGCATATTGTTAAAAAGTTTGAAAATACGGGAGAGGATGCGGAGGATTTAATTTCAATTGGGACAATCGGTTTAATTAAAGCAATCGAAAGTTATTCGCAAGGAAAAGGAACAAAATTAGCTACTTACGCCGCACGCTGTATTGAAAATGAAATATTGATGCACTTGCGAGCGCTCAAAAAAACAAAAAAAGATGTGTCGCTGCATGATCCAATTGGCCAGGATAAAGAAGGAAATGAAATCAGTTTGATTGATGTATTAAAATCAGAATCAGACGATGTAATTGATATGATTCAACTAAATATGGAATTAGAAAAAATAAAAGAATACATCGATATCCTCGATGATCGAGAAAAGGAAGTAATTGTTGGCCGCTTCGGTTTGGATCTGCAGGATGAAAAAACCCAGCGAGAAATTGCAAAGGAATTAAATATTTCAAGAAGTTACGTTTCGCGAATTGAAAAGCGAGCGCTGATGAAAATGTTTCACGAATTTTACAGAGCCGAAAAAGAGAAAAAAAAGAGCGGAAAGAAGGATAATTAATCCTTCTTTCCGCTCTTTTTTAAAATAGTTTCCAAATAATAATCCGTAGCAAACACATCATTACTCCCCCTACTAATCATTTAGGTGGAATCTTTCTCCACAAGCAGCCATACAACGATATATCCTTTTTGATTAATCATCATTCATCCACTCCTTTCCACTGTTCAAATTAGAAATGACGATAAAACTCATACTTGCGGTCTTTTATTTCTTCTTCTAATTGTCTTACATACTGTTCATGCTTAATTTCTTCCTCTGAGTATTGACGGGACTTTATGGTAATAGTTAAAAAGAAAATGTTCAGTGTCATTACAATCACCTCCTTATACACAAAAAAGCCACAGTAATGCATAAGCATCCTGTGGCTGAAAAATAATAAAAACCACAGGGATACTATTCGCACCTGTGGTGAATTAACGTGTTTTAATGATCAAGGTAAGAAAGTTACTTGATACAGGAACACGGCCGAATAGTATACGTATATAGACGATTTTTGGACATAGTTGAAGCTGGATGATCCATAACTGATAAACGTCTTAACATATGACTCGACCTCCTTTTAATAAAGTATTTTCCTTACAATGGTAATTATATCCACGGACTCACAAAAAGTAAACTGTTTTTTTGAAAAATAGGGAATTTTTTTATTTCTTTAACCCTCATAAAAAAAAGACGATGTATGATCGCCTTTTTATATCTATTATTCTTTTTCTTTCATTAGTTCTTTTTTCAGTTTTTTAGTTTGATAACTAAAATAAAAGGCAAGGGCGGCAAAAAGAATAACGATCGCTTCCATTATTCCAAGCTGCATATCACTTTTTTCACCTTGGCCAATCATAACACCAATGTACAAGAATGTACTTACGGCTAGAAGGACGTAAATAAAGCGGCTGTAATCTTCAATTTTTGCTTTGATGTGTTGAGCTTTCATACAATCACCTTCTCAGTAGAATGTTATAACTCTACTTTATCATAGATCTATAGGTCTACGAAAATCCTATTTTTACCACCCTTATTTCAATGCCTCTTCTAAGTCTTCAATTAAATCTTCTACATCTTCAAGACCTACAGAAATACGAATTAATCCCTCTGTAATTCCTAGCTCTTTACGTCGGTCGCTCGGTATAGAAGCGTGAGTCATTTTGGCAGGAATGGAAATGAGGCTTTCAATGGCTCCTAAACTTTCTGCTAATGTAAAGTACTTGACTTTGCTCAGTACTTGTTCCGCTTTTTCTTCGCTTCCCACATCAAAAGAAACCATTCCCCCAAAACCTCTTGCCTGCTTTTTAGCAATGAGGTGGTTTGGATGGGTTTTTAATCCTGGATAATATACTTTTGTAACAGCAGGATGAGCAAGTAAAAATTCTACTATTTTCCCAGTGTTGAATTCATGTTCTTCCATTCGTATTCCTAATGTTTTAACCCCTCTCATTAAAAGCCAAGAATCTTGGGGTCCTAAAATGCCTCCAGTCGCATTTTGAATAAAATGAAGGTCTTCTGCCAATTTAGGCGAATTCACAACGGCTAGCCCTGCTACAACGTCACTGTGGCCGCCTAGATACTTAGTTGCACTGTGCAGAACAATATCCGCTCCTTTTTCGATAGGATTTTGCCAATACGGGGTACTGAATGTGTTATCAACGATGGTAAGTAAATGATGCTGTTTAGCTACTGAAGAAGCCTGCTGCAAGTCAGTTATTTTTAGGAGAGGATTTGTGGGAGTCTCGATATAAATAGCTTTTGTGTTGGGGCGAATTTCTTTCTTAATATTTTCGATGTCACTTGTATCAATAAAACTAGCTTCAATGCCAATACGGCTCAGTACTTTTGTAATCACTCTGTACGTTCCTCCGTATACGTCATCTGTAATTAACACATGATCTCCGCTGTTAAACAGCATGAATACAGCAGTAGTAGCTGCCATACCAGATCCAAACGCAAACCCAGCATACCCTCCTTCAATTTCTTTAATAAGTTCTTCTAAGGCGTGTCGTGTAGGGTTACCGGTTCTCGAATACTCGTATCCCGTATGTTTTCCAGCTCCCTCTTGTTTGTAAGTGCTCACTTGATAAATAGGAACAGAGACAGCACCCGTCTGTTCATCGCCAACAATTCCGCCATGAATCAACTGTGTTTTACGTTTCATCTTATCTTCCTCCACCGTAAATATTTTTACTTAAGTACCGTTCGCTGCTATCGGGAAAAATGGTAACAATATGAGCGCCTTTTTCTGCATTTTTTGCTTCGAGCAGGGCTGCTTCGAAGGCTGCTCCTGAAGAACTTCCTACTAGTAAACCTTCTTTTAAAGCCAGCTCTTTTACTCTTTGAAAAGCACAAACATCTTCAACAGTATGAATAGCATTAAAATAAGACCGCTCCATATAATCAGGGATGAACTCCATTCCAATTCCTTCAGTTAAGTGAGGGCCGGATCTCCCTCCGTTTAAAATCGAACCTTCTGGCTCAACAATGACTGTTTTTAGAAAAGGATTTTTTTCTTTCAAAAATTTTGCTGTCCCCATAAATGTTCCACCCGTACCTGCTCCAGCTACAAACACGTCGATTTTTCCATCAAGCTGTTCATATATTTCTGGTCCTAAGGTTTTGTAATAAGTCATAGGATTGGCCGGATTAGCAAATTGCTGAGGACAATAAGAATCAGGTATTTCACGCAGCAGCTCTTGAGCCTTGTTTATAGCACCTTTCATACCAGCTTCAGTAGGCGTTTGAACCACCGTTGCCCCCAAAGCCTTCATAAGCTGCTGTTTTTCAATACTGAATTTTTCTGGAACACATAGTATAACGTTTATTTCGTGCTGAAGAGCAGCTAAAGCCAGCCCAATCCCCGTATTCCCAGCAGTAGGCTCAACCACCGTTCCGCCTCGCTTCAGTCTTCCAGAGCTAAGAGCTTCTTGCAGCAGTTCTTTTCCTAAGCGATCTTTTACACTTCCTCCTGGATTAACATATTCCAGTTTAGCAAATATCCTGATTTCTCTGGGTAAATCAAATTGTGTAATCTCAATCATAGGTGTGTTTCCAATCAATTCATGAACGTTTTTGGTTACCTTCATAATCTTGAACACCTCGCTATCGAATAATATAACTTAACCTATAAATAAAGTCGGAATTAAATAAAAATATAGTCTACACCCCATGTTATGACAAACGATGCAGAGTGTAGACGAAAACAAACTCTATATTTTACGAACAGCTTATTTTAATTTTGTAATAAAATTCAATACTAATTTCGTTGAGTTAACAGCCGCTTTTTCTAAAAATTGCTCAAAAGAAACATTTGATTCTTTGCCGGCGATGTCAGAAAGAGCACGAAGAATAACAAACGGTACGCCAAATTGATAGCATACTTGAGCGACAGCCGCTGCTTCCATTTCGGCTGCATACAGGTCTGGAAACTTAGAGCGAACAAACTCTACGCGCACAGGATCGTTCATGAACGAATCTCCTGTAGCAATTAGTCCTTTTACAATTTTCATATCCGTTACTTCAAGAGCGCTTTCTTCAGCAAGATGAACTAGTTTATCATCTGCTTTAAAAGCTGCAGGCAAGTTTGGCACTTGACCGTATTCATAGTTGAATACCGTTACATCTACATCATGATGACGAACTTCTGTTGAAATAACCGCATCCCCTACGTTTAACTCTGGATGGAAGCCGCCTGCTGATCCTGTGTTAATAACGTAATCAGGTTTGAACTTCTCTAGTAAGATGGCTGTAGATAACGCAGCATTTACTTTTCCAATACCTGATTTTAATAATACAACCTCCACACCGCTGATTGTTCCTGTTGAGTATTCACATCCTGCGATTACTGTTTCTTGACGATTCTCAATTTTATCGCGTAAAATCGTCACTTCTTCTTCCATTGCTCCAATGATTGCTACTTTCATTTTAAAACCTCTTTCTACTATTGTTTCGTTGCCTCCAATACCCACACAAAGTGATTAAATTGTGTAAAGGTTATGTGAAAACCATTGCTTTCAAAGATTTGCTTTAAGACGGGAATCGTTGTATAGTATTCCCTCTCTAGATCTTCTGCTAGTTGCGTATATCCTTTTTGTTTTGCCTGAACAATGGTATCAGCAAATGAATCCGCTGTTTCAAACATTGTATCAGCAAACACTATTTTACCACCGCTTTGAAGTAACTTTCCATAGTTTATCACAGCTTCTTCTTTTTCTTTATCTGTTAAATGATGAAAAGCATACGTACTAACTAAGCTCTCTGCTGGAAACAATGATGTATCAAATTGTAAAAAGTCTCCTGGTGTGACTAAAACATCTGCCCCTAATTTCTGGTGTGCCAATTGTCTCATTGGTACTGAAGGTTCAATTCCTACTACAGTCAGTTCTTTTTCTAACAGTTTTTTTGTTAGATTTCCAGTCCCTGTTCCAAATTCTATCACATGCCCTATTGAACGGTCTGCTACATATTCTAAGATTTCATTATAATTGCGAAACACTTCTCTATACTGTTCATCTTTCCCGCCTACCGATGCATCATACTCATTCGCCCACTTTTCAAAGATATCTAAAAACTCTAGCCCCATAAAAAACGCCTCCTCATAACTAATAATTCTTATGGATATAGTATGTTTTTAGCTATCGTTTGTTCTTCATTTACAAATATTTTAAGCTTTTAACTTTCTATTTGCTATACTATAGTAATGAGGTAAGGAGGTCGTAAGATGAACTTTGAATTTGAAATGATTGAAGATAAAATAGAATTTTTTGAAGCGCCTGATGTTAAAGTGCTTGAAAAACAAATTGCTGAAAAAATTGATCAAAATAAAGCGATATTGCTTGAGGTGCACAGCGTATCTCATCAAATGTCTGTGGACTATGAACAAGGTAAAAAACTGTACTCTGCAGTTGTTCATTTCAAAATAAAAAAGCAGCGCTAGCGCGCTGCTTTTTTATTGAAGCTTATCCACTACCGCGGGCTTCCAGCCTTCTCCATCTACCCATTCAATTTGAACGCGGTATTTTGTTGAAGAGTTGCCTTTAGGACTAACCGTAGCTACGGCTTTACCTACGCCACCGTTATTCCCTAAACGCCATACGGTCATATTGCTTGGACTAATGCCTGACCCTTCGCCTACAGCTTTTAGCATTTCGTTCCAATCCGTTGATCCTTTTTTATATGTTGCTGCAGGTGCATCTTGTGATGTACCTACTGAATCCCATGAAGGATCTACCTTGCGTTCTGCCACGCCAGGCTCTGGATTTTTCTCTACTTCAGCCTGGGAATCTGAGTCGTTTGATTCTTCATCTGTTGCTTGATCATCTTCAGAGCTTTGGTCATCTTCGGAACTTTGATCGTCCGTTGCTTGATCATCTGTCGCTTGATCCTCTTTCGAAGAATCATCGTCTTTTTTAGCCGTCTTGTCCGTTTTTTGGTCATTTGTTTGCGGATTGTTTTGAGTTGTTTCCGCTTGGTTATCCGATTTATCCTTGTTTCCAAGAATCATCGTACCACCGACAAATACAATTAAAACTGCTACGACAGCAATTAACAGATTATATAATCGGTTTACTTTTTTTTCTTTGTTTTCGTGTCTTGAAGAACGATTGTTATTCATTGCTACAATTTCCTCCAACTTTTATAATGCTTTATTCTAACATGTGTTTTCTTATACATGAAGCATCAAAATTTATTTGAAGTATATTTGTAATATTTTTTACAAATTCTTCTTATTTTAACGTGTATTTAAGTCATACATCCCTTTAACAATATCATAAAATACGCTGTTTGTGGGAGATATCGCACTTTTTGTATTTAAATCCACTACTACCATTGCATATTTTGGATTATCTGCAGGAAAGTAACCCGCAAACCATTTATTGACGATATCGTCTTTCACATTGATTTCAGCAGTTCCTGACTTTCCTGCCACTTCATAAGGAAGCGTTTGAAATCTTCTTCCTGTTCCTTTTTCGCTCTGTACGACACCTTTTAAAAGCTGCTGCATAGAAGCAGCTGTGGCTTTATTAATGGTATCTCCTTTTAACTCATGCTCTTTAAATGTATACAATGACGTATTGTTTTTATACTCTAGCGCATCTACAGCTTTTACCTGTTTCTTTTCTCCTCCGCGTGCAATTGACGCCATCATATTTGCTACTGCAAGCGGAGTCACTTTTACATCAAGCTGTCCAATTGCCGTTTGCCCTACAGCATTTGGTACTTTTTTTTCTCTTGCATTTGTCCATATTCTTCCCGATTTTTCTCCTGAAAACTGCTTGAAATGTTCAAAGTGAAACACATCGCCCGTCCATCCTACAGGCTGAATAAGTCCTAACTTATCAGCATATTGTTCAAGGATATTCGGATTAGATATTATCATTTCTTTTGCTAGCTGGGCAAACGTTGCATTACAACTTTGCGCGAAGCTTTCTTCAAACGTCAGCTGCCCTTTTTGATGATCTTCTTCTACATTATTGCCATAAATACTTTTATCGCAGTTATAGGTCAAAGAAGGCTGAATTTTATTTTGTTCAAGCGCTGCAGCTGCTGTTACGGTTTTAAATATAGATCCAGGAGTTTGTGGCGTCAGCAAACGATTTTCTACGCTGTCTGAACCGTTTTGCTTTTTAAATGGATCTTTCTTATTAATCGAAGGCCTGCTGGCCATCGCAATTACTTTATTGCTTTTTATATCAATTAAGACGGCTCCTCCGTCTTTTAACTTATAATGATTTAATGTATTCTCCACTAGCTCCTGAGCAGACAAATCAAGCGTCGTACGCACACTGACTGGATAATAAGGGTTAGCTGTACCCGTGTACTTTACATCGATGCCAAACATAGGCCCACCTAGGCGATCAACATGATAAAGGAGCTTAGACTCCTGTTCAGGCAGCAAAAACTCGTCAAAAGCCCTCTGCATCCCTGAGATACCTACAGGCGTAGTTGATTTAATTGCTCCATTTTTCAATTTGTCACTATACTTCTCTTCAATTATTTGTTTGCTTTGTGCCTCTAGTCCGATTAAATGTTCAGCAAGAGGAACTGGACGCTCATCTTTTAGAGGAATTCCAAATACGCCAGGCACCTTTAATGCATTTATTTTTTCGACTTGTGCATGGGATAACTCTTTTGTAATAACAACCGGTGTTTTAGCATTCGCTAGTCTATTCGTTAGTTCCTTTGGTTGCATTCCCACGATTTCACTTACTTGCTGAACAGGCCACTTCATTTTTTCTAAAAATGGAAACAAGACTAAGCGATTGTGCGTGATAGATGTTAAAGACTGTCCATTTTTATCTTCAAATTTCCCTCGCCCGTCATCTACCACCATTTCCTGCGTACGCTGTTTTACGCTTCCTTCAATTAAGTTAATCTTTTTGTCAGTAAAAGATTCTGTGCTGACAAGCTGAAGTTGAACAAGCCGTGCTCCCAGTCCACTAATTAATAATAAAATAAAAATAAGAGTAATATAAATTCGCTTGTGAATTATTTTCATGACTACACCTCACTCTTTACAAGTGTCGACGTTGCCATTACTTTTAAAACCATTATCTTAAGAAATATTCATTCTTTTTTTCATTTCACAAAAAAACTTGCTGATTCAGCAAGTTTTTATTATTAATTTTCTGTTAAAAATTGTTGAGTTGTTCTTAGCTTTCCTATTTTCGGAAAGATGTAAGAAAGAGTTGCTTCATGCTCTTCTTTTGTAAATGTCGCCATGGCATCCGTGATAAAAATTTGGTTATACCCATACTGAAATGCTTCACGAGCTGTGCTTTCTACACCAATATTTGTTGCAATTCCGCAAAGGACAATTGTATCAATTCCTCTTCGGCGAAGCTGAAGGTCTAAATCTGTCCCAAAAAAGGCTCCCCACTGACGTTTTGTCACAATGTAATCATTCTCTTGAACATTAAGTCTTGGATCGAATTCCGCCCAGTCTGCAGGTCTTTCTTGAGGAGCAGATGGCTTTTGATCCGTTTCTGGCGTCAACGCATCTTTTCCATCTTGAAAATCTACTCGTACAAAACTAATAAATCCATTTTGTTCGCGGAAACGATTCACAAGCTGAACAGATTTCTCCACAATTTCGTCTCCTCCAATTGGAACAATCCCTTTTTGTAAATCAATTAAAACAAGCGCTGTTTTAGTAAAATCGATATCTTTCATCTTCATCTTTCCTTTCTTACATATCTTTTCTATTCTCTCCGTTTTTTAAAATCATATAAAAAAAGCTGACGCGTGTCAGCTTTTTTACTTACGAGCATTCAGTAGAACGCTTCCAACCAGATGTTTTACTTAACAGATACAATTTTCACTGACATATCTCCACCAGGAGTTTGAACAGTTACTTGATCTCCAATTTGTTTGCCCATTAGACTTTTAGCAATTGGCGAATCATTTGAAATTTTCCCTTCAAACGGATCTGCTTCTGCACTACCTACAATTGTATACGTTTCTTCGTCACCATCTGGCAACTCTACAAATGTTACAGATTTACCTAATGATACAATAGAAGAATTTTCTACATCTTCTTCAATAATTTTCGCATTGCGAATCATATTTTCAAGCGTTGTAATACGGCCTTCTACGAAAGCCTGCTCGTCTTTTGCAGAATCGTACTCAGAGTTCTCCGATAAATCTCCAAAACTGCGGGCAATTTTGATACGCTCTACAACTTCTTTACGTTTTACTGTTTTTAAATATTCTAGCTCTTGCTCTAGCTTTAGCTTTCCTTCTTCTGTCATTGGAAATACTTTTTCTTGTGCCATAATCCCTTCACTCCTTCTTGAACTCAAAATCTCTAGTGTATACAGTCCATTTCTGTATGTACAAAAAATTTTCCACTCTGTGGAAAAATCAGTTAATAGAGAAATGACAGCTTCAAAACAGAAGCTGCTCGTTTCTCTATTCTTTATAATGTTTGTGTTTAGTTAGCAGAATATGTCTGCATTGTCTTCAAAAAAATTCCTGCATCTATGCTATGTTATTATAAAATGGCATTTTGTTCAAGAATTGTTTGAATTTTAGTGACCATCAAGTCAATCGCTACGTGGTTTTGACCGCCTTCAGGAATGATAATATCTGCATAGCGTTTTGTTGGTTCAACAAACTGATTATGCATCGGGCGAACGACAGATACGTATTGATCAACAACTGACTCAAGCGTACGCTCTCGTTCTTTAATATCACGAAGCATACGACGAATGATACGAAGATCCGCATCTGTATCTACGTATAGCTTGATATCCATTAAATTACGCAAGCGCTGATCTTCTAGTACAAGAATACCTTCTAAGATAATAACATCTTTTGGTTCTTCTCTAATTACCTTCTCAGAACGCGTATGAATTGCATAATCATATACCGGTTTGTCAATGCTCTCATAATTTAATAAGTTTTGCAAGTGTTCAATCAGCAAATCATTATCAAATGCTAAAGGATGATCGTAGTTTGTTTGCAAACGCTGTTCAAACGGTACATCGCTTTGATCTTTATAATAATAGTCTTGCTCAAGAAGCATAATAGAATGCCCTTTAAAATATTCATAAATAGCTTTGGTTACAGTTGTTTTACCAGAACCGGATCCACCAGCGATACCGATTACAACGGGCTTTTTCCCCATTTTATATTTAAATCCCCTTTCGCATCATGTTATATGAAAATAGAGGTTGGTCCACTTTAAATTTCACAATTTGCAGCGGATGACGCGCAGCATCTAGTTCATTGCCATCTTCGTCCCAAATTTTATCTATTTTTTGCGTAAAGTTTTTAATTTCCGGACCGAAAAATTCCACTTCTTCTCCCGGTTTAAAATAGTTACGCTGTTGCAATGTCACGATGCTTGTTTCTTCATCATAGTTCAATACTAAACCAGCAAAATCAAATTTTGTTTTCTTGCCGTGTACGCCAAACATTTGCTCATCCACTCCAGGAACTCCTTCAAAAAAGGCAGGAGCCGTATCGCGGTTTGCACATTTGTCTAGCTCATCAAGCCATTCTTTTTGAATCACAAAATTCTCAGGATCTGCACAGTATGCGTCAATCACCTTGCGATATACGCTCACCACTGTTGCGATATAGTGAATCGACTTCATACGTCCTTCAATTTTTAAGCTATCAATACCCAGCTCAATCATTTGAGGGATAGATTGAATTAAATTTAAGTCTTTTGGACTCATTGCAAACGGATCGTCTTGCTCATCAAATAAAGCCGTTTCCGTTTTACCGTCTTCTACTTTAAATAAATCATAGTCCCAACGGCATGATTGACAGCAGCCTCCGCGATTTGAATCTCGCGCTGTCATATGATTACTTAGCACACAGCGGCCTGAATAAGCAATACACATCGCTCCGTGAATAAAAGCTTCAATTTCAATATCCACTTTTTCTTTCATTTCGCGCATTTCTTCAGCACCCGTTTCACGAGCAAGTACAACACGTTCTAATCCTTCTTCTTTCCAGAACTGAACGGCTTTCCAGTTTGAAAGTGATTGCTGCGTACTTAAATGTACTTCAAGCTTAGGTGCAACGCGTCGACAGGTTTCGATAATTAACGGATCAGCTACGATGATTCCAGAAACACCAGCGCGCTCTAATCCCATTAAATAATCTTCAAGTCCGTCCATATTTTCATTATGAGCAAAAATGTTTGTTGTAACATAAATACGTGCGCCGTATTTGTTTGCAAACTGAACACCTTCTGCCATTTCTTCAAATGTAAAGTTATCTGCATTTGAACGAAGGCCAAACTCTTTTCCTCCGATAAACACAGCATCTGCTCCATAGTGTACGGCAACTTTTAATTTTTCAAGGTTACCGGCTGGAGCTAACAACTCAGGCTTCTTAGTAATAACTCGTTTACCTTCTACTACAGTATCGATTTGAACAGCCATCGTTTGTACCTCCTTTGTTTATCTTTCTTTGCAAGCTTTTTAATATACCGTTTCTTTAAAGAAAAACCCTGTGTCTAACGGGCGGTTAATTGGCTGCAAGCTTTCAATTTCTTCTAACAAATCGTCTTTAACATTTTCGTATTCTTCACGGTCATCTACACATAAATCAATCGCTTGACGATATTTTTTTGTTACTTCTAAAATATATTGCGGTGACTTTAACACGCCGTCAATTTTGAATACATCTACTTCAGCGTCAATCATCTCGGAAAGCTCATCGATAATGCACATATCATTTGGACTCATAATGTGCGTTCCATTTTCATCTTCGAAAATTGGATACTTATTGTTTCGCTCATTATCAAGTAAAAACATATCTTTTTCTACTTTACGATTTTCAATTTCCATGACTTTTCCTTGATACTCAAAGTAGTTGCCAAGAAGTGAACGTTTTGATTGGAACATACACGTCATGCCATGCACCTGAACTTCAATTTCTACCTCGGCTTTTTCTTTGATATCAATGATGCTATCCATGCTTAGCTCACGAGCAAGAACTGCACGCTTAGCTCCTTTACGCCCCCAGTAGTTACATGAATACCAGTTTGTTCCCGTTGTCTCAGTACTCCAGTGCATCTTCATTTCTGGAGCTGTTTCACGCACTGCCATCAATACAGCAGGATCTCCAAAAACAATCGCATCCACGCTTGCTTCTTTTAAGAATAAAATATATTCATTTAGTTCGGCGATTTTATCATTGTGAAATAATCCGTTCATCGCTACGTAGACTTTTGCATTATGCTGATGAGAAATATTTACAGCTTCTACGATATCTTCACGTTTGAATTCACCTGCTAAACGCAAACCGTAGCGCTGTTCACCAACCATAATAGCTGTTGCTCCAGCTTGTAGTAATGATTCGATTTCTGAAACTGCAGTTGGTGTCACTAATAGTTCTGGTTTTTTCATTCTTGGTCACCTCTTTTAATACTAATCGCGATTCCGTCTCCAATAGGGAGAATAGTTGTATAATAATCGGGATGATTCATCAGCCACGTATTGTATGCCTGAATTTTTTTAATTAAGCTGCGGCGTCGACGTGTTTCTACTTCGGCCAAATCGGTCGCTACGTGACCTTTAAATAGTACGTTATCCGAAATAATCATTCCTTTAGAAGATAGCATCGGCTCATAATGTTCAAAAAAACGCTGATACTGACCTTTAGCTGCATCAATAAACACTGCATCATAAGGACCATGACGTTCAATCTCATCTCTAAGCTCTAGTGCATCTCCAAACAACGACACAATTTTATCTTGTTTTCCCGCCCGTTCAATAAATTCTTGCGCTTTTTGGTAACGCTCTTCATTTCGTTCTACCGTAACCACTCGTGCCTCTGGAAGCGCATGGGTCATTCGAATAGACGAATATGCAATCGCTGTTCCAATTTCTAATATATGTTTTGGCTGATGAAGACGAAGAATTTGCAATAGCGTTTCAACACCAATCAATTCCATAATTGGAACGTGATGTTCTTTTGCATAAGCTTCCATTTCTTCAATAAGCTCCTGGCGCTTAGGAATAAGCTTTTCCACATACTGCTCTACGTTTTGTAAAAGCAAAACACTTCCTCCGTTCTCAGAAGTACATTTTACATTATGTTTTCATAACGTTTTATTACTGCAAAATAGTAAGACAACTAGTCTATTATAAGTTTTTTTCGTTTTTACGTAAACCCGATATATTTTAACATAAAAGATGGGGAATGCGAAGTATCGCGATTCCCCAATTTTAAATTTCCACTTATTTTTCGGTATTTTGCTTTTCTTTACCTGTAATATGCTTGGCTTTTTCTTTGTTATGTTCTTCTAAGGTTTTGGTGAAAATAACTTTTCCTTCAGGTGTGGCCAAGAAGTATAAATAATCTGTATTGGCTGGATGTAACGCAGCTTTGATTGACATCAAACCAGAGCTGGCAATTGGTCCTGGAGGCAACCCTTTTACTTTATACGTATTGTAAGGAGAGTCCACTTCTAAATGCTTATAGAACACGCGGTCTTTATGCTCTCCTAAGGCATATAAGACGGTTGGATCCGTTTGAAGAGGCATATTTTTTTCAAGGCGATTATAAAAGACGCTGGCAATTTTTTCTCGGTCGACTTTTGCAGTTGCTTCCTCTTCAATCAGAGAAGACATTGTTAACAATTTATGTGCACTGAATTTTTTCTTCTCCATTTGCCCACTGTACTGACCTAATACATTATTTGTTTTCCCTACCATTTTATCCAATATTTCATCTAACGACACATTTTTATCATAAAAATCATACGTAACGGGATATAAATAACCTTCTAGCGGATGTTTAATATCTTTTTGCATCACTTCATCCGTTACTAAATCTGGATATTTTTCTTTCATTTTATTGACGAATGCCTTATCGTCTAGCTTTTTCATGACTTCGTCTTTTGTAAACTTTGTATTTTTAGCAATGATATCAGCAATTTCCACAAGCTGGCGTCCTTCTGGAATGGTGACACGAATATCAGGTTGTTTTGAAACCTGGCCTTTTTCCATTTTTTCAACCATTTCCCCTAAACTCATGGAAGGAGAAAATAAATACGTTCCAGCTTGAAATCCAGACACATGGGTTAATTTTACGTAATAGCGAAATGCACTTTTGCTTTTAATTAAATCTTCTTTTTTCAATACCGTACCAATCGATTGGACGGAAGAACCTTGTGGAATGGTCACATTTACTTTTTTATTGCTGTTTCGATCCACGGGCGTTAAGCGGGATTGAGCATAGAAAAATGCACCGCCAACTAGTAAAAGAAGTACGATAATTGTAATAAAAATAACTCGTTTTTTTCTTGAACGATTAGGTGGTAAAAATGTTTGTTGCGACAAGCAGCTTCCTGGTTAAATCTACTTCTGTAAAAGAAGATACAACCAGTTTCACCTCTTTTCTTCTTGATTTTTTATAAGTATAAACAGAGAGGAGACATGAGATTGCGATTCATTCGTATCGCCTATAGGTGTGAGATGGTATCGCTTCCTTAAACTCTCGCCTCTTCTAAAATTTTTCCATGATTTATGTTATTGTCTGCCCAAAGTCTAGTTTCATCCGTTCAAACAATGAATTCTTTTATTAAAATGCACTCTCACACGCAGGAATTATTATACTACAATTTATCTTATTTTTCGTCATTATCATACAATCTGCCCTAAGAATGCAAGGAAAAACCTTTTTATATCTAAAAAGAACAGCCGCTATGTAAAAAAAAGCTGATAACGATTGTCATCAGCTTTTTCACTATAATTATTCGCCTTCTTCGTCAAGGAATGTATTAACCATTTCCTCAACCATGTCCCATTCTTCTTCTGTTTCAATCGGTTGAAGCTCACCGTCTTGACCATCTTCACTTGGTGTGAAAGCAGATGCATGAATTTCAATTTCCTCTTCATCATCTTGGTCTGCTCCGATTGGATAGTAAATTACATATGATTTGTTATATTGATCAGAATCAAATGTGAATAAAATTTCGCATAGCTGCTCATTTCCATTCTCATCGACGATTGTAATTTTATTTTCTTCTACGCTCATGTTTGCACCTCATTTTATATTGTAAGCTCTTAGCTTAACTTTTTCTTCAGCGAAAAGCAAGCCGTTCAGTTATTTCACTTCCCTTTTACGTACAAAAGAATATGCAAAAGGGAAATTCATAACTTTTCAGCTGAGGCAAAGCCTGCTGCTTTTCTTACTGCTTGCTGTCTAAGTATCCTTGAAGAATCATAACAGCTGCCATTTTATCGATTACTTTTTTGCGTTTCTTACGGCTTACATCGGCAGACAGCAGTACTCGCTCTGCTGCCATCGTCGACAAGCGCTCGTCCCACATCATCGTTTCAATGTTAAGTTTTTCTTTGACGTTGTCAGCAAACTCAATGCACGCTTCGCCTCGAGGGCCAATCGTACCATTCATATTTTTAGGAAGACCCACTACGATTTTCTCTACGGAATATTCGTCAATTAGCTGCTGTAAACGAGGATATGATTGCTCCATCTGCTCATCTGCAATTTTAATTGTTTCAATTCCTTGCGCTGTCCATCCCATTTCATCACTAACTGCCACACCAATTGTTTTGGTTCCTACATCTAATCCTAATACGCGCATTTATGAATCCTTTCGATGCTGTTGTAAATAAGATTTAACAAGTTCTTCAATGAGCTCGTCTCGCTCTAACTGGCGAATTGTATTTCTCGCATCGTTATGACGAGGAATGTAAGCAGGGTCTCCTGATAACAAATACCCAACGATTTGGTTGATTGGGTTGTAGCCTTTTTCTTGCAGTGCGTCATAAACCGTAAACAATACTTCATGTACGTTTGTTTCAGCTGGCTCATCTTGAAAATTAAATTGCATGGTTTTATCAAATGAACTCACGGTCCCACCTCACTCTCTTAATTTGTGAACACATTGTGCACTATGCTAAGTCTTATTTATATTGTACACCAAGAAAGAGGAGAATTAAACGGATTTAACCCATTCTTCTACAGTGCCAAGTGCTTTTTCAATTTGGCTAGCGTCTTTTCCTCCAGCTTGCGCCATGTCAGGGCGTCCGCCTCCGCCTCCGCCGCAAATCGTCGCTACTTCTTTAACAAGTTTGCCAGCGTGATGGCCTTTAGCAATTAAATCTTTTGTTACACCTGCAATAATATTTACCTTTTCACCTTGTGGAGAAGCTAATACGATCACAGCGGATTCTAATTTTTGTTTTAAATCGTCAACCATTGCACGAAGGTTATTCATATCCGTTGCATTCACTTTCGCTGCTAGGACATTCACACCATTAATGTTTTGTACGCGGTCAACGAGATTGCCAGCTTCAATATTGCCAAGCTTTGTAGATAGTGAATCATTTTCACGCTGAAGATTACGAATTTCTTCTAGTAATCCTTCAACGCGCCCTACTAAATCACGCGGATTGGATTTTACTTTTGCCGCAGCTTCTTTTAGTAAGCCTACTTGATCGTTCATTAACTGATAGGCAGCTTTTCCAGTTACAGCTTCAATGCGTCGAGTACCTGCACCGATTCCCGATTCTGATACAATTTTAAATAAACCGATAACAGACGTATTTGGCACGTGACATCCACCACATAATTCTAAGCTGTAGTCGCCTACTTGTACTACGCGCACGATATCTCCGTATTTCTCACCAAATAGCGCCATTGCACCCATCGCTTTTGCTTCGTCAATTGCTTTGTTTTCAATTTGTACAGAGATGCTGTCCCAAATCTTTTCATTAACGATTTGTTCAATTTTCTCAAGCTCTTCTTGTGTCACTTGACCAAAGTGAGAGAAGTCAAAGCGCAAGCGATCCGCTGTTACTAAAGAACCCGCTTGATTAACATGCGTTCCTAACGTATCTTTTAATGCTTGATGCAATAAATGTGTTGCCGTATGGTTTTTCACAATCGCACTGCGGTTTTCTTCATCAAGCCCCGCCGTATATGTTTCACCTTTTACAAGCTCACCGTTTGTTACAGCTACCGTTTGGACATTTTGGCCGTTTGGCGCTTTTTGAACGTCTTTTACTTCCGCTGTTCCTGAAGCACTTTGAATCGTACCTTGGTCCGCAATTTGACCGCCGCTTTCTGCGTAGAATGGCGTGTGGCTTAAGATGACTTGCGCTTCTGTTCCAGCTTCAGCGCGGTCAACAAGCTCACCGTCTACAATAATTGCTTCAACAACTGTTTCTACTTCATTTTTATCATAACCAACAAACTCACTTGCAACAGTTACTTCACCAAGTACGCCGCCTTGAACTTGCATAGAGCTAGAATCTTGACGAGCAGCACGTGCACGCTCACGCTGTGCTTCCATTTCGCGTTCAAAACCTGCATGATCAATTTTCATGTTCTCATCTTCTGCATATTCTTCCGTTAATTCAACAGGGAATCCATACGTGTCATATAAACGGAAAACATCTTCGCCTTGTACCATATCACTGTTTTGCGCTTTTTCTTTTTTAATAACGGTTCCCAAAATAGCTAGTCCGTCATTTAACGTTTCGTGAAAACGCTCTTCTTCATTTTTTACTACGCGCTGGATAAAATCCGTTTTTTCCTTTACTTCCGGATAGAAATCAACCATGATTTCACCTACTACCGGCACTAGCTCGTACATGAACGGACGATTAATGTTTAGCTTTTTAGCATAGCGAACTGCTCGGCGTAACAAACGGCGCAGCACATACCCACGACCTTCATTTGAAGGAAGCGCACCATCACCTACAGCAAATGTTACCGTACGAATATGGTCAGCAATAACTTTAAATGCCGTATCTTGCTCATCATTTGTACGATATTTAGCGCCTGAAATGTTTTCTGTTGCTTCAATAATTGGCATAAACAAATCTGTATCAAAGTTTGTTTGCACGTCTTGAATAACAGAAACCATACGCTCTAAGCCCATTCCCGTATCGATGTTTTTCTTTGGAAGCGGCGTGTACGTGCCATCAGGATTGTGATTAAATTGAGAAAATACAAGGTTCCAAATTTCTAAATAACGCTCATTTTCTCCACCTGGATATAATTCCGGATCAGTTAGGTCATTTCCATATGCTTCTCCGCGATCATAAAAGATCTCTGTATTTGGACCACTCGGACCTTCTCCGATATCCCAGAAATTACCTTCTAAACGAATGATGCGCTCTTTAGGCACGCCCATTTTTTCATTCCAAATCTTAAATGCTTCTTCATCTTCGGGGTGAACTGTTACAGATAGCTTATCTGCGTCGAATCCAATCCATTTATCGCTCGTTAAAAATTCCCATGCCCATTGGATGGCTTCTTCTTTGAAATAATCACCGATAGAGAAATTACCAAGCATTTCAAAAAACGTATGATGGCGAGCCGTTTTACCTACGTTTTCGATATCGTTTGTACGAATGGATTTTTGTGCGTTACAAATACGCGGATTTTGAGGAATAACACGACCATCAAAATATTTTTTTAATGTAGCTACTCCACTGTTAATCCATAATAAAGACGGATCTTCATGCGGAACTAAAGATGCGCTTGGTTCTACATCATGGCCTTTTTCTTTAAAGAAATCTAAATACATTTGACGAACTTGTGCTGACGTCAGTTTTTTCATGATTGGTCCTCCTTTAATACTCTTCTTATTTATAGACAAAAAAATGATGACATAAAAGCATCTATTTTCTCTGTGTACAAAAGCAATTACTAGTTATTTGCACACAAAAAAACTCTCATCCCTGTAGCAGGGACGAGAGTTGAACTCGCGGTACCACCCTGATTATAAATGCCAAAAGCATTTATCACCTTCATAGCGTTAACGTTGCTGACACGGCAGGTTTTAGCCTGCACTCTGGACTAGCGTTCCGCTGCTCTTTGTTTAGCGCTTCTTTCAGCCAAGGAAGCCCTTCTCTAAAAACTAGTGTGCAACGTACTCGATCCATCATTGTGTTTAAAATATGTAGCGTTTTCTTATGGCGATATTATGACAAATTAACCGCTCTTTGTCAATGTTTGAGCGTATAAGAGCGGATATGCAAAATAGATATTTTAATGACTGCTAAAATTGGCACAGCCAAAATGAGACCCAATACTCCTCCAAATTCTCCTCCTAAAAGGAGCGCAAGCATGATAAACAAAGGATGAATATGAAGGCTCTTTCCTACGATAAGCGGAGACAGCACATTTCCCTCTAGAAACTGCAGCACAAAGATTATAATGACAATGGTAATAACCAACTTTATCGAGATTGTGGCTGCAATAATAGCCGCTGGAACCGCACCAATAATCGGGCCAAAATAAGGGATGATATTCGTTACGCCAATAATGAAGCCTAAAAGAAGTGCATAAGGCACATGAAAGAACCACAGTGCCGCTGTGGCAATCACACCAATAATGAGACAAACAAAAAATTGCCCTCTAATGTAATTGCCGAGTGATTCATTCACATCCGATAAAAAACGTTCGCCTGGTTTGTGCCACTTTTTAGGCGTGACATAAGCTGTTGCTTTCTTAATAGAGGAAAAATCCTTCAGCATATAAAAAACAATAAATGGAATAATGATTAAAATCAAAAAAGAGGTAATCAATGACTTTAATCCTTCCGCCACTTTTGTAAGCCACACGTTGAGCGTAGCCTCTACATCATCAATGCTGCCTTCAATTTTCTCATGTACACCGTTTGGAAGTGAAGTTGTACGATCATGAATCGATTCTACCCAATGTCTATATGTATTCGTAAAATGAGGCAGCTGTTCGTTTAAATCTTTTACTTGTTCCACAAAAATAGGATACGACTTATAGGCTCCAAACCCAATTCCTCCAAAAAAGATGATGTAGATCAGTAAAATAGCTAGAGGACGAGGCACGCCTTTATCATGCGTTTTTTCAATAAGCGGATGAAGTAAATATGTAATGAATGCTGCAATAAAAAAAGGCAGCAGTGCTTTTAAAAACATGTAAATAACAGGAAGCCATAAAAACTGGACTTTAAAAAAGACTAATATGCACAGCAGCGCTAATAACAGCAGTCCGAATCTATAGAACCATTTGAATGAACTATCTTTCAACGTAAACTCCTCCTCTCTTCTATTTTTTGATAAAGAAAGGAGTTTATACATGCAGTTGTCTCTTCTGCCTGCAAAAAAGCACTATTGCAGCTCAGTGCAATAGTGCTTTTTTTATTAGTGAATAGCTTTCATCATACGTTTACGCATTTTTTTCATATTTCTTTTTGTAAACATCTCTCGATCATCTGCCATTTTAAATGCATAAGCTCCAAGACCGAAAGCGACTACTGACGGAATGATTCTGCCCATTGCTCTTCCTCCCGGTAAAAAAGAATTAGAAATTGATTGTGCGCTCGTCGTCTGAGAATAAATCATCAAGCGAGCTCAATGTTCCATCTTCTTCTACTTGGTGAGTATTAATTTGTCCTTTTGAAATAGTCATTTCAATAAAACAATTCCAGCAGTAATACTGATTTACACCAATTTTGCCAACGTCAATACTTTTACAGTTTGGACATTTAAACAAAGTCGACACCTCTTTATACGTTCTACTTATATAAACGCATTATGTCCACTTCTTTCCATGTCCATACTTTATTTTCTGACAATTAGCAAAGAAGGATGGCAACAAAGGAGTTTATTTAACTCTTTGTTAGCATGCGAAAGGTTACATGAAATCATACGGCGTAACGTTTTCCATCCCAATATTTGCATCTTTCATAAATGGAATTTCGGGATCTTCTATGTCGTTATCCAAGCTTTCTCGAAGCAGCGGCTGTAAATTCGTTTGGCGAACGCTGTCTTCATTTCGGCTAACTCCAAGCTGAAACGCTTCGTCTTCTCCGCATAAAATTAAAAACTGTTTGCTTCGCGTAACGGCGGTATAAAGTAAATTGCGTCGCAGCATCCGGTAATAGCTTTTAACAATTGGAAGCACAACAATGGGAAATTCACTTCCCTGTGATTTATGAATGGAACAGCAGTATGCATGAGTTATTTGATTAAAGTCTTGCTTTGTGTAAGTTACTTCATTTCCTTCATATGAAATAACCAGCATATCCTGTTTTTCCGTATTTTCTTTGGCAAAGAAAACCGAAACGATTTCTCCCATATCTCCGTTAAATACGTTGCTATCCGGCTGATTTACAAGTTGCAGCACTTTATCTCCGACTCGGTACGTAATATCTCCGTGCTTAAGCTCTCTTCTTTGCTCAGAAGCCGGGTTAAATAATTCCTGAAGAACTTCATTCAGTTTATCAATCCCTGCAGGACCTTTATACATAGGAGCTAAAACTTGAATATCTTTAGCCGTATAGCCTTTTTTTAACGCATTCCCGCAAACTTGTTGCACAACGTTCGTAATGTGCTGTCCTTGACAACGAATAAAGGAACGATCTCCTTGCTGCCTCGATAAGTCTTCCGGAAGCTTTCCTTTTTTTATTTCATGAGCCAAATCAATAATTGACGATCCTTCCGCTTGCCTGTATACATCTGTCAGACGGACGGTAGGAACTACTTCGGAACTCAGTAAATCTTTTAATACCTGTCCCGGACCTACTGAAGGAAGCTGGTCTTCGTCTCCAACTAAAATAACCTGTAAATTAGCAGGAAGAGATTTAAACAGCTGATGAGCGAGCCACAAATCTACCATTGATACTTCATCTACAATCAGTAATTTTCCGTCAATTGGATTTTCCTCATTATGATCAAATCCTTCTTGTCCGTTCCATTTTAATAATCGGTGAATCGTGACTGCCGGAAGTCCCGTCGCTTCGCTCATTCGTTTAGCAGCTCGTCCCGTAGGTGCCACAAGTAAAACAGGAAAAGCCTCATCTTTTTTATAGTCCCCTGGATTTAACGAACATCCGTGAAGTTCTGCATAAAGTTCGACTATTCCTTTAATAACCGTTGTTTTTCCTGTACCTGGTCCACCTGTTAAGAGAAGCATTGGAGACATTAAAGCGGTTTGTATACCCTTGCGCTGAGACGGTGCATATTGGACGTCTAACCGCTCTTCTAGTTCACCCAGAGCCAATAAGAATTCTGATTCCGGAAACTGCTCTTCGTACTGCGTTTGAGCCATAATTTTTTGAATAGCTTTAACCAGCCCTTTTTCAGCATAGAAAAGGGGAGGAAAATAAATTTTTTCGTCTTGGATGATAAGCTTTTTATCTGCTTTTAATGCGTCCACTTCTCTTGTAAGATCCATTTCAGACAGATTCTCATGCCTGCTTTTCCGAAGAAGCTCTGCTGTTTTTCCATACAGCTGGTCTGCCGTAACGTATACATGCCCCATTTGATTGCATTCTTGCTCAATGACGTATAAAATACCTGCGCGCAAACGATCAGGATGATTGGTTGCCATACCAAGCCTCTTTCCAAGTTCATCGGCCCTGCTAAAACCAATACCTTGAATATCTTCTACGAGCTGATAAGGATTATTTTGAACAATTTCAAGCGCTTCTTGTTTATACGCTTGGAAAATCTTCATCGAAAGCTGCGGTCCAAACCCGAGGTCTGTCAGCTTTACCATTACTTCTTCTAACCCTTGATGTTCACGAAGCTGCGTGACTAAAGCTTCTGCCTTGTCGGCTGAAAGCCTCGGAACCTCTTTTAGCACAGACTCATTTTGCAAAATACGAAAAATAGCGCGTTCTCCTAGGGCGTCCACAATGTTTTCAGCGGTTTTTTTACCGATTCCGTGAAATAAATCGCTAGACAGGTACTGAACAACCCCTTGCCTTGATTGCGGAAGTTCTTTTTTAAACTGTTCAACATGAAACTGCAGACCAAACTTTGGATGCTCTTTGAAGTCTCCGTAAAACGTGTATACTTCATCTTCATTCAGCTTAGGAAAATAGCCTGTAACGACCGTTTCTTTATCTTCAATCTCTAAATTTGTTTTTTTGATCCGTATCCGCGTAACGTTATATAAGTTTTCTTCGTTATGAAAGACCGTTACAATCGACGTGCCGCTTATATAATGACGTTCTGGCTGTGAAGGGTTCACTTGTTCTTCGTTCATGTTATCCTTCCTTTACCCGCTTTCTTAATGTTCTAATGTAGACAGCACTTGTTTGGCATTTGCTGCCATTACGTGATCTGGCTGCACGTTTAAAGCTTCATCTAACATCTCAATCGCCTTGTCTTTGTCATCTTTCATAGCATAAGCTACGCCTAAATTATAAAAAGCATCGGCATGTTCTGGCTCTTGATTGACTACCTTAAGAAATTCAGCAATTGCTTCATCTACCATTTCGAGCTGTGCTAAACAAAGACCGTACTGAAATTTTGCTTCTACATCATGTTCGTTTAGTTCTACCGCCCGCTGAAGATAAGGCATCGCGAAACGAATTTCTTCCATATGAAACAGCGTTAAACCAAGCATAAAGTACGCATCGGATGAGTCTAAGCCTTTTTTGATTGCTAAATCAAAGTAGTGCTTTGCCTGCTCAAGCTGCTCTGCATTAAAATAAATATTTCCTGCTCCGTAATACGCTGTTGCCGTTTCTTCATCTAATTCAATCGCACGTTCATAAAATTTCAAAGCACGATCCATCTCACTAACAGCCGCTAACAAATTGCCAAAATTCACATACACAATTGGATCTTTTGGATTATCTTCAATTGCTTCTGAAAATGTTTTAGCAGCCTCTTCAAATTTCCCTTCCTGCATATACTGGATTCCTAGCTGATTTTTATCTGTCATTTTTTCGTTCACTCCACTGTTTTAGTTATGATTTAAAAGATTTTCACATCATGAAAATCTACAATATGTAAGTTATTAGTTTACCCAATAAGTAAAGTATATCATAGAAAAACCTCAGCTATATACGGCCGAGGTTTTTCGTTCTTGCTTATATGAATTATACGTACCAGATTTGCTCTTCTTCTTGAAATACTTTGTCAATTGTTGCTCCGCCAAGACATTCATCGTCTTTGTAAAACACAACTGCTTGACCTGGCGTAATTGCGCGAACAGGTTCAGCAAAAATAACCTTAATTGTATCATCATCGACTTTTTCAACAGTTACTGCTGAATCGGTTTGACGATAGCGGAATTTTGCTGTACACGTCATTGGTGACGACCAGTCAAGGTCGCTTACCCAGCTGACATTGGTTGCTGTAAGAGATGTAGAATAGAGCAACTCATTGTGAAAACCTTGATCGACGTACAAAACATTTTTTTCTAAATCTTTTCCGACTACAAACCAAGGTTCACCGCTGCCTCCAATACCTAAACCATGGCGTTGGCCAATTGTATAGTACATGAGACCGTCATGCTTGCCTTTCACTTCGCCGTCAAGCGTTTGCATTACACCTGGCTGAGCAGGAAGATACTGACTTAAAAATTCTTTGAAGTTGCGTTCACCAATAAAGCAAATACCTGTGCTATCTTTTTTCGTTGCTGTAGCAAGGCCTGCTTCTTTTGCAATTTCACGCACTTTTGATTTCTCAATTTCACCAATCGGGAACATTACTTTGGAAAGCTGATCTTGTCCTAATTGATTTAAGAAATACGTTTGATCTTTATTTCCATCTACGCCTCGAAGCATTTTATACTCCCCGTCGCGGTACGCAACGCGTGCATAATGTCCTGTCGCTAGATAATCTGCTCCTAGCGTCATTGCATGCTCTAAAAAGGCTTTGAATTTAATTTCTTTATTACACATTACATCAGGATTCGGTGTACGACCTGCTTTATATTCATCTAAAAAGTAGGTAAATACTTTATCCCAATATTGTTTTTCAAAGTTGACTGCATAGTAGGGAATACCAATTTGATTACATACGCGAATAACATCGTTATAATCTTCAGTCGCAGTACAAACGCCGTTTTCATCCGTATCGTCCCAGTTTTTCATAAAGATTCCGATCACATCGTATCCTTGTTGTTTTAACAAAAGAGCTGCTACAGATGAATCAACGCCTCCGCTCATTCCGACTACCACACGTGTATCTTTAGGTGATTTTGTCAACTTCGCCACCTCCGTTTTCTTCATTTTAATTAAATTGTTCGCTAAAAAGCGAAAGAAACGACACAAACCATCAGTGAGGGATGAAGACCCTACTGATGGCTGCTATTTACATCGTTAGTCGCTTAACGATGTTTGCTGTTTGACGTGCGGTTTTTTCAATTTGCTCAGCTGAGTTTCCTAAGCCAAAGCTAAATCGAATAGAAGTTGTTAAACGTTCAGACCCTTTTCCAAACATAGCTACAAGCACATGAGAAGGATCGATTGCTCCCGCTGTGCAAGCTGAACCGCTCGATGCCGCAATTCCTGCTAAGTCTAAATTTACGAGCATCGATTCAACATTTGTTTTTGGAAATGATAAATTTAACACATGTGGCAGAGCATTTTCAAGATGTCCGTTAATTTCAAACGAAATACCTTCTTCTTTCAACACAGCTACCATTATTTCTTTGTATCTTCTATATTCATCTGCACGTGTTTGCAGCGTTTGTTGCGAAATTTTCACAGCTTCTTCAAACCCGACAATACTTGTCATGTTCTCAGTTCCAGCTCGTCGTTTGCGCTCTTGTTCTCCTCCAAATAGCAAAGGAGACAGTGAAACGTGAGCAGCTGCATATAAAAAGCCCATCCCTTTTGGTCCGTTAATTTTATGAGCCGAAACGGATAAAAGATCGACACCTAATTGTTGCACATTTAACGGAATTAATCCATAAGCTTGCACTGCATCCGTATGGAAATATGCTCCATGCTCTTTTAATAGAACTCCAATTTCTCCAATTGGCTGAATAGCACCTACTTCATTATTTCCAAACATCACCGACACAAGAATTGTTTGATCGGTCAGGGCTGATTTTATTTCATCCATAGATACTTGTCCGTACTCATTAACTGGCAAGTAAGTCACTTCAAAGCCCTGTGTTTCTAAATATTCACACGTATGAAGCACAGCGTGGTGTTCAATTTGCGTGGTAATAATATGATTTCCTTTATGGCGGTTTGCAAGAGCTACTCCGATCAGTGCCATATTATCTGCTTCTGTCCCACCACTTGTAAAAATCAGTTCATTTTCGTGTGCTCCAATACTTGCTGCAATCGTTTGGCGAGCTTCGTCTAAATAGCGTCGACTTTCCCGCCCGTAGTGATGAATACTAGACGGATTTCCAAAGTACTCATACATAAAAGTCGTCATTTTCTCAACGACTGCTGGATGTATTGGAGACGTTGCTGCATGATCAACATAAATACGTTCCAAAATAAACGCCTCCTAGCTCATTATTAAATATAAAACATATAAGACGCTTGATCATCATCAGAATGATTTGCTAAATCTTCAAGCGTTGTACTATCTAGCACTTCTTTAACCGCATCTCGAATACGAATCCACAGCTCGCGTTTTGCAGGCTCTTCATCTTCAATTCCTTCTACAGGACTAATAGGACCTTCTAAAACAGAAATAATATCTCCAGAAGTAATGTTAGCAGGTTCATGTGCTAAGATGTAACCTCCATAAGCTCCGCGCACGCTTTTTACAAGCCCAGCGTTACGCAGCGGTGAAATAAGCTGCTCTAAATAATGTTCAGATAAGTCATGCGTTTGAGCAATAGTTTTAAGCGAGATAGGACCTTCGCCAAAGCGCTTCGCAAGCTCAATCATAATCGTTAAACCGTAGCGTCCTTTTGTTGAAATTTTCATACGATACACTCCTTCAATACACTTTTTTTATTTATGAAAAAAATAAGACCCTCACGTTGTCACTGAATACTGTGATGAGTCGTTTTTTACTAAGCTATATGAACTTCTCTATACGCATTTCTTGCAAATGTAACTGTTGATATTATAACATACTATGCCTATAAGATAAATTTCCACCACCTATTCACCTCTTATGATACAGTGAAAGAAAAGAAAGGAGAAAAATATGGCTACAAAACCTCTCGCATTTCGAATGCGTCCGACTCATTTAGATGATGTTATCGGACAGCAGCATTTAGTTGGCAAAGATAAAATGATTTATCGAATGGTAAAAGCAAATCACTTAAGCTCGATGATTTTATATGGACCTCCAGGCGTTGGAAAAACAACAATTGCCACAGCTATTGCAAAAACAACCAACACGGCGTTTCGTCAGTTGAATGCCGTTGTAAACAATAAAAAAGATATGGAAATTGTCGCCGAAGAAGCCAAAATGTCAGGCAAAGTAATTCTCCTGTTAGATGAAGTTCATCGCCTTGACAAAGCCAAGCAAGACTTTTTGCTTCCTTATTTAGAAAATGGCATGATCATTCTAATCGGAGCGACAACAAGTAACCCTTATCACGCAATTAATCCTGCTATTCGAAGCAGATGCCAAATCTTCGAATTAAAATCCCTTACGCCAGATGATATCAAAATGGCGCTAACAAGGGCACTCAACGACTCATCCAATGGATTTGGGGATAGAAAAATTATCATAGAAGATGACGCCATGAACCACTTTGCCAACAGCTGTAACGGTGACGTGCGCTCGGCTTTGAATGCTCTGGAACTGGCTGTTTTATCAACAGGCGAAAGCGATGGTAAAATCGTTATTACCTTACAAACGGCAGAAGAATGTCTGCAGCAAAAATATTTTTCACATGATAAAAATGGTGACGCTCACTATGATGTATTATCGGCTTTTCAAAAATCGATTCGCGGCAGCGACGTAAATGCCGCTCTTCATTATTTGGGACGGCTAATTGAAGCAGGAGACTTGATCAGCATCAATCGTCGCCTTTTAGTCATTGCCTATGAAGACATTGGACTAGCTGATCCGGATGCCGGCATGAGAACTCTCGCAGCCATTCAAGCAACTGAGCGATTAGGACTCCCAGAAGCACGTATCCCGCTTGCAAACGCCGTTATTGAGCTTTGCCTATCACCGAAATCCAACGCTGCTTACAAAGCATTAGATGAAGCGATAAGCGATATTAAAAAAGGGCTGTCCGGCGACGTTCCCCCTCATTTGAAGGATGCTCATTACAAAGGAGCAGAGAACCTTGGCCGAGGCGTTGAATATCAATACCCGCATGATTTTGATAACGGATGGGTCCTTCAACAGTATTTACCGGATCGCATCAAAAACAAACAATATTTTCATCCTAAACAAAATGGACAAGAAAAATACTTTTCAAAAGTTTTCAATCGTTTAGAGACATTAAAAAAAGAAAATGGCTGAAACTGTTGCTCAGTTTCAAAGCCATTTTCTTTTTTGTCTTTATCTATTAAGCTGCACTTTTAACGTCTTTTCGTTTTTTCGTTTTTGTTGAACCTTTAAAGTAGCTGTCTAAAAGTTTAGCGACTAAACGAGCGACTATGTTAAACAACAGAACCATAATGATTAGAATAGCAGCTGACTTTGTTGCAATCAATCTTGCATCAGGTACGATTCCTTCAGAGTTTAATTTCCAAATGTGAACGGCAAGCGTCTCTGCTGGTCGAAAAATATTAAACGGGTTTACAGGACTTGTTAAGTCGGCATTTGAATTTAACATCGGCGTCGTTAAGCCAGCCGTATAAATCAACGCAGCTGCCTCTCCAAAGATTCGTCCCGCTGTTAAAATAACGCCTGTGATAATTTGTTGAATCGCTGATGGAATGACGACTTTGACAATTGTCTGCCATTTAGTTGCACCTAAACCTAAACTTGCTTCTTTTACACTCGCAGGAACAGATGCAATTGCACTTTCACATACGCGCGTTAAACCCGGTAAATTCAAAATTGTAATCACAAGTGCTCCGCCGATAAGCGTATAGCCCCAGCCGGAAAATGTGACGAAAATTAATAATCCAAATAAACCAACTACAATGGACGGTAATGACGCCATTGTTTCAATACATAAGCGGACGAAATTTAAAAAACGACCTTGCTTCGCGTACTCCGCTAAGTAAATTCCGGCTCCTAAACCAAGAGGAATAGAAATGATCAGCGTTAAAACAAGCATGTAGAACGAGTTAAACAGCTGTGGTCCGATACCGCCTCCTGCCATCGTATTGCTTGGCTTTCCAAATAAAAAGTTCGGATCCCAAAATCCCCAGCCTTTAGCGATAATTTCAACAACTAAATACACTAATAGCAACACAACTAGAGCGGCAATGCCATAAAAAATACCTGTCCATATATTATTTACTGTGCGTGCATTTTTGTTTCTCATTGATGAGCACCTCGTTTCCCAATTGCTCGGATAATTAAAATGAACACGAAAGAAATAAGCAGTAAAATCATGGCTAACGTCCATAATGCGTTATTCCATGCCGTTCCGTTTAGCGTATTAGACATATCCATTGTTAAAATACCTGTTAATGTTGCCGTTGGGCTATATAAGCTTTCAGGAAGCTTAACCGTATTTCCGATAACCATTTGAACAGCTAGCGCTTCTCCGAATGCGCGGGCAAGCCCTAACACGATACCTGTTAAAATACCTGTTTTAGCAGATGGAATAATGACTCGGCTAATTGCCTGCCATCTTGTTGAACCTAGTCCATAAGAAGCTTCTAAATATTCAGGTGCTACGCTTCGAATTGCATCGTCAGCAATACTTGCAATTGTCGGAAGAATCATGACGCTTAAGACAATAATTCCGGCAATCAAACTAAAGCCCACTCCGCCGAAGTTATCGCGAAGAAGCGGTACTAAAATGGTAACCCCTAAAAGGCCGTATACCACTGAAGGAACTCCGACTAAAAGTTCTAAAACCGGTCGTAAAACCGTTGACCCAAATTTAGGCGAAATATAGTTGTTAAAAATGGCGATAGCAATTCCAATTGGAGCACTTATAATAACGGCTCCGATCGATACAAGCATGGAACCCAGGATAAACACAAGTGCCCCGTATTCTTTATTGTTTGGGCTCCATTTTGTTGAAGTCAACATTTCACCGATTGATATATTACTTTGTAAAAATGACTGTATGCCTTTTTCACAAATAAATACGATAATAGCTAACGTAACAAGTACAATTAAAATACCGCAAAATGTAGAAAGCGTACGGCCAATGTATTCGCTTTTTACATAATTAATGGATTTTTTCCCCTTCATCGCTCTGTCTCCTTACATATTCAGTATATATTCGCTTTTCTTTTTATTCGCTATATACTTTATTAACATTCAAATAGAATAAGACTGACTGTGTTAGTCAGCCCTATTCTTTTTAAAAACACTCTTATTTTTTGAACTCAGTCATTGGGATATATCCCATATCTTCTACTTGCTTAGCAAAGTCTTTACCAGCTACATAGTCAATGTACTCTTTTGCAGCATCTTTTGGCTCACCGTTTGTAATCATGTACTCATAAGACCAAAACGGATATTTTTTAGAAACAATGTTTTCTGTTGTTGGCTCCACACCATCAATATTAAGCATTTTTAGACTTTCTTTTTTATCGCCAATTAAATACGACATAGCAAGGTAACTTACTGCTCCTGGCGTTGAGTTTACTGATTGCTCAACCGCTCCGTTTGAATCTTGAGCTGTACCAACGCTGTCATTTACTTTTGCGTCACCCATTAATGTTTTCTCGAATGTAGCACGTGTACCAGATGATGCTGGACGGTTGATTACGTTAATTTTTTCGTCGTTTCCGCCAACTTCTTTCCAGTTTTTAATTTCACCAGAGAAAATCTTTTGAATTTGCTCTTGTGTTAACGATTCTACTTTTACATCTTTATTTACAACAAGTGCGAACCCAATGCCCGCTACTTTCGTATCGACAAGTTTATCTGCTTTTGATTTATCTTCGATTTTATCGGCTGCTGGAACGTCAGAGTTTCCGATGTCAACTGCTCCTGATGCTACTTGGTTAACACCAGTTCCACTACCTCCACCTTGTACCGTTACTGAAAGGTTTGGATATTTTTCAGTAATTCCATTCGCTGCTTCTTCTGCAAGTGGTTGTAAAGCTGTAGATCCCGCTGCTGTTAACGTACCTGACACTTCTTCTTTGCTGCCCGAACCACTGTCGTTGCTTGCTCCGTCTTTACCACATGCTGCTAGTGCTCCTACCATTAAAAAAGCTGCTAATGTTACTTTAAAACCCTTTGTTTTCATTACATTACCCTCCAATAAATATATGTGTAATTAGTACTAGTCCTTTGTACTCGAACAACAGGTACAAGACACATTATACGAGTAGATTGTTGTCTTTATATGAAGTGAATTTTAAGTTACTGTAAACTTACTTATTTGGGGTTTATTTTTTCTTATTTCTATTAAAACCCTTGATATATAAGACTTTCTGGACATTACTGTAGAAGATACAAAAGAAAGAAAGCCAAAACGTAAATTTTATGTAAATAAAGCGTTAAATAAATTTACATAAATCTCTTTTTTTAATACAGTGTAAATTCACCATCAAGCCATATTTTTCAATTTATTAGTACTTTTTATACATATCAAACAGAAGATTCCATCCAAAGCATAAATAGAACAGATATTTCCATAAAAAAAAGAAGGCTGCGATAGCCTTCTTTTTATTGATCACCTACGCGGCGAATCTTAATATCAGTTAATAATTCATTGATAACATGACCGCCCATAATTAATCCTGCTACAGATGGAACAAAAGCATTAGAAGATGGGGGCATTTTCGCTTTTCGAATTTGCGCTTGATCGTTTCCTACTTCTTTGCGAACTTCTTCGCGAATAACGATTGGACGTTCATCAGAAAAAACGACGTTAATTCCTTTGCGAATTCCTTCTTTACGCAGACGAGTACGAACCACTTTTGCAATCGGATCTGTATGTGTCTTTGAAATGTCTGCAATTTTGAAACGTGTTGGATCCATTTTATTCGCAGCACCCATACTTGAAATAATCGGAATATCACGTTTTAAACATTCTTTCATTAAATGAATTTTATACGAAATCGTATCGGATGCATCCACTACGAAGTCCGGTTCGTAACTAAAGAACTCTTCATACGTTTCTTCCGTATAAAACATTTGAAGAGAAACGACGTCACAGTCTGGGTTAATATCTAAAATACGCTGTTTCATTAATTCTGTCTTGGGCTGACCTACCGTAGAAAGCAGCGCGTGAATTTGACGATTTACGTTTGTAATATCAACATCGTCTTTATCTACAAGAATTAAACGCCCTACTCCTGACCTAGCCAAAGCCTCAGCAGAAAACGACCCTACTCCTCCTATCCCTAAAATAGCAACTGTGCTGCCTTTTAAAGTAGCTAGCCCTTCTTTTCCTATCGCCAGTTCATTACGCGAAAACTGATGCAACATGTTAAAACACTCCTCTATTAAATACACTAACGTGTATGAATAATTCAAATAAACAACGAAATTGACTATACCATATTTTTAGCAAAACGAACATGAGCATTCGTTATTTATCCATAAAAAAACTCTATGCAAATAATTACATAGAGGATTTTTTATATGTATGCTAGTCCCGATCGTGCCGTCTCGAGTGCCTTCGTTTTGAACCCGCTCTCGGCAGGTGGGTGCTCTGCTTTAACCATTGTAAGTCCTCGAGATGAGGCATGTACGCTCGTTAAAAACTCCGAGCTCCCAAGCAAAAAATTGTTCGGTCAAAACTGGATTAAGGACGAACACATCAGGACTATTTAGTTCTTGAAAGTATCTTATCACAGAAAAAATCACTTTGCAATTAATAAGTAAAACAAAAAAATCGAGCCTGTCACTGGAACGTGACAGGCTCGATTTAACAGACGGTTCAATCGATTACGCTTCTGTTTTTTGCTTTTTTACCTGCAAATGCAGCTCGTCTAATTGCGCTTCACTTACTTCACCAGGTGCATTTGTTAATAGACAGCTTGCACTTGCTGTTTTAGGGAAGGCAATTGTATCACGCAAGTTTGTGCGTCCTGCTAGAAGCATAACTAAACGGTCAAGACCTAACGCAATTCCGCCGTGAGGAGGAGTACCGTATTCAAATGCTTCAAGTAAGAAACCAAACTGCTCATATGCTTCTTCTAATGTAAATCCAAGCGTTTTAAACATTTTTTCTTGAATATCACGCTCGTAAATACGTAAAGATCCTCCGCCAAGTTCGTAGCCATTCAATACTAAGTCATATGCTTGTGCACGGACTTGTCCAGGATCGCTTTCTAACATTGGTAAATCTTCACGAACTGGCATTGTGAATGGATGATGAGCCGCGTAGTAACGGTTGTCTTCTTCGTCATGCTCAAGAAGAGGCCAATCTGTTACCCATAGGAAGTTAAATTTCGTTTCATCAATAATTCCTTGTTCTTTTGCAAGCTTTAGGCGAAGAGCGCCAAGTGCATCTGCTACAACTGACTTTTTATCAGCTACAAATAAAAGTAAATCTCCTTCTTCCGTTTGAAGAGCTTCCGCAAATTGCTTTTGCTCATCTTCATTGAAGAATTTTGCAATCGGTCCTTTTAAGCCGTCAGCTTCAACTTTCAGCCATGCTAACCCTTTAGCACCGTAAATTTTCACGAACTCTGTTAGAGCATCGATATCTTTACGTGAATAGCTAGAAGCGGCACCTTTTACGTTAATGGCTTTTACTTCTCCGCCGTTTTCAACTGCTGCGCTAAATACTTTGAATCCGCAGTCTTTCACAAGCTCTGATAAGTTGACTAGCTCCATTTCAAAACGTGTATCCGGCTTATCTGAACCGTAGCGACTCATCGCTTCATCATATGACATGCGCGGGAAAGGCGTCGTTATATCTAAATCTTTTACGCGCTTCATTACTTTAGACATCATTTCTTCCGTCATTGTCATGATGTCCTCTTGAGATAAAAATGATGTTTCAATATCGATTTGAGTAAATTCAGGCTGGCGATCTGCACGCAAGTCTTCATCACGGAAGCAGCGAGCGATTTGATAATAACGCTCAACTCCGCTTACCATTAGCAGCTGCTTGAAGATTTGCGGTGATTGAGGAAGAGCATAAAACTCCCCTTCGTGCACGCGGCTTGGTACAAGATAATCACGTGCGCCTTCTGGCGTACTTTTCGTTAAAATAGGTGTTTCAACATCTAAAAAGTCATTTTGATCTAAGAAGTCACGAATTGTTTTTGTAATGTCATTGCGCATTTTAAGCGTGTTAAACATCTCAGAACGTCGAAGATCTAAATAACGATATTTTAATCGAACATCTTCTGATACTTCCGTTTGATCCGCAATAGCAAAAGGAGGTGTTTTGGCTTTGTTTAATACCGTAATCTGCTCAGCGTGAACTTCAATTTTACCTGTTTTTAAGTTCGGGTTAACGGTTCCCTCTTCACGAGCTACAACAGTTCCTTGCACTTCCAGTACGAATTCATTACGTACATCTTCAGCAATTTTTAGCGCTTCAGCAGATTTTTCAGGATTAAATACAACCTGTACAACTCCGCCGCGGTCGCGTAAATCAATAAAGATTAATCCCCCTAAATCACGGCGTTTTTGAACCCATCCTTTTAATAGAACTGTTTCGCCAGTTGCTTGTTCTGTTACATCACCACAGTAGTATGAACGTTTTGTCATCATGGTTCCCCCTTATACTTGTTCTTGCAAATAGCTGACCAATTGATCAATTGATACTTCTTGCTGTTCGCCAGATTCCATATTCTTTACGTTTACAACTTGTTTTGCTAGCTCATCTTCACCTAGAACAACAACAAATTTTGCTTGTACACGATCAGCTGCTTTAAACTGAGCTTTCATTTTTTTATCTTGATAATCTTTATCGGCTACAAAGCCTGCACGTCGAAGCGTATTCACAATTGAAACGGATTTTTCTTTTGCTTCATCGCCCATAGTTACTACATAGCAATCTACGCCTGTTTCTACCGGGAGCTCAATTCCTTCTGCTTCCAATGCAGATAATAAGCGTTCGATACTTAAAGCGAATCCGATACCCGGTGTTTCAGGTCCGCCGATTTCTTGAATCAGCCCATTATAACGGCCTCCGCCACAAAGAGTTGTAATGGCGCCAAATCCTTCTGCTTCACTCATTAGTTCAAATGCTGTGTGATTATAATAATCTAACCCGCGTACTAGCGTCGGATCTACAACATAGTCAATGTCTAAATCGGTTAAGTACTGCTGTACTTTTTCAAAATATTCTTTTGAATAGTCATTTAAATAATCAAGAATAGACGGCGCTGTAGCCATCAGTTCATGGTCCCGATCTTTTTTACAGTCTAAAATACGAAGAGGATTTTTCTCCAATCTGCTTTGGCAGTCGCTGCAAAACTCTCCAATGCGAGGTGCAAAGTGGTCAATAAGCGCTTGACGGTGAGCTTGACGACTTTCTGTATCTCCTAAACTGTTAACAACCAACTTTAATTTTTTCAATCCAAGCGATTGGTAAAAGCTCATTAACAGGGCAAGAACTTCAGCATCAATAGCTGGATCATTTACCCCTAATGCTTCTACACCAAACTGAACGAATTGACGGAAACGTCCCGCTTGAGGTCGTTCATAGCGAAACATAGGGCCAATATAAAACAGCTTGGTTGGCTGCGTTGGATTTCCAAACATCTTATTTGACACAAATGATCGTCCAACTGCAGCTGTTCCTTCTGGGCGAAGCGTTAAGCTGCGGTCACCTCGATCTTTAAATGTGTACATTTCTTTTTGCACGATATCTGTTGTTTCTCCCACTCCGCGCAAAAATAATTCAGTGTGTTCAAACATTGGTGTACGAATTTCTTGGTAGTTGAACGCACGGCAGATTTCTCTTGCTCGCTGTTCAACAAACTGCCAATATTCTACTTTGCCCGGTAAAATATCTTGTGTGCCTCTAGGTATTTGAACTGACATAACGTGATATGCCTCCTATATTTAAAATTTACAATACAAAAAAACTCTCGCCTCTACTATTTTTCCATAGTAGGGACGAGAGTTGATCTCACGTGGTACCACCCTAATTGAAACATATGACATGTTTCCACTCATTTCGTTAACGCACGAACACGTTCATCTCCTACTAAGTTTCCCTTTTCAGAGTGAAGCCTCCTGAGTGTTCTTTCATAAAGTCATCATGTAGAAATGCTTTCAGCCTAAGACATTTCCTCTCTAGCCATGTGTCATCTTTACTACTTTTCTCGATCTTTGGCTTATCAATATAAAAATGTTATACATTCATTTTAATTTAGCAATTGCTTTCTATATTACGAATGAAATGAGCAGTTGTCAAGCACCTTTCATGTTAAGAGCGGTCTAATTGTTTTCTTAGTTTCTGAATATCTCGAAGCGTTAAACCAAATTCAGAAGCCAATTCAAGGGATGAAGCTTCACTTTCTCTATCAATAAAATCATGAAAATGAATGCCAAATACCGGATTTACCTGCTGAAATGATTGTTCACCTTTTTCACTAAACTTCATTGTTTCTTCCTCCCTGCCTACACTTACTTATCCTTTTATTAGCATTGCCCAAAAAAGATGTTTTTACATAAGAGAAAGGATTTTTTTTATTTTCATCGAATACTCTATTTTGTTATAAAAAGGAGGTCTATCTATTCGCCATCTTAACATGAAGTCTGTATCTGTTTTGACTGCAAGTATCCTTTTGTTACTGTGCTCGTCCTCATTTGAGCGCCCAAATGTACCGGTGCATCAACCCATTATTGTAACAGCTGACTCTCTTCATGTACGCAGCGGTCCAGGACGTTCATTTTCAATTACAAATAAATTGACGAAGAATACAAGACTATCCGTTTCAGACCGTCAAGGAGATTGGTATTATGTAGAAAGCTCGGATATTCAAGGATGGGTGTTTAAAAAATTCACGAAAACCGTAGCGCTCAGCAGCGTTCAGCCTAGCATGCAGGTAGCGCAGCGCCAGCCTGTTTATACGCTGAGTAAAAGCTTGCGGCACCTAAAGGGCAAAACAATTATTATTGATGCAGGCCATGGAGGAAAAGACAAAGGAGCCATCGGCACACAGGGCACATATGAAAAAGACCTCACTCTCCGAACAGCACTTATTTTACAAAACAAACTTCAAAAAGAAGGCGCACACGTCATTTTAACCCGCACCCATGATAAGTACCTTCTACTTTCACAGCGCACGCTGCAATCGACTAAAGCAGATGCTTTTATAAGCATTCACTACAACAGTACGAACAGCTCACAGCTAACTGGCCTTATGACGTATTATTACCATCAGCATCAGGACAGTCCACTCACACATTCTATTCATCAGTCCCTTATTAATCATGCAAAATTGAAAGACAAAGGAGAACGTTTTGGAAACTATTATGTTCTTCGCGAAAATACACGTCCAAGTACATTAATTGAACTGGGCTTTTTAAGCAACGAACGGGAAGAAACGTATATTAATTCCATCAGTTATCAGCAAATGATGACGTCCGCTATCGCTGAAGGGTTAAATCATTACTTTCAAAGCAAAGAAAAAACGCAGGCTCATCTGTGAGTCTGCGTTTTTTCTTTGCTTTCTACAATAAGTGTGACCGGTCCGTCATTTGTAAATGATACGTCCATCATTTCACCAAATGCGCCGGTCTCTACTCGAACATTTTTTTCTGATAATATTTTATTAAAATAGTTGTAAAGCGTTACAGCATGATCTGGCCTAGCAGCTCCCATAAAGTTTGGTCTTCTGCCTTTTCGGCAATCTCCGTAAAGCGTAAATTGAGATACCGATAAAATTTCTCCTTCTACATCTAGAAGCGACAAATTCATTTTGCCAGACTCATCATCAAACACTCGCAAATTCACAATTTTATCTGCTACATACTCTGCATCAGCTTCAGTATCGTCATGGGTAATGCCCACTAAAAGCATATATCCTTGCTTAATCTCACCGACCGTCTCACCTGCAACAGTTACTTTTGCATTCTTTGCTCTTTGTACGACTACTCTCATGTATAACGACCTTTCTTAATGCATAATTCGGCGAACTGAATAAATGTCTCGAAGCTGCTTAATGCGCTCAACCACTTTATGAAGGTGACTGATGTTATGAATAGAAATTGACATATGAATCGTAGCCATTTTGTTTCGGTCCGATTTTCCTGAAACGGCTGAAATATTCGTTTTAGTCTCGTTTACAACCTGCAGAACTTCATTTAGTAAGCCTCTGCGGTCGTATCCTGAAATTTCAATTTCTACGTTAAACTCTTTGCCTTCTTTAATATGTGTTTCCCACTCTACAGGAATAAGACGGCTTTCAGCATCATCTGTGTGAACGTTTAAACAATCTGCTCTATGAACAGATACTCCCCGTCCCTTTGTAATAAAACCAACAATCTCATCTCCAGGAACTGGATTACAGCATTTAGACAAGCGAATCAGCATGTTCTCTACACCCGGTACGATAACCCCGGAATCTTTTCGCTTATGTTGGCGAACACGCTTGGCCGCAGTGTCGCGTGCAATATCATCAATTTGGATCTCTTGTTCTTGATCGCGCTGCTTTCTCCACTTCTCGGTTAAACGATTAGCTACTTGAGCCGCAGTTAATCCGTTATACCCAATAGCTGCATACATATCATCTTCGTTTGAGAAATTAAACTTCTCCGCTACTCGTTTGATATTATCAGCTGTTAATACTTCTTTTAAGTCAAACTCCATTTGACGAATTTCTTTTTCAACCAGCTCTTTGCCTTTTTCAATATTTTCATCGCGGCTTTGCTTTTTAAAGAATTGGCGAATTTTATTTTTGGCTTGAGACGTTTGAGCAAGCTTTAACCAGTCCTTGCTTGGACCATACGAATGCTTAGACGTCAAAATTTCGATAATGTCCCCCGTTTTCAAACGGTAATCAAGCGTAACCATCTTGCCGTTGACTTTTGCTCCAATGGTTTTATTTCCGATTTCAGAATGAATACGATAGGAAAAATCAATTGGAACAGAACCCGAAGGAAGCTCAATGACGTCGCCTTTTGGCGTAAAAATGTAAACCATGTCAGAAAACAAATCAACTTTTAGAGATTCCATAAACTCTTCTGCATCGTTTGCGTCATTTTGAAATTCTAAAATTTCTCTAAACCACGTCAACTTTTCTTCAAATGAAGCATGCTCAGCTGTTTTTCCCTCTTTGTAAGCCCAGTGAGCAGCAATTCCATACTCAGCAATTTGGTGCATGTCAAACGTTCGAATTTGAACTTCTAACGGATCACCTTTTGGTCCGATAACCGTCGTATGAAGAGACTGGTACATATTTTGTTTTGGCATTGCAATATAATCTTTGAACCGTCCTGGCATTGGCTTCCAGCACGTGTGAATAATTCCTAACACCGCATAGCAGTCTTTAATGCTATTTACAATAATGCGCACAGCTAGTAAATCGTAAATTTCATTAAACTGCTTGTTTTGCAGTGCCATTTTACGATAGATGGAATAAATATGTTTTGGACGTCCTGAAATTTCAACTTTAATCGACACTTCATCTACTTGCTCTCGAACTTCATCGATAACTTCAGCCAAATACTGCTCGCGTTCCGCACGCTTTTTCTTCATCAAATTTACAATGCGATAATATTGCTGAGGATTTAAGTAACGTAAAGCTGTATCTTCAAGCTCCCACTTAATTTTTGAAATACCAAGACGATGAGCAAGAGGAGCAAAAATTTCAAGCGTTTCATTTGAAATGCGTCGCTGTTTTTCCTGCGGTAAATGCTTTAGCGTACGCATGTTATGAAGACGATCCGCAAGTTTGATCAGTATGACTCGAATATCTTGAGCCATTGCTACAAACATCTTGCGGTGATTTTCAGCCTGCTGCTCTTCTTTAGACTTATATTTAATTTTTCCCAGTTTCGTTACGCCGTCTACTAACATTGCTACTTCTTCATTGAAAGCTTTTTCTAAATCTTTTAGTGTTATCTCTGTATCTTCAACCACATCATGTAGAAATCCAGCTGCAATTGTTGCTGGATCCATATCTAGATCAACTAAAATTCCTGCGACTTGAATCGGGTGGATAATATATGGTTCACCCGACTTGCGATATTGTTCTTTGTGAGCTTCTTTTGCAAAATCATATGCTTTTTGTACAAAAGCCACGTCTTCTTCATTTAAATATCGCTTCGTATTGTCAATGACCTGTTCCGCTGTTAGGACTTGCTCATTTGCCATGAAATCACCTTTTATCAACTAGCATTTTTAATTCATATTGTAACTATTATCTTGAAAAAATCCAAGGATGTAAAGCCTTTGCGTTTAATTTATCAAATTTACCTCATTTCCATTTTACGTATTAACGTTTTTTAACGAAAAAAGAGCACCTGTATCAGGTACTCTTTTTTATGTGATCGTTCTTCTTAATACGTCATTAATGTGAATACATCATAACCGTCTAGTTTGTCACGGCCGTCAAGGTAAGAAAGTTCAATTAAGAACGCAGCTCCAACAACAATTCCGCCTAATTCTTCGACAAGCTTAATTGTCGCTTCAATTGTACCGCCTGTTGCTAATAAATCATCTGTAATCAACACGCGCTGACCTGGCTTAATTGCATCTTTGTGAATCGTTAATACGTCTTTACCGTATTCTAAACCGTAATCTACTTTGATTACTTCACGCGGTAATTTTCCTTCTTTACGAACAGGTGCAAAACCGATACCTAACGCATATGCTACTGGACAACCAACGATAAATCCGCGAGCTTCTGGCCCTACGATAATATCAACTTGTTTATCATTCGCATATTTTACAATCTCATCCGTTGCGGCACGGTATGCATCACCGTTATCCATTAATGTTGAGATATCTTTAAATGTAATACCTGGTTTTGGCCAGTCAGGTACAATTGTAATATAATCTTTAAAATTCATTCTAATGTTGCCTCCTCATTCAATCGAACGCTTAAAAATATCTTGAAATTGATTTTTAAGCTGTACATATGACGTATAAATAAAGTTTTTTTCTATTTCAATCTGCTGCTGCTTTTGGCGATAAGTCGCAGATTCTATTAAATCACGTTTCGCAGAATTTTTCACTAACGAAATTAAGCCATTGTTTATTGTAACAAATTCTAACTCAAAAAACACCTTTGCCATAAAATCAATCGTTTCTTTTGACCAGCCCTTATGAATCGCTAAATCTTCTTTGTAGCGTTTTAAATCAAAGGGACCCTTTTTCGCTAAAAAGCCGTAAAACCATTTAAAATGATCGCGAGTTGGAATTGTATCAAAATAATGGTCTTCTTCCGTTAAGAAAATAGCGTATATTCTAGAAGGGATACCTTGGACAAACAAACATTCAAGCCATTTCTGTGAAGGAGGCAAATCTAATAAAACGATCTGTTCCCCTGCAAACATACATGCTTTTGCCTGTTCTTCATCTTGAATAAGAACAACATGCTCCATCGGCAGCAGCGACTTGTATTTATCAATTGTTGAAGCGTGAAAAGCAACAACTTTCATTTGATCCGTAAATACCTGCTGAAAGAAACGTTTGACATCAACTGCACTGCGATAATCAAACATCTGCCATTCATCTACAGAAATATCTTCCACCATCAGCTGCGGCTTGCGCATATTATTCCACTCATTAATAGATAGTTCACCTACTAATGATACTTTAGCTATAGGAGATACTTCATCTAATATATAGCCTAACCCAAATCCTACTGCATCAACCGATACACCGCTGTCTTCAAATACGAGTTTTAAATGATTTTTATTAGCACCAATTTTCCGCATAGATGTTGTATGAACATCTTTAATGAGAACTTTTGGCTTCGGGTTATGCATACCAAATGGAGCAAGCGCACTCATTTGTTCAATGTTTTCCAGCGTAATTTCCTCTGTTGTGCATACTGTATCAACTGATGTAATTGGAATAAAATCCTGTTCCGTCAACACGTTGCTTGCTTGTTCATTAAGACGTCTGCGCAGCTCTTCTACATCATCGCTGTTTAATGTCATGCCGGCTGCCATTGGATGCCCTCCAAAATGCGGCAAAATGTCACGGCACTTAGATAAGTTCGCGAATAAGTCAAAACCTTCGATACTTCTTGCTGAACCTTTGGCAATACGGTTTTCAGAGTCAATACTTAGTACAATTGTTGGTCTATAGAATTTTTCTACGAGCCTAGAAGCGACAATTCCAACAACGCCTGCATTCCATCCTTCTCCCTCTACAATAAGAACGCTGTTTTCATCCGGAGGATACATACTCTCAACAAATTCAACGGCTTCTTCTGTAATATCGTTTACGATTTGCTGTCTTTCCTTGTTTAACGCATCAATTTCTTTAGCTAAACCTTTTGCCTCTTCAGCATTTGTCGTCATAAGTAAATGAACAGCTGGATCAGCATCTTGAAGACGTCCTACTGCATTAATGCGAGGAGCCATCGCAAATCCAATTGTATCCTCATTAATTTCTTCACGTTTTACTCCGCATACGCTCAGCAGCGCTTCAATTCCCGTGCGCTTCGTGAGCTTGAGATAATCAAGACCTTTGCGAGCAATTAAGCGGTTTTCGTCCACTAAAGGAACTAAGTCAGCAATCGTCCCAATTACTGCTAGTTCTAACAGATGTTCCGGAAGCTCCCCTAACAGCGCATGAGCGAGTTTAAAAGCCACTCCTACACCTGCCAGTTCTTTAAATGGATATGTACTTCCCGGCAGCTTTGGATGAATAATTGCATAAGCATCCGGTAAAACCGGCCCCGGCTCGTGGTGATCCGTAATAATTAAATCAAAGTTTAATTCACGTGCATACGCAGTTTCTTCGACTGCCGAAATACCTGTGTCTACCGTAATCACCAGCTGATAGCCGCCTGCGCTTATTTTATCAAATGCCGCCTTATTCGGCCCATAACCTTCTGTAAAGCGATTAGGAATATAAAAATCAACATCAGCGCCAAGCTGCTGTAAAGCAGATAACATAACAGAAGTGCTGCTGACGCCGTCAGCATCGTAATCTCCATAGATCATAATTTTTTCATTATGATCAATTGCTTGCTGAATACGAGCTACTGCTTTGTCCATATCGTGCAACAAAAACGGATCGTGGAACGTTTGTGCATCAACGTGTAAAAACTCACGCGCCGCTTCTACTGTTGTCATGCCTCTATTAAGTAATAACGAAGCTACTAGAGGTGTAATATTGAGGTTTTCTACAAATTCATTAACAAGTTGTTCATCACATTCTTGAACATTCCAACGTTTTTTTGACTGTAACATGTCTCTTCACCCCTTAACCCACATTATTATACTAGAGTGGATGAAATGGAGCAACGAAAGAAAATAAGCACATTTTTCTGACAGTACGTCTTGAATTTTGACGCACAAAAAAACGTGCGAATACTTCGCACGTTTTTGAATTACTTGCTTTCTACTTCTTTTTGTTCCTCACGCTTCAACTGTTTTCCTTTCCACACAAGCCATAGCTGAGCAGCAATAAACACAGATGAATATGCACCAAGGATTAAACCTACTAACAGAGCAATTGAGAAGTTTTGAATCGATTCACTTCCGAATAGAAGAAGTGCTACAACTGCAATCACAACTGTTAACACGGTGTTCATTGAGCGAGTAAACGTTTCACGCAAACTTAGATTTACGATAAACGCCAAGTCGTCAAACGTTTTGGATTTAAATTTCTGCATATTTTCACGAATGCGGTCAAACGTAACGATCGTATCGTTAATTGAGTAACCAACAATCGTCAAGACAGCAGCAATAAACGTTAAATCAACCTCTAACTTCGTTAAGCTGAAAACAGTAACGATAAAGAACGCATCATGCAACAGAGCAAGCACGGCTGCAAGCGCCATGTAAAATTCAAATCGAATCGTTACATAAATGATAATTCCGATTGAAGCAATTACAATCGCCATCATTGCATTTTTTGCCAGTTCTTTTCCAACTGTCGGCGAAACGGTGCTTACATTTGGTTCAGAACCGTATTTATCTTTAAAGTGATCTTTTAAATTGGCAATTTCTTTTTTATTCAAGACCCCGACTACACGTACGACACCCGTATCATTACTTTTCCCTGTAATAACTACGTCATCCGTTTCGATATCAAGGGACTTCATTTCGCGCTGTATCTCAGCCTGCGTAACGGTATGATTTGCCGGAATCTCTATGCGAGTTCCGCTTGTAAAGTCAATACCGAGGTTCAGCCTGAACACGGCAACCGAGATAATACCGATAATGACGAGCACGCTTGAAAACGTGAAGAACGCTTTACGGTATTTAACAAAGTCAATTTTATCCCACGCTGTAGGTAAAACGGTTGTGCCGTCATCTTTGCTTAAATCGTGAATTTGCTCTTTCTTCACGCCAAAGTAGCCTGGTTTTTTATCAAACCAGCGGCTGTTTACTAAAAGACTCATTAGTAAACGAGTACCATAAACAGCAGTTACAAAGCTTAGCACAATCCCGATCATTAACGTCGTAGCAAATCCTTTTACTGAACTTTGACCATAAAAGAACAGTACAAGAGCCGCTAACATCGTTGTAATATTGGCATCAAAAATGGTGGCAAGAGAGCGACGATTTCCTGCCCGGTATGCCGATATAACGGATCTTCCTGTTTTGAGTTCATCTTTAATCCGCTCGTAGGTAATAATATTTGCATCTACTGCCATACCTACGCCGAGAATAAGAGCCGCGATACCTGGAAGCGTCATAACCACATGCATCAAGTCAAATACAACTAAGTTCAAGTAGATATAGAAACTGAGTGTAATAACGGCAATAAGCCCCGGTAAACGATAGAAAAACAGCATGTAAAGGAAGATAATTCCGATGCCGATAATACCCGCTAATATAGTGGTATGAAGAGCTTCTTCTCCGAACTGTGCTCCAACGGATGTAGAGTATAGCTCATCCAATTTAACCGGCAGCGACCCGGCGTTTAGCAATTCCGCCAGCTGCGTTGCACTTTTCACTGTGAAGTTTCCACCTGAAATCTCAACATCTGGCTGTGTTAACACGCTGCTAACAGAGGCTGCAGATAGATACTTCGGATTTTGTTTTGTCGCTTCTTTTTGGTATGAGTCTTTTCCTTCTTCATAATCCAGCCAAATGACAATTAAATTGTTAGGTGCTGGTTTTTGAGAAAGCTCTCGCGTGATCTTTTCAAATTTTTTCGCATTTTTTAACTTTAGTGAGACGCTAGGCTGATTGCTTTGGTCAAACGATTGCTTTGCTCCGCCTTGCGCTAAGTCTGTACCATCCATCAGCACCTTATCGTTCACGTCACGGAACGTTAAGTTTGCTTGAGTGGATAACAGATCCCTGGCTTGCTTTTGATTCGTGACACCAGCTAACTGAACGCGGATACGATCGTTTCCTTCAATTTGAATGCTGGGCTCACTAACTCCCAGTACATCGACACGTTGACGCAACGCTTCAACCGTGCTGTTAAGTGCCTTTTTGTCAATGACATCGCCTTTTTTAGCTGGACTGACTTTATATAAAATTTCAAATCCACCTTGAAGGTCGAGGCCAAGTTTAATATCTTTTGTAATTCCAGTCATCGTTGTTCCGATTGTACTAAACACAAGCAGTACTAAGAGGAAAAAGGCAACGATACGTCCTCTTTTAACCATCGACAGAAAATCCTCCTTCTTATGTAAAAAACATGAAATGATAACAATAGATAAATGACCAATCTAATTATCATTCATAACCTAATGTCTGTCAAATAAAGACCTTATCAAATTTTATTACATGTATTTTACAAGCTCTACTTTAATAATTCTTTCCAGTCTTCTCCATTATTAACACTTGAGAACATATCAGATTTATAAGATTCAATTGTTACATAGCTCATCACCTGCGTGATCTTAACAGATAAAATATCATTTACCACTTGATGGAGAGATAGCTCCTTTTCTTTTTTCCATTTTTTCATTTCTAAATAACTCAATAAATCGTTCTCCGTTACTTCTTCATATCCAAGCATATGAAATTCTTCCATTTTGCTGGATAAGACAGGCTGTATAAGTTCTTTCGAAGCTGAAATAAATGGATGTGTCATATCGATCCTCCTTTCTGTTTGACATTTCGCGTAAAATTTCTTTCTCGTATGAGGAATACTTGTCATGCTTGGACACCGGGGGCGCATATATTCACTGTATAAACCTCAAGAAAGCAGTGAGTATATGTCTAAATTTTTACAGGGAACTATTATTTTAATAATTGCTGGCTTAATTACACGTGTACTCGGGTTTGTCAATCGAATTGTGGTGGCTCGAATGATTGGAGACGAAGGTGTGGGACTTTATATGATGGCGGTCCCCACGCTGGTATTAGTAATCACCTTAACACAGCTTGGGCTACCGGTTGCCATATCCAAGTTAGTGGCAGAAGCAGAAGCTTTAGGTGACAGGCATAAAATAAAAAAAATACTTGTCGTCTCTTTAAGTATTACGTGTACGCTGAGCGTTTTATTTACGCTCGGACTAATATTATTCGCTCCCGTTGTAGCAAAAACCTTCTTTACAGATTCACGTACGATCTATCCGCTGCTTGCAATTATTCCAGTTATTCCAATCATCGCCGTCTCGTCTGTCATTCGCGGATATTTTCAAGGAAAGCAGCAAATGAAGCCTGCTGCTTATTCTCAAATTATCGAACAAGTGGTGCGGATTACGTTAATTGCCGTATGTACAAAAGCATTTTTGCCCTATGGAATTGAGTACGCTGCGGCTGGCGCTATGCTCTCTTCTGTATTTGGAGAACTAGCTTCACTGTTTTATATGGTGTTTATGTTCAAGCGAAAGAAGAAAATAACGGTAAGACGAAAATTTTTTGCTTCTTTACATGCGGGCAAAGATACGTTCTTTGACTTAATGCGAATCGCTCTTCCCACGACAGGAAGCCGCATGATTGGGTCAATTTCTTGGTTTTTAGAACCGATTGTAGTAGCTCAAAGTTTAGCAATTGCAGGAGTAGCGACAGCTGTAGCAACGAAGCAGTACGGGGAATTAACAGGCTTTGCACTCCCTCTCCTGATGCTGCCTTCTTTTGTAACGGTGTCTCTATCCACATCTTTGGTTCCCGCAATCAGTGAATCTCTTGCACAGAATCAAATGAAGCAAATCGAATATCGGCTTCATCAAGCTCTCCGCTTGTCGTTTGTAACAGGCGGACTGGCCGTTGTTGTTCTTTATGTATTTGCTAATCCGGTAATGGAATTGATGTATGGTTCTGACAAAGCTGCTATTTTTGTCAAAGTCATGGCGCCTTTTTTTATCTTTTATTACTTTCAAGGGCCGCTTCAAGCTGTTCTGCAGGCGCTAGACCTTGCAAAAGCAGCCATGATTAACAGTTTTATAGGAGCAGCGGTCAAAACATCTCTTATCTTCTTACTCGCAACTCAGCCAAATCTAGGCATTATGGGAGCTGGTCTTGCAATTGTTGTGGGAATGATGCTTGTCACTCTTTTACACCTGTCTACCGTCATGAAAAAAATCACATATAAGATTCATGTGTTTGAGTATCTTCGCAGTTTTTCTGTAATGGGCATATCAGGCTTTATTGGACACTTCGCTTATATGAACCTTTTCACTTCCATCCCTTTGAGCTTACGAACCGTTTTATCGATTGCACTTACAAGCATTGTATACGTACTGTTTTTGCTGCTTTTTAGACTGATAACAAAGGAAGAATTAAACCGTTTTTCTGTTTTACGCTATTTTAAACGAAAATAAAACGCGGAGCAATCCGCGTTTTATTGTTTCACATCTACCAAATCTATAAAAAATTTTCCGTTGTCGTAGCTGCAATATGAAATCTTATCTAAGTTTGAATACCCTCGCTTTTCCAGCTCTGTCCTTAACCATTCCGTCGTTTTATGTTCATGCAGCAGATGCTCTTCTTGAACAATGCCGTCAATGATAAAAGGCAAATTCAAATTGCCTTTTTCACCTGATTGCTGATCTTTCTCAAACACGGATAGCCTTCCTGAAGATTCTAAAATAGCAAATTCAACATCAGCTACATTTTTTATATTTTTATCACGCAGCTGCACGAGCAAGTCATTGAAGTTATATCGCTGCCTTTTCATTTCATGTTCGTTTATTTTTCCATTCTCAATAATAATACTAGGTTTGCCATCAATAAAATTTCGCATTCGATTGCTTTTAAGAGACCATACAGCTAAGCCGATTTGAATAATAAGAAGCGTTAACATCGGAAGAATTGAATACAGCAAGGGATCTTTTGGGTTTTCAATCGCCATTACTGCCATTTCAGCAATCATAATAAAGACAACTAAATCCAAAATGCTCAGTTCTCCTATTTCCCTTTTACCCATAACGCGAAAAATAATTAAAACTACTACATATAAAAGCACGGTTCGCGCAACCATGATCAATAGTTCCACTGCAAAGACCTCCTTTATGTATTCCCTTGTAGTTTGTACCATTTATTTTAAAATAGCCTTACTTTTATGCGTCTATTTTGAAGTCATCCCGAATATGCTCGTACTAAGGGTTCACCTATCTTTTTATTTCATGAGGGGGAAACAAGTTGGGTGCAAAACGAATGAGCAACGCTGTATTTGCAGGAGTAGCAACAATCTTAGTGATGGCTTTAGCGATTAGCATTATCTTTTCGCTTATTTTAAAATTCACATCGCTTGAAGAGCAATCCGTACGTTTATTTTTACTTATTCTCTCATTTATTACACTGTTTATCGGAGGATTTATCGCGGGAGGCCGAAACGGTTCAAAGGGACTTCTCGTTGGAGGAGCCACTGGTGTTTCTTATTCTTTTTTAATGTTTTTACTACAATTCCTCGGCTATAGTCACCTGTTTTCTGCACAGCAGCTCTTATTTCACGCTGGATTTATTGGAGTCGCTATTCTAGGGGGAATTGTTGGCGTAAACATTGCCGGTTCACGAGAAGCATAAAAAAACGTCACGTACATGTACGTGACGTTTTTTTTATTAATCTACGCTTCTTACTTCACGAATAGCATTGCGGTCAAACGTTAATTTTGAACCGTCAGTGCTGCGAACCACAACTTGTGACTCATCAATTGCGTCTACCAAACCGTGCATACCGCCAATTGTAACAACCTTATCACCTTTTTTAAGTGCTGATTGCATTTGCTGTACGTTTTTTTGACGTTTTTGCTGTGGACGGATTAACAAGAAATAGAAAATGACAAACATTAAAAGTAATGGCCAAATATTTTGTAAAACTCCCATGAAAACTCCTCCTTTTATTTATATTATCAACAGGTACTCATTCATAAATTTGATGAAAATTCCTGTAGTGACCTAGAAATTCTTTGCGTCCGGGCCGTTAAACCCATATTTTTCAAAGAACTCATCGCGGAAATCGCCAAGTCGGTCTTCGCGAATGGCTTCACGGACTTGCTCCATTAAGTTTAGCAGAAAATATAAGTTATGGTAAGATGTTAAACGAATTCCAAACGTTTCATTACAACGAATTAAGTGGCGAATGTACGCTCTTGAATAATTTTGACACGTGTAGCAGTCACAGTTTGGATCAATCGGACCGAAGTCTTCTGCATATTTTGCATTTTTAACAACAAGACGACCTTCGCTTGTCATAAGCGTTCCGTTACGTGCAATACGCGTTGGTAATACGCAATCAAACATATCAATCCCGCGAATCGCTCCATCAATTAACGAGTCAGGTGATCCCACTCCCATTAAATAACGTGGTTTGTCGGTTGGTAAATATGGCGTCGTAAACTCAAGCACACGATTCATTACATCTTTTGGTTCTCCAACTGACAGCCCTCCCACAGCATAACCTGGGAAGTCCATTGAAACTAAATCTGCTGCACTTTGACGGCGTAAATCTTCAAACTCTCCGCCTTGAACAATCCCAAAAAGACCTTGGTCTTGAGGGCGGCTGTGAGCCTCAAGGCATCGCTCTGCCCAGCGGCTTGTGCGTTCAACTGAACGTTTTAAGTAGTCATATTCTGCTGGATAAGGTGGGCATTCATCAAATGCCATCATAATATCAGACCCAAGCGCATTTTGAATGTCCATCGCTTTTTCTGGAGATAAGAAAAGCTTGTCTCCATTCAAATGGTTGCGGAAATGAACGCCTTCTTCTTCAATACGGCGCAAATCACTTAAGCTGAAAACTTGGAAGCCGCCTGAATCCGTTAAGATGGGACGATCCCAGTTCATAAATTTATGAAGGCCACCCGCTTTTTTAACAATTTCATGACCTGGACGAAGCCATAAATGATACGTATTACTTAAAATAATGCCTGCCCCCATTGCTTTTAAATCTTCCGGAGACATTGTTTTTACTGTAGCTAATGTGCCTACTGGCATGAAAATAGGCGTTTCAAATGAGCCGTGAGGCGTATGGACAATCCCTAAACGCGCTCCTGTTTGTTTACAAGTTTTTATATGTTCGTAACGAATTGCTGTCATTGATGTATTCCTTTCATGTTAAATTACAAAATTAGCATCGCGTCGCCGAAGCTGAAAAAGCGATACTTCTCTGCTACAGCTTGTTCATAGGCAGAAATAACGTTTTCTCTTCCTGCTAAGGCACTTACAAGCATAATGAGCGTAGATTTTGGAAGGTGGAAATTTGTAATCATTCCATCAATTGCTTTAAATTCATACCCTGGGAAGATAAAAATATTGGTCCAGCCTGAAGAAGCAACAAATTTGCCGTTATGCTCAGTTGCAATCGTTTCAAGGGTACGGGTAGAAGTTGTGCCTACTGAAATAATGCGACCGCCTTTTTCGCGTACGCTGTTTAGTAAAGCAGCAGTTCCTTCACTCACTTGATAAAACTCTGAGTGCATATCGTGTTCTTCTAAGTCGTCAACGCTGACTGGACGGAATGTACCCAATCCGACATGAAGCGTTAAAAATGCAATATGCACACCTTTTTCTTTTAACTGTTCAAGCATCTCTTCTGTAAAATGAAGACCTGCTGTTGGCGCTGCTGCAGAACCTTGTTCGCGAGCAAAAACCGTTTGGTAGCGCTCTTGATCATCCAAGCGTTCTTTAATATAAGGCGGCAGCGGCATTTCTCCCAGTTGTTCTAGAACCTCATAAAAGATGCCTTCATAGTTGAATTCTAACAAACGTCCGCCTTGGTCGCTCGTTTCTTTACATACAGCTGTCAGACGTCCGTCACCAAACGAAATAACCGTGCCTTCTTTTACTCGTTTAGCCGGTTTTACAAGCGTCTCCCACGTATCGCCTTGTGTTTGTTTTAAAAGCAATACTTCAATATTAGCACCTGTATCTTCTTTTGTCCCAAATAATCGTGCAGGAAGAACACGCGTGTCGTTTAACACTAAACAATCTCCTTCTTGCACATAATCAAGAAGGTCATGAAACATATGATGCTTCACATTTCCTGTTTCTTTGTTTAATACCATGAGTCTTGACGCATCTCGCTGCTCAAGCGGCGTTTGGGCAATCAATTCTTCTGGTAAATGAAAATCAAATAAATCTACTTTCAAAATGTTCACCTGTTTCTACTTAATTATTTAAATTTGCCAATTACATAAAAAATAAGTGATAACACAACGCTTACTAGAATACATGTCACAATCGGGAAATAAAAGGTTGTATTTCCTTTTTTGATAAAAATATCGCCAGGAAGCTTGCCAACGAACTGCCATAACAGCCCAATGACGACTAAAATGCCCCCTAATGTGATAAGCATCTTAGGCATATCATTCACTGATCAGGCACCTCCAGCTGAAAATGATCATAGACCAAAGGCGTCACAATTCGTCCTCGAGGCGTTCGCTGCAAAAAGCCGATTTGCAATAGATACGGCTCGTATACGTCTTCAATTGTGTGAGACTCTTCACCAATAGTAGCCGATATTGTGTCTAACCCTACAGGGCCGCCCCTAAATTTTTCGATAATCCCTCTTAATAATTTATGGTCAATATGATCAAGACCTAAACGGTCCACCTGCAACATTTCTAATGCTTCGTTGGCAAGCCTTTCGGTTATGGCTCCGTCTCCTTTGACCTGAGCAAAATCTCTGACTCTTCGAAGCAAGCGATTCGCAATACGCGGAGTTCCCCTAGCACGTCTAGCCATCTCAAACGTAGCTTTCTCATCAATCTCTACATCTAAAATAGCGGCTGTTCTTTCTACTATCGAAGCAAGATCTTCTTCTTGGTAATATTCTAAACGGCTTAAAACGCCGAAGCGATCACGCAAAGGAGAAGATAAAAGCCCTGCTCTTGTCGTTGCACCTACTAGCGTAAACGGAGGCAAATCCAGACGGACAGAACGTGCACTCGGTCCTTTTCCAATAACAATATCTAAACAGAAATCTTCCATTGCTGGGTACAGTACTTCTTCAACCGAACGATTTAATCGATGAATTTCATCAATAAAAAGCACATCTCCAGGCTCTAAGCTGGTTAAAACTGCGGCTAAATCGCCTGGACGCTCAATAGCGGGTCCTGAGGTCGTTCGGATTTGCACGCCCATTTCATTAGCGATAATAGTAGCAAGAGTTGTTTTCCCCAACCCTGGAGGACCATATAAAAGCACGTGATCTAACGTTTCGCTTCGCATTTTGGCAGCTTTAATAAAAATGTCCAGATGGGATTTTACTTTATGCTGACCAATATACTGCTGTAAGGTTTGCGGCCGCAAACTTTGCTCGATGATTTCTTCTTCACCAAGAACATCTCCCGTTACAATACGATCGTCCATTTTACTCCTCCCTTACTTATTGTTTCAATAATCGCTTTAACGCTTCTTTAATATACTGATCCGTTGTCATCGTTTCCTTCATTAAAGCCGGAACAATTTTTTTGATTTCTCTTTCTGCATAACCTAATACTTTAAGTGCTTCAATCGCTTCATCGAGTGCTTCTGAACTTTGAGATTTGACTTCTTGTGCGTCCAAATCTGCAAATAAAGAAGGAACGGCATCTGGTACAATATCATGCAGCTTTCCTTTTAAATCTAGAATCATCTGTCGAGCTGTTTTTTTACCTACTCCTGGAAACTTAACTAAAAACTTCTCGTCTTCCTCTTCCACAGCTTGGACAACCTGCGCTGGATTACCTGACGCTAAAATAGCTAAACCGCCTTTTGGGCCGATTCCTGAAACGCTAATTAACTTCATAAATAAATCCTTTTGTTCTCGGGAAGCAAACCCGTAAAGTGCAATTACGTCTTCTCTTACATATTGATAGGTGTAAACCGTCTTTGGTTGTTCATCAATTGAAAATACATATGGATTCGGCGTAAAGACTTGATAGCCTATCCCGTTGTTTTCGATTACTACATACTCAGGATTTATATATGTAACAGTGCCTTTGATATAATCAAACAATAAGCTCTCTCCTTAATCACGTACGCGCGGGCAGTGACCTTCAAATTTGCCTACGAAGAATCCTGCCCGCATCGTTCTCTATTTTCCTTTAAAGCTGCTTTTTAAAAAGACGTTCAAGAGAACGTTTGCCTCTTTCCATCTTTGACAACCTATTTTTACAATAGCTGTAAAAAGTAGAACCGCACACTTTTATTGATGAATGACCTTTTAAAATATATACAATACTAGACTGCTGAATACCATTTTAACATATCGCCAAAAGCAAATAGAAGCAATTTAGAATGTTGAATTCAATAATTATTTTACCATACTAAAAAACGGCTGCTTGATTGAAAGCGGCCGCTGCTGGAGCTGATAGATTTTATAGAAATTAATGAGGGAAAGATATTCATCTTTTGATTGAACGCGAATACCTTTCTTTAATTGTTCATGCTGATAGCTCTCAAGCCTTTTGATGTCAATTTGAAAAAACGATTGTATAATGTGCTGCGACGAAGCTGGTTTGCCTTCAAATGCTGAGAGAATACCATTAACAGAAAGCCCTACATAACCGTTCTCTTTTAAAATAGGTGAAATATCGTCTATGCTTGTTCTAAAAACTAGCTCTTGATCCGTTTCTTTAAGCAGTCGCCAATTTTTATATTTTTTCATTAATTGTTTTTTCGTCATAGAAGGGCTTTTGATCACCTCTTGACTTACGACTCCATCCACATACACGCGCTCAAGAAATAATGTCATCGGCTCCTTTTCATTCGCATCTGCACGGTATGGCATTATACAAAGCACAACACTTACTAGCATTAAAAAAGCTGCTTGATGAATGACTTTCTTCACTCACCTTCACCTCACACGTTAATCATACTCTTTTTAGTATTATCTAAAAAGGTTTTGTGAAAATCTACACTAATAGTTTGACCTACTTATTTTCTTTTATCCTCTTATTTTATGAAGCAAATCCCTTTTACGATATTATGTTAAGAAAACATGGAGTATTTGTTACATTTGCACACTATTTGTAAAATTTTCTCTTAAACGTTTTAATTAAATTTTCGCAGGGTATGTACATAGTGGAAGTAATTGTAAGGACTTCTATTATCTATTTTCATAAAAAAGGGAGCTGAAGTAATGAGAATGAATAAACGTGTAGTCGGAACTTTTTTTTCAGAGAAAGAAGCTTTAGATGTTATCCATAATTTAAAGCGTCAAGGTTATCGAGAAACAGATATTATGGTTATTTCTAACAGTAAAAGCAATACATTTCAAATAGGTCACGATACAAATGTAATTATTGAAGCTGGTTCACCTGCCGTAAGTTCATTAGCTGGCGTCATGATGGATAACTTTTTTACCATGATGACAGGCGGCATGGGGCTCAAACAAGGAAACGGCTTGAAATCAAAATTAATCCGCATGGGCATACCAGACTTCTCAGCCGTGCAGTGCGAGACAGATGTAGCTGCTGGTAAAATTCTAATCTTGATAGATGCCGTAAGCTCTGAACAAACTCCAGCGTACGGAACCTATACGGAACACAACGAGCATAGAGCCGTCCAATTACGTGAAGAAAAATTAGATGTCTTAAAAGAACGCGTCCAAGTCGGTGAAGTAAAACTCCACAAAAAAGTAATAGAGGAAGAAAGAACTGTACACGTTCCTGTTACGAGAGAAGAGTTTTATATTGAACGTCGCCCTGTAGTTGACGGAGACTATAACGCTGGGCCACTTACAGAAGATGAAATTATTCGTGTTCCAATCATGGAAGAACGAGTAGAAATAACCAAAAGACCAGTTATTGTTGAAGAAGTAATTATAGGAAAAAAACTTATTCAAGAAACAAAAGAATGGACTGAAACGATTAAGAAAGAAGAAGCAAGCGTAGAACCTGATGGACTCGCGAGCCCTGAAGTATACGAAAATATGATGAACTATACAGACCATACTTACGCTCAAGTTTCTGCAGCTCTAGCAAGCGACGTGGAAGCTGAATACGAAAATAGTCAGACAACTAACAACGAGAAGCCAAACACACAAGCTAATGAGACAAGCTCTTCTGCAAAAAATGTAAAAAATACAAAGAGTGTCGCTACGGCACCAGCAGATACGAAAAAAAGAGAAGGTCGCCTCAAACAAAATGAAACTAACGCTCAAAAGGAAGAAGCGGAATCCAAAACAACAAACAAATCTGCTTCTAACAAGAAAAATTAATAGTTACATGTTCGAGGAATAGCTGCCTGGCTTCAATGGCAGCTTTTTTATATGTCTTCTCATCAAAAAAACAGCCGTCCTTCACAGACAGCTGCTTCTTCATTTAACGATGTTTATGATTGACATTCTCATCAACTGATTCAAATAGACCATTGAAATTAGTTTGAATCGTATTTCGGTCTTTTCCATTTCGAATATCGTCATCAAGAGAACGAGCGTTCATAAATACATCATGATCTACTTTTACTTGAACATTGTAGTCCTTTGCAATAGGCTTTACTTTATCGAGCACGTTTTGTTTTAAACGGCCGTTATTTATGTCTTTGGCCGGATCTACAGCAACTAATAGCTGATCTCCACGGACAACGGCGCGGCTATTTTCTACACCTTTAACGCTTGCAGCTCGATCAGCCACTTTTTCCGTAAAGTCTTTTGGATAATCTTCACCATAATACATATTAGCAACGCCATTTGTACGATCATTTGTATTATTGATGTTTCCATAAGGGTTTGTCGGATTGTCAAAACGTCCATCACTTACGTTTAACGGATAATTAGGTGTTCCATTCCCATCTAAAACTTCAGTCATTGGACCTTTCGGATTATCTACGCGATGTTCATTCGCTTTTTCATTTGTATGATAGCCAACAGGCTGTGTCGTATCTGTATAGCGCTGTTCCATACCTTGGTCTTTGTTATTGCAAGCGCCAAGTCCCATCATACATGCAAAAGCTAAAGAAGTTGCTACATACCTATTCAACATAATCGCCCCCTAATTTAAGCTCTACTTACTCTGAGCTTACTATTAGGATTAAAAGACGAGCCGTTTCTTATTCGATGAAGTGTTTATAAACTCTTTACATGTCATGTAGGTTTTGTAAGTGCTGGTAAATCACTCGATAAAAACGTGTACGCTGGGACCATTCTTCAACCGATTGCTGCATTAATCTTTGACGGTTTGCCCATGATAAAGCAGAGGCATTTATATTCCAGTTTCTCATCAGCATCGATGGAAATAGCAAAGAAGCAAGAAAAAAACGCTGCTTGCTTAATTCTTTTATTTTCGAGTGTTGAAGTAGTTCTTTCATCGACCACTGGACGTAAGGCAAAAAGCGCTGGGCAAGCTGGACATAGTCATAAAGAGCAGGAGCTTTAGCCGATAAGTCAAAATCAATCATAACAATACCCAAGTGGTTTGTTTTCAAGAAATTATGTGAAGCAACGTCACCGTGAATAATGGAACAGTTTAACCCACTATCTTTGAAGCGCTCCATTAAGACTAAAGCTTTTTCTCCCCAAGTCGCAATGTCTTTATATACATGAAATTGATTAAATTCCCTAAATACATGTGATGTTTCTCGAAAAGAAGAAAGCCGCTTTTTCCATTTTAAAATAAGGTCATACTCAGAAAGCTTTGTATACGCGGCTAGTTTCTTTTTATGAACTTCTCCATGATAGCGAATCAATGTTTGTAATACTTCTTCCCGATCCTGAAAACTTTCATACGTTACCTCTTTTACTTGCTTAACAAAAGGCATCATCGCCCAGTACAAATGACGGTCCTTTATATAAAGTTCACCTTCTGGGTAAGCTTCGAAATTAACAGCATACCCTTGTTGAATCTGAGATAAAAAATGATAAACATGTTCAATTTTACCTTTGTCTCTGTATGCTTTTATTACTTTTTTTCCTTTATTCGTATCCGCTATGATAACATGAGGCTTTTTCATACGATAGGTCTCAACGTGAATATCTCTTTTTTTCAAATAGAGAAAGAGACGATTTAAATTAAAATCGTCTCGTGTATAATAATCAATCTTCATCTTCGTCGTACTCATCGTATTCTGGAATACTAAATGCATTTGGATCAAACGCAGGATACGGAGGTACACCAATCATGCCATATGGGGCTGGATAGGGTGCCCTTGGGTCCTGAAAGCCATAAGGTACCTGCTGTTGGTACTGTGGATAAGGCTGCTGTGGTGCATAGTCTTCAGGTCTTGGTTCACCGCATCCGCAGTCTCCTTGCTGCTGCGGCGCATAGTGCTGCCCATAATGGTAAGGCGCGTTTCCATAACCATCGGAAGAACTTTCATAATGGCCACCCGTCATAGCTCCTTGCACTTGTGGATACATCGGTGCTTGATGATAGGCCGGATAAACGGGCTGCTGATATCCCCATGGAGGCGGACAAGGAGAACATTGTACCGGTCCATAGCAGCTGTGTGGCATCATTGGATACATTGGCATCGGTGCCATGTGAGCGCCCATCGCATGTTCTTCAAACGACTCGTTTTCATAACCGTGATGATACATTGGAGCCTGTTGATACATTGGCATTGGATATGGCTGCGGTGCATACATTGGCGGAGGACACGGCATGTAATTAAACCCGCAGCCTGGCATTACAGGCGATATCGGCATGATTGGGTAACATGGCATTTGAGGAGGCATTTCTATACTCTCCATCTCAGGACTTTCTGGCGATTCATGCTTAGGTAGTTCTTTTGGTGCTTCTTTTTTTGGAGCCTGCATCGCCATATTAACGGTGTAATAATTGTTAATATCAATCTCAGGTGCAATTGGCTTTAATTTAGGAAGCTTTGGCGCAACTGGCATTTCTTTTTTAGGCTGCGCAATTGGTGCTTCTTTTTTAGGCTGCGCGACCGGCGCTTCTTTCTTTGGCTGCGCAATCGGCGCTTCCTTTTTCGGTTGAGCAATCGGTGCTTCTTTCTTTGGCTGTGCGATTGGTGCTTCTTTTATTGGTTGCATAAACGGTGTTTGAGCAGGCTGATTAGCTGACTTTTTCTCATCCGGACTTTCATCAATTTCCGTTACTGGATAAGCTTTTGTGGATTGGTCACTATAAGGGTGTTGAACTTTAGGCATTTCTTTTATACCAGGTGAAGGAGCTCCTTCTTTTTGAACAGGCACTCCGCTTGTCGGCACTTTAATTTTCATTCCAGGCATGATCATGTCTGGATTGCTTAATTGAGAATTCGCTTTTTTTAACTCTTCAAAATTAACCCCATACTTTTCAGCGATTTTCCAAAGGGTATCCCCTTTTTGAACGATATGGATTTTCAACGTCATTCCCCTCCCGAGTAGAGTCTCTGCCATCTATATGTGCAAAATCAAAGTAAGTTCTGTTTGTTCATCACAAGATATGCCTTGAACCATTTTTTTATTCATTTTGCCCACAGTTTGGTTCAAGTTTTTATGATAAAGAAAAAAAGACTTATCAACACAAACAATATGTCAATAAGTCTTCTTTTAGACCTTCTCTTTTTAATTGTCTTAAAAATCTTTATGCTCGTTCTAACATATTCGTTAGCGCTTTGATCGCCCCTTGTGCTGTATGTTTATCCACCTTGATTTGATTCACTTCTGTTCCTTCTTCGATGCTTTCTAAAGCCCACAGCAAGTGAGGCAAATCAATTCGGTTCATCGTCAAACAAGGACACATATAGGGATTAAGCGAAACAATTTCTTTATCCGGATGACTGTTGATAATCCGTTTTACTAAGTTCATTTCCGTGCCAATGGCCCATTTAGAGCCTGAAGGGGCTTTTTCAATTGTATCAATAATATATTTTGTAGAACCTGCATAATCTGATTTTTGCACCACTTCATAAGAACATTCCGGATGAACAATAATATTCATCTCAGGCTGCTTCTCGCGTAAATAATCAATATTTTTAACCGTGAAATTTTCATGCACAGAACAGTGACCTTTCCACAGAATCACCTTGATATTGTTTATATCCCCTTCATATTCAAGCATTTCTTCAATAGGATTCCAAATGGCCATTTCATCTAGTTCAACACCTAAATCATAAGCTGTGTTTCTGCCCAAATGCTGATCTGGCAAAAAGAGAATGCGCTCTTTTTTAGAAAATGCCCACTCCACCATATTTTTTGCATTTGAAGATGTTACAGTTGCCCCATCATGTTCGCCTACAAAAGATTTAATTGCAGCTGTAGAATTCACATACGTAAGCGGAATAATTGTATCTCCGAAAAGATCCTGTAAGACAGGCCATGCCTTTTCTGTTTGCTGAATAGTAGCCATATCAGCCATTGAACAGCCAGCTCGCATATCGGGTAAAATGACTTTTTGATTTTCAGCTGTTAAAATATCAGCTGTTTCTGCCATGAAGTGAACGCCGCAAAACACAATATGCTCAGCTTCTCTATTTTCAGCTGCTATTTGAGCCAGCTGTAAGGAGTCTCCTACCGCATCTGCAAATTCGTACACTTCATCTTTTTGATAATGATGGCCGAGCAGAAACAATTTGCTTCCGAGCTTTTTCTTGATTTCTAGTACTCTTCTTTTCATTTCATTTTCTGTGAGCTCTATATATTTAGCGGGCAGCGTTTGCTGCTGAAGCGTTTGTAATAAACTCATGATTTCCTGTTCCCCTTTCTGTTAATAAGTCCAAGCTGATATCGATAGCCCCTGCTGAATGCGTTAAAGCTCCAAGTGAAATATAGTCCACTCCGCTGTCTCTAAAAGAATGGAGCGTGCCAAGCGTAATTCCACCGGATGCTTCTGTGACAATATGAGCGGGAACCAGTGGTATCCAATCTTTAATGACTTCTGGAGAACAGTTATCGAACATAATGACATCTGCTCCTGCCTCTATTGCTTCTAGCAACTGACTTTTGTTTTCAATTTCTACTTCCACCTTAACCATATGTCCAACCTGCTCTCTTACTTTCACAACAGCGTCTAGAATAGATCCTGCATGTGCAATATGGTTATCTTTTAACATGACGCCATCGTACAATCCAAAACGATGATTATAACCTCCTCCAGCACGAACGGCATACTTCTCTAACATTCTCATACCAGGCGTTGTTTTTCGCGTGTCACATATACGCGTATGTGAGCTGCCAAGCAGCGCTACGGCTTTGTCCGTCATCGTGGCAATGCCACTCATTCTTTGAAGTAAGTTTAAGATTACCCGTTCACCGGTCAAAATAGATTGCACGGGTCCTGAAACGGTAGCTATTTTATCTCCAGGATTAAGAACATCTCCATCTTTTTTCTCCAAATTCACTTTCACGTTAGGGTCTATTAAATGAAATCCTTCTTTAATCAATTCCACTCCTGCGATAATACCTGATTGCTTTGCCGTGAACACAGCTTCCCCTTGGTCAGACGGAGAAAAAATAGCTTCACAGGTTATATCTCCATCTCCAATGTCTTCTATAAAAAAAGACTGCAATAGTTTTTGTAATTTCAACGTGTTCATTGTGCTACCTTCACCTTTCTTTTTAGATTTTCTTGCTTATAAAATCAATGATTGTTTTGTTGAAGCAGCAGACTGCTTAATAATTCGCTTATGCTCCCATTCTTGGTTTTCATGCGGAAAGTCACTTCGGTAATGACCTCCTCTACTTTCTTTTCTTGCAAGAGAGGACTCGGCAATAAGCAGACCTGCAGTTAGCATATTGCAGATGGTCGCAGCTTTCCTCGAATATATAACTTCTTGGTCAAGAGGTATTCCATCCAGATAATTTGTGAATTCATGCACAATAGTAGCCAATTCGTTTTCATGACGAATGATTCCTACACAATCCATCATTTTATGCTGAATTTGTCTTGTGGCAGGCAGTGTTTTAGGCACGTCTTTATAGATGTAACGGACGGGGGGATAACGAGATATCGTTCTCGCTTTATGTAAAATATGACGCCCTGTCCGTTTTCCAAATACAAGACACTCTAACAATGAATTGCTTGCTAGACGATTTGCTCCATGAACGCCTGTAGAAGAAGCTTCCCCCACGGCATACAATCCTTCAACGCTTGTTTGTCCGTAACCATCTACTTCAATTCCACCCATTAAAAAATGTGCGCCTGGAGTAACAGGTATTCGTTTTTTGTCCAGTTGAATTTTATACTTCCGACACAGTGCCGTAATCGTAGGAAATTTTTGTTGGAAATGAGCCACTTTTTCAATGTCTAAAAATATGGATCTTCCTTTTTTTATTTCATTAAAAATTGTCCTTGCTACAACATCTCGCGGTGCTAAATCCTTAAAGGGATGAACGCCTTCCATTATGCGTTCATTCCATTCATTTACCAGTACGCCACCTTCACCTCGAACCGCTTCGGATACTAGACCTTTCGCTTCATTTTGATACAAAAGCGTCGGATGAAACTGAACAAATTCTAAGTCCGCTAATTTTGCTCCAGCCCTGTACGCAAGCGCTAGCCCATCTCCCGTCGCAAGCGGCTGGTTGGATGTATGCTTGTACAAAGCGCCGATTCCTCCGGTAGCAATAACCGTTTGACGAGCATGATATATAGTAATTTTATTGTTTTCCCCTTGTCCAATAGCACCTCTGCACGTTCCATCTACAGTTATTAAATGCTGAATCATTTCGTTTTCAATCACTGTAATATATGGCAGTACTTCTTTTTTCAAAAAAGCGAACAGCGCTTGTCCTGTTGCATCCCCGCCTGCATGGAGAATACGATTCGTACGATGGGCTCCTTCTTTTCCAAAATGCAGCGTACCATCTGGATTTTTATCAAACTTCATTCCTTTATGAATCAATTCATTTACTACAGCCGCACCTTCTTCCACTAAAGTGCGTACCGCTTGTTCATTGCAATGCTTATTGCCCGCAACCAACGTATCATAGAGATGTTCACTCCAGTGATCGCTGCTTCCAATAGCAGCTGCTACTCCGCCTTGAGCAAGAACTGAGTTATTGCGGTCAATTTTCCCTTTCGTTACCATTACAACTCTGTTATGACGACACAGTTCATAAGCTACAGAAAACGCTGCTAATCCGCTTCCAATAATTAAAACATCCGTCTCTAACATTTTACACCTCTTTATTTACATGTGTCTTGACACCTATATTTACATATTATTAAATGAAAGACAAGAAGTTTTTTTATCGGAGGGAGAAAATGATTTATCTGGACTATGCAGCAACAACGCCAATGAGACAAGAAGCAATTGAAGTATATACTGAAGCGGCAACAAGCTATTATGGAAACTCCAGCAGTCTTCACACACTTGGAACACAAGCAGAAAATTTACTTACGCTATGCAGAAAAAAATTAAGCCTGTTAGTAAATTGTCGAGAGGATGATCTTTTTTTTACAAGCGGGGGAACAGAAGCTAATTACTTAGCTATTCGTTCTCTTTTAAAAGGAAAAAATGATGAAAGAAAACATATAGTGACAACGAAACTTGAACATTCTTCGGTGCTTCATACGTTGCAGCAGCTTGAAAAAGAAGGATTTTCCCTATCTTACGTACCTGTAGATCAAAACGGAGTTGTGTCTGTAGACGACTTAAAGAAGACGATTCGACCTGATACTGTGCTAGTAGCCATTCAGCACATCAATCATGAGCTGGGTACAATTCAGCCAGTTGAGGATATTGGCCATTTTTTATCTAAAAAAGAAATTCTCTTTCACTGTGATTGTGTTCAATCTTTTGGTAAGCTTCCTATTGATGTTAAAAAGCTCAAAGCTGATAGCATCTCAGTCTCTAGTCATAAAATTTACGGACCAAAAGGTGTAGGAATGGTATACATGAATTCAAGTTCTTCTTGGAAGCCTATTTACCATAAAGCAACTCATGAAAAAGGCTTTCGCCCTGGGACTGTAAATACAGCGGGCATTGCTGCCTTTACTGCAGCAGCTGAATACGCATATGCAGAAATGAAGACCGTTCAAAGCCATTATGAGCGCTTAAAATCGTACTTACTAGAAAACCTAGAGCCTCTTGCTCCTTTTATAGAAGTAGAAGGCCTTGGGAACTCTCATTTTCCTGGAATTATGGGACTGACGTTTTCAAACATACAGGGTCAATATGTTATGTTACAATGTAATCGTCACGGAATTGCTATCTCTACGGGAAGTGCCTGTCAGGTAAATCAGCAGGAACCATTAGCTTCTCTACTTGCGATTGGCAAATCAACTGCGAATGCTAAGAATTTTGTCCGTATTTCATTCAGTCAACATTCAACGTTTAAGCATATTGATCGACTCATATCCGTTTTTCATTTATTACAGCAAGAATTTATGAAAGTGTAAAAGGAGGGATTAAAGGTGCCAGAAACTCAAAAGAAAATTCTTGGAGAAGAAAGAAGAGAACTTATTCTACAATGGTTAAAAACAGAGAATAAACCAATGACAGGCAGTGAGCTTTCGAAACGAACGAACGTTAGCCGCCAAGTCATTGTACAAGATATTTCGCTGCTTAAAGCTAAAAATGAGCCCATTATCGCAACAAGCCAAGGATATATTTACATTCAAAATCCATCTCAAACTACCGTGCATCAGCGAATTATTGCCTGTCAGCATACGCCAGAAGATGCTGAAAAGGAGCTTCTCCTGCTTGTTGACCACGGCGTTCTCGTAAAAGATGTAACCGTTGAACACCCTGTGTATGGTGAATTAACGGCTTCCGTTATGATTCAAACCCGAAAAGAAGTAGAAACGTTTATAGAAAAAATTCAAGAAACAAACGCAACTTATTTATCTCAGCTAACAGATGGGATTCACCTTCATACGATTGAAGCAGATACAATTGAAAAACTGAATGCTGCCTGCTTAGCTCTTGAAGCAGAAGGCTATTTAGTTTCGAATGAATAAAAAGGTGTTATAACAAAAAAAAATCCCGCTTTAAAGCGGGATTTCTGTTTCAAGTAGTGTATGGGGATAGCTTCCTAAAAGCTCTACGCTACAGCCTAGTGCCTCAAGTTCAGCCATAGCCCCAGGGATTAATACTTCATCCATTTTTTGTTCAATATCAACGATAAAGAAATAGTTTCCAAGCCCTGTTTTCATAGGACGGGATTCAATTTTAGACAGATTTAGCTTACGCCAGGAGAAGGCTGAAAGCACTTGATGAAGCGCTCCTGCCTGATCAGATGGAAGTGTAATCATTAACGTTGTCTTGCACCCGTTTCCAGCTAAAAATGGCACCTCTTGCGCTCCATCTTTATGCAAAATAACAAATCTTGTTGTATTATGATCATAATCATGAATGTTCGGGCAGGCAATATGTAATCCATATTCATGGGCTGCTAACCCATTCGCAATAGCTCCAATATTAAGCTCAGGGTGTTCGCTTACATACTTCGCAGCAAACGCCGTTGATGTCATCTCTTCTACTGCAGTTGACGTACATTCTCCGTGTAAAAATTTATGACACTGCGCAATTGCATGAGGATGAGAATAAATCGTTTCAATGTTTTTCCACTGTTCTGCACGAGATGGATGAACCATTAAATGCTGACGAATCGGAAGCACAATTTCCCCAACAATTGGCAGACGACGTTCATGAATAAGATAATCAAGTGTTAAATTTACAGATCCTTCAAGTGCATTTTCTAACGGTACAATTCCATACTCAATTTCTCCGTTATCCACTGCATCAATGCACGCTGGAATTGTTTTGTATGGAATATGGTCGTGCTGTTTAAATACGCCTTGGACGGCTACATGTGTAAATGTTGCCTTTGGTCCTAAATATCCTACTTTCCCCACAATCATGCCTCTCCTTATCTATATCTGTTTGCCATTATGCCCCTGAACCAAGCACGTCCACTTTATCTACAAACTCTAAGCTTTTCAGTCTTCGCAGCATTTCATTTAATTCAACATTCATGCTTGCTGTATCTAATGAAAGAGTTACGTTGGCACGCCCTTGTAAAGGGATGGTTTGGTGAATCGTTAACACATTGCATCCCGATGATGCAACGGTGCTCAATAAATGTGATAAAGTTCCTGATCGATCTTCAATATGAAAAAATAGTGAAATAATTCGCTGTTTGACAACCGTCTGAAACGGAAAGACCGTGTCGCGGTACTTATAAAAAGCACTGCGACTCAAGTCTACGGCTTGTACAGCATCTGCTACCGATTCAGCTTTTCCCCGTTCAATTAACAGCTTCGCATCCAATGTTTTTTTCATCGCTTCTGGTAATACATCTTCGCGAACTAAATAAAACTGCTTATCGCTCTTATGCAAGTAAAGCCCCTCCCCTTATCCTATGAACAACAATTAGTCAATAAATTCAAATTCATATTCAAACAGCTTTACAATGTCGCCATCTTTTGCTCCTCGTTCACGAAGGGCTTCATCGACGCCCATGCCTCGAAGCTGACGCGCAAATCGACGAACGGATTCTTCACGTGAGAAGTCGGTCATCTTGAATAATTTTTCGATTTTTTCACCGCTTAATACGTATGAGCCATCGCTATCACGCGTAATAACAAATTCCACTTCTTTCTTTTCATGCTTGTACAATACGCGGTGCATAGATAGATCTTCCTCTTCTTGCATTGGGAATTCCGGCGTAGTCTCTACAAGATCAGCTACTGTAAATAACAGTTCGCGGATTCCATTACGCGTTGCTGCAGAAATTGGGAAGACTTTCACTTCGTCTCCTACTTTTTCTTTGAATGCAGCTAGATTCTCTTCAGCTTGCGGGATATCCATTTTATTTGCTACCACTACTTGCGGACGTTCAGTTAAACGCATATTATATTGACGCAGCTCTTCATTAATAGTTAAGTAATCTTCATATGGATCGCGGCCTTCTAAACCTGACATATCGATTACATGGACAATAACGCGGGTACGTTCAATGTGACGTAAAAACTGATGACCTAATCCTACACCTTCATGTGCACCTTCGATTAGCCCTGGTAAATCTGCCATCACAAAACTGCGATTGTCTTCTGTTTCAACTACTCCTAAATTCGGATTAATTGTTGTAAAATGATATTCAGCAATTTTTGGCTTTGCAGCAGACGTTACGGATAATAACGTTGACTTTCCAACACTTGGAAAACCAACTAATCCTACATCAGCTAATACTTTTAATTCAAGAATTACATTTCTCTCTTTACCTGGCTCTCCATTTTCTGAAAGCTCCGGTGCTGGATTTGCAGGTGTAGCAAAACGCGTATTCCCACGCCCTCCGCGTCCACCTTTAGCAATCACTGCGCGCTGGCCGTGCTCAACTAAATCAGCAATCGTTTCGTTCGTATCTTCATCTAACACAACCGTACCTGGTGGAACTTTTACAACCATCGGCTCAGCGTTACGTCCGTGCTGTCCTTTTGACATTCCATGTTCACCGCGGCTTGCTTTAAAGTGACGCTTATAGCGGAAATCCATCAGCGTACGCAATCCTTCTTCTACTTCAAAGATGACATCTGCACCGTGACCACCGTCACCACCTGCAGGACCTCCTTTTGGTACGTACTTTTCGCGACGAAAGGCAACCATTCCATTTCCTCCGTCGCCACCTTTTACATATACCTTGACCTGATCTACAAACATTTATTTTTCACTCCGTTCTATATCTTAGCTCCTGCAATAGCAAAAGCGCTGTTAACTTATTGTGAGCATAAGGCTAAATTCATCTTCAGACATATGCTGTTCAACCAATGCAACTCCTTGAGCGCACTCATAACATTGTAGCTTGTTTTGTAGCTTCTGTATATCTGTTAGTATTCCACTAAAGTCAAAAAAGAAACGAATTCCCTGTTCTTCAATGCATACTGAAATACTCAAATAGTTTTCTGCATGATAATCAACATATTTTTCGAGTGCTTCTGTCAAATAGCAACACCAGTTGTATACGAACTCATCGTATTGTGATAAATCCTTCAATTCTCCGAGCACTTCCACATCTAAGCGAACAGCATGGTTATTCCAATGATAGGTCATAACAAAGCCCGCAAACAGTCGCATATTGATGTTTGTTAACTTGGATTCATGTTTGGATTCATTTACAATTTCTTCAATGATTTCATTCGCTCGATCAAGCCGATTCAACGCTAGATTGCCTTTGATTAATTGCAGCTTATTTAACCAATCATGCCGCGCATATCTTAATACCTCTACGACATCCCATTCTTTTTCCATCTTAGCACTCCTAACTTTGACTCGAGCATAAGTATTTCACAACGCTGACAAACATCTCGTATCAATCTTCTTAGATATGTTCGATTATAACAAATTCCAATGGGTAATAGGTGAAATATTCTACAAAAAGAAAACTCTAACCTACTTGGGTTAGAGTTTTCTTTTTGTATCTTATGCTTCTTGAGCAACAGGGTATACAGATACTTTTTTACGGTCACGACCGAAACGTTCAAATTTAACGATACCGTCGATTTGAGCGAATAAAGTATCATCTCCACCACGACCTACGTTTGCACCTGGGTAAATTTTAGTACCGCGTTGACGGTATAAAATTGAACCACCAGATACGAATTGGCCATCAGCACGTTTAGCACCAAGACGTTTCGAGATTGAATCACGACCGTTTTTAGTACTACCTACTCCTTTTTTAGAAGCGAAGAATTGAAGGTCTAATCTTACTAACATGACATCCACCTCCTGTTTAGTTGTCGTTAATTTTTATATAATTACTGTAATCTAATTCGATCGTTTTCAGTGAAACAACCATACCTTCTAATAGCAATTGAATCTGTTCCAATGTGAACGAATCCACATCTTTTGGAATCTCACAACGGAGATACCCACCATCTCCACCTTGCTCTAAGTGCGGTTCAACCCCACTTATTGAAAAGATAGCATTAATTGTTCCAAATGAAACTGCAGATGCTCCCGCACAAACAAGATCTTTTCCGTGTTCGGAAAAGTCAGCATGTCCACTCATCGTGAATCCGTCAACTTTCTTATTTGCATCACGAGAAATCGTCACCTTAATCATTTGTTATAATTACGCGTTGATAGCGTCGATTACAACTTTTGTGTAAGGTTGACGGTGACCTTGCTTACGACGATAGTTTTTCTTTGCTTTGTATTTAAATACAGTGATCTTTTTAGCGCGACCTTGTTTTTCAACTTTAGCCGTAACTGTTGCACCTTCTACGAAAGGAACACCAACTTTCACGCTGTCGCCACCTACAAATAATACTTTGTCAAAAGTAACTGTTTCGCCTTGTTCACCAGCAAGTTTTTCAACGTAGATTGCTTGACCAGCCTCTACTTTAATTTGTTTACCACCAGTTTCAATAATTGCGTACATTCTCTGCACCTCCTCTAAAAACTAAGACTCGCCATCACAGGTGTTCAAGTGAACTTAAAACCTGTTCTGAGCGGTTGTAGCACGGGTGCTACAAACCAACATATTAAATCTTACTACAAATCAAAGGTTAGTGTCAATTGGAATTCATGTTTTCTTCTAAAATTTTATATAGAAGCAGAGACCCTTTTTTGGATCTGCTCATTCGACCCCAATTGACGCAAAACAAATGGGTTTGTATAATCATCGCTTGGCGTAAGATATACGGTTTTTTTTACCATTTTTTCTAAAGCGTTGAGAAATCCTTGAGCCTTCATTTCATTTATAACATCACTTCGCGTCTCAATCCAAATAGCCTCTTCTTCCGCGCCGCGATGTTCCCAAATTACACGTTCAATTTGAAAAGCAGCCGTTTTGGAATCAATCATTTTACCGGTTCCTTCACATACTTCACAAGGCATAGTTAGTGTTGATCCAATACTATTACGCACTTTCTTCCGCGTTAATTGCAATATGCCGAGCTCTGTAAAGCCAACTACATTCGTCCGCACTTCATCTTGTTCACATAGCTTTTTCATGTACCTTTCTACTTCTGTCCGATCTTCTTTATGAGGCATATTTATAAAATCAATTAAGATCATGCCGCCTAAGTGACGTAATTGCATCTGTTTGGACAGTTCATACGCAGCTTCCATATTTGTTTGAAGCATTGTCTTTCGAATATTATCTTTTCCTGAAAACTTCCCCGTGTTCACGTCCACGACCGTCATCGCTTCCGTTTCGTCAATAACGATATAGCCTCCGCTTTTGAGCCACACGATTCGCTTTAAAAGCTTCTCTATTTGCCGTTCCACATCGTAAAAAGAGAAAATATTTTCATTTCCTTTATAGTACTCTATTGATGAGTTAGGGTAGGTAGTTTGAAGATGCTGATATAGGTCGAAGTCATCTACTACTATCCCATCAATTCCTTGTTGAAGTGCAGCTTGCACTCTTGTTTCGAGAAAATCTTGTCCTTTGCTGACTAGGGCAGGAGCTTTCATTCCCTGTGTCTGTCGTTCAAGGCGCTCATATTTTTTCTGTAGCTCTTTTATTTTATGTTGGACCGCGGCTTCTGATTTTTCTGCAATCGCTGTTCGAAATAAAAAGCCCTCCATCCCTTGTTTTAACCGCTCACCAAGCTGTTTCCACTGTTGTCGTTGTGGCTTCGCTATTTTTTTGGATACAGCGACATAGTTTCCGTGCGGTAAATATACAAGCTCATCAGAAGAAAATTCAATGATACCCGTCAGCTTCGGCCCTTTTGTCCCAATGCCTTCTTTTACAACTTGAACCAATACTTTTTCTCCTTCACGAATAAAAGCAGACATCGGCTGCTGATCTTTGTGAGGATTCTCTGACTGCTGATAGGATACAAGTTCATTTCGATGAATAAATCCGTTCATTGATAAACCGATATCGATAAAGGCTGCTTGCATATTCGGCAGTACTTTTACTACTTTACCCCAATATATATCACCAATAATTTGATTCTCGCTTTGTTCTTGTAAATAGATTTTTTCTAGTGCTTTATCGTTTATCACGGCTATACGTTTTGAAGAAGTAGCCGCGTTAATAATACATGCCTTCACATACATTGCCTCACTTTAATCTAAATTCACAGGAAAAAGTTCGGTCAGTGCAACCGAACTTTTTTCATTCTATTCTATGTTACTAGAAATCAGTAAACTGTTACAAGTTCGTCTAGTTGGCTATTTGTTCTTTTTTCTACAAAGTAAGCGTGTAAAAGTTCATTTTCATCAATTTGTACATGCTCGCCTGTTTGAGATGTAGCAATAATCATATGCTTACAACCTCTTTGGAATTTTTGCAGAACTTGATGGAGCGTCTCACTGGTTGATACACTTAGTGTTTTTAAAGCTCCAATTGGATGCTCTTTGCCATGATATCTCTCCAACAAAAAGCGCATGTAGACAAATTGCCTGCTCTTCCATTCTAAATATCCGGATATAATTAAAAATGAAATAACAATCCATAAGTGCAGCTGAAAAGGATGCATAATAACGGCGTAAATAATACCGACAGCTAAAAAAAACGTTGATAACCGGAGCGCAAGCTTATGCGCTTCTAAAAATGGTAAAGACCGACTGCAAATTAAAAAAAGCAGCTTCCCTCCGTCCAATGGCCAAATGGGCAAAAGATTAAACAGTAAAATCACCGTGCATTGAAACATAAATTGCTCATACGTTTCCAAAGACAATACATTTATTTTCATTAATAAGAAAGCAGCTCCAAACATCCAGAGATGCTGAAGAGGTCCACTTATTGTCACAATAAACTCTTCTCGAAATGGACGATTCCCATGTTCATCTACTTCTGCTACTCCCCCAAAAGGTAAGAGCATAATTCTGCGAATCCGCCAAGAAAAACACTGAGCCGCTACGGCGTGGCCCAGTTCATGAATAATTACAATAATAAATAACAAAAAAAGCTGCTTTACCGTAGCCGTTAAGATACCAATTACGAAAATCCCCCAAAACAATGGATGAATGTGAATTTTCATCAATAACGAAAAAGCACTATTCAAATTGAATCACCTGACTAGGATCCACAAACTTATCGCCTTTTTTAATAGCAAAATAGAATGTTCCAGCATCGCCTTTTTTACTGTTTTCCACAATTCCTACTTCTTTGCCTTTATTCACAAAATCATACATACTAACATTGATTTTTTTGAGCTGTCCATACCAAGTTTCGGTTCCATCCGCATGTTGAATAATAACCGTATTCCCAGTATCATCACGTTTTCCTACATACCTTACAATACCTTCACTCATTGCTTCTACAACAGAATCCACTCCTGTTTGAACCGTCACACCTTGCTTACTTTGAGCAAATGTTTCCGTTACTTTCCCTGAAGCTGGAGTAGCATATTCTCCGCTTACACTTTGCTCCGTTTTGCTAGACTCTTTATTCGGCAATAGCGTTAACGGCTTCCCAAACTTATCTTCGTACCAGGAGGAAACAGCTGCAAACTGAAATTCTTTATCCATTGTTTGTTGAACCACCACTCTGGCCTGTTCAAAAGTAGGAGAAGCGTTCTTGAACATAATCCCTACAATTAACACTAAGCAGGCTGAAGCTAAAATTTTAAATAAAAAGCGTTCTTTTCGAAATAACGGGTGATATTCCTTTGCTGATGGTGTGTATTCAACCGTAGAATAATCCATCGATCCATACTTTTCTTCTTCACTCATTAAGGACGTATGAAGAGGTTCTTGAGGAAGACGCTTCGTTGTATTTAATTGTTTTCGCTTACGCTCAGCAATTCGTTTACGGATTTCATCAGCACGTCGATTCATGATTCATCATTCTCCTTGTTCTTATCGTATAATCAACTATATGACTTGTCCGTGGAGCTTATGACAGCTTGACTCTACAAAATCACACAAATAAAAAAAGCTTCCTCTATCGGAAGCTTTTTAAGAACGAACACCAAAGAATCGTTTAATACGTGCAAACATTCCCTTATCTTCTTCATCTAGTGATTGAAGAGGAACCGTTTCACCTAGAATACGTCTTGCAATATTACGATATGCAATTGATGCTTTGCTTGATGGGTCCATGACAATTGGTTCACCGTTGTTAGAAGCACGAATAACATTTTCATCGTCAGCAACGATTCCAATTAAATCAACAGCCAGAAGCTGAGAAATTTCTTCCACGTCCAGCATGTCTCCATTTTTCATCATATGACTACGGATTCGGTTAATAACCAGTTTTGGAGACTCGATATCCTCTTGCTCCAATAATCCAATAATACGGTCAGCATCACGAACAGCTGAAACTTCCGGTGTTGTCACAACGAGTGCCTTATCAGCGCCAGCTACGGCATTCTTATAGCCTTGTTCAATACCAGCTGGGCAATCAATAACTACATAGTCATAGTCTTGCTTTAACTGAAGAACTAACTCTCGCATTTGTTCTGGTTGAACAGCTGTTTTGTCACTCGTTTGAGCAGCAGGAAGTAAGTACAAACATTCAAAACGCTTGTCCTTAATCAAGGCTTTTTGCGGTTGGCATCGACCTTCTACCACGTCTACAAGATCATAAATAATACGATTTTCAAGCCCCATTACAACATCCAAGTTGCGTAAGCCGATATCAGTGTCTACTAGACACACGCGCTTTCCAGCTAATGCTAGAGCAGTACCTAAATTGGCTGATGTCGTTGTTTTTCCAACTCCACCTTTACCAGACGTAACAACAATAGCCTCTCCCACTGTCAAATTCTCCTTTCTACCCTGGTCAAATTCGGTCTTAGATGCGGTAAAGTTTGCACGCGATCTATCACCATTTGATCATTATCATCTAAGTATGCACATTCCATTATATTCTCTTCCTTCTCACTGCGCTCTTCTTCTGATCGGGTAATGATATCAGCAATGCGCAGCTGTGAAGGTTTCATTAACGATGCAGCAATAACGGCGTTTTTATTGCCACGATATCCTGCATGAGCAATCCCTTTTAAAGCACCTAGTACAAATAAATTTCCTCCAGCTACAACGGTTCCTCCGGGATTTACGTCTCCGACTAGAAGCAAATCGCCTTCTACATGGAGAACCTGTCCTGAACGAACTACCTTTGTAACAGATACTAATTCACTTTCTTCTCTTACTCGGACTGCATCTTGCTTTAAAATAACGTTACTATCAATTTGTTTAACTACTAAATACTGATTTTCTTCTATGAGCGCCTTCAATTCGGTTTCCTGCTCTGTAGTTAAATAACGATTTCCGATTTTGACATACACTGTGACGATCTGATCGGCATCGCCATGCTTATTTGTCAAAAGCTTCGTCTTAAGTTCCGTCAAAAGCTCTGCAAATGAACATGTATCATTGAGATGCAACGTTAATCCATCTTTTGTTCCTTTAATTGTCACATTTTGTTGCTTTTGTTTATTCAAGACGCTCACCTCAACGAATATATAATTTCGACAGAGACTTACTCAATTCCTTTTTTTCGTTTCTTCAATCAGCATTTTTATCCTATCATGAACGAGAAGCGTAATATATGTTCCGATCAGCGTTCATCGATAAATTTAGCGAAATATTGAAAACACCTTTGAAGCGGAAATGCAAAAATGAGTGCAAATATGGCATTTAAAATGATGGTTGCGTAAAATCGCTCTTGCAAGAAGCGACCAATGGTCATATCAGATATATTAATAATGCTATTAATTCCATATACATAAAACTCAATAATGGCTACAGCTAATAGCGACATGCAGATTACGATAAGCGTATTTTGCTGAAAAATCTTCATTAGTTTTGATACGATATAGCATACGGCCGGCAATCCAAGCGCGTATACTCCTAAGACATCCGTAAAGGCAATATCGTACATGAATCCAAGGATTACCCCATATAGCATCGCTTGCTTTGGGTGATAATACACTGACATAAAAGCCAGTACCACTACAACAAAGTGAGGCGATAGAATCCAGTCTCGCCATGGTGATGCCATGGCGATAAAATTAACAAAGATACTTTCAAACATAAAAACGACAAGCACGAGAATAGGAAGGACAAACCGCTTCATCAGTTAGCCTCCTCCGCCCCTAAATCGTCTTCAGCAGCGGGCGCACTTCTTTTAGCTACAACTACGTTATCTAGGTCATACAAGTCAGCAGCAGGTTTGATATAAGCTTTTTTCGTTAATCCATATTCATCAGGCTCAATTTTTGTGATAACGCCAATTGGAAGATTGCTAGGGAAAATGCCGTCTTCTTGTCCTAGACCAGACGTTACTACTTTTTGCTTTTCTTTAATATCAGCATCAAATGGAATACGACGCATAACAAGCGCCTGTTCTTTATCATCATAGCCTTCAATTAAACCAAACACTTCTTTTTTAGCCTGAATTTTAGCAGATACACGGTTTGTACGATCTGATGAACTAATTAACTGCACAGTAGATGTGAACTTAGATGCATGCTTCACTTTACCAATCAGCCCTTCAGGAGTCATAACAGCCATATTTTCCTGCACATTATGAACCGTCCCTTTATCAATGGCAATTACCTCATGCCAACGGTCTGGATTACGAGCAATAACTGTTGCTTCGATTGGGTTGTATTGACTTAAATCCGTTTTTTTGTCGAGCTGTGCTCTTAATTTTTTATTTTCTTGCTGCAAAGCGTTGGCTTTCGTTTCTAATTGCATGCGTTCGTCTAAACGAGCTTTTAATACCTCGTTTTCTTCGTATGTACGCTTTAAGTCACCTACATTCTGAAAGAAACCCGCTACAAATTGTGCGGGTTCATTAAAGGTAGCCTGAACAAGACCAACCGTATCTTTGACAAACTGTTCAGGCCACGTTACATTTTTACGACCATTTAACGAAAAACCAATCAATGCCACTAATACAATAATACTGACTAATAAAATAACTAAACGTTTATTTAAGAAAAATTGTGGCACGATCTACACCTCTTAATATTTAGCGATATGAATCGCTTGTACGATTTTTAAATAAATCAATGTGTTCTAACGCTTTACCAGTTCCAATTGCAACACAGTCAAGCGGATCTTCTGCGATGACAACCGGCATATTTGTTTCTTCACTAATAACTTTATCTAAATTACGTAGCAATGCGCCACCGCCTGTTAATACAATACCGCGATCCATAATATCTGCCGCAAGTTCAGGTGGTGTTTTTTCTAATGTACTTTTTACTGAATCTACAATAGAAGCCACTGTGTCTTTTAGCGCTTCTGCAATTTCTTCTGCTGAAATTTCGATTGTTTTCGGTAGACCTGTTAGTAAGTCACGTCCGCGAATTTCCATGTTTTCAATACCTTCTGGAATTCCGGCAGAACCGACTTCTACTTTTAATGCTTCTGACGTACGCTCACCGATCATTAAATTGTAATTCTTGCGAATATATTGAATAATCGCTTCATCCATCTCGTCCCCAGCAATACGGATTGACTGACATGTTACGATTCCTCCTAAAGAAATAATCGCAACTTCTGTTGTTCCTCCACCAATATCTACTACCATACTTCCCGTTGGCTCCCAAACCGGTAGATTGGCGCCGATTGCTGCAGCAAACGGTTCTTCAATTGTATACGCATCACGCGCGCCAGCCTGACGAGTCGCATCAATAACGGCACGTTTCTCAACAGCTGTAATGCCAGAAGGTACACAAACCATTACATACGGCTTACCCGCAAACAAACTTTTTGTTTTTTGAGCTTGATTGATGTAATATTTCATCATCGTCGCAGTTGTTTCGTAATCTGCAATAACTCCATCTTTCATCGGACGAAGGGCTACTACGTTCCCAGGTGTACGACCAATCATATTTTTTGCATCGTTACCTACCGCAACGATTTGTTTTGTATCAGTTTGCAAAGCCACAACAGACGGCTCACGCACAACAATTCCTTTTCCTTTTACATAAACGAGCGTATTTGCAGTACCCAAATCTATTCCAAGGTCTCTAGTACCGATTCCAAACATGTGTCTCTTCCTTTCTCTTACCAAAATGCAAAGGTAAAAATTCCATAATTCAATTTCTTCATTTCATAAGTAACATTTTTTATTTTCTATACTTTTTTCATAGATGTCAACGCCAAATATTGTATGATAAAAAGTCATACTTTGTCTATTAATAACGAATGATTGTAAAGAACTTGTCATTTAAAATCATGACTACTATTATAACCCAAGGATTTTAAAAAGCATAGCCTTACATGTATCCTTTTTCTTTTAAACTAATATATTTTCGATCTCCGATAATTAAATGATCTAACAATTCAATTCCTATGATAAATCCGCACTCTTTTAAGCGCTTCGTTACCTCTATATCTTCTCTGCTGGGAGTAGGGTCTCCGGAGGGATGATTATGAATACAAATAAGGGATGCAGCTGAACGGCGAAAGGCTTCTTTAAATACTTCCCTTGGATGGACAATCGATGAATTGAGGCTTCCGATAAAAATGGTTTGCTTGTGGAGAACTTGATTTTTCGTGTTGAGGTATAAACAGACGAAATGCTCTTGAGACAGCACGCGCATTTCTTCCATCACATAATTAGCTCCGTCTTCAGGGCCATGAATGGTATATCGCTGACTAGATTTCCGCTGTACAATCCTCTTACCTATTTCAATAGCCGCTATAATTTGAATCGCTTTTGCAGGTCCGATACCTTTAATATTCATCATTTCATCAAGCGATGCATACTGCAACAGTTGAAGACCTTCAAAATGCGTTAATATGCGGTTGGACAGCTGAAGAACAGATTCATCTTTGGTTCCAGTGCGCAGTAAAATAGCAATAAGCTCGTGGTTAGAAAGACTAGAAGCACCCATTGACACAAGGCGCTCTCGAGGTCTTTCATCTTGAGGGAAATCTTTAATTAACAATGATTGATCCAATTTCGCCACTCCTTTTTAGTAGACGAAACCGTATTGTTTTAGCTCACGTATTGTTCGGGAGAGCGGCAAGCCCACCACGGAGAAATAGTCTCCTTCGATTTTTTTAACTAGCGCAGCACCGAGACCTTGAATTCCATAAGAACCAGCCTTATCCATAGGCTCTCCTGACTCTACGTACTGTACGATTTCATCTTGTTCAATCGGCCAAAACTCTACATCTGTTTGTTCATAGAACGTATGAACTTTTGCATTTGATACGAACGCTACTCCAGTTAATACCTGGTGTTTTTGACCTGACAGCATCGTAAGTGTTTCAATCGCTTCTTGTTTCGTTTTTGGTTTTCCTAAAATACGATTGCCATATACCACAACTGTATCGGCACCTAGGACAATGTCCTCTTTATGATGCGAAGCGACGTCCACTGCTTTTTGCCTAGCTAAATCCATTACTACCTCGGACGGAGTGTATGATGGATTGACGATTTCTTCAATTGTACTAACGTGAACGGTAAAGGGAATGTGAAGCTGCTGAAGTAATTCTTTTCGACGAGGGGAGCCTGAGGCTAAAATTAATGTTTGTTTCATACATCTCACCTTTGCATTTTGATTTAAAAAAGAAGGACACACCGTTATTTTAGCAATTTCATCTCCAAATGACAATAAACAAGTGAGGCAGCATTACACTACCTCACTCGTTAAGACGTTACAAGGCTTTCATACTGCTGAAGAGCTTTTAACACGTATCGCTGAGCAAGCCAAGCATCTTTACTGCTTTTATTGTCTTCATATGAAGAAAGAAAAGCCGCAGCTTTTTGAAGGGTGCTCACCATGGTTTTAATGTCTTCATTTGACGCTTCTTTCTGAACTTTTGTCAGCTCTTTTTTCAGAGATTTGATATCCGCTACCCGCTCTCCTTCAATCGCTTTAACAGATTGATCTAAAAGATTAGCCATAAACGGCTGCGCTGTTGTTATAACCGTTTGATCTTTTTTCCCTAATTCGCTAGTGGGCTTAATTTCATAAGACTTTACATATACATCTTTACCTTGTTGTTTATACGTTTTACTAAGCGCCTCCGCTTTTTCTTCTCCAGTGGCAGCACCAACGACAAGAGAATAGGTTTTAGGTGAAAAGATCTCGCCTGCTTGGTTCTCTTCTTTCCATTTATCCATTGCTTTGTTCGCAGCAGTTTTTGATGAAAAGGCACCTGCTTGTACAATGTAAAAGGAAAAAGGTTCTAAAGTAGAAGCAGCAGCTGACGTCCCCTTCGATTCCTGTTCGCTTTTCTTTTCAGCTTTACCAACACTTTCAGTGGTAGACGCTGTTTGAGCAGCTTTTTCTTCTTTCGTTTGCTCACTTGTTTGTGCTTTGCTTACAGGCTGTTCACTTCCTGTCATCATTTTCACACCGACCATACCGATGCCGCTGCCTATTCCGACTGCTAGCAGTACAATCACAGCTGTTCGTTTGATCACACCCCCGTTTACCGTTTTAATCGAAACATTTTTAGGATGTAATCGCGGCTTTTTCTTTTTTTCATTTCTTACATCTTCAATAAACACCACTTTATTTTCTTCCACATGAGAATCTTTGGATGACGGTTCCGGAAGAACCCACGTAAATTCGTCTTTTTCTTGTGCTTGTTCTTCCTTGGATTGACCGTTGATTTTAATTGAAATCTTTCGTTCCTGCTTGTCCACTGCCCCACCGCCTTTAGTTAACGTAGTCTTAGTACCGGTTGCAAGCTGAGGTAAACCGACATAAAACATACACTTTTTTCCATGCTATCATAGAAGAAAAAAAAAATAACAAGACATTTGTCGTCTTGTTACAAAAGGTTTTCGCTATTTAGTTACAGAAATTTTAAATTTGTCGAAGACTTGAAGCTCAATAAAAATAGTTGCTAACATACCAATCTATCAATTCGTTTCCATGAAAATAAGCAGCGATTGTCCCTATAAAAATAAAAGGAACGAAGGGAATTGGTACACCTACCTTTGCCTTTTTCATTAATAACGCTCCTATACTAACGGTTCCGCCTATTAATATAGCTAAAAAAAGCGATAGCAAAACAAGCTTTACTCCAAGCACAATACCAATCAGACCATACAATTTAATGTCTCCTTCTCCAAGCCCTCCTCTGCTGAGAAATGCGATTAGAAAAAGGAGAAAAAATGCGGTTCCTCCTCCCATTAAAGAATCACTCCACGAAGTTAATGGAATGAAAAGACGCTCAAGAAGAAAGATAGGCAAAAAGAATAGCAGCACTTTATTTGGGACAATCATATAGGCTATATCTGAGACAACTATAATTGTTAAAAAAGAAACAAAGGTTAATATGACAATCAGTTCTAACGTCGTATTCAATCTAAAAACAGCATATACAAATAAACTTCCTGTCGAAAATTCTATGAATGGGTAGATGAAGGAGATTTTTTTGCGACACATACTACATTTTCCTGCATTTTTGATGTAGGAGACTATGGGAATTAATTGTTGTGGAGAAAGAACGTATAAACAGTGTGGACAATGAGATCTTGGAGACAAAATAGATTTTTTCTGAGGAATTCTAAGGCCTGCTACGTTATAAAATGAACCTAACGTGATGCCTGAAACAAATGCATAGAGATAAATTAAACTCATACTATTTCTTCCATATCAGGCGTCTTGTTTACTAATTGCAGATGTTCTTTTGAGTGAAGGAATGTATCTTTTTCCTCTAAATAGCTGCCAATAAACGGAATGAGAAAAGCTGCTAGAAGACCTATTATGATAACCATTATGATCACTTTCATTAGAGAAATTCCTTTATTCCTCGTTGACAGTTTATCCATTTCAATATCTCTCCTTTATTGATTAGTATCAAACAGCTCCTTTATTAATAAACTGAATCACAATACCCATAAAAGTCATATTCTGTATGCCTCCTTCCTTAAAACACACTTTTTATAGGTAATATGGATTATACCACTAAAAAACAAAAACAGCATAAAAAAACGTCTGCAAAAGCAGACGTCTTTTAATAGTAAGGAGCCATAAATAAGTAGACAATTACACCTGTAAGACTTACATAAAGCCAGATTGGCATTGTCCATCGCACAATTTTTTTATGTTTTTCAACTTGCATTGTCCAGCCCCACACAAGTGCAAACAGTGCCAGCGGAACAATAATCGCTGCTAGGAAACTGTGTGTGATCAAAATGAAGAAGTAAATGGGACGAACGATTCCTTCTCCACCGAACGTAGCTGTTTCTGTGGAAATGTAGTGGAACGTTAAATATGAAACTAAAAAGAGCAGTGTGGAAGTGAATGCTGCTAAAATAAAACCTTTATGAGCATTGATATTTTTCCTGAAAATTGAAATCAACGCTGCAACTAAAAAAATAAATGTAAAACTATTCAAAATAGCATTTAACCGTGGAAAGATAGTCAAATCAAAACTTACTTTTCCTTGATAGCCAATATTCGAAAAGAATAGCAGTAAAATAATAACATTCGCTATCACTGAAAAGGTAAGAATAATACCGGTAAAGTTTTTATTACTTTTCGGTACAATTTTTTCATTATTCTTACTCATGTTAACAATCTCCTTATTTAGTGATGTACATGTTTATTATATATCACTTACCTAGGGGGTGAAAGTGACAATACTTTGAACTTAGTGCTTCCTTATTATCCGTATCCCTTCCTCACATTATGTTAAAAGCAGCAAGATGTCATTTGCTGCTTTTGCTCATTTTAGAAGAAAAGCCCGCACTTCTGATATAAAATACAGAGACCCTGTAATTACGACCATGTCTTGTTCCCCTGTTGCCTTTTTCTTTACGTAAGCAATTGCTTCTTTCCACTCCTCATCCATATGCTTATTATGATGAGTACTCATCTCATAAAGCTCCCCAGCTGCGCGAGCACGAGGAAAGTCAAACGACGTAAATGTAATACTTGCAGCGATTGTTTCAAGTTCTTGGACCATTCGATCAGCGCTTTTATCATTTAAGCAGCTGAAAACTAAATGAATGTTTCGATCTTCATAATGAAGGCGTAAAGTAGATAACAAGCTATCAATGCCTTCTGCATTATGAGCCCCATCAATAATCGTTAAAGGATGCTCATTTACTATCTCAAAGCGGCCGTTCCACTTTGTATGCTGAATCCCTTTTATCATTTGCTCATTGGAGATAGAAAGCTTTTTCTTTTCTTTTAAATAACAAACGGCCATGAGAGCCAAAGCTGCATTTTTCACTTGATGATAGCCAAGCATATTTAATTTCAAGTCTTCAAATATGCCATACGGCGTGTTTAACGCAAAGCCTTCCCCGTTTGCTAAGGGCTCATAGTTTTTAATGTCAAAATCTTTTCCTAATACAAATAACGAAGCCTGCTTTGACTTTGCTTCTTCAGTAATGACATCAAGCGCCTTTACTTGCTCTGCCCCAGTAATAATAGGGACTTCTTTTTTAATAATCCCCGCTTTTTCTGATGCAATTTCTTCTACCGTATCACCTAGTATTGCCATGTGATCAAATCCAATGTTTGTAATAATACTCACCATAGGATTCACAACGTTTGTTGAGTCATACCGTCCTCCAAGCCCTGTTTCAAACACAGCATAGTCAACTGACTCATGATAGCCGAAATAAAGAAAAGCCATGACTGTAATCACTTCAAATTCCGTTGCTGATCCTAAACTTGTATGTTCTAGTCGCTCCACAACAGGCTTTATTTCCTGAACAAGAGCGGTCATTGCTTCATTTGAAATAGGCTGTCCATTCACGCTGATCCGCTCATTAAATGTTTCGATATAAGGAGAAGTAAAGGTTCCAACTTTATACCCTGCTTCTTCCAACATGTTTCGCAAATAAGAAACGGTAGAACCTTTACCATTGGTCCCAGCAACATGAATAGCATTTAGATTTTGCTGCGGAAAATCAAGCTGCTCTAGCATCCATTCCATTCGTTCTAACCCCGGCTTGATTCCAAAGCGAAGTCTGTTATGAATCCAATCAAGCGCTTCTTCATATGTCGTTATCATCTTTTATTCACCTTTCTTTTCCATCGCTATTATTATGTAGAGAAAAAGCGTCGCTATACAAGCCACGCTTTTTCTGTTGGTTCATTAACCCATTGATTATCCGCGTAATTCAGCAATACGAGACTGAACAGCTTCGCGTTTTTCAACATAATCCTGCTCTTTTGCACGCTCTTCTTCTACTACTTTAGCAGGCGCTTTTGCAATAAAGCCTTGGTTGTTTAATTTCTTTTGTACACGTTCTACTTCTTTGTTTAACTTGTCGTATTCTTTTTCTAAACGCGCGATTTCTTCTTCGATATTAATTAAACCTTCAAGAGGTAAAATTAATTCTGCGCCTGTTACAACAGCAGTCATCGCTTTTTCGTCTAATGAAACCTCTGTTGAAATCACAAGCTCACTTGGATTACAGAAACGTTCTACATACGCACGGTTCTTTTCGAGCTGGCTTTGAATATTTTCATCTTTAGCTTTGATAAATAATTTTACTTGTTTGCTCATCGGCGTGTTCACTTCAGCACGAATATTACGAACAGCACGGATAATATCTACAAGTAAACGCATATCGTTAGCTGCTTCTTTATCAGAAAGCTCAGGGCTTACTTCCGGCCATTTAGCTACTGTAATCGATTCGCCTTCATGCGGCAAGCTTTGCCAAATTTCTTCGGTAATAAACGGCATGAATGGATGTAAAAGTCGCATTGTATTATCAAGTACATAAGCTAAAATTGAGCGAGTTGTCTTTTTAGCTGCTTCATCTTCTCCGTAAAGAGGAAGTTTAGCCATTTCAATGTACCAATCGCAGAAATCATCCCAAATAAAGTTATAAAGAATACGTCCAACTTCACCGAATTCATATTTGTCAGCTAATTTTGTTACGTGCTCAATCGTTTCATTTAAGCGCGTTAAAATCCATTTATCAGCAACAGACTTTTCGCCTGATAAATCAAGCTCTTCAAATGTGATGCCGTCCATATTCATTAATGCAAAACGAGAAGCATTCCAAATTTTATTTGCAAAGTTCCACGTCGCTTCGACTTTTTCAAAGCTGAAGCGTAAATCTTGTCCTGGTGAGCTTCCTGTAGATAAGAAGTAGCGAAGAGAATCTGCACCGTATTTCTCGATTACTTCCATTGGATCTACACCGTTACCAAGTGATTTACTCATTTTACGACCTTCAGCATCTCGTACAAGACCGTGAATGAGTACATCGTCAAACGGACGTTTACCCGTAAATTCAAGACCTTGGAAAATCATGCGAGATACCCAGAAGAAAATAATATCGTAGCCCGTTACAAGCACGTTTGTTGGGTAGTAGCGTTTGAAATCAGCTGCATCCACATCAGGCCAGCCCATTGTTGAGAATGGCCATAGCGCTGAACTGAACCATGTGTCTAATACATCTGAATCTTGTTCCCAGTTTTCGATATCTGCTGGAGCCTCATGATCTACGTATACTTCTCCAGTTTCTTTATGATACCAAGCTGGAATGCGGTGTCCCCACCAAAGCTGACGCGAAATACACCAGTCGCGAATATTTTCCATCCAGTGTAAGTATGTCTTTTCAAAACGATCAGGCACAAAGTTTACTTTTTCTTCTTGTTTTTGAAGATCTACTGCTTTATCTGCTAAAGGCTGCATTTTTACAAACCACTGAGTTGATAAATAAGGTTCAACAACGGCGCCGCTTCGTTCACTGTGACCTACTGAATGCATGTGGTCTTCAATGTTGAACAATACACCGTCTTCTTGAAGGTCTTTAACAATTTGCTTACGGCAAGCAAAACGATCCATTCCTTCATATTTACCTGCTTTGTCATTCATCGTACCATCTTGATTCATCACTAAAATACGCTCTAAATTATGACGGTTTCCAATTTCAAAATCGTTCGGGTCATGAGCAGGCGTAATTTTTACCGCACCAGAACCGAATTCCATATCTACATAATCATCGCCTACGATTGGAATTTCACGACCTACAATCGGAAGGACAACCTTTTTGCCAATTAAGTGCTTATAGCGATCATCTTCAGGGTGAACAGCTACAGCCGTATCTCCTAGCATTGTTTCAGGACGAGTTGTTGCGATTTCGATATGTCCAGAACCATCTGCCAACGGATAGCGCATATGATAAAACGCACCTTGTACATCTTTGTAAATAACCTCGATGTCTGAAAGAGCTGTTTTCGTAGCTGGATCCCAGTTAATAATATATTCTCCGCGATAGATTAACCCTTTTTTGTAAAGCGTTACGAATACTTCGCGCACTGCTTTAGAAAGGCCTTCATCAAGCGTGAAGCGCTCGCGTGAATAGTCTAAGCCAAGTCCTAGCTTCGACCACTGCTGGCGAATAAAGCTTGCATATTCTTCTTTCCATTTCCACGTTTCGGCTACAAAATTTTCGCGGCCTAGATCGTAGCGGCTTTTCCCTTCGCTGCGAAGCTTTTCTTCTACTTTTGCCTGCGTTGCAATCCCCGCATGGTCCATGCCAGGAAGCCATAAAACGTCATAGCCTTGCATACGCTTCATACGCGTTAAGATGTCTTGTAACGTTGTATCCCAAGCGTGGCCTAAATGCAGCTTACCCGTTACGTTTGGGGGTGGAATTACAATTGTATATGGCTCTTTTTCAGGGTCATTTGTTGCTTCAAAAAACTTCCCGTCTAACCAATACTGATAACGATTTTCTTCAACGGCTTTTGGATCATACTTCGTTGGAAGAGTCACTTCTTTTTCAGACATAATGTATACCTCCATAATATAAAGTTTCAGTCTTTAGAAACTGTGTAAAGCTTTTATAAACATAAAAAAACTCCTTTCCTAATAAAAGGACGAAAGGAGTTGATTTCGCGGTACCACCTTTTTTTATAGACGTATCCCGTTTGATAAGCCTATACACTTCATTTCATAACGGTTGATTAACCGGCTTTTTCTACTGAACTATGCAGCTGTTCAAAAAAGCTACTCATAGGCGACATTCCGAGTGCACATTCTTAAGAAATCTCACAGCAACTGATTTCTCTCTCTGAAAGACGAACATCCCGTACTCTTCCTATTCACTGTATTTATGTATGAATTTCTCTTAATTATACTATATGAAAAAATGTTGAATCGTCAATAATCTTCTCCATTTTTTTATGATTATATTCATAATTTTTTTGTTCTGCTCTTTATTTTTTCATTCGCTCGCTAATTTTGGAAATAAAATGAAGAGCCAACTTAAAAAAATGGCACCATTTCTTTCTTTTTTCATATACTTACTTTAACCTGGGCACGTGGATTGAAAGGGGCATGTACAAATGAAGAAACGAATAAATGTAAATTCGTATCAACTGCAGCGGTGGCTCAAAACAGCAGGAGCGGCTTGTGGACAGTTTATTGTTCCTTTGACAATTTTTCAAGGTATACGTACACTATTTTTCCCTACAACCTTTGATGTACTGTTGTTGGCACTGCTTGCCATACTAGCGGTTGCTTTATATTCCGACTGGATTTAAAAACCCAAGCGCTATTCGTTCGCTTGGGCTTGTGCAGCTGCTTCCGCTGCCATTTTTTTTTGCTGATCTACTTCAAATATTTTAATATTGAGCTGTTCAATGTTTTTCGTCAGCCAGTATGCTCGAATAAATGACTGCATATGTTCAAGCTCTGTTTTACTTTCTTTATGCTGCCTATATTGAACGATGCACTGATACAGGGGCTCTGGAAACGCCAAATAACTGTGTAAAAGCAGCCGTTCCTCTTCTCTGAGAGCAAAATGTTTTTCATACGTACTAAACCACTCATAGCTGTCATAAGTCGTTACTGGGTATGTGCGAAGAGTCCGAAAATAAAATGAGACTAAATCATAAATAGGTGAAGCATCTTTTGCATGTTCAAAATTAATAAAAAAACCATTTCCCCGCTCGTCATAGATAAAATGTTTAGCCGATAGCTTTCCATGAGAAGTAACAAGCCGGATCTTTTCCTTTTCTTCCATTTCATCGTTCCACTGATCGAGCTTTCCAAAACCAAATTCAAGCGCTCTTGTCATTTCATAATAAAACGTACAGTAATGCAATTCAAACGGGGACATATAGATTTTTTTCTCGCATTCTGCTACATACTGCTTCAACTCTTCCTGACGCTTTTCCCACGTTTCTTTCATCGATGTGTAATGATTTTCTATATCTTCTTTTTTCACTTCTACTTCCTGCGCCGAAGCGCCATGAAGCTTAGCAAGCTCTTGAAATAATTTATGATATCGAATATCACGCTCTTCGGTCGGATTATTTGGGAGCCACGGCATTAAGTAATACGAGCCGCTTTCATCTGAAACAATGGGCTGAGAACGCTTCGTTTGATAAATAGGGACAAATCCCATCCATCCTTTTTGATAAACGTTCTGCAGCTTTTGAATGAAGTTTTGATTTCGTTCTTGATGATTCGCTATTTCTTTAAGCGCAAACACGCCGGTTTTCGTATAGACTTTTTTTACTTTTCCATAGTCTTCGATAAAGTCAACATCTAAGTCATATTCTTTTAACAATACTTTGTAGTCTGCTACTGTCCGCTGCATCTATATTCTCCTTCCTCGTAAAAAATAAAGAAAACAGTTAAGACATTATATGCGTCAAAACTGTTTTCTTTCCCACTTTAACGAACGGGAATATTTAAGATGCTTCCTTCTTCCAGCTCATATTCATCTTCTAAATTATTTACTCGTAAAATGTTTTGTACATTCGTATTATAGCGGTTTGCTATCGTATCAAGCGAATCTCCGTCTTGAACAATACAAAGCTTCCACGTTGAAAAAGCTTCTTCTTCCCGCGAAAAGAGCTTTGTTAAATAAAGGGCGTTTTCATTTCGGCCGCTTTCATTTTCTTCTTTCCGAAATTCAACAATAATCTTTTCCTCTTCTTGCTCAGCTTCTTCTTGCTCAGCCTCTCGTTGAACGTCAGCATACGTATTCAATTCACTAGCTTGCGATTCTTCGAAGCTTTCTTGCTCTTGACGAAGCTGAAACAGTTCAATCACATTGTCTTCTCTTTCTTCCTCGATTGGGGCCTCTTTTTTCACTTCGACTTCAAATGGTTCATATGCTTCCTCTTCATATTCCACGACCGGCTCAGCACGAGACTCTTTTTTAAATACAGATGAAAAATAACTAGGGGCCTCTTCTGAATGCTCTTCTTCAATAGCCTCTGCTTCTAAAAGTGCGGAAGCTTCACGATAGCTTACGTCAAACTCTTGTTCCTCTTGTTCTTCTTCTTGAGCAACGTTTTCAGTATATACCTCTTCAGCATCGTCCACTTCTTCATAGGAGACGATATGCTGTTCCTCCGAAAACTCTTCCTCTTCTTCTCGTTCTTCATGCTGTTCTCCGTACAATCCTGTGATGGACAAGTCTGCCATTAGCTGCAGCTGATTTGTGCCTGGCAATTCATAATCAAATAAATCAATAGATACATATACGTCTTCAATACTTTGAATACGATTTTTAGGAATGGTAATATCAACAGGAAATTGATGTGATAATTCAGCCGTTCCGTCTTCACGGACAGAGATAGATTGCACTTGATTCTCATTTGTATATTCTCGTAACGAGTGCTCTCCCTCGTACGTTTCGTATTCACCTGTTAATTGTAATGCTCCTCGAATAGACACGTATTGGTCATATTCTTGAATAGATACTTGAGGCTCTAAGGAGATAGACAAAAGTTGTGAGACTTCCTGTCCTTTTTGAAACCATACTGATTCTTCTACGGAAAAACGCAGACATGATAAATTATCCTGCGACAAATTGTTCTCCCCCTTCCAACACCCGCCAGGTAATAGCGCGGTCATTAAAGATGTATGAACAAATAAATTAAAATATGTCTTTAAAACTAAAAAAGCTTACGGAATCCTCCGTAAGCTTTGATATAAAAGACAATCTTATTTAGCTGTTTATCCACGCAACTTTGAAAAAGCTTTTTCAGCTGCTGCAATTGTATGTTCAATGTCTGCATCTGTATGAGAAGTTGATAAAAACATTCCTTCGAATTGAGAAGGAGGTAAAAACACGCCTTCATTAGCCATTTCACGATAGTAAGCTGCAAAATAATCTAAATTCGATGTTTTCGCTGTTTCGTAATTTATTACCTGTTCGTTTGTAAAGAAGAAACCGATCATTGAACCAGCTCGATTTACGGTAAACGGCACATCATATTTTTCAGCTGCTGCCATCAATCCTTCTTCTAAGCGATCTGCTTTACGAATGAACTCATCGTAGGATTGAGGTGTCAGCTGCGTTAACGTCTCGTATCCAGCTGTCATCGCAAGCGGATTACCTGATAATGTACCTGCTTGATAAATCGGGCCGCTTGGTGCAACTCGCTCCATAATTTCAGCTTTACCGCCGTAAGCACCTACTGGTAAACCGCCACCGATTACTTTTCCTAAGCAAGTTAAGTCAGGCGTAATGTTGTAGTATCCCTGTGCACAGTTGTACGCTACGCGGAACCCTGTCATTACTTCATCAAAGATGAGCAGTGAGCCATATTCTGATGTGATATCACGAAGCCCTTGTAAGAAACCTGGCTGAGGCGGTACCACACCCATATTTCCTGCTACCGGTTCAACGATTACTCCGGCAATGTCATCTCCGAATTCTTTAAAAGCATATTGTAAGCTTTCTAGATCATTGTACGGCACTGTAATCGTGTTTTTAGCGATTCCTTCAGGCACTCCCGGGCTATCTGGTAGACCTAACGTTGCAACGCCTGAGCCAGCTTTAATTAGAAGAGAGTCACCGTGTCCATGGTAACAGCCTTCAAATTTTAAAATTTTGTTGCGGCCCGTATAGCCACGTGCTAAACGCAGTGCGCTCATCGTTGCTTCCGTACCTGAACTCACCATACGGACGATTTCAATTGAAGGAACGCGCTCAATAACAACCTTAGCAAGCTCATTTTCAATTAATGTTGGTGCACCAAAGCTTGTACCAGATTCCGTTACTTTTTTTACTGCTTCAACTACTTGATCGTTGGAATGTCCGTGAATTAAAGGTCCCCATGATAAGACGTAGTCAATATATTTGTTGCCGTCAATATCGTAAATCGTAGCGCCTTTTCCTCGTTCCATAAAAATAGGATCCATATCTACTGATTTAAATGCACGAACAGGACTGTTTACTCCACCCGGCATTAATTGCTGCGCTTCTAAAAAAGCTGCTTTTGACTTTTCATAACTTCTCATGTGTAAGCCTCCTTAATTACTTGTCAGATAACCAGCGTGCTGCGTCTTTAGCATGATACGTTACAATTAAATCCGCTCCTGCACGCTTCATGCTAATTAATTTTTCAAGAACAATCTCTTTTTCATTTACCCAGCCGTTTTGAGCTGCCGCTTTAATCATCGAATATTCACCGCTCACATTATAAGCCACTACCGGTAAATTAAACGTATTTTTCACATCGCGCATAATATCTAAATAAGATAGAGCTGGTTTTACAATTAAGAAATCTGCTCCTTCTTCTACATCAGATTCTGCTTCTCGAAGTGCTTCTAAGCGATTAGCTGGGTCCATTTGATATGTTTTACGGTCTCCAAATTGAGGAGAAGAATGCGCTGCATCGCGGAATGGTCCGTAAAAAGCAGATGCATATTTAACAGCATAAGACATCACAGGAACATCTTCAAATCCAGCTTCGTCTAGACCGTGGCGAATAGCTGCCACGAAACCGTCCATCATGTTTGAAGGCGCAATAATATCCGCTCCTGCTTTAGCTTGACTAACCGCTGTACGCGCTAATAAGTCAAGGCTAGGATCGTTTAAGATTTTTCCATCTTCAATTACACCACAGTGGCCATGATCTGTGTATTGACATAAGCATGTATCTGCGATAACAACAAAGTCTGGAAAATTTTCTTTAATTTGACGAATACCTTTTTGAACAATTCCGTGGTCATGGTATGCCTGTGAGCCGACCGCATCTTTTTCAGCGGGAACACCAAACACCATAGCTGACTTGATTCCTAAATCAACTAGCTCTTGGATTTCATCATTCAAGTAGTCTAAAGAAATTTGATCCACACCTGGCATTGATTTTACAGCATTTCTTTTTTGTTCACCTTCTACAATAAAAATAGGATATATAAAGTCTTCAGGATGTAAATGTGTTTCACGTACAAGCGCACGCATATTTACAGAATTACGAAGACGACGATGACGTGTAAATTGTAAATCTTTCATGTTAAAATCCTCCTTTATTATTCAAAACAACTAACCAACATATCTATCATACCATTTATTGTGTATGTGTTAGGAACAAGATGCTTAATTCCATATTCGCTCGCTGTCTGACTCGTAATAGGGCCGATGCAAACAACTTTGGTTCTATTTATAAGCTCAAGCCAATTCGGAATATCTTTAACTGACTCGACAAAAAATCTAACTGTAGAAGAACTTGTAAAAGTAATGGCATCAATTCCTGTTTCTACATGTTGCTTAACCAAGCGTTCAGAGCCTTGATTTCGAATGGTCTGATATACAACTAAATCCGTTACCTCACACTCTTTTAACCCATCTTTTAAAACAGAGCGGGCTAATTGTCCTCGTACAAGGAGAACTCGCTCGTGATGTGACACATTTGCTTTTAACGACTCAAGAAGTGATTCCGCAACGTATTCTTTTGGAACAAGTTGCACGTTAACATCGTGTTTTTCTAGCAATTTTGCGGTTTTTTCTCCAACCGCAGCCACTTTTAATCTTTTTAAAGCACTCCAACTGATATTTAACTCTTTTAGCCATTCAAAGAAAAAAGAAATGCCGTTTTGACTTGTAAAAACAATCCAATCAAAACAGTCAATCGACAGCAGGACATCTTCCACTTCTTTTTCATTGTTAGAACGTGCGAACGTGAGGACTGGTAAGCTCAAAGGTATGCCTCCAAGCTTTTTAATCTGTGCTGCAAATGAATGAGCCTGCTTCGCTTCTCTTGTAATCAAAACTTTTTTTAAAAAAAGAGGAGCCTCATGACTCATTATTTGTCCAGCTCCTCTTTTACACGGTCAATTAAAAGCTTAGCTCCTTGAGATGTTAAGCGCTCAGCAGCTTCTGAACCGATAGCAACGGGGTCTTTTCCCGTAATTTGCTCTTTGTAAATTGTTTTGCCATCAGGAGACGCGACTAGCGACGTTAGCTCAATGTTTCCGCCGTCCAATATACGCCCATAACCCGCAATCGGCACTTGGCATCCGCCTTCCATCTCTTTTAAAAATACGCGTTCAGCTCTAACAGCACGAGCGGTTTCATCATGATTTAGAGCTTGAAGAAGCGATAATAATTCATGGTCATTTTCTCGGCATTCGATAGCTAAAGCTCCTTGTCCTACAGCGGGAACGCTTATTTCCGGCTCTAGGTACTGAGTGACCGTATCTCTCGACCAGCCCATACGAGATAACCCTGCAGCTGCCAAGATAATTGCATCGTAATCTTCATTTTTTAATTTTTCTAGGCGTGTGTCGATATTTCCTCGAATCCATTTAATTTCGATATCTGAACGCATAGATAGAAGCTGTGCCCCTCGACGCAAGCTGCTTGTCCCAATCACAGCACCGCTTGGTAGCTCCTCAAATCGTTCACCATTTTTTGAAATAAGCGCATCACGATGATCTTCTCGTAAAGGAATACATCCAATCGTTAATCCTTCTGGCAAAACAGCTGGCATATCTTTCATACTATGAACGGCCATATCAATTTCTTCATCTAACATGGCTTGTTCAATTTCTTTTACAAAAAGACCTTTACCGCCTACTTTGGACAGCGTTACATTTAAAATTTGGTCCCCTTTTGTAACCATTTCTTTAATTTCAAACTCAAAAGGAAGACCTTGTTTTTTTAACTGTTCAATGACCCACTTGGTCTGTGTTAACGCAAGTTTGCTTCGACGAGAGCCGACAATAATTTTTCGCATGTTGTCCTCCTAATTACGAACCCCAAAAGTGAAAATTCGATAAACTGCCAAATAAAAAGAAATTAATAAGTAAGACTAAGAACAATCCAATATTCCACATTGCGATTGCCTTTCCTTGAATACCTCTACGCAGTCTAGCATACAAGTAAGCGCTGTATGCAACAAACATTAAAAATGAACCTAACACTTTTGTATCGTACCAATGAAAATCTACGTATTTAATATAAGCCCATATGATTCCTAAGATTAACGAAAGCAATAACAGCGGTACACCAATTAAAATTAATACATAGGACATGTAATCTAGCTTTGTTAAATCTTCAATTCTTAGCAAGCGCTTGCCCCATTTCTTCTTTTTCAATAAATTATACTGAACAAGATACAAAGCGGAGAAAACAAAAGAGACTGAAAAAGCGCCGTAAGATAAAATAGCCATGGTAATATGAATGATTAATAATTCTGACACAAGGCGCTCCGACTGGACAGCAGTGTATGTTTCAAGTGGAGCAAACGTATGAATAGCCATAATTAAGAAACCAATCACATTTGTAAAAAACACCATAAAATCAACGCGGAACAGGCGATTAATCACAAGTGAAAGAGTAATTAACACCCACGCGTAAAAATACAGCCCTTCAGAAACGGTAAGAATAGGAAACCTTCCCGTCTCAAACATTCGTAAAATTAAAAAGGCTGTTTGCAAAACCCACACAATAGAAAGTAACCAGAAGGCTATCGAGTTTGCCTTCCGGTTATTTTGTACAAAATCAATAAAATATAATAAAACGCTCGCGGCGTATAAAATCACAATCAATTCATAGATTCTGGTTAATTCCATATCAACCATTATTCAATCCTCACTTAAGACTGATAAGCTACTGAATGAGACGTAATCGATGTACGAAGCTGCTCTTCTTTTTCTTTTTGCAAAGCAACTTCCTGTTCAATATTAAAAATCTTCATGAACAGCTCTAAAGACTCTTCAGCATGTTTCTCTCCAGCCAATTCTTTCGCGTGTAAAATTGGATCGCGAAGAAGTTGATTAATTATACTTTTTGTATGTTTATTTAAAACTTTGCGCTCACGCTCAGATAAATCTGGGAGCTTACGATCAATGCTTTTCATCGTTTCAGCTTGAATGGCAAGTGCTTTTTGACGAAGTGCAGAAATAACAGGCACAACGCCTAATGTACCAAGCCAAGACTTGAAAGCAACAATTTCAGCTTCAAGCATAATTTCAATTTCATCCGCAGCTTTTTGACGCTCTTGCAAATTGGATTCTACAATCCCGTTTAAATCGTCGATATCATATAAAAAGACCGTCTCTAGCTCATCTAGTTCTGGATCTAAGTCACGCGGAACGGCGATGTCTACCATAAACAATGGACGACCTTTACGCGTACGCTCGGCTTCACTCATCATTTGTTTCGTTACTACATAATCATTAGCTCCTGTTGAACTAATTAAGATATCTGCTTCGCTTAAAGCATGTTGAAGATCAGCAAATGGTTTCGCTTCTCCAGAAAAACGGTTTGCTAGCTCTTGTGCCTTTTCAAATGTTCGATTCACTACCGTTACTTTTTTAGCTCCGCTGCCATATAAATTCTGTACGGCAAGCTGACCCATTTTTCCCGCACCAAGAATCAACACATGTTTGGATGATAAGTCTCCAAAAATCTTTTTAGCAAGCTCTACAGCTGCATAGCTGACAGAAACTGCATTCGCACCAATTTCTGTTTCATGATGAGCTTTTTTGGCTAATGTCACAGCTTGTTTAAACAGCTGATTAAAAACCGTTCCAATTGTCTCTTCTTCTTGAGCAAGCAAAAAGCTTGAACGCACTTGTCCAAGAATTTGTGTTTCACCAATCACCATTGAATCTAATCCACATGCTACTCGGTATAAATGTTCGATGGCTCCATCATTTTCATAGATGGTTAAATAAGGTGAAAACTCTTCTTTATCTATTCCGAACCATTCAGCTAAAAATGCTTTTACATAATAACGGCCCGTGTGTAATTGATCAACAACAGCATAAATTTCCGTACGATTGCATGTTGAAACAATGATGTTTTCCAAAATACTTTTTTGGCCGCTTAACGTTTTCATGGCAGATGCTAGTTCTTGCTCATTAAAACTAAGCTTTTCTCTTATTTCAACAGGGGCTGTTCGAAAGTTTAAGCCGACTGCTATAATATGCATTTGTACATACCCCCTATAATTGAAATGTGCTTATTTGTCCGAATTTGACGGGCAGTAACCCCTAAATTTCCAAAGAGCTACAGTGAGATAACTGCCCGTAAAATCCGGCGTTCTTCATTCTACTATTCGTAAAAAGCGGCGGACATTACACAGGTGTAAGCTTCGCCTTATCTCTAACTATTATAACATGTTCTATAAGTCATTCGAAAAAAAAATGTGAACAGTCTTTGAAAACATGTGTTAAGATATTAACTGTTATTCCGTAATAAATTGTATCAAAAAAGCAGCGTTTTATCACGTTTTCTGTTTTGAAACACCTGGAGGTTACTATGAAAAAGCAATCAATGTTTTTTGGTGTCTTACTAGTTGGATTTGGAATCTTTTTCTTACTGAATGAACTACATATGAGCATTGCAGCAAAGGTATACACGTGGCCTGTACTGTTAATTTTAATAGGAGCAGCCCTGTTAACTGAGTCTGCTTTATCTCAAGATCATTCAAACTTGCTTGCAAGCTACATATTAATCACTTTAGGTATTCATTTCTATGTAAGTGAACAAATTCCCTTTTGGCCTACGAATATTAGCATGGTCGTTTTTATGGTGGCCATTAGCTTTTTACTTAGTGCTAGAAAAGCCAAATCAGGCTTTTTCCAAGGCGGCACCCTTTTAATTATTGCCATTTTAATGATGTTTTCAGACCGTCTTAAACTATTTTTGCCAAAAGTTGAAGACGGCGTAAATTATTTAACAACCTTCTGGCCTATTTTATTGTTACTAGTTGGGCTATATTTATTATTTTTCAAACGAAAGTAATCTATGTAAACAAGTTAAAAAAATGGAACGTTTGACTCACTTCCTGTTAGAGTGATGATAAACGTTCCATTTTTTTAGATTCTATTCCTTTGTTCAGTGAGTCATGCGATACTGCAAAGATTTCCACGCTTTATCTTTTCCTTCACCTGTTTCAGATGAGAAATGAATTAATTCATCATTTGGATCTAAGTCCAGCGTTTCTCTCACTACTTTTAAGTGCTTTTGCCATTTTCCTTTAGGAATTTTATCAGCTTTCGTTGCAATAACCATAACGGGAAGGTCATGGTGCTTCAAAAACTCATACATCATAACGTCATCCTTTGAAGGGGCATGGCGTAGATCAACAATCATTAACACAGCTTTAAGCTGCTCACGATTTGTTAAATACGTTTCAATCATTTTCCCCCATGCTTCACGCTCTTTTTTAGACACTTTTGCAAATCCGTAGCCAGGTACGTCTACAAAGTGAAGGATTTCATTAATTAAAAAGAAGTTAAGCGTTTGAGTTTTTCCGGGCTTAGACGACGTACGCGCTAAGCTTTTGCGATTGAGCATCTTATTAATAAAAGATGATTTTCCTACATTTGAACGGCCTGCTAACGCAAACTCTGGCAGGTTTTCTTTAGGATATTGTTCAGGGCGTACGGCACTGATAACAATATCGGCTTGAGTTACTTTCATTTTACCTCTCCTACTAGCGCATGTTCCAATACTTGGTCCACATGTGACACAAGAACGATGTCTAATTCCTCTTGTACACTGTCAGGGATATCTTCAATATCACGTTCATTATCATGAGGGATTAATATTTTAGTTAATCCGGCACGATGTGCACTAAGTGACTTTTCTTTTAAACCGCCGATTGGTAATACGCGACCTCTTAGTGTAATTTCTCCTGTCATTCCTACTTCTCTACGCACTGGTTTACCCGTTAGTGCTGATACTAGAGCAGTGGCAATGGTAATTCCTGCAGAAGGTCCATCCTTTGGTACAGCTCCTTCTGGAACATGGATATGAATATCATGTTTTTCATAAAACTTTTCATCAATTCCTAGTTTCTCTGCATTTGAACGCACGTAGCTAAATGCTGCCTGAGCTGATTCTTTCATCACGTCTCCAAGCTTTCCGGTTAGCACTAGTCTTCCTTTACCAGGGGACAAGCTTACTTCAATGGCTAGCGTGTCTCCTCCTACAGTTGTGTAAGCAAGACCTGTAGCAACGCCGACTTGATCTTCCGTCTCAGCCTGTCCGTAACGGAACCTAGGCTTACCAAGGAATTCTTCAAGCGTTTTGGCCGTCACCACCACGCGTTTTTTCTCGCCAGAGACTACGATGCGAGCTGCTTTTCGACAAATGGAAGCAATTTCGCGTTCAAGGTTACGAACACCAGCTTCTCTCGTATATAAACGGATGATTGCTGTTAACGCGTCATCACGAATCTGCAAATTGCCCTTTTGCAATCCGTGATTTTCTAGCTGGCGCAGCAATAGGTGACGCTTCGCGATTTCAAGCTTTTCCAGCTCCGTGTAACCAGCAATTTGAATAATTTCCATTCGATCGCGCAGCGGCCCCGGAATCGTAGCTAAGTTATTGGCTGTAGCCACGAACATCACTTTTGATAAATCATACGTTTCTTCTATATAGTGATCGCTGAAATTATGGTTTTGTTCAGGATCCAATACTTCTAACAAAGCAGAAGACGGGTCTCCACGGAAATCATTTGACATTTTATCGATTTCATCAAGCAGAAATACCGGATTAATCGTTCCTGCTTTTTTCATTCCTTGAATAATGCGTCCAGGCATAGCTCCCACGTACGTGCGACGATGACCGCGGATTTCTGACTCATCTCTCACGCCGCCTAGAGACACTCGTACAAAATGACGATCTAGAGACGTGGCAATTGAACGGGCTAGGGAGGTTTTCCCTACGCCAGGAGGTCCTGCTAAACATAAAATAGGGCCTTTAAGAGATTTTGTCAACTGCTGCACAGCTAGATATTCTAATACGCGTTCCTTCACTTTTTCAAGGCCATAGTGCTCATCCTTCAGCACTTGTTCAGCATTATGAATATTGAGCGTATCTTCCGTTTCATTTGTCCAAGGTAGCGCAATCAACCACTCGATATAATTTCGAATGACTGAGCTTTCAGCGGAGGTAGCAGGAATTTTTTCATAGCGATCCAATTCTTTAAACGCCACTTGTTTGACATGGTCCGTCATCCCACTTGCTTCAATTTTTTCGCGAAGTGTTGCTACTTCTCCTGTCTTTCCTTCTTTGTCTCCAAGCTCTTTTTGAATCGCCTTCATTTGCTCACGAAGATAATACTCTTTCTGAGTGCGTTCCATTGATTTCTTTACACGCTGTCCAATTTTTTTCTCCAGCTGCAGAACTTCTTGCTCGTCTTGAATATGAGAAATGATCGTATTTAATCTTTCCTTCACATCAGTTATTTCTAAAATTTCTTGTTTGAGCTGAATTTTTATTGGTAGATGAGAGGCTACAATATCCGCTAGTCTTCCTGGTTCTTCAATGTCGCTTACCGTTGAAAGAGTTTCAACGGACACCTTTTTGGAAAGTTTTATGTATTGTTCGAAATAGTCTAAAAGCGTGCGCATCAGCGCTTTATCTTCTACATCAACCTGATGTTCTTCGTTTTGCTTTTCCACGTGCACAACAAAATATTCTTCGCTGTCTTCAAATTCTGTAACGTTTACGCGATTTAGTCCTTCTACTAAGACACGCATCGTTCCATTCGGCAGCTTTAGCATTTGTTTAATTTTTGCTAACGTCCCAGTTCTATATAAATCCTCTTTTGTTGGTTCATCAATACCCATATCTTTTTGTGATACTAAACAAACTAAGTGATCATCCATCATTGCTTTTTCTAATGCTTGCACAGATTTATCTCGCCCAACATCTAAATGAAGCACCATTGTCGGATAGACGATCAAACCTCGTAAAGGCAATAGCGGCATTGTCAATTTTTCTTTTTCTGCCATGCAATGAACACCTCCAATGCTCGTCAATTAAAGTATGTAAAGTGTGAATTCTTTTAACAATTTTATCTCATTTGTATACACATGTCTAACAATAGTAATTACTAATTGTACCATGAGAAAGAATTAAAAGGCAAAATATATCTTTTTAAGCTCTTTTCATAAAAAAACGCCTTTTTCGTTGGCTGTGTATAAAGGTTTTATACGCGAAAAAGGCGATGAATATTCATCTGACCATTAATTTTTAATTATCATGATAGAATTAGCTAGATTCTCTAGTTGAAATAGCTGGATCTACCGACAAATGTGCAACATGCTCATGTACAGACAATAGCGCTTGTTCAAACACCTCTGTTAAATGATGGACAGGAATAATGTCGATACCTTTTACCTTTTCTACCATTGCATTCATATTTTCTTTTGGCACAATCACCGTCTGAACGCCTGCTTGTTTTGCTGCCTTGATTTTTGGAATCACGCCGCCAATTGGCTTTACGTTGCCGTGCAGACCAATTTCTCCTGTCATTGCTACCGTATGTTTAATTGGCACTTCATAAATCGCTGAGTAGATACCTGTTGCCATAGCAATACCCGCAGAAGGTCCATCAATCGGAACGCCTCCCGGAAAGTTTACATGAATATCATACTCATCGGCAGGAACATCCATTGAGCGAAGAACCGTTATGACATTTTCAATTGAGCTTTTAGCCATACTTTTACGGCGAATAGACTTCCCTTGAGTCCCTATACTTTCCTCTTCAACGATACCCGTAATAATAATGTTCCCTTTCTCTTTTGCAGGAATCGCTTTGACTTCAATTTCTAAAAGTGCTCCAGAGTTGGGCCCGTACACAGCTAATCCATTAATAAGTCCCACTTTTTCCTCATCTGCAATTTTCGGATCGTGTCTTGGAGATAGTTGACTAGAATGAACAATCCATTCAATATCTTCATTTTTAATATCCGTTCGTTCCTCTGATATCGCTAATCCAGCCGCAATTTGCATCATATTAACCGTTTCACGTCCATTGCGTGCATATGTAGAAAACAGAGATAAACCTTCTTCTGATATATCCATTCTTACTTTATTTGCTGCTTTTTTTGCAACTGTAATAATTTCGTCACGATCAAGCTCACGGAAAAATACCTCTACGCATCTAGAACGAATGGCAGGCGGAATTTCATTAGGTGTTCTAGTCGTCGCACCAATCAAACGAAAGTCTGCTGGCAAACCATTTTGAAAAATATCGTGAATATGTGTCGGGATTTGTGTGTTTTCTTCGCTGTAATAGGCGCTTTCCATAAATACTTTTCGATCTTCTAGAACCTTTAACAGCTTATTCATCTGAATAGGATGGAGCTCTCCAATTTCATCAATAAATAAAATTCCCCCGTGTGCATCTGTAACCGCTCCTTGTTTTGGCTGCGGAATTCCAGCTTGGCCCATGGCACCTGCTCCTTGGTAAATAGGATCATGAACAGACCCAATTAAAGGATCAGCAATGCCTCGCTCATCAAAACGCGCCGTAGTTGCATCTAACTCTACAAATACAGCCGATTGTTTGAAAGGTGATTTTTTATTTTTTTTTGCTTCTTCTAACACTAAACGTGCTGCTGCCGTTTTTCCTACTCCAGGCGGACCGTATACAATCACGTGCTGTGGATTAGGACCGCAAAGGGCAGCCTTTAGTGACCGAATTCCATCCTCTTGTCCGACAATATCGGAGAAGCTAGACGGCCTTACACGTTCGGCAAGCGGCTCAGTTAAAGAGATGGCTCTCATTTTCTGCAATTGCTCCATTTCTTTCTTTGAATCCCGGTCAATTGAGACTTTTTGCGTACGCTGATTGCGTAATAAATTCCAAAAATATAAGCCAATGATGATACCAAAAAAGAGTTGGACCATTAAGGCAATATTCGTCCAGTTCATAGATAAACCTCCTGCGCAGTTTAGTAAGATAATTATCAGTTATTATCTCCCTGCAGCAGTAGGAATAAACAAGATTCTAGTAAAAAGTAAAATTTAGTTGTGCTTCATCACCAGAAAAAAGCCGGGTACTCAAATTGAGTACCCGGCTTTTTTTATGCTGATGTTTTGCTGCCTTCTTGAATAGTAGATCCGTCTTCTAATACGAACTTAGGAGCCGCTTGATCACGAACAGTTTCACCTGTGATAATACATTTTGTAATATCATCACGTGAAGGAAGATCAAACATTACATCTAACATAATACCTTCAATGATTGAACGTAGACCACGAGCACCTGTTTTACGCTCGATAGCTTTTTTAGAAATTTCTACTAAAGCCTCGTCTTCGAACTCAAGTTCAACGTCATCAAGTTCAAGCATTTTTTGATATTGTTTCACTAGTGCATTTTTCGGTTTTGTTAAAATCTCAACTAGCGCTTCTTCATCAAGAGGCACTAAGCTAGCAGTAACCGGTAAACGACCAATAAACTCTGGAATTAAACCAAATTTCAATAAATCTTCCGGTAATACTTTTGCTAGTAACTCTTTTTCTGTAAAGTCTTGTTGTTTTGTTTCTGAACCGAAACCAATTACTTTTTTACCTAGACGACGCTTAATAATAGGTTCGATTCCGTCAAATGCACCACCGCAAATAAATAAGATATTTGTTGTATCAATTTGAATAAATTCTTGATGAGGGTGTTTACGTCCACCTTGAGGAGGAACGCTTGCTACAGTACCTTCTAAGATTTTAAGAAGAGCCTGCTGCACACCTTCACCTGATACATCACGTGTAATAGATGGGTTTTCAGACTTACGCGCTACTTTATCAATTTCATCGATGTAGATGATACCTTTTTCAGCTTTCTCCACATCGTAATCAGCTGATTGAATTAATTTTAATAAGATGTTTTCAACATCTTCTCCTACATAACCCGCTTCTGTTAGAGATGTTGCATCTGCAATCGCAAACGGTACGTTTAAAATACGAGCCAATGTTTGAGCTAGTAAAGTTTTACCGCTTCCTGTAGGTCCAATTAATGCAATATTACTTTTTGATAACTCAACGTCATCAATTTTACTGTTTGAATTGATTCGTTTGTAATGGTTGTATACCGCAACGGATAACGATTTTTTCGCATCCTCTTGACCAATTACATACTCATCTAAAATGTCACGAATTTCTTTTGGTTTTGGTACATCTTTAAATTCTACTTCTTCTTCTGTACCTAACTCTTCTTCTACGATTTCCGTGCAAAGTTCAATACATTCATCGCATATGTAAACACCTGGACCCGCAACTAACTTGCGTACTTGTTCTTGTGTTTTACCACAAAATGAGCATTTTAACTGCCCTTTTTCATCGTTAAATTTAAACATAATTTTCACCCCTTGTAGTATTTACTAAAGTGCTCGAAGCTGATTTCTATCCGCGCTATAGCCCAACAACATGAACAACTCATCTATTTGTAGGTAAATGCCCCTCTTTATCACATAGTAAAAGCGCTATGAAAAGATTTGTATTGCATTTTACCATACATTTTCTTGAATAGATACTAAAACGTTTTATGTATATGTTGTTGATGAGCATAACAGAATGGAGATCTGCTATTATATAGTGTCCTCTTATTGGGCCTATTTCATAACCACGGATTTCAAACAATGGGTTAAAGCTGCTTCTACGGTGTTGGTTATGATATAAAAAAACTATTGAAGTTTATAAAACAAGGCACGATCAAGTCGCGCCTTGTTTCTTACTTACTATTATGCAACAGCTTTGCTGTTTTCTACAAGAAATTCAACTGCTTTACGTACTTTCATGTCTTCTTTAATGCTATCAAGACTGCCAAGCACTTTCTTAATTTCTTCGACAGGCATGTTGTACATTCCTGCCATGTTTTCTAATTCTTTTTCTACTTCTTCTTCGCTTACTTCAAGATTTTCAGCTTTTGAAATAGCTTCTAGCGTTAAGTTGATTTTCACACGCTTTTCAGCATCCGGACGCATTTGGTCGCGAAGAGCTTTTTCATCTTGACCTGAGAATTGGAAGTAAAGTTCAAGGTTAAGACCTTGCATTTGTAAACGTTGTTCAAATTCTTGCATCATACGATCCATTTCAGTATTGAACATTGCTTCTGGAATTTCTACTTCAGCGTTTTCAGCAGCTTTTTCTACTAAAGTGTCGCGAAGAGCTGATTCCGCTTGATTCTCTTTATCGCTTTGTAATTTTTCTTTTGTTTTTGCTTTTAACGCTTCTAAAGTTTCTACTTCTTCATCTACGTCTTTTGCAAACTCATCGTCTAAAGCTGGAAGTTCTTTAGATTTGATTTCGTGTAATTTCACTTTGAATTTAGCAGCTTTACCAGCTAGCTCTTCAGCGTGATACTCTTCAGGGAATGTTACTTCCACTTCTTTTTCAGCGCCTACTTCAAGACCAACTAGTTGCTCTTCAAAGCCAGGGATGAATGTGTTAGAACCGATTTCTAAAGAATAGTTTTCGCCTTTTCCGCCTTCGAATGCTTCGCCATCAACGAAACCTTCAAAGTCGATTACAGCTGTATCACCTTCAGCTACAGTTCCTTCTTCTTTAACAACTAGTTCAGCGTGACGCTCTTGAAGTGTTTTTAATTCAGCTTCAACGTCTTCATCTGTTACAGTTGTATCTACTTTTTCTACTTCTAAGTTTTTGTATTCGCCTAATTTAACTTCAGGCTTAACAGTTACTTTAGCAGTGAAAACTAGAGGTTGTCCTTTTTCGATTGTTTCAACATCGATTTCTGGACGCTCAACCGGTTCGATACCAGCTTCAACAATTGCATTGCTGTAAGCTTCAGGTAATAAGATGTCTAGTGCATCTTGGTATAAAGATTCTACGCCAAAACGTTTTTCGAAAAGTGGACGAGGCATTTTACCTTTACGGAACCCTGGTACGTTTACTTGTTTTACAACTTTTGTGAATGCTTTATCTAAGGCTTTATCAAACTCAGCAGCTTCAACTTCTACTGTTAAAACGCCTTGATTTCCTTCTTGTTTTTCCCATTTTGCAGACATGAATGTTTCCCTCCAAAATCATTTTAAGTAGTGATTTCTAAACTAGATAATGCAGATAGCCTATCAGTTCAACCCTCAATCATTATCTATTTAACTCCCTATTACTTTAAAGTAAGTAGGAATGTAATGTAAAGATGAAATTCTACTATACGTATTTAAGTGCATTTTACAACCATTATATTATAACATACAACAATGACGTTTCAACTAAACACCACATTTTATATAAAAGAAATTTCTTCAATTTCTTTTAGCTCTTTAATTGCCTTTCTTAATTCAGCTGCGGAGAAACTTCCGTCTTCCTCTGCTACAGCTGCATCTGACTCTTCTCCTTGCATCATCAGACTAACAGCATACACCGCTGCTGTCCAAAGTTTTACATTATCACCCGGTAAAAACGGAAATGTAATAAATAAATGACGCTGCCATATTTCAACGGCAACCTGCAGCAATGTAGGATTTTCATGCTCCAGCTTTTCCGTCAACTGCGCTTCTACTTGCTCGGCAAACAAATACGGTGTTGTTCGTTGAAGCTGAAGCGCATTTACTTTTTTCGTCTCTCCAAACTTAGTAATCATAAAATCAATGTCTACTTCTTCTTCCATAACTGTTTTTAAAGCGACTGTTTTTACGATAGGGTGAACAGCTTCAGATGAAAATAGCTGTTCCAGAAAGAAGCGCTGCTTTTCAATTCTCTTTGTTTTTAATGAATGAACCCATTCAAGCTGATCTTGAATATTGTCTAGAGCTGTGAATGATTTAAACTGCTCTAGCTGTTCTTCTTCTGTTTGTTCTTCTATGACTTGTTCTTGATTCATTCTATTCTTGCAGAACTCCAATAGCTGATAAAGCTGTTCAGCATGTTCAGAAGGGAGTTTGTGTTCTTGAATAACTGCTTGTAGAGTAACATATCCTTCATGATAGTGACCAAGCTGAATTAACACCATGAGGTACATTTGCAAATTATGATAATAATCGCCAATATCTTCTTTCAGCATTTGCTCACACAATTCCTTAGCTATGCCTGCATCACCGAGCTCCACGTGACAAATAACAAGACCAAGTAAAATTTCATGATGCTTATTATCAAGTTCATAGGCCTGCTCAAATAAAGGAAGTGCTTCTTGAAACTGCTTGTGCTGCATATGATCTGTAGCTTTTTCAACCAACCGTTCTTTTAATAGAGGAAAAGCTACAATTTTGTTTTGTTGTTCATTCGACATGTTTTCTCCCCACTTCGCGGTCCATTTGCTTTACAGTTTAGCAATTCGATTAACGGAACGCAAAAAAATCGAGCAAAATCATCATTTTGCTCGATTTTTGGTTAGTATCTTACCGTTTTTGCTTCATAAGCAGAAATGTCGTCTTCAAAAGAAAGCGTATAGCCAATTTCATCATATCCGTTAACAAGCATATATTTCCAATGGCCATTGATATCAAACGTACGTTCAAAGCCTGCTTCATCGGTAATTTTTTGCTGATGAAGATCGATTGTACAGGCGTAAGAAGCACTTTGAGACTCTTTCATTAAATAGGAAACATCTTCTTTTGATAAAACAATAGGTAAAATACCATTTTTTAGACAGTTTTGTTTGAAAATATCCGCAAATGAAGGTGCGATAATGGCACGAAACCCATAGTCTAAAAGCGCCCATGGCGCGTGTTCACGTGACGAACCACATCCGAAGTTCTCGTCAGCTACAAGAATTGTTGCTCCTTGATTTTGAGGCTGATTTAATTCAAACGTTTCATTTAACGTTTCATCTTCATTATATCGCCAATCAAAAAATAGAAATTTTCCAAACCCAGTACGCTCAATTCTTTTCAAAAATTGCTTTGGGATAATTTGATCAGTATCTACGTTTGCTCGGTCGAGACCTGCTACTTTCCCTGTGTGGATTGTAAAAGCATTCATCTATGTTCTCCTCCTTATCGCACCGCTTGTTCTTGTAGTTTGCGTACATCAACAAAATGTCCATATACCGCTGCCGCTGCTGCCATTACCGGGCTTACTAAATGCGTTCTGGCGCCTTTTCCTTGACGTCCTTCAAAATTGCGGTTAGAAGTGGACGCACAGTGTTCGCCTTGTGGAACTAAGTCAGAGTTCATGCCTAGACACATGCTGCAGCCTGAGTCTCTCCAATCAAAACCTGCTTCAATGAAAATAGCAGATAAACCTTCTTCTTCAGCCACTCGCTTTACTTTTTGAGAACCTGGTACAATGATCGCTCGCACATCTGGTGACACTTTCTTTCCTTTAATAAAGGCTGCCACGTCACGAAGATCAGACAAACGAGCATTTGTACATGAACCGATAAATACATGCTGAACTGGAATCTCTTCTATTGCCATGCCAGGCTGTAAGCCCATATACTCAAGTGCTCGTGACAAAGACTTTCTCTCAGCTTCTGTTTTACACTCTTCTAATGTAGGAACTTGCTTGCTAACATAAGAACTCATCGCCGGGTTTGTTCCCCATGTTACAACAGGTTCAATTGTATCTGCATCAATTTCCAGCGTTTCATCGTACGTTGCACCTTCATCTGTTGCTAAAGCTGCCCAAGCTTCCACTGCTTTTTCAAACTGTTCTCCTTTAGGAGCATACTGACGTCCTTTAATATAAGAGAACGTGACATCGTCTGGACTGATTAGACCAGCTTTTGCACCGGCTTCAATAGACATATTACAAATGGTCATGCGCTCTTCCATTGAAAGATCGCGAATACATTCGCCCGTAAATTCTACGATTGAACCCGTTCCAAAATTCACGCCGAATTTTTGAATTATTGCTAATACAATGTCCTTAGCATAAACGCCAGGCTGCTTTTTGCCATTTACTTTCACTTGTAGCGTTTTTGGTTTCGCTTGCCATAGCGTTTGTGTTGCTAAAACATGCTCTACCTCACTAGTTCCTATCCCAAAAGCAAGCGCTCCAAATGCACCGTGAGTAGATGTATGACTATCTCCGCACACAATGGTTTTTCCAGGCTGAGTTAATCCTAATTCCGGTCCAATGATATGCACAATTCCTTGCTCTTCACTTGTTAAATCTAAAAGCTTCACACCAAACTCATGACAGTTTTCAGATAGTTTGTCTACTTGTTTCTTTGCAATCGGATCTTTAATATTAAAACGGTCAACCGTTGGAATGTTATGATCCATTGTAGCAAACGTTAAGTCTGGACGCTTCACTTGGCGATTTGCCACGCGAAGACCTTCAAATGCTTGAGGAGACGTTACTTCATGAATAAGATGAAGATCGATATATAATAAGTCCGGCTTCCCCTCTTCTCGACGTACAACATGTTGTTCCCAAAGCTTATCAATAATTGTTTTTGGTTTCATACTGCTCCTCCTTTCTGATTATGAAAAACGTTTCTCACAAAACGTGAGAAACGCATGATTAACTGTAAGCTGTCATAATGCTTGAAATGGCAGAATCATTGGCAATTACCGCAGTTATCGCCTCCACCATTTTATCGGTACCTAAATAATGATTACCGTCTGCTAAGTCAGCTGTTCGATGACCTGCATGTAATACACTTTCAACCGCTTGTTCAATCACTGCTGCTTCTTTTTCTAATCCAAATGAATGTCTAAGCAACATTGCTGCAGATAAAATAGCAGCAATCGGATTAGCTTTGTTTTGACCAGCAATATCTGGTGCAGAACCGTGAACCGGTTCGTATAAAGATGGACCATCAGCCGTTAAGCTGGCAGATGGCAACATTCCTAACGATCCTGTCAGCATAGAAGCCTCATCACTCAAAATATCACCAAACATATTTTCAGTTACCACTACATCAAAATACTTCGGATTACGAATTAACTGCATAGCAGCTGAATCTACAAGCATATGCTCAAGCTCTACATCCGGGTAGTCTTTTGCTACTTCTTCAGCTACTTCACGCCACACTCTACTAGACTCAAGCACATTCGCTTTATCAACAGACGTTACTTTTTTACGTCGATTTACAGCCGTGTCAAATGCTTGACGAATAATTCTTTCTATTTCTGTACGCTTATAAAATAATGTGTCGACAACTGTTTCTTCATTTCCTTCTGTTCGGCGCTCGCTAGGCTTACCAAAATATAAGCCTCCTGTTAGCTCGCGGACGATAATGAAGTCAACACCTTCAATGTATTCTTTTTTCAGAGGAGAGGCATCCGCTAAGCTATCATAAAACGTCACCGGACGAAGATTAGCATATAAATCCAGTTCTTTTCGAATAGCTAGCAAACCTTTTTCCGGTCGCAAATGTGAAGGGTTACGATCCCATTTTGGCCCTCCAACCGATCCAAGTAATACAGCATCTGCCTGCTTACAAGTCTCAATTGTACTTTCTGGAAGAGGTGTGCCCGCCTCATCAATTGCAGCTCCGCCAATTAGTCCATACGTAAACTCAAATTGATGATCAAAGCGCTCTCCAATTGCTTTTAAAACGGCAACAGCGCCCTTGGTTACTTCTGTTCCTACGCCGTCACCCGGTAATACAGCGACTTTTTTTGTCATGGTGGTCTCTCCCTTCAGTTCACATTACTTCTTGCTTTGTACGATGCTGCTGAATAGCAATTAAACGATTAATGGCGTTCAGATATGCTTTCGCTGACGATTCTAATACATCAAATGCTACTCCGCGTCCGCTTGCTTCAGTTCCTTCGCTTTCAACCTTCACAAATACTTCAGCCAGTGCGTCCGGCCCACCGTTAATAGACTGAATACGATAGTCTAATAGTTTTACATCTTGTTCAACACAGCGCTGCAGCGTATTATAGATAGCTTCCACGCTTCCAGATCCCGTAGCTGCTTCTTGAATCTCTTCGCCGTTTTCTTTGCGAAGCGTAATCGTAGCCGTTGGAATATTGTTCGTACCATACTGAACTTGCAGACTTTCAAGCTTATATTCACTGTCTTTGCTAACTTGCTTTTGAATGACTAATGCCAATAAATCATCATCGGTAATGTCTTTTTTCTTATCTGCTAAGTCTTTAAACTTCTCAAAAAGTACGTTTGCTTCTGTATCTTCCAATGTGAATCCAAGCTCTACTAAGCGTGTACGGAACGCATGACGGCCTGAGTGTTTACCAAGCACAATTGGATTTTGTTTAACACCCACAAGTTCTGGGGAAATAATCTCATATGTTAACGGATTTTTTAAGACGCCATCTTGGTGAATACCTGATTCATGAGCAAAAGCATTCTTTCCTACAATTGCTTTATTTGGTGCAATATTCATTCCGGTAAGCTTACTGATAATGTCACTCGTACGCTTAATTTCAGGCAAGATAAGACCTGTGCTCGCTTGATAGAAATCTTGACGGACATGAAGCGCAAGTGCTACTTCTTCAAGAGCTGCGTTACCCGCACGTTCTCCGATTCCGTTAATCGTTCCTTCAATTTGAGTAGCTCCTGCTTCAATCGCAGCCATTGAATTGGCCACAGCTAGCCCTAAGTCATCGTGACAGTGAGCTGACAAATCAACTTTATGAATATTTGACACATGTTCTTTTAAGTAATTAAATACTGATTGATAGTCGCCAGGAGTGATAAATCCTACTGTATCTGGAATATTAACGACTTTTGCACCAGCATCAATAACGGCTTCTACAATTCTAGCTAAAAACGGTAAATCTGTTCGACATGCATCTTCAGCAGACCATTGAACAACCGGGAATTTTTTACTTGCGTACTTCACCATTTCCACTGCTGTTTCAAGTACTTCATCAGGTGTTTTTTTCAATTTATGCTGCATATGAATTTCGGAAGTAGCGATAAAAACATGCAGTCTTGGTTCTGCACTTTCTTTTAACGCTTCCCATGCAATGTCAATATCTTTTGTAACAGACCTTGCAAGGCCTGTTACAGAAGAATTTTTGACAATAGACGCAATTTCTTTTACGGATTGAAAATCACCTTTTGAAGAAGCGGGAAATCCGGCTTCAATGATGTCGATACCTAATCGCTCTAACTGCTTAGCAATTTCAAGCTTTTCTTGTAGGTTCAAATTGACTCCAGGTGACTGTTCACCATCGCGTAGCGTCGTGTCAAATAGTTTAATTTTTTGCACTAGCGATCACCGCTTCTTTCTTTTGTTTTTTAACAAATGGCATCATTTCACGTAATTGAGCGCCAACTTTTTCAATTAAATGTTCGTTTTCACGGTTATTGATAGCTGTAAATTCCGGACGATTTGCTTGGTTTTCTAGGATCCAGCCTTTTGCAAATTTACCTGTTTGGATATCTTCAAGCACTTTTTTCATTTGCTCTTTTGAACGCTCATCTACAACGCGTGGTCCTGAAACGAAGTCACCCCATTGAGCTGTATCAGAGATTGAATAACGCATGCCTTCCATTCCGCCTTCATACATAAGGTCAACAATTAATTTTAATTCGTGTAAACACTCAAAATATGCAACTTCCGGTTGGTAGCCAGCTTCTACAAGCGTTTCAAAACCAGCTTTAACTAATGAAGTTAACCCACCGCAAAGTACTGCTTGCTCACCGAAAAGATCTGTTTCTGTTTCTTCTTTAAATGTTGTTTCTAACACACCCGCACGAGCTGAACCGATTGCTTTAGCATAAGCTAACGCTACGTCTTTTGCTTCTCCAGTTACATCTTGGAATACTGCGAATAACGCCGGTACGCCAGCTCCTTCTTCATACGTTCTTCTTACAAGGTGACCAGGGCCTTTTGGAGCTACTAAGAATACGTCAACGAATTCAGGTGCTACGATTTGGTTAAAGTGAATGTTGAAACCGTGAGCAAATACTAAAGATTTTCCTGGTTTTAGTCCTGGAAGAATTTCTTCGTTATAAACTTTTGGCTGATACTCATCTGGAAGTAATACCATTACTACTTCTGCTTGTTGAACTGCATCTTTTACAGATAATACAGTGAAACCGTCTTGCTCTGCTTGGTCCCATGATTTACCTTTACGTAATCCTACTACCACGTTTACTCCGCTGTCGCGTAAGTTTTGTGCATGGGCGTGACCTTGTGAACCATAGCCTACGATTGCTACTGTTTTACCTTGTAATAATTGATCCTTTGCATCTCCGTTATAATATACCTTTGTCATAATAAATCTCTCCTCTTAGTTTATATAGTTTTATATAGTTTACTTGGTTAGTAACTAGCTAGAATTAAATGATTGATGAAAGTTTGGCTGCTGCTTTTTGCGTACCGCGCGGAACAGCTACTGTACCCGTGCGCGTTACTTCTTTTAATCCATAAGGCTGAAGCAGATCAATCATCGCTTCAATCTTGCTGGATTCACCTGTTACTTGAATAATTAAGCTGTCGCGGCTTACATCAATGATGGTTGCACGGAAAGGCTCAATTACTGCATAAAGTTCGTTACGGCTCGCTGGCGTAGAGGCTACTTTCATTAAAGCAAGCTCTCTTGATACCACCGCTTGATCCGTAATATCTTGAACCTTTAACACGTCAATCTGCTTATTTAACTGCTTAATCACTTGTTCAGCAGCGTTATCATGCTCTACGTTCACAACAAACGTCATGCGTGATACATCTTCAGATTCAGTGTGACCTACCGAAATACTCTCAATATTGAAATTTCTTTTTGTAAATAACCCCGTCACGCGATTTAATACGCCCGCACGGTTTAATACAGTTGCTGTAATAATTCGCTTCATGGTTTCACCCCTACCATTTCATGTAATCCTTTTCCAGGTGCAACCATTGGATATACGTTTTCTTTAGGTGCGACAAAGAAATTTAGTAGAACAGGTCCATCTGTTTCCATTGCTTCTTTCAAAGCCGCATGCGCTTCTTCTTCAGTAGAAGCTTGTAAACCTTTGATATCATAAGCTTCTGCAAGCTTCATTAAATTAGGCTGATTCGGAATTAAAGAGTGTGAGTAGCGTTCTTCATAGAAGATTTCCTGCCACTGACGAACCATACCAAGCGACTGATTGTTAAGTACAACCACTTTTACAGGTAAATTTAATTCTCTAATAACTCCTAATTCTTGAAGCGTCATTTGAAATCCACCGTCACCAACGACTGCTACAACTGTTTTATCTTTGTTTGCCAGCTGAGCGCCGATTGCAGAAGGTAATCCAAAGCCCATAGTGCCAAGACCACCTGAAGTTACCCATCGATCTGGATTATTAAATGTGTAGTATTGAGCTACCCACATTTGATGTTGCCCAACGTCCGTTGTAACAACGGCATCTCCATTTGTATACTTGTGAAGCAACTCAACTACTTTTTGTGGCTTTAACACATCCCCTGAGTTCTGATACCATAATGGATATTCTTGCTTCCACGCCGCTAATTTCTCATGCCATTTCGTATAATCTCCAACTTCTCCTTCTTGCAGAAGCAATTGCTTCAATACTTCTTTCGCATCTCCAACAATTGGAATCTTGGTTGGAACATTCTTTCCAATTTCCGCTGGGTCGATGTCAATGTGAGCAATTTTTGCATTTGGTGCAAAATGCTTTAAGTTACCTGTTACTCGGTCATCAAAGCGTGCACCGATACTAATGAGAAGATCACTCTCATAAATTGCCATGTTTGCTGTGTAGGTTCCGTGCATGCCAGCCATTCCTAAATGAAGCGGATGATCTGCAGGAAAACAGCCCAACCCTAAAAGCGTATTAATAACCGGAATATTTTGACGTTCAGCATAATTTTTTAATTCTTCTGAACCTTTACTCAATAACACTCCCGCACCTGCTAGAATAACAGGTTGTTTTGCAGCTGCTACTGCGTCTGTTAATTTTTTAACCTGCAGCTGATTTGGAAAATAAGTTGGCTGATAGCCAGGTAAATCAATTTCTCCTTCGTAATTAAATGTTCCATCACCCTGTGCCATATCTTTTGGAATGTCGATTAAGACTGGACCAGGTCTTCCTGTTGTCGCAATATGAAATGCCTCTTTGATGATTCTCGGCATATCGCTGATATTGCGTACTTGATAGCTATGTTTTGTAATTGGCATTGTGATCCCTAATACATCTGCTTCTTGGAACGCGTCAGAACCAATTACACTTGAAGCTACTTGACCAGTAAAAACAACTAAAGGAAGTGAGTCAATCATCGCATCTGCCAAACCTGTTACGATATTTGTTGCACCAGGACCACTTGTTGCGATAACTACACCGGGTTTGCCTGAAATTCTTGCGTACCCTTCTGCTGCGTGAATTCCACCTTGTTCGTGACGAGCAAGTACGTGAAACATTCCTGAACCATATAGCTTATCGTAAATCGGTAAAACGGCTCCCCCTGGGTAACCGAAGATGACGTCAACATTTTCTCTTCTTAGAGATTCAATCAACATGTCAGCTCCATTCATTTGTGCCCCAGTGCTTACAGGTTCTTTCGTTTGCATATTGGCTCCCACTTTTCTCATCCTTTCGTTTTCTAGATAAAAGAAAAAAGACTTCTCACCCCTAAATAGACCCTATCAAATGATATAGGTCAAGGGGCGAAAAGTCTTTTGTACTTTACGCGGTACCACCCTCGTTTGTAATCGTAATGATTACCTTATGAATGTATACTGTACATTCTTTTTGATAACGAGTGCTTTGGAAGTACACTCGGTCGCCCTTACTGAATTTCAGGGTGACACTCTGAGGTGAGTTCATTTTGAGTTGGTAACGTCGGCTTCCAGCAACCCGACTCTCTGTTGATACCTAAACATCAAAACTACTTATCCTCTTCAACGTTTTAAAACGCTATATGCTTTTTGAAAAATGCTTTACACATCATATTTTAAATTAATTACAATTAATTAAAATTTTTAGAAAACTTATATTTGAGGACTATCTTACGCCCATTTCTATGCATAGTCAACCACTTTTCAAGATTTTTTTAGACAATTTAGACTAAACAGAATATTTGAATGCGTTTTCATTATTGATTTAATAAGGGTTTACAGCAGTTCAAAAAGTTTTTGTGAAACGTTCATTTGTACACACTGAATGAACAAACATTCACTTTTAAGATAAATAAAAAAACCGGCTTTTACTAAAAAGTAAAAGCCGGTTTTTTCCGGACGTCCCAGGAGAGATTCGAACTCCCGACCGACGGCTTAGAAGGCCGTTGCTCTATCCTGCTGAGCTACTGGGACATAATGTTAAAGTGTACCAAAGACAATACTTATTATATTCAAATATAATTTAAAAGTCAACGTTTTTTTGAAATTTTATGAGAAGAGAGGTAAAAAACCTTCTCTTCTCCCTATATTTGGCTATATTATGCTGAAAGTGTACAGGTTAACTGCATGCTAGGAATATGTTTACCGCTTATATCGTAAAACTGCACGGTAGCTTCTGTACCATCCATTACTAGTATAGCATACGTACGTTCTTTTCTCATACGAGGAAGTAACATACTTCCTGGATTGATAAATAACACTCCGTCCATGAGCTCAGCTCCCGCTATGTGAGAATGCCCAAAGCAAACAACGTTTGCCCCGACTTCTCTCGCTTTGTAATGCAGATTCATCATAGACATTTTAACATTATATAAGTGACCGTGTGTAACCAGACACGTAGCTTCTCCAAGCGACTCTACTCGATCATTAACGTAAGATGCATCGTAGTCACAATTTCCTCGAACGCCTAAAAAAGCAGACATTTCTTTGCTGTCTTGCGGCAACTCAGAGTCCCCACAATGGATCATCTTATCTACATCAGCATGTCTCTCTCTGATAGTGAGCAGTTCTTCTTGTAACCCGTGGCTATCGCTTACAATTAATAGTTTCACACGTCATCACTCCTTCTAAAATTGCGCATCAATTAGCGGTGCTAGTTTTTTTAACGCATTTGCTCGGTGACTAATTTGATTTTTTTGCTCTTTGGTCAATTCTGCCATGGAGCATCTCCATTTTTCTACAAAGAAAATGGGATCGTACCCAAAACCGTTTTCCCCTCTTTTTTCCTCCAAGATGTGCCCTTCACACGTGCCTTCTACAATTTCGGTTCTCTTTCCAGGCACTGCAATAGCAAGAGCACAATGAAAGCGTGCCGTGCGCTTTTCAAACGGCACGTCATTTAACTTTTGAAGTACCTTCTCTATATTAGCATTATCATCTTTATTTTCACCAGCATAACGCGCGGAATAAACGCCTGGCTCCCCGTTTAAGGCGTCAATAGCAAGCCCGGAGTCATCGGCAATGACCGGCTTATTTAATGCGGATGAAATGGCCTCTGCTTTTAGTGTCGCATTCTCTGCAAATGTAACGCCCGTTTCTTCCACGTCTTCAATCTCAGGAAAATCAAGAAGCGATTTTACTTTAAATCCCTTTGGCGAGAAAAGTGTTTCAAAATCTTTTACTTTGCCTGCATTTTTAGTTGCAATAATGATTTCACGCACGTCAATCCCTTACCTTTCTTTAACCGGAATGTAAGCAGCCAGGTGATCAAGAACTTCCTTTTGCTGTTCAATCAATTGATAAACACCTTTTTCTCCCAAATCTAGAAGATGGTTTAACTGTTCTCTCGAAAACGTCGATTCCTCTCCCGTTCCCTGTAATTCTACAAACTGTCCGCTTCCTGTCATCACAATATTCATGTCAACTTCCGCTGTCGAATCTTCTTCATAATTTAAATCTAAAATCGAATTTTCTCCATGAATACCTACTGAAGTCGCAGCTAAGTAGTCACGAATAGGGATTTCTGTTAGCTTGTTCTCTTCAACCAGCTTTCCAAACGCTAAAACCATAGCCACAAAAGCACCTGTAATCGATGCTGTTCTTGTGCCTCCATCAGCTTGAATAACATCACAATCAATCCAAATTGTCTTTTCTCCGACCTTTTCCAGATCGACTACAGAACGAAGAGCTCGTCCGATTAGACGCTGAATTTCCATTGTTCGTCCTGTGACTTTACCTTTTGATGATTCACGTATATTTCTTTGTGCCGTAGCTCGAGGCAGCATAGAATATTCAGCTGTAATCCATCCTTTTCCTTGTCCACGCATAAAAGGAGGCACTCTGTCGTCTATGCTTGCTGTACAAATAACCTTTGTGTCTCCCACCGAGATTAATACAGATCCTTCTGGATGCTTTAAGTATGAAGTATGAAGAGATACAGGTCTCAATTCATTAAATTCCCTACCGTCCAAACGCATTAAGCATGTCCTCCTATAAATTCATTTATATGTAATAGTCTCTTCCATTTTAACTATAAAACAGCGGAAAGAGGTCGCTATTTCAGCAGACCTCTTTCTACTTAGTCCTTTACTAGTATAACAAAAATTTGTTTTTAAAAACTACCTGTGTTCACATTTTTCGGTCTTGAAACTGGTTCCGTCAATTTTTTCCCTTTTTCATCTTTTAGCGTTTTTTTGCCATTCACCTTAATGGCAACGCTATCTACGGCTTTTTGTTCTGTCAGCGATAACACCAAGGAGTCAAGAACATGCTGAGAAATTTCCGTGCCTTTTAAATTTCCAAAGATGTTTTTATTAAAGTTAAGCGTTAACTCACCGTCCGCATACTTTGGAGCTGCTACGAGCTTTGCATCGGGATTAAAATCTGTCACTAAACCTGATGCAGGCGCAGGTCCTTCTACAAGTTCGTTCACAATTGCAGTGTACATATCCTTGTCATCAGAAGCAATTCGTTTTGTGACAGGAACATAGTAAGTTTGTTTGCCCTCTTGAGCTAAGTAATAAATCGTAACTGGCTTTGTTTGAGTTACGTCAACTACTCCAGTATTATCAAAGTTAATGCCATCTGCTCTGCTCAACCCTTTACTGATTGGCGTATGATTTACAGGCATCTCATCTTTATCATAGCCGTTAATGCGAATTTTAACTTTATTTACGCCTTCAAACTGCGTCAGCGTCCAAGTGACGGCCTGCAGGATACGGAGTTCATCTTCTTTTTTATATTCAGCAAATTCAGGTGAAAAATCTGCTACCATCGTCCCGTCACTTTCCAGCTTTGTCCCTAAAACTCTTGTATCAGCAGGAAGAACCGCTCGGAAATTATTTGGCAATAAGTTTGTGACTGGTCCACCCTCTACTAAATATTCAAGAGACTGTTTAGCGACACCTTTTGATTTAGGAATTTCAAGCGTCTGGGGAACAACGTACCCGTTTTTATCAATTAAGTAGAGTTCTCTTTTGGTAGGCGCAGATGTTTCTGCCGCTTTACTTTGTTTTTTATTAGCTTCCGTTACTTTCGCTTCAGTCGCTAATGATTTTTCATCTTTCACATAGGTGACATCCTTTGGCGGATCAATTTCCTTTGCTGCGTTATCCCCTCCGAAAAGTCCACAGCCGGATAACAATACAGATGTGGTCACCACGGCGGATATGAGAACAAGTTGGGTCTTTTTGGACATTCCTTTCCCTCCTCAGACTGTTTGTACTACTATGTATACGAGCTTTTTTGCATTTTAGACCAGCTCAAAAAAGTTTTTGTCCACAAAAAAAACCGAGCATAATATGCACGGTTTTAAAGCTTGATATGTTCAACATTATATACAGGGTGCTCAAACCATTTAGATGCAATAGATTGAAACAGTTCTGTTGATCCTGTTGTAAAGAAGTAGTGTTCAGGCTCCATGTTTCTAGGAGCGAGTAAATTGCTATAAGAAAGAATGGCACTTACCTCTATTGCCGTTTCTTCGCCAGAACTGATTAACTGAACTCGAGGCCCAATTGCTTCTTGAATAACTGGCTTTAATAACGGATAATGCGTACATCCTAAAATAAGGGTATCCATATCTGTATGATAAAAAGGTTTTAATGTTTCTTTTACAATTCGCTGCGCTTCCGGTCCTTCATAATTACCGCTCTCTACAAGAGGTACAAACAAAGGGCATGCCAAATTTTCCACTTCCACTCTCGTATGAAGAGCGCGGAGTGCATGTGTATAGGCTTGACTTTTCACGGTTCCATTTGTGCCGATTACGCCTATTTTATGATTTTTAGTTACTTTAAGCGCAGCGCGTGATCCTGGTTCAATGACGCCTATAACCGGAATATCGAGCTGTTCTTGAATTTCATCCAGCACAACTGCCGTAGCCGTATTACACGCAATAACAAGCATTTTAATATCTTTATCTACTAAATAATTAGTCATCTCCCACGTGAAAGCTCGTACTTCTTCACTAGGACGAGGACCGTATGGGCAGCGGGCTGTATCTCCAATATACATAATTTGTTCTTTCGGAAGCTGTCTCATAATTTCCTTTGCTACCGTTAATCCGCCCACACCTGAATCTATAACACCAATTGGTCTACTCAAAACAATCGCCTCATTTTTCTTTCATTTCATCATGCAATTTTCGTAACGTTACTCGTAAAACTTCCGTTTCACTCGGAGAGAAGTTTGCCAGTACGCCATTTAAATACGTTTGTCGCTTTTCAATTACTTCTTCGATAACACGTGCTCCTTCAGGAAGCAAATGAATACGCACTACGCGGCGGTCTTTTGGATCTTTCACCCGAACCACCAACTTATTTTTTTCCATACGATCTACTAAATCTGTCGTTGTACTACAAGCGAGAAAAATCCGATTTGATAAATCGCCAATCGTCATATCTCCACGTTCAAACAGCCACTGCAAAGCAATAAACTGAGGTGGCGTAATCGTATAGTCTTCTAAAATTTCTCTTCCTTTTTGTTTCACAATCGCTGCAATATGTCGAAGTGACTTCTCTAATTCTGCCACTGTATCCTCATTATTTTTTGCTGTCATACCGTAATCCTTTCCACCTATAAGTCTTATTTTCTATTATTTCTTTCAGTTAAACCCGTCTCTATTGTTTCTCTTTTCTATTTTATATTGTGCTCTTTTTTCAGTGATTTTTCAAGGTTAACATGAGGATTCTACAACGTTCATCATAAGTCTACATACTCTCATTCAGTATTAAAAAACAGCTGCTCCATAAAAGGAGCAGCTGTTTCTATTAATTATTGATATACAGCTCGAAAACTGAGCTGAAATCTTTTGTTGTGTAGGCTGTTTTTTTATCTAATAACCAAGAAAACGCGGCTTCGTTAATTTCTTTAAATTCACCAGCAACACTTCCACTTGTATTTCGTGTACTGCTTAGCGTAGAAGAAGCTAGCTGAATGCTTTGTTTAGCAAAATCGAGCGCAATTTCATTTTCACGCGTTATTTCAGACATTTTAAACAGCGCTTTATATAAATCTTTTACCTCTTCTATATGCTTTTTGTGTACATCGATAGAAAAAGTCTCCGAGCCAATTTTAAATTTAATTTCCACATCTAAATCGACAGTTCCAGCCGTTTCTAGCATCACGTTTGAAATGTGATTTGTGCTGTAGTTATAGCGGCGAAGCATTCGCTTTTTGCTTGTAGCACTTGTTCCATCAAGATGAATGAGCGCTTTATTGGTAAAGCAATATTCATCTGACTTTGATTTGATTAGAAAATAAATTTTTTCTTGTTCTTCATGCATAACGTAATCGTCTGCATCTACCTTGTCATAATCAACCGGCTTAATAACAGAACCAATATCACTTAGCCCCAATACATCAGCAGCCACTTTTCCAAACATTTCCCCATCTCCCTTTTAAAAACAATTGTGTTATTTTCATGTTTTAAGTGTACTGTGCAAATGAGGGGATGTAAATAAAAAAAAGGAGCTTCTTAAAAAGAAGCTCCACATTTATTAAAATAACAAATTTAAAATCATATAGATAAGTGCAGCTAATGAAGCTGAAATTGGCAATGTGATAACCCATGTAATCACCATGCGCTGTGCAGTTCCCCATTTTACACCTTTCACTCGGTGAGCAGAACCTACACCTAAGATAGAAGATGAAATAACATGAGTAGTACTGACAGGTAGATGAATAAACGTTGCTCCAAAGATAATGGCAGCCCCTGTTAAGTCCGCAGCTACTCCATTAACAGGACGAATTTTCATAATTTTACCGCCGACGGTTTTAATGATTTTCCATCCACCAATTGACGTTCCAAGCCCCATTGCGACCGCACAAGCCAGCTGTACCCACCACTGAATCTCAGTACCGCTTTGCATATTGTTAGCAATAAGCGCTAGCGTAATGATACCCATTGCTTTTTGCGCATCATTCGTACCGTGTGTGTAAGATTGTAGGGCTGCAGTCAGGATTTGAACGCGTCGAAAACGCTTATTCGTTTTCGTCAAGTTATGGTTTTTAAACGTTAGTTTGATAATCGTATAGACAATATAACCTACTACAAAGGCTAGAACTGGTGAAATTAGAAGGGCTTCAATGATTTTGATGAAACCTTTGTAATTTAAAGCACCAAATCCAGCAGCTGCAATAGCTGCTCCTGCAATCGATCCAATAATTGCATGAGAAGAACTACTCGGGATACCGAAATACCATGTGATTAGGTTCCACGCGATAGCAGAAATTAATGCTGCTAAAATAACGACAGAACCGTTTTGAAGCGTATAAGGATCAACGATATCCTTTGTAATCGTTTTGGCTACGCCCGTAAACGTCATAGCACCGACAAAGTTCATGGTTGCGGCTAAAAGAATTGCATGTCGCGGTTTTAAAGCTTTGGTTGAAACAGAAGTCGCAATGGCATTAGCTGTATCGTGAAATCCGTTGATAAAGTCAAAACCAAGTGCACCAACTACAATTAGAATAGTTAATATTAGCATCGAATCCATTATAATATAGCCCCGTTACGCATTCTTCATAATAACTGATTCTAAGTTGTTTGCAACCGTTTGACAGTAATCCGCGATTTCTTCTAGCGTTTCATAAATTTCTTTATATTGAATAACTTTAATTGGATCTTTACATGTTGCGAATAATTGTTTTAATGCACGACGATATAATGTATCACAATGTGACTCATACTCTTTAATTTTAATTGCATGCTCACTAATTTGAAGAAGCTTTTTCTCAGACAACAAATTAATAGTAATTAAAATCTCTTCAGCACAGCCTTGAATATTTTTAACAAATTCAGCTACATATTCATCAAATGTCGTAATTGAATGAATTTCCATTAAAGCAGCAAAGCTGTCGATGCCATCAAGTACATCATCCATGCTCATTGCTAGCTGTAAAATATCTTCACGCTCAATTGGAGTAATAAATGCTTTGTTCAACTCAGTAATCACTGTATGCACGTATTTATCACCTTTTGATTCATACGCTTTTAAAACATTGGCAAATTCCTTTAGGTCAGATACATTTTGAAGTTCAAAGCTGCCTAAAAAATCTGCTGAGTCCTTAATATTTTGGGCAATGTCCATTAACATTTCAGAAAACTTGTCTTTTTTTCTTTTGATCACGTTGCAATCCTCCATCCAATTTATCGAAACTTTACCACTCGTTTTTTCTCTCTATCTTTTTATATGTGTTCTAGTTTCTTTTTTCATTTAAAGTAATGGATAAAACTTAGCTGTTCATTACTATAACGAGAGAAACCACCTCTCTTGTGTATCAAAAAATTCGAAAAAAACAAACGTTTACCAGAGCAAAAGTCCCAAAAGATGGTTCTTTTACTTATAGGTTATGCGATTCATTTTTTTACGCCAAGTCAAAAATTACTCCTATTATTGTTAATTGTCAATAACTTTTCAAACACATTTTTTTAGGTCTCTTTACAATACATTAACAATAATACGTTCATTCCCTTTAAAATAAGGGTTTTCAGAGTTTGTATAAAACTGGGATTTACAAAAACTTAACATTACTCCTCTTGTGTAAATAATAAAAGCCAGCTCCTTTAGAACTGGCTTTTATTATTTACTTATTATATTGCTGAAATACATTTTTTACTTTCGGCACGACGTAATGACTTCCGCCTTTATCTTCTACTCCTTCAATCATCATTGAAACGAGTAGGTTTTTCTGTTTTGTATCCACAGCTACAAACCAGCCGTTTTCCTGCCCTTTTTCACCTTGAGTTTTCTTTAATTCTGCCGTTCCAGTTTTTCCAGCCAGGGTTAACCCATCTATCTTTGCAGCATGACCCGTACCGTTTTTATCTTCAATGACATCAACTAAATCATTTTGAATTAATTGCGCCGTTTCTTTAGATATTACTTGTTTTTTCCATATCCCACTCTCATCACTGTTCATAAGAATAGGCTTTACTATGTTTCCATCGTTTACAATCGATGTATACATCAATGCCAAGTGGAGAGGATTCACTTGCAGTTTCCCCTGGCCATAGCCAGAGTTTGCTAATACTCCCTCATCTTTAATATCTTGATCACCTGCAATTTTAGACGTTTCAAAAGGATAATTAACAGGCATTTTTTGATTGAACCCAAACTGTTTTAAACCACTGTTAAATTTGTCTAAACCTAGCTTCAAAGCAGTCTGCGCAAAATAAATATTATCAGATGTAACATAAGCATCACGTAAATTAACATTCGGCTTGCTTCCCACTCGTGTTACGTAGAAATTCCCCCAGCTTTTATCTTTTTGCCATTTCTTCCCGCTGATTGATATACTTTCGTTTGGATTTACCACGTCTTCATCAACCGCTAAAGCTCCCGTGACTAACTTAAATGTAGATCCCGGAGAATACGTTTTGGTAAAGCGATTCATTAACGGCTTATCGGGATTCGTTGAAAGGGATTGGTACGTATTAGCATCGATTCCAAAAGAAAAAGAATTCGGATCAAAAGCTGGCGTGCTTACAAGACCTAATATTTCTCCCGTTTTAGGTTGAAGAGCAGTAGCTACTCCTTTTTCATCTTTTAACTGTTCATAAAGGGATTTTTGAACATTCGTGTCTATCGTAACTTGAATGCTTTCCCCGTCTTTTGGATTCACTTTTGCAATTTCATTCTTTTTATTGCCATCTTTATCTACTGTATAAATCGTGACGCCGTCTCGAGCACGAAGCTTATCTTCATATAAAGACTCTAAGCCAATCATTCCAGCTTTAGACTGAGCATTATAGCCTTCATCTTTATGCTCTTTTAAATATTCCGCTGTGACAGGCGCAACGTATCCAACTAAATGGGCACACGCTTCTTCACAAGGATATACGCGCGCATTTACCTTTTTTTGTTGAATGCCTTCTACTTTTTTCAAAGAATTCTCTAAATTAGAGGCGTCTTTTTGACTAACTGTTTTAATAGGAACAAATTGATTGTTTTTCACCCAAGAAGCGCTCAGTGCTTGATTAATACTTTTTTCTGAAAGAGCAAGAGTCTTGCTTAATTGTTGTATAGCTTGCTCGCCGCCTTTAGAAAACTGCTGGGGAACAACTCCAACTTGAATCGCTTCTCCATTTTGAGCTAAATATTTCCCTGAACGATCCATAATTTCTCCACGCACAGCTGACTGAGCAGCTACTCTCACTTGCTCTCCTTGCTTAAGTCCTTTAAAAATCATATTAGGCTTCCAATTAATATACCAATTCTCTGTATCCCCTTGTTTTTCTTGAACCACAGCAGCATTTTCTTTAAATGAGATTTCACCGGCTACAGAGTCCATGTTTACTTCAAAAGGTAAAACAGCTTTATGGTCTTTTATTTCTAAGTCTTCTATTTTACTTGCCTTCACTTTAAGCTTGTCCGCTTCAATTGCATCATAGATATTTTTATATCGATTTATAAAATTTTTTTCTGAAATCGTCTTTTTAGCATCTTTAGACAAGTATCCATACATGCCTTTAAAATCTTCTTTATTCCACATGGCTACATATTTATCAAATCGATCCTGTGCTTTCTGTTGATCATTTGAGCAACCGGCAGTTATTAATAAGAGAATTGCCATAGTAAAAAATAGCCACCCAATTCGTCTCATGATGATTTTCCCCCTTTTTTCAATACCATTTCTCTATCATATAAAATTTTACATAAACTTTCCATCGGAAAGTTATGATCAGGAATTAATTGGTATTACAACCCACTAAATTTACATATCGACAAAAAAATCAATAGGTAAACAAGAAAAAAATTGAACATTTTGTGAATATTTTGTGTCTTTTTTGGAAAGTATTTGATATAATAATTGTAAGAAGAAAAAGAATAGGAGGCGACTAAAATGAGAAGATTCTTACAGTTTTACTTTATGTTTAGTTCTCTGTTCTGTTTTGGAAGCGTTTTCGTCCTACTTATGTCTCAAGAATATTATTTTGCACCGTTATTCCTCACACTGGGCTGTTTAAATATTTTTCTATTTAAAGTATATATTCAAGAAAGTCGAAAAGATAAACAAGCTGCACCTGAAAAACCTAAACCAACAATTTAACGAACTCGTCTCTCGGCTGAGATGAATGTAAAAGAAGAACCGGTGAATTTTTCACCGGTTCTTCTTTTACGATGTTGAAGCTTTTGGAAACCTATCGTTTGCAATAATCTCACCGATGCTTTTACTCTTTCCTTCACCGTCATCAATATTTAAAAGCGGGAACAATAACTCTCCTACGTGATAAGCTTCCTCTAAATGCGGATAGCCTGATAAAATAAAAGATTCAATTCCTAAAGCTTCATATTCTTTTATTCGTTTCGCTACATTTTCAGCACTGCCTACTAGTGCAGTTCCTGCACCTCCCCGGACGAGCCCTACACCTGACCATAAGTTAGGGCTAATCGTAAGTTCTTCTCGGGTTCCTCTATGAAGGCTCGCCATTCGCTGCTGCCCGACTGAGTCATACCTAGCAAAAGTACGCTGTGCTGCTTGAATCGTGTCTTCGTCCAAATGCTGAATTAATCGATCGGCTGCTTGCCAAGCTTCTTCTTCGGTTTCCCGTACAATAATATGCAAACGAATCCCAAACTTAACGGTTCTGCCTTCTGCTTCTGCTTGCTTTCTCACAGCCGCTATTTTTTCTCTTACTTGTTCAGGAGGTTCGCCCCATGTTAAATACACGTCAGAATGTTTTGCTGCAACTTTTTGTCCGGCGGGTGAAGATCCGCCAAAATAAATAGGTGGAGAAGGTTTTTGAACAGGTGGATACAACAGCTCACTGTTCTCTACATGAATATGTTTTCCTTCATAATTAACCGTATCTCCAGCCAATAACCCTTTCCACACATCTAAAAATTCATCCGCAGCTTCATAACGTTCATCATGTGATAAGAAAAGGCCATCTCCCGCTAATTCTGCCGGATCTCCTCCTGCTACTACATTAACTAGTAAACGACCGTTTGAAATTCGATCAAGAGTCGAGGTCATGCGCGCTGCCACGGAAGGGGCCATAATGCCGGGACGTACAGCTACTAAAAATTTCAAACGCTCTGTTTCAGGTATAAGTGAAGCAGCTAATAGCCAAGGGTCTTCGCATGATTTCCCCGTTGGAATCAAAACTCCTTCAAACCCTAAACGGTCAGCTGCTTGAGCAACTTGCCGAAAATATGAATAGTCTGCTGAACGACCTCCTCGATTTGTCCCTAAATATCTTCCATCTCCATGGGAAGGAATAAACCATAGTATTTTCATGATTCAACACTCCTTTTCGTTTGTTCTAGATGATATCCCAGCTCTTTTAATGAACGTTTAATTCTCGCTTCTGCTTCTTCCGCAATAAACTCAATTTCATTTTCTTTCGTATAAGCCGCCTCAGAATCAACAATATAAACTCCATGAATAAGAGCAGTAGCCCCTAAAACGGATAAAGTCGGCTTAAATACATAATCAAGAGCCAGTAGGTGAGCAATGGTTCCCCCTGTAGCTATCGGCAGCACGGTTTTATTGTGAAAACCTTTTTCAGGTATTAAATCTAAAAATGTTTTTAAAATTCCTGTGTAGCTAGCTTTATAGATTGGGCTGACAATAATAACGGCATCAGCATCTGCGACTTTCTTTTGAGCTTCTTGAATCGCAGGGCTAGAAAAGTTAGCATATACTAAGTCTTCAGCGGGCAAGTCACGGACATGCACGGTTTTCACTTCATATTTTTCATCTTGTAGATATGCTGCAATATACTCGCTTAAAGCAGCTGACCTTGATTGCTTTGAAGGGCTTCCTGTAATAATTGTAACCTGGCTCATTATCATCTCTCCTTTTCGCTTATAAAACTGATAGATTTACAAGGATTAATACGTGTATAAATCCTTCTTTTATTTTTCACCTGCGTAGCTGTCTCTCCATTTAAGAAGACGCTTTTCTAATACTCGAACAAATGAATCGGTTAATTTGCCTACAACAGCAAAAATGATAATTCCGACAAAAACTACGTCCGTTTGAGAAAACTGTCTAGCATCCATAATCATGTATCCTACACCTTCACTTGCTCCCATTAATTCAGCAACTACCAGTCCGAGCCATGCAATACCTAAAGATAACCGGACACCAAGTAAAATATTAGGAAGAGCAGCTGGTAAAATAAGTTTTGTGATTTGTTTCCATTTACTAAATTGAAGAACACGAGCAACATCAAATAATTTCGAATCAACGCCGCGAATGCCTAGATACGTATTAACATAGATTGGGAAAAATGCACCGTTTGCGATTAGCAATATCTTTGAAATTTCACCAAAGCCAAACCATAAGATAAATAAAGGGGCCAATGCAAGGTGTGGAACAGTTCTAAGCATTTGAATAGATGGATCCATATAGTGCTCCGTTTTCTTTGAGAAACCGACAATTACACCAAATAGTAACCCTAGTCCAGCTCCAACGGCAAAACCTATGGCGGCACGCAAAATACTGATTTGAAGATTAGCTCCAAGTTCCCCCGATACGATGAGTTGTTTAAAAGAAAGTACAATATCAACAGGTGTAGGAAGAACAGTTTTAGATACATAGCCCGCGGAACCAATGATTTGCCACACCACGATAAGCAGAAGTGGCACGACAAGAGAACGAAGGAAAATTCCCTGCTTATTTTTCACTTCTTCCTTTCTTTTTTTCACTTTTTGCAAGTGAGCTGCTGAAGACTGGACGTGTCCTGAAACCACAGATGTTTTACTCATTTTCATCACCTCATTTTTCTTTTAATGCTTTTTCAATAAATGAATTATCAACAACATCTCCAGTATCAATTTTCTTTTTAATAACGCCTAAAGATTGTTGAAAATCAGCTGTTCGCTGTTGTTCTGCAATAATTTCTTTAGAAGTTGGGCGATTATAGGCAGGATTATTTTTTAACACTTGTCTTACTACGTCTTTATCTAGATTTTTTTGCTTTGCTAAAATATCCACAGATTCTTCAAAATGTTCGTTTTGCCATTCAAGCGCTTTTTGATAAACTTGTAAAAACTTAACGACTAACTCTGGATGATCTTTTGCAAAGCCTTCTCTTACAATAGTAAAACCTGGTGAAGCAACCTTTAATGAATCGCCGTCTGCTAAAATACGAGCTTCATTTTTTAAGTTTTGCAGTGAGATAAACGGTTCCCAGATTGACCATGCATCCACTGACCCATTTTCAAATGCTGGCTGAGCTTCGTCTGGCTGAAGCTGAATAATCTTTACATCACTTGGCTTCAACCCATTTTGGTCAAGAGCTCTGTACAATAAATTAAAACCGCTGCTTCCTTTCGCAACCGCGATCTTTTTACCTTTTAAATCTTTTATGCTTTTAATCTTGCTGTTTTTCCCTACTAAAATAGCGTTTCCTTTCAACCCGTCGCTGGAATTAGCAATTTCTAAAAACGGAATGTCTGCCCCTTGACCAGAAATAACCGGTGAATTTCCAACTTGGCCGAAATCCAAGTGTCCAGATGCTATACCTTCAAATTGCGGAGGACCGCTTTGAAACTCTGTCCATTTGACATTTACACCTATTTTTTTAAATTCTTTTTCAAACCATTTTTGGTTTTGTGCCAGCATTAAAGGACCTAAGCTTTGTTGGATACCAATATTAATCGTAACGTTTTTTGAATCTTCTCCGCTCGCTTTTTCTTTCGTCCCGCACCCAGCCAATGCGAGAACAAGTACAATAGCTGCAGTTAAAAGTAGCTTTTTCATCTGTTCTGTCTCCTTCTCTGTCTTATTGAATCTTTAATGTTCTCCTGCTTCTTCAAATTCTTTCAGTACTTGCTGCCTCAGCTGCTGAAAAGGTGGTTCTGTCTTTTTTCGCGGATGACTAATTTCTACTGGAACGACCCGGCTAATTTCTCCTGGTCTGGCACTCATAATCACAATTTTAGTACCCAAGTAAATGGATTCGTCTAAATCATGGGTAACAAAAATCATGGTTGTTTTTTCTTTTTTCCATATGTCTAGCAGCACATCTTGCAAATGAGTGCGAGTGAAAGCATCTAATGCACCGAAGGGTTCATCTAACAATAAAACTTCTGGATTTCTTAAAAGAGCACGCGCAATAGCGACTCGTTGAGACATCCCTCCAGATAATTCTCGAGGATAAGCTTTTTCAAATCCTTTCAGCCTGACAATATCAATTAACTCATCTACGCGGCGCCGAACGTTCGAATCTTTCAGCGATAAGTCAGCCGCTATATTTTGCTCCACATTAAGCCATGGGAACAAGCGGTGTTCTTGAAAGATCATTCCTTGTTTAATGCTAGGTCCGCCTATGTGCTTCCCGTTTATTTCAATACGCCCTTCATAATCCATATCAAGTCCTGCAATCATTTTAAGCAGCGTACTTTTTCCACATCCGCTCGGACCAATAACGGTTATAAATTCACCTTTATTAATCGTAAGATTTACATTTCGCAATGCTTGAGTTACTTGTTCTCCTTTTTGAAATGATCTGTTAACAGATTGAATGACAACATTCACAGCAGTTCCTCCTCCTTGAATTTTTAAATCAAAAGCTCGTTCATCTAAAAACACAAAAGCTCCTACCTGAAAAAGGTAGGAGCTTTCGGTTGACCGATCAGCCCGTTGCTATATTTAACTGATTTGTTATTGGATTATTTTGAATTTTATCATATTAATCCGATTTGTCAACTGTGTTTTATATATTTTATCACTTTGATTCTTGAGGATTTGGTTTTTTCCATTTAAATACCGAGTTTAAAAATCCGTATATATGCTTAGACTCCTTCGTTAACAAAGGGCCAATAATAGCTAAAATCAGTACATAAAGCGCGGCGAATGGCTGAAGAATTGCAGATAATCCTCCTTCAATTCCAATGTTAGCCATAATGATCGAAAACTCGCCTCGTGACATAATCGTTAACCCAATGTTGGTAGAGGCCTTATGTGACAGCCCGCTTTTTCTTCCTGAAATCATACCGGCTGTAAAGTTACCAATTATCGTAAGCGCAACTGCGCCAAGCGCAAGCCAGCCTGCATCCCACAGTGTGAGAGGATCAATACTTAACCCGAAGCTGAAGAAAAAGATAGCTCCAAAGAAATCACGAAATGGTACGACAAGATGTTCAATACGATCGCGATGTTCCGTTTCAGAAAAGACAAGTCCAAGCAATAACGCACCAATTGCTTCTGCCACGTGAATTGTTTCTGAGAAGCCTGCCACAAAAAACAATACCGCAAACACGACGATTATAAAGATTTCGTTTGATGAAATATTTAAAAGTTTATTTAGTAGCGGCGTGGCTTTTCGAGCAATGATAAAGAACAGCATCATATAGCCAAACGCAATTAAAATAGATGTTAAAGATCCAGCAAGCGATCCGTGGTCTCCAAGCACCAACCCTGAAACGACAGAAAGATAAACGGCTAAGAAAATATCTTCAAACATGATGATCCCTAATATCAGTTCCGTTTCTGGATTCGCTGTTCGTTTTAAATCAACCAATACTTTTGCGACAATTGCGCTGGACGAAATCGTAATAATTCCAGCGATAATCAGCACTTCAAGAAGAGGATTTCCTGTCAGGTATCCATACAATAATCCTAAAGTAAAGTTAATTAAAATATAAATAGATCCTCCCACCGCGATGGACCTACCTGATTTAATTAGCTTTCCAACTGAAAATTCTAATCCTAAATAAAACAGTAAAAAGAGAACTCCAATTCTCCCCATAAATTCAATAATCTCTTGGCTTTCAATAAACTTTAAACTGAATGAGCCAAACTCAGGAGCATGGGGACCAACCGCCATGCCCAAAAGAATGAGGAATGGAATAATCGTAAATTTAAATTTATGTGCTAGTATAGCCGCTAAAGCAACTAGTAACAAAGCTGTCCCAACTTCAAATACTAAATGATCCAATTATGAACTACCTCCTTGTGAAAGCAATTCTTTAATGAGCGTTTTTAAATTTCCTCTTTCACCAGAGATGACAAGCGTATCTCCTTCTTCAATTAACGTATCTGGTCCTGGTGTGGATAATTTTTTTTGCGTGTTTTTAATGACGGCGATGATAGTGACATCATAGTTGCTGCGAACGTCAATTTCACCAATTGTTTTACTGTGAGCTTTCGCTTGTTTTTCAACTTTGTACCATTCAATAACTAAGTCATTGAATGCCACTTCAATGGTTTCCATTGCTTTTGGCTTGTAAATCATGCCGCCTAAAATTGCCGCTAGCTGTCTTGATTCCGTATCTGTTAACGTAATGTCAAAAATGCTTTCTTCTAAATCTTTTTGATCGAAGTGGTAGATTTCACGTCGTCCATCATCATGAATGATAACGACTACGCGGTTTCCTCCGCTTGTCTCAATTTCAAATTTACGGCCGATTCCTGGTAACTCCGTTTCTTTAATCATCATCGAATGATCACTCCTATAAAGTTTTTAAAAAGAATTTTTTAATTTTGTCGCGTTATCTGCATAGAAAATCCGCATAGCAAATAAGCCTAAGAATAGTTGGTAATTTTAGGTTTGAAGAAAAGGCTGTTGAAATTTCAACCTTTTTTATTTAATTGAGGTAACTTGATTGAAAGATTTTCGGATAAAAAAGTGTTTTCTTGAGGATAAAATACGCAATTTGATGCGTTGGAATGATGAGTTTGGCACTCGTCCATACTAAAGCAAAAGTTACTATCGCGCTTTGTATGAGGGATCCTATTTGTTTAACGCTGTGCTTAGCTCCTGGAGACATGTGCACAATATCGGTGTAATGCTGAACCGAACTTTTTGTGACCTTCACTTTTTCAAAGTCGTTATCAATAAATTTATCTGGCAAACTCGCAAAAGGCAAACAGAATATCATGCATAACAATAAGCTCATCCATACATTTTTCATCATCTCACCTCTCTTTCTTCTGAACTAGTATCTCCTTACTTAAAAGTATACGTACTCTGAAATTCAATTTCAAGCAATAAGTTTTTTTTATAAAGATTTACCTTTTTTATAATATTTTCTTAACGCCATTCTTTTTAGATATGTATGCGACACTTAAAAAAATATACAAAAAGCTGGCTTTCTAAGAAGAAAGCCAGCTCATGTTATAGTTCAAGTTCTCCCATTCGAAGGAGTTCTACGACTGCTTGAGAACGCCCCTTGACTCCAAGCTTTTGCATCGCATTAGAAATATGATTTCGAACTGTTTTTTCGCTAATGAATAGTTCACTCGCGATTTCTTTTGTTGTTTTGTCCTGTACTAAAAGCTCGAATACTTCTCGTTCACGCTTTGTAAGTAGCGGTTTAGGTTGAAACTCTTTTTCTTTCAATGTAACCCTCCTTGCCTGATCCTGAGTTGAACTATCGGATGGGTGTAAATTTAGTCAACATATCTTATGTGCGGTATGCCTACGCGGTTACTAGTTTTAGAAAAAATATGCAAAAAACTCTTTTTTACCTTTAAAAAAGAAAAAAGCCTGAAGAAAGAGCCTTCAAGCCATTTTCATATATTTGATAAACACCTTTTCATCTCTTCATCCCAAGGCACGCTTTTTCCTGTTTCTTTAGAAATTTGCACCATTGTTCCTCTCCCGGTGAGCACAACCTCTTTTTGCTTATTTTGAATCATATAGTGTAAATCAACCGACGAACGTCCAATTCTATGAGCTTTTACAAAAACAGATAGCACGTTGCCAAAATACACTTGTTTGACATAATCGCACTGCAAATCAGCCACCACCGGTATCGTTCCCTCATGCTCACTCGTCCACTTTTGCATAAAGCCAATATGGTGAAAGAATTCCGTACGTATTTGTTCAAAATAAACAAAAGGAACCGTATTATTTAAATGCCCAAACATATCTGTTTCTGAAAATCTTACCTTGATCTCCTGCTTAAACGAAAATGACTCTTTCCAATGATCCATGTCTTCAATATACGAAATATTATTCATCTGTATTTCCTCCGTTCGTCATAGACAAAATAAAACCTCTCCGCGTGGAGAGGTTTTGAGTGATTATACTTGATCGCTACCAAAGAAACTTCTGAATGCTTGAATTGTTGTATCGCGGTTCAAAGCTGCGATTGAAGTAGTCAATGGAATTCCTTTTGGACATGATTGAACGCAGTTTTGAGAGTTCCCGCAGTTCGCTAGTCCTCCATCACCCATAATCGTCTCTAAACGTTCTCCTTTATTTAACGCACCGGTTGGATGGGCATTAAACAAGCGAACTTGAGAAAGCGGTGCTGGACCGATGAAGTTTGACTTGTCGTTTACGTTTGGACAAGCTTCTAAGCAAACGCCACATGTCATACATTTGGATAACTCGTAGGCCCACTGACGTTTCTTTTCAGGCATACGCGGTCCTGGCCCTAAATCGTATGTGCCATCGATTGGAACCCAGGCTTTTACTTTTTTTAGTGAATCAAACATACGGCTGCGGTCTACTTGCAAGTCACGAACCACCGGAAATGTTTTCATTGGCTGTAAGCGAATTGGCTGTTCTAGTTTATCAACAAGAGCCGTACATGACTGACGAGGTTTACCGTTGATGACCATTGAACAGGCTCCGCATACTTCCTCTAAACAGTTCATTTCCCAGTTTATCGGTGCAACCTCTTTACCTGAAGCATCAACAGGGTTACGTCTGATTTCCATCAGTGCTGAAATAACGTTCATATTCGGACGATACGGAATTTCAAACTCCTGATTGTAAGGAGCAGATTCAGCTGAATCTTGACGTGTAATAATGAAGCGCACTGTCTTTTGGACTGTTTGTTGTTCACTCATTGATTAACGAACCCCCTCTTGTTGTTTTTTTGGTTTTTCATCTTTTTTCTTTGTGTAGTCGCGCTTACGCGGTTTGATTAACGATACGTCTACCTCTTCATAATGGAAAGAAGGAGCCGTTTTCTTATCCACAAAAGATGCCATTGTTGTTTTTAAGAATTCTTCATCGTTACGATCTGGGAAATCTGGCTTATAATGGGCACCGCGACTTTCGTTACGGTTGTAAGCTCCTAGCGTTACAACACGTGAAAGCTGAAGCATGTTTTGCAGCTGACGAGTAAATGTTGCCGCTTGATTACTCCATTTAGCCGTATCATTAATGTTAATACGATCATAGCGTTCAATTAATTCTTGAATTTTTTCATCTGTTTTTAACAGTTTGTCATTGTATCGTACGACTGTCACGTTGTCAGTCATCCATTCCCCTAGCTCTTTATGAAGAACGTATGCATTTTCTGTGCCTTGAAGATTCATGATATTGTTCCATTTCTCTTCTTCTTCTTTCACATGACGATCATATACGCTTGAAGAAATAGCATCTGCGCTCTTTTCTAAACCATTGATGTATTCAACGGCTTTAGGACCAGCAACCATACCACCATAAATAGCTGATAATAAGGAGTTTGCTCCTAAACGGTTCGCTCCGTGCTGTGAATAATCACACTCACCAGCTGCGAACAAGCCAGGAATATTTGTCATTTGATCGTAATCCACCCATAAACCGCCCATTGAATAGTGTACGGCTGGGAAAATCTTCATTGGTACCTTGCGCGGATCATCGCCCATGAATTTTTCATAGATTTCGATGATACCTCCAAGTTTAATGTCTAGCTCTTTTGGATCTTTATGTGAAAGGTCCAGATAAACCATGTTCTCTCCGTTAATTCCTAACTTCTGGGCTACGCAGACGTCAAAAATTTCACGAGTGGCAATATCACGAGGTACTAAGTTACCGTACGCAGGATATTTTTCCTCTAAGAAATACCAAGGTTTACCGTCTTTATATGTCCAAACGCGTCCGCCTTCTCCACGAGCAGATTCACTCATAAGACGAAGCTTATCATCTCCTGGGATAGCAGTTGGATGAATTTGAATAAACTCTCCGTTTGAATAGTATGCACCTTGCTGATACACGATAGATGCCGCTGAACCGGTATTAATAACTGAGTTCGTCGATTTTCCAAAGACAATCCCAGGTCCACCTGTAGCCATAATAACCGCGTCAGCTGGGAACGTTTTAATTTCCATTGATTTTAAATTCTGTGCAGAAATTCCGCGACAGCTGCGCTCATCGTCAAGAACAGCACCTAAGAATTCCCATCCTTCGTACTTTGTCACAAGTCCGGCAACTTCATAGCGACGAACCTGCTCATCTAATGCGTACAATAATTGTTGACCCGTTGTTGCTCCAGCAAAAGCCGTACGGTGATGCTGCGTCCCGCCAAATCGTCTGAAGTCTAACAAACCCTCAGGAGTACGGTTAAACATAACACCCATGCGGTCAAGTAAGTGAATAATACCAGGAGCTGCTTCACACATTGCTTTTACAGGTGGCTGGTTGGCTAAAAAGTCTCCGCCGTACACTGTGTCATCAAAGTGTTCCCATGGTGAATCCCCTTCACCTTTCGTGTTTACGGCTCCGTTGATTCCACCTTGCGCGCAAACTGAGTGAGATCTTTTTACCGGAACTAGTGAAAATAAATCTACTTGCTTGCCAGACTCAGCAATTTTTATTGTTGCCATCAAGCCAGCTAAACCGCCACCGACTACGATGATTTTTCCGTTACTCATCGGAACCCCACTCCTTCAAAACCTTAATTTTATGCAAATGCGAATAATGTACGAACACCTACAAATGTAAGTGCTAAGAAGATTGCTAATGTCACATAAGTTGAAATTCTTTGAGAACGTGGTGTTACAGTTAACCCCCAGCTAACTCCAAATGACCATAGACCGTTTGCAAAGTGGAAGATCGTAGATACAACACCAACTATGTAGAATGCAAGCATTGCCGGGTTGCTTAAAATTCGTTCCATCATTTGAAAATCTACTTCTTTTCCAAGCGCAGCTTGTATTCTGGTTTCCCATACGTGCCATGTGATGAAGATAAGTGTGATTACACCTGAAACACGCTGAAGGATAAACATCCAGTTACGGAAAAAACCGTAGTTGTTAACGTTTGTTTTAGCAGTGAATGCGATGTAAAGACCGTATATTGCGTGAAAAACGATTGGTAAGAAAATAATGAAAATTTCTAGAGCATAGCGGAAAGGTAAGCTCTCCATGAAGTGAGCTGCTTGATTAAATGATTCTTCTCCCTTTGTCGCGAAATGATTCACAACTAAATGCTGTGTTAAGAAAATCCCGATTGGTATTACCCCAAGTAATGAATGGATTCTCCGATATTGAAACTCTCTGTTTGCCGCCATCTGCGTAGACCCCCCTTAGTTAAATGAACATAGTTTGTGAAGAACTTTCTTACTCCCACTAGACAAATAGATTAATCGTGAATACAGGAAATGAAAACCTTTGCATTTCCTAATAAAGTATGTGACAGGTTAATTTTACTCCCATCGATTAAGAGCGTCAAGGCAAGATGTTTAAATCTTCTATAAAATATAAATTTATAAAATTTTATATTTGTTAACGCTTACTGTATTGATGTTACAGATTTTTTCTTTCTATTATAATATTGCTTGCCACAAATAAGTAAGCGTTTACTTTATGCTTTTATTGTAAACAAGTTCACAAAACATTTACACAGGTAAAAGTACCTTTTTAAAAGGTATATTATGGATTTTTCATCTTTACATCTAACTCTTTTTACCATAATAAAGATCCTCTTACATTTTATTAAAAAAATGCGTGAGAGGTTTTTTAGATTTGTATATAATAGTAGTAAAGAAAGAGGGGAAAGCATGAGCAATTTACAAACAGAATCACAGCAAGAACTTGAAGAGACGATGGAAACATCAGAACCTAACGTCACAGCTGAAACAGAGAGAACTCTTGATCACGTTTCATATTTCGGATACAGCCTTTTGCGTGACGTGTTAATTCCAGAGCTTCTTGGAGACGAAACAAATACCATTTCATACTGGGCAGGAAAACACCTTGCGCGGAAATACCCATTAAATACAATGGATGAAATCGTCGCTTTTTTTAAAGCAGCTTCCTGGGGAACACTGACGCTTGCAAAAAAAGATAAATATTCACTCGAGCTTGAGTTATCAGGTGATGTGGTCAGCAAAAGATTTCAGCAGGAAACTTGTTCGTTTCATCTTGAGTCAGGATTTGTGGCTGAACAGATTCAGCGTCAAAACAACTGCCTAACAGAAGCCTACTTAACACATAAAGAAAAGAACGGAAAAGTGCTGATTTCCGTGCAGTGGGACCGAAAAGATATCTTACCTACCGAAACACGCGCGGAGCGCTATAAAAAGTAGGAAATACGTATATATAAAAGACGTGGAGATACCACGTCTTTTTTCTCTTCTTTATACGTGCACTGCTTGCTGCTCTTCTAATTCAAATGCTACGTGAAGCGTCTCAACAGCTTTTACCATATCAGCGTGCGGTACAACTGTAGATACTTTAATTTCAGACGTGCTGACCATCTTCACTTCAATTTTCTCCCCTGCCAGCACTTCAAACATTTCGGCTGCAACGCCTGGATTAGAAATCATGCCAGAGCCGACAATTGATACTTTAGCCAGACCGCTTTCATGTTCAATACGCGTATATCCTAAAGTAGATTTATACTCTTTTAAGACGGCAAGAGCGGCATCTACGTCTACGGTTTTAATAGAAAATGAGATAGAGAGACGATTATTAGCCGTTACGTTTTGAATAATAATGTCCACATTTAACTGTTCTTTTGCTAATGCTGTAAAAATAGTAGAAAGAGTTTGCAACTCATTGTTTAACCCTTCAATTGTCACTCGTGAAATATTATCTTCAAACGCAATTCCTCTTACGACTAAGTTTTGTTCCATTGAAACTTCCTCCTCAACAATCGTTCCATTCTCGTTTTCTAAGCTTGAACGCACTTCTAGCGGTATCTGATAATTTTTTGCAAACTCAACAGCGCGCGGATGCAGCACCCCTGCTCCCAAATTAGCTAATTCTAACATTTCGTCATATGAAATAGAGTGAAGCTTACGAGCATCTTCTACATAGCGCGGATCTGTCGTAAACACTCCTGTTACGTCTGTATAAATATCACATTTTGCAGCTTTTAATGCTGCGGCAAGAGCTACTGCCGTAGTGTCAGAGCCGCCTCGACCTAATGTTGTAATGCTTCCATCTTCTGAACAGCCTTGGAATCCAGCTACTACTACGATTCGGCCTCTATCTAATTGGCTTTGAATACGAGTCGTGTCAATGTGCTGGATTCGTGCATTGCTGTGAACTGCTTCCGTCTGGATACCAGCTTGCCAACCTGTTAGCGAAGTTGCTTCATACCCTTTATATTGAAGGGCCATTGTTAACAGGGAAATCGTTACTTGTTCTCCAGTTGTAAGAAGCATATCCATTTCGCGTTTGCTTGGACTGTCCGTAATATCACTTGCTAATTTCACCAGTGCATCTGTCGTTTTGCCCATTGCCGATACAACAACAACTACTTGGTTACCGCGCTCTGCTTCTTGAATAACACGGTTTGCTACATGTTGGATACGTTCAACAGAACCAACAGATGTTCCACCAAATTTTTGAACGATTAATGCCATAATTTTGTTCATTCCTTTTCAATAAATTTGCATATGCAGGATGATGAGAAGCTAAATTTTTTTACTCAGACAATAAAAAAAGCAATGAGATGAGCTCTCATTGCTTAACGAACGAAAATTATAAAACATAACCGTCCACTGCCGTGAGATAGCTCTCCAAGAATCTACATCTTGACAATCCTACGTTTATTCAACGCAGAACCAGCAATCATTACTATGAGGTAATGTTCACTTCGGCAAATTTCCCTTTCCGTCTCATTCATAAGGGCTCATACCCTTCCTGATACGTACTGATTAAATTTGCACCTCTATCTTCACTTCATTTGATGAAGTGTCGTATGAAATTAGTTAATAGCTTATCAAATATTTTCTATTATTTCAAGACTATTTTTGTAATGTTTCATAAATTTTTTCAGCAATGTTTTGAGGAACACCTGAATTTCGAATATCATCAACCGTTGCTTCTTTCAATTTTTTCACCGAACCAAAATACTTTAACAAAGCTTTTTTACGCTTTTCTCCCACTCCCGGAATGTCGTCCAGAACAGACTGAAAAGCGGACTTAGAGCGCACTTGACGGTGGAAAGTAATCGCAAATCGGTGAACTTCATCTTGAATTCGCTGAAGCAAATAAAATTCTTGACTATTGCGTTCAAGCGGTATGATTTGAGGAGGCTCACCAATCATCAGGTTGGAGGTTCTGTGCTTATCATCTTTGACAAGACCTGCTGTAGGCACTAAAAGTCCCAATTCATTTTCGAGAACGTCCTGTACTGCAGCTAAATGCCCTTTGCCTCCATCTACAACAATTAAATCTGGAAGCGGAAGACCTTCTTTTAACGCTCTGGAATACCGTCTGCGAACGACTTCTCTCATGGAACTGTAATCATCTGGTCCCTTTACGGTCTTAATTTTATATTTGCGATATTCTTTCTTTTCCGGTTTCCCATCAACAAAAACAATCATCGCAGAAACGGGATCTGTCCCTTGAATATTTGAGTTATCAAATGCTTCAATCCGGTAAGGCGCTGCAATTCCAAGCTCTTCTCCTAACCGTTCAACTGCGCCAACCGTGCGCTCTTCATCTCGTTCAATTAAATAGAATTTTTCACCGAGCGCAATTTTTGCATTTTTACACGCAAGTTCTACTAATTCTTTCTTTTTGCCTCGCTTTGGATGCTGAACCTCTACTTCTACTAATTTCTCAGCTAACTCTGCATCAATCGTTGCTGGAACCAGCACTTCTTTTGGCTTAATATTTTTGGCATAAAACTGACCGATAAAAGTTAAGAAATCTTCTTCTGGCTCTTTATAAAAAGGAAACATAGAAACTTCTCGCTCAATTAATTTCCCTTGGCGAATAAAGAAAACTTGAACACACATCCAGCCTTTATCATAAGAATAGCCAAACACATCTCGATTAACAAAATCATTAAACGTTACTTTTTGCTTTTCCATTGTCGCTTCAATATGAGCAATTTGATCTCGATATTCTTTAGCCCTTTCAAAGTCAAGTTCTTCTGAAGCTTTTAACATTTTTTCAGTTAACTCTGTTTTGACATGCTCATATCCACCATTTAAAAACCGCGTGATATTTTCAATAATTTGTTTGTTTTGCTCTTCTTTTACTTCTTTTACGCAAGGAGCTAGACATTGCCCGATATGGTAATACAAACAAGGTCTGTCTGGCATGGTAGAGCACTTTCTTAGTGGATAAATGCGATCAAGAAGCCGCTTGGTTTCATTTGCAGCTTGAACGTTAGGATAAGGACCGAAGTATTTCCCTTTATCTTTTTTTATTTTTCTTGTAATAACAAGCCGGGGCTGTTTTTCAGCTGTAATCTTAATAAAGGGATAGCCCTTATCATCTTTAAGCATGATATTGTATTTTGGATCATGCTTTTTAATTAAATTCATTTCTAAAATAAGCGCTTCTAAATTAGAAGATGTGACGATATATTCAAAATCGACAATGTCGTTTACAAGTCGAAGCGTCTTTCCGTCATGAGATCCGGTAAAGTAGGAGCGCACTCGATTTTTTAATACTTTTGCTTTTCCTACGTAAATGACCGTTCCATATTTATCTTTCATCAAGTAGCAGCCGGGCTGATCCGGTAAAATAGCCAGCTTTTCTTTTAAATAATCATTCATACTTTTCTCCTTCCTCTTCTCTTACTCTGTCCATCTATACATTCGCTTATGAAGCGTAACCTACATTCTTTTCTGCTTTACAATACATGCACATAAGCCGGATTTGTGACGGTGTTCCTTACATCTAGTATAAAACAAACGAACGCATATTCGCTAAATAAAAGTATTCCCAAAAGAGAAAAAGTGGAGAAAAAGAAAAAACCTAGCCTGAGCTAGGTTTTGACTTACGCGTGTTTATTAATTAATTCTGTTAATGCTTCTTTTGGTTGGAAACCAACTACTTGATCAACTTTCTCTCCATCTTTAAATAATACTAAAGTTGGGATACTCATAACACCAAATTTTCCAGCTGTTTCTTGGTTTTCATCAACGTCTACTTTCACGATTTTAACTTTATCGTTAAGTTCACCATCAATTTCTTCAAGAACTGGAGCAATCATTTTACAAGGGCCACACCATGGTGCCCAAAAGTCAACAAGCACTAGGCCTGATTTAATTTCATCTGTAAAGTTTTTATCTGTAGCATGTGCAATAGCCATTTTAATTCCTCCTAAATATATGCAATATCCAAATTCTACTCACAGTATATCACCTTCAAATAAGGTTTGCTAACTTTTTGCTTACATTTATACTGTTTATTCTTCGCTCTAGTTTGTACAATTTACATAAAAACATACGTAGAAAATTTCGTTTTCCGTGAGGTTGAGACATAACGAAATGAATTCCATCTAAAGGTGAACAAATAGTATGCAAAGACTGAACCGCTTGTGCCACCGCAGTTGATTTCTGTGCAAGACTTCTCTTTCTGCAGGAGTCTTGCACAGAAATCAACTGCTGCTAGAAAGACCCACACACATAAAGTTTACCCCAACAAAAAAACGAACCACTAATCAAACATCTTGATCAATAGTTCGTTCTTCACTTCGTCTAAAATACTTTTGTCCCAGCCTCTTACGCAGACTGTACTTTCAGCTTTTTAAATTCTTCCGTTAGCAGAGGCACCACTTCAAATAAATCTCCAACGATTCCGTAATCAGCTACTTTAAAAATATTAGCCTCAGGATCTTTGTTAATAGCAACAATAATTTTTGAATTTGACATGCCGGCCAAATGCTGAATGGCTCCTGAGATTCCGCAGGCAATGTATAAATCTGGTGTGACTACTTTGCCCGTCTGACCGATCTGAAGAGAATAGTCGCAGTAATCTGCATCGCATGCTCCGCGAGACGCCCCAACAGCTCCATTTAACACGTCCGCTAGTTCTTGGAGAGGTCCAAAACCTTCCGTGCTTTTTACACCTCGACCACCTGCAATCACGACTTTTGCTTCGGATAAATCAACCCCTTGCGTTGCTTTACGTACAACTTCTTTTACAACTGTACGCAGGTTTTTGATTTCAACATTTAAATCCTCTACATCACCTGTACGTCCGTCGTCTTTTGCAAGCGGTGAAATATTATTTGGACGAATTGTGACAAACGTAAAAGCATCGGTCATGATTTTCTTTTCAAATGCTTTACCAGAATAAATTGGGCGGGTGAAGACTACTTGATCCCCTCCAACTTCTACATCCGTCACATCGGAAATAAGTCCTTTGTCTAAGCGAGCTGCCAGTTTTGGCGCTAGGTCTTTGCCAAGAGCCGTATGGCCAAATACGATAGCTTCAGGCTGTTCACTTTCAATGATGGCTAATAACGCCTGAGCGTAGCCATCCGATGTATAAGCAGCTAAATCTTCATGCTCCGTCACAACAACTTTATTCGCTCCGTACGCAATAAGCTCTTCACTTAAAGCTTTTACGTTCTTTCCTACTAACGCTGCAACAATTTCTCCACCGTCAGCTACAGTAGACGCTGCGGAAATCGCTTCAAACGATACGTTTCGTAATCCCCCATCACGTGCTTCTCCTAGAACTAACACTTTGCGTCCCATTGCAATACCCCCATTGTTTTGACTTTTGACTTATTAAATGACTTTTGCTTCCTTATGCAGTAAATTGACCAGTTCTGTCACTTGATCTTTTATATCTCCTTGTAATACGCGTCCTGCGTCTTTTTTCGGAGGCAAATAAATTTCAATAGTCTTTGTTTTTGCTTCTACATCATCTTCATCTAAATCTAAATCATCCAATTCCACTTCAACCAACGGTTTCTTCTTCGCTTTCATAATCCCTGGAAGAGATGGATAGCGAGGTTCGTTAAGTCCCTGCTGAGCTGTTACTAAAAGAGGAAGCGACGTTTCGATAACCTCAGAATCACCTTCCACATCGCGTACAACAGTCACTTTTTCACCTTCGATATCCAATTTTGTAATCGTCGTAATATAAGGGATTTCTAACTGTTCTGCTACGCGCGGTCCCACTTGGCCCGAACCTCCGTCAATCGCTACGTTTCCTGCCAAAATCAAGTCAGGAGATTGTTCTTTTAAGTAATGTGCCAGCAGCCTAGAAGTCGTGTACTGATCGCCATCTTCTATGTCATCTTCCGTATTGATTAAAACCGCTTTATCTGCTCCCATAGCCAAAGCTGTTCGGAGTTCTTTTTCTGATTCTTCCCCTCCTACACTCACGACCGTAATCTCCCCGCCATGCTTTTCCTTTAGCTGAATAGCTTCTTCAACTGCATACTCATCGTAAGGATTAATAATAAATTCAGCCCCATCTTCAACAATTTGACCATTTTTTAATGAAAGTTTCTCCTCTGTATCGAATGTTCTTTTCACTAACACGTAAATATTCATTCAATTCCCCTCCTAAGCTTATTTTCCTAAAAATTTAGGCTGGCGCTTTTCAATAAAAGCGGCTACGCCTTCTTGAGCATCCCGGCTTTTGAATACGCTTCCAAAAAACTGCGCTTCTTTTTTAATGCCGCTGTAGTAAGCATCTGTTTTTACATGCTGAAGCAGCTGCAAGGTAGCTTTAACAGAAATCGGGCTTTTTTTGGCAATTTTTCTAGCAAGTAAAAATGTTTCATTGATAAGCTGACTTTCTTCAAAAGCTGCATTTGCCAATCCTAACTCCACTGCCTCGCTTCCGGATATTGGATCACTGGTCAGCATCATCTCACAAGCCTTATGAACTCCTACATAACGAGGCAATCGCTGAGTTCCTCCAAACCCTGGTATAATTCCTAACTGCAGCTCAGGCAAGCCCAGCTTAGCGTTTTCCGTTACCAAACGGATATGGCAGCTCATAGCAAGCTCCAACCCTCCGCCTAAAGCAGCTCCATGAATAGCTGCAATCACTGGTTTTGGGTAATTTTCAATATACTCAAAGAGCTCTTGACCGTTAACAGCAAGCTTCTCGTATTCTTTTTCCTGCTGAAGCGATGTGAATTCTTTTATATCAGCTCCGGCACAAAAGAATTTCCCTTCACCTTTAATAACGATAACCCTTGTCTCTTTACTATCTTCCAAATGTTTCAAAACACTTGAAAGATCTTTTAATAAATCTTGAGACAAAGCGTTAGCAGGTTGTCTATTTAACGTAATGAAGCTTATTGCATCAACAGTTTCAACCTGGATAATCTCCATTTGTTTACGCCACCCTTTCTTTCTATTTTCATTACCTTGCGCTTTTTCCCCTCGCAGGGGAGCAGCAGGCTCACTTACGATTATGAGCCGCTGCAGCCGTTTAACAGCAGGGAATGGACTTTATCTACCGATTCTATTAGACCATATCGATGATCGTTCATTACCCATGTTGTGACAGTTTCATCAATCGTTCCAAAAATCATCTGTCGCGCAAGACGAATATCTATATTTTCAGAAAACTCACCCGTTTCAATTCCTGTCTGCAAAATAGAATCAATGAGAGTCAGATAATCTTTTAATACATCGTTAATTTTCAATCTTAAATCTTTGTTCGATTGACGCAGTTCGAGCTGTGTCACTGTAGCTAAATGATGATCCTCTGCTAGAAACGAAAAATGTTTGTCAATTAACACATGAAGTTTTTCTGCCGCGGTTTCAATTCCCGCCAGTTCTTCATAAATTTTTTCTACAAATTGTCCCATCTTCTCTTGAAACAAGGAAATTAAGACATCTTCTTTGTTTTTAAAATATAAATATATCGTACCGTCTGCAACTCCAGCCTGCTTAGCAATTTTAGACACCTGAGCATTGTGGTATCCGTTTTCTGCTATTACTACTACAGCTGCATCGATAATCTGTTTATACTTTGGCTTATTTCTTCTCAATCTTATACGCTCCTTTAAAATATGAATGATTATTCATTCATATCTTTATAATAAAGAAACCGCAAGTATCTGTCAATTATGTTTCAGTAAAAAAATCAAAGGCGACGATCGATTACGTCGCCTTTTTATGCTTTTCATTTTCTTCATCAATCAGCGCTCGTCGCAGAATCTTACCGACCGCTGTTTTGGGAAGCTCATTTCGAAATTCATAAAGGCGCGGAACTTTATAAGCAGCTAAATACTTTCTGGAAAACTCATTTAGCTCTTCTTCAGTACATCTTACACCATTTTTTAATACAATGTAAGCCTTCACCGTTTCTCCTCTATATGGGTCAGGAACACCTACTACTACAGCTTCTTGAATTTTTTCATGCTCATATAATACTTCTTCAACTTCTCGAGGATAGATATTATATCCCCCGGCAATAATAATATCTTTCTTTCGGTCTACTACATAAAAATAACCTTTATCATCCATATAGCCAACATCACCTGTTAGCAACCATCCGTCTCGCATAACAGCCTCCGTTTCTTCAGGCTGCTTCCAATATCCTTTCATGACCTGAGGACCTTTAACCGCAATTTCTCCTACTTCGCTTACAGCAGCTTCTTTACCTGTTTCAAACGAGAGAATTTTGGCATCCGTGTCTGGCCAAGGTACTCCAATGCTTCCTGGTATTCTCTCTTCCCAAAGAAAATTAGCATGAGTCACAGGAGAGGTTTCTGTTAATCCATATCCTTCTACCAGTTTACCTCCGGTGATCTTTTCAAACTGCTCCTGCACTTCTACAGGAAGGGGAGCCGAACCGCTCATACATGAATCAATGGAAGATAGGTTGTATTTTGCTAAATCAGGATGATTTAATAATGCGATGTAAATTGTCGGAGCACCTGGAAATAAAGTAGGCTGCTGCTTATGAATGGTTTTGAGCGTCGTTTTTGCATCAAATTTAGGCAGAAGAACCATCTCATAATTTTGCAAAACCGATAGAACAAGAACTGTTGTTAAACCATACACATGAAAAAATGGGATAATTCCAAGCACTTTTTCTTCTCCGTGCTTGCAGCGGTATAACCAATGTGCACACATCGTTGCATTGGCTACCAAGTTTTTATGAGTAAGCATGACTCCTTTTGGAAAACCTGTTGTTCCCCCGGTATATTGTAAAATCGCGATATCTTCGTCTGAAATTCCCTCAGCGTTACATACTGCTGGAGAGGATTCATTTATAATACGTTTAAATAAATGAGTAGTCTCCGTATGACTCACATCCACGCTTATCTTCTGCTGCTTGCGCTGAATAAATGGATACATTATGTTTTTGGGAAATGGGAGATAATCTTGAATAGAGGTGATGACTACGTGCTTTACTTTTGTTAACGCTTTCATTTTTACTACACGCGGATATAGCAAATCGAGTGCAATAATCATGGCCGCTTCTGAATCATTAAGCTGATACTCTAACTCTCTTTCCGTATACAAAGGATTTGTTTGAACGACTACTCCTCCGGCAAGAAGAACCGCATAAAAGGAAATGACTGCTTGAGGGCAATTTGGAAGCATAATGGCTACTCTATCCCCTCTTTTTAATCCCAGTTCAATAAGGTAAGATGACAGCTTTAGAGAATCTTGATGCAGCTGGGAAAACGTCATTTTTTTCCCTAGAAAATAGATTGCGCTTTTTTTAGGATCCTTTTGAACTGCCTCTTCAAAAAGCTGTGCTAAATTTTTTTGTTCATAATGAAGCCTAGCAGGTATTTCATCTGGATATTGAGAAAGCCATATCTTTTCGGTGGATTCCACACGTATCCTCTCCCTCAAAAAAAATAAAAAATTAGAATTTTCTAATTAAAATTATAGTTCATTCTTTTTTTAGATGCAATCGTTATTGAATGTTCTCTTTCCTACCTAATCACTCTTTCATCCTGCAGCGTAATAAATAAAAATTGGATTTACCCCTGTACATTATCCGAATTTTTTGTATATAATAAAAATTAGATTTTTTTTAAGGAGCTGTATGAATTGACAACAACATTGACTAAAGGACCGTTTAAAGCAGATCACGTTGGAAGCTTTTTGCGTCCTGAGCGTATCAAGCAAGCACGATTACAAGTGGAAAACGGGGAAATGACAAATAAACAGCTTCGAGCAATTGAAGATGAAGAAATTCGTAAGCTCGTAGAAAAGCAAAAGCAAATTGGATTAAAAGCCGTCACAGACGGTGAGTTTCGCCGTGCGTGGTGGCACTTTGATTTTCTGTCAGAGCTTGTTGGCGTAGAACTTTACGAAGCAGACTCAGGAATTCAGTTTCACGGGGTCCAAACAAAAGCTCACGGTATAAAAGTGACTGGAAAACTAGATTTTAATCACCACCCTATGATTGAAGATTATAAATTTCTTCATCAAGCTGCTGGAAAAGAACACGTAGCTAAGTTCACCATTCCAAGTCCCAATATGCTGTTTTTCAGAGGTCATATTGAAGAGTCTGCTTATTCGGATACGGATGTATTTTTTGCTGATTTAGTTAAAACATATCAAAAAGCCATTCAAGCATTTTATGATGCCGGATGCCGCTATTTACAGTTAGATGATACTGCGTGGGCAGTCTTTTTCTCAGAAAAAGGACAAGAACAAATCGCTTCAAAAGGTTTCACGCCCCAAGAATTACTGAAACGTTTTACGGATGCGATCAATGAATCCATTGCGCATAAGCCAGGTGATATGGTCATTACAATGCATATTTGCAGAGGGAATTTCCAGTCTACTTATACAGCAAGCGGCGGATATGAAAATGCGTCAAAAGCTATTTTCAGTCAGTTAAACGTAGATGGACTATTTTTAGAATTTGATGATGAACGCTCAGGAGGATTCGAACCTCTTCGACATGTAAAGCGAGATGATCTTCAGATTGTCCTTGGTCTTATCACATCAAAATTTGGAGATTTAGAAGATCCTGAAGCAGTGAAAAAACGAATTGCTAAAGCGGCAGAATTTGTTTCTCTTGATCAAATTTGTTTAAGTCCCCAGTGCGGATTTGCTTCTACAGAAGAAGGAAATTTACTTACTGAAGAGCAGCAGTGGGATAAAGTAAAGCACGTGATTTCAATTGCTGAAGACGTATGGAAGTAATCATTAAAAAAGCTGACCTGCTTTAAGGTCAGCTTTTTTGCTGTCATCATAATGTTAGGAAAAGCTATATAGATAAATAGATAAGACCAATAAGCATAAACACTCCGCATAAAACGAGTAAAATTTTCGCTAACTTCTCCATCACTCTCTCCTATCCTATCCCTGCTCCTATTACATAGGACATACCGATTGAAATAACAAGTGAAATAAACCCAACGGCTCTGTTATCTTGTTCAATTTCATCATCGATTCGAAATTTTGGCGTCAAAAATTCGAAAATAAAATAGCTGACTAGTAAAAGAACGAACCCATATATTCCCCATCCGAGCATTCTTAACAAATTGTCGTTATGCTCAATCGAATAGCGAAAAATATTAGCTAATCCAAATATTTTCCCACCTGTTGCCATCGCAACAGCCATATTTCCTTTTTGAATCTCTTCCCAATTCTTATACTTAGTAACGAGCTCAAACACAACAAGAAAGACGACAATGCTCAAGACAACCACGCTGTAATAAGCGGCGGATTCAATATACGGGTCTTTCCAAAAATCCCTCATTTTTGCATCACTCCTAATTTATATTACGCTCTACGTAATGAACTGACAGGTCTCTTTCCTTTACTTGTATCGTTCTTAAAAGAGATAAAAAACCCAGCATAGTCCATGAGCCATGTCGGATTTTCTATCTTCATATATGCTTGTTCAGCGCATCGACTGACACCTTTATTTCAGCGTTCTTTTATTTAAATTCCACAACCGTAACGCCAGAACCTCCTTCAGAAGCCTCTCCGAAACGAATATTTTTAACAGAACGATGATTTTTCAAATATTCCTGTACGCCTTTACGAAGAGCTCCAGTTCCTTTACCGTGGATAATCGAAACGCGCGGATAGTTGGCTAACAAAGCATCATCAATATATTTTTCAACTCGAATCAGCGCATTTTCATAGCGCTCTCCTCTTAAATCCAATTCTAGATTTACATGATAATCTTTTCCCTTTACCGTAGCAAGCGGCTTGGTTTCTACAGGTTTTGGAGAACTGATATATTCGAGATCTTTTTCTTTCACCTTCATTTTCATGATCCCCATTTGTACTTGCCATTCATTATTGCTTACTCGTTCTACAAGCGTTCCTTTTTGTCCCCAGCTTAAGACTTTCACTTCATCTCCAGCTTGAAGAGTGCGCTCTTGTTTTTTCGGCGCAGCCGGTTTCTTTTTACTTTTTTCAAGAGTTGGAACTGCATCTTCTAGACGTTTACGCGCTTCAATCAATTCATGCTCTTTTACAAGCGCATGATTTTTTTGACTCATTTTACGCAAATCGCTAATGATTTTCTCTGCTTCTTCAGATGCTGCTTTAACTGTGGCTTGAGCTTTTTCTTCAGCTTTTTCGTACAGCTTATCTCGTTTTTCATTAAACTCAATAATCTGACTCTGTAATTCTTTATGAAGCTTCTGAGCCTCTTTTCTTAGCTCTTCAGCTTCTTCTAGCTCGTGTTCAGATTGACGGCGGCTATCTTCAAGAGAGGCAATCATATTTTCTACTTTATTTGTTTCTGAGCCAATATAGCCTTTGGCACGTTCAATTACTTCAGCACTTAAACCTAAACGTTTTGAAATCTCAAAAGCATTGCTTCGACCCGGTACACCAATCAGCAGCTTGTAAGTAGGGCTCAATGTTTCAATATCAAACTCTACGCTAGCATTGACCACTCCTTCACGGTTATAGCCGTACGCCTTTAATTCAGGATAGTGAGTAGTCGCAACTACGCGAGCTCCTTTTTCATATACTTGATCTAAAATCGAAATCGCAAGCGCTGCACCTTCTTGAGGATCCGTTCCTGCTCCCAATTCATCGAACAAGACCAGACTTTCGTGATCTACTTTTTGTAAAATATCTACAATGTTGACCATATGAGATGAAAAGGTACTCAAACTTTGTTCAATCGACTGCTCATCTCCAATATCAGCAAATACGTGCTTAAACACAGCCATTTCCGATCCATCCAGCGCAGGAATCTGCAAACCCGCTTGAGCCATTAACGTAAATAATCCAAGTGTTTTTAACGTTACGGTTTTACCGCCGGTATTTGGTCCTGTAATAACGATAGACGTATATTGATCACCTAGCTCAATATCATTCGCAACGACGTCTTCCTGTGCAATAAGAGGATGTTTTGCCTTCACTAACTTAATATAGCCTCGGTCGTTCATTTTAGGTTTTGAAGCTTTTAGCTCATGGCTATAGCGTCCTTTAGCAAACATGAAGTCCAGCTCACCTAACAGATACACGTTTTGACGGAGTTCATTTGCCACTTCCGCTACCTGAACGGTTAAAGCAATGAGAATACGCTCAATTTCTTGTTTTTCTTTTACCTTTGCTTCTTGAAGCTCATTGTTTAACGTCACAATCGCCTGAGGCTCAATAAATAAAGTTGCTCCGGATGAAGACTGATCGTGCACAATGCCTCCATACGCACTGCGATATTCTTGCTTAACAGGAATAACGAAACGTTCGTTTCGAATGGTAACAATTGCATCTGACAACATTTTTTGAGCAGACGAGGAGCGAATAAGGCTCTCTAGCTTTTCGCGAATACGAGACTCCGTTGAGCGAAGTTTTTGACGAATGCCTCTTAGCTGGTCGCTTGCACCGTCCAGCACTGTGCCATTCTCATCAATACTCATTTTAATTGTTTGTTCTACCTCAGGAAGAGGCATTAGTTTTTCGATATGTTCAGTTATAATTGGAAGCTGTAAATCTTCGTCTTCCACTACTTGCTCGATAAATTGCTTGACTTGTCTTGCAGCATAAATAGTGCTTGCTACATCAAGAAGTTCATTAGAGCTTAGCGTTCCCCCAATTTCAGCACGCTTCACGCTAGGTCGAACGTCAAAAATGCCCCCTAGCGGTACGTTGCCACGCAATCGCAGCACGGTTGTCGCTTCATCTGTTGCTTCCTGCCATTTGACTACTTCTTCATACTGAGTCGAGGGAATCAAATTCGCTACTTTTTCTCGGCCTAAAGAAGAAGCTACTTTTTTCTGAAGCTGTTCCTTAACTTTATTAAACTCTAGTACATGAAAAATACGTGATTGCAAAACTGATTCCTCCTGTTGCTTATTTATGTCGATTTAAAAAGGCGGTTAATTCTTTGAGACTATACGTATTTAATACCGTTTCTGGTTTAAGCCAGCCTTTAATTCCCGTAGATATTCCAATTTCCATATGCTCTAGCATGTCTAGATTGTGAGCATCTGTATTAATAGCAATTTTAACTCCTGCCTCTTGGGCTTTTTTTATGTGTTCAGCGGCTAAATCTAAACGGTTTGGATTCGCGTTTAGTTCAAGAGCCGTTTTTGTTTCTTTAGCTAATTCAATTAGCATATCAATATCTACATCATATCCGTTGCGGCGACCAATCAAACGACCCGTCGGATGAGCGATTAAATCTACATGAACATTGTTTAACGCTTGCTTTAAGCGATTCATAATTTCTTCGCGTGATTGCGAAAAACTAGAGTGAATGGACGCAATAACAAAATCTAGCTCAGCTAGCATTTCATCATCATAATCAAGTGTTGCATCAGGCAAAATATCCATTTCAATTCCTGCTAGTATTGTAAAATCATCGAACTGTGCGTTTAAACGATTAATTTCTTCACGCTGTTTACGAATGCGTTCAGGCGTTAGACCGTTAGCTACTTTTAAATACTGAGAATGGTCTGTAATCGCCATGTACTCATAGCCTCGCGCGCGACATGCTTCCGCCATTTCTTCAATCGAATACGCCCCGTCGCTCCACGTGGAGTGCATATGCAAATCACCTTTTACGGCACCGTAGGTCACAAGGGTTTGAGGCTTTATAAATGCATCTACTTCCGTTCCATCTTCACGAAGTTCAGGCGGAATAAAAGACAGGCCAAAATGTTCATAGAATGCTTGTTCAGACTCAAAAGTCATAACTTCGCCTGTCTCCGCATTTTCAACGCCATACTCGCTAATTTTTTCACCGCGTTCTTTTGCTAATTGACGCATACGCACATTATGATCTTTTGATCCTGTAAAATGGTGAAGCGTTGTGGCAAACGCTTTATCTTCTACAAGACGAAAATCCACAGACACATCGTACTCATAGGCTAACGTTACCGATACTTTTGTATCTCCATTTGCAATGATATCCTTCACATTTGGCAGCGATACTAGCTGTTCACGGACAGCATGAGGCTCAGCTGTTGAAATAATAAAATCAAGATCTTTTACGGTCTCCCTCATGCGGCGAATGCTCCCTGCTTGAGAAAAACGCTCAATGCTATGCATCTGTTTAAGGGCTTCTAAAATTTCTTCCGCTATTGGAAGCATAAAAGCAAGAGGCAAACGATCAGGACGCTTCCCAAACTCTTCAATGGCAGCGATAATTTTTTCTTCCGTCTTTTTACCAAAACCGCTTAGTCCCTGCACTCGATCTTCCATACAGGCCTGATGCAGTGATTCCATATCTCGAATATCTAGCTCTTTATATAATTTAGCGATTTTTTTACCTCCAAGCCCCGGCAGCTTAAGCAAAGGAATAAGTCCTTCAGGAACTTCTTGCTTTAGTTCTTCTAATACGCTTGACTCATTTGTTTCCATATACTCTGTAATGACTGCAGCCGTTCCTTTTCCAATCCCTTGGAGCTTGGTAAAATCCTCAATCTCTGTCAGCGTTCTTTCGTCCGTTTCTAGCGCTGCAGCTGCTTTTCGAAAAGCGGAAATTTTAAAAGGGTTATCTCCCTTTAATTCCATATATGTAGCAATTGTTTCTAACAATTTAATAATATCCTTTTTATTCATCTCTTTTCACCAGCCTATTATCATAATAACGAAACTTTCAAAAACATGATGAGTGACATATGTACTCTCCCAAATTTTCATCTAGACATATTTTTATCCTCATGAAAACCGCAGGTCAGACTGCGATAAAAAAAGAGGGTATCTCAAAAGTATTATGACACTTTCGACACACCCTCTCAACAAGCTATTGTAATTTCATTACATTACACCATACTGAGTCCACAAATCTTGAATCGCAGACGATAAGTATGGAGTATTTTGTACGATATTGATTGCAATTGAAGACTGTTGAATTGGCGTTTGAATTTCACTTACAGGAATCACGGCTCCAATGTATAACAAAATAAAAACGATGATATACACTTCAACGAATCCAAGTGCACCTCCGCCCCATTTATTTAACTGGCGCAGAATTGGCAGTTCGGTTAAAGCCGTTAAAACAGAGCCTGCAAGGCGAAGTACAATGTGAGTAGCAAAAAATAAAATCGCAAATGCAATCATTCGATAAAAAGCGTCTTCTATCGTTCCAGAATCAAATACAAACGATGCGACACTTTGCTGCTGAATATTGTCCGGAAACGGAATCAGCAAGCGAAGTCGGCTTGCCAAATCTCCACTAAACATATAAGCGACGATAAACGAAACCGCAAAACTGACAATATGAATGAGCTGCAAAATAAATCCTCTTTTAAGACCTGTTACAAAGCCTAAAAGAAGCAATATAATTAAAATGATATTAAGCATTGACTCAGTCATTCCTCTTTTCCATAAAGTTTTTGTTCAAGTCTCTCATAGTCTTCTTTCAGTTTTATATATTCGTGTACAGCATTCACGGCTGTTAATACTGCTAATTTATTGATATCTAAAGAAGGGTTTTTAGTACTGATTTCACGCATTTTTTCATCCACTATAGAGGCGACAAGTCGAATATGGCTTGTACTTTCGCTACCGACGATGCTGTACTGCTGACCAAAGATGTCAACTGTCGCACGTGTTTTATCTTGTCTTGACACGAGAAAATCCTCCGTTCCACGAAAAATCCTAATCCCTATCATACCACGAAGAAGACTTCAATGGAAACATATCTATATTTAAGCTATCATAAGGGATAGTGCTTATAAAGTAAACTAAAATACCCCGAAAGGAGTGAAGCATTATGTCACATGCTGTTATTAAAGTATCAGCTGATCAAATGGCTAAAATGAAGCTTCATTACACATCCTATCTACAGCCCAAACTTCCGCAGGGAAGTATTTTTGCAGCTAAAACTCCAGGCTGTTCTATCACTGCGTACCGCTCTGGAAAAGTACTTTTTCAAGGAAAAGAAGCTGAAACAGAAGCGGCTAAGTGGGGAGGTCCTTTAGATGCTGCGAAAAAGGCTCCTGTCTCACACCTCCCATCAAACTTCAGCTCACTATCGGTCATCGGTTCTGACGAGGTAGGAACGGGAGATTATTTTGGTCCTATGACCGTAGTTGCTGCCTATGTTCAAAAAGAGCAGCTTCCTTTATTAAAAGAATTAGGAGTACGAGATTCAAAAGAGTTAACGGATGCTAAAATTATTGAAATTGCCAAGCAGCTTGTTTCGTTTATTCCCTATAGTTTGCTTGTTTTACATAACGAAAAGTATAATGCATTTCAAGAAAAAGGCATGTCACAAGGTAAAATGAAAGCTCTGTTGCATAACAAAGCTTTATCCAACGTGTTAAAAAAATTGGATCCTGAAAAACCCGATGCCATTTTAATTGACCAGTTTGTCGAAAAAAACACCTATTATAAACACGTGGTAAAGGAAAAAGAAATTATCAAAGAAAATGTCTTTTTCAGCACAAAAGGAGAAAGCGTTCATTTATCTGTAGCTGCTGCTTCCATTATTGCCAGATACGCATTTTTAAAACAAATGGATTTGCTGACGGAAAAGACCGGGATGGTTATTCCTCGGGGAGCTGGCGCACAAGTTGATATCGCCGCTGCTAAAATCATTAAGAAACATGGCGTGAATGCGCTGAACTCCTTAGCTAAAATTCATTTTGCTAATACGGAAAAAGCTTTAAAATTAGCTAAAAAATAAGAGATGTGGAAATCCACATCTCTTTTTTTATTCTTATGAACGAAGCGTTGCACCAAATTCTTTTTCTACAGCCTCTAACACTGCACCATGTGCTTTTGCTACTTCTTCATCAGTTAATGTACGTTCAGGATCTAAGTATCGTAAAGAGAAAGCTACAGATTTCTTGCCTTCTTCCATACGCTCGCCTTCATATAGATCAAATACCGTCACGTCTTTTAAAAGTTCTCCGCCCGTCGTATAGATGACGCGCTGAACTTCTCCTGCAAGAACGTTTTTATCTACCACAAGTGCAATATCACGTGTAATAGATGGGAATCTTGGAATAGCTGAATAACGAACTTCTTCGACATCTGCAGCTAATAACTCTTGAAGGTGTAATTCAAATACGTATGTTTCACGAAGACCATACTGTTTCTGAGCAATAGGATGAACTTGACCTACGTATCCAATTTCTTTTTCATCTAACCATACAGCCGCTGTACGTCCAGGGTGCATACCGTCTTTTTTAACAGGAGCATATGAGATTCGTTTCTCTAAACCAAGCTGTGCAAATAACCCTTCTAGTACACCTTTAATCACATAGAAATCAACGACTTTCTTTTCACCTTGCCAGCCGTGAGCATGCCATAGACCCGTGATTGCACCAGCTACGCGCTCCTGCTCATCCGGTAATTCTCCTTCACCTTTAGATAAGAACACTGAGCCTGTTTCGTATAGTGCAATAGAATCCGACTGGCGAGCATTATTATGCTTCACTGCTTCTAGCAAATGAGGCACTAAGCTTTGACGAAGGATGCTGCGATCTTCACTCATCGGCATTGCTAGACCAATCGTACTTGTTGCATTTAGTGCAAACTGAGTAGCTTTTTCAGCGCTCGTTAGCGAATATGTTGTTGTTTGTGCTAGTCCCGCACCTTCTAAGAAACGGCGAACTTTACGGCGTCCAAGCTGATACTCTGTTAGTTTTCCTGGAGTTGCCACTGTTACAGGAAGCGTTGTAGGAAGGTTGTCATAGCCATACATACGCGCTACTTCCTCGACGATATCTTCTTCAATTGTAATATCGCCTCTACGAGTTGGCACTGTTACAACAATGGTTTCGTCTTCCACTTTGTTTTCAAATTGAAGACGGTTCATAATGTCTTGTACTTCTTCCATTGATAGCTCTGTACCAAGCACATCGTTAATACGGCCAAGTGACACAGCTACAACAGCAGGTTCCACAGTTAGTGTATCTACTTCTACAGTACCGCTTACCACTTCACCTGAAGCGTATTCAGCCATTAATTCTGCTGCGCGGTCAGCAGCTACACGCGTACGGTTAGGATCAATTCCTTTTTCAAAACGAGCGCTTGCCTCACTGCGAAGACCGTGGTCTTTTGAAGCTTGGCGAACCGTTAAGCCTTTGAAGTAAGCTGATTCAATGAGAACATTTACCGTATCGTCTTTTACTTCGGAGTTCGCTCCGCCCATTACACCTGCAAGAGCTACCGGCTCACTGCCGTTTGTAATGACAAGCTGATTGCCTTTTAATACGCGCTCTTGATCATCAAGTGTTACAAACTTTTCGCCTTCTGACGCGTGACGTACAACAATTTCTTTTGAACCAAGACGATCATAGTCAAAAGCATGCAGCGGCTGGCCGTATTCAAGCAAAATATAGTTGGTAATATCAACAACGTTGTTATGAGGTCGAATACCAGCTGCCATTAAACGCGTTTGCATCCATAATGGTGACGGAGCAATTTTTACGTTTTTCACAACGCGCGCTACGTAAAGCGGATTGTCTTCTTTTGCCTCTACTTTAACGGAAAGATAATCAGCTGCTTGCTCATCAGACGTTTGCACGTTTACTGACGGATACTTCACTTCACGACGTAAAATAGCAGCCACTTCATGTGCTACGCCTAACATACTTAAGCAGTCTGAACGGTTTGGTGTTAGCCCTAGTTCTAATACTTCATCGTTTAAGTTTAATGCATCTAGTGCATCCGCTCCTACTTCAGCATCGCTTGGGAACACGAAGATGCCTTCTTGATAATCTTTTGCCACAAGCTTGCTTTCAATGCCAAGCTCTTGAAGAGAACAAATCATACCGTTCGATTCTTCACCGCGAAGCTTAGCACGCTTGATTTTAAAGTTACCTGGAAGTACAGCTCCCACTTTTGCAACCGCTACTTTTTGACCTTGTGCCACGTTTGGTGCTCCGCACACGATTTGAACGATTTCTCCTCCGCCAAGATCTACTTGACAGCGGCTTAATTTATCAGCATTTGGATGCTGTTCACGTTCTACAACGTGACCAATTACCACTCCGCTGATGCCTTTATTTAAGTTTTCTACACCTTCAACTTCAATTCCACTTTTTGTGATTTTATCTGCTAACTCTTCTGCCGTTACGCCTGATAAGTCAACATACTCTTGTAACCAACGATAAGATACAAACATCGTAGCCCCTCCTTTATACTTGTTTAAATTGATCTAAGAAACGAACATCATTTGTATAGAAGTGACGAATATCATCCACGCCGTGTTTTAACATAGCAATACGCTCTACACCGATTCCAAAAGCAAAACCACGATATTTAGTTGAATCGTATCCAGCCATTTCAAGGACATTTGGATGAACCATGCCTGCTCCTAAAATTTCAATCCAGCCTGTTTGTTTACATACATTACAGCCTTTACCTCCACATTTTGCACACGATACGTCTACTTCTACAGACGGCTCAGTGAACGGGAAGAAACTTGGACGAAGACGAATTTCACGGTCTGCACCGAACATCTTTTTCACAAATACTTCAAGCGTGCCTTTTAAATCGCTCATACGAATGTTTTCGTCTACTACAAGACCTTCAATTTGCATGAATTGATGAGAATGCGTAGCATCATCGTCATCGCGGCGGTACACTTTACCCGGGCAAATAATTTTAACAGGTCCTTTGCCTTCATTCTTGTTCATAACACGAGCTTGAACAGTTGATGTATGCGTACGAAGAAGTGTTTCTTCCGTAATATAGAACGTATCTTGCATATCACGTGCTGGGTGACCTTTTGGCAAGTTCAGCGCTTCGAAATTATAGTAGTCCTGCTCTACTTCCGGTCCTTCTGCTACTTCATAGCCCATTCCTAAGAATAAATCTTCTACTTCTTCAACCACGCTTGTTAGCGGGTGATGCGTACCTGCTTTAACAGGGCGTCCTGGCAGCGTTACGTCGATTGTTTCTGAAGCAAGTTTACGCTCTACCTCAGCTGCTTCTAACGCCGTTTGTTTTTCTTCAATTTTAGATGCAATAGCTTCACGCACTTCATTTGCAAGTGCTCCCATTACAGGACGCTCTTCAGCTGAAAGTTTTCCCATACCGCGAAGTACTTCTGTGATAGGGCCTTTCTTTCCTAAATAAGCTACGCGTACGTCGTTTAATTCTTTTAAAGCACTTGCTGCTTCGACTTTTGCAATTGCTTCTTGTTGAAGTTCTTGTAAACGTTCTTTCATCACTTATTCCTCCTTTTAACGTAAAAAATGACAAATAAAAAAACCTCCTCCCAAAAAAGGGACGAGGATTAGTCGCGTTACCACCCTTGTTAACTATATACGCAGACGTATACAGTTCACTTCATTCAAGTTAACGGAATCTCCGGAACACCTTTACATCTATGTAAGATGGTCTAAGTGTCAACTCAAGAGGTGAATTCACTTATTACATTTATAAAAATGCTTTCAGTCACGGCATTTTCTCCCTGCATAAACGGACATAAGCTACTGCTCTCTTTCATCGTTTTTTACATATGTAACTATTGTATTATTATAGTGAAAACACGTTCTCGATGCAACTACATTCCGCGTAAATAATAAAGTAAGATTCCAGAAGCGATGGCAACATTTAGCGACTCGCTCTTTCCATAGATGGGAATGTACAGATTCTGATCCGTTTGTTCCAGCACTTTCTCGCTTACGCCGTTTCCTTCATTTCCTACAATCAGCGCAAATTCGTTTGAAGGTTTTATGTGTGTATAGACCTTTCCATTTTGTAGCGACGTGCCATAAACTGCTATTCCTCTTTCTTTTAACAGTGAAATCATTTCGAGTAAATCACCTTTTACAATTGGAAGATGAAAAATCGCTCCTTGCGTTGACCGAACGACTTTTGGGTTGTACACATCCACGCTGCCCTCTCCAACGATAATAGCGTCCACTCCGGCAGCATCAGCGGTTCGAATAATCGTACCTAGGTTACCTGGATCTTGCACCGCATCTAAAAGCAATACTTTCTGTGCTGTATGAATGATTTCTGCATGCTTCGTTTGAAAACACACAGCGATAATTCCTTGAGGTGTTTCGGTGTCAGATAATAATTTGATTATTGCTTCGTTGACAACGGTTATTTCAATACCGTCTATGTTCCACTGTGCTGGCACTTCGATCGATTGGCGTATAATTAGTTCCTTTACGCAACCCTCATTTTTGATAGCTTCTTCGACTAAATGAAAGCCTTCTACCATAAAAAGGCCCTGTTTATCACGGTCTTTTTTATTATGCAGCTTTTTCCACGCTTTTACCTGCGGATTTTTAACTGAATCAATTTGTTTCACAAACATAACTCCTTTATCTATATAAAAATAAATAGTTCGATTACATTTTGCTCAATAATCATTAGATAAGTTTCACTTTATTGTACATAGAAATCGCAAAGAAAACAAAAACTATTGGTAACTTTACGATAGCTGAGGTGAAAATGATGGATCTTAATTTACGAAATGCTGTTATTGCAAACGTTTCAGGAAACTCAAAAGAAGAGCTTGAAGCTACAATTTCTGACGCTATTCAAAGCGGCGAAGAAAAAATGCTCCCTGGACTTGGTGTTTTATTTGAGGTGCTTTGGGAAAAGTCTCCAGAATCAGAAAAAGAAGAAATTTTGACAACACTTGAAAACGGTTTAAAATAAATAGCCTTTTCCTCTGTACAGCAAAAAGCTCATTCTCCTAGGAGAATGAGCTTTTTTTTAATTATACGTAATTGCGTTAACCGTATTTCGGTCTAAGCGTTTAATTACTTCGGCAATTAATTTGACTGCATTTTCATAATCATCACGATGAAGCATCGCTGCATGAGAATGGATATAACGAGTTGCGATCGTAATTGAAAGTGCTGGAACCCCGTTAGCTGAAATATGGATAGAACCTGAGTCCGTACCGCCTCCAGCGATTGCATCAAATTGATATGGAATATTTAATTCATCTGCCACATCTACCACTGTATCTCGAAGTCCTTTATGCGAAACCATGGAAGCATCATATAAAATGATTTGCGGACCATCTCCCATTTTAGAAGATGCTTCTTTATCAGAAACACCAGGTGTATCTCCAGCGATTCCGACATCAACAGCAAATGCAATATCCGGTTCAATAAAGTTAGCGGATGTTTTTGCACCTCGAAGTCCAACTTCTTCTTGCACCGTTCCTACACCATACACAACATTTTCATGTTTTTCATTTTTTAAAGCTTTTAATACATCAATAGCGATTGCACAGCCAATACGATTATCCCAAGCTTTCGCTAGCAGCATCTTTTCGTTGTTCATAACCGTAAATTCGAAATAAGGCACAACCTGATCACCAGGTTTCACTCCCCACTCCGCTACTTCTTCTCTGCTAGAAGCACCAATATCGATGAACATATCTTTAATATCAACTGGCTTTTTACGAACTTCTGGAGGCAGGATATGAGGAGGCTTTGAGCCAATAATCCCCGTTACTTCTCCTTTAGATGTAACGATGGTTACGCGTTGAGCAAGCATCACTTGAGACCACCATCCGCCGACCGTTTGAAAACGAATAAAGCCGCGTTCATCAATTTGAGTTACCATAAAGCCTACTTCATCTAAGTGACCGGCTACCATAATTTTAGGCCCTTGTTCGTTGCCTACTTTTTTTGCAATCAAACTGCCTAGCCCATCCGTCGTTACTTCATCTGCATAAGGTGCAATATATTTCTTCATAACCTCACGCGGTTCACGCTCATTTCCAGGAATTCCTTTTGCATCTGTTAGTGCCTTAAGCATTGTCAATGTTTCATCTAACTTTGTCATATGGATTACCCCTTTCATATGTATACCTCTATTATAGCTAAAAAGAGGTTGAAGTAAAATTTCCCATCCCTTTATTTCTAGTATCCTTGTTCTTGGCGTTTAAAATTCACTTCATTTTTTGAGATGTATGCTTCTTCAATATGTTCAGCGGAAAAACCAAACATATCGCCAAGCGTCATGTAAGATACAAACATGTCCACATAGTTTTCTTTCGACTGATCCTGCTCGAAAGCTGCAACTTGTGCAAATACCTGTAAAAATTGTGCTGTTTTTGAATCACTTGCTTTTGCATTTGGTAACTCAGTTAAATCATCGTATCCTTTTTCAATCCCTAAAGAAAGGATAAAATGTACGCCGTCCACAAATTCTTCTAAAATAACAGCATCTTCAGCCGGAGGTTTGACGCTCCAAAATTTGAAGCAGCGTGTTTCGTTTGCCAGCTCTCCGATTTCGACAAGCAGTGCTAAAAGCTTTCTCGGAATCAAATCTTCCTTATGAAGCTCATGCTTATCCTCTATATGCTGATCCAGCTGGCGCTGCATGGTAAATAGCTGTTGTAAATTCAATGTAATCACTCCTGTAATTATGTATATCTTCTTCTTTTTAAACCAATAAAGAAATTATATCAAAAATCATGAAACTTTTTAGAAACTCGAACGTAAAGTAAGAAAACTGTGCCTTGTAAAGGAGGGAGCGTTATGTTTGTTATTGTTATCGTTCGCGTGTTCATTTTCGCGCTTGTTGCTTACACACTATTAAAGCTGGTTCAGCATTTTCGCAGTCCAAAGCGGAAGCTTGTAGCAGCTCAGGAACATCAGCAATTTTTTGTCGTTGATGAAAAAACGAATATCCGCAAAAATTTTCTACTAACGTATAAAGGTATTTTATTTGAAGGAGAAAAATACAGCAATCCCAATGAACCAGAATCTTTGTCAATTACAATGGTGTTAACAGATCCATCTCGGTTACACGAACTGCAAAAACAAGATTTCAAGCTGCTGGAAAGCCACGTACACGACATGTATCCAAATGCTCCTATTCGCTGGAAAAGCCCCGTTCGAGAATTTTTACACTGAGCACAAAATCATTTGTGCTCAGCTGATAACAAAAAAGAAAAGTAAGTCAAGAGCAGCAAGAATAGGAAAACCTACTGTAAACGATGTGTGCTTCGTTTTATGACGATAGCAATACATACCAATCAGTCCTCCAAGAGCTCCTCCGATAGCAGCTACCGTCCACAGTGTGCTTTCGGCAATTCGCCACTCATGTCTTTTCGCTTTTTGTTTATCTCTATACATCATTCCTACCCCTACGATATTAATAATAATAAAATAGGTAAGCAGCAGTTCATTCATGATATGTCCTCCAATAGCAAAAAAGCCTCATCATCTAAAGATGACGAGACTTTATATTCATTACTTATCTAAGCCTTTTTTAGCAGCAGTTGCTAATTCAGCAAATGCTTTTTCATCAGCTACAGCTAAGTCAGCAAGCATTTTGCGGTTAACTTCAATACCTGCTAATTTTAAACCGTGCATTAAACGGCTGTAAGAAAGACCGTTCATACGAGCAGCTGCATTAATACGTGTGATCCATAATTTACGGAAGTCACGTTTTTTCTGACGACGGTCACGATAAGCATACATGTGAGATTTCATAACTTGCTGATTAGCAACTTTATATAATCTATGCTTCGAACCGAAGAAACCTTTAGCTAATTTTAAAACTTTTTTACGACGTTTGCGTGTTACTGTACCGCCTTTTACGCGTGGCATAATTGTTTACCTCCTGTATTGTTTCTATCTCAACCCAAATTACTTAATGTTATCTAATAAGTGACGGATACGTTTGAAGTCACCTTTGCTTACTAAAGAACCTTTACGTAATTTACGCTTTTGTTTTGTAGATTTGTTAGCGAATAAATGGCTTGTGTAAGCACGAGCACGTTTTAATTTACCGCTTCCAGTCTTTTTGAAACGCTTTGCAGCGCCACGATGTGTTTTCATTTTTGGCATGGGGTGTTCCTCCTCGTTCTATTACTTTTCGTTTTTAGGTGCCAAGACTAAGAACATGCTGCGGCCTTCCATTTTAGGAGCCGATTCAACTGAACTTACATCTTCGCAAGCTTGTGAAAAACGTTCAAGTACTTTTTGGCCAATCCCTTTATGAGTAATGGCACGACCTTTAAAGCGAATAGACGCTTTCACTTTGTCACCTTTTTCAAGGAACTTGCGTGCGTTACGAAGTTTAGTGTTAAAATCATGTTCATCAATTGTTGGACTTAAACGAACTTCTTTTAAGTTTACAACTTTTTGGTTTTTACGAGCTTCTCTTTCTTTACGTTGTTGCTCATAGCGGAATTTACCGTAGTCCATAATACGACATACCGGCGGTTTCGCATTTGCAGCAACCATTACTAAGTCAAGATTTACTCGTGAAGCAATTTCTAATGCTTCATTTTTTGATTTAATTCCTAATTGTTCACCGTTTTGATCAATTAGACGAACTTCGCGAGCTCGAATGCCCTCGTTTACCATCATGTCCTTGCTAATAAGTAGCCACCTCCAAGGTTTAATGAGCGAATACGCTTGCTTAGACCGATTATTAACTCACACAAAAAAGTGTGAGTACATACTGCACCCACACTTCTATCGTTTTAATTAAGATACGATGTACCTGCTAACTGCTCTATGCGTCACTCAGGTGAGAAGCGGGTGCTTCTTCTTCTGTATAAACAAGTATTCAATTACTTAAGCTATTATAGTATCAACAAAGACAAAAGTCAATGATTTCGTTCTTTTTTCACAACAAAAGTTATTGTATCAAAGGAAAAACATTTATGCAACAGTTTTTTATAAATGTTAGATAAAAAAGCAGAGAATTTCAATTCTCTGCTTTCTTCATTAACGAGATGCTTCTGCTTTTACATTTTGTAAAAAGGCTTGGAAATCCACTGTTTCTGAATTCTGCTCACCATATTTACGTACGTTTACTGCTTTATCCTCTACTTCTTTATCCCCTACAACAAGCATATAAGGAATTTTTTGCATTTGAGCCTCACGGATTTTATAGCCAATTTTCTCATCGCGAGAATCAAGTTCCACACGAATACCGGCAAGCTGAAGCTGTTCTTGTACTTCTTTTGCATACTCAAGGTGAACCGTAGGTGATACCGGAATCACTTGAACTTGTACAGGTGCTAACCACGTTGGGAAAGCTCCTTTGTATTCTTCGATTAAGAAAGCTACAAAACGTTCCATTGTTGACACCACGCCGCGGTGAATAACAACCGGTCGATGTTGTTTTCCGTCTTCCCCTACATACGTTAAATCAAATCGTTCAGGAAGTAAGAAATCCAGTTGAACCGTAGATAGCGTCTCTTCTTTACCAAGAGCCGTTTTAACTTGAACGTCTAATTTTGGACCGTAGAATGCCGCTTCGCCTTCAGCTTCATAATAATCAAGGTCAAGCTCATCCATTGCGTCTTTTAACATGCTTTGTGCTTTTTCCCACATTGCATCATCGTCAAAGTATTTTTCTGTATCTTCAGGGTCACGGTAAGATAGACGGAATGAATAATTTTCAAACCCAAAATCTTTATAAACCGCTTCAACTAAGCGAACCACACGAATAAATTCTTCTTTGATTTGATCCGGACGTACAAAGATATGCGCATCATTTAGCGTCATGCCTCGAACACGCTGAAGTCCTGATAATGCTCCTGACATTTCGTAGCGGTGCATCGTTCCAAGCTCAGCAATACGGATTGGAAGCTCACGATAGCTGTGAATACCTTGTTTGTAAACCATCATGTGATGAGGACAGTTCATTGGACGAAGCACAAGGTCTTCGTTATCCATTTCCATTGCAGGGAACATGTCATCTTGGTAGTGCTCCCAGTGACCAGACGTTTTGTAAAGTTCTACACTTCCGAGCACTGGAGTGTAAACGTGCTGATAACCAAGGCTTACTTCTTTATCTACGATATAACGCTCGATAATACGGCGGATTGTCGCACCTTTTGGAAGCCATAAAGGCAGACCTTGTCCTACTTTTTGAGAATTTGTAAATAAGTTTAGCTCTTTACCAAGTTTACGGTGATCACGTTCTTTTGCTTCTTCAAGAAGACGAAGATGCTCGTCTAAATCTGCTTTTGTAAAGAATGCTGTACCATAAATACGCTGCAGCATTTGGTTATCGCTGTCTCCGCGCCAATAAGCACCCGCCACGCTTAATAGTTTAAATTCTTTAATTTTACCTGTTGACGGCACGTGCACGCCTCGGCAAAGGTCAAAGAATTCGCCTTGTTGGTAAATCGTAACCTTTTCACCTGCTGGAATCGCATCGATCAATTCAAGCTTCAGTTCATCGCCAACTTCTTTAAAAAGTTGAATGGCTTCTTCACGAGAAACTTCTTTTCGTTCAATTTCAATATTTGAATTAACGATTTTTTTCATTTCTTTTTCAATTTTACCTAAATCTTCAGGAGTAATTGATTCTTCCATATCGATGTCATAGTAAAAACCGTTTTCGATAACCGGCCCTACACCTAGCTGTACTTTTGTATCTTTGTATAAACGTTTGATTGCTTGAGCCATTAAATGCGCTGTACTGTGACGCATAATTTCAAGCGCTTCAGGAGCATCTTGCGTAATGATTTCAAGACTGCCATCTTGTTCAATTGGCGTACGTAAATCCAGCAGCTCGCCGTTTACTTTGCCTGCTAATGCTTTTTTCTTTAATCCCGGGCTAATAGAAGCCGCAATATCTTCTGTTGATGATCCTTTTGGATACTCTTTAACAGCTCCATCAGGGAATGTCATTTTGATTACTTCTGACACAACTTTCCACTCCTTTAACATAACTGAATAAACTTTTTGTAAAAACAAAAAACTCGTCCCCTATAAAAAGGGACGAGTTGTGTATACACGCGGTACCACCCTTGTTTCCTCTTCGTATCTTGGATAACCCAAAGAACCCGAAGCGGCTCGAGGTTTTATAACGGAAATTCCGTCAGTAATTACTAGAGGCTCTGCTCGTTTACTACTGAAGTTTAGAGGTGGTAAGAATATATTCCGTGTTAGGAGATTTTCAGCCTGGATCTCCCTCTCTACAAACCGTAAATATACACTCATGTCCTCATCATAACTTGTAACATATAGCTGTTTTTCAATATGCATTTATTATATTCATTTTCAAAATAGAAATCAACCTTTCACGTTATATTTTGCTTTTGATCAAACGGAAATTCATTTTTTTCGTATAACATGACTTTTTCTTGGAAGATATTTTGAATGGTATATACAAAATCATGATCATGCTGGTCGCTATACAGATGAATAGCAGCTGGAGATAAACTTAGCAAAGGCGCGATAATAGTTGAGTCTATGTATAATGATTCTTGTTCAGATAAAAAGGCCTCTGCTAGAGCTGCACATTCACGTTCAGGAACATATCTATTGTTGTGGTCGTACAGTACAAACTTGTTTTTATTCAAGTGCATTACATACACATCGCCTGTAGATGACTGTCTTTCATTAGCTGCTTGACGCAGCTGATGAATAAGAATTTGATAGTCTTGTTCAAGCTTATATTCATCAATCGCCAGCTCGGCATAATAGCGCAGCCGCTCTTGATATTCTTTTAAACGGAATTGGAGAAAAGACTCAAAGGTGAATGTTACATTATGAATGAAGAAGTCTTGAAGAGCCTGGCGGATAAGTAATTCTCTTGGAAAAGAAAATGTTTTTTGAGGGATTTCGCCTCTCTCTCCTTCCATAATCCCCCCCATAATTTGAAGCAGCAAATCTTGCTCTTCCTCTTCTGAATAGAAAAATTGTTCTTTTAATATGTTTACCATCATCTTTTTTTCTTTCTTTTTTAAAATTACGTGTGTTAATACCGGTATCACCATGTCTTGTAAAATGGCCTCTCTATTGTATGTCTCATCAATGACTAAAAGCTGATTATTCACCAGCTTCAAGCACTGTGAACCATATGATAAAGCGCTTCGCTTCGCGCATAAAGACTCATATACAACGACTGCGTCTTCTACATATTTAAAGAATATTTTCATTCCTCATAGCCCCCCTTTGGACACGCTTTATTAATGTATATGGGGCAACATGCAAAAAAATGAGCAAGTCGTTACAAGAAATGTAAAACGACCTGCTCATCTATTTCGTTTATTCTCTCCATTCATTTCAACAGGAACGGCTAGAGACTTAATTCGTTCCATGACACGAGCGGCTTTGAGCTCTTCCTGCTCGCCTCTTTGGGTATAAGTCAAATGATGTTGAAGCTCTTTAAAATTTAAATTCGAGCTGAAAAATGTCGGCAAATTTTCGAGCATGCGAAATTGTAAAATGGTTCCGAGCACATCGTCTCGCATCCAGCTCGTTACGGATTCTGCTCCGAGATCATCAAGCATAAGAACCGGTACTTTTTTGACATACTCTATTTTCTCATTGAAGCTTTGATCTTGAAACGAACCTTTTAACTCACGCAAAAACTCCGGGACATACAGAATGGTAGATTTCACTTTCTTTTCGGCTAACGCATTGGCAATTGCTCCAAGAAAATACGTTTTCCCCACACCAAACGAACCGTGTAAATACAAAGCTTTCATTTTCTTATTTGGCTCATATTCTCGCACAAAATCTCTTACTAGTTTAATGGCCTCAAATCTTCCCTGCTCAATTTCGATATCAGACATTGTTGCCTGTAAAATTTCTTTCGGCACGTACATACACTGAATAAAAGATTCTTGTTCTTTTCGCTCATCTTCTTGTACTTTTCTAGGACAGCGTTCATACTGTAAATCAATATTACGGCCTTTTACAACCAGCTGAGGGTGGTATCCTTTCACCATGTTGACACAGCTTTGCAGAGAAGGACACTTGTCACAGCATTTGCTTTGGTCGATAAATTCATGCATCTTCATCAGACCTCGGTCGACCATTTGCTCATCTAACTCATGGCGATGCTCTTGTAAAAATGTTTTAACTTCAGGATTAGACAGGATACTGTTTCTTAACGCTTCTAAGCGTGCTTTAAAATCCTTTTTGTTCACTAACTGATTTAGTGAATCATTGATAGGCTTCATCTTTTTCACCTCGTCTCTATCATACCTGCTTTTTATTCTTTATGCTTTTGTTTTAGCTCTTGATCTAACTGCTTGAGCTCTTCTTGTAGCTTTCGTTTTTCTTCTTCAAATCCGTCCACTTCTTTTGAAGGCTGCTTTTTCTCTTCTTTTTCTTCATCGCTCAGCCACTCTGGCACCATTTCTTTACGCACAATCTTTCGTCCAGCCGTTTTTTTATTTTGCTTTGCTTCAGTCCAATTCTGATATTCTTTCTGTTCATTTTTAGCTAAATTCATGGCATCTTGAACAGTTTGGACCTTTTTGCGCGCCCAGTGTCCAGCAATTTTCTCTACATAGCTCTTAGACAATTTCATATCGGATCTTAGCATAACATAGTAAATCAGAACATTTACTACCCCTGGTGAAAGTTTTTGGTTAAACATCACTTCTTCAATCATTTGCAAATCTGCTTTTGAAGGCTCTGCTCCCCCGGAAAACTCGATCAAAAGCTGTCGAGGAGAAGTCACTTCAAGCTGTTGAATAAGCTGCTCTTCCTTTGTCTGCGGCTGCTTTTCCTGCATGGTACGAAGCATAGGCGGCTGAATTTGTTCGCTTAGATTTGGAAGTGCTTCTCCATTTTCAAATTGGTAAAAGGACTGTGCTGCTTTTCTAAGCAATTCAATATCAACTTGATCGTTCTCATTTAGCGAATCGAGCACCACATTTTTCATTTGAAGAGGATCGATACCGTATAAAAAAGCTAGTTTTTCAATCGCTTGTTTTACTTTAGATGTAATGGACCTTTTCGAAATCATTGAATCTGTTAGACCTGCTAAAAATAAATCAAAATCAAAGGAATCCGGGCTCATCTCAATAGAAGCGCGTTTGGAGGAATCCACAAAGTCCGTTTGAGCATCAGGAGAAAATACATCCTTGCTTTCAGACTGAAAACTTGGAGCCAGCTCTGTTGCTTTAACTGATTTAAATACATCGTTAAATGAATGCGTGACATCTTTAAACGATTGGTCATCGACGAGTGAATCCGAAAAATAATTTTTCACTTTTTGAAAGATGGATTTTCCAAGTCGGTTATATAAATATACATTTAACACACCGTCGTTAAAAAACTGATGGGGCGTAAGAGGAGGAATGAGCTCATAAATGAACACACGAACATCATCTTCTTCCTTAATATATGTTTTTAACAAACCAATGCCTTCTAATTTTAACCGCTCATGGTAAATAGCTTTCAAATTAATTTGCATCATTGACATTAGATGATGATGTGTAGACTCTTTCCCCCATAAACGGTCTTGTTCCAGCTCGCTCCATAGCGTCATATACAGACCAAAGCAGGTCGTACCCACCAACGGCTGATAGAGCATGGTTAAAATCTTTCGGTCGTATTCCTGCAGTATGCCGTTCGAACGAACAACATAACGATCGACCGGTATCATTTCTTTCCAATGTTGTTCTTTCATGTCGTTCCCTACCTACTTTTAAAGTAATAGAAATGACAAAAAAAGAGCCTAAAGAATACTTCAATAGCTCTTTTACAGTCGTTCCTTCTTAATTAAATCTTTTAATTCATCAATAAATACATTGATGTCTTTAAATTGTCGGTATACAGAAGCAAATCGAACATAAGAGACTTCATCGATAGCAGCTAATCGCTCCATCACCATTTCTCCTACCACATCTGACTGCACCTCTGATGTACCCTGACTGCGCAGCTCTGTTTCAATATCGTGTACGGTATCTTCTAATTGTTTTAAGCTTACTTGGCGTTTTTCACACGCCTTAATTAACCCTCGAAGGATTTTGTCTTTGCTGAACTCTTCTCTCGCTCCATCTTTTTTTACAACAATTAACGGAAGTTCTTCTACTTTCTCAAAAGTTGTAAAACGATAGTGACACTCTTCGCATTCACGTCTTCTACGAATAGAGCGGCCTTCTTCTACAGGGCGCGAGTCCAGCACTCTCGTTCCATTGTAATGACAGGATGGGCACTTCATATTCTCAGCTCCAATAATAAACCTTGTTTTTCTTTTTATTTTCTCTTATATAAGTTAATTTCCATCTATGTTAGCCGGCTATTCGCCATTCATTATGATTTTTATCATCATTTCCTTTAACAAACACGATGCTGTATTAAAGGATTTGCTTTATTCCATCTTATAGAAAACAAGGCTTGAATACAAGTAAAGGAAAAGGAATTTCCCCATTTTATTTCCTGAAATTCAAAAATGACAAGGAACTTACGAAGAAAGAGGAATAAGTTTTTGATCAAAGCTCTTATAAAGCGTACGTACGAGTTCTTTACTAAAACCAAAATCAACCGGCACCACTTTTGATTCTGTTGTAGCAGAAAAATCGATAGCGGTTTCAAGAGGACGTACGTTAATAATGGTAATCACAACAAAAGCTTTTCTTCCTTTTACAACGTTTAAGCTAATTTCTCCTCGCTCTTCATATGCAGCAAGTATCTCTATCCCTTGCATGTGCTTCAACATTTCATGAACTTGCTTAAATGCATTCCCAGCCGTTGTTTTATAATAATGCGTTTTTAGAGTCGGATCTGAATGGTGATCGCTTGTTTCTACATGATTAGAAAATAAAGATTTAACTGCTTGTACTACCCCCATGTTGTTATCCCCTTTGTTTTTGCGTATTAAAAATTTATATACTAAAAAGAGGTGTGTAATACACCTCTTAACTTACGTAATCAATCGACACTATTAAAGTGCATTCGCTTTAGTTTGTTTTACCTGAACAGGACCCATTCCACGTGGCAATTCAATTGTTTCACGTGTCTGTGCACTTAGAGCATCTGCAATATAATCTGCTGCGATTGTAGGATCTAAATGACCACAAGTATAAACATCGATACTTGCATAACCATGCTCTGGGAAGCTGTGAATCGTTAAATGTGATTCTGAAATAATAACAACGCCACTTACACCTTGAGGTGCAAATTTATGGAACGCTACTTCGCGAACTTCCGCACCAGATTTTAAAGCTGCATCAACAAACGTTTTTTCAATATAATCAATATCATTTAACTTATCGAAATCGCATCCCCATAATTCTGAGATGACATGACGACCCATTGTTTCCATAATGATATTTCCCCCTTTAACAATTTTTAATCGTTAAACATGAAGTTCTTTCGCCATATAGCATGTTAACTACCACGGGGGAAAGTTAGTCCAAAGAGGTCCTAACCCTTTAAGTAGCCACATCACCGAAAGGTACACAAGAAGTTCACGAAACATAGTATACTTTGTTTACATTTATTTTGCAATACGTGTTTTGATTTTATTAAAGATTGTTCTTGCAGATAGACCTATACAAATTACCCCTGTATTCTCGTGAAACAGTGTGTAAAAGCTTCTAAACGACTATTAATTTTTTATTAAAATTGAGGAAAATAAACACCCCTTTGCATGCTTATCTTATTGCTTTTCCCTATTCTTTTGAATAAAAACAAAAAAAACAGGGCGATAGCTCCCTGTTTTTTTAAAAGCAATCAATAGCTTTCTTAGCTTACTCTTATTTTTGATCCATTACGCATTTCTGCAGCAATATATCTTACCAAATCGACTACGCGCTGAGAGTAGCCCCACTCGTTATCGTACCAAGCTAACACTTTAATTTTATGATCTTCCATTACGATCGTGGATAGTCCATCTACAATAGCTGAATGAGGATTTGTATTAAAGTCAATTGATACGAGTGGTTCCATTGTTAAATTTAAAATATTCTTTAATGGCCCTTCAGCAGCTTTAATAAACGCTAAATTAACATCTTCCATCGTCACAGGTTTCCTTACATCCACAACTAAATCGACAAGCGATACGTTCGGCGTTGGTACACGAAGCGCCATCCCATGAAGCTTTCCTTTTAAATGTGGAAGAACTAATGAAAGTGCCTTGGCTGCTCCAGTTGTTGTAGGAATAATTGATTGAGCACACGCACGGGCTCTTCGCAAATCTTTATGCGGATTATCGATATTCTTTTGATCATTTGTATATGCATGAACGGTCGTCATTAAACCGTTTTCAATTGTGAACGCTTCGTCTAGTACCTTGACAACTGGAGCTAGACAATTTGTCGTACAAGAGGCATTAGAAATAATGTTATGCTGATTCACATCAAACTCTCGTTCGTTTACGCCCATCACAATGGTAATATCTTCTTGTTTACCCGGTGCCGTTAACACAACTTTTTTCGCACCTGCTTCAATATGTAACTGCGCTTTTTCTCTTGAATTAAATTTCCCCGTTGCTTCAACAACTAAATCAATCCCAAGCTCTTTCCAAGGCAAATTCAGCGGATCACGTGAATTTAATAGCTGAATTCTTTTACCGTTAACAATTAGCGCATCATCATCACATTTGACATCTCCATTAAATGGTCCGTGTATAGAGTCATATTTGATTAAATGTGCTAACGTTTCTGCTGGATAAGATGCATTTATTGCAATAATATCTAAATTTTCCTCTATAATCGCTGTGCGAAACACCATTCTTCCTATTCTCCCAAAACCATTAATGGCAATACGTGCTTTCATGGCTATACCCCTCTCTATATGTGTTATACTATTTAACTTTTTATATTGAATAGTATAACATAAATATTTAAAAAGTGAATAATATTAATTTTTTTTAATAAATTATTTTAATTAAGTTTTACTATATGTATATAGCGAGAACAGATATTTAACACATTCTTTTTTAGAAGTCCTTAAATATTCCCAATAAAAAAAGAGTGAATGCAATCATTCACTCTTTAATCTAGCCATAGGGCTAATATACTTAAAAGCTGTTGTTTTGTTTCCTCTACAGGACCGTTGTTATTGATCACCGCATCGGCTAAAGCTACTTTTTGAATCAAAGGCAGCTGTGCATGGATACGCGCATAAGCATCTTCCGCTGAGAGATTATTACGTGACTTTAATCTTTCTAGCTGCACAGACTCATCGACATATACAACCACTACTTTATCGACTAAGTGTGTCAAATCACTTTCAAACAGCAGCGGAATATCTAATACAACGGCTTCGTAACCTTCCTCTATATAGCTTTCCTTTTGAGAAAGCATTTCTTTTCTTACGGCAGGATGTACAATTGCATTCAACTTTTTACGTTCTTCCTCTTGATAAAACACAATTTCCCCTAAAGCCGCTCGATTGATTTCCGCATTCTCGTGAAGAATAGAGCGGCCGAACGTCTCGACAATTTGTTTGTATGCTTCTTTTCCTGGTTCTACGACTTCTTTTGCAATGTGATCAGCATCAATTACCGGAATATTGATATCTCGTAGCATTCCGGTTACCGTGCTTTTTCCGCTTGCAATTCCGCCCGTTAATCCAATTACAATAGACATTGGTCTCTCCTTTATCTCTTTATTTAAAATCTAAAAATACCTAAAATAATGAGCAGAACTCCTGGTACAAACGAGAACATTTTCATCCATGATAAACGTGAAAAAACCTTGCCAAACTGTATGCCCGCACTTAAAAAAAGAGAACTCATAAGAGCTACAGCAATTGCTAGAGCATACGGCGAATAACCTAATAAAGCCGCTCCAAACCCTGCTCCAAATGCATCAAGAGATAATGCAATTCCAAGTATAAATGCTTCAATTCCATTGATGGAACCTGAATTATCTAAATCTGCTGCAATTGGCTTTTTCAATACGTTAATGACTAGGCCAATTGACTTAATTTCAATTTTCACTAATGTTTTTTCTTCTTTCACTCGAGATGAATCTGCCGGACAAAAAAACTGGTATAAAATCCACATCCCAAGCAGAACAAGAATACCTCCGCCTACTTTATTTAGTACATCCACTGAAAATAGATGCGTAAGTACTTTTCCTAAAAACATAGAAAACATTAAAGAAAATGCTGAGCAACATGAAATAATAAAAATGGATTTCAGCGGGATTTTCACCTTTCGAAGTCCGTACGTCAGGCCAACGCTAAAGCTGTCAAGACTTACGGCAAAAGCAAGAATAAGTAAAGAAAATGTTATCATGATGAGAGGACTCCTTTCCTTTCTGTCTATACGTAGTATATGAAAGGAGCCCATCCATTGTTATTTTTTAGCCGGCTGACAATTTGGGCAGATATGTGTTCCTCTACCGCCTACAACAAATTTTTCAATTGGCGTACCGCACATTTTACAAGATTCGCCTTTTCTTCCGTACACATAAAGCTGCTGCTGAAACATGCCTATTTGTCCCTGTGTATTTACATACGTGCGAATCGTGCTGCCTCCTTGTTTCACAGCTTCTTGAAGAGTCGCTACAATTTCTTTGTACAATTTTTCATACTCTTCGTCTGTTAATTGGCTGGCCACTCGTTCAGGATGAATCCCTGCGCGAAACAGTGCTTCATCTACATAAATATTTCCAAGCCCAACCACGACATTTTGATCGAGTAAAACCGGCTTGATTTTTCGAGAAGTTTTGCCGATTCTCATTTTTAATTGACTTGGATTAAATGTTTCGTCAAACGGTTCAGGTCCAAGGCCAATAAGAGGAGGAAACAGATCTTCCTCTCCCTTTTTAAATAAGTGCATAGTACCAAACTTCCTTACATCCCGGTATCGCAATTCTGTTCCATCGGTGAAGTGAAAAAAGACGTGTACATGCTTATCTGGTTCTTCTGCATTCTCATGGAGAGCATATTTACCTTCCATACGTAAATGAGAAACCATGGTATAATCATCGAGCACAATTTTCAAAAACTTACCTCTGCGTTCAACATCTCGAATGGTTTGTCCAACAAGCGCGTCACAAAACTGTTCAACTTGTTCAGGACGTTTGATAATATTGGGCCATTTAACTGTTACACGCTCAATGGTCTTTCCACTGGCTAATTCAATTAACGTACGTCTGACGGTTTCAACTTCTGGTAATTCTGGCACGTTTGTCACATCCTTTTTCCACTACTTTGCTTCGTACCAAGTCTTTCCGTAAGAATAATCTACTTTCAACGGAACTTCTAACTCTAAAGCGTTCTCCATTACTTCTGGTACGATTTTCTCTAAAATTTTAATTTCTTCTTCTGGGGCTTCAAAAATCAGCTCATCGTGTACTTGAAGCAGCAGCTTAGCCTGAAGATTTTCATCTTTTAAGCGCTTATCCATTTCAATCATTGCTTTTTTAATAATATCAGCTGCCGTCCCTTGGATAGGCGTATTCATCGCCGTACGCTCAGCGAAGCTGCGGAGGTTAAAGTTTCGGCTCGTGATTTCAGGCAAGTAACGTCGGCGGTGCAAGAGCGTTGTTACATATCCCTTTTCTTTTGCATCGCGTACAATCGTATCCATATACTCCTGTACACCAGGGAAGCTTTTTAAATAGCGTTCAATAAAAGTAGCCGCTGCTTTTCTTGTAATTCCTAAACTTTGCGATAAACCGTAATCACTAATGCCATAGACGATTCCAAAGTTAACTGCTTTAGCCTGACGGCGCATATTCGACGTTACTTCTTCTCTTTCGACGTGGAACACATCCATCGCTGTTTTCGTATGGATATCTAAGTCATGCTTAAACGCATCGATTAGCTTTTCATCATCTGCAATATGAGCCAGTACGCGCAGCTCAATTTGTGAATAATCCGCCGCAAATATTAACCAATCGGGCTGTGAAGGCACAAACGCACCTCTTATTTTTTTACCTTCTTCAAGACGAATCGGGATGTTTTGCAAGTTAGGATCTACTGAGCTTAACCTTCCCGTTTGAGTTAATGTTTGATTAAAGCGGGTATGAACTTTTCCATCGCTTTCATGAATAACCTTTTTTAATCCTTCAATATACGTAGACTGTAATTTTCCTAGCTGACGGTATTGTAAAATCTCTGGGATAATATCATGGGTACTAGCTAATTGCTCTAATACATCAGCTGATGTGGAATAGCCTGTTTTTGTTTTCTTTATGACTGGAAGCTGCATTTTTTCAAAAAGAACAACTCCTAGCTGCTTTGGCGAATTAATATTAAATTCTTGTCCAGCGTATTCGTAGATTTTCGCTTCAATTTTTTCAAGCTGTTCTCGAAGATCTTCGCCCATTTCATCTAAACGCGCCCGGTCAATTTTCACCCCTTGATATTCCATATCAGCAAGGACAATGGCAAGAGGCATTTCAAGCTTCTCAAACAGCTCAAACTGTTCATTTTCAACCAATTCTTTTTCTAACACTTCTTTTAAATAAGCGACGGCGGCTGCTTTTCTTATAACATGCTCAGCTAGCTGATCAGCTTCCGCAATGCTTCGCTTAGCTCCTTTTCCATACACAGCTTCATCTGATTGCACTTGATGATACCCTTTTAATTTTGCAATTGTCGCTAGGTCATCATTTGCCTCAGCAGGATTCAAGATGTAAGAAGCAATCATTACATCATGTTCAATTCCTTTAATTTCATGCCCCGCCCATTTTAACGATACAATCGTGCGTTTTCCATTAAACACCGTCTTTTTTACACGTTCATCTTCTAACCACGCTTTAAATTTAGAAGATGAAAGAGCTGTATCTTTATCAATAAAATAGTGGCCATTTTTGTTGCTGATTCCAAAACCGAGCAGCTGATTGTGATGATAGTTTTCTTCATACCCTTCTACGATCAGAGCTGCTTCGCTTGTTAACATATCATCGTGAACTTCCTGCGCTATTTCAAACGTCAGTTCTTCAAAATCTGCTTCCTCTTCTGCTGATTCACCAAATTTAGCAAGCAGAGAATTAAACCCAAGCTCTTTAAATAATGAGATGACCTTTGAAGATTCAAACCCGTCATACTTTGCATCTTCTACAGATACTTCAAGAGGCGCTTCGCAATAAATCGTTGCAAGCTTTTTACTCATGATGGCTGATTCACGATTATCTTCTAGCTTTTCTTTTAATTTTTTACCGCTGACTTGATCGATAGATTTCAATACATTTTCAACCGTTTCGAACTCTTTTAATAGCTTTAAGGCTGTTTTTTCGCCGACTCCGGGCACGCCTGGGATATTATCCGAGCTGTCCCCCATAAGGCCTTTCATATCAATAATTTGTGCAGCCGTAATACCATACTTTTCATCAATGGCTGCAGGCGTATAGGAATCGACATCCGTAATTCCTTTTCTCGTAATATCTACGGTTACATGTTCTGACACAAGCTGAAGTAAATCTTTATCTCCGGAAATGACTTTTACGGCCATTCCTTTTTGTTCAGCTTGTTTTGAAAGTGTACCGATAATATCATCTGCTTCATAATCAGGCAGTTCATAACGCTTAATCCCATATGCATCTAATAACTCACGAATAAAGGGAAACTGCTCTGAAAGTTCAGGAGGCGTCTTTTGTCTGCCTCCTTTGTATTCTGTAAATGTTTTGTGACGAAACGTTGTTTTCCCTGCGTCAAATGCCACAAGTAAATGCGTCGGCTTCTCTTCCTCTAAGATACGTGTCAGCATTGTAGTAAAGCCATATATGGCATTTGTATGTATTCCTTTATCATTGTTTAAAAGCGGCAAAGCAAAAAATGCACGGTAGGCAATACTATTCCCGTCAATTAATACTAGTTTTTGTGTCATTCATGTTCCTCCATTTCGCTCTCTTCTTATCTTACCTTTATTTTAGCAAACAATAAGCTTTAAGAACAAAAAGTACTCTTGAATTCAACGTTTTATTTTCATGTGGTGATAAGATTTGTACATCATAAAATAAAAACACCGCCTAGTTATTTTAGGCGGTGTAACATGTGAATGGATAGAAATTGTCAAAAAGAATCGGCGAAAATAGCACGGTTAAAGCTATTTTCGCCTTACACATTGGCTCCTTGGATGAAGGGGTTTCCATGAAAAATTGTATCAATTAATTATTAAGCTACATTAAATAAATTGTAAAAGGAACGTAAACATTTTACATCTGCGGCAAATACTTGTGCAGCTTGACCGAAAAAGTTGTCCCTTTATTGACTTCACTTTTCACTTCAATTTCCCCTTTATGAGCTTCAACAAGATGTTTAACAATTGCTAATCCAAGACCTGTTCCTCCAGAATTACGGCTTCTTGCTTTATCTACTCGGTAAAAGCGCTCAAAAATACGTGAAATTTCATCAGAATCAATACCGATACCTGTATCTTGAACATGAACTGTAATCGTTTCTTCTTCCTCTTCAAGCGAAACGTGAACAGTTCCTCCAGGCATTGTATACATGAGCGCATTGCCGATTAAGTTAACAAACACTTGCATAAGGCGCTGACTGTCACCATCAATCCACGCTTCTTCAGGAAGCGTATCTAACGTTAGCGTGATTTCTTTTTCAGTCGCTCGGTTTGATAGCACTATCGTCACTTCGTAAAGAAGCGTATTCAGATCTACTGAATGAATACTTAGTTTAAACCCTTGCTGTTCAACTTTAGACAAATCTAAAAGATCTTGAATCAAGCTCTCCATGCGCTGACTTTCCGTTAAAATGATAGATAGAAACTGCTGGCGCAGCTGTGGATCTTCCATGGCACCGTCTAACAATGTCTCACTAAACCCTTTTATAGACGTAATAGGAGTTTTTAGTTCATGAGACACATTCGCTACAAAGTCACGGCGAACTTGTTCTAGCTTTTTCAGCTCAGTAATATCATGGAAAACAAGCACAATCCCTTTCCATTCATCGTTTAAGCCAATAATCGGCGCTCCGTAAACATCAAAATATCTTCGTTCAATATTTAAAGGCAGAACCACTTGTTTTCGAACCTTTACTTCCGTCATAAATATTTTTTCCACAAGCTTAATGATTTCTTTATGCTCAAATACCTCGTAATACAAATGATAAAGGAAGTCATCCGGATGTATATGAAACTGCTCTTTATAAGCTCGATTTACTAAGTTTATATAGCCTCTACTATCGATAAGAAGCATACCGCTTCCCATATTTTCAATTAGCGTGCGCAGCCTGTCCTGCTGCATTTCTTGATTAGTGATAGACTCTTGCAGATTACGAGCAAGTGCGTTAATAGACTGACTCAGCATCCCTGTTTCATCTACATAATCTTCATATGTACGAGCTTTATAATTCCCTTTTGCAAGTTCCATAGCCACTTTGGTTGCCGATTCAATAGGACGGGTATAGCGTCCCATAATCTTTACACCTAAGAGTAAAATCACAATCAAAGCTAGACCTAAGCTTCCAATAAGAAGGCCCCAAATTTGCTGATTTACTTGTTTTAATGAATCAAACGATGTACTCAGCACAACAAATCCCTCTTGCTTACCTTCTATAATAAGCGGGATACCATAGTAATATAAGTCGTAATCTTCTTTAATTTGATCAAAGCTTTTTTTACTGTTTAACTGCTTTTTTAATACTTGTTGGATTACGATACTTTTTTCGATTCTTTGCTGCTTGCTACCTGGATTTGAGTCAACTAATATTTTTCCGTCTTTTTGAACGATAGTCGTTCGTACACTTAACGAATGGCTGATTTGATCAACTTTAGATTTTAAAGCAGGACTTGTGATACCTTCTTCGCTAATGTACATTTCTACAAGCTTTGCCTCTTTTTCCATTCGCTCTTGAAACGTCTGAAAATAAAAGTTTTTAAACAACTGTCCCAGCAGCAGGCCAAGACCTACTAATACAATAATAATAAGTACTAATAGAGCCAAAAGTAGCCTTGAACGAAATTTATTCATCTACCTTTGGTTCCTCCAGTTTATATCCTAATCCTCTAATCGTTTTTATATAAACAGGTTTTCGCGTATTATGTTCAATTTTCTCACGCAAATGGCTGATGTGCACATCTACAATTCGCGTATCTCCAGCAAAATCATAATTCCACACTGCACTTAGCAGCTGATCACGAGTTAATACCCGTCCTTTGTATTTTGCCAAATATAATAATAACTCAAATTCTTTTGGAGTAAGCTCAAGCTGCTCTTGATTAAAGTAGGCCTCATAATGATCTGGAAGAATTTTTAAATCACCGATCATGATGCGTTCGCCATCTTCCTCTTGTTCATTTTCCTGAGCAATAATTTGTGTTCTGCGTAAAATGGCTTTTACACGCGCTACTACTTCTCGAGGACTAAATGGTTTCGTCATGTAGTCATCTGCGCCAAGCTCTAACCCTAATACTTTGTCGAACTCATCGTCTTTTGCAGTTAACATTAAAATAGGCGTCATCACTTTTTGCTGACGAAGCTTTTTACAAACTTCGATTCCATCCATCTTAGGAAGCATCAAGTCTAACACAATTAAATCCGGTTTTCCTTCTAGTGCCTTGTTGTATCCTTCTTCCCCGTCTTCAGCTGTTTCTACTGTAAAGCCAGCTTGTTGTAAATTATATTGTAATAATGTTGAAATTGATTGTTCATCATCTACGACTAATAATTTCTTACTCATATTAACGATATAAGCCTCCATCTAGTTAAATTAAACCGCAGCTTCATCCAAATGATATTATTTTCTATTTATCTTCTCTTATCATACAATGTTTTAGCCTCGTTCTCCAATACATTTCAACATTTTCAGAAAATAGGGTCAAAGAGTTTCTTCTATACTTATAAATATTTACGGCATTTTAAAAATTTTCAAAGTCGTGTGTCTCCACTGATGGAAGTCTAAACGGCGGATACACAAGAAACTGCGCCGTTACTACTTTCTCTTTTTGCTCATTGACCGCTTCCACCTCAATCGTAACAGTTCTAGAAGAAACATCTACCTCTGTCACTTCAAATAAAAATTCAATCGTGCTATAGTGATGAATCTTTTTGGGGAAGGCTACCGTATGTTCTGCAACGTGGCTTCCAGGTCCGGGCAAATACTTCGAAATGGCTGCTGTCATAATACCAGTAATCATAATACTTGGCACAATAGGTTTCTTAAAAGGTGTCTGAGATGCGTAATCATGCTGAATGTATAAAGGGTTAGAATCATTTGTCAGCCCTAAGTACAATAAGATATCTTTATCTTCAATTCGTTCAGTTAGCGTTAATTTTTCTCCAACTTTTATATCTTCAATACTTCGACCTATTTTTTGTTTTTTACCTAATACCATCATCATTCCACCTTTTGTATATAGTAATAGCTTTTCTTTATATACAAGAAAAATTCGAGGTTTCCCCCGAATTTTCCTTGTGAATATTGTTTGAATATTGATAAAAACCTATACTCAAACCTATTTTATTGTATTAAGCTAATACACCCATGACAGTTTTAACTGATTTTGCTGATTGATCTAAAGAAGCTTTTTCAGAATCAGTCAGTTCTAATTCAATTACTTGCTCAATTCCTGCAGCTCCTAATACGGTTGGAACACCTAAGTAGATGCCGTTATAACCATATTCACCCTCTAGGTAAGCAATCGCTGGTAAAATACGACGCTGATCTTTTAAGATCGCTTCTGTCATTTCCACTAAAGAAGCAGCAGGAGCATAGTACGCACTTCCGTTGCCTAATAAGTTAACGATCTCGCCGCCGCCTTTGCGTGTTCGTTCAACAATTGCTTCAAGGCGCGCTTTTGGAATAAGCGTTTCAAGAGGAATACCGCCAGCATACGAGTAGCGTACAAGAGGTACCATATCATCGCCATGTCCACCAAGTACAAAACCTGTGATATCTTTTACCGAAATGTTTAACTCCTGCGCTACGAACGTACGGAAACGTGCAGAATCTAATACACCTGATTGACCGATTACGCGGTTTTTAGGAAAACCAGATTCTTTAAATACTGTGTACGTCATAGCATCTACCGGGTTTGTTAACACGATAATATGACAGTTTGGTGAGTATTTAACAACTTCTTGAGTAACAGACTTCATGATCTTTTGGTTCGTTGTTACTAAATCATCGCGACTCATACCTGGCTTACGCGCGATACCAGCTGTAATAATGACAATGTCAGAATCAGCTGTGTCTTCGTAGTTGGCTGTTCCTGTAATGTTAGCGTCAAATCCTTGTACAGGACTTGCTTCTAACATATCCAGCGCTTTACCTTTAGCTGGATTTTCTAATTGCGGAATATCAACTAATACAACATCAGCTAACTCTTTTTGACCAATTAAAAAAGCAGTTGTAGCTCCTGTAAAGCCCGCTCCGATAACAGATACTTTTTTACGCATATTTGCCATTATAATTCCTCCCCTAAATGAATAGCTATTAAACTGTTACTTGTTTTCCTAGATTGCTAATTAATTCATCAGCGAACTCTGAACACTTCACTTCTGTTGCGCCGTCCATTAAACGTGCGAAATCATATGTTACTACTTTTGAAGCAATTGTTTTTTCCATTGATTTCATGATTAAATCCGCTGCTTCATTCCAGCCAAGGTGTTCAAGCATTAACACACCTGATAATAATACAGAAGATGGATTTACTTTATCTAAACCAGCATATTTAGGTGCTGTACCGTGAGTTGCTTCAAAGATAGCATGTCCAGTTTCATAGTTGATGTTTGCTCCTGGAGCAATTCCGATACCACCAACTTGCGCTGCTAATGCATCTGAAATGTAATCTCCATTTAAATTCATTGTTGCTACTACATCGAATTCACGTGGACGAGTTAAAATTTGTTGTAAGAAGATATCAGCAATTGAATCTTTTACAATAATTTTTCCTGCTGCTTCTGCTTCTGCTTGAGCTTTGTTTGCAGCCTGTGCACCTTCTTTTTCAACGATGCGGTCATATTGAGCCCAAGTAAATACTTTATCGCCGAATTCTTTTTCAGCTAGCTCATAGCCCCAATTTTTAAATGCGCCTTCTGTATATTTCATAATGTTACCTTTGTGTACAAGCGTAACAGACTTGCGTCCTTGTTCAATTGCATAGTTGATTGCTGCACGCACAAGACGCTCTGTTCCTTCAGAAGAAATAGGCTTAATACCTAATCCAGAAGTTTCAGGGAAACGAATTTTATTTACGCCTAATTCCGTTTGTAGGAATGAAACAAGCTTTTGTACTTCTTCAGAACCCTTCGCATATTCAATACCAGCATAAATATCTTCAGTATTTTCACGGAAGATAACCATATCTGTATCTTCAGGGCGCTTAATTGGAGAAGGTACGCCGTCAAAGTAGCGAACAGGACGTAAGCATGTGAATAAGTCTAATTCTTGACGCAATGCCACGTTTAGAGAACGAATTCCACCGCCTACTGGTGTTGTTAATGGTCCTTTGATTGCAATTATGTATTCGCGAATTGCATCTAACGTTTCTTCCGGTAACCATTCGCCAGTTTGATTAAATGCTTTTTCACCTGCTAATACTTCTTTCCAAACGATTTCTTTTTCACCATTGTATGCTTTTGCAACCGCTGCTTCTAATACGCGAGAAGCTGCTGCCCAGATATCCGGACCAATTCCGTCACCTTCGATAAATGGAATAATTGGGTTATTTGGTACGTTTAATACGCCGTTTGCTACAGAAATTTGTTCACCTTTTGTCATGAGAATGACCTCCTTAAAAAATTTGTCTACTTTCACTTATGGAAAAGTGCTCAACGAACGTGAGCACCTTCGTCACATTGTTTAGCTGCGCTCTTCAAGCGGAATGTACGTTTGTTTTCCAGGACCGATATAATCAGCTCTTGGACGAATCAAACGATTGTTTGAATACTGCTCTAAAATGTGAGCAATCCATCCTGATACGCGGCTTACGGCAAAGATCGGAGTAAATAGATCGTGATCAATCCCTAAGCTGTGGTATACAGAAGCTGAATAGAAGTCAACGTTTGGCGGAAGCTTTTTCTCGCCTGTTACGATCTCTTCAATTTTTACTGACATATCGTATAGCGTTGTATCTCCTGCTTGTTTGGTAAGTTTTTCAGACATTTCTTTCAAGTGCTTGGCACGAGGATCACCCTGTTGATACACACGATGTCCAAATCCCATAATCTTTTCTTTTTTCGCGAGCTTTTCGCGAATGTAAGGTTCTGCGTTTTCAACTGTTTGAATGTCAGACAACATTTTCATAACAGCTTCATTCGCTCCCCCGTGAAGAGGACCCTTTAACGCTCCAATAGCGGCTGTAATTCCTGAATAAATATCGGATAACGTTGCCACACAGACACGAGCTGTAAAAGTTGAAGCATTTAGCTCATGGTCAGCGTGTAAGACAAGTGCTTTATCAAATGCCTCTACTTGGATATCAGTTGGCTCTTCGCCGGTTAACATATATAAAAAGTTAGCGGCAATGCTATAGTTTTCGTTTGGTTCAATTGGCTCTAATCCGTTACGGACTCTTGAAAAAGCCGTTACCACCGTTGGTAATTGTGCTTGCAAACGAACAGCTTTGCGATAATTTGCTTCTTCATCCATTAAATCAGCTTCAGGATCATACAACCCCAATAGTGATACGACTGTTCTTAAAGCTGCCATTGGATGAACATCTTTAATTGGATAAGTTTTGAAATGATCTAAGACTTCTTGGGGTAATTTAGCGTTTTCTGCTAGTAATCTAGAAAACACAGATAATTCTTCTTTGTTAGGTAATTTTCCGTGCCATAGTAAATACACCACTTCTTCAAATGTTGCATAATTCGCTAAATCATCAATATTGTAGCCTTGATATGTTAAAGTGTCATCAATAATTGAACTTACTGCTGACGTTGTAGCGACTACCCCTTCTAGACCTCGAGTTGCTGTCATAAATCTCCACTCCTTTACAGAAAAAATTCCCCATACCTTTCTGTGTAAAACGTGAAAAACAAAATTGAGCCTCTGCTCAACTAGACATTAAATGATATACGAAGCGCCTCTTTTGAATATATATCTTGGAAGAACATTCCTTTACCCCACGTAAAGAAAATGCTTACATTTCCATTTGTTTCAATAACACACAAAATCAAAACATCTGCATGTGTCATTGCTTTGTTACAGCCCTATAGGTAAAACATACAATTGTATGTAAAAAGATGCGGCCTCAAAATATATTATAAACAATTATCTGACTTTTGTGAATCAAAAGAGAGAAGAAATTTTAAAAAAATTATTATTATACAAAAATTTCTACGAAAAAAGTTCGGTTAATTTCATAAATAAATAAGCAATTCCAGCACCGATTAACGGACCTACTGCCACCCCTTGAAACAGCGCCACAGCAAGAATTGTGCCAAAAACTAAAGCAGTCGTAATATGCGGATCATCTTCCAAGAGTGTAAGTCCATATTTGGCAATAATTGCTACAGCAATTCCCGCTCCTAGAGCAATCCAGGCATAAGAAGATTTCACAGCCTCTCCTAATTGTTTGAATCCTATGTCTCCTGTTGCAATCGGCACAAGAACGGCAATTGTAATAACCGTTACTCCAATATTAATTCCTTTTGATTGTAGAAACGGAAAAACCTTACCGTCTAACCCGATTAATTTTAAAATAAGTAAAAATGCAACTGCAATGATTAATGATTGATTTTTAGCCACTAATCCAATTACGAGTAAAACAGCTAAAAAAAGCATGGGTTGTGAGAACATTTTACTCATCCTTTCTTTTTTTATTGTGATAAATCTAAAGCGTATTACGTAAATATTTTATGAGTAGCTTTTTCTTTTGTTAACTATCGTTTACAAGGAGGCCTCTATTTATTGTGTACAAGCTTCATTTACACCGACTATTTCGCTTAGCTTGTGTGTTGGCAATTATTGCAGCATCTATATTTCTTAGTTATTATGTCTCTTCTCTCATATATCCATTTATTATCGCCTGCTGCATCGCTTTTTTTATAAACCCTATGGTTAATCTATTTGAATTGAAGCTGCGCTTACCCCGCTACTTAGCTGTTTTACTGTCAATGGTTCTTATCTTCTCTCTTTTGGCCGGACTTATTACGTTACTTATCACAGAAATCATTGCAGGAAGTACGTATTTAGCGAAAGTTGTTCCCACAAATTTCAAAGAAGTGGTCATATTTATTGAAAATATTGCTACAGAACAAATACTTCCGTTTTATGAACGCATTACTTCTATGTTTAATAACTTAAATACCGGTCAGCAAGCAACTATTTTATCGAACATTAAAGGGGTAGGCAACCATATCGCTCAAACCGTGGGCGATTTTTTGCAAAATGTATTGCAAAGCATCCCAGTACTTTTATCCGTATTGCCTAATGCAGCGACTGTGATTATTTTTTCATTGCTGGCTACTTTTTTTATTAGTAAAGATTGGTACAAGCTGATGGCTAAAAGCAGCGTGTTTATTCCTAAAAAAGTAAGAGAAAATGGACAGACAGTTGTTGTGGAGCTTAAAAATGCACTGTTTGGTTTTATTAAAGCTCAGCTTACGCTTATTTCGATTACCACAATCATCGTTCTTTTTGGTTTACTTGTTCTTAGGGTTGATTATGCTATTACGGTCGCTTTATTAATTGGCTTAGTAGATATTCTTCCTTACCTCGGAACAGGACTGGTTTTTGTTCCTTGGATGATTTATGCCTTTGCAACAGATAACATGTCATTTGCTGTAGGGCTCTCGGTACTATATGCTGTAGTACTTGTGCAGCGACAAATTATGGAACCAAAAATTTTGTCATCAAGCATTGGTCTTGATCCTCTCGCTACATTAATTGCTTTATTTGTAGGATATCAACTGATTGGATTTTTCGGATTAATAGTTGGCCCTGTTATTCTTGTTATTCTAAAAACTCTTCATACAACGGGGGTTTTTAAAGAAACGTGGCAGTTTATTATAGGAAAATGAAAAAGTGTGTGAAAGAAGCTTCTTTCACACACTTTCTAGTTAACGAATAATCGTCATTCGATTACGTCCTTGAAAAAATCTTCTTAGCCACGTTAAAAGGAAAGGCTTAACGATTCTGCGTGTAAACGGCAGTAAAAAGATAAAGCCTACAACATCTGTCAAGAAGCCTGGAAACAGCAGAAACAGTCCGCCAAATAGTACACACATACCATCAAGGATTTCACCGCTCGGAACATGTCCCTGGCTCATCTGACGCTGTGCTTTTTGAAAAAGAGATGTTCCTTGTTTTTTCGCTAGAAACGCACCAATAAAACTGGTAGCAATAATCAGTAAAAATGTTGACATTACACCAATGAGATGACTTGAATAAATCAAAATCATTACCTCAACAGCAGGTACAATAAGAAGGAGCGGAAGGAGCTTCCTCACCATCATCACCTCTTCGCTTATTGAATTGCCTAAACAAAAAGAGAAGGATTCCCCTTCTCTTTTTTCTATCATCTACGTGTTCTTACAGTACGCTTGCGTGTCCGTTGTATACAACACCGCGTGAAGCATCAACTGTAATATCTTGATCTTCTGAGAATACGCTTGTTGCGTTTTCTACGCCTACAATGACAGGAATGCTTAAGTTTAACCCTACTACAGCTGCATGGCTTGTTAGACCGCCTTCTTCTGTAATAAGAGCCCCTGCTTTTTCAATTGCACTGATCATATCGCGATCTGTGCTGTTTGTAACAAGGATAGCACCTTCAGTCATTTTTGCATTTGCTTCTTCAGCAGTTTTAGCAATAACTACTTTACCAACTGCTGCTTTACGACCAATTCCTTGTCCTTTAGCAAGAACGTCACCTACAACTTGAACTTTCATTAAGTTCGTTGCACCTGATTCTCCAACTGGAACACCAGCTGTAATAACCACTAAGTCGCCGTGTGCTACAACGCCTGTTTTTACTGCGTCATTTACAGCGTGATCTAACATATCGTCAATTGTATTTACGCGCTCACCAACAACTGGTGTAACACCCCATACTAGAGACAGACGACGTGCAACAGAATCGTTTGCTGCAACAGCTACGATTGGAGATTGCGGACGATATTTAGAAACAATTTTCGCTGTATAACCACTTTCTGTTGGCGCTACGATTGCACTAGCGTTTAAGTTAAGCGCTGTGTGTACAACAGATTGTCCAATTGCATCTGTAATAGATGGGCCAACTTGCTTGCTGCGCTGTTGTAAAATCTCAGAGTAGTTTAGAGCTTGCTCAGCACGAGAAGCGATTGAATGCATTGTTTGTACAGCTTCAACTGGGTAAGAACCTGCAGCTGTTTCACCAGATAACATAATTGCATCTGTACCATCAAAGATAGCATTGGCAACGTCACTTGCTTCCGCACGAGTTGGACGCGGGTTGCGTTGCATTGAATCAAGCATTTGTGTAGCTGTAATAACTGGTTTGCCAAGCGCATTACATTGTTTGATTAAATCTTTTTGTACTAATGGTACTTCTTCAGCAGGAATTTCTACTCCTAAGTCACCACGAGCAACCATTAAACCGTCTGAAACTTCAAGAATTTCCTTGATGTTATCTACGCCTTCTTGGTTTTCAATTTTTGAGATGATTTGAATGTGAGCTGCATTGTGTTTTTCTAGTAGTTCACGAATTTCTAATACATCAGATGCGCGACGCACAAAAGAAGCAGCGATAAAATCAATGCCTTGTTCGATACCAAATACAATATCGTTAGCATCTTTTTCAGTGATACCAGGAAGGTTTACACTTACGTTTGGCACGTTTACACCTTTTTTATTTTTTAATGTACCTGGGTTAAGTACTTTTGTTTTGATTTCACCGTCAGTTTTATTGATTTCTAGTACTTCAAGACCGATTAAACCGTCATCTAAAAGGATTTTTGATCCTACGTGTACGTCTTCAATTAGACCTGGATATGTAATTGAGAATTTTTCAGTTGTTCCCACTACTTCTGTCATAGAAACAATGATTTCAGAGCCTTCTTGTAACTCAATTGCACCATTTTCCATTGTGTTTGTACGAATTTCAGGTCCTTTTGTATCAAGTAAGATACCTACTGTTTTACCTGTTTGTTTCGCAGCTTCACGAATGTTAACAATACGTGCACCGTGCTCTTCAAAGTCACCGTGAGAGAAGTTTAGACGACAAACGTTTAAGCCTGAGTTAATTAGTTCAACTAATTTTTCTACACTTTCACTCGCTGGTCCAATAGTACATACAATTTTAGTTTTACGCATTCAAATTTCCTCCTATATATTTACTATTTACTCTTTAGATAGGGCAAATAGCTATTTCTTTTACTAACCTTGTACTAGCAGGCTGTGAACAAATACTTTGTTGCCCTGACTTGTTCACCTTGCTTTACGTGTAACTTATGAAATACCTACGTAGCGCTGAATCAAATAGCAAACAAATACACAGCACTTTAACGATGAATTTCTTCATCGTTTGCTTCTTGTTTTACTATTCCCTGCAATTCATACAGCAATACTTGCTGCCTGATATGTCTTATATATCTCACGTTTTGGAGAAAAGACAAACGCTCGCACAGCTGCTAATAACCATAGGAAATTTTTAAAAAACACTCTTTTTCTACTTTTACTTAAAGGTTTTTGCTGTCTATAAAATACCACGAAGAACTTGTAAACACAATAGAGAAGGGCTATACAAACCGCACAAAAACGCGCACCCTTATTTTTCAAGAGTGCACGTTTCTTTATTTTATAGTAATGGCATCGTTTTCAGCTGCAAATTGTCCGATTTTTTTGTATTTTAAATAACGCTCTTCCACTAGCTCTTCTTTTGATAAATTCATCAGCTCTTTTAATGATTTCTTGATAATGCCCTCCATGTATCCAGCTTGTGCATCGATATCTCGGTGAGCTCCACCTTTTACCTCTGAAACCATTTCATCTACAATACCCAGTTCTTTCAAATCTGGTGCTGTAATCTTCATCGTTTCAGCAGCTTTTTTCGCAAGAGAAGAATCTTTCCAAAGAATGGCTGCCGCTCCTTCTGGAGAAATAACTGAATACGTGGAGTTCTCAAGCATATGAAGGTGATTTCCTAAACCTAATGCCAAGGCTCCCCCGCTTCCTCCTTCTCCAATTACAATGCAAATAACAGGTACAGTTAAGCCAGCCATTTCGAAAAGGTTTTTCGCAATAGCTTCGCTTTGTCCGCGCTCTTCTGCCGCTTTTCCTGGATAAGCTCCTTTTGTATCAATAAAGCAAATAATTGGGCGGTTAAATTTCTCCGCTTGCTTCATTAGACGCAGTGCTTTACGGTAGCCTTCAGGGTGAGGCATACCAAAATTACGGCGAATATTTTCTTTCGTATCTTTACCTCTCTGATGTCCAATCACGGTAACAGGCACGCCATTAAACTTGGCAATTCCTCCTACGATTGCTTCATCATCTCCATAAAAGCGATCTCCATGACACTCTAAAAAGTTTGTAAACAAGCGCGAAATATAATCGAGTGTTGTAGGACGCTCAGGATGACGAGCAATTTGAACACGGTTCCATGGGCTTAGATGATTGTAAATATCGTTTTCTACTTTTTCTAAGCGATTTTCTAACTTATCAATTTCGCTAGATAAATCCACTTCTGTGTTTTTAGCAAACTCTTTAAGCTCTGCAATCTTGTTTCGCAACTCGACAATTGGACGTTCAAATTCTAATTCGCTTACCACTCGATGTCACCTCCTGCTACGTGTATATCTAAAATAGTTGTTAACGTTTCTTTTAAATCATGACGGTCAATAACTCCGTCTAGCTGACCATGCTTCAACAGAAATTCCGACGTCTGAAAATCTTCTGGAAGCTCTTCTCTAATTGTTTGTTCAATAATACGTCTTCCAGCAAAGCCAATTAACGCGCCCGGCTCGGCTAAATTATAATCACCTAACGAAGCAAAGCTTGCTGACACGCCCCCTGTAGTAGGATGTGTCATAATCGAAATGATTAAGCCGCCTTCATCACTGAACATTTTAAGAGCTGCGCTAGTTTTAGCCATTTGCATCAAGCTCAGAACACCTTCTTGCATACGTGCACCGCCTGAAGCTGTAAAAATAAGGAATGGAACATGCATTTCCTTCGCTTTTTCAATGGCGCGAGTAATTTTCTCGCCGACTACAGAACCCATGCTTCCCATACGGAAGTGTGAATCCATAACAGCAACTACTACTTTAATGCCTTCAATATCTCCTTCACCCGTAACAATCGCTTCACTTAAATTAGTTTTCTCACGATCTTTTTCGAGCTTTTCAAGATAATCAGGGAACCCAAGAGGATTTTCTGACGTCATATCTTTGTCGTATTCAACAAACGTTCCGCTGTCGATTAAGCTTTCGATACGCTCTGGTGCTGTCATTTGATGATGATATCCACAGTTTAAGCATACTTTTAAGTTTTTATTTAACTCTTTCGTATACATTATTTTTTTACACTTTTTACACTTGGTCATAATTCCTTCAGGTACATCTTGTCTCATATGCTCAGAAGGAATCGTAGCATATTTTCGTTTTTTTGGAGTTTTTGTGTTTTTTGTAAATAAATCTCGTAACAAGGTGTAACCTCCTTTTGGTTCTTTTCTTTATCATAAGAACCTTTATTCTTCCTCTTCTTCTACTATTTACAAGTTGTGAAAATCCGCCTCAAATACAAATCAAGTGACGGATAGACAAAAATTGGACGAATTGTTCGCTTCACTTTATTAGTTGCTATTTACTTTACTAGATGACTGTTTGATTTTGTGTAGAAAGATGGCATGTCTCTTTCGACAAATTCCTTCTTTCACACTTGTTTGTAGCACTGATGGTGAAGATTTAATACAGCTGCTTCATCTTTTTTAGCTAACGCCTCTACTAATTCACTTATCAGAATGTCGCTTGGCGCTGAGTTTTGTTGAAAAGTTTGAGAAAAACGGCAAATAATCAGCCAGATTCGGTGTAGTAGCCGATTAGGCTGCAAAGAAAACAAATAGTCAAACAAGTTCTTCAAACAATCGTCATTCTGCTTTTGAATTGCTTTCGAAACATTGATTTCGTCCTGTTCCGCTAAAACAAAATACAAACAGCTCTTTTCAAGAATATATCTCGTTTGAATTAAATCTGATTTTGTTTTACCGTCTTGTACTAAAAAAGTAGCTAATAAATCAATAAATTGATGATCCCCTACTTCTTTAATAAACGTACCTTCACCTCTTCTAGTTTCAATCAACCCAATTAGCTCTAACGCTCTGAGCGCTTCTCGAACGGAAGAACGTCCTGCGCCTAACCGTTCAGAAAGCTCTCGTTCTGACGGGATTTTATCCCCCGTAGTTAAACGATCGTCTTCCATTAGCTGGCGAATTTGTTTTAGAATTTCTACATATACTTTTGAACGTTCATTCTTCAAGTTTACTACCACTCACTTTACATTACTTTAACAGGCATGCTTGAAGCATCATGCCTGTCAAAGAACAGTTGATGTAACCTTATTCAATAATCGCTAAGCGACGTGTGTTTTCAGCTACGGCTTCTGGCTTTACCTTTATTCGGGCAACGCCTGTTTCCATAGCTGCTTTTGCAACAGCGGCGGCTACTGCCGGAGCCACTCGTGCATCAAATGGACCTGGAATTACATAGTCTGTATTCAAGTCCTCTTCCGTAATTAAATTAGCAATGGCCTCAACTGCAGCCATTTTCATTTTTTCATTAATATGAGTAGCACGTACATCTAGTGCACCTCGGAATATCCCCGGAAACGCTAAGACATTGTTCACTTGATTAGGAAAATCAGAACGTCCGGTGCCGATTACTTTCGCGCCAGCTTTTTTAGCTTCTTCTGGCATAATTTCAGGCACCGGATTTGCCATTGCAAAAATGATTGGGTCTGGATTCATCTTTCCAATCATCTCCGGTGTGAGTGCTCCTTCAACCGAAACTCCAATAAATACGTCAGCTTCTTCTAAGGCATCAGCTAACGTACCTTCTACTTTGCTTCGATTTGTATAGGCTGCAACTTCATCTTTTATACGGTTCATGCCGTGAGGACGCTTGTCATAAATCGTTCCTTTGGAATCACACATAATGATATCGCGCACTCCATAGCTGTATAATAATTTAATAATAGCAATGCCAGCAGCTCCTGCTCCATTTGCTACCACTTTGATTTGTGACATTTTTCTTCCTGTCAGCTTCAGGGCATTAAGAAGGCCCGCTACCGTAACAATAGCCGTCCCATGCTGATCATCATGAAAAACCGGGATATTTGTTTCCTTTTTCAACCGCTCTTCAATTTCAAAACAGTTAGGAGCCGCAATATCTTCTAAATTAACGCCTCCAAAAGTAGGTTCTAGCAATTTAACAGTTTCTATAATTTTGTCCACATCTGTCGTGTTTAAACAAATTGGGAATGCATCTACGCCGGCAAAACTTTTAAAAAGGACAGCTTTCCCTTCCATTACTGGCAGAGCAGCTTCAGGACCTATATTGCCCAAGCCCAATACGGCAGTGCCATCAGATACAACAGCTACCATATTTCCTTTCATCGTATATTCATATACATTGTTTACATCATCATATATTTCTTTGCAAGGTTCTGCTACACCAGGGGAATAAGCAAGGCTTAAATCCTCTGCGTTTCGAACAGGAATTTTGGACTTTGATTCTAGTTTACCTTTGTTAATGCGGTGCATATGCAATGCTTCTTCACGTAAAGACAATGAATTTCACTCCCAATAAACAAAATGATAACAAATACTGCGCCTGAACCATGTTCTTTCCCACACTCATATGATGTTATAAATCCAATTGCATTTCATTTCAAGAAAAACGCATCTAATTCGTATATTTCATAAAAAACGGTGGTCAGACCACTTTTTTAACTATTTTACCATATAACATCACATGAAATCTGTAAAGACTATATCTTCTTGAACACAACGTGCTTCTCTCCTAGCATTGCTTTTAAAGTTTTTATTAACTCGTCGCTTCGTTCAATAGAATAGTGAACGGGAAGCTTGACCAACTGACGTTCTGCCTCATAATAAATTTTCACAGGAATTTTCCCTCTATGAGACTGAAAGTGCTGGTAAATAGTATGAAGCAGCTTTTCTGTACCTTGCTTTGTTTCTATACGTAAGTATAATTCTTCTGACGGTAGTTTTTGAACCGCCTCGCTAGCAGCTTCAGCACGTTGACAAACAATTTGCTGCTGCCCATTTCTTTCATCTATCTTTCCATGTATCAGTAAAACTTTCCCTTGTTCAAACAGCAGACGATTCTGCTCAAATACGCGGGGAAACGCAACAACTTCTCCTTCTCCACTTTCATCCGTGATGCGTAAAAAGGCCATTTGCTCTCCTTTTTTCGTTCGAATGACGCGAATTTCCAACACAAATACTAAAAGAGAGACCGCTTTTCCTGAAGCGTATTCTTTCATATCGTGAAGAGAAACAACAGAATAAAAGGAATTCAGGGCTTCATACTGAGAAGCAGGGTGGCTTGATAAATAAAAACCTAGCATATCTTTTTCATACTGAAGCCGATCTTCTATTTTCAGTTCCTCTCTTTCCATATATTTAGGCTTTAACGAAAATTCATCTCCAAATCCAAAGTCATCATCTGGGAGTACCAAGCTTGCATGTTCAAACGCTACATCAATCGTTGCTAATAAAGTAGCTCGATTTTCTCCGAACTCATCAAAGCCTCCAGATAGAATCAAAGCTTCAAGCCCCTTTTTATTCACGGCTTTTTGTGAAACACGGGCACAAAAATCAAATAAGTCTTCAAATCTTTTTTTCTTTCGCTCTTCTGTTATTTCCTGCATAGCTGCTGCACCAATATGTTTAATGGCTGCAAGGCTATACCTTATACTTTCACCTTCTACGTTAAACGAATACATGCTCTTGTTAATAGAAGGCGGGAGAACTTGTATTTTTTTTCTTTTTAGTTCATTAATATATTGAGCAATTTTTCCTTCATTTCCAATAACGCTCGTTAGTAAAGCTGAAAAGAACTGCAGCGGGTAATGTGCTTTCAAATAAGCTAACTGATAGGCTACCATACTGTAAGCAACAGCATGACTTCGGTTGAAGCCATAATCAGCAAAACGCACAATAAGGTCATACACTCGATTAGCAACGGATAGGTCATATCCTTTCTTCTTGCTTCCTTGGATAAAATGAGCTCGTTCACGATCCAGCACTGCCCGTTCTTTTTTACTAACTGCTCTTCTCAACAAATCTGCTTCTCCAAGAGAAAAACCGGCCATTTTTGAAGCAATCTGCATAATTTGCTCTTGATACACGATAACGCCGTGCGTCGATTGTAAAATGCCTTTAAGCGTAGGATGATCATATATTACCTTCTCCACTCCATGCTTGCGCTTAATATAGGTTGGAATATTTTCCATCGGACCAGGTCTATACAGCGCGTTAACTGCTACAATATCTTCTAGCTCTGTAGGTTTTAATTGCTGAAGCACTCTTCTCATTCCATCTGACTCTAGCTGAAAAATACCGGTCGTATCTCCTTTACTCAGCAGTTCAAAAGTTTTTTGATCGTTAAACGGTATATGAGACAGTGCCAGCTTTCGATTCATGTCCCGCTCAATTTTCTTTAAAATATGATCTAAAATGGTTAAGTTGCGCAAACCTAAAAAGTCCATTTTCAAAAGCCCAACGTCTTGCAGAGCTTCCATTGGATATTGCGTCAGATATACATCATCATGTCCTTCTTGTACAGCTACAGATTGCGTCAGCGGCTTCTCACTAATCACAACGCCTGCTGCATGCGTAGAAGTATGCCTTGGCAGCCCTTCTATCTTCATGGCAATGTTGTACCATTGTTTTCTGGCTTCATTTTCAGATAAATAGTCTTGAAGAACTCTTGAATCACGAAGAGCGCTTTTCAACGTTGTACCTGGTTTAGTTGGAATCGCTTTGGACATTTTGTTTAGCGCTTCTTGATCAAATCCCATCACTCTCCCTACATCACGTACGGCTGCTTTAGCTGCTAATGTTCCAAATGTAATGATTTGAGCTACATGCAGCGCTCCATATTTTTGAGCCACATACTGAATGACTTGATCTCGTTTGTTATCAGGAAAATCAATATCAATATCAGGCATCGAAATACGTTCAGGGTTTAAAAAGCGCTCAAATAAAAGCTGATGCTGAATTGGATCAACATTTGTAATTCGCAAGGCGTATGAGACCAGTGAGCCTGCCGCTGAACCACGGCCTGGGCCCGTTAAAATACCGTGTTCATGAGCATAATTCATAAAATCCCATACGATAAGAAAGTAATCACTAAAGCGCATATTTTCAATAATGTTCAGCTCATAATCCAAGCGTTCCTCATATTGTTCCGTGATCACTTGAACTCTTTCTTGCAATCCTTTTTCGCAGAGAGTGCGCAAGTAGGCTGATGATGTAACAGACGGGGGAACAGGATATTTTGGAATGGACATTACGCCTAGAGAAATTTCGAGCTCGCATCGTCTTGCGATTTTTATACTTTCTTCTATTAAAAAATGCTGGTCATGAAAGAGATCTTCCATTTCATCAGGTGATTTGAAATAGTACTCGCTGCTCTTACTTTTTACCTCTTCATCGCTATGTAATTTCTCTCCGTCTCGAATAGCTGCTAAACACTCATACGCATCCCGATCTTCTTTTTTTAAATATTTCACTTGATTCGTCGCAACAAGCGGGATATTTTCTTCAGCAGCAAGTTCCGTTAACTGCTGATTTATAAAAGCTTCATCCTGTCCGTGGCGCTGTATCGATATATACAAAGACTGCGAATATACTTTTTTAAAGAATTGAAGCACTCGCTTAGCATCTTGAAGTTTGTTTTCTGCTAGCAGAGTTTCAACTTCTCCAGTTACACCGGGTGTAATAGCAATCAACCCGCCGCTGTAATGATGGAGCCATTTTTTATTTACACCGTGTTTTTCCTTGGTTTGAACTAAACTGCTTAGTTTTAATAGATTTTCATATCCCTTATCATTTTCTGCTAACAAAACTAAAGGGTACGCTCGCTCGCTTTCTTCATGTTCTAGGATTGATAATGTGAGCCCAATAATTGGCTTGATCCCCGCTTTCATGCAGGCTTTATAAAAAGGAATGACTCCGTACATCACGTTTTCATCAGTCAAAGCAATCGCTTCATAGTTCATTTTCTTAGCTGTTTCTACAAGCTCATGAATACGAACGGAACTGCTTAATAAGCTATAAGAACTTTGAAGCTGCAAGTGAACAAAAGGCACAGGACTTCCCACCTTTCTTTAATTCTTTATTCTTATTATAAATTTTGTTGCCGGCGTAGACAAATTACATAACTCTGAGCGTTTGTCCATATATATGTAGGAAGCGTGATTCATTGATAAACTAGTAAAGGAGGACACGTCATGACAAAAGAGCCTTTTATGTCTCTTTTCATTTGGAGTTACTTCACTTCATTAGGTATTATTTTAGGCGGTTCATTAATTGGAGCATTTGCGGGGTTTTTAATTGGAAAATCTCCTTTATACGTCATGCATACCCTCAGCAATAGTTTGAAAATCTGGGCAATTGTCGGAGCAATTGGAGGAACATTTGATACGTTTTACAGCTTTGAGCGAGGACTCTTTGAAGGAGCCACAAAAGATGTATTCAAACAAATCCTTTTAATTCTATCCGCTATGGGAGGAGCTCAGACCGGGGCTCTTATCATCAAGTGGTTAACTCAGGAGCATTTTGTATGAGGGTACCCAGCGAGCGAATGTTCAAGCGCTCCGACTGGCAGCGTTTTTTTGCCGGTATAGTCATTGGAGCAATTGTTAGCTGGGGTGTGTTTTTAACGATTTATGGCGTTTCAAGAGATAGAGAGCTAGAAGAAGTTCGAATTGCTAATGATAAGCTAGAAAAAGCAAATTTGCAAATTAGCGCATGGCAAGAAGATGTAAAAGCATTAAACAAGGAAATGAAGCAGCATTTAATTATTCAGAATGTGAAAGTAAAATTAGTAAACGGCAATCGTTATAAAGTAAACTCTGTGGTTGAATACAATATTCAAAAAAGTGTGGACAAAGAAGCACAGCACTTAATTGCCCAAGATATTGAAAGTGCGTATCGAAGCAGGGATATCTTAAAAAAAGCAATTGAAAATAAAAAATACGAATTCGATAAAACGATTTATGAAGTTGAAGTTCATCAAATTTATTTTTATACAACGCTTTCGATTGAAGTTCGAATTAAAAAGATGGAAAAAGTACTATAAAAAGCCGCTGATTTAAAATCAACGGCTTATTTTACAGATTACTGCTGACTGCAGAGCTCTTCTAAATCAAGTAGTAAAGGCTCTACTTCTTCCCATGAATAAATGGAAGCGCCGGACGCAAGAGGATGGCCTCCTCCATTGTATTTTCTAGCAATTGTATTAATGACAAGCTCTTTTGAACGAAGGCGAACACGAATTTGATTTTCTTCCTCCACAAAAAACACCCACGTTTTTACTCCATCAATTTGCCCTAACGAACCGACTAGCTGAGAAGCATCAGCTGGTGTCACATCATATTTTCGAAGAATTTCATTTGGAATTTTCATATGAGCAACTCCTGCTGGAGACATCGTAAAGTTTTGCAGCACATATCCGTGTAAGTGAGCGACGTTTTCTTTTGTTTTGTATAACTGATCATATACATCTTTAAAATTGAAACCATATTGAATCAATTCACTTGCATAGCAAAACGTTTTCGGCTTTGTATTTGGAAATAAAAATCGACCCGTATCTCCGACGATACCGCTGAAGATCAGCTTTGCTCCTTCATCATTCAGAGATAAACCCTTTTCTTTTCCTTCTAAGTAAAATTCATAAATCATTTCGCTTGTTGAAGAAGCAGACGTCTCAACCCAAAGCAAATCACCGTAAGGAGTTTGGTTTGGATGGTGATCAATTTTAATGACCATTTTTCCATTTACGTAGCGCTGATCTGATACTCGTGCTTCATTAGCCGTATCACAAACAATGACAAGCGCACCCTCATAGGTCTCATCAGCGATATCATCCATCCGGTATAAAAATTTTAATGACTCCGCTTCTTCTCCCGTTACGTATACCTTCTTCTCCGGAAAAGATGTTTTTAACAATTCCGCTAATCCGCACTGAGATCCGTATGCATCTGGATCTGGACGAATGTGCCGGTGAACAATGATGGTGTCAAACTGCTTAATAGCTTCTAATATTTGTGCTTTCATTTTCTCTCTCCTGTCAATACTGTTCTTATTTTATGTATGCACCACGTGCACTTACATTCCCACAGCGCTGTATCCATATTATTTATTAAATCATATCTCTTCTCTTTTTTGAAAGAAGAATCAATCAATAGTAGAATTTTCTGTCATCTACCTGTAAAATAATAGATACTAATGTAAACACTTTCAACACTACGCATTACTAACATCTAGAAACATTACGGATAGAAATACACCGGACTGGAGGGGCGTCTGTGCCATTTTTTATGATTTTAATCGTTGTGTCCTTTGTTTTCTACATGTATTTAAAAGTAAAATACGTACGTTCGAAACGCCCAATGGAACGAAAGTGGATTTCCGCTAAGTCGAGTATTTGTCTTGGCTCTTTTGTATTATTTTTTGGAATCAATCAATGGTTTATTTACGAAACAAGCCTTTCGCTTATCATCGGTATACTATTTGTATTATTCGGTTCAGGCAGTATATTAGCAGGTATCAAAGCTTACAAGTACTATCAGCCTTATGCGATAAAAGAAGCTGGTCAAATGTAAAAGAAGCTGCAAAGCAGCTTCTTTTTTTATACTCTTTCCAATAACTGAGCCATCATCATCGCTTTCCCTACTACAACCCCGGCATTGTAGACTTCTACATCTAATTTAGCAAACTTCCGACCAAGTTCTAATAGCTTAGGGCGAATTTCAATTACGCTTTCAATTTGAACCGGCTTAATAAAATAAACGGTGATGTTTTCAATAACCAAATCACCTTTTTTATATAAGCGAAGAACACGATTGGCGGCTTCCGTTACAATAGTAGTGAAAACTCCGTATGAAATAGTCCCCATATAATTCGTCATTTGTGGCGTTACTTCACAGCGATACACCGGTGCTTCTTTTGTCTCTTGCACATCCATAAATTGATTGGTTACAATGTCGTCAATAGTTTCTCCTACCTGCGGTTGACGCTGAATCATTTGCAGCGCCTTTAAAACATCTTGACGGCTGATAATGCCCTCTAGCCGGTGGTAATCATCCACTACAGGCAGCACTTCAATCCCTTCCCATACCATCATATGCGCAGAAGAAGCGACCGATGTTTTCCCGTGAACCGTCATCGGATTTTTCGTCATTACTTTTTCAATTGAAGTAGAAAGGTCATATCCAATAACATCTTTTGAGGTGACCATACCGTGAACTTTCATATGCTGATCCACTACAGGAAAACGACTGTGGTGAGTCTTATCGTTACATTCATGCCATTTTTCAATCGTATCGGTTAACTGCAAGCTAACCGCTTCAGAGATAGGTGTTAAAATATCCTCTACAAGCACAATTTCTTTTTTTATCAGCTGATCATAAATAGCACGATTAATCATCGTTGCAACTGTAAACGTGTCATAGCTCGTTGAAATAATAGGAAGCTTAAGATCATCCGCAAGCTTCTTAACCCATTCTTCCGTATCAAAGCCGCCCGTAATTAACACGGCTGCTCCTGCTTCAAGAGCTAATTCATGAGCGTTTACTCGATTCCCTACGATAAGAAGGTTTCCGGCCTCGGTATATCTCATCATAGCATCAAGCTTCATCGCTCCAATAACAAACTTGTTTAACGTTTTATGCAAGCCTTCACGTCCGCCCAGCACTTGTCCATCCACGATGTTTACTACTTCAGCAAACGTGAGCTTTTCAATGTTTTCTTTTTTCTTTCGTTCAATTCGAATGGTCCCAACTCGTTCAATCGTTGAAACATATCCTTTATTTTCCGCGTCTTTTATTGCTCGGTACGCCGTGCCTTCACTGACATTCAGTTCTTTGGCAATTTGGCGCACTGAAATTTTTTCACCAATTGGAAGCGAATCGATATACTGTAAAATTTGCTCATGTTTTGTCGCCACGTGTACTTCACCCTTCTAAAACGTTTTTACGTTTCATATGTCTTTTCTTTTATTATACGGGGGAAGTGAAATGGATTCAATCTAACCTCTTTGACGCAAAGGCTTTCTCGCACTATTTTTTTGAATACTTGCCTTCTTGCGGCGCGGTGCATAAAGCAGTGATGACAAATTGCCTCCGGCTACAAAAAGAGCAAAGGTAAGCCAGCTTATGCTAAAAACCCCTTGCAAACTCGAAGTTGTTAACACTAAGTGCGGCATTGCATAGTAAAGCATCACTCCGCATAATAAAAGCGATAAAATAACTCGATTTTTTTCCATAGCTCTCCCTCCTTATTATTACTATCGTATGCAGGGAAGTAAAAAAAGCAGAACGTTTCTTTGCAAATAAAAAGAGATTAGGACATAACTGCATCGATTCAATCCAAAGACGAACAAATATGAAACCTACGTTCACCATAACAATAAAAAAAGAACGAGTGATCGATATTATCGATTACTCGTTCTTTTTTAACTTTAACTGAAATCGGTTTGTCCCAGCCTCTATCTATGATTAAAGATCCAATCCTTCTCCAACTTTTAATACTTTTCCTTCAATATCAGATAATGACTCAACAAATTGATGAGGATCTTGCTTAATTACAGGAAATGTATTGTAGTGAATTGGCACAACAAGCTTTGCCTGCACCCATTCCGCTGCGATAGCTGCATCTTCAGGTCCCATTGTAAAGTTATCTCCAATTGGAAGAAATGCTACGTCAGGCTCATGGGGACCAATTAACTTCAAATCAGAAAATAAACCCGTATCTCCAGCATGATAAATTGTCTTTCCTTCAATCGTTAAAAGCAAACCAGCCGGCATTCCTGTATAAATAATTTTCTCATTATTTTCTGTATAACTTGAACCGTGGAAAGCTTGGGTCAATTTCACCGTGCCAAAATCAAATGTATAGGCTCCGCCTATGCTCATTGGATGTACGTTTAAGCCTTGCCAGCTAAGATATGTAGCTAATTCTGCTACTGCCACAACAAGTGCACCGCTGCGCTTAGCAATTTCCACCGTGTCGCCTACATGATCATTATGGCCATGAGTCAGTAAAATCACATCTGCTTTTACATCTTCAGCATTTAAATCTGTTAATTCATTTCCAGTGATAAACGGGTCAATTAAAATTGTTTTTCCTTTTGTTTCAATTTTAACAACAGAATGTCCATGATAAGAAACGTGCATCAGTTATTCTCTCCTTTTACACTAACCTTTTCTATATTCTACCCGTCCGTTTTAGTTACAAAACAAGTGAATACGCGGCTATCATATCACAAACTGCGCAAAAACATGCCTTATTATGCTTGCTCTAATAAAGTTGTTGCATCAGCGTAAGTGAGACCGTGTGCATCTGCTACAGCCGCGTAAGTGACAAACCCATTTAGGGTGTTGATGCCTTGAAGAAGGGAAGGGTTTTTTAAGCACGCTTTTTTATATCCCTGACTTGCTATTTGCAGAGCATAAGGCACCGTTACGTTGGTCAGTGCCAAGGTCGACGTGCGTGGAACAGCTCCTGGCATATTAGCAACAGCATAATGCAAGACCTCATGCTTCGAATAAGTCGGGTTATCGTGAGTGGTAATGCGATCAGTTGTTTCAAAAATCCCCCCTTGATCAATAGCAATATCAACTACAACGGACCCTTTTGACATCGTTTGAACCATTTCCTCTGTGACAAGCTTTGGCGCTTTAGCTCCCGGTATGAGAACCGCTCCTATCACTAAATCTGACTCTTTTACAGATTGTGCGATATTGTAGTGATTTGACATTAATGTCGTCACTTCTTTACCAAATAAATCATCAAGCTGGCGAAGGCGATCAGCGTTTAAATCAATTATTGTAACATCAGCCCCTAATCCGACCGCAATTTTAGCAGCATTAGTTCCTGCTACTCCTCCTCCAATAATTGTTACTTTTCCTCTTTGCACGCCTGGAACTCCACTTAATAAAATCCCTTTGCCACCTTTGGTTTTCTCCAAAAATTGAGCTCCAATCTGAGAAGACATTCTTCCTGCAACTTCGCTCATCGGAGTTAACAGAGGCAAGCTTTTGTTTGGAAGCTGTACAGTTTCATAAGCGATGCCTACCACCTTTTTATCAATCAATGCTTTCGTTAATGCTTCTTCAGCTGCCAAATGTAAATAGGTAAACAAAATAAGTCCTTCACGAAAATATCCGTATTCTTCTGAAATCGGTTCTTTTACTTTCATAACCATTTCAGCATCCCACGCTTCTTTTGCAGTATTTACAATAGAAGCTCCTGCATTTGTGTAATCTTCATCATGGAATCCAGAGCCTTCTCCTGCCTGTGTTTCAATATATACATCATGCCCACCGTTAACTAAAGCTGTAACACCAGCTGGAGTAATAGCCACGCGATTTTCATTGTTTTTTACTTCTTTCGGCACTCCAATTTTCACCTTTATCCCTCTTTTCTTATATCAGTGATTAACTGAAAAAAGAACGCCACACCAAATCCTTTAGAAAACCGGATTTACTATGACGTTACCTTTCGATAGAGCTCAGCATAATCCTGCTTTTCTTAGTCTATATACAGTATATGCATCTAGTTATTCATATAGTTCGTTATCACTCTGTGCTTCTGGATTTTCGACTACAGAAGCCATAGCATCGCCAATGACGCCGCTTGAATAAGAATCCATTAGCTGTCTTGATGTCTCTTTTTCTCCTTCGAAATCATATTCATATACATGCTGCGGATGTTTTTTGTCTTTCATATGTCACTTCTCCTTTTTCACTTTATTTTCTTTACGAGTGTGAACTTTACTTCATAATCCCTTACATGATCTTTTCTATTTTCTTCTTAAATGCTCTAGTTATACCATTTATCTCACATCAAAAAACGCCCGCAGATTTTTCTGCGGACGTTTTGATAACTTTTTTATATCGATGTTTTTTCATGCAATTCATCTTTAGCTAGCTGAATTGCTTTTTTTACTTGTTCAAATCCTGTTCCTCCCGCGCTATTGCGGCGATTAACAGCTGTTTTTGGACTTAATACATGATAGATGTCTTCCTCGAATAAATCTGACGCTTCCTTATATTGCTCAAGAGGCAAATCCATTAGGTAGATATTTTTCTGAATACAAACGAGAACCAGTTTCCCAACCACTTCATGTGCTTCACGAAACGGCATACCTTTTGAAGCAAGATAGTCAGCTAATTCCGTTGCATTTGAAAAATCTTGTTTCGTAGCTTTTTCCATAACATTTGTTTTTACTGTCATTGTTTCGATCATGCCAGCAAAAATGGTCAAACATCCTTCAATCGTTGTAACCGTATCGAACATGCCTTCTTTATCTTCTTGCAAGTCTTTGTTGTATGTTAAAGGCGTGCCTTTTAACACAGTCAATAAGCTAAATAAATGACCATATACTCGTCCTGTTTTACCACGAATTAACTCCGCCATATCAGGATTTTTCTTTTGAGGCATAATACTGCTGCCCGTTGCGTACGTATCATCCATTTCAATAAATTGAAATTCTTGACTAGACCATAAAATTAACTCTTCACAAAAACGAGATAAATGCATCATTAAAATAGAACTGTTGCTTAAAAACTCTAAAATAAAGTCACGATCGCTCACAGCATCCATACTGTTCTGATAAATCCCATTAAAGCCTAGAAGCTCCGCGCTATAGTGACGATCAATTGGGAATGTCGTACCAGCTAAAGCTCCTGCTCCTAAAGGAGATAAATCAATACGCTTCAGTGATTCCGCATAACGTTCAGCATCGCGCTTGAACATTGAAACATAAGCCATTAAATGATGAGCAAAAGAAACCGGCTGCGCGCGCTGTAAATGTGTGTAGCCTGGAAAAATGGTTTCAACATGCTGATCTGCTTTTGTAAGCAGTACATCTTCTAAATTTTCAATCAGCCCTACAATTTGCTGAACATGCTTTTTTAAATATAAGTGCATATCTGTAGCAACTTGATCATTACGGCTTCGACCCGTATGAAGCTTTCCTCCAACCGGACCAATTTCATCAATTAATAACTTTTCTAAATTCAAATGAATATCTTCATATTGAGCAGAAAATGTTAATTCTTTCTTCTTAGCTTTTTCAAGCAGTGTTTGAAGGCCTTTTTTAATTTGTGACGCTTCATCTCCAGAAAGAATACTGCATTTCTCAAGCATTGTTACATGTGCTAAACTGCCTTCAATATCTTCTTCTACAAGATGCTGATCAAATGAAATCGACGCACCGAACTCGTCAATCCATTGTTCAGGGCGTTTCGTAAAACGCCCTCCCCAAAGTTTGGTCATACCGTTGTCACCTTCTTTTGATTTACCATGCTGCTCACTTGTGTTGGAAGTCCCCATAATGAGATGAAACCAACTGCTGCATTGTGATCAAATTCATCTTCTTTTGTATATGTTGCAAGTTTTTCATTGTATAAAGAATTAGGAGATTTACGTCCCTCTACGATAGCATGCCCTTTAAATAGTTTTACTCTCACTGTTCCGTTCACATATTGCTGCGTATCTTTTAAGAATGCAAGCAGTGAATTTGTTAATGGAGAGAACCATAAACCTTCATAGATAACTTCTGTTAATTTTTTCTCAATTACTGGTTTGAAGTGCGCTACTTCTTTCACTAATGTTAAATCTTCAAGCTCTTTGTGCGCTTTAATTAATGTCATAGCAGCTGGACACTCATATACTTCACGTGATTTAATTCCCACAAGACGGTTTTCTACATGGTCAATACGTCCGACTCCGTGCTTACCTGCAATTTCGTTCAATTCTAGAATTAACTGAGCTAGCGTGTAAGATTGACCGTTTAATGATACGGGAACACCTTCAACGAATTCAATTTCCACTACATCCGCTGTGTCCGGAGTGTTTTCAAGAGAAGCCGTTAGGTCATATGCTTCTTCAGGTGGAGCTGCCCAAGGATCTTCAAGAACGCCACACTCATTACTTCTTCCCCATAAGTTTTGGTCAATTGAAAATGGGCTGTCTAAGTTAATTGGAATTGGAATATTCTTTTCTTTTGCATACTCGATTTCTTCTTCACGAGACCATTTCCAGTCACGAACAGGAGCTAAAACTTCTAAATGTGGATTTAATGCTTTAATTGATACTTCGAAACGCACTTGGTCATTTCCTTTTCCCGTACATCCATGTGCGACAGCTACTGCATTTTCTTGTTCCGCTACTTCCACAAGCTTTTTAGCGATTAGCGGTCTAGATAGTGCAGATACTAATGGATATTTTCCTTCATATAATGTGTGTGCTTGAAGTGCTGCTAACGCAAATGTATTGGCATATTCTTCTTTTGCATCAATCACATATGATGATACCGCTCCAACTGTTAAGGCCTTTTCTTTAACGAATTTTAAATCTTTTCCTTCGCCTACATCTAAACAGCAAGCTACCACATCGTACCCTTTTTCCTGTAACCATTTAATTGCAACTGACGTATCTAAACCTCCGGAATATGCTAAAACAACTTTTGGATTACTCATTATCTATTCCTCCTACAAATTATATATATATTAATACAACCGTTTTAATTTTTATTCATTTAATCTACTATTACTTTAACAACTTTTTAATCTATTTTCAATAGTTATTCAAAAAAAAGTATATAAATTCACATTTATTTTAATTTAACAGGGTAAAATCTCTTAAAATACTGTAAAAATAAACATGAATGAATATTCCTTTCTTACATACTGTGTATATTTATATGCATAAACCAAGTATAAATGATTTATTTTTCACTTACAGTAGCTCTGGCTTTTGTCATTGTATAAAATGGAAGGGAAGAGGTGAAAAAATGGAGCGCTTTTTTACTTATGACAACAGACTCGGTATAAAAATTCCTGCTCTTGAAAGAGAATGGACATTCTATTCTGAAAAAGTTCAGCAGGATATTCTCCTAACATGGGAATCCATTCGGGGGCAGATTCCAGACAAAATTCAATCTTTAGAAACGAGTATTAATCAAAAACAAGCGGCGTTAGAAGATGAGACTAATTTTATCCGCTCCTGTGAATTAAATAGCGAGATAGGAGAGCTTGCTTCTATTATTAATGATTTGTGGATTTGGTATCGAACAAATGAGGAAATATCAAAAAATGTTCACGGATAGACAAAAAAAACGAGTCTCATGAAAAATTAATGAGACTCGTTTTTCTTATCCAGCAAATAGCGGTATTGATAAAAGCGCTTTGCATAATCTGTCACTTGCTTGGCCATTCGGTAATTCATACCTCCGCCAACCATCATACTCACCACTGGCAAACGATTGTAAACTTTTCTTTTTGCAGCCAATATAGCTAGCGTTTTCCCGATTTGCACAACGATTTTTTGCAGCCACGTTTTATCTACAATTTGATCAACACCTTCATAAAAATACGGGTCAAATTCTTGGCTTAACTCACTCTTTAATTGATGCCACCCCTCAGCCTGAAGGTGTCTAGGTAGCGTTGCTGCATGGAAAACTTTTAGCGTTAGCATCAGCTCTGAAGGAGTCTGGATATGATAGCCATAGCTCATTGCTGCCTGTTGCACCGCTTGAATATTCATGCATAAAACAGCAGGTATATCAATACCGACCAGCAGCGATTGTCCGGTTCCTGAAAGTGCTCCTTGACTCAGCGCATACAATCGAAGCTTGGCCATTTGCTGTTCGCATATATAAGAAAGCTGATCTACTTGAAGGGAATTCATTTCTGACAGATCTGTGATATCCTCTTTGAATACACGAGCAGTTTCAATAATTCGTTTTGTCGCTTGAGTTTGCATTTCCGTACCTTGAATTAATGCAGTTAACTGAAAGAGTCCCTCATCAATTTTATGTAAATAGGTCTCGCGAACAGAAGTTGGAATTAAGTTAAGCCCTTTTTCTAACCACTCTTCGTATAATAACTCCATCTCAGTTGCTTCTACACTCTGTAAGCTCTCTTCCCATTTATAGATTTCTTCTAAAAGCTGTTCTTCGCGATTCGTTAGTATCATCATGTCACCCTTTCAAGAAATAAGTAGTTTTATTTTTATTATAACAAATAATACATCCGTTACATTTTGCTTCCTATATTATTTCTTTCTTCTATACGTTGTAAACCTTCTTTTAACCGTCAGCTACTGACGCTATATAAAAAAGCTGATTTCCTAACAAGGAAATCAGCTTTTCGTTAGTTTGCCTGACAATTTATGAGAATTCATGCATTGAAGAGGCACTTTATGAACTTAAATATTCGCTAAACGAGTAACGTCACGTGCAATCATAACTTCTTCGTCCGTAGGAATAACCATAACTTTAACTGGAGAATGAGGGTAGCTAATAAATGCTTCTTCTCCTTGTACACTATTTAAAGCTGGATCCCAATAAACGCCCATGAACTCTAAACCGCGAAGAACGCGAGCACGTACAACATCACTGTTTTCTCCAATACCTGCTGTGAAGATGATTGCATCTACACCAGACATACGAGCAGCATAAGAACCGATATATTTATGAATACGGCTAGCAAATACTTCAAGTGCTGTTTCAGCGCGTTCATTGCCTTCAGCGCTTGCTTTGATTAGATCGCGTAGGTCACTAGAAATACCAGATACACCTAAAAGACCACTTTCTTTATTTAATACATTTAATACTTCGTCAGCAGTTTTTCCTGTTTTCTCCATAATAAATGGAATTAATGCAGGGTCAATGTTACCTGAACGAGTTCCCATTGCTACACCAGCTAATGGTGTGAAGCCCATTGATGTATCAATTGACTTGCCGCCTTCAATTGCAGCGATACTTGCACCGTTACCTAAGTGACAAGAAATTAAGCGCAATTGTTCGATTGGACGGCCAAGAAGCTCAGCTGCACGCTCAGAAACATATTTATGAGATGTGCCGTGGAAACCGTATTTACGAACGCCATACTTTTCATAGTACTCGTACGGTAAGCTGTACAAGAATGATTTTTCTGGCATTGTTTGATGGAATGCTGTATCGAAGACTGCTACAGCTGGAACATTTGGAAGAATATCTTGGAACGCTTTAATTCCCACAATGTTTGCTGGGTTGTGAAGCGGTGCTAAATCAGATAAAGCTTCAATTTCCGCTAGTGTTTCATCTGTGATTAAAACAGAATCAGCAAATTTCTCTCCGCCGTGTACTACACGGTGACCTACACCAGTGATTTCATCGTATGATTGAATGATGTTTTGAGAAAGTAACTTTTCAACTAAAATTTTAACTGCAACAGCATGGTCAGGGATTTCTGTAATATCCGTTTGTTTTTCACCATTTACCGAGATCGTGAAAACAGCGTTATCTAAACCAATTCGTTCTACTAAACCTTTTGTTAATACCGTCTCACTTGGCATTTCAAATAATTGAAACTTAAGTGAAGAACTGCCGGCGTTGATTGCCATGATTTTTGACATAAAAAAACAGCTCCTTCTTTATTATACGTGCATCATAAACATAACGAACAGAACATAAAAGTGTAATCTCTACAATATTCTATGCATTTCGACACGATTTCTATCCTTATTCATTTAATCATTCACGACAATAGATTTCAAGAGCTATACATCATGAAAACGCTACCGATAAATATTCATTATTTTCGAAAAAGACTTACTTTTTATTCACTCGGAACCATTGGTCCATTTGAGCCATAATATCACTCATTGCTTCTCGATTGCTGAACTTCGGCAAATTCACAAGCAGCGCGTTTTCAGGTGCTGTTACTCCTTCTCCCTGTTTTTGAAGAACCATAATACTTTTAGCAGCCTGCTCTTGTTTGAACATTGAAAGCGGCAGCTGAATAATCCCTTGCACGATTGCTTCCTCTTTTAAGAGCGGCTGTAATAAATGAGACTGTTCAGATTCAAACAAGTTATTTGGAATAAGAGCCACTACGTATCCTCCGTCTTTTACATGGCGCAAGCTTTGTTCAATAAATAAGTGATGAGCATAAGTGTGACCTTCTTCAGCTCTTACCTTATACTCTTTTGCCCCTTCGTCGTTTGGATAATAACCAACCGGCAGGTCACAGACAACTAAATCCACAGGATCAATAAAAAGCGGCTGTAAGCTGTCTTGATTGAATAATTGAACGCCGTGCTTCTGTAAATTTGCATTTACATATGTTAATTGAAGTAATAAATCATCCACGTCTACACCGTATACGTGTTCAATTGACGCAGCGTGTGTGTTTAAAATGGTTGTTAATAAATTCCCTGCTCCTACTGCGGGATCTAAAAGCGTATATTTATCTTTTCCTGCCATGAACTTTCCAACTAGGTAGCTGACAAATAGTCCTACAGCATCAGGCGTCATTTGATGGTTAGGCTGAACTGCTTCTTTCATGCCTTTTAAAATAGCTAGCTGATACGCTTTTCGAATCGTTTCTTTTTCAAAATGATCAAGTGTGATTGAATCGTATTCTTTTTTTAAACGTTTTTTAGTTACCTCATCTAGCTCTTCTTGTAAAATAGTTCCTTGAAACAAATTTTCTCCCGTTTCAGCTACTGCTTCTAAATATACGCAGTTTAGTTCTTTTCTTAAAATAATAGCTGTTTGATCAATTACACCAAATAGCTTTTCCATACTAGCTAACTGACTCATATTCTGCCTCCTGTGTAATGAAATAATATCTATATAAATGAGTAAACGTCCTATTTGGAACATCATATTTTATCATAAAAACTTCTTAAAACACAAAGAAGGCGAAAAACATTGTTTTCCGCCTTCTGCCGAACGCCACTGACAATCTTACTTAGCTGTTTTAGCTGCTTCGATTGCTGCTTCGTAGTTCGGATGCTCAGTTACTTCTGGTAAGTACTCAACATACGTTACGTTGTCATTTGAGTCTACTACAAAGATTGAACGAGCTAATAAGCGTAATTCTTGAATAGCTACACCATATGCTTCTCCGAATGATAAGTCGCGGTGGTCAGATAAAGTTTGAACATTATCAATGCCATTAGCACCACACCAGCGCTTTTGAGCAAACGGTAAATCTACGCTTACTGTTAATACTTTTACGTTATCTAATTTAGCTGCTTCTTCGTTGAAGCGACGAGTTTGCGCATCACAAACTCCAGTATCAATAGAAGGAACTACACTAATTAGGCGAACAGAACCCTTTGTGCTGTCAAGCGTTACTTCTGATAAATCATTTGCTAAAACCGTAAAGTTTGGCGCCTTGTCTCCAACCTTTACTTGATTTCCTAATAATGTTACATCGTTACCTTTAAATTTAGTCACGAATAATTCCTCCTTTAAATAAGTATGTACACTGTTCATATTAGCTTGTCTGTCTCTATATTGCAATTAAATGACATACAAAACATGGAGCTGTATCCTAAAAAATAAGCGCAAAAAAAAAGACTTCGCCTGCTTCTTTTACCGTTTAAAGAAGCAAGCAAAGCTTTATATTATTTCTACAAATTAAAATCATTTGAACTGTCATGATGCTGACTTTGTTGATTGTGCTGATCCTGCTGATGATTGTTGCGCTTGAACATTTGCTGCACGCGTTCAATCGCTTGAGGTGCTGTATCTAGAATCTTTTCATATAAATGTGTACTTTCGTTAAGGTGAAGCATTTTAATTCCGCTTCCACTCACAATTAAAAAGGCGATTGGCGTAATCGATACACCGCCACCGCTACCTCCGCCAAACGGATGAGCTGATTCTTGCTGGTGCTGTCCTGGAGAAGATGGTGCATGTCCTTCTACTCCAAACTCGCTTCCGCCCGCTGCAAAACCAAAACCGACTTTTGAGACAGTTAAAATAACACTGCCATCAGGTGTTTCTACAGGATCACCAATGATTGTATTGACATCAATCATTTCCTTTAAATTTTCCATAGCTGTCGACATTAAACTTTTAATTGGATGTTCTGCCATTAAGATAACCTCCTTATGTTTTCACAGAGTGTGTCTTGTTCTTATTTGACGACTTCCATCTTTTGCGACGCTTTTTGGACGTATGCCGCCAATATCTCAAGGTCCGTAAACCTACTAGAATAGCTTGACCAACTCGAAAAGAAATTATGCACTCAAATACCGTTTCTGACCAAAGATGTTGAAATACAGGAGTAACGCTCATGACAGGCATATCTTTTAATTTCATATAACGGCTGATTATACCAACTATGCCCCCCTTTGCAGACCATACAGCGCCGGTAAGTACGCCTGTTAACGCAGCATCACCTAAACCGAAACGGCTGTGCCATCTAATATCACTTACCGTCACTTTCTGTAAGAAACGACGAAAAATTTTATGAAAACCGACTACCTGTTCAAGGAATTGCTTCGCATTTTCTAACATGCTTAGCCCGTCTTCTACAGAATAATCACTCCATGAATTCTCGTCTTCTTTTCCTTGATCACCCATTCCTTTCTTCTTTTCAACAAGCAAACGAGGAGAATCTTTTTTCACTTTCACTACCGGAATTTCATATGTATAGCGAATAAGACCAAACCAAGCCCTGAGTCTCACTCTGTAATAATCGTTATCTCGGACATGGTGAAGATCTACAAATAGCGTGATTTTTGTCCATACAATAAGTACAATAACAATTAAAAGTGCTAGCAATATCCATAAAAGCCATAGCACATCCTTCACTCCTTCTTAGCTTCACATTATCTCCAAAACACAGAATATTAAACCTTATGGAAACAATAAAAAGAGGTGGAGACATAACGAAATGAATCCAATCAACTTCTAGAAGAATCTAAACAAATGAAACCTGCGTTTACCATAACAAAAAAAAAGAACCACTAATCAAAAGTCTTGATCAGTGGTTCGTTATTCACTTCGTCTAAAATCCTTTTGTTCCAGCCTCTTTTTATTATCTGCTGATTGTACCTTCATGTATAACAGTTGTATCTGCGTAGTAATCATGAGCTCCTTGCTTCTTAGGTAAAAACGCAACTAATAAATAGCCAAGCAAAAAAACCGTTTTAGAAATATAACGTCCAACTCCTTCACGAAACAGCACAACAGGCCAAGTTAAAGTGGAGTCTTTCAGCGATACTACTTTAAGCCCAAACACCATTTTTCCAAGCGTTTGGCCAAAATACTTGGTCATTAAAACAAAATAACCATAAAAGATAATAACCGTTACAATCGTATAGGGAGAAAAAAATCCATCTCCTCGAGAAATACCTGCTAAATGGAAAATGGGCTTGATCAGCAGAGAGTTCAAGCTAGCTACCACGGCTAGATCTAAAAGGTATGCCCAAAAGCGCATCCAAAATCCTGCATAATGGAATTCACTACCTATTGGAGTACTTACCGCTGGCTCATGTTTTATATTGTCGTTTGATTCGGTTGAATGAGACTGATTTTCCATGTTCCCACCTCTATTCTGCATATAAATACATCAGGCGCGGAGAGCTTGGCTGCGCAAATGTTTTTAACATTGCAGTGACTTGTTCATCTCCACCTATTACTTTTTGCATGCTCATTGAAAGCCAAGAAGGCAGTCCGAATCCTTGATTGTATTGAATTACTTGTGCACCTTTTAACTTATAATCTTTCTCCATTCCTGTTACCGCATCTTCAAAATACCCTAGTTGATCGACCAGCTTCAGCTCTTTAGCCTGACGTCCATCGTACACTCGTCCATCTGCGATAGAACGCACTTTTTCTTTAGACAAGTGACGTCCCTCAGAGATAACATTGACGAAACCATCGTACGAGTTGTCTACAAGTGTTTGCATAATTTCTTTTTCTTCTCCGGTCATTTCTCTTGTTGGAGACATAATATCTTTATGAGCCCCACTTTTAATCACGACAGATTCTACTCCTAGTTTATCAGCCAGCTTGCCGTAGTTAACGCTTTGCATAATTACCCCTAGTGAACCTGTTAAAGTATCCGGGATTGCATAGATTTTATTAGCAGCTGTTGAAATGTAATAGCCTCCTGAAGCAGCCATTGATCCCATTGAAATATACACTGGCTTTTTCGTTTCTTTCTTCAGCTCTTCAATTTTTTTATGTATTTCAGCACTTTCAACGACGCCGCCGCCCGGTGAATTCACCTTAATAATGACTCCTTTAACTGCCTTATCATTTTTTGCAGCCTCTAGCTGCTTTAAAAATGCTTGATGGTTATAACCATTTTGGGACATAAGCGGAGAGGAACCGCTTCCTGTATCTTGAATCGTTCCATTGACCTCTAGCACTGCAATTTTCTTAGCTGCATTCCCTTTTTCGATAACTGTTTCTGATAGTTCACTGTCGTCTCCTCCAAAGATGCCTGCCAGACCGTCATCTTTTTCTTCTTTGACTGAAAAACCAATATTAACAATCGCAGAAAAAATGAATAAGCAGGCCGCAATTAAAAGAGCAATCCACCTTTTTTTGTTCATGAAAATCCTCCTTTTTAGGTGTCAGAATTAAAAGATTATTCTTTTAATTCTTAAAGCAATAATGCTATAATTATTGTAACAAACTTTTTTTAAAAAGTTTACTTTATCGCTAATATTTTACATATCAGACAAACAAGGGGGAACTATCTATGCCAAATCGTCGCAACGTTTATTTCTTTCATCCAAAAAACCAGGAAACAAAGGCGCTTGTAAGTCCACTTATTGAACTTGCAAAACAATATGACTTTCAAGTAGTAGATCATTTCGACAGCGCTAACATCATTGTAAGTATTGGCGGTGACGGCGCTTTCTTACAGGCTGTCCGTCAATCTGGCTTTCGAGATGACTGCTTATATGCTGGTGTCACAACTTCAGATCAACTAAGTTTTTACTGCGATTTTCATATCGATGAAACGGATAAAATGATTGAAGCTATTACGACAGAAAATATAGAAGTACGTCGATTTCCCGTTTTACAAACTCAAATTGATCAAGGAACTTCTTTTTATTGCTTAAATGAATGTTCGATTCGATCAGGTGTGATAAAAACACTCAGTCTAGATGTTTTTATTAATGAAAATCACTTTGAAACATTCCGTGGGGATGGGATGATTATTTCAACACCAACAGGCAGTACGGCTTATACTAAATCGGTAAGTGGAGCCGTAGTTGATCCGTTAATTCCTTGTATGCAAGTCAGCGAATTGGCATCGTTAAATAATAATAACTATCGTACATTAGGATCTTCATTCATCCTAAGCGCTGAGCATACGCTCACTTTAAAGCTATCCAATGACAACAACCACAGTCCAATTATTGGAATAGATAACGAAGCATTAAATGCACGCCAAGTTGATCAAGTTCAAATTCGTTTAAGCGACCGTCAAATTAAAACGGTTAAACTGAAAGATAACTCTTTCTGGCAACGAGTTAAGCGTACATTTCTATAATAAAAAGCGCCCAAGGGCGCTTTTTATTATAGATATACAATTTCTCCATTAATAGCAGTCATCTGCACCTGTACCGATGGGATATCATCTACATGTATCTTAAACAGATCTCTTTCTAATACGGTAAAATCAGCTACATAGCCTTTTTGAACATATCCTTTTTTGTCCTCTTGATGAATGGCCTGCGCGCTTCCTAAAGTAAACAGCTGAACAGCTTCAAATACTGTAAGTCGCTCAGACGGTATGTAAACGACCGAGCTATTTGGAGAAGTTTTTCTAGAAACTGCTGCATGAATTGTTAACATGGGATTGATAGGTTCAATAGGCGCATCCGATCCGCCTGCACACATAACGCCCTCGTCCAATAACGTTTTCCACGCATAGCAATAGTCCAAATGCTCTTCTCCAATTTTTTCAATGACCCATGGAAAATCACTGGCTAAAAACCGAGGCTGAATATCCAATACAACCGGGAGCTTTTTTACACGCTCAACTAAATCTTTTCGTAGAATTTGCGCATGAATAATACGATCTCTTTGCCCTGTTTGAGGAGGATATTGTTCGATGCTTTCTACTACATATTGAAACGCTAAATCACCAATCGCATGAATTGCAACCGTCATGCCCAATTCTCTTGCTTTTCTCACTAGCTGTTTTAATTCATCTAGTGATTGAATAGCTATACCTCTTGTAGATGGGTCGCTTTTGTATGGAAAGCTTAAAAGAGCAGATTGACTGCCGAGAGAACCATCAGCAAAAATTTTCATTGGCCCTATTTCAATAAAAGCGGATGTGTCTTTCTTTTTTTCAAGGTATGTATACATATCATCTACTGCTTCATGATGAACAAGTAAATGAGCACGAAACAGCTGCTTTTCTTTATGAATAACGTCTTGAAATGCTTGATATGCACGCAAAAAGCCTCCATAATAATTTAAATCTTCCGTATGTCCACCCGTCAATCCGTGCTGAACACAATCTTTAATGGCTACTGAAAGAGCTTGTCGAATGTATGCTTCTGATACTTGAGGAATATGACCCGTTACTAATTCTTGCGCTTGATCAGCCAAAAAACCAGTAGGATTTCCTGCTTCATCCCTCTGGATAATACCTCCTTCCGGGTCACGTGTTTCAGCTGTAATCCCGGCTATTTTAAGAGCAGTCCCGTTTACTACTAATCCGTGACGACAGACTCGCTTCAACATAATCGGATGTTCAGTTGAAAGTTGATCAAGATCTTGATACTGAATCAAAGAGGAATCTTCCCACTGATTTTCATCCCACCCTTCTCCAATTACCCATTCTCCTTTTGGTGTACTCTCTACTTTTTGTCGAACGCGCATCAGCACGTCTTCCCTAGAAGTAGCTTGAGACAAATCAAGCCTAAGTAGCTTTTCACCGTGACCAATTAAATGAAGATGGCTATCTACAAAGCCCGGATACATTGGATATCCTTTGAGGTGTACTTCTTTGTTAATCTCAGCACCCCATTTGATTCTTAGATCTTTTTCTGCGCCTATATCTTTAATGAATCCTTTTTCTACATATACGCTTTCTACATGTTCACCCTCTTTTAGCATCGTATATATTTTGCCGCCGTAAAATAAAGTCCCCATCGCCAACATCTCCTTTACTTTATAAAGCTTGATCTTGTCTCTATTATACGTGACAAAACAAACAAGACAAAAGAGTGAGGTTTCCCCCACTCTTTTTAGCCATCATTATTTAATTAATATGACTTATTTACCACCAAGTTGTTGCTCAGCCATTTGAACTAAGCGTTTAGTGATTTCTCCACCAACAGATCCGTTAGCGCGAGCTGTTGCTTCTGGTCCAAGATTTACACCGAATTCAGAAGCGATTTCGTATTTCATTTGGTCGATAGCAGCTGCTGAACCAGGAGCTACTAATTTGTTTGTGTTTGCCATGTGTTTTCACCTCCTTGTTGAATATAGATTGTGTCAAAACACATGGCATCATACATTATTTTTTTGGTAATTTTATGAAATTTAACTTTTAAAACAAATCTTCTACGCTGTCTGCGGTATTTGTAGCCGAAGAAGCTGTCATCTCAAGCGTTTCTACATTATTTACCGCTTCTTGAATTAATGTTTCAAAATCATAAAATTGTTCGTATCGATTTATTTTTTCACGCTTTGGCTTCGTTTTTGGTGAGCTTGGCGTAAAGATTGTACAGCAGTCTTCATACGGTCGATTCGAAATTTCATGTGTATCAATTTTGCGGGCAATTTCAACAATCTCTGTTTTGTCCATTGTTACAAGCGGACGCAAAATTGGCGTATTAGTCACTTCATTAATCGCATACATGCTCTCAACCGTTTGACTAGCTACTTGTCCTAAGCTGTCGCCAGTTACGATAGCTAATGATTCATTTTTTTCACGAATAAGGTCCGTAATTCGAAGCATCATACGACGTGTAGAGGTCATGGTATAATTCTCTGGAATTTGCTTTTGAATCGCTTGCTGTACAGCTGTAAACGGTACAATGTGAAGCTTTACTTTTTCGTGATAAGCCGTTAATTTTTGCGTTAAATCGATGACTTTTTGCTTAGAACGTTCACTTGTAAAAGGCGGACTGTAAAAATGAACCGCCTCTATTTCTAAACCGCGCTTCATAGCTAAGTATCCTGCAACCGGGCTGTCAATTCCTCCAGAAAGCATCAGCATCGCTTTTCCACTCGTACCAACTGGAAGACCTCCTGCTCCGCGATAATCAAAACATGTAATATACGTTGCTTCACTTCTCACTTCTACTCGTACATTTACGCTTGGTTCTTTTACGTTTACCTGTAGATGCTCTGTATTTCGTAGAATATGACTTCCTACTGCATAATTTAATTCGTTTGTATCAAGAGGAAATTGTTTATACGCTCTTCGAGTAGATACTTTGAATGTTTTTCCTTCTATATCAAATTCTTTCATTGCTTCTAACGCTGCTTCTTGAATCGCTTCAAGCTCATTTTCAACTTTTAATGCTAAACTAAAGCTTTGAATACCAAAGATTTGCTGAAGACGTTCGATGATAGGCTCGTGATTTTCACCGTTTAAGTGAATATACATGCGGTCTCTTGTGTATTTTACGTGAATATTTTGGAATGCACTAAGAGCCGTTACAATATTTTTTCTTAGCTGAGCAACAAATTTTTTTCTATTTTGTCCTTTGGTTGAGATTTCTCCGTACCGAATTAAAATATGGTTATATATCATAATCTTTTACCTCATTACTTTCTTTAGATCTTCAATTACTGTGAAAATAGCATTTACAATGGGCGTTACTTCATTATAATCATTTAATCCTGACAAGCTCAATCGAATGGACTGATCGGCTTCTTCGTAATTTTTACCGATAGCTAAAAGCGTTTTGCTTGGCTTTTTTCGCTTTGATGAGCAAGCAGATGTAGTGGATACAAACACTCCTTTTTCTTCAAGAGCGTGAACAAAAACCTCACCTTTAATACCTTGTGCTGTAAAATTTATAATATGAGGTGCCGAATGCTCATTCGGCGTATTCATCGTGATTCTTTCGTGAGCAGAAAGTTTGTCCATCAGTTCTGCTTTTATTTTCCGCATTTTTTGCTGATTTTGAGCAGCATGTTCAAGTGTTAAACGAAGTGCTTTAGCAAATGCTACGATTCCCGGCACATTTTCCGTGCCTGATCGATGCTGCATTTCCTGAGAGCCTCCGCTAAGCAACGAATGAAGCTGAACTCCATTTCGTTTATATAAAATTCCCGTCCCTTTTAAGCCGTGAATTTTGTGTCCTGATAATGTGCATAAATCAATTTTATGATCCGCTAAAGAAAGCGGAACTTTTCCAATCCCCTGCACATCATCGACATGAAAAAGCACCTTCGAATAGTTCGTCAGCATCTGTCCAATTTCTTCAATTGGCTGAATGGTGCCAATTTCATTATTTACATGCATAACAGATACTAAAATGGTTTCATCCGTAATAGCTGATTCAATAGCCGCAGGTGATACAAATCCACTGGAATCTACCGGAACATACGTAACGTTAAATCCTAGGGCTTCTAACTGCTTGAATGGTTCATGAACAGAATCATGTTCAATATTTGTCGTAATGATATGCTGACCTCGGCTTTTATATTGCATCGCTACGCCTTTAATAGCCAAATTATTCCCTTCCGTTCCTCCAGATGTAAAAATAATTTCATTTGACGTTACATGCAGCAATTCTGCTACTTGCTCACGCGAACGGCTCAACAAATTCTCCGCCTGTACGCCAAATTGATGGAGGGAGGATGGATTGCCATAATAAGTTGTAGCTACTTTAGTAAAAGATTGTATGACTTCATTATAGGGTTTTGTTGTAGCGCTATTATCTAAATAAATCAAGGATGCGCGCTCCCTTCTTCATTTTTTCGGAACAACGTATTATCATAACATACCTTGATACTTTTTTAAATTGAACGTTACTTATATTATTGATAAACTATTTAGATTTTTTCAAAAAAACCTATATATGATTTCATAAATATGATAGTATGTATCACGTACTTTTAGTTTTTAAAAAGTCAGAAAATTTAATTATCATCATAAGATACACTAGGAGGCATTATGAAAACCAAAGCACTTACTAATAAAGAAATATTTGCCATCGGCCTTATGCTGTTCGCTCTCTTTTTTGGAGCAGGAAATATGATTTTTCCTCCTTTACTCGGACAGCAAGCAGGAACACACACTTGGAGCTCCATCATTGGTTTTCTCATTACAGGTGTAGGACTTCCGCTTATGGGTATAATTGCTGTTTCTAAAAGTAACGGAAACTTTACCGAAGTAGCTAAAAAAGTTCACCCTATTTTCGGAATTTCATTTACTATATTGCTTTACTTAGCAATCGGTCCTTTTTTTGGTATACCAAGAACAGATACGGTAGCGTTTGAAATCGGCGTAACACCATTTTTATCAGAAAATGCGGCTGCAAGCAAGATTCCTTTACTTGTCTATACCGTTATTTTCTTTGGCCTAACACTTTATTTATCATTGAATCCAACTAAAATTGTTGATCGCATAGGAAAAATCCTAACTCCTTTGCTGCTGGCAGTATTAGCTCTTTTAGCTATCAAAAGTTTAATGACCCCTATGGGTTCTTTTCAAGAACCTCACGCCAAATATATAGCCTCTCCATTTACGGGTGGCTTTATTGATGGATATTTGACAATGGATACAATCGCAGCTCTCGTATTTGGCATCGTTGTTATCAACAGTATTAAGGAAAAAGGCGTCACAGACGAACGAACACTTGCTTCGATATGTATAAAAGCCGGATTGATTGCTGCTGCTGGGTTAGCTCTCGTTTATCTCTCTCTCGCTTACATCGGTGCTTCAAGCGTAGAAGCAATTGGTATGAAAGAAAATGGAGGAGCTATTTTAACAGCTGTAGCTACAACATTATTCGGTTCGTTTGGAACCATTATTTTAGGACTTGCTATTACATTTGCTTGTTTAACGACAGCCATCGGATTAACTTCTGCTTGCGCACGATTTTTCACGCAGCTGGTGCCGAGCATGTCATATAAAACATTTGTTGTCATTTTAATGCTGTTTAGTGCTGTTATTTCAAATGTAGGGCTTACTCAATTAATTTCTATTTCCATACCTATTTTGACCTTTGTATACCCTATTGCCATTACGCTAATTGCTTTATCGTTAATTGAAAGAGCCATTTCGTTTGGTCGAGAAGTATATGTGACAGCCGTAATCATTAGCTCGATTCTTAGCATTTTTGATGGGTTAAAAGCAGCAGGAATTATCCTAACAGGCATAGACGACTTTTTCAAAAACTATTTGCCGCTTTATAACCAAGGCCTTGGATGGCTCATTCCAACAGTCATTGCCGCCTTCATAGGCTATATTATTAGTATTGCAAGAGGTACACATCACACAGATCGTATACAAAGAAAAGCGTCATAAAAAAGCTCGTGTCCTTTGGACACGAGCTTTTTAACTCTGTGAAGATACAATACGCTGTATACGATCCAGCGCACCAGGATCTACTTGCTCAATAGCTGCAGATGCCTGTTTTAATGCTTCTTTGTATTCGTAATGACGAAATGCTTCTTCTGCTTCTTCTAAAGACTGTGCAATCGAATGATGAGTACTTCTATAACGGTTACCATATTGAATCACTCTTTCAACGAGTCGCGCTTCTTCTAACATTGCCTCTGTTTCATCAAATGTATCCTGAACAAAACCAACAGCATCTTCAAGTAAAGATTGAACAGCTTGAATATTAAGCGGTTTTTCTTTCAGCTTAGCGGTTACTTCATTTAAGATATGAACCGTTTTTTCAAGCTGCACTTTATATTCTTCAGGAACACCAGGAAGGTTGCTTTTTTGAATAAGGCGTCGTGCTTCAATCAACTGAGATTTCAGTTCTTCTATTTTGTCCTTAGCTGAGAGCTCATCTTTGCGAAGAGCTTGTAGCATATCGCTATAGGATTCCTGAGATTCTTTTAATTGGTTAAGCTGTTTGGAAACGTCTTCGAGTTCTTCTTGGATCACACTGTAGGCTAAATTGTGCTCCGCCACCTTGTCCGAAATATTATAGTACAAGTTAGTCAATCGTTTTAGTTCGCGGTCCATTTTATAATATACGTCTAAATCGCGCTCTTTAAAATGATAGCTTTGCTGTACAAATAGCGTTTCTTCACGAAGTTCACGGTTTCGTTCTTGAAGCATACGAAGGAAGTTAGATACCGTATGAGATTCACGGTTCATTTTATGATAGGAGAAAACCTCATGCTCAAGTGAGTCATATAATTGCTCTAAGCGTTCATTCACATCATCTAGTTTTGTAATCGCTTCTTCCACATATAATTCTTCAATATCTGCAATAATTTCAGCAGTTTCTTGTTTTAAAAGCTCTACCGTTTCTTCTACTTGCAGATGATCTAACACATATCCCTGCTCACTCATTTCTCGAAACCCGTCAAGCAGTTCATTGAACTGAACAGGAAGAGTGGTCTGACACTCAACTAACACTTTAGGAATTTGTTCTAAATACGAATCAATAGCTGTTAAATCAGTTTTTAATTGAAGAACAATCTCACGTGCTTGAAGATAGTTTCCGTTAATCGTCTCTTCTTCGTATTTTTTAAACTGCTCTTTAGATGTATTAATTGCGTATTCTAACGTTTTTTCAGCATTTCCATAGGAATACCGATGTGCGAGCAATTTTTTCTTCACATGGCGGTGAAGCTGATTTAATTCCTCAATATCATATCGATTATCTTGTTCGCTACCAATTAAATTTTGAAGTTCAGTAAGTATGTTTTCAATATCTATCTTGGTTTGTTCTAAGGCTTGATCAATATGTATAGACAACTGCTTCGCTTTTTTAAATCGGTATTTATCTGCTGCTTCTTCCGTTTCAAACAGTTCTTTATCAATTTTCGGGAGATTAGTTGATATAATTTCATCCCACTGCTCACGCCAACGTTCAAATAGCTCTTCAGTTTGACCTGTCATGTTCAATTCTTTTACTTTTGAAATTTCCTCTGCAACTGGCGTATTTGCTAATTCGACTTTGATCGTTTCCAGGCGATCAATTTCTTGATAAATCTTTTTACGTGAAAACATTCCGTACACAACTAATCCGATAATAAGTATGATTAGTGCTATAATGAATTCCATACTAAGCCCCCTTACAGTGCGTTCTACATGACAAGTTTCTTATTTATAAAAAGGGTGAATTTAATCCTTTAAATTTTTTTGCGTCAATGTTTTTATGATACCATGTAAAGTCCAACTTTTGAGCAAAAAATTAAATTTTTTTATACAAAATATTGGCATGGAGTCACTTTGTGTCGTTACAATGGAAAAAGAAGAAAAAAGGAGGCATTTTTTATGAAAGTTGACAAACATATTCATACTCCATTTTGCCCACACGGTTCACCTGATTCATTGCACCAATATGTTGAACAGGCGATTTCCCTGAACTTTGACGAGATTTCGTTTACAGAGCATGCTCCATTACCAAAAAGCTTCAGTGATCCGACACCTAATCGCGACAGCGGAATGGATCCTGACAAACTTGATCGCTACATTCAAAACGTACAGCAAGTTAAAAAAGAATTTGAGCGCGATATTCGCATTAATATCGGATTGGAAGTTGATTTTATTGAAGGATTTGAACACGAAACAACAGATTTCTTAAACGAGTATGGTCCTTATCTCGATGACAGCATCCTTTCTGTCCACTTCTTAAAACATGAAGAAGGATATGACTGCCTAGATTTTAGCTCTGACGTATTTGCACATATTGTACAGAAATTTGGCAGCGTAAGCAAAGTATATGATAAGTATTACAACACGGTATTACGCTCTGTACAGGCCAATTTAGGCGTTTATAAGCCTAAGCGCATTGGGCATATGACACTCGTACATAAATTTCAAACTCAATTTCCATATGAAGACACGCTTTCCCCTATTATTTTATCAATACTCGATGAAATAAAAATGAAAGATCTGGCTTTGGACTATAATGGTGCAGGGTTGTTTAAGCCTTTGTGCAAGGAAGCGTATCCAGCTCCCTTTGTCGTAAAAGCAGCCCAACAGAAAAAAATCCCTCTCGTATATGGGTCAGACGCCCACTGTGCGAAGGATTTAGGCCAAGGCTATGGAGAGCTCCATTTAGGATAATTGAACGCGCAGTTTGTTTGTCCGTTCATATGGCAAACATACCGTTGTGTGCACCCATTGCTCAAGCTCAATCGCATATTGCTGAACAAAATACGGTTCGTGGGGCAATATATGAAGAACTTCACTTAGGTACTGAGGATGAAGATAAGGCATAGATAGCATTCCCTTAAGCTCAATGATTGTAAAGGAAACGTGCAGCTTTCGAAACTCCTTTTCTTTCATCCCTCTTTCAAGGATTGTTTTTAAGTAGTATTTTTCCTTAGTTAAATACGTAGTCATAACTTCTCGAATTAAAATCGTGTCAAGAGAGATTTCTCTATATACAAGCCGGGCAATATGCCTGTTTTCGTGCTGGTAATGTAAGATAGCTCGAATCATCACGATCATACTTTCTGTTGAAGACAGCTTTTTCATTTCTTGGAATGCTTGCTCCAGTACCCCAATATAACCTTCAAAATAAGAAATCACTAAACTTTCAAGCAATCCTTCTTTGCTATGAAAATAATATGAAATATTCGCTACGTTCACTTTCGCTTTCCCTGCAATCTCGCGCACCGACGTACCATCAAAACCTTTTACGTTAAAAAGAGAAACAGCCGCATCAATAATTTTCTCTTTCGTTTTTGACTGTACAGCCATCTATCTACACCTCATTTCGATTTATTTTTACAAAACACATATGATTGCAAAATTGTGTAGAAATCGTTACAGTATTTAAAAAGGATTTTAGTAGCCTCTCTACATAATTCGTGATAGGCTTTTTAGTTCCTGTAATCTTTTATCGACAAAGTAGCGTTAAAACTGACGTTTCCTGATAAAAATTCATTAAATCTTATGTTGAATGGAGGAGAATACATTGTTTAATGTCGAAAACTACAGCGGCTCAAAACAAAAGGATTATGAATTAGTAATTAAGCAATTACGCGCCTTATTAGAAGGAGAAAGCAATACAATTGCTAATCTAGCAAATGCTTCAGCTTTACTAAATCAATTTTTAAATGAAGTAAACTGGGTAGGTTTTTATTTAATGGAAGACGACGAGTTAGTACTCGGTCCTTTCCAGGGGCTGCCGGCTTGTGTTCGCATTCCACTTGGAAAAGGCGTATGCGGTACAGCAGCTCAAAATCAAAGAACAGAGCGAATCGAAGATGTTCATGCATTCCCTGGCCACATTGCATGTGATGCTGCTTCTCAATCTGAAATCGTTGTGCCAATGGTAAAAGACGGTAAACTTTTAGGTGTTCTTGATATTGACAGTCCAATCAAGAAACGCTTTGATGAAATCGATCAACAGTATCTTGAAGAATTCGTCAAAGAACTCACTTCTTTTCTTTGAATATGAATAAGCAAAAAAACCGCTGCATATCAGCGGTTTTTGCTTATTAAACAAACGTTTGATTAGCCCATCACCACCGTTTTCTTATGTTCTTTCTTCTCCTTGCATCCTTCAAAAGAATATATCCTTTCTTTTACATTCTTTTAATCTTCAATCTTCCTTGACTTTATACGAGGAAACACCTATAATACTCGTTGTGTGAAATATTGCAGCTTATACAATCTTCTTTATGTTTTTTCATTTTGTTCCTCATTAAAAGATTGTTTTACAGAAGTAGCAATTCTTTTAACAAGATGGTGTATCGTGTAACTCTCTGCTGCTAGAGCGATGGTACATGAAAACAAAATGAGCATATCGCTAGAATGTGTCTGTTTTTGTTTTGCATAAAATAAAAACACAAACAAGGAGGAGTCATCATGGCTCGTTATACAGGTCCAAGTTGGAAAATCTCTCGTCGCTTAGGTCTTTCTCTAAGTGGTACAGGTAAAGAATTAGAAAAACGCCCTTACGCTCCAGGTCCACACGGCCCAGGTCAACGTAAGAAAATTTCTGAGTACGGTTTACAATTACAAGAAAAGCAAAAATTACGCCACATGTATGGTGTAACTGAGCGTCAATTCCGTAACTTATTCGTTGCTGCTGGTAAATTAACTGGTAAGCACGGTGAGAACTTCATGATTCTTTTAGAAGCTCGTCTTGATAACTTAGTATACCGTATGGGTCTTGCACGCACTCGTCGTCAAGCTCGTCAATTAGTTAACCACGGTCACGTTTTAGTTGACGGTAAACGCGTTGACATCCCATCTTACCGTGTACAACCTGGTCAAGTGATCGGTGTTCGCGAAAAATCTCGCAACCTTTCAATCGTGAAAGAAGCGCTTGAAGTTAACAACTTCGTACCAGACTACTTAACAGTAGACGCTGAGAAATTAGAAGGTACATTCACTCGCTTACCAGAGCGTTCTGAATTATCTGCTGAAATCAACGAAGCACTAATCGTAGAGTTCTACTCTCGTTAATAGTAAAAAGCCGTTCCTTATGGAGCGGCTTTTTCACTGTCTATATATATAAAAAAAGGCCTTTCGGCCTTTTTTTATGCGTATTGAATAAGCGTATATTTTTTCTTGCCTCGACGAATCACTGTGAATTGACCTTCAATACGGTCTTCTGCACCTACTGTTTTTTGTAAATCTTGCTCGCGCTCACCATTTAAGTAAATCGCACCGTTTGAAATATCTTCACGTGCTTGACGTTTAGAAGGAGAAATTTTACTTTCTACAAGTAAATCAATTAAACCAATATCTTCACCTGTATGCGTGTAAGAAGGAACATCCTTGAATCCTTGCTTAATTTCTTCTGCTGTTAACTCTGAAATACTTCCGCTAAATAAAGCTTGCGAAATACGAATTGCTTGCTCAAGAGCTTCTTCACCGTGTACAAGCGTAGTCATCGCTGCCCCTAGTGCTTTTTGTGCTTCGCGTTTTTCAGGAGCTTCTTTTGCAGAAGCTGCTAATTCATTAATTTCTTCGTGTGATAAGAATGTAAAGTATTTTAAATATTTTATAACATCACGATCATCTGTATTAATCCAGAATTGGTAGAATTCATACGGACTTGTTTTTTCAGCGTCTAACCAAATTGCTCCGCCTTCTGTTTTACCGAACTTCGTTCCGTCAGCTTTTGTTACAAGCGGAACTGTTAATCCAAATGCTTTTGCATCTTCTTCTGATTTACGAATTAATTCTAAGCCAGCCGTAATATTTCCCCATTGGTCGCTGCCGCCAATTTGAAGCTTACAGTTATATGTTTGGTATAAATTCAAGAAATCGTATGACTGTAAAATCATGTAGCTAAATTCCGTAAATGAAATGCCTGATTCGATACGAGATTGAACAGAATCCTTTGCCATCATATAGTTAATACCAAAGTTTTTACCGATATCTCGTAGGAATGTAATAACATCTAATGAGCCAATCCAGTCATAGTTATTTGCAATAACTGCTGCATTTTCACCTTCTTCGAAATCTAAGAAGCGTGAAAGCTGACCTTTAATACGCTCACTAAACATGGCAACCGTTTCTTTTTCATTTAACGTACGCTCTGCTTTTTTACCGCTTGGATCTCCAATAAGACCCGTACCTCCACCAACTAATGCAATTGGTTGATGTCCAGCTTGTTGAAAGCGACGTAAAATTAAAACAGGAAGCATGTGGCCGATGTGAAGGCTGTCGGCTGTCGGATCGAATCCACAGTACAAACGAACAGACTCTTTACTCAAAAGTTCACTTAAACCTTTTTCATCCGTTTGTTGGTTAATGAGCCCTCGAAACTCAAGATCTTGTAAAATATCCATGTTATATATTCTCTCCTTTATCTAATTGCTCGTTACAAGTTGTTGAACAACATAAAAAACGCCCCTTCTTAAAAAAGAAGGGACGAAAATATCGCGGTACCACCCTATTTGGAAATAAATTATTTCCCACTTAAATGATGTAACGGTCTACCCGTCTTTTGCTACTGTAAGTTCACAAAAGATGCTCAAGGACGTATTTCATATTTGTCTATGTACTGATTTTCAGCAACCATCAGCTCTCTTAAACAGGGAGACAAGTATTACTTCTTCCTATCACTGCAGTTTATTTTATTTAAAAGTTTACACCCCACAATTATGAATGATTTCATTTTAAAATTCAAGTCCAAAAAAAAGTTCAAACAGCTGGCTGTTTGAACTTTATAGAAATCACTTATTTTCCCTACAAAGATTGAAACATTTACTCCTTAGTCTTCCATCGTTGACAAATCGCCCGTTGGCAAATCTAATTCCCAAGCTTTTAAAACGCGACGCATAATTTTACCGCTTCGTGTTTTAGGTAGCTTATCTTTAAACTCGATTTCACGCGGGGCTGCATGAGCAGCTAACCCTTTTTTCACAAATTGACGAATATCTTCAATCAGTTCATCTGAAGATTCATACCCATCTCTAAGTGCGATAAATGCTTTAATAATTTCCCCACGCACAGGGTCAGGCTTACCAATAACACCCGCTTCTGCTACAGCAGGGTGTTCAACAAGCTTACTTTCTACTTCAAATGGCCCCACGCGTTCTCCTGCCGTCATAATAACATCATCGATTCGGCCTTGGAACCAAAAATAACCGTCTTCATCCATATACGCCGAATCACCTGATACGTACCAATCACCTGGCATAAAATATGACTCATACTTTTCTTTGTTGTTCCAAATCGTATGCATCATAGATGGCCAGCCTTTTTTAATTGCTAAGTTACCCATTCGATAAGGTGGAAGCTCTTGTCCTTGATCGTCAACGATTGCTGCTTGTACACCTGGAATTGGTTTCCCCATAGACCCTGGCTTAATTTTCATAGACGGATAATTACAAATCGTCTGACCTCCAGTTTCGGTCATCCACCACGTATCATGAATACGTTTTTGGAACACCTTCATTCCCCAGCGTACCACTTCAGGATTTAACGGTTCTCCCACACTTAATACATGTCTGAGATTACTTAAATCATAGCGTTTAACTAAGTCATCACCAGCACCCATTAGCATACGAAAAGCTGTAGGTGCGCTGTACCAAACCGTTACGCCAAAATCTTCAAGTGCTTGATACCATGCATCTGGACTAAATCGTCCTCCCACAATCACATTGGTTGCTCCAGCAAGCCAAGGACCAAAAATCCCATAGGAAGTCCCCGTTACCCAACCGGGATCTGCTGTACACCAATACACATCGTCATCTTTTAAGTCGAGCACCCACTTAGCGGTTTGATAATGCTGAAGCATTGCATTATGAACGTGAAGCACCCCTTTTGGTTTGCCAGTTGAACCTGATGTATAATGAAGCAGCATACCATCTGTTCTATCTACCCACTCAATTTCCACCTCTTTATTCGCCGCTTCTAATCGCTTCAGAAAATCTAGTTGAATGCCTTCTTCTCCTACATTTTCCCCTACCAGGAGAATGTGTTTTAAAGCTGGCAAATCTTTCACCGGAACGCGGCTCAGCAATTCAGGCGTCGTAATTAACACTTTTGCATCACTGTCTTGCAAACGATCTTTTACTGCACCTTCCATGAACGCTTCAAATAAAGGCCCAACAATAGCGCCAAGCTTCACCGCGCCTAACAATGCAAAATAAAGTTCCGGAGAGCGAGGCATAAAGATAAACACGCGATCTCCCTTCTCTACGTCTGCTTGTTTTAGCACGTTCGCGGCTTTGTTTGACCATTCTTTCATTTCTTTGAATGTATATTTTTCATTGCGCTGCGCATCTCGATAGTAAAGCGCAACTTTATTTTTACGCGTAGAGTTTGCGTGCTTATCAATTGCTTCATAAGCTGCATTTAATTTACCTGTTTCATGCCATGAAAATTCCTTCTCCACTTGTGACCAGTCAAAGGTTTGATACGTTTTATCATAGTCCTGTAAGTTGTATACCCCTTCAATTACAGGAAGCGCTTCCACCTTCATCACAAACTCCCCCTTACGTATAAAATTTACAAACCTATTATATAACAAAAATAGACTTTTCACAATTTTATAAAAATTATTTGTCGGAATTGGGATAATAGTCTCCCTTGTTATATGACAACCTTTGTTATAGAAGTGTCGAATTAACAAGAATCTCTTTTAATTTCCTATTCTATGTTTTTTAAAAAACTCCTTTTCTTTTATTTAATTTTTTGAAAACGCTTTAATATAGAGTTTTTTTTGTATTATAATACAGATAAGACTGCTTGAAGGTGGTGATTCATGTGAAACATTCCCAAACATACAATATGAAAGAACTAAAAACAGCTGTTGGAGCAATTGTTATTGAAGGACCTGTCTCCTCCAAGACCTTGCAACAACTTGATTTTCATGAGCAACTAACGGCCTTTCGTCCACCTGAACAGCAAAAAGAAGCATTGATCGAGATTGCCAACTTGCCTGAAGGTAGAATCATTATTGCTCGCCATCATCATACAATCATTGGTTATGTAACCTTTTTATATCCCGATCCTCTAGAACGATGGTCGGAAGGAAATATGGAGAATTTAATCGAATTAGGAGCTATAGAGGTAGCCGCTCCATTTCGCAGCTGCGCTGTTGGTAAAAACCTGCTTATCGTATCTATGATGGATGATGCAATGGAAGATTATATTGTCATTACGACAGAATACTATTGGCATTGGGATTTAAAAGGAACAGGGCTAAATGTGTGGGACTACCGCAAAATTATGGAAAAAATGATGAATAAAGGCGGACTGACGTGGTTTGCCACAGATGATCCGGAGATTAGCTCCCACCCTGCTAATTGTTTGATGGTAAGAATCGGGAGCAGAGTACCTCAAAAAAGCATACAAGAATTTGATAGCCTGCGCTTTCGAAATCGCTTTATGTATTAAGCTGACCTTTAAGAAAAGGAGCTGTGTCTGATGATTGTTGAAGAGATGATGAAAACTGATCTCGTTACCTTAACCCCCGACCATACGATTGCTGAAGCTATGAAACTTTTAGATACACATAAGATTAGACATATCCCTATCGTTAATGACCTTCATCACGTAGTTGGCATCATTTCTGATCGAGACGTAAGAGATGCAAGTCCATCTATTTTAGATAATACTTATACATCTGCTCTTCTATCTGAACCCGTGCGGATGATTATGCAAACAGAAGTCATTACAGCTCACCCTCTTGATTTTGTTGAAGAAATTGCAAGTATTTTTTATGAACATCAAATCGGTTGTATTCCCGTCACCAAAAACAAGCGGTTAGTAGGCGTTGTTACCGAAAGAGATCTATTACATACGTTTATTCAGCTTACCGGCACTAATAAGCCAGGTTCACAAATTGAAATAAAAGTAGAAAATAAGGCTGGTGTTCTCGCTGAAGTTACGTCTCTCTTTGCTTCAACGAGAACAAACATCTTAAGCGTACTTGTCTACCCTGATGTAGATGAACGATATAAAATCCTTGTGCTTCGCATTCAAGCTATTAATCCATTGATTAGTATAAATACATTAAAAGAAAACGGCTATGAGGTGTTGTGGCCTAAATTACCGGAGATGACGTAATGACTAGTAATGCTGTATTTATTTATTCAGATGATATTCTTTCGTACAAATTCAGCAATAATCATCCGTTTAACCAGCTTCGTGTTCAACTAACATATGAACTGTTACGGGAATTTGGCGCTTTAGGCAATCAAGATATTGTATTACCGCGGATGGCATCTGATGAAGAACTTCAGCTTGTCCATGATACTAGCTATATTCAAGCGGTAAAATTAGCAGGAAGCGGCGAGCTTTCTATTGAAAAAGCAGCAGATTTTGGTCTTGGAACAGAAGATACACCTATGTTTCCAAACATGCATGAAGCCAGTGCTTTTTTAGTTGGGGGTACGCTTACTGCTGTAGATTATGTGATGACTGGAAAAGCTAAGCATGCTCTAAATTTAGGAGGAGGATTGCACCACGGCTTTCGAGGAAAAGCTTCCGGCTTCTGTATTTATAACGATAGCGCGGTAGCCATCAAATATATGCAGCAAAAGTACAACGCGCGTGTTCTCTATGTCGATACAGATGCTCACCATGGTGACGGTGTGCAATGGACATTTTATGACGACCCTTCCGTTTGTACTCTTTCCATTCATGAAACGGGACGCTACTTGTTTCCAGGCACGGGAAACGTTAACGAACGCGGGCACAGTGAAGGCTATGGTTATTCATTTAATGTGCCTGTTGATGCTTATACGGAAGATGAGTCTTGGCTCGACGTTTATAAGACCTCTTTAAAAGAAGTAGCTGCTTTTTTTAAACCAGATGTTATCTTGACACAAAATGGAGCCGATTCTCATTATTACGATCCGCTCACTCATTTATGCGGCACCACAAAAATATACCGTGAGATTCCTAAAATTGCTCATGAAATTGCCCATGAATACTGTCAGGGAAGATGGATTGCGGTTGGCGGAGGAGGTTATGATATTTGGCGGGTTGTTCCTCGGGCTTGGTCATTCATTTGGCTTGAAATGATTGAACGAAAGGCAGAAGGCATGCTTCCTCTGTCATGGCTTGAAAAATGGACAAAAATATCGCCTCATCCCGTTTGCACGCAGTGGGATGATGAACCTAATATCTATCAGCCAATTCCAAGAAAACCCGAAATAACAGAAAAAAACGCTCAAACTCTTGAGCGCGCTCTTTATCCTATTCGTTCTCATACATCTCATTCTTAAAAAAAGGCTATACAAGCGTATGGCCTTTTTCACTGTGCTTCGGGATCTGAAATAATAATTTCGACGCGTCTATTTTTTTGTAGATTTCCATTAGACGTGTTCGGAACAAGCGGCTTCGTATCTCCGTATCCAAGTGCTTCAAAGCGGTTAGCAGAAAGAGAAAAATGGTTCGTTAAATAACGTATGACGCCGCTAGCACGCGCTGCCGATAGTTCCCAATTAGATGGATAGCGATAGGTGTGAATGGGTCGATTGTCGGTATGACCTTCTACTTTAATATCATTTGGAATAGTACTGAATAACCTTCCTAATTCATCCAGAAAAGGGGTGCCTTTTTTCAAAATGTCCGCTTGTCCTGTCTCAAACAGCACCTGTTCTTGTAAAATAAGCACAACTCCGCGTTCATCTCGCTTAGCGGTAATGACATTCTGAAGCTTATTTTCCTTCAGGTAATCCTGCACTTTTGCTAAAATGTTATCCAGCTTTTGAGACTGCTGGCTCTTTTCTACAGAAGCTAATGAGCCACCGTTTGTAAGCGAATTGACAACGGTCTGAAACTTTTGATTATCAACGCTAGACATTGAAAATAGTAAAATAAAAAAAACTAATATTAACGTCACCAAATCAGCAAATGTTACCATCCATTTTGGCGACTGTGCCGAATACCTTTTTCTTCTACGCTTCACGAACGTGTTCTCTCTTTTCTTCCAGCTTTCGTTTTTCAACAGGGGCAAATACTTTTAGCTTTGCTTGCACAAAGCGAGAATTTTGACCCGCCTGCAAGCCGATGACACCTTCAATAATTACTTCTTTAACAAAAAGCTCATGTTCCGTTTTACCAGCTAATTTAGCTGCGATTGGCTGAAAAAACAAGTTTGAAAGCAGCGCCCCGTAGAAAGTCGTTAAAAGAGCAATTGCCATGTTAGGCCCAAGCGATGAAGGAGTGTTAAGGCTTTTAAGCATTAGCACTAGCCCAACGAGCGTCCCAATCATTCCCCAAGCGGGGGCATAATCGCCTGCTTTTTCAAACATACTTCGACCTCTCGCATGTCTTTCTTCCACTGCAGCTACTTCAGCTTCAAGCAGCTCTCGAATCATTTCCGGTTCTACTCCATCAATGGCTAGCAAAATACCTTTTTTCACAAATGAATCATCGATTTGTTCAAGCTCTGCTTCTAACGATAGAAGTCCTTCTCGACGCGCTTTTTCCGATAAATGTACAAATGTTCCTACAATTTCTTCTACGTTTATTTCTTTAGATTGAAACGCTTGTTTCCCTACTCTTCCCATATTTTTTAATTGTTTTAAAGGAAAGCTCACGCAAAGCGTACCAAAAACGCCTCCCAGTACAATTAAAATCGATGGTACATCAATAAAAGCTAAAAAACCGCTCATTCCTCCACTTGAAATAACCCCAAACACAACCATAGAGATACCAATTAGTATCCCTATAGGTGTGAGCATATCAACTTTTTTCATATTCTATCTCCCCGTGTCTGAACTTTGGATTCGTTCTTATTCATTCACAGGTATTATTTTGTTGATTGTCTGAACTCGATGCGGTGAGGAAGCTGTACAATGCTGCTGTCTACCGTTTCTTTGTTCATGTATTTCGTTAAGAGACGCATCGCTACTGCACCAATATCATACATTGGCTGTACAACAGATGTTAACTGAGGACGAACCATTGTTGAAAGTCTTGTGTTATCAAAACCGATAACCTCTAGATCGTTTGGTACATTCAACCCGCGATCTTGTGCCCCGTGAATAACGCCTAATGCCATTTCATCCGTTCCAACGAAAATAGCAGTTGGCTTTTCAGCTTCTTCTAATAGTTTTTCAACCGCTTCAATACCTGAATCGTACGTGTAGTCTCCTTCTACAATATAAGAATCACGTACAGGCAATCCGCTTTCAGTAAGAGCACGCTTGTACCCTTTTACTTTTTTCGCATGATTGATTGGTTCTTCTAGCGTACCTGAAACGAATGCAATATTTTTATGACCGCTGTCAATTAGTGATTGCACTGCATCAAAAGCTGCTTGTTCATAGTCAATAGTTACAGATGGGATTTGGTTAGTTGATTCGATTGATGCTGCAAGTACAACTGGAACCGGTGATTTTTTTAGCTCTTCTACGTGTTCTTCCGTTACGTTCCCACTCATGAAGATGATTCCGTCTACTTGTTTGCCAAGCATGTTATTTAAAAGGTGAAGTTCTTTATCTTGATTTTGGTCGGAGTTACTTAAGATGATATTATATTTGTACATCGTTGCAATATCTTCGATTCCACGCGCTAATTCTGCATAGAAAATATTTGAGATATCAGGAATGATAACTCCTACTGTCGTTGTTTTTTTACTTGCTAATCCACGCGCTACTGCGTTCGGACGATAGCCTAGTCTTTCAATTGTTTCTAATACTTTTTTTCTAGTTGATGGTTTTACATTTGGATTTCCGTTTACCACACGAGAAACCGTTGCCATCGACACGCTTGCTTCCCTTGCTACATCATAAATTGTTACGTTCACAACAAACACTCCTTATCGAAAAACATTTCGTTTATTTTATCCTTATTCCATTTCTTGTATTTACGTATATAAATCCATCTTCCTTTATAGAATGGCTATTTCTAGCTCCTTCACTCTTACATACAGCCTAGATACCCTGTATGCATCTAAATCATTCCTGTTATGCTCTTATTATTACGTGGCAAAGACAATTTTACCAGTTTATATGTAACAATGTAAAAGACGGTGTATATTAAGTAAATAAAAAAAGTGAATCGCGAATTTATATCATATGCACTCACAGAATGATAGCGAATATCTGTAACTACTATACGATACTATGTGCTTCATCGCAACGTATTTACCGCCTTTTTCCGACAAGTTTCACGAGAATTTCATAAATTCTTGTTTTTTGGATTTGCACTTATTATTTCCTATTTTGACAAAAGTTATCGACTGTTTTCAAAATACGGGATAATTTCGCTTATCTTTATTATAACGAAAGGCAAACAAGCTTGAAACCATTAAGTGCTTCAAACTTGTCATAAAAGTATACGAATTTTTCATTTTTACGTTTTTTTATAAATTTAAGTTACATATAGGTTTTAGCTGCTTCATAAATTCTGTAAATTGCGGGATATCCATTTGCTGAGCTGAGTCTGAAAGTGCTACCGCAGGATCTGGATGAACCTCCGCCATAATTCCATCTGCTCCAATGGCAAGAGCCGCTTTAGCCGTTGGAACAAGTAAATCTCGTCTTCCCGTTGAATGCGTGACGTCGACTAAAACAGGTAAATGAGTTTCTTGTTTTAAAATGGGAACAGCTGAAATATCCAACGTATTTCGCGTTGCTCGCTCATACGTACGAATTCCTCGTTCACACAAAATCAGCTGATCATTTCCTTTTGAAACAATGTATTCAGCAGCATTAATAAACTCATCAATCGTAGCGGCTAAGCCTCGCTTTAATAAGACAGGCTTCTTCACCGCACCCGCTTCTTTTAACAGCTCAAAATTTTGCATATTACGAGCACCAATTTGAATCACATCTACGTATTCTACAGCTGTTTCAATATCAGCGGGGTCGACAATTTCACTAATAACAGCTAAATCGTATTCGTCAGCTACTCTTTTTAAAATTTGCAGTCCTTCTAAGCCAAGGCCTTGAAAATCATAAGGAGATGTTCTTGGCTTGTAAGCTCCTCCTCTAAGCATCCGCACGCCCTGCTGCTTCACCACTTTTGCTACGGCTGCTACTTGCTCATAGCTTTCAACGGAACAAGGTCCTGCTACAAAACGCTGAAGTCCGTCACCAATTGTTTCTCCTTTTACCGTAACAATTGTATTTTCCGCCTTCTTTTTACGGGATACAAGAAGTGCTTTACGATGATCATCTTCTTGAAGCTCTAAATGAGCTTTGAAAATCTCTTTGAAAATATGTTGAAGCGTAGACGTTTGAAACGGTCCTTCATTTTTGCTTAAAATCGCATCAAGCATTGCTCGTTCACGAACGGGATCAAACCGTTTGGTTGACTGCATTCCTTTTAACTTTCCTATTTCTTGAACAAGCTCGCCTCGCTCATTAATAAGCTTTAACAATTTCATATTTACTTCGTCAATTTGAGATCGCAAACGCTGAAGATCTGAATTCGTCATGTACGTCCACCCTTTCACTGATTTTAAAAAATCCGTTTAGCAGGGTTACTACATAAGATGATAGATGATGGAGGATATATGTAAGGGGCTTCTCTGCTTTTATGTGCTAAACTACATCTATTGTACGAAAAAGCGGATGAAACCGCAATCAGCTTATAAAAAAAAAGAGGTTGAGTCATAGCTAAATCGCTCCAATCTAAAGGCGAACAAATGGGATAAACAATCTATTATGGATTGCTTGTCATACAGTAAACCTACGTTCACCATGCCAATGAAAAAATCCGAACGATTAATGTTCGGATTTTTCTTTCACTAAAATACTTTTTTGATTAGTGAGCTACGTTTTTCGCTAATTCGTCTTCGTTAATGTTCCAGTGAGAAGCATGCCACTTCACTTTTCCATCTTCAAACAGAAGCGCTTGAGGTGATTCATGCTTCACTTCATACGTCTCAGCGATATAGTTAGATACATCACGTGAATCTTGAACATGAAGATAATAAGAAGGAATGTCTTCATGACTAGAAGCAAACGCTGAAAATGCCTCATGACCAGCTGCACTAATTGGACACGTTGTGCTGTGTTTTAAAAATAAAAAGCGATTGTTTTCCTTTACAACTTGTTCGAACTCTTCAACTGTTGAAATTTTTTTCATATTTTTCACCCTTTCTGTACTTACTCTTAAGTTTACATGGTTTGACCGTTTCCATACAAAAAGAGTGCTCAGCTTTATGTATGATACTCATAAATTCATTTATAAGGTGGAGTTTTTTTCTGCAATGAAAAAATTATTTACTTGCTGTTATCCCACCTACATTACATACAAAAAAAGCGTTCACCCTATAGGGTAAACGCTTTTGATTCTTTATTATGGTCGTGGCACTGTGCTTTCCACTTCATCTAGTGCTTTTTGAGCTTCTGTTAGCTTCTGCTGAACGTCTTCGTTGCTTTGAGACTCAACTTCATCAGCAAGCACTTCTAAGCTTGTTGGCGGTAATGCTTCGTGTTCAGGATCTACTTTACGGAAGTTTTTCACCTTGTCCACTACTTGTGAAGATTGCTCAGACAGTGTTTGTGATAAACCAGCCGTTTTTTCCTTAGCCGTTTGAGCAAACCCTTGTCCTTTTTCAACAGCGCTGTTTTTCGCTTGCTCCGTTTTTAAACGAACGTAAGCTGCCTGCTCATTTAAATCAGAACGGAACTCTTTACCTGATTTTGGAGCAAGTAGTAATGCCGTTGCAGCTCCTACAACTCCTCCAATCACTGTTCCTACTAAAAAGCCTTTATTTGAAGTGTTGTTTGGTTTATTTGGTTTGTTTGACATATGCGTCTCCTCCTTTAAAGTTCATCCTTATGAAAATGAGCGTGAGCGTTGAACCGCTTTTTCTTTTACTTCAACAGGTACAGGCTCTGCTTCAACTTTTTTCTGTTTTCTTAATTTTATACGCTCCCATACGTCTAATGCAACATTGCTCCATTGAACGACTTGAGCAACAGTTTCTTTATTTTCTTCTACTTTCTCTGAAACGCTTGATGATACGCTTTTAATAGACTTATTTAGGTCTTGGATTGAGTCACCTACGCCTTTAACAGAATCCACCACTGTGTTCAGCGCTTCGGATTTACGCTGAATATCTTCAGCTAACAGATTAGTCTTATGTAAAAGTGCAGTTGTTTCGGCTGTGATTCCTGTCATTTGCTTTTCTACACCGTCTAAAGTACCTGCCACTGAATTTAATGTGTGCTGAACGGATTTCAATGTTTTGGACACGGAAACCACCAGGTAAAAAATCGCAATGGCAACAATAGCAGCGCTTAAATAAAGAATAATAACCATCTGTGCAAGGCACCTCCTATTTTCTTCTCTCTTGTTATAACTACTTTCCCAATTTTATAAACAATTAAACCTTCTATTCCCTATAGACTCTTTAACTTTACCATATTCTCTCTGCTTTTATTCAGAAAAAGGGAAGATTGCTACATTATTTCGCGATATATGAGTTATTTCCCTTCCCAAAGAAAAAAAGGATTTTAAAGCATAAAAACAAACAAAATAAGCTCAGTGGGGTACAATAGAAAGTGAATCACCAATCATTGTTATTTTAAGGAGGCACTATTTATGAAAGACCCTAGAATTGCGACATTAGCTAAAAATTTAATTAATTATTCTGTTCGCCTTCAAAAAGGAGAAAAAGTATTAATCGAAAACTTTGGACTTCAGCGCGAACTTGTGACAGCACTTGTAGATGAAGCGTACAAGGCGGGTGGTTATCCATTTGTACTGCTAAAAGATCATTCGGTAGACCGAGCTCTTTTAAACGGTGCACAAGAAGAGCAGTTCAATATGATGGCAGACTTTGAAGCAAATGTGATGAAAGAAATGAATGCTTATATTGGCTTGCGTTCCGGTTCAAACATTTTTGAACAATCAGATGTTCCCGCAGATAAAATGAAAATCCAAGGGAATACGATCGGTAAAAAAGTACATAGAGAAATTCGCGTTCCAAAAACAAAATGGGTTGTTCTTCGCTATCCAAACGATTCAATGGCGCAGCTTGCTAAAATGAGTACAGAAGCATTTGAAGATTTTTATTTTGATGTATGTAACTTAGACTATGGCAAAATGAGCAAAGCGATGGATGCTTTAGTTGAGCTCATGAACCGTACGGACAAAGTGCGTTTAACAGGTGAGAATACAGATTTAACGTTCTCTATTAAAGATATTCCTGCAGTGAAGTGTGCGGGGGAAATGAACATTCCGGACGGTGAAGTATACACCGCTCCTGTACGTGATTCTGTAAACGGAACAATTTCTTACAACACTCCTTCTAACTATCAAGGCTTTACGTTTGAAAATGTATCTTTAACATTTAAAAACGGTAAGATTGTTGAAGCAACCGCTAATGATACAGAACGCATCAACGGCATTTTTGATACGGATGAAGGCGCACGTTTTGTTGGCGAATTTGCGATTGGCGTAAATCCATATATTCAACATCCAATGCAAGACATTTTATTTGATGAAAAAATTGACGGAAGCTTCCACTTCACTCCTGGCGAGTGCTACGAAGATGCGTATAATGGAAACAAGTCAAATATTCACTGGGATATGGTGATGATTCAGCGTCCAGAATACGGCGGCGGTGAGATTTATTTCGATGACGTGTTAATTCGTAAAGACGGGCTATTTGTCATTGAGGAATTAAAAGCGTTAAATCCTGAAAATTTAAAATGAGCTTTGAAATAAAAAAGGCACTCTCCTGAGTGCCTTTTTTTATGATACAGTTTGCTGATATAGTTTTTCAAACTTTTGAATGTCTCCAGCACCCATAAATACTAATACAGCTTCATTATGGTCTTTTAACGATTCAATTGTTTCTTCATTAATTAATTCAGCTCCGCTGATTTTGCTTCGTAAATCTTCAATTGATAATTTACCTTGATGCTCACGAGCTGATCCAAAAATGTCACATAGATATACTTTATCAGCGTGCTGTAAGCTTGCTGCAAAGTCCTCTAAGAACGTTTGTGTACGCGTAAAAGTATGCGGTTGGAAAACAGCCACAACTTCACGGTTTGGATATTTTTGACGAGCAGCTGAAATCGTTGCATTAATTTCCGTTGGATGGTGTGCATAATCATCGATTAGCACTTGTTTGCCAACGTTCTTTTCACTGAAACGACGCTTTACACCTTGATATGTTTTAAAACGCTCTTGCAGCACAGCAACATCAATTTCTTCATAATGACAAAGTGCAATAACAGAAAGTGCATTTAAGATGTTATGGTCGCCATACCCTGGAATTTCAAATGATGCGTGGAATGTATTACGAACGAACACATCAAATGTTGTGCCTGTTGTGCTTTTTACGATATTACGTGCTTGGAAATCATTTTCTTCGCCTAATCCGTAATAAAGAACAGGTACCTTCGCTTGAATTTGCTGCAGATGTTCATCGTCACCACAGGCAATAATTCCTTTTTTGACTTGAAGTGCCATCTCTTGGAACGCGCTGAATACATCATCGATATTGGCAAAATAATCAGGGTGATCAAAATCAATATTCGTCATAATTGCATAGTCTGGCGTATAAGATAAGAAATGGCGGCGATACTCACATGCCTCAAACGCAAAATACTTGCTGTCTTTTACACCTTTACCCGTACCGTCTCCAATTAAATATGAAGTAGGTTCAGCTCCTTGAATCACATGCGCTAACATACCCGTTGTGGATGTTTTCCCGTGTGCTCCTGTTACGGCTACACTCGTATACTGTTTCATAAAGTCACCTAAGAAACGGTGATAGCGTACAAGCTTGACTCCTTCTTTTGAAGCTGCTTCTGCAATTTCTTCATGCGTATCAGGAAAAGCATTTCCTGCGATTACAGTCATGCCGTCTTTAATATTATTTTTATCAAATGGTAAAACAGGAATTCCCTGCTGCTCTAGTGCTTTTTGCGTAAAAATTTCTTTTTCAATATCCGATCCTTGAACTTGAAAGCCCATATCGTTTAGGATTTGCGCAAGCGCACTCATTCCTGTTCCTTTAATACCTACAAAATGGTAAACTGTCATATAAAGAACCTCCAACATTCGTCTATCTGTAAGACAGTATATGACGGTTATCTAGAATTGCTCTTACAAACGTATATAAATGTCGTTTGATTGCTGATTTCACGATAACATCCGTACATTATATCACTTCTTATAACATAACTCCATGACTCCATTTCTACTCTCTTCCCTTGCGAAACGGCCTTTTATTTTGGCTTCATCACATAGTATATAGCCTGCTGTTTTAAAAACGAGCGCCATGTCATTGCATTTTTTTTGTCATTATATTGCGTTACTAACTGTTCAATGCGTTGTTTATGTCCTAAAAAGAAAGAGTCAATTAACACGTCATATCCGATTGATTTTATTTTTCGAATCCAAATTACTTGTTGTTCCTCTAAATTTGCAAATCTTCCTCTTACATCTTTGATGATAACCTGCTCATTTGTCAATGGGGTATATCCTTTTAAGAAAAACGAATTAGGTACTTTAGACACAATAATTGGCTCTAGTACACTCGTCAAAAAAAAGGCTCCTTGAATCAAAAACGACTCTGTTTTCTGCTTCGCCTGATCAGCTAAAAAAAGCTGCAGCAGGGTTTTCCCCTGAATGGTTACATATTCAAATGCAAACCACTGAAAAAATAATTGTTCATGAGAATCAGACAGAGGCGCCTCATGAGGCAAGTTTACTAACTCTTTAAATAAATGTGAAGCCCGCACTTTTTCTCGTATATTCGTATAGCGGTTCACAAAAAAGAAATATTGATTGTAAAAGTCGCAAATAGCATTATCAGACTGAAGCTGCTTTTGTTCACGAATTTCATTAAAGTTAATCAGTTCATGATTTTCTTCTGTCATTACTCTTCACTCGTACTCTAATTATTTTAGTTTGTCCTCTTTATACGCCTTCAGCTCATATGTTTCTGCCGGTGAGAAATGATAGCAAACTATCACATGCTAAAAAAGCAACATACACATTATCCTTACATATAGTAAATCATTTTACTAGTTCTGACAAACCTTTTCCTTTTTTTCTTGATGGATTTCTCCCAAAATCTCTACTCAAATTCTGTATAAACGAACTTAAAGCAGGAAAAAAGAGGCGACGGATACAGTGACAGAGCGTTAGCTCACACCATTCTGTATTCTGCTGATTTTGCATAGCCTCTTTTTTAACCTACATGTAGAAAAACAGCTTAAAATGTAGAAGTGGCTGTTTGACTTTCCATTTCCTGAAGCTCATTTTCAGTAATAAGCACATCTCTTGGCTTGCTTCCTCTTGCTTCTGAAATAATGCCTTGCTGCTCCATCATGTCAATGAGGCGCGCAGCGCGATTGTACCCCATTCTGAAGCGTCTTTGCAGACTGGAAGTAGAAGCGCCGCCTTGGTCTAGCACAAACTCGCATGCTTCATAGAAAAGCTCATCTTCTTCATTTGAAGCAAAGCTTTGCTGCTTTTTCAACAAATCTTCTTGATCAAATAGGTATGTTGGCTTCATTTGTTTTTTGACATGATCTACAACGCGGTCAATTTCTTCATCTGAAACAAAGTTCCCTTGAATTCGAACGCTTTTAGAAGAGCCGTTTTCAAGAAGCAGCATATCACCTTTACCTAGTAGCTTCTCTGCTCCCCCTGTGTCGATAATTGTACGTGAATCAACTTGCGAAGAAACAGAAAATGCAATACGCGTTGGCACATTCGCTTTAATTAAGCCTGTAATCACATCTACGGAAGGACGCTGCGTTGCAAGCAATAAGTGAATGCCACATGCTCTTGCCTTTTGTGCAATACGGCAAATAGCTTCCTCTACTTCCCCAGGAGATACCATCATTAAGTCGGCAAGTTCATCAATAATAATAACTAGATATGGGAGCTCCCCGCTTTTTTCATTATGTTCTTTTACACGTTCGTTGTATTTTGTAATATCACGTACGCCTGCATGTGCAAACAATTCATAACGGCGCTCCATTTCCTCTACTGCCCATTTTAAAGCTGTAGTAGCTGCTTTAGCATCCGTGATAACTGGGCTGACTAAATGCGGAATCCCGTTGTAAGGAGCTAACTCAACCATTTTAGGGTCAATTAACATAAGCTTGACTTCGTGCGGCGCAGCTTTATAAAGCAAGCTGACGATAATAGTATTAATACACACGCTTTTACCAGACCCTGTCGCTCCGGCAATCAAACCATGAGGCATTTTATTCAAGTCAGTCACAACCGGCGTTCCTGAAATGTCTAACCCTAACGCCACCGTTAAAGGAGAGTTATCTTTTCTAAAAGAAGGATGCCTCAAAATTTCACGAATTAACACCGGCTTACTTTGACGATTTGGCACTTCAATTCCAATCGTATTTTTCCCTGGAATTGGTGCTTCAATTCGGATATCACGCGCGGCTAGGCTCAGTTTAATATCATCTGTTAAATTCGTAATTTTGTTCACTTTCACACCGGGTTCAGGATGTACTTCAAATCTGGTCACGGTAGGACCTTGCGTGATGTTTACGACCTTAGCTCGAACGTTAAAGTTTTTTAATGTCATATCCAAAAGCTCACGCTGCTCATCCGCCCATTGATTATCTTCTTCAATAGCAGCTGGAGGAATGTTAAGCAAGTTCATTCCAGGAAATGCATAAGGAGAAGAAGCCTTTACATTTACAGGTTCTTCAGCTTTTAACGAAGCCTGGGGAACCGCTTCTTTGGTTTTTTCACCGTGAACTTCTTCTTGCCTACTTACTTCCGTTTTTTTTTGCAGAGCTTCTGCCTCCTGCCTTTGGTATGAACCTTGAGACGGCTGACTTTTTTCTCGAGCGCTGTTATTCATCTTTGTACGGTCTTTTTTCAGCATCATCACGTTAAAAGGCACTAATCGCTTACCGCGAGCTCGTTCAGCATTTCCTGGCTGTTCTGCAGGTACAAGAGGTTCTACAGCTGACTCTTGCTGTACTTGTTCTTGTAACTCTTGACTTTCCTGCATACTGCTCTCTTCCTCTTTTATCACCGAATTTTCAAGCTCTTGGTGAACAACAGCTGATGCCGCTTCTGGTTGCCATTCGTCAGCTGCGGGCTGCGATGAATTTAAACTTTCAGAATTCAGCTCACGTTCTGCTTCCATATGAACATTGTTTGCTGGCTCTTCTAGAATGACGTCACTTTCTTTCTCAGCAGCTGGAGTTTCTTCTTTCTTTCTAGGCTTTAGTGCTTCTACTTCTTCTGCTGCTTGTAAAAACACTGCGCTTCCGTCCATCAACGTTTCTGCTTCTACTTCTTCAGTCTCATTTCCTATCTCTTGTTGGAGAGAAACTGATGATTCAGACGGGCGCGGTTCCTCTGAAATTGTAACTTCTTCAGCCGCTGTCATACCTTTCGCTAAATCCCAGTCAAGAGTTCTCTCTTGTCCCACTAACGGTTCGACCGTGTGTGATTCTTCAAAAGCTGGCACCTCTTCCTGTTCTTTTACAGCTGCTGAAGAACTTGGCTTTTCTTCAGGAAATGATAGCTTTTCTTTTTGATTTTCCTCATATTGCTTCCACTGAGCAAAACGCTGAGAAGATAGTTGCATCATTTCTTCTGTTTCTTGAATCGGTGCTTCTTCGGCTATAGGCTTAGAAAGTGGTTTTCTTAACGGCTCTACAACAGCTGTATTCATCGCTCGTCGGTAAATTTCATCTTCAAACGCAGCTTTTGATAACTGTGTACTCGGAAGCTCATATTCTACTACTTCCTCACTTCCTTTTTGTACAACATTAGAAGGCCGCTTATTAAACCCATAAACAGGTGAAGGAATTTCAGTCGGACGAAACGGACGTTTTCTTACTTGCGGAACCGCTTCTTTCTTTTCAGATACCGTTTTTAACGGCTGAGATACTGACTTAGGCTGCGTTAGCGCCGACTTGCGAACAGGCTCTTGATAAAACGGAGCCGGTGCCTTTTTTGCTACAGGCCTTGGTTCATTTTTAGGAGCTGCTGCCTTTTTTGCTTCTCCCGTATCATCAATTAAAGGAAAACGAAATGTCCCTTTTGGATATTGATAAGCTACTTTTGTATGAACATCTTGCTGCTCTTCACTGTAACTCCGCTTTTGCGTTCTGGCTGAGTGTGGAACAGAAGGTTTTGGCGCTGCTTTCATCACTGGCTTTTGATGAACTGACTGCATTTGTTTCGGCTTAGGAGCCTTCTTTTTAGGAATTGTTTTTTCTCTATTTAAAGGGTATTCTTCCGTTGTATTTCCATGTTCGTCTACAACGATTTCTTTCACTTCGTATCCTAGTAAATAATCCATTACTTTTCGTACAAAACCCATTTTTATCACTCTTTCTATCAGACTATCTTACTTCGTTTAGCCTCTTATACCGCAGTGCTGCGATATCTACAAAAAGCTATCCATGTATCCTTTATTTACCTTTGGCCTCAAAGTATTCTCTGAGATGGATATATATACTATCTTTTCATTTATCATTCTATCACGTATGCTTGAACTCTTACTATAAAATCTACTATTTTGCTTCCCTTATTTATACAGTAAAATTCCTCTTTACAAAAATATTTTTTCGCGTCTAGTTAGCACTCATAATTAAACACGAAAAAAGCCACTAGTATATACTAGTGGCTTTTAATTTTATCAAACCTTTTTAAGAATTGACAATTGCTTTTCAGCAACTGTAACGCTTTGAAATATACGTGTAAAAAAACATCCTGCTTTTGCCCTATAAATCAGTATGGCACTCTGCTTTTATGCTTGAAAAGGTTGACCTACTTCATATTTGTCTTCAAGTACTAAAATCCCTTTTTCTTGAGGAGCGTTCGGAAGCGCCAGCTCTTTAGCAGAGCAAATCATACCTGAAGAAGGTACACCGCGCAGCTCTGCATCTTTAATGATCATACCGCTTGGCATAACCGCTCCTACTTTTGCTACCACGACTTTTTGGCCTGCGTCTACATTTGGTGCTCCACACACAATTTGAAGTGTTTCTGTGCCAACATCTACTTTACAGATGTTCAGCTTATCTGCATTTGGATGCTTTTCTTTTTCTTGAACATATCCCACTACAAATTTAGGAGATAAATCCACTTCGAGTTTACCTTCAAAACCGCTTTCGCTAAGTACACGATTTACTTCTTCTACCATTTCTTCTGTTAATTCAAGAGAACCATTTCCCTCTACTTTTAACTTAGAAGAAGCATGAAAGATGTTATAGCCAGCTGTTGTATTTGATTTTTGATCAAAGATACGCACAACGTCACCTTTTGTTTCAAACGTGCGATTTTCAATTGCGATATCTTCTAGCTTGACGATTAACGTATCGCCGATACCTTCTTTATTATAAAAAAGATTCATAATTAGTCCCGTCCTTTACTGCGATTTTTTCCTAGAATAAAAATAGGTTCTAGCTCACCGTTTTCGTATAAAAATGAAAGAGCTGTGATGGGTACACGTCCACTTGCAAAAAAGCTCATGGTCATTTGCGCAAGAATATCATAACCCGTTTCGTTTTGGATATCAGCTAGAATCAGCACATCTTGATGAGGTACTGCTACAGCCATTGTGCCCGAAACACTAGAAGCAAAATCTTGCAAAAATGCCTCGTTAAGAATTCGGCTTGCATCGTATCCATCGTTCTGATTGACAAAATAAAAGTCATTGCCTGCTACCGTATCTTTTTTATGTGAAATCGGCAAAGAGCGAAGATTAAATTTAGCCATTTCCCGCACTGCGGATAGATCTAAATTTTCCTTACGAATTAGTTTCTCATCTAATAGACGATATGTATTGCCTAAATCAAGCGCATAATAAATGCGTGTTTCAGCTGTATGTTCATCATAAATCAACGGCACGTCTTCATTCGATTTATCTGGAAAAGACGTTGAGCGAATAACTGGATAAATGCGCTTTTCTTTTCCCGTTACCTGCTGTTCATCGTTCATAACACGAAGAGCTTCTTTTATATAATATACCATTTCATCTAGAGCCGCTTCCTTTTTTTCTTCCCATTTTGCAATTAGCCCAGGTAAAGAAATGGTTACACCTTTTTTCGTTTCCTGATGTTCAACGCGCAGCGTATCTTTTTCACGATCAAATAAAAATGACCAATCCGCACCCGTTAATCGCTCTTCTAGTAGTTTTCTCATCTTTTGACTATTCATTTTCGCCATATTTACGCCTCCTTTTCTCATTTTTATGTATGAAGACTGATAGCTGTAGATCGCTATCAGTCTTCACTTGATTTATGCATTTAAGCCGTTAATAAACTCTTCAATTTCTTCTTTTGTTTTACGGTCTTTGCTGACAAAACGCCCTGTTTCTTCTCCGTTGCTGTAACCAACAAAGCTTGGAATTCCAAAGATGCTTAATTCTGCACAAAGGTCGATAAAGTCGTCGCGGTCGACATAGTGAAATGTATACTCGCTATGATTGGCCTCAATTTCTGGAAGCACGGGCTCGATTACTCGGCAATCCGGGCACCAGTCTGCTGAAAACATCATGATATGTTTTCCTTCTTTAATGATTTCTTTGTATTGTTCAATTGTTTGCATTTTTTCCATTTTTCTTTCCTCCACTTTTTCTTTTACTTTCGTATTTAAACGGCTAAAGCCCTATACATTATTTAATCCTTCTACATCAAAACATAGTATATGAGTTGTTGCAACTATCATACACTGATGCTTTTCTATTATAAAGGGTTACAAAGAAAATTCCTATTGAACAGCTTGATTTGTCCTAAAATCCAGCTGTCCTTTTAGCATTAAAACAACCTGATAAAACATAGCGGTCCGATCTAAATTTCCGTTGGTAAAAATACCGATTGCTCCTTCTTTTTTTCGAATATTCTTTTGGTTTGTATACACTTCCATAGCTTCGGCTAATTCTTTTTTATCATGACGAAGCATACCGGCTACCGCTTCAGGAAGCCGAATACGAGCCCCTCCACCTAAAATCGGTTCAAGATCCTTAGAGGTAACAAGACTTCCCCAATTGCAAAGGAATAAGCCATGAGGCGTTTCCTGCACCCCTCCTTCAAGCCCAATGCCAATATCAGCACCTGTCTCTTTGACAGCAGCACGCGCGCGGTTAATCGCTCCTTGAATGGTTTCTTCATCAGAAAAAGGCTGTGGCGACACGCCGGACTGCACGGCTACCTCTACATATGTAAAAGTATCTCCAAATACTTTTTTTACTGCATTTACTTTCGTTGGATTTTTCGTTCCGATCGCAATTTTCATTTTTTTCTCCTGTCATTATGAAACAAAGCAACCGCAAAAGCAGCTGCTTTGTTCTTTTTTATCCGTTTTGCTTAATCGTATCGAGCGTTGTTTGGTCTGTAGAACGTACAAGTTTGATCAGTAATTCTTTTGCGGCTGCATAGTCATCTACATGAATCATAGACGCATGAGTATGAATATAACGTGAACATACGCCGATGACCGCAGAAGGAACTCCATTATTAGAAGTATGAACGCGCCCTGCATCCGTACCTCCCGGAGAAACAAAGTATTGATAAGGGATGCTGTTTGTCTCAGCTGTATCTAAAATAAATTCTCTCATTCCCCTATGTGTGACCATCGTACGGTCAAAGATACGAAGTAATACGCCTTTTCCTAATTGTCCAAATGCATTTTTATCGCCTGATGTATCGTTAGCAGGACTAGCATCTAGTGCATAAAACAAATCCGGTTTAATCATATTCGCAGCTGATTGAGCACCGCGAAGTCCTACTTCTTCTTGAACAGTAGCTCCAGAATATAAAATATTTGGCAATTTTTCATTTTTTACTTCTTTTAATAATTCAATCGCAAGTCCGCACCCATAGCGATTATCCCATGCTTTCGCCAGTATTTTCTTTTCATTTGCCATTGGCGTAAACGGACAAATCGGTACAATTTGATCGCCAGGACGAATGCCCATTTCTGCTACTTCCTGCTTGCTATCTGCGCCCACATCAATCATCATATTTTTAATAGCCATTGGCTTGTTGCGCTGTGATTCGTCTAATAAATGGGGAGGAATAGAAGCAATTACGCCGGTGATAGGACCTTTTTTTGTAACAACATGGACGCGTTGAGCTAGCAGTACTTGACTCCACCATCCTCCTAAAGTTTGAAAACGAAGCATTCCTTTATCTGTTACAGACGTAACCATAAATCCTACTTCGTCCATATGTCCTGCTACCATTACTTTAGGACCTTTTTCTTCATTATAGCGAACGCCAAATAAACTTCCTAACCCATCTTGAATGACTTCATCTACAAGGGGTTCAATTTGCGAGCGCATAAATGAACGTACTTGATGTTCGTTTCCAGCGGCACCTGGTAACTCCGTTAATGTTTTAAATAGAGATAGCGTTTCATTGTTCATATATACTCTCCTTTATGTATCATTTTCTTTATTGTATCGAAAACCGGAAATAGTTGCTAGTTAAGTCCTTCTCTTCTATGACTCAACTTAACAAAGCATTCGACAATTTGATATAATGATGAAAACATATCCTTAAAAAGCAGGTGAATAACGTGAAATGGACTCAACTAATAGCAGGAGCTGCAGTCGGATTTGCAAGCGCTTATATTATTCAAAAAAGAAAGTCGTCAATTTCCTCATCGGAAGCCCTTACGATTGTTAAAAGCGCTTTTAAACAAAATGGGGCAATTGACGGCTCATGGATTGAAACAACGACTAAAGTCATTCAAAAACATGGTCTCTCTTTTTATGGTTATACGGGTGGAATTATCAGAACACGTGATGCAAAACAGGAACATTACGAGTTTTTCATTGATAAAAAAAGCGGTTCTATTATTGAATTGACGCTGAATCCATCCGTTTAATTTCGTCAACTATTTCTCCTTTATTATCCCATTTTACAGCTCGATAAAAAGCATCATGATAAAAACTTAGCCAAGCTTGATTCTCATAGGCATAAGCTAGCCACTGCTGCTTTTGTTCAATCGAAGTCATTGGATAATCATCATAGGCCATTACCCATAAGACATTTTGATGTGCATGTGTTGGCAAAAGATCGCCCATATGCACTAAGATGTCATTGTTTCCTTTTAATACAACTACAGCATGACCATCGCTGTGACCGCCGGTATGATGAATCGTTACTCCAGGCACAATTTCATCTTTGTCGCTAAATGTGATTACTTGATGCTGAATAAATTCCCAATTTTGTTTCCAATACGTATTTTTAGAACGTATATTAGGATTTCTCATTTCATTCCACTCGATTTCACTAACAAAAATTCTTGCATTTGGAAAAGCAGAGGAAAAATGTCCGTTGCTGCATTTTGTTAAGCCTGACACATGATCAAAGTGAAGATGCGTCATAATGACATGAGTAATATCTTCGCACGTGAACCCTAACTTTTGTAAATCTTCAGCAATAAATGATTCTTCTGTTACACCAAAATGACGCTTTTTTTTCTCATCCAACATACCATTCCCTATGCCTGCATCGATTAACATGAGGTGTTTTTCAGTTTGAACGAGCAAAGGATCAGTCCTCATTGGAATTCGATTTCCTTCTGAGATAGGATACTTTTTTGTCCAAAGCTCTTTTGGAACAACACCAAACATTGCTCCTCCGTCTAAATGATTATTCCCTCCACGAAGCCATGTCACTTTTAATTCGCCTATTGTTAACGTTTCCATTTTACACCTCCATTATATTCCTTTTTATTTTATCACTATCTCTTTCTCTTTTTGAACAAAAAAAGACTGAGGAACTCAGTCTTTTTCGTTCAGGTATTTTACTTCACAGCGGTAAATGCGGCTGCCTTTTTGTGAAAATTTCTCTTCATATTCCGTCATAACATTGCCTTCAAAATCGCTTTTATGCAAATCTAAGCTAATGTATTTGAGAAGAAGCCCATATTCTGAAAAGCTTGTCAATGAATATTCAAATAGCCCTTGATTATCTGTTTTAAAGTGAATTTCCCCACCATCAACCAGCAGATTTTCATACATGCTTAAAAACGTTTTGTATGTTAAACGGCGTTTGGCATGTCTCTTTTTTGGCCATGGATCAGAGAAATTGAGATAAACGCGATCCACGTCATTTTTTGCAAAAAACTCACTAAGATGGTTAGCATCTACATTCAACAGCTTTAAATTTGGAAGCTCTTCTTCAATCAATCGTTCTAGAGCACTTAAGATGACACTTTCATACATTTCAATTCCAATATAGTTGATATGCGGATTTTGTTTAGCCATCCCTACTAAAAATTGGCCTTTTCCTGTTCCTACTTCAATATGAAGAGGATTTTCGTTTCCAAAAACCTCTTTCCAGTTCCCTTTATACTCTGCTGGGTTTGGAACCACGTATTGGGGGTTTTCAGCAATTTTATCTTTTGCCCAAGGTTTGTTTCGTAATCTCATGTTGCACCTCTTTAATGTATTTTAACGCATTGAAAATGTCGGTTATTCGAAACAACCGACATTCTCATGCATAATTGTGTTTAGATAGAAAAAAATAAGAGCATCATATGAGAAAGGATGATGCTTAATGCCTTTAAATGCCGAACACCAAATGAATATATTAAAAGATATTTTATCTAATCATCAAAGTGATTGCTGCGGAACGGTTGCGGAATGTGAACAGGTTGAACGTTTAATTCAATCAATGTTAGCAAAAGGATACGCTAGCACAGACGTACAAGCAACACTACAAAACGTGTATAAATACACGCAAGATGCAAAAAGTGCTGCTCATTTAGACGAACATATTCAAACCAATCAACAAAATTTATCACAATGGGTCCAAGAACTATCTACCTTGTCATAATCTTTGCTACTGTGCTTGAATGTCGTTGACGAGCAACATCCGAAGATATTCAAGCCAGTAATTCATTTCAGAATGTTCATTTTTCGAACGATGCCATTCAATGAATAAAATGGTTTGACTTATCACATACCACTTCATTCTCTTTTTCAAGTTCTCGGTTAGTTCAACCCCATAATGCTCAAGCCATTCTTCCCACTGAGATGGATTGATGTACCAATAAAGCAGTAAACCTAAATCAATAGCAGGATCTGCAATCATCGCTCCGTCCCAGTCGATTAAATATAGCTGCGTATTCTCTCCAAGCATCCAGTTATTGTGGTTCACATCACAGTGACACACAACATATTTATCTGTCTGAACGGACGGAAGCTCTGCTTGTAAATAACTGATTCCCTGCTCTACAATACTTTCTTTTTGAAGTCGCTCGTCCACATTCTCTACAATATCGGCTAGCACGTCTTCGGGAAGAAGCGGTGTTTTCCCCAACCTTTTCAACATATCTAATAACTCGTTTGAATGATGAATTTTACTAAGCAATTCTGTCACTCGACTCGAATTCATATCTTTTGGTTTTAATTCTCGACCATCTAGCCAGTGCTGAGCTGTGATCACATCTCCATTTTCCATTCGTCTTGTCCACACGAGCTTCGGTACAATTCCTTCAGCTGACAATACTGCTAAAAAAGGTGATGAATTACGCTTTAAAAAAAGCTTTCGGTCTTGAAATTTTGCAAAATAAGCTTCTCCTGTCGCTCCGCCAGCAGGAGTAATTTCCCATTCGCTTCCTAATATATCTTCCAACCAATTCACCTTCAATTTCAACACACACATTTCGTTTAAAAATTTCACTCAATAAAGCAATCTATTAAGACATCATGACGTTATTTTCTTAGTAAATAAAAAAGACGGCTATTGAGGATATGTATCAATAGCCATCCTTTATAAATATTATCTCCATCACACTTTTTTCGTCAAGTGGTTGAAGACAATAATTACGTTTGAAATAAAATAAGAACGCTAAGCTTTGAAACGTTTATAGCATTATTCTCTATAGTAGGATACCCATTTTTATATACTTTACAATGATCAAGTGCTATTTTCCATGGTCCTTCTGGCAAAACTACTTTTTCTTCCATTAGGCCTTGATTAAAAAACACGATAATATTCTTCCACGGACCGTAAGCCAATACGTTTGATAAGCAATAGCCAATAACGGACTGCGGCGTGTTTAGGAAAGAGACATGCTGCCTAATCGCTGAAGCATCTCCCAAGCGAAATGCACCGTGCTGTTTGCGAATACGAATCAGTTCTTGAACCCAATTCACATCAGGAGAAAATTTGATCCGTCGATTCCAATCAAGTGCATTAATATCATCAGGTGAATTATAGCTGTTCTCTACGCCTTGTTTAGTGCGGTAAAACTCTTGACCACTATGAAGAAACGGTATGCCTTGTGAAAGAAGTACAATAGCAGTAGCAAGGCGGTGACGACTTCTACGAGTGTCTTCGTCTTCGTCTCCGTTTGAATTCATTAACTTATCCCACAGCGTATGATTATCATGTGATTCAACGTAATTAACTGATTGTGCTGGATTTATAAATAAAGCCCGGCTGTCTTCTTTATCCAGAATGCTCCCCGCTATCACAGATTGCACGGTCTCTTTTTGATGAATATTTCCGCTGATAAAACCTTTTTCATATACATCAAACGTGCTTCCTTTTACAGAATCTCGAAAGCGATCATTAAAATAGCCGATTTGAGGCGTTTGGCGGGCATTCGCCATAATTGCTTTTTGATTGTAGGGGAGAGGAGTATTTAAATCCCAGCCTTCGCCAAACACCAAAATAGTAGAATCAATTTCATTTATTTTTTCACGAATGATGTTCATCGTTTCTATATCTAAAATCCCCATGAGGTCAAAGCGAAACCCATCAACGTCGTACTCTTTTATCCAAAATAATACTGAATCGATAATAAACTTTTGCGCCATTTTCCGTTCAGAAGCAAAATCATTTCCTACTCCCGTCCCGTTCGAAGGCATCCCAAACTCATCATGTCGAAAATAATAGCCCGGAACAATTTTTTCAAAAGGTGATTCTTCTCGTACAAATACGTGATTATAAACTACATCTATAATAACACGGAATCCCTGTTGATGAAGTGTTGATATTAATTGTTTCACTTCAGCAATACGAGTGGCGGGATTTGAAGGGTCAGCGGAGTAGCTTCCTTCTGGTACATTAAACAACAATGGATTATACCCCCAATTATAAGAAGCATGAGGATTTAATTCATCTACTCCGCCAAAGTCGTTAATAGGAAGAAATTCAAGGTGGGTCACTCCTAGCTCTTTTAAATAATGAAGACCTGTTGTTTTGCCTGGCTGCCCGCTTGATTCAGTAATAGCTTGGTACGTACCCTTGTTTTCTATCCCGCTTGAAGGATGAATTGAAAAGTCTCGAACGTGCATTTCGTAAATAACGGCATCCGTTGGCTGAAGGAAAGGCGGCTTTTCATGGAGATGAACATAGGCTGTATGAAGGTTTATCAGAACTCCGTATTCACTATTTGCTGTAGCTGCAACGGCATAAGGGTCCACCGCTTCATTTGTTCGGCCGTTTACATCTATTAAAAATCGATAATAATACCCTTCTTTATCCAAAGGAAGTTCCTTTTCCCATACGCCTTTTCTTTGACGAGCCATAACGTACAGTTCTTCTTTCCCGCTGTTTGCATGTATTAATTTTAAAACCACTGCTGATGCAGTCGGGGCCCAAATTTTTATCATAATATGATCTGAATAAAATGCTGCACCCAAATCATTTTGATTATAATAAAATCTCTCATCAAACTCTTTGGTTCGTATAACAGCCCCTACCTGCAGCGGAACTTTCTCCCCGTAATTATCACAGATAATGTACGACTGTCCAATTTCTATGCTACCTTCAACCTTGCCTTCATATTTGATAAAACCTTCTAATTCATGTACGTTTTCAATAGAGATGGTCTCATGTATTTGTGTACTTTTAATCACAAAAAAATCAATTTGACCTTCATGATAAGAAGTTGGAACTAAAAGAGTAATACGATCTATTTGATCTAAATAAGCCTGAAACTTATTATCACCAGTCATCCTTTTCTCCTCCTTATGCCAATTACCTCTTTAGTAGCATTATATGTAGCAAACGCAAAAACGAAAGCACTTTCATAGCGTGAATGTTCGTATTACTCACCTGCTTCGAATTCCCGGTCAAAATAAATACTCTGGCTGTGTTCGAGCAATACTTGAGCTGCTTTCATCTGCTTAAACTTTAAAGGTGCTTTAGATTTCCTAAGTTCATAAAACCATTCTTCATACTTTCTAGCATCTACAACTTCAACCTGATAAGGCTCCGCAGCGTAATCAATGTATCCATTTCTGCTCAGTAATATTTTCTTTACGTTATGTTCAATATCGTGAGTACGATAGATGCTTCGGACAATTTGCTCCGTTCGATTTAACCCAATTAAAGGATTTAATATCTTTTTTTGATCTCTTCCTCTTAACTCTGTCCAAAAATTTTCTTTTGAATACTGAAAAACAGCACTTTTATATGTTTCTATTAAACAAATACAGAGGGTTTCTGTTGGAGTAACAATAATGATATCTCCTTCTACCGGAGCTTTATTAATCAGGAAAACAGGCTTGTACATCACGAGACACGTATCAGGAAAGCGCTGAATAAAATAACGGAGAGCTTCATCATGGTAATATTTACGATCTGCTTGTGAGAACTCAAATAAAGTGGATGTAGCCCATTTCATTTGAAGATCAAATACATTTTCTAAAAACAATATTTTCAAGTCTTCCGCTGTTTGTGGAAGAGTTGTAAACCTCAATAGCTCTTGATTTTCCACGCTATCGCTAGGGAATGATTCTTCCACTTCACACGTTTCTTTTTTTCTTGTAAACCGCTCTTTTGCTTTTTGCAAAAATGAACGTTGAGCTTTCGTTTCTTCTTGTACAGGCGGCTCATGTAATAGCCCTTCTTCAAATAATTGCTTTGCTTTCTTCCAATTATGCTTTTTTAAGTGATTAAACTGAGACGTGTAGTAATAAACGTCTTTTTCATAACGGGAAATATAATCTTGCACCTTAAGTAGCTGCGCCACGTTTACATCAATCCCCTAATTAAAATTCCTCTAAAACTTTGTTCGCCGATGATTTCTCTATTATCATCGGCGCTTTCTTTCCTTTGATAAGAGTGATTTTTAAATAACCTCTCTCCATGCTTGTATGTTCATATGCTACTGTGACTGCAAGGAAAAAGATAGTATTTTTTTATATTTAGGTTTGCTAGCAGGATGAACTTCAAAAAGGGCAAAAGAACTTACTTGAAACTCTTCTTCAATCGACGTTTGCTTTAACTGTTCTTCCAATAGTCCCGCTTCCCCTCCCCACTTCTTTGCAATCGTAATATGAGGACGATAAGGACGTTTTTCGTATAAGCCGCTTAGATCTCCCCATACGGCCTGTATATCCCTTTGCAGATTCATAAGCTTATCACTTGGCCTAAGGCTTACATAAAGCACTCTAGGCTTGTTATAAGCACCGAACACGTCGTACTGACCTGTCTGCAGTGAAAAACTTGAATGACGGAAGGCTACTTCTTTTAAGCAGGTAATCAGCTTTTCCTTTTTGTCATCTAAAAACCCTAAAAAATGTAGCGTTATATGATAATCGTCAGGGTATGTCCATTGTTTGAAAGGAAAAGGTATTAATTCCTTTGCCCAATTTTCTGCCTGATGTGCAATGGATACAGGCACATTGATTCCAATAAAATAGTGTTTATCACCTTTCATCAAATCTCTCCTTTTCTTTTCATTATCTTTCCCCAATTGGTTATGTTCAAAAAGAGCTAGATCTATTTTAAAGGTTTTTCCGGATGAAATAGAGAGGTTTTTCTGAAAATTTGCCATGTGCTTAAAAAATAAGAATTTGTGTTATCATAGAAACAATACAGAGAATTTTTATAAGAAAAGGATGAGAAAAATGAAAGTTGTTAACAATATGGCTGATTTGATTGGCGAGACACCTCTTGTTAAGTTGAATCGTCTTCAACCTGCAGATGGAGCATCCGTTTACTTAAAACTGGAGTTTTTTAATCCAAGCCGTAGTGTAAAAGACCGTGCTGCTTTTAATATGATCGTGGAAGCTGAAAAAGCAGGCTTGCTCAATGAAAATTCTACTATTATTGAACCAACGAGCGGAAATACAGGTATTGGCTTAGCTATGAATGCAGCGGCAAGAGGTTATCGTTCTATTTTAGTCATGCCAGATACCATGACTCAAGAACGAATTAACTTGTTAAAAGCATATGGTGCTGAAGTTGTTCTAACACCGGGTGATGAGAAAATGCCTGGAGCAATCCGTAAAGCAGAAGAACTTACAAAAGAAATTCCAAATGCATTTATGCCCATGCAGTTTGAAAATAACGCAAACCCTGATGCTCATCGGAAAACGACTGCTAAGGAAATTATCGAGGCAATGAACGAGTTAGGCAAAGACCTATCTGCTTTTGTTGCTACTGCAGGAACAGGCGGAACGATTACAGGAACTGGTGAAGTCCTAAGAGAAAACTACCCAAATATGACCGTTCATGTCGTGGAACCAGCTGGGTCTCCTGTCTTATCTGGAGGAAGACCTGGGAAGCACAAGCTTGTAGGAACAAGCCCTGGATTTATTCCTGATACGCTTAATGTAGATGTTTACGACGAAATTTTAAAAATTAAAGATGAACAAGCCTACGATATTACGCGACGCTTGGCTTCTGAAGAAGGAATTTTAGTCGGTCCTTCATCTGGCGCTGCGTGCTATGCTGCTATCGAGGTAGCCAAAAAATTATCTCCTGACCAAGTGGTCGTATGTATCGCTTGCGATACAGGTGAACGTTATTTATCAAGCGACCTATTCTCATTTGAATAATAAAAAAGCGAACGCAAAGGCGTTCGCTTTTTTTATTTAGCTAATTCGTAAATAGCCTGTGCATAAATAGCTGTTGCACGAAGTAAATCTTCAATTACCATGTACTCGTCTTTTTCGTGCGCTACTTCTTCACGGCCTGGGAAAAGAGGTCCAAATGCCACACCCGCTTCTAATGCTCTGGCATACGTTCCTCCTCCAATTGAAATAAGTGTAGGTTCTTCATTTGTTTGTTCTTGGTAAACCTTTTGAAGCGTTTGAATAAGCTCATGTTTTTGATCAACGTGATGTGGCTTAGAATCTGTAAAATGTTTGATGGTCATTTGATAAGATTCACTTTTTTCTTTAATCGTATCAATAATGTCGTCAATATGAGCTGATACAGGATAGCGAATGTTTAAACCAAAATGCCCCGCTTCTTCTTGATTGTAAGACATGATTCCAACATTTATTGTTAAATCACCCGTGACCTCATCTTTGCGATTTAAGCCCATTTTTTCTCCTAGTGCATCTTGGACTAAATACGCATTTGCATAACCTACAAACTGGTTAGCTTGTTCATCAAGTTCTAATGTGTGCAAAAAGCGAAGAAGCGTAAGTCCAGCATTTTTCCCTTTATCAGGCACACTGCCATGTGCTGAAACGCCTTCTAAAGTAAGTGTGTATACACCGCTCTTTTCTGTTATTGAACCTTTTACAGACTGATCTTTTAAAAATTGATCATATTTATTTTTAATATCCGTTTCACTATGGAATTCAAGAACAGCTGTTGCAAGATCAGGAACCATATTGTAGCGTCGCCCAGAGACAAATGATGTAAGCTGAACACTTCCCTTTGTTCCTTCAATTGGCTGCTGGCGAATTTCTACGTCTGTAATGCCTTTTTCAGCAAAAATGATAGGAAAATCCGCATCCGGCGCAAATCCCATCGTTGGCATCTCTTCATGGTTGAAGTAGTGATCCACACATCTCCAGTCACTTTCTTCATCCGTTCCAATGATCATTCGAACCCGTTTAGATAGAGGAAGCCCTAAATCTTTCACAATTTTCATCGCATAATAAGCAGCCATCGTTGGGCCTTTGTCATCGATTGCTCCTCTAGCAAAAATTTTCCCGTCTTTTATTTCACCGCCGTATGGATCAACCGACCACCCGTCTCCTTCAGGAACAACGTCTACGTGACAAAGAATGCCAAGAAGGTCTTTCCCTTCTCCTGCTTCAATATGACCTGCATATCCGTCTACGTTCTTAACGGAAAACCCGTCATTTTTTCCTTTATTTAAAAGAAAGTCAAGCGCTTGAGCAATTCCAGGTCCAAATGGCTCTTCTTGTTTTTCTGTGCTTGTCAAAACACTTTTAATTTGTAGAAAACGCTGCGTCTCAGCTAGAATTTCAGCTTCTCTTTTTTGAACTTCCTCTTTCCAATTAATTGCCGTCATCTGTTTGTCTCCTTTTCCTGCTTTTACAGATTGTATCTATCATTACTATTGGTAAATTTAACTTTATCATACCTTTATATAGAAAGAAATAATTGTCTCTTTCCTTTCATATCAAAGGTTTACAGAGTCAAAATTCCGGGAAATAAATTGTAGGCACAATCGATAAAAACGGATTCTATTTGTTTATTGTTTACATATACTATAAAAAATGTGCAAATAGAGGAAGGAGATGTTACGAAAGGATTACATATTTATATCATTTTTTGTAAATATTGTGTTAATTTGCGTTTTCTCTTTTATTTTTCTGTCGATTTTGTGTACAATAAGGATAAGGACTGAAATAGTGCTTGACATCTCAGAGTTATAAAGAAGTTGTGCCTTACGAAAAACGAATAAGGAAGTGGTTTTTTGAAACCTTCAACTAATCGAATGCTAACTCGTATCAAATCGGTCTATATGTTCATTTGTAAAAATGGAACAGTTACAACGCAAGAGCTCGTAGACGAATTTGGTATTACACCAAGAACCATTCAGCGTGACTTGAATGTGTTAGCATATAATGATTTAGTTCGCAGCCCAAGTCGCGGTACATGGACGACTACGCAAAAGAAGGTCAAGATGTCATCCTAGTAAGTTTATTTCAAGGGTAGTAAGTGATTTATATATAGAGATAAAATTCTACGCAGTAGAAAGTCAAGACTTGGACGAGTGCATAGTCCCCCGCTCCATTTGCACGTCAAGCAGAGTTGGTACTCGTTTAAGTGCTTTAACGTGAAATGTTTCACTTGTCTGACAAAGTGGACAAAAAAAGGAACCATTTTAGACTTAGGTTCCTTTTTCTTTCGCCTCTTCTTAGGCATTTGATTTTTGCAATAAAGCTAGTTCCTCTTCCGTTAACTCCCTATACTCTCCTAAATCTAACGACTCGTCTAATAGCAAAGCTCCCATAGATAAACGTTTTAAATACGTTACTTTTTTTCCTCTTGCTTCAAACATACGCTTCACTTGATGAAATTTCCCTTCAACGATCGTTAATTCAATTTCTGATTCCACACCGCTTGTTAGTATCTTTAACTCTGCTGATTTTGTTACATATCCATCATCAAGAGTGACACCTTGTCTAAATGCTTCAGCATCTTCTTCAGTCACCGGTGCATTAATTTTTGCAAAATACGTTTTAGGAACGTGCTTTTTAGGAGATAGAAGCTGATGTGCAAGCTGACCGTCATTCGTCAGCAGCAAGAGCCCTTCTGTATCTTTATCTAAACGCCCTACCGGAAATGGGTCATACACAGCATCGTCAAGTTCAAGCAAGTCCAAAACTGTTTCATGAAGAGAATCTTCTGTTGCTGATATGACGCCTTGCGGCTTATGAAGCATAAAGTAAACAAATTCTCGGTAAGAAACGGCTTCGCCATGCACAGTTATTTCTTGTTCATCTGGATTAACGTGGACCTTAGCATCTTTAACTGCTGTACCGTCTACCTTAACAGCTCCAGTCTTTAAAAGACCTTTAACTTCTTTTCGGCTTCCGTACCCAATGGTAGAAAGCAATTTATCCAAACGCATGTAATATCCTCCTCTTTTTTGAAAAGAAGATGACTCTAACGAGTCATCTTCTTAGGCACTGCGCTGTTTATTTCGGCGCAGTATCTTTCTTTCAATTGCACCTGTTACCCTCGCTCCCATTACTTTTTCAAGCAGGCTTGAACGATAGGTAATAATAAAGTAAATAAGGCCGCCTACTGCTGCTCCTATAATCGTAATAACAGTGGCAGAGAATCGTCCTGGCGTTGTAAACAGACCAATCACTGCTGCAACAATTTTTACGCTGATTCCCATAATCGCAACAAAAATGAGAATAAGCACAGATCGTTTTATAAACTCACTGTAGTTATATTTTGCGTGTTTTTGAATAAGCGCAAACATATAAACAAGAGATACGATATAGCCTAGTGCTGTCGCTAAAACTGAACCAATCTCGTGGAACATAAGAATAAATGGAACGTTCACGACAATTTTCACAATCAATCCAAATAATAGACTTAAAACAGCATATTTTTGTTTGTTGATTCCTTGTAAAATAGCTCCATTAACCGTAAAAAATGAGAACAATAAAGCTACCGGTGCATAGTAAAGTAAGACATTTCCACCCGCATCCGATGCATCTGTTCCAAAGAAAAACGTATAGGCTGGGCCAGCTAAAGCCATTAATCCTACAGATGCTGGCAGTACAAGAAACATAATCGTTTGATATGTTTGATCAATTTGCTTTTGCAGTACGTTATAATCTTTATTCACAAAGGAACGTGTAATCGTTGGTACAAGAGTCAAACCGAACGCCGTAGCTAATGAAACGGGAATCATGACAAGCTTTGGAACATAAGACTGAACAATTCCGTTCATTGACTCTGCTATTTCTTTTTGTCCAGCCGCTACCATTGCACGGTTAAATGTGAATTGGTCCACATACTGATAAAGCGGAATAGCCAAGCTGACAAAGACATATGGCAATGAATACGTAAGCAGCTCTTTAAAAATGGATACGGTAGAAATACGCGTAGGCGTTACCGTCTGCTCGTTCACCATTTTATCAAGATAAGGCTTTCGTTTTTTCCAGTACCAAATTAATACAGCCAGTCCAGCAAGAGCTCCTACAAAAGCCCCCATCGTAGCAAATCCAACGGCTAATGCAAGACTTCCATGGACAACTTTGATGACGATATAGGTAGATGCCAATAAAAAGACAACCCGCACAAGCTGTTCAACTACTTGTGAAACAGCTGTTGGTCCCATAGACTGGTGACCTTGGAAAAATCCTCGCATTAAACTCATCATCGGTACTACAATTAACGCAACACTAACCATTCGCATAACCATTACTACATCTTCTAAGGAGTTATTTAAATCAGAACCTCCCAGTGTAATTCTAGACATAACAGGAGCTAACGAATATAAAAGTAAAAATGCAAGTATTCCTGTGACAAGCATTAATTTCATGCCGGCCCGGTACATTCTTCTACTCGTATAGTAATCACCGAGTGCATTATATTTTGATACAAATTTCGATACGGCCATTGGCATACCGGCTGTAGCAATACTTAAATAAATAGCATATTGGTTATATCCGTAACCAAACAGTGCTCCCCCTACGGTTCCAACAAGGATCGCAAATGGAAATAAATAAATCATTCCCAAGATTCGGGATACATAGGTGCCAAGCGTCAGCACAAAGGTCCCTCTTAACAATTTTGAATCAGACATACGTTTGCCTCCGATACTTAATGTTACATACTGATAATAATGATAGAATTGAAAAGAAGCAAGTGACAGTATACACTAAGAAAGGTCTTATACTCACTCGCACTCGTCAACAAACTAAAAAACAAAGACTATAGCCCATTTTATCCAATGTTGAGAGATTTGTCAGTGAACAAACTAAATTTTTTTAAGAATAGACAGGTTGGTGAAAGTATGATATATGATGTAGTCGTAATCGGAGGAGGACCTTCTGGTTTGATGGCATCGATTGCAGCTGGTGAGTCAGGTGCAAACGTATTATTAATTGATAAAGGCAATAAACTTGGACGAAAGCTTGCCATTTCTGGAGGCGGACGCTGTAATGTGACAAACCGTCTTCCCATTGATGAACTTATTAAACACATTCCAGGAAACGGCCGCTTTTTATACAGTGCGTTTTCTGTTTTTAATAACGAAGATATCATCTCTTATTTTGAAGGCCTTGGAATTAAATTAAAAGAAGAAGATCACGGACGTATGTTTCCGGTCAGCAATAAAGCGCAATCTGTTGTTGACGCATTAATTAGCGAACTTCACCGTCTTCGTGTGACGATTCGCACAAACACAGCCGTTAAACGCGTAAACTATGAGAACAACACCGTGAAAGAAGTTGTGCTTCAAAACGGGGAAGCAATCCAAACGAAAAGCGTTGTGATTGCAGTAGGTGGAAAATCAGTACCTCATACAGGTTCGACAGGAGACGGTTATCAATGGGCAAAAGATGCGGGGCATAAAATTACTGAGCTTTACCCAACAGAAGTTCCTATTACATCTAGCGAACACTTTGTTAAAACCAAAACGCTTCAAGGTCTATCGCTTCGCAATGTAGGACTAAGCGTGCTAAATAAAAAAGGCAAGCCTGTCATTACTCATCAAATGGATATGATTTTCACTCACTTTGGCATCTCTGGCCCTGCCGCTCTTCGCTGCAGCCAATATGTTGTTAAAGAGTTAAAGAAACAAAAAAGCAACACTGTTCAAATGTCTCTTGATTTATTTCCTAGCCAAAACGAAGAAGATATTTTTCAGCAATTAGTCAAAACAACAAAAGAAGAGCCGAAAAAAGCAATTAAAAATGTCTTAAAAGGTTTTGTATCTGAACGCTATCTATTGTTTTTACTCGAGCAGGCAGGCATTGATAGCCAAGCGCTAGCAGGACAGCTTCAGCATGAGAAACTGAGAGAATTTGCAAAACTGTGCAAACGATTTGAATTTGCTGTAAACGGCACGCTTTCTTTAGAAAAAGCATTCGTCACAGGAGGCGGCGTATCTGTTAAAGAAATTCACCCAAAAGAAATGTCTTCGAAATTTATGCAAGGCCTTTACTTCTGCGGGGAAATTCTTGATATCCATGGATACACTGGAGGATACAATATCACTTCCGCTCTTGTAACAGGCCGTTTGGCGGGGAGTAATGCAGGAGAATTTGCAACAAGCCTAGCATAATATGCTAGGCTTTATACATAACCATGGCTGAAAAACAGTACACCTGCTCATCACGATCAACATCCACTGTCACCTGGTATTTAATATCAACGACGTCTTCATCCTCTAATTTCCGTAAAAATCGATTCACCGCAAATTCTAAATCTTTTTCATGCTCTTTATCAAACATTTTTACTTGTATCACAGCTTCTACCACCTTGTCCTATCAAATTTGTTTCAATCAGAATGGACTGTTTCTCTTGATGATGGTTTTTGTACGGATTTTCAATCTCTTACTACTTCTATTTTTATGAGGGCTTTTATAGATTTAGTCATCATTTGTTTTCTTGCTATCATTTTAGTCGGTTGGCAGAAGTTTCATTCAAAAAAGAGGAACGAAATGAATCCAATCTAAAGGCGAACAAATGGGATACATGAGCTGAACCGCTTGTAACACGGCAGTCGATTTCCTTGCAAGACTTCGCTTTCCGCAGGAGTCTTGCAAGGAAATCAACTGCTAGAAGGAACGAAACAAATAAAACCTATGTTCACCATAACAAAAAAAATGAACCACTAATCAAACATGTTGATCAATGGTTCATTTTTCACTTCAGCTAAGATACTTTTGTCCCAGCCTCTTTTTTATTTATTAACCGTTTTTCCTTCCCACTCTAACATACCGCCAACCATATTTGTTACTTTATATCCTTGTTCTTGAAGGTAGTAACATACGTTTTCACTGCGGCGGCCCGAACGGCAAATGAAAATATATTCTTTGTCTTTATCGAAATGATCCACATTAGCTGGAATATCATTCATACGAATGTGTTTAGCCGTTGGAATCATTCCTTCTGCTACTTCTTCATCTTCACGCACATCAACTAAATGAAGTTCTTCTCCCTTTTCAACGCGTTTTTGAAGTTCCTCAGGCGTAATTACTTTTACTTCTTCCATCTTCGTCATTCCTCTCTATTCTTTCATTCAGCTTGCTATCGCTATTGTAGCAAACTCAAATACCTTTATGCCACTAAATAAGAAAAGCTTAAGCAGCAGCCTGCCTGAGCTTTTCCAATCGTAGTTAAAGGTTTGACTAAGCGTCTGATGTCAAACCCGAAAGGCGGACATCAGGCGCTTCGGTCTAGAAGAGAACCCCTGACTGCTCTTTAGTCAGGGGTTCTTTTCTACATGAATACTTAATTAGCTACGATGTTTACTAATTTACCAGGCACAGCAATCACTTTGCGCACTGTCTTACCTTCAATGAACTCTTGAACATCTTCATTAGCCATTGCAATATCTTGAAGCTCTTCACGAGATGCCTCAGCAGGTACATTAACTTTTGCACGTACTTTACCGTTAATTTGAACGACAATTTCCACTTCATCATCTACAAGTTTCGCTTCGTCAAACGCAGGCCAAGCCTCATATGAAATTGTATCTTCGTGACCTAGTTTGCTCCATAATTCCTCAGTCGTATGAGGACAAATTGGTGCTAATAGCTTCACAAATCCTTCTACGTATTGCTTTGGCAGCACGTCAACTTTGTATGCATCATTGATGAATACCATAAGCTGAGAGATACCTGTATTAAAACGGAGGCCTTCGTAATCTTCCGTTACTTTTTTCACCGTTTGGTGATACACGCGTTCAAGCGTAGTGTCATTGCTTTCTTGAACCTTGCTGCTTAATTCACCGTTATCGTCAACAAGTAAGCGCCATACACGATCTAAGAAACGGCGTGCACCATCAAGCCCTTTTGTTGACCAAGCGATTGATGCATCTAAAGGTCCCATAAACATTTCGTAAAGGCGAAGCGTATCTGCACCGTGGCTTTCTACGATTTCGTCTGGGTTTACAACGTTACCTTTTGACTTACTCATTTTTTCGTTGTTTTCTCCAAGAATCATACCTTGGTTAAACAGTTTTTGGAACGGCTCTTTTGTTGGAACTACGCCGATATCATATAAAAACTTATGCCAGAAACGAGCATATAATAAGTGAAGAACAGCGTGTTCAGCTCCACCGATATAAATATCAACCGGCAACCATTCTTTTAATTTATCTGCATCTGCTAACGCTTCACTGTTTGTTGGATCAATGTAGCGTAAGTAATACCAGCAGCTGCCTGCCCATTGAGGCATTGTATTTGTTTCTCGGCGCCCTTTTTTGCCTGTTTCCGGATCTACAACGTTCACCCAGTCATCAATGTTTGCTAACGGAGATTCACCTGTGCCTGACGGTTTGATTTCAGTCGTTTTTGGTAACACAAGCGGAAGCTGATCTTCAGGAACTGCCGTTGTTGTGCCATCTTCCCAGTGAATAACAGGAATCGGTTCACCCCAGTAGCGCTGACGGCTGAATAACCAGTCACGCAGACGGTATGTTACTTGTTTTTCACCTTTTTCATTTGCTTGAAGCCACTGAATCATATTTGAAATTGCTTCTTCTTTGTCTAGACCATTTAAGAAGTCTGAATTAACGTGCTCGCCGTCGCCTGTATAAGCTTCTTTTGAAACGTCTCCACCCGCTACTACTTCTTTAATCGGCAGTTCAAATTTAACAGCAAACTCATAATCACGCTCATCATGAGCAGGAACAGCCATAATTGCACCTGTACCATAGCTCATTAGAACATAGTCAGCAATCCAAATTGGCATTCTCTCACCGTTTACAGGGTTAATTGCATAAGCACCTGTGAATACGCCCGTTTTGTCTTTAGCTAAGTCTGTACGCTCTAAATCGCTTTTGCTTTTAATTTGATCTAAATACGCTTCTACCGCTTCTTTTTGTTCGGCTGTCGTAATTTTATCCACAAACGGATGTTCAGGTGCTAAAACGGCATACGTTGCCCCAAACAGCGTATCAGGACGCGTTGTGAACACAGTAAATGTTTCGTCATATCCATCAATTGTGAAGTGAACGTGAGCTCCTTCAGAGCGGCCAATCCAGTTTCGCTGCATTTCTTTAATACTTTCTGGCCAATCAAGATCATCTAAATCTTCTAGTAAACGATCTGCATAAGCTGTGATTTTAAGCATCCACTGCTTCATTGGACGACGCTCAACCGGATGCCCACCGCGCTCACTTTTGCCATCTATAACTTCTTCGTTTGCAAGTACTGTTCCCAACGCAGGACACCAGTTAACAGCTACTTCATCCACATAAGCTAAGCCTTTTTTATATAACTGTAAGAAAATCCACTGCGTCCATTTGTAGTAGTTAGGATCAGTTGTATTAATTTCACGCTCCCAATCGTAAGAGAAACCTAACGATTTGATTTGACGACGGAAATTATTAATGTTAAGTTCAGTGAACTCAGCCGGATCGTTTCCTGTATCTAATGCATACTGCTCAGCAGGTAGTCCGAATGCATCCCATCCCATTGGATGAAGTACATTGTATCCTTGCATACGCTTCATACGAGATAAAATGTCCGTTGCTGTATAACCTTCTGGATGCCCAACGTGTAAACCCGCCCCAGATGGATAAGGGAACATATCTAATGCGTAAAACTTACGCTTTCCTTCATCTTCTGTTGTTCTAAATGTTTTATTTTCTTCCCAAACTTTTTGCCATTTTTGTTCGATCTTTTCATGATTAAAAGCCATACATAATCCTCCTTGTACGCTCCAGCTGTATTTAATTAAACTAAAAAACCCCTCATCCCTCAAACAAAGGGACGAGAGGTTGAATAAACTTCCCGCGGTACCACCCAAATTAGCACAATTATGTACTCACTCATTTTCCTTAACGCGGATAGACGGTAAATGTTACTTTACTTCACATTTACAACTCCAAGGTGAGTTCATGAACGCCCGTTTGCTGACTCGCACCACCCGTCAGCTCTCTTAGCTCGCTTCGTTCACTACTATTCCTTATCATAGTTTTTACATCATACTACCTTGTATTGTAAATAATATGTTCGCAAACTGCAAGTTGTTCAACGGATTTTGTAAAAGTTTCTACACTGCCTCACTGCTTTGTTGCTAAATCCCCTCTTTCATTCTTATATATGAACAACTTCTCCCAAAAACATACATACAACGCCAAACAAAGAGATTTAGACATAATTAAGTTAATCCTATCTAAAGCTGAATAAATAGGATATCTGGACTCCTTGCTACAAAACTGTTCATTTCCGTGCAAGGCTTCATCTTGCGCTCCAATCAACAGCTTAAAGCAACTAAACACATAAAAGCCGAGTTCACCATAATAATGAAAAGATCCGAACGATTTATCGTTCGGATCTTCCTTCAGCTAAAATACTTTTGTCCCCGCCTCTACTTTCTTTAACAGCTATTATTAAATACCAAATCCAAAAGAAAACAGGATAATCGCAAGTACGAGACCAACAAGCGGAACAATTACCGTCATCGCTGCAACTGATCCATACGCATCTTTATGAGTTTCTCCACAAATAGAATTAATTGTGGTGACGACATAACCATTATGAGGCAAGGAATCTAATACGCCAGAAGATATAGCTACTACACGATGGAGAGCTTCTGGATTTACACCAGCATCTAGATAGTGAGGGGCTAAAATTGGCAAAGCAATCGCCTGACCTCCTGAAGCCGAACCTGTCATCCCCGCGATAACACTCACCGCAATAGCTCCCCCTATCAACGGACTGCCTGGAATATGCGTCATGGCATCTACAGCCACTCCAAACGCGGGAACAGCCTTAGCAACCCCTCCAAAACCTACGACAGCAGCTGTATTCCCAATTGCAATTAACGCTCCAAGCGTCCCTTCTGATGCTGCATTCCAAAATCCTTTAAAGTGTTTTCGGTTCACAATGTATGTGACAATAATACCGCTTAAAAGTGCGACAATCAACGCAGATTGCTGAAGCGGCTTATGAAGTGCAAAAGAAATAATGAGCACGACCACAAGCGGAAGCAAACTTAATAACGGATTAGGAAGAGACTGATTTTCCGTTACTGCTGGATCTTTCTCGCGTGATATAAAACGCTCTCCATTTTTAACTGCTTTTGAAATCAAGCGCTTTAACCACCAGTAGCCGAATACAGCCATCACTACCGCTACAACTAAACTAACTTCCCATCCTGCATACGGACTAGTCTTTAAATATTCAATTGGAATCCAGTTTTGGATTTCAGGCGATCCAGCCGAGGTCATCGTAAACGTAACGGAACCGAATGCTAAAGCAGCAGGGATAAACCGCCTCGGCAAATCAGCTTGTTTGAATAAGCTTAAAGCCATTGGATAGACAGAGAATGCTACTACAAACAGACTGACTCCTCCATATGTTAAGACCGCACAGGCAAGTACAATCGCCAACACTGCTCTTTTCATTCCTAGTTTACTGACAATCCAGCGAGAAACACTATCAGCAGCCCCGCTGTCTTCCATCACTTTTCCAAAGACGGCGCCCAATAGAAACATTAAATACCAAGAAGCAATAAATCCTGTGAAACCAGACATGTAATTTCCAACAAAATTTGCTTCTCCTTCTTTCACCAGCTGTGGAAATAAAGGCATTCCGCTTGTTAACGCAACAACTAAAGCACTGAGCGGACCTGCTATAAATAAATTCATGCCTCTCATCGTTAATACAATGAGCAGCAATAATCCTCCAATTAATCCAATCATACTAAGCATGTTTAGCCCCCCATGAAGTCATATAATTAGAAAACGCTTACATTTTACAGGTATATACTCCTTCCTTTGCTTGTCACGACCCTTACTATATTATTAAAGGAATACTGAAGACATTCCTACGTTTATTGAACAGTCAAAAATAAAACCACCTCTATTTATTTAGAGATGGTTAGTGAACGCTGACGTTTTTCTTTTAATTTATAATCGTATATCCATGTTGTACACATGCTAAATAACAATAGTGCAATTAATAAATAGCACAGGGTAGACATATTAAACGCATCGAAAATAATGCCTCCAAAGAGAGGGCCAATCATTTTACCTGCAGTAGCCATACTGTTGACTACGCCTTGATAAAACCCTTCTTTTCCTGATGGAGCTAACTGACTTGCGACAGCTGGAATTGCTGGCCAAACAAACATTTCTCCAACTGTTAACACAATCATTGCTGTTAAGAACTGCGAAAATGTTGTGGCATTCACCACGATGATGAAAGAAGCCACAAAAATAACCGTTCCAATTAGAACCTGTACTTTTAATGTCTTTGCTACTTTTTGAATGATAGGCACAATCAAAGGCTGACCGACTACAATTAAAATGCCGTTAATCGTCCAAAGCAAACTGTAGCTAGAAAGAGGTATATTCAACTCACGCGTATGCGTAGCAATCGTTGTTTGCCACTGAACATACGCGACCCAGCATAATACGTATCCTGTACATAAAATAAGAAGGGCCGTCAGTTTCGTTTTGTGCTGAATACTACCGGCTTCATTAAGGACATTCGTTTGCCCAACTGTAACCGAAATATGACGGTATGAAAAAATAGCAATAAGAAGAAAAATAACGTATAAAATTGTATTAGCTAAGAAAATATACGTAAATGAATAGGATGCTACAACGCCCCCTACCGCTGCGCCAATAGCCACTCCTGCATTTTGAGCAACGTACATCGCATTAAATGCTTTTCTTCCGCCTTGTGGCCAGACTGAGCCTGCCATTGCATACATAGATGGAAACACAATACCAGATCCAAATCCTACAATAACCAAGAGAACAACGTATGTAGGCCAACCATGGAAAAACACCAGTCCCACTAATGCAACAAGGGTAATAATAATTCCTGATAAAATGGATTTATATCCTCCAATTTTGTCAAAAAGCGTTCCCCCTAGTAAATTACCCACTACGCTTGCAGCAGAGTTCAGCATAAGAACCACTCCTGCAACGGATAACGACTTTCCTAAATGTTCATTTATATAAATTGTATTGAGAGGCCATAAAAACGAAGCTCCCGTTACGTTTACAAGCATACCAATAATCAAAAACCAAAGTGACTTGGGCATTGATCTCCCCCCTATCTATTCGAATGCCAACGTACATTCTAGTCTTTTCTTAAAGGGTTCGCAATGCTTTTACATATAGACAATTTATTTGAAATTCGCTGACTATTTAAAAAGGTGATTTCACATGACAATATCATGCAAAATCACCTTTTTACCGCTTATTTTTGCTTCGAACGAACCGGCTGGGCACGCTTGCTGTTCCGTGCTTTTAATTCTTTTACAGGATCAAAATCTTTTCCTAGCTCAATATCATTGCTGTTGATCCCGTTTTTTGTTTTTTGTTCCGGGTTATTTTGATTTGAACGAGTTGCCATAAAATCCTCTCCTTAATGCTGAGTTGTAATCAATTTATTTTGCAGCTGCTGAACTTGCAGGCGCATGCGATATAGCTGCTCTCTTTGCTGTGCATTTGCACTGTGAGAAAACTCTTCAATTTCTTTATAAGCATTTTCTAATTTTTCCTGTGCTTTTGTATATTCAGTGTCGTTATAATGTTCTTGCTTCATGCCTTCCTGCAACTGACCTTGTCCAAAGCGAATAGCATCTTCACACTGTTGCATAAGTTGATCCACTGCTTGACGAGTTGTCATTCTCTATTCCTCCTATTCGTTCATTTCTGTCTTATTTTGCGCAACTTTACTTCCCTTTACGACAAGAAGAACCTGTTAAATATAAGCATCCTTAAATTTGTTTGGCACTTTTTCACGTTTTTGATACAATTTGTTGATGTATATTGCATGTAAAAAGGAGGTTGCTGATTTGAGTCAGACAAACCCATTTCCGTATAAATCTGAAAACAAACGTTATCACACCTGGAATTACCACTTACGTAACCACTTTGGCCATAAGGTATTTAAAGTAGCCTTAGATGGAGGATTTGATTGTCCAAACAGAGACGGCACGGTAGCTCACGGCGGCTGTACGTTTTGCAGCGCTGCCGGTTCAGGAGATTTCGCTGGAAACAGAGCGGATGATCTTGTGACACAATTTAACGAAATCCGTGAAAAAATGCATCATAAATGGAAAGACGGAAAATACGTTGCTTACTTTCAAGCATTTACTAATACTCATGCTCCTGTCGAGGAGCTTCGTGAAAAATATGAAGCCGTCTTAAAGCTTCCCGGAGTTGTTGGGCTTTCTATCGCCACGCGCCCTGACTGTCTCCCCGACGATGTGGTGGAATACTTGGCTGAATTAAATGAACGAACTTATCTATGGGTAGAACTTGGACTGCAAACTGTTCATGAACGAACTTCACTGCTTATTAACCGGGCACACGATCATCAATGCTATGTAGATGGGGTAGCAAAGCTTCGAAAACACGGTATTCGCGTTTGTTCTCACATCATTAATGGTTTGCCTTTAGAAACACCTGAGATGATGATGGAAACGGTACGGGAAGTAGCAAAATTAGACGTTCAAGGAATTAAGATTCATCTGCTTCATTTACTAAAAGGAACTCCTATGGTCAAACAGTATGAAAAGGGCCTTGTTGAATTTCTTTCATTTGAAGAATATGTAAAGCTTGTATGCGATCAGCTCGAAGTAATCCCTTCTGAGATGATTGTTCATCGTATTACCGGTGATGGACCGATAGACCTCATGATCGGACCGATGTGGAGCGTAAATAAGTGGAGCGTATTAAATGCCATTGATCAAGAGCTCGAACGTCGCCAAAGCTATCAAGGAAAATATTACGAAAAAGAGTTGATGGAAAGATGAAAATAGAACGTATCCTGCCTTTTGCCCGCACGTTGCTCACTAATGCTGTGGCCGAAGGAGATGTCGCGATTGATGCTACAGCAGGAAATGGACATGATACATTGTTCTTAGCCAACTTAGTCGGAGATACAGGTCATGTATATGGATTTGACATTCAGCCCCAAGCCATTCAAGCAACTCAGCAGCGATTGACAGAACATCATGTAGAAAAACGAGTCACGCTTATCCAAGAAAGCCATAGCAATATAAACATGCTTCCTCGTTCTATTAAAGGACGAGTCACGGGCGCTGTCTTTAATTTAGGTTATTTACCAGGTGGAGATAAAGACATTGTCACCACTTCTGAAACAACAATCTCTGCAATTGAGCAGTTACTTGATTTGCTAGCACCTGAAGGAGTGATTGTGCTCGTTATTTATCATGGACACGAACAAGGGAAACAAGAAAGAGACGATTTACTAACATATGTCCAAAATCTTGATCAAAAAGACGTTCACGTTTTACAATATCGTTTCATGAATCAGCAAAACAACCCTCCCTTCATCATTGCTATTGAAAAAAGATAAGCCGTATATGGCTTATCTTTTTAACATTCGGTACAAGCGTCCGTTGATATAGAAAAAGTAGCTGAGGGCTCCCCCCGCTTTTATTAACCTACGTGCATTCACATGAACATGTTTTTGTGCCCGCACTTTTTGATCCGACAAATAAACGCCCAAGAGTCCTTTATAGATAAAGCAGTGAAAGTGATAATCGGGCAGTTTTTTAGCATATTCGTCCGCTTTTACGACAAAATGCAAAAAGCGATCCATCATTTGCTGATAATGAGGATAATAAAAACAAAAGTTCAAATCTCCTCCTGCTTTATCTTCTTCTTGGTCAATTAAATAATCGAGTAAAATATGTAAGCCTTGAATATAAGGAAAATATCCTGCTTTTATTTTCTGCGTCATTTCTTCGGTCATCTCTTCTTGAAAGCTATAGGCAACTAAACAAAAAATTCCTAACGTTGAACCAGAGCACGCTGAAAATTCATACCACTCCATTTCAGGAACACTGTGCCGGTGAGCATCGAACCAATTCTCTAATCGTGGAACTCTTTCCTTGATTTCAACATGCTTATGTATTTGCAAATCACAATAATACTTAGCTAGTTCTAATAAATGTGAAGAGACTATATGGTAATTACAAGCTTTTCGCAAGGACTGCTGACAAGTCTGGACAAGTCCGGCTAAGTATCCTCCGTCGTCTTTATCCGCTCGAAAACGATAGTAATCTCCAAGAGGTGCATGAGGAGTCAACGCATCTGGCATCGATTCATGCAAGGCGGCAAAATCTTTAGGGTCTAGCGAATTGCTGCGGTCACATAAGTTATCTAAGTAATCGCTGATTGTTTGATAGGCAACAATAAATTTCACGCATTCAATCATGTTTTCTTTCGCTAAAATCGATAGGATACCGCCTCCTTCACAATGAAAAGTTTTTGTATCGATACTTGCCAATGCTTGAGTACGCAATTCTTTATTAGGAATCTCTTTTGCTCGTTCACGCCAATGATTAAGCTCATGATGAACGACAGGAAACACTTCTCGATAAATTTTTCTCATTAATGAAATAGGATGAGACGGAATCTTCATTTATTTTCACCTCAATTTCTTACCGCACTTATTAAATGTGAAGATCGACAAAACTTTTCGCATATGTAAAAACGTATTCTCTTTCAGGCTCATTAAAGATTTCGTGATACAGCTGAGACCATTCTTTGTAGATTTTTTCACTTAGCTCTATTTCATCAAACCACTGCCTAACAATCAGCTTTTCAATAATTTTATCTTCTCCTGCCTGCATCACAAGAAGCGGGACATCAGGCAAACGATCGATATCTTTAAAAGCTAAGTTGACAGCTTGGATCAATTCCCGGTACCATCTTACAGAAACTTTTGTAACATACAGTGAGTCATTTTCATCTTCATCTCGAACTTCTTGGTTTCTTGTTGCTTTTTCAACAGTGAGACCTAAATCGAAAAGTTTGTTCGGCATGACTTTATTTAACCCTTTAGATAGCATATCTAAATAAGCCGGTACTTGCTCTTTTAATCCTAAACAAGGAGAGGAAAGAATCGCACCCCATATAGGGAGGTTTTTTGTCTGGAGCGTACGAATAACCGCTAGTCCTCCCATACTGTGACCTAACAGGAAAATAGGCAAATCATATTTTTGCGCTTCACGTACCCATTCTTCCACTTCATACACATATTCATCAAAGGATAGGATATGTCCTCTTCTTCTTGTTGTTAAGCCTTGGCCAGGAAGGTCTCCCATAATTACGTGCATTCCAACCGAACGCCACATCTCAATCAGCCAGCGATAGCGTCCGTGATGCTCCGCTGCTCCATGGACCATGACAATAACGCCTTTTGGATTTACTGCTTCCCATTTATGCATTTGAGTTACTCCTTCTTCCTTTTTTTGTTTACCTGCTTAAAAAACCTTTGTACACTTACATTAGAAGATTTACTACTTTTTTTCAACTAATAAAGGGAGATGATTTGATGATTTATCCGTATAAAGAAAAAATGCCTACCATTGCACCCAGCTGCTTCATCGCAGACTATGTCACGATTACTGGAGATGTCACCATTGGTGAAGAAAGCAGCATTTGGTTTAACACTGTTATTAGGGGAGATGTTTCACCTACGATTATTGGTAAACGAGTAAATATACAAGATCAATCAACACTCCATCAAAGCCCAAATGCTCCTTTGCTTATTGAGGATGATGTAACAGTAGGACATCAAGTTATTTTACATAGCTCCATCATCCGCAAACGCGCGCTCATTGGCATGGGTTCTATTATTTTAGACGGTGCGGAAATTGGTGAAGGTGCTTTTATAGGTGCTGGAAGCTTAGTGTCTCCCGGTAAAAAAATACCGCCTAATACTCTCGCACTCGGCCGACCTGCTAAAGTGATCCGCACTCTTACAGAAGAGGATTTAAAAGATATGCAGCGCATTCGTACAGAATATGTAGAAAAAGGGCAGTATTATAAGTCTATTAAGAAATCTGATTCTTCATTATAAAGGAAACGTTCCCTCAGAAAGTCATACTGAGGGAATTTTTTTAGTATCTCCACAAACTCTCCAATCATGTTCTATTCTCTCCACAATTGTAAAGAAATTTCCATATTAATTTACATCGTTTTAGTACTGCCTCCACAATTAAAGATTAAACTGAATAATAAAGACGTATTTATTGAAAAGGGAGCGACTCTATGAAAGCCAAGTTAATTCAGTATGTATACGATGCCGAATGCCGATTATTCAAAAGCGTAAACCAACATTTTGATCGAAAGCACTTAAATAGATTTTTACGTTTACTCACTCACGCCGGCGGAGCCACGTTTACCATTGTGATAGCGTGCTTGCTGTTATTTCTGCATCCTTCATCCGTCGCTTACGCTTGTGCGTTTTCTCTAGCCGTTAGTCATATTCCTGTGGCCATTGCTAAAAAACTATATCCGAGAAAACGACCTTATATTCAATTAAAACATACAAAAGTATTAGAAAATCCATTAAAAGATCATTCATTTCCATCTGGGCATACAACAGCTATTTTTTCGTTGGTTACCCCTCTTATGATTGTTTATCCAGCCTTCGCTGCTGTTCTTTTGCCTCTTGCAGTAACGGTAGGGATTTCAAGAATTTATCTCGGTCTGCACTATCCGACGGATGTCATGGTAGGCCTGATACTGGGCATCTTTTCAGGTGCTGTTTCACTGAACATATTTTTAACTTAATTGATAGGAGGAGTACTAATGAGAATTGCTTTATTTACGGATACATTTGCTCCAGAAGTTAACGGAGCTGCTAAAACACTTTATCAATTTACTCAGTACGTCAAATCAAAGCAAATTCCCATCCAGGTATTTGCTCCTGAATTTGCTCATGATCAGTCATTTTCAACGTATGTTCACCGTTCGCCCAGCATGCCGTTTTTTCTTTATCCAAACAGCCGCTTTTCATTGCCAAACGTTCTAAAAATTAAAAAGCAGCTGCAGGAATTCAATCCTTCTATTATTCATTTGGCCACTCCTTTTACAATGGGGCTTTGCGGCTCCTATTACGGGAAAAGATTAGGTGTTCCTCTTGTCGGCTCTTATCATACCAATTTTGATGATTATTTATCTCACTATGAACTTGAAAAAATGCGTATACCACTGCAAAAATATATGAAATGGTTTTATAAACCTGTACAAAAAATATTCGCTCCCTCTGAAGTGACCAAACAGCAGCTAGAAGAACAAGGGTTTCACAACGTAGCTATTTGGTCGCGAGGAGTAAATCATAAATTATTTCATCCCCACTATGACCGCTTTGATATTCGTATTAAATATAATATTAAAAAGCCCTACATTTTAACGTATGTAGGAAGATTAGCTAAAGAAAAGAACGCTGATTTTTTAATAAAAATCGCACGATCTCTACCGGATCATATCCGGCATCAAATTCACTGGGTTATTGTAGGAGACGGCCCTTTAAAAGAACAAATGCAGCAGCAAGCATCTGAGCATATGACATTTACAGGCTTCCTTGAAGGTAAGCAACTTGCTCATATCTATTCATCATCTGATTTGTTTGTTTTTCCTTCAGAAACAGAAACCTTCGGAAATGTTGTACTGGAGTCTCTTGCTTCTGGAACTCCTGTAGTGGCAGCAAATGCAGGAGGAGTTAAACAGATGGTTCAGCACGGGCGAAACGGCTACCTTTGCAAACCTCACTCCTTAGAAGAATTCAGTTCGGCTATTACAGATTTACTCGATGATTTGCATCAGCGGCTTCACTTTGGCCATGCAGCGAGGCAATACGCTCTTACTCAATCATGGGACGCCATTTTTCAGCATTTGCTTTCAGAATATGAAGGTGTCGTAGAAAAATCTGCTGCAGGTATTCAATGGGCATAAAAAAAATCTCCGTTTTCACGGAGATTTTTTTATTATTTAGCTAAAGCTTGAGTTTTTAATGCTTCCGCTTTGTCTGTGAACTCCCAAGGAAGCTCCACATCCGTACGACCAAAGTGGCCGTAAGCTGCTGTTTGCTTATAAATTGGGCGACGTAAATCAAGCATTTTAATGATGCCTGCTGGACGTAGGTCAAAGTTTTTGCGTACTACGTCTACTAGTACTTCTTCAGAAACTTTTCCTGTACCGAATGTATCAATTGAAATAGATACTGGTTGTGCAACACCAATTGCATATGCTAGTTGTACTTCACATTTATCAGCAAGATCAGCTGCTACAATGTTTTTCGCAACATAACGAGCTGCATAAGCTGCTGAACGGTCTACTTTTGTTGCGTCCTTACCAGAGAATGCACCGCCGCCGTGACGAGCATATCCGCCGTAAGTATCAACGATAATTTTACGACCAGTTAAACCAGCATCTCCTTGAGGACCGCCGATTACGAAACGTCCTGTTGGGTTAATGAAATACTTTGTATTTTCATCAATTAACTCGTTTGGAACAACTGGATTAATAACATATTCTTTTAAGTTACGTTGAATTTGCTCTAACGTTACTTCTGGGTGATGCTGAGTTGAAATAACAATTGTATCGATGCGAACAGGTTTGTTGTTTTCATCATATTCAACTGTTACTTGTGTTTTACCATCCGGGCGAAGGTAAGGAAGAATTTCTTCTTTACGTACTTCTGTTAGACGGCGAGCAAGTTTATGAGCTAATGAAATTGGAAGAGGCATTAATTCTTTTGTTTCGTTACATGCATAACCAAACATTAACCCTTGGTCTCCAGCTCCGATTGCTTCGATTTCTTCATCTGACATTTGACCTTCACGTGCTTCTAACGCTTGGTCTACACCAGCAGCGATATCAGCTGACTGCTCGTCGATAGATGTTAATACTGCACAAGTTTCAGCATCAAAACCGTATTTTGCACGAGTATAGCCAATTCCTTTAATTGTTTCACGAACTGTTTTAGGAATATCCACGTAAGTAGAAGTTGTAATTTCACCACTTACTAAAACTAAACCAGTTGTTACGCTTGTTTCACAAGCAACACGAGCATTTGGATCCTTTGCTAGGATAGCATCAAGAATTGAGTCAGAAATTTGGTCACAAATTTTATCGGGATGTCCCTCTGTAACAGATTCTGACGTGAACAGACGACGTTGTGTTGACATCAGTTTTCCTCCTTATAAATACGATACATTGTGATACGGTACTCATTCCCTTATTTTCATTACACGTTAAAAAATATAAAAAAACCTTTCCTTGTATCGAGGAAAGGTATCAAATTCTACATAAGCCTTTCACTCTTATCGATCAAGGTTGTGCCCTTGCATCAGGTTAGCACCTTATCGTCTACACAAAAAAATGACGATGGTTGCTGGGTTTCATAGGGCCTGTCCCTCCACCAGCTCGGGATAAGAGAGTATCCGTTCAAGGACATATAATACATGAAAAAGCGCTTCACTGTCAACAACATTCAAATGGAAATCATCTCTTTATGTTTGAATCTGTTTTAATGTAACATACTCAAATTACGAAATAGTACATCTTATTAAGAATTATCACTAAGTTTGGTTAATAAGACAGATCAAAATGAGGCTTTCACTTAAAACAGCTTCACTTTTTTCGCTCCTAGCACATATACATGTGTCTAAAATAGGTATAACGTACATTTTTTTATAATACACAAACATTTTTAGTTAAATAGTATAGAATAATTAAATAAATGTGTTATACTAATTATAAATTTCAAACATTAATGAATAAATAATAGCTAAAAAAGGAAGGTAGTGCACATGAGTACTGTTGATATGTCTATCGAATTAAATGGTTTGCTTCAATTAAAAACAACAAAACACCAATTATCTGTTCCACAACTTGTTGAAAAAATTCTAGCTCGACGCGAAGGAACGCTGACTTCTACAGGTGCTGTGTCAGTCGAAACCGGAAAATATACAGGTCGCTCTCCTTTAGATAAATTTATTGTAAGCGATGCTGTGTCTTCAAAAACGGTTGAATGGGGACCTGTCAATCAGCCAATTTCTGCTCAGCGATTCGATGCGCTATACAAAAAAGTCTTAACTCACTTAAAGAAGCAGGATGAACTTTTTGTTTTTAATGGATATGCTGGAGCTGATAAAAAGTATCAGTTACCAATTCAAGTAGTTAATGAATTTGCATGGCACAACCTATTCGCTCAGCAGTTATTCATTCGCCCTTCAGCCGAACAAAAAACAAATGATGATGTGAAGCCGTTTACAATTGTAGCAGCTCCAACGTTCAAAGCTGATCCTGAAACAGACGGGACGAACTCTGAAACCTTCATTATTCTTTCGTTAGAGCGACGTATTGTGCTAATTGGAGGAACTGAATACGCTGGTGAAATGAAAAAATCTATTTTCTCAGTGATGAACTTCTTGCTTCCTCAAAACAATATTCTATCCATGCACTGTTCTGCTAACGTAGGAGAAGAAGGTGACGTTGCATTATTCTTTGGTTTATCTGGAACGGGTAAAACAACGCTTTCTGCTGATGCAAACCGTCGTTTAATCGGAGATGACGAGCACGGTTGGTCAAGCTCTGGTGTATTTAATATTGAAGGAGGATGCTACGCGAAGTGCATTCAGCTTTCCGAAGAAAAAGAACCCCAAATTTTCAATGCAATTCGCTTCGGCGCCGTACTGGAAAATGTAGTGTTAAATCAAAATACGAAAGTAGCAGATTACAATGATAATAGTTTAACAGAGAATACTCGTGCCGCTTATTCAATTGACTCTATTGATAATACAGTATTACCAAGCGTTGCTGGGCACCCTACAGCTATTGTCTTTTTAACTGCCGATGCTTTCGGCGTCTTGCCTCCAATCAGCAAGCTTACAAAAGAACAAGCGATGTACCATTTTCTGAGCGGATACACTAGTAAGTTAGCTGGAACAGAGCGCGGCGTAACATCGCCACAGGCTACTTTCTCTACATGCTTTGGTGAGCCTTTCTTACCTCTTGCTCCAACAACTTATGCAGAAATGCTAGGAAAGAAAATCGATGAACATAATGTAAATGTCTACCTTGTAAATACTGGATGGACCGGCGGTGAATACGGCGTGGGAGAACGAATGAAGTTAAGTTACACTCGAGCTATGGTTCAAGCAGCCCTTGAAGGAGAACTAGCTAATACCGAAACAGTAACAGACGCTATTTTTGGTTTATCGATTCCAACTCATGTTCCGGGAGTTCCTGATGAAGTGCTTCAGCCTTCTAAAGCATGGAACGATGCAACAGCTTATAATCAAAAAGCAACTGAGCTTGCTGCTAAATTCAAAGCTAATTTCAAGCGTTTTAATGATGTAGCATCTGACATTTCAACATTAGGCGGACCTAGGGTCTAATAAAAAACCGATCGTCTTAGAGACGATCGGTTTTTTAATTAGTCGAATGTAATTTTGTCAGTTCATATGTGACAATGGTTTTTTCCTGTTCCATTTCTACCTTACGCACAATAGCAGTTCCAATACATTCTCCAGTTTTCGTTTTGTGAATGTTTAATGGAATATCTAACGGATACAAGCGATATCCTTTTTTCTCAATTTGAAAAATGTTATCCGTTACACGCTTTTCGTTGCCTTTTGTCACAATCATTGTATTTAATTCTAGCGGCATCCCCATTTTTTCTCACTCCTCACTGTTATTCTACTTGTTTTCTCTATCGTAGCATATCTTTTATTGCGCTTTCATCCACTTCGTTAACTTCTTCACCGTTTCTCGGTTTTCTTTTGGTGGAAAAGCATGTGGAAAGTTTTCGAAATACCAGCTGGTAACTTTTTTATTGGACTTCTTTAGTTTAGATTCGAGCTGATAGGAATGATCAATCGATACGTTTTTATCTTCTAAACCATGAATAAGCAAGACCGGCGGCTCGACGAGATGAGCACGGTGCAAAGGTGTCCTCCATTCGTATCTTTCAGGATATTTAGAAGGAGTTCCTCCAATCACCCGCTTCATCATTCTTCTTAAATCTTCTCTTTCTTCATATGTCAGCACCATATCCGTGACGCCTCCCCATAACACAAGAGAGCGGCTGTCGTTTTTTTCAATGGCTGTGAGTAAAGCCATCACTCCCCCTCTTGAAAACCCAAAAATATGAATGCGGTCATGGTAGACGCTAGGGAGCTGTTTCAGTAAATCGTAAGCAGCAAAAGCATCGTAACGATCATCTCCTGCAAAATCTTCGTTTCCTTCGCCTCCTTGATTTCCCCTATAGAACGGAGCCATCACAATAAAACCTTGAGAAGCAAATTGAATAAGTCGAGCAGGACGAACCGTTCCTACGTTCTTAATACCTCCTCTTAAGTATAAAAAGCCGTCATACATTCCTTTTTCTTTTGGCTCTGCGAGCATTCCTTTAATCTTAAGCCCTTGACATGCATATGTAATCACCCACAGCGCCACACGAGGGTTTGATGATGGGAAACGCTGTTTATGAAGAATTGTTCCATCTTTCATTTTTTTCCTCCATTCTTTATATAACTAGCCTGCTTTCTCCCGCTAAGGTGTACTTTCAATTGTTGGCTAATACTTCTTTGATTTTACACATAGTTATATAGGCACTCACCTTCTTCCACTTCTTTACATACATTATCATAAAATATTTTATTCTTTTAAGGAGGTTTGCTTTATGAAACCAATCAAATGGCTTTTTTCTTTGCTTGCTATTATGATTTTACTCATTCCACTAATTAGCTGCAGCAAAACAACATCTGTACAAACGGTTCGTGTCGGCGAAGTAACTCGCTCTATCTTTTATGCTCCCCAGTACGTTGCTATTTCAAAAGGCTTTTTTGAAGAAGAAGGACTAAAAGTAGATTTAAAAACAACGTGGGGCGGAGATAAGACAATGACGTCACTTTTATCTGACGGCATCGACGTCGCCTTAGTCGGCTCGGAAACTTCAATCTACGTATATGCACAGGGGTCTAGTGATCCCGTCATCAACTTTGCACAACTAACCCAAACCGACGGAACATTTCTAGTAGCGCGTAAAAAAGTCGATCACTTCTCATGGGGTCAGCTTAAAGGCAAAACGTTTCTTGGTCAACGTAAAGGCGGTATGCCGCAAATGGTAGGGGAATATGTGTTGAAACAGCATAATATTGACCCTAAAAAAGATGTAAAACTCGTTCAAAACATTGATTTTGCTAACGTTGCGAATGCTTTTGCTTCTGGTACTGGAGATTACGTTCAATTATTTGAGCCAACGGCTAGTATTTTAGAGCAACAAGGAAAAGGACATATCGTTGCTTCCTTCGGAAAAGAATCAGGAACAGTTCCTTATACAACATTTATGGCCAAAGAAAGCTATTTAAAAAATAACCCTGAAGCGGCAGCTAAATTTACTCGAGCTATTTACAAAGCACAAAAATGGGTGAATACACATAGCTCAGATGAAATTGCTGAAGTGGTTGCACCGTATTTTGAAGATACACCTAAAGACACGCTAAAAACCGTGATTGACCGCTATAAATCCCAAAAATCTTTTGCAACTAACCCTTTATTAGATCAAAAAGAGTGGGATCATTTACAAAAAATCATGGATGAATCTGGAGAACTTCCAAGACACATCGACCACAACAAGCTAGTCAACACAAAATTCGCAAAAGATGCAATGAGTGAGTAATATGACAAAACTTCACATTCAAGATGTTCAGCATATGTATCTTACGACAAAGTCTGCTACCACTGCACTTGAACATATTAATTTGTCTATTGAAGAAGGAGAATTTGTTTCCTTTCTCGGCCCAAGCGGATGTGGAAAAACGACGCTTCTATCGATTATTGCAGGCTTGATTGAACCAACGTCCGGCTCTGTCACAATAGACGGTGAAAATATCGGAACATCAGTCCCAAACATCGGTTATATGCTTCAACAAGATTATTTGTTTCCGTGGAAAACTATTAAAGAAAATATTTTACTTGGGCTTGAAATTCGCGGACAGCTAACAGATAAAACAGAGAGTAAAGCACTGTTACTCCTAAAAGAAATTGGTCTACAAGGCGTAGATGACCTATATCCACACCAGTTATCCGGAGGCATGAGACAACGCGTCGCTTTAGTCCGAACACTTGCCATTGACCCCGCTATTTTACTCTTGGATGAACCTTTTTCAGCACTTGATTTTCAAACAAAACTCAAGCTTGAAGAACTTGTTTCCAAAACGCTGATGACTTATCAAAAAACGGCTGTTTTGGTCACGCACGATATCGGCGAAGCCATTGCTATGAGCAGCCGAATCTTTTTATTCTCAGCCAAGCCGGGAAAAATTGCAAAAACATTCACGGTTCCTTCTATTTTACGAACCCTTTCTCCGTTTGAAGCACGACAGCATCCTGTCTATAACGATTTATTTATGAACATATGGAAGGAGCTTGATCAACTTGAAACCCACTAGCTCCCTAGATACTCTTCACGAAAGCTACCTTCGCAAGGTTCGAGGCGAAAAACGATTAGTACTGAGCGTGCAGCTGATCATGTTCTTAGCCTTTTTTAGCTTCTGGGAACTGGCTTCTCGTTTAAAGTGGATTGACCCTTTAATTTTCAGTTCCCCTACTAAAGTATGGAATTTATTTCTAATTAAACTTGCCGACGGCTCGCTGGCAGAACATATTGGTTTTACATTATTTGAAACGGTTCTCGGCTTCATTCTAGGCACATTACTAGGTATTTTACTTGCAACGGCCCTTTGGTATTCAACTAGGCTTGCACATATATTAGATCCTTACCTCGTTATTTTAAACGCCATGCCTAAAGTAGCGCTGGGCCCTATTTTAATTGTAGCAATCGGGCCAGGATTTTTCTCAATTTTAACGATGGGAGCAATTATATCCGTTATCATTACATCCATCGTCGTTTACACAGCCTTTAAAGAAGTTGACCCAAACTATATTAAATTACTAAAAAGCTTCGGGGCAACGAAAACCCGTTGTTTTAAAGAAGCTATTCTTCCAGCTTCCATGCCTGCCATTATTTCCACATTTAAAGTAAATGTCGGCTTATCTTGGGTAGGCGTCATCGTAGGAGAATTTTTAGTTTCTTCAAAAGGGCTTGGATATATGATTATTTATGGTTTCCAAGTCTTCAACTTTACTCTTGTTCTTCTCAGCTTATTATTAATTGCCATTTTCGCTACGATTATGTACCAAGGCGTTGCTTATTTAGAAAAGAAATTGATCCGACGCTCATAAAAAATCCCCCCGTACAAACGGGGGGATTTTTATTAATACGATGCTTTTACAAAAATGTTCGCTTTACATATTTCATTACATATTGTAAAACATTATCTTTCATGATGAAGCTGTATGCATCATCTTGTTGAATGCCCGAAGGTAGTTCATCAATCATTACGGGACCATCTGTTTCCATGTAGTCTTCTTTTTTAATTACATTTCCAATAGTAGCAAAATAAATATTTTTAATAATGGTCTTTCCTTTACTTACTACTTTGTACTGACCAATATAAGTCAAAGAAGAGACTTCTCCGCCTGTTTCTTCAAATACTTCTCGAACCGCTGCTTCTTCTGGTACTTCATTGCCTTCTAGTTTTCCTCCGGGAAATTCTAAACCTCGTTTTGAGTGATTCGTTAGCAACCATTGATTTTCATACCTGCATACGACCCAAACATGACGTGGAGTTTTCGAGAATGGATTTTTTTCAAATGATAAAAATACTTGATTATGATATGCATCCTTAAATGTGTACATGGTCGACTCAAACTCCATTTGATTTTTCCCTTATTTTATCATACATTACGGCCATACCTGATAAGAAAAGTATGCTCGTACTTTTTTTATTTGCTTTTTACCCTTTATTCCATTCTATCTGAAGATAAAATATTCATCTGTTTGATATGTGATTTTGTTTCATCGTCTCCCAGCTTATAAAGCATGGCATATATGTCAACTGTTGTTTTATCGTACATATCATTTTGAGAATCATGATGATACTCCAGATACGGAATATGTGATCGCCAAAAGCTTGACCAATCGCTTGAAGCGCGCTGATCTAAATAGGTTCTCAGCTGCTCCACTTCTTCATCTGTTGCTTCAATGGCATAATTCCAGTCTGAAGCAGTATTTGACTGATTGATTTCCCCTGAACTCAGAGATACATAATATTTTTTTGTCATGAAAGATATTCAGCTCCTTCTTTCTAGTGCCAACTTATCTTTCTTATTTGTATCTTATTCTTTTTTTATACACTCTAAGATTTAAAGCGGTCTTTTAAAATCGCTATTGCTTTTTTTAACGGCTCTGGAATCGGAACCCCTACAATTCTTGCGTTTTCTGTAATTGAAATCATTTCGTTTAAAATATAGAATAAAATAGCTCCATCTCGAATAATATGACCGTTTTCCCAAAATACAGAATCGATAAAGTTTGCTACAGCAATCATGGCAAAAATAAAAATCTTTTTGGCAATTCCTTTAAAACCTACTTTGCTAGATAAACGTTTATTTATAAAAGCTGCAATCGTGCCTGTCAAATAATCCATTGTCACTAATGCTACTAAAGCCATTAGTAAATAGTCCCACTCTCCAAATAAAAAAAAAGCCAGTGAACCTAAACTTGAGATTATCAAGACAGAAAGCTTCTGCATATCCACTTTTTTCACCCTTTCAGCAGTCATATCCCTACAGTATATGCCGGTGAAAAAAAAGTGTTCGTCCATCTTATCATAAAAAACCTGCGATTACTCGCAGGTTTTAATCACTTGCCTAGGAATGATTTTAACATCCACGTATGCTTTTCTAAGCTTTGATGAATGGCTAACAGCATGTCTCCTGTTGTTTCGTCGCCCGCTTCACCGGCTGCGTCCATTCCTTCTTTTAATTCAGCAGTTAGCGTATCAAAATCGCTTACTAAAGAAGCAACCATATCTTTAGCCGTTTCGCTTCCATCCGCTTCTTTAATAGAAGAAAGTTCTAACGATTCTTTCATTGTTGCCACAGGTTTTCCTTCTAATGCTAAAAGGCGTTCTGCAAGGTCATCAATAATTGTAGCTGTTTCCGTATACAGCTCTTCAAACTTTTCATGAAGAGTGAAGAATTGTTCACCTTTTACGTACCAGTGAAAGTTATGAAGTTTTATGTACATTACACTAAAATTCGCTACTTGTTTATTAACGATTTCATTTACATTTACTGCCATGTTTTTCGCTCCTTTGTGAACTCTTTGTATAATATAGTTGTACCCTTTTTTAGTTGATTAAAACATTTTTTTCATAAAAAGAGACATTTCCCTTTCTTTAGACTTAGAGAAACTTCTTCATCTTTTTTCAAATAAAATAAGCAGCCCAGCGGACTGCTTATTTTTAGCCAAATACTTTTTCTAAATCTTCTTTGTCCTGTTCTAGCCAGAACTTCATCAAGCGTTTTGCTCCTTCTAAATCGTGAAGTTTCGCTTGGCCGCACTGCTTTTCATTTGCTGCTGGAATTTCAGTAATGTTAATTGCATCTTTTAACGTATCGTCTAACAAATCAATAATTTCACGTACAGTCGGCTCACCGCTCACTACTAAATAGTACCCTGTTTGACATCCCATAGGCGAAATATCAATAATATCAAAGTGATCGTATTTTTCTACATGAGTACGAATATTAAAAGCTAATAAATGCTCTAGCGTATGAATAACGTCCGGCTTCATTGCTTGTTTGTTTGGCTGGCAAAAACGAATATCAAATTTATTTACAACGCCGTCGCTTCCCACTTTGTGAACACCGCAGTGTCTTACGTAAGGTGCTTTAACCGCATTATGATCTAGCTCAAAACTTTCTACTGATGGCATAATACCACTCCTTTTATCTTCTTTCACCTATCATAACATGCAATTCCGATATATTTCATCCATTTAATAACCTTTATTTCTTTTAGTTGCTTTTTATTCCTTCTATCCCTTATAGTATGAGCAAACACGAAAGAAAGAACGTGATAATAAATGATTGCAAAGCTTTTGCTTTTACTTATAAAAGGATATCAAAAAGGAATTTCACCTTTTCTTCCGGCAAGGTGCCGGTTTTACCCTACCTGCTCCCAGTACGGAGTTGAATCCATTAAACGCTTTGGTGCCGTAAAGGGATCTTATTTGACTGTAAAACGCATTTTAAAATGCCACCCGTTCCATCCGGGTGGCATCGATGAAGTACCTGAGAAAAAATCACACTAAGCTTTAGTTGTTTTCGATTGCTTCATACCCATTTACAACAACATCTAGCTTTCCTGTATTTGGATCAATAACTAGTCCATGTACAGGAGTATCTTTTGAAAATAAAGGATGATTACGGATTGTCTCTACACTATGCTGAACAGTCTCTTCTACTGAATCAAAACCCGTTAACCATTGTTTCAAGTCCATAGAATATTCAATGGTATTAATCACTTCATCTGAGATGCCTTTTGCTCTTACTTTCTCTAAAAAAGGTTCCGCCTGAAGTTTACCTGCTCCACAGTCGTGGTGACCAATTACACATACCTCATCTGCTTGAAGCTCGTACACAGCTACTAAAATGCTTCGCATAATACTTCCAAATGGATGTGAAACAAGCGCTCCTGCGTTTTTAACAATTTTCACGTCTCCGTTGCGCAAATTCAAAGCGTGTGGAAGTAATTCTACCAATCTTGTGTCCATACACGATAAAATAACCATTTTTTTATCAGGGAATTTGCTTGTTTCGTAAAGTTCATACTTCTTTTCTTCTACAAATTTTTGGTTGAATTCTAAAACATCTTGTAATAAGCTCATCTGCTGTCTTCTCCTTCATAAAAAAAATTCTTTCTTGTATTATAATACTTTTTCCTATAAGATGAAAAGTGTTAAATCGTAATCATTATTATTTACAAACAAGAAAGTAGGTTATACCAGTGAAAAAAATTCCCGTTACCGTTTTAAGCGGATACCTTGGTTCAGGTAAAACAACGCTTTTGAACCATATTTTAAAAAATAAAGAAGGTTTAAAAGTCGCGGTCATTGTCAATGACATGAGCGAAGTAAATATTGATGCAGACTTAGTTAAACAAGGCGGATTCTCTCGAACAGATGAAAAACTTGTTGAAATGCAAAATGGCTGTATTTGCTGTACGCTTCGAGACGATCTAATGAAAGAAGTAGAACGCCTAGCAGACAATGGTGATATTGATTATATTGTCATTGAATCTTCCGGAATCAGCGAACCTATCCCTGTTGCTCAAACATTTACTTATATTGATGAAGAGCTGGGCATTGATTTAACTCAGAAATGTTCGTTAGATACGATGGTCACTGTAGTAGATGCCAATCGCTTTTGGGAAGACTTTTCATCCGGCGAAAGCTTATTGGACCGCAAAGAAGGAACAGATGAAAACGATACAAGAGAAGTGATTGATTTGTTAATCGATCAAATTGAATTTGCAAACGTCATTTTGTTAAACAAAGTTGATTTGTTAACAAAAGATGATGCAGATGAGCTGCAGGCTGTTCTTCACAAATTAAACCCAGAAGCCACTGTTATCCAAACAATTAATAGTGAAGTAAGCCTTGAAGCCATACTTCATACCGAGTTATTCGACTTTGAAAAAGCTAGTCAAGGAGCCGGATGGATTAAAGAATTAAATGAGGAGCACCATACGCCTGAAACGGAAGAGTTCGGTATTTCTTCTTTTGTATACAGAAGGAATCGTCCCCTTCATCCTGAACGCTTTATGAAATGGTTAGAGAACTGGCCGGTTGATATTGTACGTGCAAAAGGATTTTTCTGGCTTGCTTCGCGTAATAATATGGCAGGACTTCTTTCTCAAGCAGGTACGTCCATTATGATTCAAGCAGCGGGTGAATGGATAGCAACTTACGCCCCGGAAGAAAGAGAACAAACCTTAAAAGAAGAGCCTGAATTACGAGCAAAATGGGATGAACAATTTGGAGATCGTATTAACGAGCTCGTTTTCATTGGTATTGATATGAACACAGCTGAAATAATTGAAACTTTAGACCGCTGTTTGCTGACAAATGAGGAAATGAATCAAGATTGGGCTACTCTCAAAGATCCCCTTCCTAAATTTACAGTAAGTGCGTAAATTTTTAGTTTTCAAATCGTAATAATTACGATATAATAACATAGGTCATAAATGGTTACGATACGAACGGAAGGAGCAACATAATGAAATTCAAACCACTTTTAATGGTGCTTGCATTAGGAATTGGAACAGCTCTTGCAGGGTGCAGTTCAAGCAGTGCAAATAACGCATCTGATAATAAAAACAAAAAATTAGAAGTTTATACAACAATCTACCCTTTACAGGACTTTACTGAAAAAATCGGTGGAAAATATGTAAACGCTAAAAGCATTTTACCAACCGGTGTAGATGCGCACTCATTTGAGCCTACAACAAAAACAATGGTCAAAATCGCCAACGCGGACGCATTTGTTTACTCAGGAATTGGACTTGAAGGTTTTGCAGATAAAGCACAGTCTACACTTAAAAATGAAGATGTAGCTTTAGTAGAAGCTGCAAAAGGAATTAAATTAGCAAAGAGTTCTGAAGATGAGCATGCCCACGAAGACGAACATGCCCATGAAGAAGAGCATAACCACGGAGATACAGACCCTCACGTTTGGCTTGACCCTGTTTTAGCTATTCAATTAGCAGAAAATATTAAAGACGAACTTATTGAATTAAAACCAGATAAAAAAGCAGAGTTTGAAAAGAACTTCCAAGCGTTAAAGACTCAGCTTGAAGATGTGGACCAAGAGTTAAAAACAACGATTGGCGACGCACCTCATAAAGAAATTTTAGTATCACATGCAGCCTATGGCTACTGGGAAAAACGATACGGCTTAAAGCAAATTAGCGTAGCGGGTTTATCTCCTACAAATGAGCCGTCTCAAAAACAATTAGAAAACATCGTAAAACAAGCAAAAAAAGACCATATCAAATACTTTATCTTTGACCAAAATTTAAAGCCTAAAGTGTCTACGCTTGTAAAAAATGAAGTAGGAGCTCAAGCTTTAACACTTCATAACTTAGAGTCATTAACAAAAAACGATGTTAAAAATAAAGAAGATTATTTCTCCATTATGCAACACAACATTGATACCTTGAAAAAAGCATTATATTAATAAAAAAACTAGCCTCCCGGCTAGTTTTTTTATTGTAATTTATATTTTTGCTTAAAGCGTTCTACACGGCCGCCTTTATCAGCAAATTTTTGTTTTCCTGTATAAAATGGATGTGTATCCGAACTGATTTCAACTTTTAAAAGCGGATATGTGTTGCCATCTTCCCATTGAACGGTCTCATTTGATTGTTTTGTAGATCCTGATAAAAATGATGTTCCGCTATTTGTGTCCATAAATACAACTTTACGATAGTCTGGATGAATATTGGTTTTCATAAAATATCTCTCCTTTAAAACAATATATGTTCATTATAATCGTAATGATTACTATTTTCAAGTGATATGTTTTACCAATTCCGATGCATAAAGCGTGGTAAAAAGTGGACAATAAGGTTTATCAATACTTTACTGGAAAGGTTGAAAAATGAATGGATCATTTAGTTACTGCACGTTCAATGTTTGGCCTGAACATGGGAGTACATATCATTTTTGCCACCCTTGGTGTCGGCATTCCTCTCATGATTTTATTGGCTGAAATTCTTTACTACAAAACAAAAGATAAAGATTATGAACTTATGGCACAGCGCTGGACAAAAGGAGCTGCCGTCCTGCTTGGAGTCGCTATTCCTACGGGAACAATTGCTGGTGTACAACTAGCGTTGCTTTGGCCAGGTTTTATGGAAATTGTAGGAAAAGTAATGGCTCTTCCCTTTCAAATTGAAATTTATGCTTTCTTTATTGAGGCTCTGTTTCTCTCTATTTACGTATACGCAGCGGACCGTATTTCTCGAAAAATGAGGATTATCAGTCTGATTTTAGTAGCAATAGGAGCACTTGCCTCTGCCGTTTTAATTACCAACGTGCATGCATTTGAAGGAACACCTGCTGGCTTTCGAATTTTAAATGGAGACATTGTAAGCGTAGATCCTTGGGCAGCTTTCTTTAATCCGAGCTTCTTTGTAACGTCCGGTCACGTAGCCGTTTCTGCTTATACAACTGGAGGCTTCGTCATTGCTTCAGTCGCTGCCTTTAAAATGCTTCGTGCGCGAAAACATAATCCAAGAGAATATAAGTTTCATCATAAAGCGCTGATGATGGGATTAGTAATCGGCGGGATTTTCTCTTTTGTAACGGCTTTGAATGGACATGAATCTATGCAAAAAGTATACGAATATCAACCCGAAAAACTTGCAGCAGCTGAAGGTCTATTTGAAACACAAGATCATGCACCATTAGCTTTAGGCGGATTTACAGATGAAAAAGAACAGCGAGTCAAGTATGGAATTGAGTTTCCATGGATGCTCAGCTTCTTGTCGGGTAATAGCTTTAATACAGTGATTACTGGACTCAATGACTTCCCTAGGGATTATTGGCCGCCGCTTTTTGTGCATACCTTGTTTAACGGTATGGTCATTATCGGATCGATTTTAATTTTCGTGGCGCTAGTGGGCGTTGTTTGGTATAAGTTTTTAAAGAAGAAAAGCTTCCCGAAAATTTTCATGTGGGCATTTGTCGCAACGGGCCCTCTCGCGATCATGGGCATTGAATTCGGATGGATTTTTGCATGTACCGGAAGACAGCCCTGGGTCATTTACCGCATCATGCGTACATCAGAAGCAGTTACCACTTCTGCTAATTTGCATATTTTATTTTTTTTATTTTTGCTTGTTTATATCGTACTCGTGGCCGCAGTCGCCCTTGTACTGGTGTTTTATTTCAGAAGAAATCCGCTTTCTAAAGAGCTTGCTGCGCAAGCAGATTAAAAAGGATGTGAGAATATGGGTGATTCATTACTAGCAATTACCGTAATATGGGGCTTCATTTTTATCTATGCCGTAATGGGAACGATGGATTTTGGAGCTGGTTTTTGGTCGATGGTATATATTAACCGTACGAAAACAAATGCTACAGATGTAGCAAACAGATATCTATCGCCTACTTGGGAAGTAACCAATGTATTTATCGTTGCGATTGTGGTTGCGCTGTTTAGCTTTTTTCCTCGAGCTACATTTACGCTTGGAACAGTGCTACTAATACCGGGAAGTATCATTTTACTTCTCTTATCTATTCGAAGCGGATTTTTAGTGTTTTCACACTATGCTAGCAGCTTCAAATATCGGAGAGCGTTGGTTTATGTATCCGGTATCTCTGGCGTATTAATTCCTGCTTTTTTAATCGCGGTACTGCCAGTAAGTCAAGGTGGATTTATTGATATAATTGACGGCACGCAGCGATTAAATTTAGCAAAAGTGTTTTCAAGTCCGCACGTCTATTCATTTATTGGTTTTGCCATTACCTCTTCCCTGTTTCTTTCGTCTCTTTTATTAGCAGATTACTCGAAGTCATCTGACGAAATGGAAGCTTATGCGGTCTATCGGCGCGATGCGCTCATTACAGGACCTCTTTCACTGCTAATGGCTATCTTTATTATGATTACAATGCAATCAGAAGCCAGCTGGTTATATGATAAAATGATGCAGTTTAAGCCTCTTCTTTACGGATCTGTAGGTCTATTTGTAGTAGCTGGTATTGCTCTGCTGCTCCCTTCTCAAAAAGGAAAAGGCATGCCTCGTTTAGCCGTGGTATCCATTATCCTTCAATATTTCTTAGCAAGTTACGTATACGGACGAAGTCATTTACCTTATGTTGTCTATCCAAACGTAACGATTGAGAATGGATTTACACATCCCGATGCGTTTCATTCTTTATTTATTGTGTATATTGTTGGTTTTGCTATTTTATTTCCTGGATTCTTTTATTTCTGGCGTCTATTTATGAAAGATAATAAAGAATACAGCAAAAAGAAGCCATATTAAAAACCCGGTCAGCACTTGACCGGGTTTTCTTATGAAGCAGCAGATTTTGCTACTACTTCAGCAAAACCTTTAGCAAATACCTTACATTTTTCTACATCTTCTCCAAAGGGAGAGAGCTCGATTTTCAAACCGGGAACGGCTATATTTCCGTTACGTTCCTTTATTTTTTCTTCAATTAAATCAACTGCTCCGCAAAAAACATCATATGATGAATCACCTGAGCCAAATACAGCCATCTGTTTCTGACTGAGATCTATATCATCCATTTCCTCATAAAGATCTAAAAAATCATCTGGCAGCTCTCCATCTCCCCACGTATAAGCTCCAAAGATAATAGATTCCGCGGATACAAGGTCAGAAGCATCGATGTCATATACTTCTGCTCGTTTCACATGCAATCCATGCTTGACTAATTCTTCTTCGATCAAATCGGCTATCGCTTCTGTGTTACCTGACATACTCGCATAAGCTAGTAAGATTTCCTTCATGTAAATAACGCTCCTTTACACCAGCAGTGTTGGCCGCACATCCCTTTCTTCAGCACATTCTTGTTGAAGAGGACAGTTTTCACACTCACTGGATGCATAATTCTTTTGAAAATGTTTTGGTTCCATTAACACACTTTTGACAATATGTAGTTGAAGTATGGCTTTTTGATAATCGTCTGGGGCAATATGATAAGTTGTTGTTTCTCCAGTTAATAATGAATAAAAACGAATTTGTTCAGGAACCTTTTTAAAAGCTTGTTTCGAAAAAACGATAATAAAGTCTTTCATTGCGTTTTTCACTTCTTCATGGTCATCTAGAATGAATTTTGTTAGCGTATAAGATTTCTCTGTCCATGCAGCAAAATCAATGGTTAGAGAAAGGTTGCTTTGAATTTCTTCTACATAAACGCTGTATTTCTCAAACACAAAAAGCGGTAGTTCCACATGTGCTTTTTCCCCTAAAAACCTTAGTAAATAATCGCTTACTTTAGCTAACACATCGTAATAGTGAACGGGTGATGAAAACATATTTGGCTTTAGGCGCCAATATTTTTCAATAAGCTGTAAAACATAGAGGTTTGAGCGATACTCAACTGGCTTGCTATAGTATGTTTTAATGATTTGATGGACAGTTACTTGAACTAGCTGTTTCCAATCTATAGATGTTTTTTTCAAAAGAAGCTGCTGCTGATAAAATTTGTACGGACATCGAATAAATTGTTCGATGTGGTCGTTAGAGAGTGTCTTTATATGCACTTTTATCGGTTCCACCTATGTCTCACCACCCTAATTGAAATTCATTCTCAATAATAAGTAAAAATTAAATCATGAAATCTGCTCAATCACTTTACGAATAGCACTCCATGAATGTTTGACGAAATAAATTGGTTTTTTTTGTTTTTTTGCTTTCTCTTTAATGACTTTTGCCATATTGTGATTAATAAAATCCGTAATAACTAATACGAACCCAATATGTTCGGGTATTTCTCGCTTCACCATATTGCTTTTACGGCCATCTAAATGAATGACTTCATTAAACCCTTCTCCCGCTAAACGATCTGTAATATGCTTTAACCTGTCTCCTCCTACAACCATAACTGATGACATGTTTGTTCCCTCCCAATTAATTATTCATTTAATGATTTGCCAACAACTTGTATCCTTTACTATATACACAGTTTAATTGAGAATGATTCTCTTTGTCAATGTTTAATTGATAAAAATTCTCAATTAAAATGAAAGTCTACCACCTTTCTTATAAGTTAGTTGAATTTTGACCATACTATAGCTATCACATACAAAGGAGGGTTAACGTTGGAACAAAACATTCTTTGTGAAGTAAATAACTGTCACTTTTGGAAAAATGGAAATCACTGCAGCGCAGAAGAAATTTACGTGGTAAGTCATAGCGGAAAACATGCAGCAAGCAGCTATGAAACAGACTGTAAAACGTTCAAGCCAACTGAAGCGTAACCCGCAAAAGGACAGCCTCTGGGTTGTCTTTTTTCTCTCTTCAAGATCATAAAAAAGGAGACTAATATGAAAACTGAACAACTGATTCATTTTTTTAAAGAAGAAGCCATAAAAGCAAATGAACAAACCTTTCCAATCTATGTACAATCGTTTACTCATTTATGGACATATAAATGGGGAACACTTGAAAACATTCCAGAAGAAATTGATGACTTAATTACCACACGTGCGTTAGAACTTGGACTTATTCACTTAAAAAAAGCTGACTAATCAATAAGGAAATTAGTCAGCTTTTGTGTTTATAGATCATCAAATCCATTCGCATCTGATGCTTTTGTATATTGTCTTGATTTCTGTTCAAAGAAATCCGTTTTCCCTAAATCTACCTCTTGATAAGCAATAATCCAACGAAGAGGATTTTCAATCGGTGCTTCTGGGAAAGCAGCTCGGCCGAAGCCTAATTGATTACAGCGTTTATTAGCCATGTATTCAATATACTGCTGCAGTTCTTTCATCGTGATGCCGTCGAATTTTTCTCCGATAACAGATTCCGCCCATTCAATTTCAAGACGAGCTGCCTCTTGGAACGTTTCAACTACAAACGTTTCTAGCTCTTCCGTACGATAAGCTGGATTTTCATTTAGTACTTCCTTGAAAATCTTTTCAAATAACCCAACGTGAAGCTGTTCATCACGATTGATATAGTTAATCATCGTAGATGTCGCCACCATCTTTTGATTTCTAGCAAGATTATAGAAGAAAGCAAATCCGCTATAGAAGAAAAGGCCTTCTAAAATAACATCATATACCATAGACTTCAAAAAGTTTTCAACCGTTGCTTCTTCGCTAAATGCTTTATATCCGTTTGTAATAAAGTCATTTCGAGCGCGAAGCTTTTCGTCTGTGCGCCAGTATTCAAATACTTCATCTTGTTTTCCTTTTGGTACAAGACTTGATAAAACATATGAATACGAATGATTATGAACCACTTCTTGCTGCGCTAAAATAATCATTAGAGCATTAATCGAAGAATCGGTTACATAGTCAGCTACTTTGCTAGCATAATCTGATTGAATACTGTCCAGTAGCGCCAGCAAGCCAATAATTTTTAAAAAACTCTCTTGTTCGTCAGCCGTTAACTGAGGGAACTGCTTAATATCTTGACCCATATTAATTTCAAACGGCGTCCAGAAGTTAGCTAGCATACGCTTGTATTTAGGGAACGCCCATGAAAATCGGACGTCATCCCAGTTTAGAATATTTGAGCTCTTGCCGTTGATGATTCCTGTCGAACGGTTCGGAGCTGTTTCGTTCATTAATTCTCGTTTTAACATGCTTGTCATCAATTATTCACTCCTTTTAACTATGACAGCTTTCACATTCTTCAATGACTTCACTTGATGTTGAACGTACGTAGTAGGTCGTTTTTAACTTTTCTTTCCATGCCGTCATATGAAGATCCAGCAGCTCTTTTGCTCGGATATCATTTTGCACATATAAGTTGAATGAAATGGATTGATCAATATGGCGCTGGCGCTTGGCGTTTTGCTTAATGCTCCAGTGCTGATCAATTAAATAAACGGACTTATAATACCAGTTTGTTGCTGGTGATAAATCCGGTGCCGTCACCGGGATTTTATAGTTTTTCTTTTCCTCTGAATAAAACTTACGGAAAATCGGATCAATACTTGCAGTAGAACCCGCGATAATAGATGTTGATGAATTAGGTGCTACAGCCATTAAGTAGCCATTTCTTATCCCATTGTTTTGAACTTCGTTACGCAGTTCACTCCACGCTTCGCTTGTGTATTTACGTGTTTCAAAATAAGCGCCTGACTCAAAATCTGAGCCTTTAAATAATGGATATGCACCTTTTTCTTTAGCTAAGTTCATGCTTGCCTGTACGGTTAAGTAAGCGATTTGCTCATACAATTCATCGCAATATGCTACCGCTTCATCTGTTTCCCATGCTATTTTCTTTAAGGCAAGCAAATGGTTCCAACCAAATGTGCCAAGCCCTACTGCGCGGTACTTTTGGTTTGTTAGTTTTGCTTGAAGTACCGGCAAATCATTTAACTCAATAACGTTATCAAGCATGCGTACTTGAATTGGAATTAAACGTTCAAGCACATCTTCAGTTACGGCTCTCGCTAAGTTGATAGAAGAAAGATTACATACAACAAAATCGCCCGGATTCTTTGTAATAATAATTTTTCCGTCTTCCGTAATTTCCTCTGTTACGACCGTTGTGCTTTGGTTTTGCGTAATTTCTGTACATAAGTTGCTGCAGTAGATCATGCCCTCGTGGCGGTTTTGATTAGCTCGGTTAACCGTATCACGATAGAACATATAAGGCGTCCCCGTTTCAAGCTGCGAAAGCATAATGCGCTTGAAGATTTCAATAGCAGGTACTGTCTCTCTTGAAAGCTGTTCATTATTTACACACTCAGCGTAACGAGTGCGGAACGAACCGCTGCCTTCTTCTTCATCATAAAAATCTTCTAACGAGTAGCCCATCAGCGTACGAACTTCGTGAGGATCGAATAAGTGCCAGTCTTCACGTGCTTCTACTTTTTCCATAAACAAATCTGGCAAACATACGCCAGTGAATAAATCATGCGTGCGCTGGCGTTCGTCACCATTGTTCAACCGCGCGTCTAAGAATGAAAAGATGTCTTTATGCCATACGTCTAAATATACGGCAATAGCCCCTTGTCGTTGACCTAGCTGATCGACACTTACAGCCGTATTATTTAGCTGTTTCATCCATGGAATTGTTCCTGATGATACGCCTTTAAAACCTTTTATATCACTTCCTCGGCTTCTAATATGACCGAGGTAGACACCAATTCCGCCTCCATTTTTACTAAGCGTGGCCAAATCTGTATTGCTATCATAAATACCGCGTAAGCTGTCATCAATCGTATCAATAAAGCAGCTAGATAGCTGTCCGTAGCTCTTTCCTGCGTTTGAAAGCGTTGGTGTGGCAACCGTCATATATAGACTAGAAAGCGCCCAGTACGCTTCTTTTACTAATGCTGTTCGATTTTCTTTCTTTTCTTGAGACATCAGCGTCATAGCAATGATAAGAAAACGTTCTTGCGGTAATTCGTATACGCGCTTATCATGTGATGTCGCTAAATAGCGATCTGCTAATGTCAACAATCCAATGTATGTAAATAAACGATCGCGTTCAGGAATAATGACTGAAGCAATTTCATTAATTTCTTCTTCTGTATATGTTTTTAATAGCTGTTTATTATAAATGCCGATTTTTGTTAGTTCTTGAATAAGCTGATAAAACGAACCGTACTTCTCTTTTTTATCATAACCTCGGTTGTCCGCTGCTTTTCGATATAGTTCGTTTAAGTAGACGTCTGCCGCTACGTACGTCCAATCTGGTTCTTCCATTGAAATACGCTCTAAGGCTGCTAAAATTAGGACGTTTGCAACCTTTTCGTCCGTCATATTTTCCTTTACTGTAACAGTTTGAATAACCTTTTCCTCATACAAAGAAAAATCAAGCTGCGTAAATTCATTTTTTAAACGTTCAATATATGCAGTTAATTCATGTAGAATTGTAGGCTTTAATGTATTCACCATAAATATGGCTCCTCTCTTCACTTCAAAATAAAAAATCGCTCACCGTACCTCGGTGAGCGAATAGAACGAAGATAGAAGAAGACACTAAGTCTTTTCTCAATCCTCGCTCTACCCTCTCACCTCCCGAAGAAGATAAAACGACATAAAAAAGGCAGGTCTCCTGACTTATGCTTCTTTTTACTTTAAGGCCTTCCCATGATGTTTACTCACAGTGGATCTCCTTATTTCATCAGCATTCACAGTTGCGGGGACAGCTTTGGATTTTCACCAAATTCCCTTTTAAGTCTTTTTATCAGACACCTTTTTCACTGGAAAACACAAAATATAGTATTTTATTATCGATTTCAAAACAACATATTGTGTTATGTTATAAACACATTATATAGGACAACTTAGAAAACTATCAACCTATTTTCAAAAATAATTTTGTTTTTTACGATAAAACTCTTCGACTTTTTTCATCAAACTATTCCATCATAACATGTTTTGACACGCTTGATAGAACAATGTGCTCTTTTTAAAAAATTTGTCCTATTTTTCTACTAAACATTGACAACCTCAATAAAAAAAACCGTTTTACATAAAAAACGGTTTTTAATTATTGGTATTCTTTTTCAAATGCTGTGATTGTTTTGATAAAGTTTTTATCGATATCGTATCCTATCCCCGGTTTTCCCTTCACCTTTATTACTCCAGCTTCTACCTCTACTTCGGGCTTAATAATATCTTTTTCCCAATAGCGAGATGACGCAGAAATATCACCTGGTATCGTGAAAGAAGGCAATGTCGCAAGGGCGATGTTATGAGCTCTTGAAATCCCGGCTTCTAACATTCCGCCAACCCAAAGTCTTACACCATACTGGGCGCACAAATCATGAATTTGCTTTGCTACGGACATTCCGCCAACTCGACCGATTTTCACATTGATAATCTTACAGCTTCTTTGTTCAATTGCATGACGTGCATCTTCATAGCTCACAATACTTTCATCTAAGCAAATTGGCGTCTGCATTTGCTTTTGTAACAATCGATGATCAAGGATATCATCAGAACTTAACGGCTGTTCGATCATCATTAAATTCAATTCATCTAGTTTCTTCAATGAATCACTATCGCTTAACGTATAGGCTGAATTGGCATCAGCCATAAGAGGAATGCTTGGAAATTCATCTCGAATTTGTTTCAGTAGCTCATAGTCAGCACCCGGCTTAATTTTCACTTTAAAGCGCTTATAGCCATCTTTCATGTAAGTCTTTATTTGTTCTTTCATTATGGAAATATCATTTAAGCCAACTACCACTCCAGCTTCTACAGCAGACCTTACTCCTCCAATTACTTCAGATAACGGTTTGTTCTGCCGCTTTGCATACAAATCCCATACAGCACAGTCTAAAGCTGCTTTAGCCATGTTATTTCGCTTTAGAGGTTTGAATAACTTTTGAACATCCTCTGGTTTTTGAAGCTGCTGATGAAGAAGCGAGGGAATTAAAAAATCGTCTAACATATGAAAACACGTCTGAATCGTTTCTTCCGTATACCAAGGAGATGAAAAAGCAACTACTTCTCCCCACCCTGTAAATCCTTGTTCATCTTCTACTTCAAGCAAAATCAATTCTCGATCCTGCACTGTACCATAGCTTGTTGAAAAAGGAGAAAGAAGCTTCATGTCAATTTTATAAAGATGTACTTTTTTTATAATCATCGATTAGCTCCCTTTCTGTATGAACGATGATAGCTTCCGGCGTATGATTTTATTAGAAGCCGTTCGCGGCAGCTCCTCTACTCGAACGAAATACTTTGGAAGTTTGTACTTTGCTAAAAATTGTTGAATGTGTAAAGATAATTCTTCATCTGAAACGTCTTCGTTTACAACAACACATGCAGCTGGCACTTGTCCCCATTTTTCGTCAGCTACTCCCGTTACACCGGCCTCTTTAACAGCGGGATGCTTCAACAAAACATTTTCAATTTCAGCTGGATATACATTTTCTCCACCTGAAATAATAAGGTCTGAACGTCTGTCTAACACATATAGAAAGCCTTCTTCATCCACTTTCCCGATGTCTCCTGTATAGAACCAGCCTTGTTGAATTGCTTTTTCAGTAGCTTCAGGTTTATTTAAATATCCTTTTGTAACATTTGGACCTTTAACAATAATTTCTCCTGCTTCGCTGGTCTCATTTCCTTTTTCATCTACAATTTTCATTGCACATGGAAATAATGGTTTACCTGCTGATCCCAGTTTTCGCAAACTATCTTCAGGTGAAAGCGTAACGAACTGTGAAGATGTTTCTGTCATTCCATACGTTTGATAAACAGGAATTTCTTTACTCACACAAGCCTCTAAAATAGTAAGCGGTGCAGGTCCTCCTCCTAAAAGCATGCATCGAAACGTATGCGGATATTTCCGTTCCCCTAACTCATCGAGCATGTTGGACAGCATGGAAGCGACAACCGAAATAATCGTTACCCCTTTGTTTTCAATCGCTTCATTTACTGCTCTTGCTTCAAACCGTTCTTCTAAAATGATTTTCATTCCGTAAAAGACGCTCCGCATTAAAATAGATAAGCCGCTAATATGAAACAAAGGAACCGCTATAAGCCAGCAGTCTTTTTCATTTAACCCTAAATTAAGCGCTGAGCCAACGGAACTCCACCAGTGATTTCCATATGTCTGCAGCACTCCTTTTGGATGACCTGTTGTTCCAGACGTATACATAATGGTGAATGTGTCCTCGAGATTCCATGTTTTTTGAAAACCTGTTTCTGCTTCTGGAGAACTTTTTAAAGCAGGTAAAGTAAGCTGAGTAATGGAACTTTGGAATTCTCTCATTAAAAATGTTTCATCCGCAATAAGCAACGACACGTTTGCATCTGTTAGCTGATAATTAATTTCTTCATTTGTCAAACGCGTGTTGACGAGCAGCAACCGGGCGCCAATATAAGAAACCGCATGTAAAATCTCAATAAACTCCACTCTATTTTTCATGTATAAAGCAATGGTATCGCCTTGCTTTACACCGTTAAACGAAAGCTGCTGTGCTACTTTTTGAACACGTTTATGAAGCTCTTGAAACGTAAGAGACGTTTGCGGTGTTTCTACCGCCACTCGATTTGGCGTCAAATATGCTCTTTGCATAAGCCCATTAGGAATCGTTTGGCTACTCATGAATTTCTCTCCTTTTTATACTGATTAACTAAATTAAATTGAAAAAACAGCCTGATGATAATCACCAAGCTGTTTCAGCTGTTTAAGGGAAACGTGGGAACTGTTGGAAGTCTGGATTGCGTTTTTCCTTAAATGCATCGCGACCTTCTTTTGCCTCATCGGTTGTGTAATAAAGAAGCGTTGCGTCACCCGCAAATTGCTGGATACCAGCTAAGCCATCCGTATCAGCATTAAATGCTGCTTTTAAGAAACGAAGAGCGGTTGGACTTTTTTCTAACATCTCTTCACACCATTGAATTGTTTCAGCTTCAAGCTGTTCTAATGGAACGACCGTGTTTACTAATCCCATGTCTAGTGCTTCTTGAGCGTTGTACTGACGGCATAAGAACCAGATCTCACGCGCTTTCTTATGACCTACGATGCGAGCTAAGTAACCAGAGCCATATCCTGCATCGAAGCTTCCTACTTTAGGACCTGTTTGTCCAAAGACTGCGTTATCCGCTGCAATTGTTAAGTCACATACAACGTGAAGAACGTGGCCTCCGCCAATTGCATAGCCTGATACCATCGCAACAACCGGCTTTGGAATTACGCGAATTAAACGCTGTAAATCTAGAACGTTTAGACGTGGAATTTCATCTTCTCCTACATAGCCGCCGTGGCCGCGAACTCTTTGGTCTCCGCCTGAGCAAAATGCTTTATCCCCAGCACCTGCTAATACAATTACTCCAACGCTTGCATCGTCACGAGCATAAGCAAATGCATCGATCAATTCCATTACTGTTTTTGGACGGAATGCATTGTGCACTTCCGGACGGTTAATCGTAATTTTAGCGATTCCGTTATATGTTTCGTATAAAATGTCTTCATACTGACGTACTGATGTCCATTCAACTGTCATCTTTATTTCCTCCTAATTATGTAGTAGCTAAGAACTCACTTACTATTCTACCAAAAATCTCGGGTTGTTCCACGTGAATTGCATGGCCTGTCCCTAAAATAATTTTAGAAGTAGCATTTGGTATTAATGTTTGCATTTCTTTGGAAATTAAACAAAACTTTTGATCTACTTCTCCTGTAATAAGCAAAACCGGCATCACCAGATCGTCCAGCTTCTCCCAAAGGGACGGCTGGACTCCTGTCCCCATTCCTTTCAAACTGTTGGAAAGGCCGATCTCTGTATGAGAAAGTCTTTCTTTACGCACCGCTTCTTGGACATGACGAGGCAATTGCTTTTGAGAACGAAAAAGAGGGATTTCCTCCCAATAGTTCACAAACTCTTCAATCCCATTTTTCATAATGCGGCTCGCCAGCTGTTCATCTTTTTCTTTTCTTAGCTTTTGTTCTTCTCGTGTTTTTAAACCAGGCGATGCGCTTTCTAATAACAACTTTTTCACAAGGTGTGGATATCGCTGAGCAAATGAAAGAGCAAGTCTTCCTCCCATCGAATATCCGATTACATTCACCTGTGATAGAGATAGCTGTTGAAGCAGCTCATGCAGTGCTTCAACAACTGCTTCCATTGAATATGGTTTGATTTCTTTCGGAGCTGCTGATTGGCCATGACCAATAATATCAACAGCAATCACCTGATAGTCTTTAGCGAATTTCTTCATAAGGGTACGCCAGGTTTGAGAAGAACCGGTAAAACCGTGAAGCAGAAGCAGCGGCTCTCCTTTCCCCTCGGTGTGCACATAGTAAGATACACCACTTAATTGATACATCATTGCTTATTCCTCACCGTTTGACAAATTTATTTCCTCGGAAACAAGTTTCCACAAACTGCGATGAGTCTCTACATTTTCTGTACGAGTTGTACGAATCTCTACAACATGCAACCCGCCTTTTGCGAAAGCATGGTTCATTGCATGTCGAAATTCTTCCCAGCTGCTTGCTGAAGAAAATGTGCCATCATACAGACGAGTCGCATGCTCAAAGTTTAATCCAGTTGGCGTACCGAATAAAAATTCAAAGTGCTTTTCTTGTTTTGACTGCGGTAAAAATGAAAAAATTCCTCCGCCGTCATTGTTAACTAGCACAACGGTTAAATTTAAATTATGCATTTTAGCTGCCAAAAGACCATTTAGATCGTGATAAAACGATAGGTCACCAATAAATAAAACGGTGTGATCGTAAGCCGTGCTTACGCCTAGAGCAGACGAAACTACACCATCAATTCCATTTGCACCCCGATTTACAAAGAGTGGAATCTCTTTTTCCGTATTTAAGAAGAAAGAATCAATATCTCGAACAGGCATTGAATTTCCAGCAAACAAAGCCGTGCCTTCAGGTACTACATCAACAATTTCTTGAACTACTTGTCCTTCGAACCATTCCTGGCCAGAAGTTAATGTTCTTAAAGCCTTTACAGTTTGAGCATTAATCTTTTTCCACAGACTCAGCCATAAAGTAGATTCCTCTTGATTCGCTGAAAGACGTTTGATCAGTTCTTCACAAAATAATGTCTCATCGGCTTCAATCATCACTGTTGAACGCAAAGTAGGATCTCTCCAGCCTTTACCTTGGTCCACTACAAACATTTCTGTCGGCTCGTGTGCTTTCAAAAATTGCAATAGCGGTTTTGATACAGGCATCGCGCCAAAACGAATGACAACTTCCGGGTAAAAACGCTCATCAACCTTATCACTTTTTAAAAATGTATCATATGTCTCTATTACATTTTCTTTTGAATGCTTGCCGCTTCTTAATTGTGATAACGGATCTGCGAGCACTGGAAAGCTTAAAGATTCAGCTAAACGGCATACGCTGTCTACTGCTTTTAAAGACATTTGATCTCCGCATATAATAAGTCCTTTTGTTGTTCCTTCTAAGCGCTTCGCAATTTCTTCGAAACCTTTTTCAGATAGAGATGCTTCTCCATGAATAGCAGACACATATGATTTACCGCGTTTCCCTTGACTCCATAAATCTTCAATAGATAAATCTGGTACAATCGGTTCACGTAAAGGTACGTTAATGTGTACAGGACCGCTCGGTATAGCTTGAGCTGTATGAACAGCCCTTGAAGCTACTGTTCGAATATAACGATTCATATCTCCACTTTCTTCTGGTAAAGCTGTATCTACAAACCACTTCGCATATTGACCGAAAAGATGATTCTGATTAATGGCCTGCGGGGCACCTATATCCCTTAACTCATGCGGCCGATCCGCTGTGATCACGACTAAAGGAATGCGTGAATAGTGAGCTTCAATTACTGCAGGATAATAATTCGCTGCAGCTGTTCCAGATGTACATACAAGCGCCACTGGTTTTTTCTTTGCTTTTGCTATTCCTAGAGCAAAAAAGCCGGCGGAACGTTCATCAATATTTAAGTGCACATGAATATTAGGGTGCTCAGCCATAAGCATCGCAATAGGCGTTGAACGTGACCCTGGACTGACCACTACTTCTTCAACATTTGCTTCTACTAATTCATCCACGAATGACGCAATATACGTTGTTAATGATTTAATGTGTTCCACGCATAATCCCTCCTAAAGCTGAAAGCATCGGGTTGAATTTAATTCTTGTTTCTTCATATTCACTTTCAGGCGTAGAATCTGCTACAATTCCACAGCCCGCAAATAAAACGGCTTCTTTCTGCTGAATAACAGCGGAGCGGATTCCTACTATAAACTCACCGTTTCCGTTGATATCCATCCATCCTAAAGGAGCTGCATACCACCCTCGGTCAAAGGATTCTAGCTTTCGAATAATAGGCAGGGCCTCCTGTTGAGGATATCCTCCTAGCGCTGGTGTTGGATGGAGCTTTTGAATAAATGAAAATAGCGTCACATCTTCCTTTATACGTCCTTTAACAGGTGTATACAAATGTTGAATATGCTTTGTTTTATATAAACTTGGCTTACTTGGAATTTCTACTTCATAACAGTAAGAATTCATCGCTTCTTTAATCATATGAACAACAACATCGTGTTCAATTAAGTTCTTGGGATCTTGAAGCAATTCCTCACCTAGTTCGTGATCTTCCTGCCTTGTCTTTCCTCTTGGAATCGAACCCGCTAAACATGTGGAAAACACATAATCTCCTTGTTTTTGCACTAGCCTTTCTGGGGAAGCGCCGATAAAATGCTGATGCTCTCCCTCTAAAATATATGTGTAGCTAGTTGGCTGTTCCTTTAACAGACGCTGAAGCACGTATTCAGTAGAAATATCTTCATTAAATTTTACTTTTAATTGACGAGCAAGAACCACTTTCTCTATAGCCTGTTGCTTAATTAAAGTAGTAGCTCTTTCAATATTTCCTTTAAATTTCTCTACCCCAATTTCCTCTTTTTCCAACAGCAAAGGTGAAATATGAGATTCCCCGTCGTACTCTTCACAAAGAACAAGTTTTTGGACCTCTTCGAAATAATTGATGTGCTTTTTAACAGAATCTTGTCCTTTAACCATCATATTAACGGTAAGATATCCTTCTTTGTCTACCTGGGTATATAACACAGTTGGAATCATAAATTTTGAACTCGGGAAATCACTCCAATAGTTTTCTCGATACTGATTTGGGTCAAATGAAAATCCTCCAAATAAAAGAGGACCTGTCCCATCAGGGAAAATTTGGTTATTTTTATAAAAGTCTTCTTTTATAAAGCGCTTCCATTCGTTTTCAATGTGGAAATAACGTTCTTTTGCCGCATTGGTGCAAATAGTATGCGCATATCCTAATCCAACAAATGTATAATAACTGTTGGGATCTTTCCAAAAAAAGCGTTCTTTATAAAACTGGTCATGTCCGTTCGCATAAAAAATAAGGGGGTCAATAGGTCTTACTTTTTTCACTAAACTGACCAATTTTGGCTGATTTTCATTTTTTGCACACTCAATCGCATCTTTAATGTATTCTTGTACTAACTGTTCGGTCGTTGCAATCACACTACGTCCCCCCGTTCATCTTTTTTCTTAAGCCTGTAACTAACTTATTATAAACTTTCAGTTCAAAAAAATCTAGCATCGTGATTCACGAGAAAAAATTAATTTCGCTTGTCTAAATTATGCCTTTTCATTAAATGAATCAAAAATCTTTATGATCTATTTAGTACTCCTTAGACCTCGAGAACGTTATTTTTATCATACCCTTTTCTATAACCTTTAACTTTCTTTAATTTCCCACTCCTTTTCTCTCTTAGCTTCATGAATACCCCAAATACTCCTAATATGAATCGTGTTTTTTTGAATTTTTAACACATACTACAAAAGCACAATAAATTTTTAAGGGGGAGCTTCATGACACTTTCAAAACAAGAAATCAGTCAGTTAAAACAAAATTTACAACAGCAGCAGGCTGATATTCAATCGCACTTTGACCAAAATGATCATTTTGGTCTAACTCGAAGCGACGCTCACGACGCTGTAGGAGAACTTTCAAGCTACGATAACCACCCTGGTGACACAGCCACGGAAACATACGAGCGTGAAAAAGACCTTGCACTAAATGAACATGCAAAACAAGAGCTACATGAAATAGAAGAAGCCCTTCAGGCAATCGCTCACAGCACGTATGGAACATGCAAAGTATGTGGAGCAGATATCTCGTTTGAAAGACTTCAGGCTGTACCAACTACTTTATACTGTAGAGAACATAGCCCATCACAGGATATTCCAAAGCACAGACCTGTAGAAGAAAATGTTCTCCATCACCCATTTGGTCAATACGACTATGACGATACCGAAACGACAGGATATGACGCAGAAGATTCTTGGCAAGACGTTGCGCGTTACGGGACGTCTGAATCTCCTTCTGATTTTATAGAAGATACGTCTAACTATAGTGAAACCTATATTGAGGCAGATGAAGCTATTGGGTACGTTGAAGATTATGAAAACTTTGCCGCTACCGATTTATATGGACAGCCTCTTCCTATTTACCCTTCAAAAGAGCATGAGCGATATGAAAATGCACTGGATGAAGAAGGTAAAATGACCATATTTGGAGATTTACCGGCCTATGAGAAAGATCCATACACTGAAAAGGAGTAGTTCTTCATACTACTCTTTTTTCTATTTTTGGTAGGAGCTATAGGAGATGACATCGAATGAATAGGAGATTAGAATTATAATGAGGTGAAAATGATGAATGCACATGAAATTGATTATAAACTGTATGGAGATGACATGCAGTTTGTTGAAATTGAATTAGATCCTTCAGAAAGTGTTATAGCAGAAGCTGGGGGAATGATGATGATGGAAGATGATATTGAGATGGAAACCATTTTTGGTGACGGTTCTTCCTCCAACAGCAGCGGGCTTTTTAATAAACTAAAAGGAGCTGGGAAACGCGTATTAACTGGCGAAAGCTTATTTATGACAGTATATACAAATAACGGATATCACAAACGAAAAGTATCTTTCGCTTCACCTTTTCCAGGCAAGATTATTCCTGTCGATTTAGAGCAGCTCGATCATAAAATCATTTGTCAAAAGAGCTCCTTTTTATGCGCTGCCAAAGGCGTATCCGTTGGCATTGATTTTCAAAAAAAACTAGGAACGGGCTTCTTTGGCGGTGAAGGTTTTATTATGCAAAAATTAGAAGGTAATGGCTTGGCATTTTTGCATGCAGGCGGGACCATTCATAAAAGACAGCTGCAGCCAGGTGAACGCCTTCGTGTGGATACTGGGTGTTTAGTGGCCATGACCCGTGATGTAAACTACAACATCGAATATGTAGGGAAAATTAAAACAGCTCTGTTTGGAGGAGAAGGCATGTTTTTTGCTACTCTGTCAGGACCAGGAACAGTTTGGATTCAATCTCTTCCTTTTAGCCGACTAGCCGATCGCGTTTTATCAAGTGCAGTTTCGCCAACGGGAGGGAAAGGTGAAGGCAGTATTCTTGGTTCTTTAGGTGATTTCTTAAACGGTGACAACAGATAAAATAAAAAAGGTGTAGTCTTTGACTACACCTTTTCTATTTATTGATTTAATAAATTTTTAGTGGAGTGAATTCCCCAAATATCAGATGCATATTCCTCAATCGTTCGATCACTAGAAAAAAAGCCGGAATGTGCAATGTTCGTCGCACTCATTTGAAGCCATTTATTTTCATTTCTATAAGCTTCGTTTACTTTTTGCTGTGCCGTAACGTATGAGTCAAAGTCACGGAGTACATAGTATTCATCATTTTGCATTAATAATGAATCATATATAGGCTCGAATAAGTCATATGTGTCTGGTAGGAAGCCGTTTGTAAGCTGCTCGAGCACTTGTCGAATCCGCTTATCATGATGGTAATAATCATAGGCACGGTATCCCCCATTTTGCTGATAGCTCAACACTTCTTCGGCTTTTAATCCAAAAATAAAGACATTATCTTTTCCTACTGCCTCGCTAATTTCGACGTTCGCTCCGTCCAGCGTGCCAAGAGTTAAAGCTCCGTTCATCATGAATTTCATATTTCCCGTTCCCGAAGCTTCTTTGCTGGCGGTTGAAATCTGTTCACTGACATCCGTTGCAGGAAAGATATACTCAGCAAGTGACACCCGATAGTTTTCTAAAAAAACGACCTTTAAAAACGGTGATGTTTGTGGATCATTATTGACAACATCAGCTACAGAGTTAATTAGCTTGATGACTTTTTTTGCATAATAATAGCCGGGAGAAGCTTTCGCACCAAAAATAAATGTACGAGGAACGATTTGAAAATTAGGGTCTTCTTTTAATCGATTGTACAAATACATAATGTGCAGCACATTTAAAAGCTGTCTTTTGTAAGCATGAAGCCTTTTAACCTGTACATCAAAAATAGAATTAGAATCTATTTTAATTCCCGTTTGCTCTTGAATAATATCCGCGAGCAGCTTTTTACGCTGTTGTTTTACTGTTTTTAGTCCTTGTAAAAAACTTGGATCTTCCACATACTCTTGGAGCTTTATAAGAGAATGCGGCTGTTTAATCCATTTATCTCCTATCACCTCGGTAATAAGGGAGGAAAGCTGCGGATTAGCTTTTAACAACCAGCGCCGGTGGGTAATTCCGTTCGTTTTATTGTTAAATTTAGCAGGATAAAACTGATAAAAATCTTTCATTTCTCGTTCTTTTAAAATATCAGTATGAATCTTTGCCACGCCGTTTACTTTATAACTTCCCACAATTGCTAAATGAGCCATCTTTACTAACCCGTGCGCTAAAATAGCCATATTTTCAATCCGCTGCCAGTCTCCTGGATATGCTTCCCATAATTCTTTACAAAAGCGTTCATTAATTTCTTCAATAATCATATACACGCGTGGAAGCAAGGGTTGAAATAAGTCAATCGGCCATTTCTCAAGAGCTTCAGAAAGAGTCGTATGATTTGTGTATGATATGGTATTGGACGTAATATGCCATGCATCTTCCCATTCCATTTTTTCTTCATCCAGTAAAATTCTCATTAGCTCAGGAATCGCAAGTACAGGATGCGTATCGTTAATATGAATGGCTACTTTTTCGTGAAAGTTTGTAAGTGTTTGATAGGTATTTCGATGTGCTTTGATAATACTTTGTAAGCTAGCTGACACAAGAAAATATTGCTGTTTCAATCTTAATATTTTACCATCTTCATGTGTATCATCCGGATATAAAAATTCTGATACAGCCTCTGTTTGACGCTTATACTCCATCACATCTTTATGTACTGGAAATGATGAAGGCTCCGCATTCCAAAGGCGAAGTGTATTCACTGTATCTGTTTTATATCCGATAACCGGGATGTCATAAGGAACAGCAGAGACCGGTTCTCCTTTTACATGACGAAAAGAAAATTTTCCGTCTTCCTGTACCATTTCAACTTCGCCCCAAAAATTTACTTCGATAGCTTGATCTAATTTGCGTACTTCCCATGAATTCCCATGCCTTAACCACTGTTCTGGGAGCTCAATTTGAAAGCCGTTTACAATCTTTTGATCAAACAAACCGTGTTTATAGCGAATTCCATAACCGTGGCCAGGAAGATTAAGTGAAGCAAGAGAATCTAAAAAACAAGCAGCCAGCCTGCCTAGTCCGCCGTTTCCTAATCCCGCGTCTACTTCTATCTCTTCAATATTTTCAAGTGAAATATTCAGATCACTTAATCCTTCTTTTACAACTTCCCGAATTCCTAAGTTCAACAGATTTTGACCCAATAGTCTGCCTAATAAAAATTCGATAGAAAGATAATACACTTGCTTTGTATGTGAAGACCTATGAATTTCATTGGTTGAAATCCAATCGCTGCTAATATACTCTCGCACCATATTTCCTAATGTATGATAGTGATCTTGAACAGTAGATTCTTTAAAGCTCTTTCCATATGTCATTTCTAGCTTTTTTAAAAAAGCCTCTTGAAAGCTTTTTTTATCAGAGAACAATCTGCTCACCCTTTCACGATGGAGTAGATGTCAAATTTGAATACAATTGATTATATTTAAATGCCGATTGCCCCCAGCTATAATCCTGACTCATAGCATCCATCATTAATTTTTTCCATACATCTTTCTGGTGATAAAATGAAACAGCTCTTTCTAACGTATGAAGCATGTCATGAGCATTATAATTCTTAAAAGAGAAGCCATTTCCCTCTCCGCTATATTCATTATAAGCTTTGACCGTGTCATTCAGGCCGCCCGTTTCACGCACGACTGGAATGGTTCCGTATTTTAAGGCTATTAATTGTCCGAGTCCGCAAGGCTCAAAACGAGAAGGCATTAAAAATAAATCCGTACCGGCATAAACTTTATGAGCAAGTTCCTCATTAAAACCAATAATGGCTTTTACTTGTTGTGGGTACGTATCTTCCATCTCACGGAAAAACTGCTCAAACTCGTACTCTCCAGTTCCTAAAATAACAATTTGGGCCCCTAAGTTAACCGTCTCATGGAAAACGTGCTTAACTAAATCCAATCCCTTCTGCTGAGTTAACCTTGTAACCATCGAAATAATTGGAACATCCTTATTTTCTTCTAATTCAAGATAGCGCTGGAGCTCTTTTTTATTTTTATATTTTCCTTCAATCTCTTCTACCGAATAAGGATAAGATATAAGCTGATCTGCGTCTGGGCTATAAGCTTCTTCATCGATTCCATTTACAATCCCAATCAAATCTTGATTTCGCTGACGCAATAATCCATCTAAACTTTCTCCGTAATATGGCATTTGAATTTCATCTCGATATGTAGGACTTACCGTGGTAATTTTATCAGCTGATACAAGCGCAGCTTTCATAAAATTAATATTCCCATAAAACTCGAGCTGGCTTGTAGTAAAATAATAATCATTTAAATTTAATAACTCATATAAATTGCTCTTAGGGAAAATTCCTTGGAATTGCAAATTATGAATCGTAAAGACCGTCTGAATATGATCATACATATCATAATTAGCACGAAGTAAAAATGGAATCATAGCCGTATGCCAGTCGTGACAGTGAATAATATCAGGCTCATTTTCTAAAAATGGGATAGCTTCAAGCACAGCTCTGCTGAAAAAAGCAAATCGTTCAGCGTCATCGTAGTGCCCATATAAGCTATCTCTTTTAAAATAATATTCATTATCAATGAAAATATATTTAACGCCATCCATCGTTAACGATTCAATTCCGCAGTACTGTCTTCTCCACCCAACCTGCACATGAATAACTTTTTCAAGCACCATTTCATCTTGATAATCTTGAGGAATCGTTCCGTACTTTGGCATAACTACACATACGTTCGTTCCTAATTTTTTTAATTCTTTAGGCAGAGCACCAGCTACGTCTGCTAATCCTCCTGTTTTAATAAAAGGTACACATTCCGATACAGCAAATAATACATTCACGACTTCATCAACGCTCCTTGAGTTGTTCCTTTAGCAATGACTCTAGGTAGACCTGACTCACCTAGCAACGTTTCATTACTTCCTATTTTCACATCTTTGTCTAAAACAACATTTTCTAATACACTATTTTCTAAAATAATGCCTTTTTGCATCACAATGCTATTCTTAACGACCGTACCTTTTCCAATTTTAACGCCTCGGAAGATAATACTATTTTCCACATGCCCTTCAATCACGCACCCGTTTGCGATCATTGAGTTTTTCACAACCGCTTTTTTTGCGTAACGAGTAGGCGGTTCATCTTTTACTTTAGTGAAAACAGGACGTTCGTTGATAAATAACTGCTTCCAGACATCTGGAGATAAAATTTCCATACTTGTTTTATAGTAGGTATCTAAGCTAGAAATCTCAGCCGTATATCCATGGTGCTCATACTTTTCTACACGATGAGATTGTGCCATATATCGAACCATTTCTTTAATCGTATAAAAATCATGGGATTCATTTTGCAAAATATTAACTAGAATAGATTTATTAATAATATACATATTAAGCGATTTATCACCCTGCTTCATTTCAGTAATATCTGCATTTGAAGCAATATGACGTTGCAGCACGTGTTCAAAGTCAACTGTACATATCGTATAACTATTCGCAATTAATACGTATTCCTGCTTACTTCTTAAGAAATAATCAATATGATAACGGAACTGCGTGAATAGTGATGGACTTTCTAAGTGTAAATCACTGGTCATAGGAGGGAAGATAAACAATCCATCTCGCTTCCGATCCAAATCCCACTCTTTTCCTGAACCTATATGATCCATCAATGCGCGATAGCGATCACGAGGAAAAATGGCAACGCTCGAAATTCCAGAGTTCACCATATTAGAAAGCGTAAAATCGATTAATCGATAGCGTCCTGCAAAAGGAATGGCAGCAATCGATCTATAAAAAGTTAAAGGCTGCAGCGCTGTTGTGTTTGTACAAGCATCAATAATACCAAGCATTTGATTATTCAATGTCGTTCATCCTCTCTGTTCGTTAAATGCATTTAGCAACTGATTCAATCAATTCTTGAGTAACAAGAATTACTTCTTCGCTTCCTTTAGTCGGTCGAATAATAGTACCGTCTGGAACTTCAATATCCGATGGAACAATTGCGTTTTCAATATATACGTTAGAGCCTATCTTTGCAGTAGGCATGACAACCGTTTTCTTGACCTCAGAACCTGAGCCGATTTGTACACCTGGAAATAACACGGACTGCTCTACGTTTCCTTCGACAACGCACCCTTCATTTACTAATGACTCCACCACGCAGGCTTTTGGCGCGATATATTGAGGAGGCTGATTAGGGTTAACAGAGTATACTTTCCATGAAGAGTCAAATAAATTAAGCTCGTCTTTATCACATAACAAATCCATATTCGCTTCCCACAAGCTTTTTACAGTCCCCACATCTTTCCAATAACCTTGGAATGGGTATGCAATTAGCTTTTTCTTTTCATCTAGTAAAAGCGGAATAACATCTTTACCAAAATCATGGCTTGAATATGGATTGCGTGCATCCATTTCTAAATATTCTTTTAAAATACTCCATTTAAAAATATAAATCCCCATGGAAGCTAGATTGTTTTTAGGACGCTGAGGCTTTTCATCGAACTCCATTACGTCTAGGTCACTATTTGTATTTAAAATACCAAAACGGCTCGCTTCTTCCCAAGGTACTTCAATAACAGAAATCGTTACGTCTGCTTCTTTGTTTATATGATAATCAAGCATATTTTCATAGTTCATTTTATAAATGTGATCACCTGATAGAATCAGTACATACTCAGGATCATATTGTGTCAAATAGTTTAAATTTTCATAAATAGCACTAGCCGTGCCTTTGTACCACTTTACTCCATCTGACTCCGCGTATGGAGGCAATACCGTGACGCCACCATTCCGTCGGTCCAAATCCCAAGCGCTTCCAATTCCAATGTATGAATTGAGAACTAGCGGTTGATATTGTGTTAATACACCTACTGTTTCAATACCTGAATTTGTACAATTACTTAAAGCAAAATCAATAATTCGATACTTACCACCAAATGGTACAGCTGGCTTTGCTAGATTTTTTGTAAGCGAACTTAGCCGACTACCTTTTCCTCCTGCCAATAACATCGCTACGCATTTCTTTTTTAACATGTTGTTTTCTCTCCCCTCGTTTTCTCTTTGCTCGTAGTATACTAATGCCAAACGGCGGAATATTCATTTCAATGCAAAAAGGTTGGCCGTGAAACGATTCATCCACTGATTTTAATGCCTTTTTATTTACAATGCCTGAACCGCCGTACACTTCGTCATCACTGTTAATAACTTCAATGTACTCTGTCTCAACTGGAACTCCAACTTTGTAAGAATGATATGGATGCTCGGAAAAATTGCTAACAACTATAAAAATCTCCTGATTTTCTTTCGACTTACGAATAAAAGAGAAAATTTGTTGATGATGGTTGTTAACATCAATCCATTCAAATCCATCTGGATTATGGTCTAATTCGTATAAAGGCTTGCTTCTTTTATAAATCTTGATGAGATCCTTCATATATCCGTTAAGATTGCGATGCATGTCAAAGTCATAAAGCATCCAATCCAACTCCTCTAAATCTTTCCACTCATCAAATTGGCCAAACTCTCCGCCCATAAATAAAAGCTTTTTCCCAGGGTGTGCAAAGAAATATCCATATAGCAGTCGAAGCTGTGCAAACTTGCGCCAGTAATCACCTGGCATTTTATTAAGTAAGGATTTTTTCCCATGTACGACTTCATCATGAGAAAGCGGCAAAATAAAATTTTCGTTAAACGCATACATTAGGGAAAAGGTCATTTTATCGTGAAGATAAGGACGTCTTTCCACGCCAGCTTCCATGTATGTTAAAACGTCATTCATCCATCCCATGTTCCACTTATAATTAAAGCCTAAACCGCCCTCATACGTAGGTGCTGTAACAAGCGGCCAGTCCGTTGAATCTTCTGCCATCATTAATATCGTTTCATCAGATTCAAAAACAGCTTCATTTAACTTTTTCAAGAAGCTGACAGCTCCATCATTCACTGCTTTTCCAGAAGAATTTTGCCAATAAAGCATATTGGCTACAGCATCTACTCGAAATCCATCTATATGGAAGTACTCCAACCAAAATAAAGCGTTCGAAATCAGAAAACTTTGTACTTCAGGCTTTCCTAAATCGAAATTAGCTGTTCCCCAAACGTAGTTTTCACGATCGGGTTCTTGTTTGTATTCATAAGTAGGTTCTCCATCGAACATATACAGACCATGTTCATCCTTACAAAAATGCCCGGGTACCCAGTCTAAAAGAACCCCTATATTGTTTTGATGGCACTCATCTATAAAGTTCATCAACTCTTTAGGTGTACCGTATCGACTGGTAGCAGAATAGTATCCAATTCCTTGATATCCCCAGGATCGGTCGAGCGGATGCTCAATGACTGGTAATAACTCAATATGTGTAAAACCTTGTTCAGCAATATAAGGAATAAGCTCCTGTGCTAATTCACTATATGTATAAAGGCTGCCATCTTCATGAGTCCTCCAAGACCCTGCATGCAGCTCGTAAATACACAGTGGTCTTTCATATATATTTTGCTGTTTTTTCTTTCTACGCCAATATTGATCGTTCCATTTGTACCCATCCAATGAGTAAACAATAGACGCAGTGTTCGGACGCACTTCACTGAAGAAAGCGTATGGATCTGCTTTTAATTTTTTTTGATTGCTTTGTGTGATGATTTCATATTTATAAATAGTCCCTTGTTCTAACTCAGGGATAAATGTCATCCAAATACCTTCTTCATTAACTTTAACCATTGAATGTTGAAAACCGTTCCATTTATTAAAATCACCTACAACGCTTACACTCTTTGCATGAGGTGCCCACACGCAAAATCGTACGCCTTCAATTCCTTCTACCGTTACCTGATGCGCACCGAAAATAGAGTAACTGCGAAATAAGTTTCCTTCGTGATACAAATGAACATCAAATTCAGTAGGCTGAACCGCTAGATTCACTTTTGCCACCCCTTTAACTTCAAACATAATATACGCACATAATATATGCTTCTTACCACTCATTCCCTTTTACAGTAAAAACATAAACCTTTTCTACAAATATAATAGAATAAATGTTCTTTAAAATTACTCTTTATCCCATCCTCTTCATACTTTATTACTTTATGAATAATTCCATATGATATAGGGAAAATCCTGCTTAAAACTTACTTTTTATTCTGAAAATTCATGGTAATTATTCCTAACTATTATTTCTGTTTACTTAATCTTTAAAAAAGCGCAAATAAAAAAGGTTTGCATATATGCAAACCTTTTTGAGATGACCCGTACGGGATTCGAACCCGTGTTACCGCCGTGAAAGGGCGGTGTCTTAACCGCTTGACCAACGGGCCATATTTAAATTTAAAACGACTGGCGGAGAAGGAGGGATTTGAACCCTCGCGCCGCTTACACGACCTACACCCTTAGCAGGGGCGCCTCTTCAGCCAC